>NZ_BQUN01000073.1:0-29918 GCF_026008495.1 Streptomyces sp. A012304
ACCGCCGTCCGCGAATACAGCACCGCCCGCCCCACCCTCCGCCGCTCCACCAGCCCCGCATCCAGCAGCACCCGCAGATGCCGCCCCACGGAACCCAGCCCCTGCCCGGTCACAGCGACCAGCTGAGTCGTGGTCAGAGGCGTGCCGAGGAGCACGAGCACCCGCGCCCGTGCGGACCCCAGCAACGCGCTCAGACCGGCCGGAACGGCAGCCTCCGCCCCGCCCCCCGCCAACACCCCCACGCAGGGGTACACGACGGCGTACCGCCCCACCCCCCGCTCCTCCCACGACACCCACCCCTTCCTCGGCGTCACCGGCACGAACAGCAGCTCCGCCCCGGAGATCTCCCGGGGCGGATACTCGTGCAGGTTGACCTGGAACCGGCTCTCGCCGAGCCACCGCGTCCCCGGCCGCAGCGAGTCCAGCACGGCCGCCCACCCGCCCCGGCTCACCTGCGCCGTCCGCGCGACGACGTCCGCCTCCAGCACCCGCCGGCGCCGCTCCCAGTACGGCGCCACCGCCGCCTCCCACACGTACTCCAGCAGCGCGGCCGCCCGCTCGGGCAGATCGTCCCGCTCCAGCAGGTCCGGCAGAGGACCTGCGAGGGAGACCCGCAGATGCGCCCGCGCCCCCTCGGGCCGGGCGCGGCGCACCCGTTCGACGCCGGCCGCGAAGCTCTCCCCGTCCCGGGGCGTCGGCGTGAGGAAGTCGGCGATCCAGTCCCGTCCGAGCCCGGCCCGCACCAGCAGCGCGGTCACCGGGTCGGCCGCGAGGCGCTCGCGGTAGCCGGGCAGATGCGCCCGCAGCCACGCCGCCTCTCCGGGGTGCGCGGCGCCGCCCGTGTGCAGCAGCTCCAGGCTCGCGAAGGTCTCCGCGAGCGGCGAGATCACGAACCGGCTGCCGGCCAGCGTGTCGGCGTTCACCTGCCACCACCCCAGACCCGCCACCCCCTCCGCATCGCGTGACGTTTCGCGCCCGGGCGAAACATTAACCCCCGCCCCGACCCCCGCCCGAGACTCCCCGCATGACCGGCCCCCGACACGGCTACCGAAGCCTCTTCCGCACCCCCGGGTTCACGCCCCTCTTTCTCTCCTCCGCCGCCCACACCGCCGCCCAGACGATCGCCGGCCTGGCCCTGGCCACCCTGGTGTACCGCGCGACCCACTCCCCGCTGCTGTCGGCGGTGAGCATGTTCGGCCCGTCCCTCGCCCAGGTGCTCGGCGCGACGTTCCTCCTCTCGGGCGCGGACCGCCTGCCCCCGAGGACCGCGCTGACCGGTCTCTCCCTCGCCTTCGCCGCCGCCACCGCCGTCCTGGCCCTGCCGGGCCTTCCGGTCGGCGCCGTCTTCGCCGTCGTCCTCGCGCAGGGTCTGGTGGCCGCGCTGGGCGGCGGGGTCCGCTGGGGTCTGCTGCACGAGATCCTGCCCGAGGACGGCTACATGACCGGCCGTTCGGTGTTCAACATGATGAGCGGTCTGACGCAGATCGGCGGCTACGCGGCCGGCGGCGCCCTCGTCGCCGCGCTCTCCCCGCCCCGCGTCCTGCTCCTCGCCGCGCTGCTGTACGCGACCGCCGCCGGCGCCGCCCGTCTCGGCCTGACCGCCCGACCGCCCCGCACCGCCGGACGCCCCTCGGCCGCGGCGACCTGGCGCACCAACGCCCTGCTGTGGTCCTCCCGCCCGCGCCGCCTGCTCTACCTGGGCCTGTGGCTGCCCAACGGCCTGATCGTCGGCTGCGAGGCCCTGTTCGTGCCGTACGACCCGGCCGCCGCGGGAACCCTGTTCGCGTGCGCGGCGCTGGGCATGCTGGTCGGCGACCTCACCGTCGGCCGTCTGCTGCCGCCCGCCGTCCGTACCCGCGCGGCCACACCCCTGCTGCTGCTCCTGGCCACGCCGTACGTCTTCTTCGCCCTGCGCCCGACGCTGCCGGTGGCCGCGTGCTGCGCCGCCCTCGCCTCCGTCGGCTTCGGCGCGAGCCTGGTCCAGCAGGAGCGCCTGATGGCCCTCACCCCGTCCGGACTCAGCGGCCACGCCCTGGGGCTGCACTCGGCCGGGATGCTCACCCTCCAGGGCGTCAGCGCGTCCCTCGCGGGCGCCGTCGCCCAACTCACCTCCCCGGCCACCGCGATGACCGTGATGGCCCTCGCGTCGGTCGTGGTGACCGTGACCCTGGCCCTGGCGTCCCGGCCGTGGACACCTGTGCGGGAAAAGGGACATGAACACGCCCCGCGGCGGGAATCAATCGCCCGAGGAGAGGGGCGGGGGGATGAGCGGTGAGGCCGACGGGGTGATCTACGGCTGGCTGCTCGGCTTCGCCGTGTTCAACGTCGTCCTGGGCGGGATCCGGATGGTGCGCACCCGGGAGGACCGCCGGCTGCTGCGCCGGCTGCGGGGCACGGACCTCGACCTGTTCCTGGCGGCCTGGTGGCTCGGCGGCGGCGACGACCACTTCGCCCTCCCGCTGCGTGAGAGGTACCCGGCGGAGATCGCCGTACGGCTCCTCGTGCGCGACGGTCACCTCGAGGTCTCCCGCGAGGGCCGGCTCACCATCGCGGCGGGGGAGCGGGAGGCGCCGGCGGATCCGGTCCCGGCGGCCCTGCTCGCCGGGGTGCGCGACGAGCCGGGCGTCACCCTGTACGAGCTGCTCACCATGGCGCGCTTCCTGCCGTTCCAGCGGGCTCTCGACGAGCGCCGCCCCGGCCTGAAGGACCACTACTTCGGCGGCTACCGCGTCGCCGCGCTGATCGCCGCCTATGTCATGTCCTTCGGCCTGGGCATGCACGCCATGGCGCTCGGCCACGGCGTCCCCGGCCTGTCCGGCGAACCCGCCAACTGGATCCTCGCCTGGACGGCCTTCTGGGCCGCCTTCTCCCTCCTCGCGGCCCTCTGGCCGCCCGACCACGCCCGCCCCTGGCGCCGGTTCACCCGCCGCTGCCGGAACACGGTCCGACGGGCGCTGGCCGGGGAGCGGCAGGAGGTCGTGTGGTGGATCGGTGCCGGCGCGCTCCGCCCGGCCGCGCCGCCACCGGCCGACGGGCAGCCGTCCGCGAACCGCGGGGGCGGACCCCGCGACGACATGGACGCCGACCTCGACCTCGACCTCGGCCTCGACTTCGGCGGCGGAGGGGACTGACGACGGGTGCCGCGCCGCCGCGCACGCCGTGACCGGACGGCCGTTCCCCACCGTCCTCCACTGTGCTGTCCTCCACCGTCCGCTGCCGTCCTCCCGCGTCCTCTACTGTCCTGCCGTATGAAGATCGAATCGCTGATCGAGGACCTGGGGAGCGGGGACGCCTCCCGCGCCGAGTCCGCCGTGGAGCGGCTGGCGGAGCTGTCGGCGGACACCGTGGTGCCCGCCCTGCTGGGAAGCGTCGCCGGGGCGAAGAGCACCCCTCAGCTGGAGCCGGTCATGCGGGTGCTGCGGCGCATCGGCCCTCCGGCCTTCGACCTGGTCGTCGCGGCCCGGCGCCGGGAACAGCTGTCGGCCTGGCAGGCGGGCCGGTTCCTGGAGGTCTTCGACGAGCGGTCGGCGGCGCAGTACGCGGCCGCCGCGGCCGACCCCGACCGGCAGCTGTCCAGCAACGGCTTCATGGGCCTGTACCGGCTGCGGGTGGAGTCCGAGGCCGGGCTGCGGGCCCTGGTGGAGACGTACGCGCGCGGGCGGGGCGTCCCCCACCGGGCCGCGGACTACGCCCGGCGGCTCGTCGAGTCCCGCGGGGACCGGCTGCGCGCGCTGCGCCGCGACCCGGCCGAGTCCCCGAGGACGCGGCGGGGAGCGATGGCGGCGCTGGTGGCGGGCGGCGGCCTCGACGCCCTCGACGCGCGCGACCGGGCGATGATCGAGCGGCTGATCCGGGTGAAGATCCCGCACGAGACGCCGTCCCTGCCGTCGCTGGACCTGTGCGGCTGGTTCCTGGCCGTGCCCGGAGCGACGTACGAGGGGGTGTTCGAGGCGCTCGGGCTGCACGATCGGCGGCCCATCACGGTCCGGGCCGGCCGGGCGGCGTCGGAGGGCGCCCACAGCACGGTCGTCGTGATCCGGCCCGACGGCACCCGCATCAGCGCGGGGCGGGTCTTCATCACGCCCGAACTGGACGGCTGGCGACTCGTCCACGGCCCGCTCCCGCACGTCCTCGGCGAGCCCTGGGACGGCATGATCGAGGCCGTCGAGCGGGTCAGCGCGCACTGCGGCCAGGCCCAGCTCTTCTACGTGGACACCGCCGGCGGCTCCGACCTGTGGCTGGTCGCCGAGGCGGGCCGGGTGATCCGCCGGTACACCGCCGAGGACGACCCCGAATGGGAGGGCGACCCGCTGCCCTGGGAGACCCTCGCCACCGAGGACCCGGAGTACGACCCCGAGTACGACGACCAGCCGCCGAACGCGGGCACGGCCCGCGCGGAGACGGCCTGCGCTCACCTCTCCATCGACCCGGGCGAGGTCGGCCCGAGCACCCGGGTACGCGGCCACGGCTGGCTGGCGCTCACCGCCGCGGACGTGGGGCACGGGGCGTTCCGCGGCGCACTGCCGCTCTGATCACCCGGCCGCTGTTCCCGCCGGTCCGAGCCGCGTGGCTCCTCGCCGCGCGGGTTCCTGGCGGGCGGCGGCGGCCCGGTGACCTCGACGTGAGCCGGACGCAGCAGTTGGTCACCGAGCCGGTAGCCGCGGCGCAGCACCCGGGTGCAGACCAGCCGGTCGGCGCCCGGGGAGACGTGCTGGGTGACGGCGTCGTGCCACGTCGGGTCGAAGGGGTCGCCGACCTCCCCGAACGCCTCGAGGCCCAGGGAGCCGAGCCCGGTCCGCAGGGTGTCGCCGATCTCCTTCAGGCCCGGTGTCAGCGGCTCGTGGGCGCGGGCGCGGTCGACGGCGTCCAGTGCGGGCAGCAGGGTGCGCAGGACGTTCGCCACCGCGATCTCCCCCACGGCCAGCCGGTCCCGGCGCACCCGCTTGCGGTAGTTGTCGTACTCGGCCTTCACCCGTTGGAGGTCGGCCGTGCGTTCCTCCAGCAGACGCCGCAGCCCGCTGGGGTCCGTGCCCTGCGGTCGGCCGTTCTCCATCGTCAGCCCGCCTCCGGCTTGTCGTCGTCGACGATCTCGGCGTCCACCACCTCGTCGCCGTCGGCGGTGGCGGACCCCGTCCCGGCCTGCGCCCCGGTACCGGACGCGTCGGCGCCCTCGGCGCGTGCCCTCTCGTACATCGCCGTGCCGATCTTCTGCGCCGCCTCGGCCGCACGCTCCATGGACCGGCGGATCTCCGTCGCGTCCTCGCCCTTCAGCTTCTCCTTCAGGTCGGCCAGCGCCGACTCGGTCTCGCTCCGCGCGTCCGCCGGGACGGTGTCGGGGTTGTCGCGCAGCAGCTTCTCGGTCGAGTAGACGAGCTGCTCGGCCTGGTTGCGGACCTCCGCGGCCTCGCGCCGCCTGCGGTCCTCCTCGGCGTGCTGCTCCGCCTCGCGGACCATGCGGTCGATGTCGTCCTTGGGCAGTGCCGAGCCGCCGGTGACGGTCATCTTCTGTTCCCGGCCGGTGCCGAGGTCCTTCGCGGTCACGTGCATGATGCCGTTGGCGTCGATGTCGAAGGACACCTCGATCTGCGGGACGCCGCGCGGCGCCGGCGGCAGACCGGTCAGCTCGAACATGCCGAGCTTCTTGTTGTACGCCGCGATCTCGCGCTCGCCCTGGTAGACCTGGATCTGCACGGACGGCTGGTTGTCCTCGGCCGTGGTGAAGATCTCGGACCGCTTGGTCGGGATCGTGGTGTTGCGCTCGATGAGCTTGGTCATGATGCCGCCCTTCGTCTCGATGCCCAGGGACAGCGGGGTGACGTCCAGCAGCAGGACGTCCTTGACCTCACCCTTCAGCACGCCCGCCTGGAGCGAGGCGCCGACCGCCACGACCTCGTCGGGGTTCACGCCCTTGTGCGGGTCCTTGCCGGTGAGCTCCCGCACCAGCTCGGTCACCGCCGGCATCCGGGTCGAGCCGCCCACCAGGATCACGTGGTCGATGTCGGACACCTTGATCCCGGCGTCCTTGACCGCCTGGTGGAACGGGCCCTTGCAGCGCTCCAGCAGGTCGGCCGTGAGCTGCTGGAACTGCGCCCGGGTCAGCTTCTCGTCCAGATGGAGCGGGCCCTCCGCGGACGCGGTGACGTAGGGAAGGTTGATCGTGGTCTCGGAGGAGCTGGACAGCTCCATCTTCGCCTTCTCGGCCGCCTCCCGCAGCCGCTGCACCGCCATCTTGTCCTTGGCCAGGTCCACGCCGTAGTTGTTCTTGAACCGCTGGACCAGGTGGTCGACGACCCGCTGGTCCCAGTCGTCACCACCGAGGCGGGTGTCGCCGTTGGTGGCCTTCACCTCGATGACACCCTCGCCCATCTCCAGCAGCGACACGTCGAAGGTGCCGCCGCCCAGGTCGAAGACGAGGACCGTCTGGTCGTTCTCCTTGTCCAGCCCGTACGCCAGCGCCGCCGCCGTCGGCTCGTTGACGATCCGCAGCACGTTCAGGCCCGCGATCTCACCGGCCTCCTTCGTGGCCTGCCGCTGACTGTCGTCGAAGTACGCCGGCACGGTGATCACCGCGTCCGTGACGTCCTCGCCCAGGTACGCCTCCGCGTCCCGCTTCAGCTTCATCAGCACCCGGGCGGAGATCTCCTGCGCGGTGTACCGCCTGCCGTCGACGTCTCCCTGCTGCGGGAACCGCCAGCCGTGATCGCCCACGTGCCGCTTGACGGAGCGCGCGGTGCGCTCCACGTTCGTCACGGCCTGCCGCTTGGCGACCTCACCGACGAGGACCTCGCCGTTCTTGGCGAAGGCGACGACCGACGGAGTGGTCCTCGCGCCCTCCGTGTTGGTGATCACGGTGGGCTCTCCGCCCTCGAGGACCGAGACCACCGAGTTCGTCGTCCCGAGATCGATCCCGACCGAACGCGCCATCTGGACTCACCCTCCTGATCCGGACCCTGCCGAGCTGATGCCCCGGCCGCGACCGCGGACTCCACTCCCGGCGCCTCCGCCGCTGTGAACTGCGGATTCCGAGCAGGTTGCCTACTTGCCTGAATAAAACTTGAGCGAGGTGTTGTCAAGCCTGCGGATGGGGGTGGGCGGCGCCGCGTCCCTGCGTCCGGACGGCGGGAATGCCGATGCGGCGGTCGGCGTCGAAGGCCCCTCCGCCCTCGGCCACCGGCATCACGCTGCCGCTGGCGGCGGCGTTCCTCAGCAGCGCGGCGTCAGATCTGGCCGAGGTCGATCTCCACCGTGAGGAGTCGATACATGTCGTCGGTGCCGGAGGTGAGGACGGATGTCTGAGTTCCCTGCGCGGCTCCCCGCCCGGCAACGGCCGCCAGAACGGCGTCGATGGCGTACTTGTGCCCGTGCAGACCGGCTGCCTTCTCCTCGGAGTCGAACACGAAGACAGGCCGCCCTCCCGCAATCGGCGGCGCCCGTGGCACGAAGGAGTAGCGTGTAAAGGCGAGCGAGTCCCGTGATCGCACCGATTCCCGAAGACGGGTGATCCTCATGACCGGCTCCGATGCACTGCCTGTTTCCCGGGGTCTGCCCAGTGGCGTTCACACGGCCGTACAGCCGGGGTGTGCGCTGCTCCGGCTGGAGACCACGGAGTCGCGCGAAGGCGTCCTCGACGGTGCGTGGTGGCCGCGGTCGCGGGACATCGGTGCCGAGCTGCCCGCGCTGCTGAGCGCCCTCACCGGTCATCTCGGCCCCGTCACGCGCGTCGGGCTGGACACCACGGCCTGGGAAGGGCTTCCGACGCGGATCGTCGTCGACGACCGGGTGGTGCACATCGACTCCTTTCCGCTGGGCGACGACACCGTGCTGATCACCCGGAGTGACCAGGACATCTTCTCGCTGCTGGTGGTTCCGCCGGACACAGCGCCCGAGGCCGCCCGCGCCGCGATGGCTCAGGCCGTCCGGGCCGACAACGTCATCCAGGCGAATCAGATCCTCATCGACACCGCGAGCGCGCAGGTGCCGCCGGAGTGAGGCGCCGGCTCGTCCGGGGGGATCACCAGCAGTTGTAGGAGTGTCCGTCACCTGGCGCCGTACTTTCGGTGGCGTCACCGCCCGGCCGGTACGACCGTCGGCCGGGTGCTCCTCTGCCACCTCATCGGCGCGCCAAGGGCTGTCCTTCGACAGACAGGGTCAACACGCAGGGGGCCACGGGGCCGGGCAGCCCGACGACCTCGCCCATGTTCCGCCAGCCCCACGACGAGAAAGCGGCTTGTCCTGCCTGATCGGCGGGATGCAGCAGGGTGACCCCGAGGGAGGAGCGCAGGTCTGTGAGCAGACGCTGTTGCAGGCGGCGGGCGATATCGCGGTGCTGAGCGTGCGGATGGGCCACGACCTGGGTGAGGACCACGAACCGCGCGCGGGAGGTGAGCCGCTGGACGATCTCCTGGAGCGTTCCGTCGAACCACCGGCGGCCGGAGCCGTCAGGGTCCACCGGATAACCGAAGGCGCAACCGACCAGCACCGTCGTCTCCGCGACCAGGAGGGCGAAGCCGGGGCGGTGGGCGGTGACCGCCAAGCGGCGCAGGAAGTCTCCGCGGTCGTGGTACGCCTCGCCGGCGGTGCCCGCGACGGACTCCGCAGCCAGGTCCGCGATGTCCTCGCGCATGTCCTCCGCCTGCCAGCGGGTCAGCCGGCGAAGGCGGATCCCGTCCCTGAGGACCGCCGGATCCGGCCGACGGGCGGGGTCCTCGGGCGCCCGTGTCGCGGTACTCATGAGGTCGCCGGACGCGGCGGGCGGCACGGGACTCGCGGGCTCCGTGAGGAGCAGCGAAGTCGATCCGGTGGCATCGAGGAGCCGGGCGATCTGCGCGCACGGATGGTGCAGCCGCAGGCGGGCGTGGACCCGACTGGCGCGCCGTGATGCCGACAGGAGGACGTCCAAGCCCCTGGCGTCGCAGGAGCCGACCGTGGTCAGGTCGATGTCGATCACGGTGACACCGTCCAGCAGACACTGCTCCACCGCGGCCCGCAGCAGCGGCGTCGTGGCCGGCCCGATGTCGCCGGCAAGCGTGACGAGCGTCCGCTCACCTCGGTTCCGCCGATGGATGTCCAGCCGGGAAAAGGCCATCACGCCTCCCCTCGGGAAGGCCGCGGACCTGCACGGGTGCTCAGCGCGGTTCCCGCCATGCGGATCTTGCGCGGAGTTGCTTCGATCGCGGCGGACATGATGCCGACCCGTCTCCGCGCCGACCACTGGGGCGGCCCGGGGTTCATCTCTCGCCGAGGACGACCCGGCGGGGCGGCCGGAGTGCGTGGTGCCCTCGGTACTTCAACCGTACGTCGGCCGCAACCGGAAGCGGCAGCTCGCGCAGGGGTACGGAAGGCGTGGGCGCCCGTGACGTCCTTGCCGGTCAGCACCATCTGGTGTGATCGCCGGCCGCCGCCGTGGCCGAAGCCGGTCGGTCCTTCGTGCGCGACGCCCGGAAGCCGCCGTCAGCCGGACTCACCCGCATCGGCGGCGCGCACGGGCCGCCGGCGCCGGTGACGGGACCGTACATCCGTACTCCGCCCGGGAAGTCGTCCACCTCGGGTGTCTCCGCCGGTGGGCGGCGGTGGCCGGTGCGGCCCGTCGAAACGGGAGGCCGGGGCATCGACCCGGCGTGCCGAGAGACGCGGCACGTGGTCCACCCACGCCAGGTCGGCCGTCGCGACGAGCGACTGGCCGGCCACGGTCGCGGGGGTCACTCCGGTGAACGCCACGACGTCCCGGTGCAGATGCGACTGGTCGGCGTAGCCGCAGTCGGCCGCGACCCTGGCCGCCTCCTGGCCCCCGGCCAGGCGGGTGGCGGCCCAGTCGAAGCGGACGAGCTTCACGGCGCGCTTGGGCGGCAGGCCGAGCTGCGCGTGAAAGCGGGACCACAGGCGCTTGCGGCTCCAGCCCAGCTCGTCGGCCAGCCCCTCGACCCGCACCTGGCCGTGCCCGGCGACGATACGGTCCCAGGCCCAGGCCAGCTCCGGCTCGATGGCGGGCCCCGCGGCGGACAGCCGGGCGAGGAACGCTTCGACGAGTGTGAAGCGCTCCTCCCACGAGGCGGCCTGGGCCAGCCGCTCGCGCAGCCGGGCCGCCCGCCGCTCTCCCCACAGGTCGTCCAGGGGCACCACGGAGCTCTCCAGCTCAGCGGGGCCCACGCCCAGCACGGCGCGCGCGATGGCGGGGGACAGGCGCACCTGCATCCACTCGACGTTCGCGGCCCGCACCCGCGCCGCACCGCCGACGCCGAACCCCAGCCCGGTGACAAGGCTGCCGCGGTGCTGCCGCCCCGTCGACTCGTCGATGCCGAGCGCCGCCTCACCGCAGGCCAGCGCCACCGTCAGCACGGGATGCGGGTCGAGCCGGTGGTCGACCGGAGCCGGGCCGCGGTCGCGCATCCCCGCCAGGACGACGCCGGGTACGCGGCCGGGCCGGGCCGGGCGTGTGACCTCCCACACGGGGGCAACGGCACGCTGGCGCACGGCAGTTGACATGCGTCCATGCTACGGGCCCGCCCGGACGGAACACCCGGACGGAACATTTCTTCAATCCAGCGGGCCGCAGCCGCGGCGAAGGTGAGCGCATGACCTCCACCGGAACCACCGCGCCGCCACCACCGAGCGTGGCCCGTCTGCTGCGCCCGTACGCGGGCGGCTTCACCGCCGTCGTCGTCCTGCAGATCATCGGCGCTGTCGCCGGCCTGGCGCCGCTGCTCGCGGTCGTCGAGCTCGGCCGTACGCTGCTGGCGCCGGGGCCGGCCGACGAGGGGCACGTGCGCGACGTCGTGATCGCGGGCGCGGCAGGGCTGCTCGTACGGCTGCTGTTCACGGCCGCCTCGTCCGGCGTCGGACACCTCCTCGACACCCGGGTGCAGCTGGCGCTGCGCCGGCGACTCGCCGCCCGGCTCGGGCGGGTGCCGATCGGCCGGCTGGCGCGGCGGCGCACCGGGGAGCTGGCGAAGCTGGTGGGCGAGGACGTCAGCGCCGTGCACCCGTTCATCGCCCACACGCCGGGCGAGCTGGTCTCCGCCTTCGTGGTGCCGCTGGTCTCGCTCGGCTACCTCCTCACCGTGGACTGGCGGCTGACGCTGATCACGCTGATCCCCGTGCTGCTGGCGGTCGCGCTGGTGCCGCTGATGATGACCCCCACGCGGCTGCGCGAGCAGAAGGAGTTCGACGCCGCGATGGGGCGGATCTCGGCGTCGGTGGTCGAGTTCGTGCAGGGCATCGCGGTGGTGAAGGCGTTCGGCGGGTCGGAGCGGGCGCACGGCACGTTCCGTACCGCGGTGGGCGACTTCACCCGGAGCTTCTACCGGATGGTGCGCGGTCTTTCCGGGCCCGCCGCCGGGATGCAGGTGGCGCTGTCGCCGCCGTTCGTGCTCCTTGCGGTGCTGATCGGCGGCGCGTACCGGATCACCGGGGGCGGGCTCGCCCCGGCGGACCTGCTGCCTTTCCTGCTTCTCGGCCTCGGGCTGACCGCGCCCGTGGCAGCGCTCGGGCACGGCTTCGACGACCTACAGGCCGCGCGGCGCGCCGTCGGCCGCATCCGGGACGTACTCGCCGAGCCGCCGCTGCCCGAGCCCGTACGGCCGGTGACGCCCGAGGGACACCGGGTGGAGCTGCGGGACGTCCGCTTCGGGTACGAGGGGGCCGCGGCCGGGCGCGAGGTGCTGCGCGGTATCGACCTGGTGCTGGAGCCGGGGACGACCACGGCCGTCGTCGGGCCGTCCGGCAGCGGCAAGTCCACACTGGTGCAACTGCTGACGCGGTTCTACGACCCGACGCACGGCTCCGTGCTCCTCGGCGGCGTCGACCTGCGCGAGGTGGGCAGCCAGGAGCTGTACCGGCGGGTGTCCTTCGTCTTCCAGGACGTCCGGCTGCTGCGCGCCTCGGTCGCGGACAACATCGCCCTCGCCGTCCCGCACGCCGACCGCGACGCCGTCGTCCGCGCCGCCCGCCGGGCGAGCATCCATGACCGCATCCTCGAACTGCCCCGGGGCTACGACTCGGTGATCGGCGAGGACGCCCGCCTCTCCGGCGGCGAGGCGCAGCGCGTCTCGATCGCCCGCGCCCTGCTCGCGGACACCCCCGTCCTGGTCCTCGACGAGGCCACCGCCTTCGCCGACCCGCAGACCGAGCAGGCGGTGCGCGCGGCACTGGCGCAGACCCGTCAGAAGCGGACGACGCTGGTCATCGCCCACCGCCTGGAGACGATCGCCGACGCCGACACCGTCGTGATGCTGCGCGACGGCGAGATCGTGGAGCGGGGCACGACCGCGGAACTCCTCGCGCGAAACGGCGCGTTCGCCGAATTCTGGAAGATCCACGCCGGTGCCGTGGAGGCCGGTGCCGTGGAAGCGGTTGCCGGGAAAGCCGGTGCCATGGAAGGGGAAGAGGCCCGATGATCAGCACGCTGCTGCGTGTGCTCGGCCGCGAGTACGCCGGGCCGGTGCGCCGCACCATCGCCCTGATGACGGCGACCGCCCTCGCCGAGGGACTGTCGTACGCCCTGCTGGTGCCCGTGCTGCGCGCGCTGTTCGGCAGCACACCCGAGGACGCCCGGCCCTGGCTGGCCGCCTTCGGCGCGGCGGTCGCGGTCTACGCGGTGCTGCGGTACGTCAGCGACCGTTCCGGTTTCCGCGTGGGCACGACGATGCTGCACGGCATGTACGAGCGCCTCGGCGAACACCTCGCCCGGCTGCCCATCGGCTGGTATCGACCCGGCCGCACCGGCGAGGTGTCCGTCCTCGCCAGCCAGGGCGTGTTGCAGGCGATGAGCGTGATCGCGCACCTGCTGGCGCCGTTCATCTCCGCCCTCGTGACACCGCTGACGATCGTCGCCGTGATGCTCGCCGTCAACTGGCAGCTGGGGCTCGCCGGCCTGGCCGCCGTGCCGCTGGTGGCCGCGGTCCAGCTGCGCGCGGCCCGCGCGACGACGGCGACCGACACGGAGCGCGTGGAACGCGAGCGCGCGGCCACCGGCCGCGTCATCGAGTACCTCCAGGCCCAGCCGGTGCTGCGCGCCGGCGGCCGCACCGGCGAGCGGTTCGTTCTGCTGGACGACTCCCTGGAGGAACTGCGCCGCGCCGCGCGTCGCTCCACCCTTGCGGCGCTGCCAGGGGTGCTGGGGCTCGCGGTCACCGTGCAGGCGGTGTTCACCGCGCTGCTCGCACTCGGCGCGTACCTCGCCCTCGGCGGGGACATCGGCGCGGCCGAGGTGCTCGCGGTCCTGGTGCTCGCCGCCCGCTGCGCCGACCCGCTGCTGTCCCTCGCCGAGATGAGCGGCGGCATCCGCGCCGCCCGCGCCGAACTCACCCGCCTCGACGACGTCCTCAACACCAAGCCGCTGCCGGAGCCCCGCGCGCCGCGCGAACCGTCCCGCCACGACATCGAGTTCGACGCGGTCACCTTCCGGCACGGCGACCGCGCGGTCGCCGACGGGGTCACGCTGTCCGTACCCGAGGGCCGGCGGCTCGCCGTCGTCGGGCCGTCGGGCGCGGGCAAGACGACGCTGCTGCAACTGCTCGCCCGCTTCCACGACGTCGACGCGGGCGCCGTGCGGATCGGCGGCGTGGACGTACGGGAGATGGACACCGCGGCGCTGATGGCGCGGATCGCCATCGTCTTCCAGGACGTCTACCTCTTCGACGGCACGATCGAGGAGAACGTGCGCCTCGGCCGCCCGGACGCCACCGACGCCGAGGTACGGGCCGCGGCCGCCGCGGCCCGTCTCGACGAGGTGATCGAGCGGCTGCCCGGCGGCTGGTCGGCGGACGTGGGCGAGGGCGGGGCGCTGCTGTCGGGCGGCGAGCGGCAGCGCGTCTCCATCGCCCGCGCGCTGCTGAAGGACGCGCCGATCGTGCTGCTCGACGAGGTCACTTCGGCCCTGGACCCGGTGAACGAGGCAGCCGTGCACGCCGGCATCGAGGAGCTGATGGCGGGCCGGACGGTGGTGCTGGTGGCGCACCGCATGGCAACCGTGCGCCGGGCCGACCGCGTCGCCTTCCTGGACGCCGGGCGGGTGGTCGAACAGGGCAGCCACGAGGAGTTGCTGCGACGCGCCGGCCGGTACGCCGCGTACTGGGACCTGTCCCTGGCCGGGGCGGCACGGGACTGAGACGGCCGTGCGGGTTGTCGCGGCATCGGGAGCCCGGTCGAGCCGCGCGACGTACCGCTCCTTCACCCGCTCGCCCCTCCCGGAGGTGGATGGGGAAGGCGTCACGCACCCCCGACCCCAGGTCTCCTACCGGCGGTGGCGGAATGTCCGTCCGCTCACGCAAACGGCCCCGGACGGGGAGTCCGAGGCCGAACAAGAGCCCTCCCTGGGGGAGAAACTCCAGGTCAGGGCGGTGACGCGCGGTGCCCCCGGCAGGATTCGAACCTGCGGCACCCGCTTCAGGAGCTTTTCCTGGGCGGGGCCCTGACCTGCGGAAACGTCGGGCATGGTGTGCATGGCCTGGGAAGACACCCCTCCGTAGTTCTCACATGTTCGCGGGGCTTCCCGTCCTCGTGTGTGCCGAATGTGTTCTGCAGGGATGCCTTCCTGGCAAGACGTCAGTTGCCCATGCAGCGGGGCGGAGGCGGTGCCTGTTCAGGCGGCCCGAAGGGTCATACCCAGGTCTGACCCTGCAGTTCAGTTCCTGGTCCGACGCCCCGCAGGGATGGCGAAGGCATCGTCGTCGGCATGACGAACCCGACGACATCCATGGCCACCCCGGTCACAACGACCAGCGCCCGACTGCATGACGCACTGCCTGTGGAGCAGTGGGAGGCCACCGGCTTCCCGGGACGTTGGGTGGGCGGCATTGCCATGGTGCTCGGCCCACCGCTGATGCTGGCCGGAGCGTTGCTGCGGGCCCGTTTCCATTTCTTCTACCCTGATCAACTCGCCGCGTACGAGCGGCACCCCGCCCTTGTGGCCACCGCGTACGGCCTCTTTGCGGCGGGTAGCGTGCTGCTCTGGCCCGCCGTGGCCGTGGTGGCCGCACGCGTCGGGGCCCGCAGCGCCGGCTGGGGACTGTGGGGCGGGGTACTGGTCATGTTCGGACTGTTCGCCCGCGCCTTTCACGCGGGGGTGGACCATCTTGCCTTTCAGCTGGTGCGTTCCCAGGGTGTCGGGCCCGCCACCGAAGCGGTCTCCGCCGGCTACGGGGCCTTCCACGTCTTCGCCACGCTGAACCTCGCGATCCTCGCCGGGTGGGTCGTCCTTGCCCTCGGTGCGTGGCGTACCCGGGTGCTCGGTCCGGTCCGCGCTGTCGCACTCGGCCTCACCTCGGCACTGCCCCTCGGCGTACTCAAGGGGACCACGCCAGTGTCGCTGGTGGCCCTGGCCGGACTGTGCGCGGCACTGGTGCCGCTGGGCCTGGCGCTGTTGTGCGAAGCGCCCCGCCCCAGGCGGACGGCGGTGCTGCGCTGGGTGCCGCTGACCCTGGTGACGCTCGGGCTGATGGTGCTGCTGGGACAGGCCGGCTGAGTGCACACTTACCGGTACGGTCGGGCCATGAAGTCCCAGGGGCAGCGCCATCTCTACGCCCTCGACCTCAGCGTGGCCCTGGCCCTGACCGCCGTGTACGTCGGCTTCGCCCGGCTGACCGCCGACGACGGACAGCCCGTCTACACAGGACCACCCTGGCTCGGCTGTCTGATCGCCGCCGCGGTCGGGCTGCCGATCGCCGTACGCCGCCGTTGGCCGCTCGCGGTCCTGGTGGCCGTGCTGGCCGCCCTGGCCACGGCATCGCTCCTCGACATCCCCCGTGAGCCGTACGCCGCCGCCGGGCTCGCGGCCTACCTCGTCGGACTGGCCGAGCCCGCCCGCCGGTCTGTGCTCGCAGTCGCGGTGGCGCTCCCGGTTGCGTGCGGTGTCGTCTACCTCGGCGAGGCGGTGGTCACTCCCGCCGAGGACTGGCGGGGCGCCGTCGGGGGGGCCGGGCTCGTGTTCCTGGTGATCGGCGGGGCCTGGGGAGTGGGGTTCACCGTGCGCGGCCGCCGGGCCGAGGCCGCCCGGGAACAGCGGCGCCGGTCGGAGCGCGCACTGGACGAGGAGCGTCTGCGGATCGCCCGTGAGCTGCACGACATCGTCTCGCACAACCTCAGCCTGATCGCCGTCAAGGCGGGCGTCGCCGGACATGTGGCAGAGACCGACCCGCGGGAGGCGCGGGCCGCCCTCAAGGTCATCGAGGAAACCAGCCGCTCCGCGCTGGCCGAGATGCGACGCACGCTCGGAGTGCTGCGCACCCAGGGCGCGCCCCTGGGCCCCGTACCGGATCTCGAGGGCCTCGGCTCGCTCGCTGCGGAGGCACAGCGGGCAGGGGTGGATGTCGACCTCACGGTCCGCGCCACGGAGGGCCTGGCCGAGGGGACACAGCTGACCATCTACCGGATCGTCCAGGAGGCCCTCACCAACGCGGTCCGGCACGCCGCTCCGACCCGCTGCCAGGTCACGGTCGAGGCGGATGCGCGAGAGATACGCATTGACATCATGGACGAGGGGCCACCGTCCACGCCTGGGCAGGCCGTTGGCGAACTGCCAGGGGGGCATGGCCTGTTGGGAATGCGGGAGCGGGCGATGATATACGGCGGCAGCTTCGAGGCGGGGCCCCGGCCGGAGGGCGGCTTCGCGGTGTCCGTCCGCCTGCCCGCCGAAGGGAACCAACGACCATGACCCACGTGTCCCCCGTCCGGGTACTGATCGTGGACGACCAGGCGATGGTGCGCGGCAGCTTCCGGGTCCTCGTCGACCACACGCCCGGCATGACGGCCGTGGGCGAGGCCGCGAACGGAGCGGAGGCCGTCGAACTCGCCCGCCGCGAACGGCCGGACGTCGTGCTGATGGACGTACGCATGCCGGACCTCGACGGCATCGAGGCGACCCGGCAGATCTGCTCGGACCCGGCCCTGTCCGGCGTCCGAGTCCTCATCCTCACCACCTTCGACCTCGACGAGTACGTCTACGCCGCCCTGCGTGCCGGCGCCGCGGGCTTTCTACTCAAGGACACCCCGCCGACCGAGGTCCTCACCGCCGTCGGCGTCGTCGCCGCGGGCGAGGCACTGCTCGCTCCTTCGGTGACCCGCCGCCTGATAGCGGAGTTCGCCCGCCGTCCGGAACCTGTGCGCCCGCCCAGCCGCTCGCTGGACGGGGTCACCGACCGGGAGTTGGAGGTGCTTGGCCTGATCGCGCGGGGTTTGTCCAACACCGAGATCGCAGCGCACCTCCACCTGAGCCTGGCCACGGTCAAGACCCACATCGGGCGCCTGCTTGCCAAGCTGCGTGCGCGCGACCGTGCCCAGCTCGTGATCGTCGCCTACGAGACTGGGCTCGTAGGGGATCGGCAGGGTGGAGTGTGACGGTCCAGGGGAGTTGTGTCATGGCTCCCCTCGCTGGCGACTCATGTGTGCCGCGAGAACGAAAGCCCTGCCGCCCGCTAGGACGACAGGGCTTCTGACCTGCTACTTCTCTGTGTCCCCGGCAGGATTCGAACCTGCGACACCCGCTTTAGGAGTTCGATCCGGCTCCGCTCCGGCTGCTGCAGCCGACTGGTGCGACGGCCGGACAGGGACGCTGGTGTACGCCCCCGTCCGGCGTCGTTGATGTCAGCCATGGATGTCAAAGCCTTCTGATCCGTAGCTCTAGATAGATCGGTCAGTGACGGTCATACAGGCCGCACTTCGGGTCTACAAGGACGCTACGGGACGGGGCCGGTTGCTGCGGTTGCTGTACTTCGCTGCTGTACCGCACCTCAGGACCTCATCCTTATCAGGTCGGTCACAGGCATTGATCAGCCACGAATCTTCGCCGTTGACCGCAGGCTGGAGGTCCGTCGAGATTCGGCAGTGACCGGGATGGTTCGTGTCTGTTGGTGTCAGCTGCTGATGTCACGCGCCGGGGCGGTCGGGCTCATCGACAGTCCCGAAGCAGGAAACCGTGAGATGAACCTCAATGAGGGCCGCAAGCAGGTCTACGGAACTCAGATCGCCGGCGTGAAGGATGGGGCGCCGGTTCCGTGGCCCTGTGAAGAGCCCGAGCGGATGGACGAACTCCGTGCGGAAGTCGGCATCGAGCCCTTCGACGAGTACGTCGCCAAGTTCTCCATGGTCTGACGCCCCCTTCCTGGTCGCGTCCGGTGGATCACTGCCCGAGCTCACCTGCCGCAGGCAATGATCCGCCGGACAGGCCCTAGCCGACTTCGTACTGGCCGACCTCCAGGAAGTGACGCAGCGCTTCCGGGGTGTTGTCGTCGAGGGCAGCGCCGGCCGCTGCGCGCAGGGCGTCGCTGATGTTGGGGTCGGCGAGGAGCCGGGAAATGGCGACCCGGTCGTCCTCAGCCTGGGCCAGTCGGTAGCCCGTCTCCAGCCAAGCGCGCGTCTGCTGGGGGTTGTTTTTGTCGAGAAGCTGGTTGACTTCCGCAAGGACACGCTTGCCGCTGTCCGGGTCGGCGAGAATCCTGGCGAGCGCGACCCGGTCGTCCTCGGCCTGGGCGAGGGGGTAGCCCGTCTCCAGCCAAGCGCGCATCTCCTCCACGGTGCCGCTGTCGAGGAGCGCGTTCGCCTCCCGGATCACGCGCTTGCCGCTGTCGGGGTCGGCGAGGATGCGGGATATCGCCACCCGCAGGTCGTCCGCACTCATCTCGTCGTAGGGCGAGCTGGCCGTCGCGACGGTGACTGCGGGGGCGATGGAGGCGGCCATGGACGGCGTAGCGAGTAACAGCGCCGGGGCAAGAGCGCCTGCGGCCACAGCAAGGATCACACGAGTCGATCTCATGAGGTCAACCACCTTTGTCATCTTCGAGGAGTGCGGTGCTGGGATTCTCACAGAAGGGGATGGGCTGGCGCAGTGCCTTGATCACTCTTCGCCGATCAGTCTTGCCGGTGGCTCGCATCACTGCGGCTAACCCGCCGTCCAAAGGACCGCTGTGTCCCGTTGTCTATTCGCGGCACAAGCGGCCCGCTCTACCTCAACCCACCACTCTCCCGAGCTCCCATCCCGTCCGCCGTCGACCCACACACCGTGGAGCGGGCGCGGTTCATGGCGTCCAGGTGGAGCGCGCCACTGTACGAACGAACGACCTGGACGCCATGGGCCGCGTCTGCTCGGCTCTGCCTGGGCCGGCCGCCCGGTCGAGCCGCGCAACCTCTACCGCTCCTTCACCCGCGTCGCCCGGTCCGCCGGCCTCCGCGTCATCCGGCTGCACGACGCCCGGCACGGCACCGCGACCCTCCTCACCGCGGCCGGGGTCGCTCCCCGCGTCGTGATGGAGATCCTGGGGCACTCGCAGATCAGCATCACCATGGACGTCTACACGCACGTCGTGCAGGACACCCAGCGCGAGGCCATGAGCCACATGGACCGGCTGCTGCGGAAGAGGCGCCCCGGCCGTGGGTGATCGCCCGCGTTGATGTCAAAAGTGGATGTCAAAGGCCCCGGACCATGATCGGTCCGGGGCCTTTTGGCTGGTGCCCCCGGCAGGATTCGAACCTGCGACACCCGCTTTAGGAGTTTTCTCCGAACGGGCCTGCGACCTGCTGAAACGCTCGCTTCAGGTCGCCTGGCCTGGGAAAACACTCCTCTGTAGTTCTCGTGTGTTCACGGGGTTTCCCGGCCTCATGTGTGCTGGATCCGTTCTGGCTGGGGCCGGTCGGTAGAGGGCGATTTCGGAGACGTCGGCGCGCGTGGCACCAAGAGTAGCGTGGCAGGTGCGAGGCGGTCCCGTTGTCGCACCTGCCCTACAGACGGGTGGTCCTCATGACCAGCTCGGATACACCTCCTGTTCCCCGGCGTCTGCCCAGCGGTGTCCACGAGGCCGTGCGGCCGGGTTGTGCGCTTCTCCGGCTGGAGACGACCGCATCACGTGAAGGTGTCCTCGATGGTGCGTGGTGGCCGCGCTCGCGCGACATGGGCGCCGAGCTGCCCGCGCTGCTGAGTGCCCTCATCGCCCACCTCGGCCCCGTGACCCGGGTGGGGCTGGACACCGCAGCTTGGGAAGGTCTCCCGACGCGCATCCTCGTGGACGACCGCGTGGTGCACATCGATTCCTTCCCGGTCGGTGACGACACGGTCCTGATCACCCGGGGCGACCGGGACATCTTCTCGCTCCTGGTGGTCCCGCCGGACACGGCACCGGACGCCGCCCGCACCGCGATGGCTCAGGCGGTCCGGGCGGACAACATCAGCCAGGCGGAACAGATCCTCATCGACACCGGGAGCGGGCGCGGTTCGCCGGGCTGACGGATCACCGCCGGGCTCGACGGCGCAACGGTGTCGGACGGCGGGCGAGGTCAGCCGCGCCACTGCAGCCGTCGTGCTCTTCGCGGTGCTCCGCGCGGACCGGGGCGTGTCGACGGTGGCCACATCACGGCCTCCGACGGCTCCGGCAGGGTCTCTCAGATGGGGACACGTGCCTGCCGGAGCGGTGCTCCGGCACGGTGGAGACTGGCGAGGGCCAACCGGTAGGAGGCGACCAACCCGGTTTCCACGTAGTCCACACCCAGTTCCTGGCAGTGGCGCCGCACGATGGTCCGGGCCCTGCGCAGGTTGGGGCTGGGCATGCTGGGGAACAGGTGGTGCTCGATCTGGTGGTTCAGCCCGCCCAGTGCGATGTCGGTGAGCATGCCGCCGCGCACGTTGCGTGAGGTGAGCACCTGGCGACGGAGGAAGTCCGGGCGGTCCTCGCCTGCCAGGATCGGCATGCCCTTGTGGTTGGGCGCGAAGAGGGAGCCCAGGTAGACGCCGAACAGGCACTGGTGGACGGCGAGGAAGGCGATCGCCATGCCGGGCGGCAGCAGCCACAGCAGCACGGTCAGGTAGAGCACGAAGTGCCCGAACAGCAGCGTCCCGTCGAGCCCTCGGTGCTTGAGTGAGCGATTGGCCAGTGCCTTCACGCTCGACACGTGCAGGTTGAAGCCCTCCAGGGTCAGGAGCGGGAAGAACAGGAACGCCTGCCAGCGGCCGATCAGGCGGGGCAGCCCCTTGGCCGCCCGCGCCTGGTCCTGGGACCAGACCAGCAGGTCGGGGTCGAGGTCGGGGTCGAGTTCCTCGTGGTTGGGGTTGGCGTGGTGGCGGGTGTGCTTGTCCTGCCACCAGCCGTAGCCCATCCCGATACCGGCACCGGCGATCCGTCCGGACACCTCGCTGGCCCGCCGCCGGCGGAACACCTGGCGGTGCGCCGCGTCATGGGCGAGCAGGGCGACCTGGCCGAACACGACGGCCAGGAACGCGGCGACCGCCAGGGTCCACCAGCTGTCGCCGATGAGTGCGACGGCCGCCCAGCCGGCGACGTAGAGGCCGGCCACCACCATGGTCCGCAGGGTGTAGTAGCCGGGGCGGCGCCCCAGCAGCCCGGCGGCGGCGATCTTTCTCGACAAGCGGGCGAAGTCACTTCCGGACGCCTCCGAGGGCGGGGGGCGGACCGTGGTGTCACTACTCATGATGGTGAAACTCTCTCCGAAGAAGGCCGGTTGGCTCGGCGCCGCCCCGGGAGCCGCTGGGGAACGGGCCGCAGGCAGCGCTTTTCGTCCTCCGTGGTTGCGGACCCATCACGCGACAACGGAGCTGGGAGGCGTCTGCTTCGGATTCGTCCGTCAGCGGCTGCTGCGCAGGCCCTCAGTTTCTGGCGGGTACCCCGCCGCAGGCGTCTCACACCGTGTCAGACGGGGCCTCCGGAGCGGTCCGCGTGCATGTCGGCAGACAGAACCGACTCCAGCCGGTGAAGCGGATCTGCTGATCGCTGATGAGTGCTCCACGCCTGGCCGGTCAAGCCGCTGTCTCGGTGATGAGGACGGCAACGGTGACCGGGCCCGGGGCGTCGGTGGTCGCCGCCTTGGCCACGGCGGCCCGGACGGCGCGCGCGACTTCCAGGGGATGGTGTCCGGGGGCGACCGCGAGGTGGACCTCGACACGCCGGCCGGGTGGGTCGGCATGGTCCTCCATCCTGACCGGGCGGCTCCCCAGCACGGTGGTGAGGCCGGCGACGCCCGGAACACCCGCTGCGACGTCCGCCAGATCCCCGACGGGCCGTCGCGGGGAGCCCGCCCCGGTCACGGGGAGCGAGCTGCGTGCGGCCGCGGTCCTTGCCACGGCTGTGCTTTGCGGCGTGCGCGTCATGGATCCCGCAGCGGTCCGCGTCTCCGGACCTGTCTGCGGGACCTCATGGAGATCCGTGACGCGCAGGTCGGCTGCCACGGTCGCCAGGCCGAGCCGTCGAGCGGCCGCGTCCAGCAGTCTGCTCCTCAACTGGTCGGCGGTTTCGGGCAGTGGCTCCCCGAGTGGTGCCGAGAAGGCGGCTTTGATCCTGAGCGGGCTCGGCGGCAGCGCGCTGGCCGGCGGACGGACGGCCGGCTCGGACACGGATTCGAGCGGCGCCGGCCCGATGCGCACAGACTCCAGCCGCACGCCGGGAATCTCGTTCGCGGCCCGCCTGAGGGCCTGGATGGCCGCTTGCTCGGTGATCCATGCCCCGTCGGCGGGCCCGCCCAGCGGGAGCAGTCGGCCCAGGCCGAACTGGTGCCGTACCGCCTGCGTCCCTGCTTCGGTCTTCACTGGCCTCGCACCCTCTCTCAGGCGACTTGTCCGAGCCTCGCGCAGGCGCAGTGTCCGATTCGGGCAATGCGCTCTAATATGAATATAAGTTCAGAAAAGAGGGTTAGATGGGCCCCTGAGGGAGGAATATCCCGATGACCGAGACCGAGATCACCGGCGCAAGGCGCAGTGGCGCTCCCGCTTCTCGTGGCCGGACGACGGTCGCCGATGTGGTGGTGGAGAAGATCGCCGGAATGGCGGCTCGCGAGGTGCGCGGCGTCTATGCCCTGGGCAGCGGATTCGCGCGCTCAATGGGATCCATGCGGGAGCGGATGCCCGGTGCCGGCAGTGGCAAGTCCGCCACGCGCGGGGTCAGTGTCGAGGTCGGAGAGAAGCAGGCGGCCATCGATCTGGAGATCGTCGTCGATTACGGCGTCTCCATCACGGACGTGGCCGGTGAGGTGCGGGAGAACGTGATTGCCGCGGTGGAGCGGATGGCGGGGCGGGAAGTTGTGGAAGTCAACATCATGGTCAGCGATGTGAAGCTCCCCGACGAGGAGGACGAAGGGGAAGAGCGGCAGCGGATCCAGTAGCCGGGGCAGTGCAGTCCGCTTGAGTGAAGGAGCGCGTCATGAGCAGGGCTGTGGTGGGCTTGATGGCCGGGATGGCGCTGGGTTTCGCCGCGTATTTCGGTGACTTCTGGGCCTTCCTGCTGGTGCTGGGGCTGGGCGTCGTCGGACTCGTGGTCGGGCGGTTCATGGAAGGCGATCTCGAACCGGGCGACTTCGTCCGCCGCCGGGACCGGCAGGAGCGGATCCGAGATGACCGGCGACGGGCACGGGGAGACTGGCGGCAGTGACCGGTGAAGCCGATCGGCGTCCGGGCATGCCCCGCGGGGAGCGCGGTGCGATCACCATCGCCGACAGGGTCGTTGCGAAGATCGCTTCCCACGTGGCGCGCGAGGCGCTGAGCCGGTTCACCGAGTCGGTCGGCCATGTACCACCCGGCCGCCGGACGCCACGCGTCGACACTTCCGTGCGGCGGGCACCGGAGCGGGATACCGCAGGACGAGACGCCGGGTCCGACGGCGGACGGCAGGCGGCGCTCGGCGAGGCAAGGCTGCACATCACCGTCGACCTCGGTTATCCGTCCGACATCGGGGCGCAGTGCGCCGCGGTGCGCCAGGAAGTTGTCGAACGGCTCAGGACATGGGCCGGCATGGAGGTGTCCGACCTCGCGGTGTCGGTCGAGAGGCTGCACTCGGTGCATACGCGTCACACGGACCAGGAGAGGTTGAGATGAGCGCGCACGGCTGGCGGCAGCCGACCGGTGACAGCGACCTTCCCCCCGAACCCGGACAGGCGGCTCCGTCCGCCGATGGCACCCCGGAGGCGGGCTCGGGCCCGACGGCGGCGACCGATGAATCAGACCGGTCGGCGCGCCGCTTCTGGTCCACGCGGCGGATTCCCGCGGCCTTGGTGGCCCTGCTCTCCGCCGCGGCCGTCGGATTGCTCCTGTACGACGTGGTCTCGGTCCGGGCAGGTCGGTCTGCGATGCGCTGGCGGCGGCGGCTTGCTGAGGAACTGGCCGCACGGCCACTGGACGACGTCTGGATGATCGTCGGGGCCGCAGTGGCGATGGCCCTCGGCCTGTGGCTGTTCCTGCTGGCGGTGACGCCGGGACTGCGCAGGCTGCTGCCCATGCGGCAGACCGATATCCCCGGGACAGGGGAGGTCCGCGCCGGGCTCGACCGCCGCGCGGCCGCCCTGGTTCTGCGCGACCGGGCCGTGCGGGTATCCGGTGTCCAGTCGGCACGGGTCGCTGTCGGCCGCCGGAAGGTCAAAGCCCGGGCGCGCGCCCATTTCCGCGATCTCGAGGAGGTCCGCGCGGACCTGGACGCCACGCTGGGCGAAGCCGTGACGTCCCTGGGTCTCGCCCGGCCACCCACGGTGACCGTGCGCGTGCGGCGTCCGAAGAAGGGCTGAGGTGATCCCCATTGCGCAGGACGGTGAACCGGGTGCTGCTGGGGCTTCTCGGCCTTGGACTGTTCGCCCTGGGCGGCGGCGTGCTGCTCGGCGGGCTGGACCTGCCGCGCCGCTGGGATTTCGGTGTGCCGGGCTGGTGGCCCTTCCGCGGGCCGGACGATGTGGTGCTGGGCGCCGAGGGACGCACCCGCTGGCGGGAGGAAGGCTGGTGGTGGCCGACCGTCATCGCGGTGCTTGCGGTGCTGCTGGCGCTGCTGCTGTGGTGGCTCCTGGCACAGCGCAGGCACCGCCTGGGCGAGGTCCGCGTCGACAGCGAGGACGGCTCGGCGGCCCGTCTCGACGGCGGCACACTGGAGGACGTGATCGAGGAAGAGGCGCAGGCCCTGGACGGGGTCTCGCGGGCCCATGTACGGCTGACGGGACGAAGTACCGCTCCGTCCGCGCGCGTGCGGCTGTTGCTGGAGCCTCATGCGGACCCAGCGCGGACTCTGGTGCGACTGAGCCCGGAAATACTCGCGCACGCGCGGGACTCGGCCGGCCTGGACCGCCTCCCCTCGAAGGTCCGACTCAAAGGAGTCCGCCACCACGCACGACGCGTCGGCTGAGCTCCACGGGGCCGGACTCCCAACGGGGGACCCGGTCCGGCTCGCGGCTCAGGTACTCACGACTGCCCCGCAGTCATCCACGCCGCGGTTCTCTCCAGGGAGGCATTCCGCATGGTCCTGTTCCTGACCCTGCTCGTCGCCGGAATCGCTCTGATCACCATCGGGGCGGGCGTCGACGGCATGCTCCATCTGACGTCCGCCGGTGTACTGCTCCTCATCGCCGATCTGCTCTACCTGGCGGCCCGCTCCGTGTGGCGATCTCCTCGGCGCCCAGCCCGCTGAGGCCGCGCCCCTCCTGGCCTCGTCGTACGGAGCAGACGGTCGGAGCCCGTGTCCATGAGCAGTCGTTCGGTCTGCGGGGAGGGGTGGTGCAGCCGCAGGGACGCGTGGGTCTCGGCGGCGTGCCGTGACACGTCGAGGAAGACGCGCAGGCCGCTGCTGTCACAGCGGTCGACGGTGGTCAGATCGACGTCGATGAGGGTGATGCCGTCCCGCAGGCACCGCTCCAGAGCGGCGCGCACCTGGGGCGCGGTGGCGGGGTCGATCACACCGGCCAGGGTGACCAGTGCCCGCCTGTCCCGGTCGTGCCGGTAGATGTTCAGCTGCGGCAGAGTCATGACGCCTCGGTTCGGATGCTCAGATGCCTCGGTCCACGGGTCCCGGCCGCTTCCCGCCCGGTCCGGGGCCCGGGTGTACACCCCGGGCACGCGTCGCCGCGGACTGAGCCGACGGTACCGAGGCGCGGCCGGGCGGCCGGTGGGGCGCCCGGATGCTCACTCGTGGTGCCCGGTACGGCTGCGGCACGCAGCGGCCACGGCGGCCGGGCCGGGGGGTGCTGTACCGGTACGCGGCGATCCTGTCGGCGTGCTGGAGGCCGAGCCGGTGGATCACGTACGCCGCCGCTGCGATGAGGACCACGAAAGCGGCGGCTGTCAGGAAGGCGTTCATGGCGGCCACCTCACATACCGATGATCAGCCGGCTGGCCCGGCCGGGCGGACCGGTCTGCGGGGGAACGGCTACGGACACCGCGGAGGAGCCGCCCTCGTACTCCCAAGCCTCGTCCGCGTCCAGTGGCCGGCCGGCCGCCAAGACGCCGTGCCGGGCCTCGTCCGCGGCGATGAGCGCGCTCGCGGTCAGGGGCGGGCCGTCGTATTCGGACGCGGCTGCCATCAGCCGGGCCGCAGACTCCGCCCCGGTCTCGGGCGGAATGACGAGGAGATCCCAGCGGCCGGTCCCGTAGGAGAGCAGCAGCAGCTTGTGCGGGTCGATCTCCGGGGTGAACCAGCCGACCTTGACGATGTGCCCGCCCACGGGAATCTTGCGGGGGATGACCGGCCAGTGTTCCGGGTTGACGGCGACGCGGGTGATGCGGCCCCAGAGGGGATCCAACACGTCCGTGAGCGCCGGCAGTTCGCTCAGCAGATCCCGGGACCGGGGCCACCAGGCTCCGTCCAGGAGTCCGCGGGAGGTGCCGTCGGTCTTCAGTGCGAGACGCGCGGCGGGGGCTGCGACGGGCTCGGCGTGCGGCAGGGGCGGAAGCAAGGTCGCCGACATGATGCGGACCCGTCTCCGGGCCGCCTCTGAGGCGGCTCGGGTTTCATCCTTCGCCGGGGACGACCCGGCGTGGAAGCCGGTGTGCGAGATGCCCTCGGTACTGTCCACACTACTCCGCGTTTCGTTGCGGCGCGGAGCAGCGGCCCCATGGAGTGGAGTACCGGCCGGATGATCTCCCGGTAGTGCCTCGGCGCGTGCCGGGAGTCTCCGTCCTTCGGGCTGAAGGGCGCCGTCGCCGCCGGGCGCGGCCGGCACAACGGTGTCGGACGGCGGGGGCGAGAGGTCAGCCGCGCCACTCGACCATGAGCAGCGTCGCGTCATCGCTGGTCCGTCCGCCCCTCGCCTGCTTGAGCGTGTGGGACAGGGATCGCGTCACCGCCCGGATGCCGCGCCCGGTCCTCTCCAGATGGTTCACACAGTCGATCAGCTGGTCCTCTCCGAACTCCTCCCCACCGCTCCTGTGCTCCTCGACCAGTCCGTCGGTGAAACAGAGGACGCGGTCCCCGCGCGCCAGCCCCAGCTCACTGATCCGGGGCACCGGACCGCCCAGGCCGACGGGAAGGGTCGTCGGGGCGGCCAGACGCTGTGCGACGTGGTGGTCGCGGACGAGGATCGGCGGTGGGTGCCCGGCGTTTACCCACTGCAGCCGTCCCGTCGTCGTGTCCAGCTGCATCATCTGTGCGGTGACGAAGTGCTCGGGACCGAACTGTTCTGCCACGGCGCGGTCCATGAAGGCGTAGATCTCCGGCAGTCCGATGCCGGAGCGGCGGGCGTGGCGGTAGGCGCCGATGGTCACGGTGGCCATCGTGGCCGCGTCCAGTCCGTGGCCCATCGCGTCGATCATGACCAGGTGGAGGACGTCGTCGTTGAGGGCGTAGTCGAAGCTGTCGCCGGCCACGTCGTAGGCGGGTTCCAGGATCCCGGCCACGGCCACCCGGGGCATGATCATCGCCAGCGGTGGCAACAGGGACCACTGGATCTCCGCGGCGACGCTCATCGCCTCACCGCGTCGGACGCCGAAGAACAGGTCGGAGTAGCCGTGCTTGGTCACCAGCAGGTCGGCCACCAGGCCGGAGATCCTGTGCAGCAGGCGGCGGTCGTGGTCGTCGATGCCGTCCAGCGTCACCGCCATGACCCCCACCTGGTCACCGCCGTCCAGCAGCGGCAGATGAACCCGGACGCCGTCCTCCCGGGGCACCTCCACGGGGACCGCGTCGAGGAAGCAGCGGCCCGCCTCGGAGTCGTCGATCACCTGAGGTTCCCCGCCTGTGAGGCCCTCCCCGGGCAGCGGTACGAGCAGCTGCTGGCCGTAGTCCTGCAACAGCACCTGTGGTCGGCGGCCACCGAGCCGGTCCACCACGTCGGCGACCAGGGGTCCGATGAGATGGGGCGGCAATTCGTGCGCGCTGTCGAGGATCTCTCCGAGGAGAGCTTCCCCGAAGCTCTCGGAGCGGTCCGCGCGCCGTCCTGCCGTCATCCCCTCACCCGCCATGGTCAGGGCGGGCCGGTATGACAAAGGATCTGTCGGTGCCATGGCTCCATCAAGGGGTCGTGGACGCCCGGGTCCGCCGGGCACGCGTGGCAGGCCGGGGCGGGCTGCTTACCTGGGTCCGGCTCCTCCTTCCGACTCCCATGTGTCCTGTCCGTCGAGGCCGCTCTCGGCGAGTGCCAGCAGGCGCGGGGCCGACACGGGGTTCTCGGGGTCGGAGGCGGCGGTCAGCAGCAGGGCTGCCGTTCCGGCCGGTTCGTCCGGTGGGACCACGAGCAGTTCCCAGCGCCCCACGGTGCCGCAGTCCACGGTGATGGCGTGCGTCTCGGCGACCCCGTCGCTCAGGGCCACCTCGATCACATGCCCCGGTGCCATCACCTCCTGCGGGGCATCTGGCCAGGCGGCGGTACCCACGGTCACGCGGGTGACGGTGCCGATGCTCGGATCCAAGGAGCCGACCAGCGCGGGCAGCTCCAGTTCCAGTGCGTCGCAGCGCGGCCACCATGCGCCGTCCAGCGGGCCATGGCTGACATCCGGCGTGAGGCGCAGCCGGGGCAAGGGCATCCGGTAGGAGTGTCCGTCACCTGGGGCCGTACCTTCGGCGGGCTTGGTGATGGCGTTCATCGTGCGATCCCGATCCGGGCGGATTCCGGCTGCCCGTGTCTGTCACTCGCCGGGAACGGCGCCGCCGTGGTCGTGCGCCCGACAGTTCTCGGTACCTGTCAGGCTACTCCCGGCTGTGGCGGGCGGCGTGGCGCGCAGCCATCGCGTCGAGACACGTCCGTACGGCGGACGACGGGTGGCGTGGCGGCCCGGGCCGCGTACGACCGCCGGCTCATCGCTCCTCTGCCGAATCATCGGCGTGCCGAGGGCTGCCCTTCGGAAGACAGGGTCAACACACAGGGGGCGACGGGGCCGGGCAGCCCGACCACCTCGCCCATGTTCTGCCAGCCCCAGGACGAGAAGGCGGCTTGTCCTGCCTGGTCGGCAGGATGCAGCAGGGTGACCCCGAGGGAGGACCGCAGGTCTGTGAGCAGACGCTGTTGCAGGCGGCGGGCGATATCGCGGTGCTGAGCGTGCGGATGGGCCACGACCTGGGTGAGGACGACGAACCGTGCGCGGGAGGTGAGCCGCTGGATGATCTCCTGGAGCGTTCCGTCGAACCACCGGCGGTCGGAGCCGTCAGGGTCCACCGGATAACCGAAGGCGCAACCGATCAGCACCGTCGTTTCTGCGACCAGCAGGGCGAAGCCAGGGCGGTGGGCGGTGACCGCCAAGCGGTGCAGGAAGTCTCCACGGTCGTGGTACGCCTCGCCGGCGGTGCCCGCGACGGACTCCGCAGCCAGGTCCGCGATGTCCTCGCGCATGTCTTCTGCCTGCCAGCGGGTCAGCCGTCGAAGGAGGATCCCGTCCCTGAGGACCGGCTGATCCGGCCGACGAGCGGGGTCCTCGGGCGCCCGCGTCGCGGTACTCATGAGGTCGCCGGATGCGGCGGGCGGCACGGGACTCACGGGGGCCGTAAGGAGCAGCGAAGTCGATCCGGTGGTATCGAGGAGCCGGGTGATCTGCGCGCACGGATGGTGCAGCCGCAGGCGAGCGTGGACCCGGCTCGCGCGCCGTGATGCCGACAGGAGGACGTCCAAGCCCCTGGCGTCGCAGGAGCCGACCGTGGTCATATCGATGTCGATCACGGTGACACCGTCCAGCAGACACTGCTCCACTGCGGCCCGCAGCAGCGGCGTCGTGGCCGGCCCGATGTCGCCGGCAAGCGTGACGAGCGTCCGCT
>NZ_BQUN01000073.1:29928-53391 GCF_026008495.1 Streptomyces sp. A012304
TCCTCGGTTCCGCCGATGGATGTCCAGCCGGGCAAAGGCCATCACGCCTCCCCTCGGCGGGGTTGCGGACCTGCACGGGTGTTCAGCGCGGCCCCTGCCATGATGAGCTTGCGCGGAGTTGCTTCGACCGCGGCGGACATGATGCCGACCCGTCTCCGCGCCGACCACTGGGGCGGCCCGGGGTTCGTCTCTCGCCGAGGACGACCCGGCGGGGCGGCCGGAGTGCGTGGTGCCCTCGGTACTTCAACCGTACGTCGGCCGCAACCGGAAGCGGCTGCTTCGACGGGCGCGCGGCACGGTAGGGGCCGCATCACCTCACGGGCCGTCCCCACGGTCCGGGCTCTGCCGCGAGTACGAGCGCATGGGTTCGCGCCAGGCCCGGCTTGCCAAGGCCACCTCCAGCGTGTCCCCTCCCGTAAGGCAGCCTGCAGCGCGGGCGGACTTGCCCCGACGACACGGCGTCTGAAGATCAGGTTTTGAGACGGCTGACTGTGACGCGCTGACCCTTCAGCAGGGGCAGGTTGCGCACGTGGAAGGCGTGGGCGCCGGTGACGTTGCTTATCTCGTCCAGGATGTGCGGCATGGCAGCGAGGTAGGCGGCCGTGGAGTTCACGATGTACAGCAGGCCGTCCGCGTCCGGTTGACGATGGCCGATCCAGTGGAGGCCGGTCTCTATGAGCGCGTCGCGCTCGTTCCGGTTCGACAGCTGGTTGCGGTCCTGCGTCATGATCGCGTCGAAGCCGCGATCACTGACTGCGTGTATGAGTTCTGTGTCCATCACCCCGGACAGCCCCTCGTCGTGGGCGGTGCGGAACTCGTGATGGAAGAACACTGTGCTCAAAGGGGGCAGGATGGCCGGCGTCTCGTTCTCGTCAAGGAAGAACCTCATGCAGCGCGACCGCCGATCTGCACGACCTCCTGGTGGAAGTCTGCTGCGTCTGCCGCTCCGGACACTTCGACGGTCGGGTAGAAGCGATGTACTTCGGCAGGCGCGACGCCTCCGGCGACCAATTTGGCGACAGCGTCGTACGGTACGCGTGTCCCCTGGATGGTCGGCCATCCTCCGAGCCGGTTCTGCTTGACCTCCAGGTGTGGCCGAGGACGGCGGAAGTCTGCGACCGAACGTCCTTGCATGTTTTCGAAGGGCGCGAAGACGTTGGCCAAGCTGTAGATCACCTCTTGACCGGGCCGGCGGACAAGGTCGATGGCTCGTTCCTCCTGGACGAGGAAGACCGAATCTCCTTCGGTGACGAGCATGTAGGCAGCCGGGTGCTCGGTCAGGTCCCACTTGCGCAGCTGATCCATGGCCTTTCGGATGCGCTGCAGGGGCAGTTTGCTGCGTAGATATACGAACGTGCGGAGTGCCACCACGTCGCGGAATGAGTAGCGGACCGGGTTGTCCTGCACTTCCGGTTCCAGCAAGTGGGTACGTCGCCAACTGTGCAACTGTGCGACCGAGGCGCCGCTGAGCGCCGCTGTGAGGTCTACGGGGAAGCTCATGATTCACCCCCTCTCGCGAGCTTCTCGGCGACGATTGAATCGCGCTTCAGCGACGCGAGCATCCCACAGACTCACTCTGCCCCCCCAGACGTAGCCCGAATGTCGGAATGGTAGTTGCTTGCGAGGCGTCCGTCAGCGGGTACGACCATGCCGGCGGCTCCCGCAGCTGGAGGGTCTTATCGGATTGGTGTCTGGGCGCGAACCCGGCCCACCGTCCAGTTCCTTACCTGAAGGCGAGTGCGCGGAATGCGTTGCGGACATCGGTCAGTGGCGCGCGGTCGCGGGTGTAGTAGAGCTTGTTCGTCAGGAGTACCGCCCACCGGGCCTTGGCGGGCGAGATCCACACCCCTGTGCCGGTGAAGCCGTAGTGGACCCACACGTCCTCTTCCACGGACGTGTAAGGGGCGGGGTGCCAGAACAGTCCACGGGCCGGCTGGAGTCCGCCGGTCTGAATGGTCAGGGAGCACGCGGTCCACTCGGACGTGAAGCCTGCGCTGGTGTTGGACGTGGAGCCGTCAAGCATGTAGCGAAGCAAGGCGGCGAGGTCGTCCAGGACGGTGAAGACGCCTGCGATACCGCAGACACCGCCCAGGAGGCGTGCGGAGAAGTCATGGGCCGTTCCCTTCAGGTGGGTGTCGGTGTCCTGGTCGAGTTCGGTCGGTGCGCAGCGGGCGGCGATTTCGGCGGGGAGGGGGCCGAAGCGGGTGGAGGTCATGCCCAGTGGGTGCCAGGTGCGGGCGGTGGCCAGTTGGTCCAACGGCTGGCCGGAGAGGTGTTCGGCGAGGTAGCCGAGGATGAGGGCGGCGCGGTCGGTGTACTCGACGGCTTCGCCGGGTGACCCGTGGAGTGGCTCGTGCAGTACGCCGCGGCGGATGTCGTCCGGGTTGGTGCCGTAGAGGTTCTTCAGCTGGGCTCGCAGTGGGACGCCGGCGGTGTGCGTCAGCAGCTGCCGGGCGGTGACGGCTCCGAGTGGGTGCCCGGTGACCTCCTGCCAGAAGCCGCCGAGCGGCTGGTCGAGGTCGAGGGTGCCGTCGTCCCGTAGGGCGCCGATGGAGGACCAGACGGCGAGGATCTTGGTGAGGCTGGCGGCGTCGAAGACGGTGTCGGTGCGCATTGGCACGTCCGGCTCGTCGGGGTCGAGGACGCCGGTGGCGCCCTGAGCGAGGATGCCGGTGGCGTCGCCGACGGCCCACACGGCGCCCGGGTACACCTTGTCGCGGACTCCCTCGTCGAGCAGGGCTTCGATGCGGTCGCGGTCGTACGTCATGGTCTCCCTCTTCGCCGGGGTATCCCGTCGGTCAGCGTAGTGACGTTGGTGGAGCGGTTCGGGTAGTGACGTGTCAGGCCATCGGAAGCAGTTCAAGTGAGCTGGCGACCAAGGTCGGTCAATGACCGTGCGGTCGCCGAGAGGGGGTAGCGTGCTGCGTTCGTATACCCCGCCTGCCGCAGAGCGGCCAGCAGACCAGGGCAGGTGCGCAGCCGGTCGAGGTCACGCGCCAGCGCCGCAGAGTGAGTGAAATCCGTGGCCAAGCCGGATGCGGCGAGCGCTTCGCTGAGGCCGGGTACGGGCTGGTAGAGGACGGGGAGTCCGCAGGCTTGGGCCTCCAACGCGACCAGGCCCATAGCCTCCAGGGTGGTGGACGGCATGACCAGCACGTCGTGTTCGGTGAAGGCTTTCCATAGCTGTGGGCGGCGGAGCCAGCCGAGGTAGCGGACTCGTACGCCGGCTCGCTGCAGCAGTGGGGCCAGTACGTGGAACTGGGCTTTGGGCGCTGCGACGCTCAGCTCGATACCGGGCACGGGAGCCAGACTCTTGATCAGGGCCTCGCCACCCTTTTCGGCGGTCAGGCGTCCTGCGTACAGAAGCCGTAGATGGCTGGTGGAGGTGCGTGCCGGCCGGGCGGGCCGGTCGGTGAGCAGGTCGTCGGGGATGCCCCAGGGGATGTGGGTGATCTTGCGGTGCTCGATCTGCGGGGCGAGCTTGAGGAGGTGGTCGGCCATCGCGTGGGTGGGGACCACGATGGCATCGGCAGCCCTCGCCGTCTCGCGCAGCACATGAAGCTGGTCTCGGTGCGTTTCGGCGAAGAGCAGGTCCGTGCCGTGGACGAGGGCGATCCGGGGGTGTGCGGGCAGGGCGCGGATGAGGGCTGGGGTGGCGCCGAACGCGAGGTGCTGCAAGTGGAGGACGTCGATCTGTGCGGGATCGACCGCTGCAGCGAGGGCCCTGCGCAGTGCTTGGACGTAGCGAGCGAACGCGGAGCCTTCGAGGCACTTGCCGGCGACGGGCAGCAGATCGAGCCCGGACGGGAGCCGATGCCGGGAGCCGGGTGGGGTCAGCATGAATGCGCGGGCCGGGATGAGGGGCTGCTCGCCGGTGTACAGATCGAGGAAGAGCTCGACGCTGCCCCCGGGGTTTCCAGCGGGCAGGTCCAGGAAGGTTGCGGCCACCGGGCCGGTGAGCGAGCGGGCGTTCACCGCACTCCTCCGTCGATTTCCTCGTAGAGGCGCGAGATGTCGATGCCCTCTGTGGACGCGTACTTGGCGTGCTGCTGCTGGTAGCTGGCCGGGGCGCCGCAGGTCGTGAGGAAGACGAGCTTGCCGAAGGTCATGCCCGGATACACGCGCACCGGTCGGGCGGCGCGGATCTCCAGCGTCCAGCGGATCGCATGGCCCTGGTGTCCGAGCGGAGCCGACACGTGAACCCAAATGCCCAGGGAGCCGGTGGTGCGGTCGCCGTTCAGCAGCTGGGCGTACGTCTCCGAACCGGTTTGCTCCAGCGTGATGCCGAGGTAGAGCAGACCAGGGCGCAGCACCAGGCCGGTGTCGGGGATGGGCTGCTCGGTGAAGGGGGTGGGGGTTGCGGCGTCGAGGTCGCCGTCGCAGACGCGGATGGTGTTGCCGAGGCGCCAGTCGTAGGCGTTGGGGGAGACGCGGCTGGGCTCGTACGGGTCGATGGTGATCTCGCCGGCCTGGACGGCGGCGGCGATGGCGGGGCCGGTGAGGATCACGATTCCACCACGTGGAGTCGGGCGAGGTCTCGCCAGTAGGCGGAGGGTTGCGGTCCTGTGGCGGCCTGGTACTTGCCGCCGTAGAGGTCCACGGCACCGGTGGAGACGAAGAACATGATCTGCCCGATCTTCATGCCGGCGTACACCCGCAGCGGCCGGATCGGGGTGAGCATGAGCGTCCACTGGCCGTGGAAGCCGATGTCGCCGATGGGGGCGGTGATCTCGACGAACAGGCCGAGGCGTCCGACGGAGGAGCGGCCGAACAGCAGCGGCACGAAGGTGTTGGAGCCGACCTCTTCGAGGGTGTGGCCGAGGTAGAGCTCGCCTGGCTGGAGGACGTGCCCGTCCGGGCCGATGGTGGTTTCGCGGGTGGGGTTGGGCCGGTGGGCGTCCAGGACCGGGCTCGTGTACTTGATCAGGGTGGGGCCCAGACGCACGTTGTAGCTGTTGGGGTTGACCTGGTCGGCGGCGAACGGGGTGATGCGGAGGCGGCCGTCGTGAGCGGCAGCGGTGATCTCCGGGCCGGTGAGGATCATTACCTGCCTCCTTCCGCGGTGTCGGGAGCAGTGAGTATGTGCTGGACGGCCTGGTCCAGACGCAGGCCGGCCTCGTGCGTGCGCTCGCCGAGGTAGGTGTCGGCGAGGTAGCCGGTGGTCAGCACGGTGGTGATGGTGTCCGGCAAGGGATCGGGGGCGGTGACGAGCGGGCCGGTCTGGGTGGTCAGATGTGACAGCCAGTCAGTGAGGTCCCTGCGTGCCGGCTCAGGTACGTGGGCGTGCACCAGCTGGTTGGCGAACGGCTCGATGGAGAGCAGGTCGCCCTGGGTGAGGGTGTCGCCGAGTGGTACGGCGCGTAGTGCCGTCTCGTTGAGGATGACCGCGTCTGATCCGAGTGCCGTACGCAGGCGGGCGGTGAGGTCCACGAGCAGGCTGCGCCGGTCGAGGGACTGGTGGCGGTAGGCCGGTAAGACCGGGCCGAGGACGCCGGCCAGCTGCTGCTTGACGTCCTCGATGCGTGAGCGCAGGCCCGCAAGCTCCGTGGGAACGACGTTCGGGGCCCGATCCGGGAAGGACGTGGTGCCCGCACCCCATCCCCTGCCCACGGGCGTGGCGATGGCATAGCCGTCGGCGAGTTCCCGGCCCTTGACGACCAGGGTGTCGTCGACCCGGACCGGCCCGTACTGATCGCTGTGGCAGTGCCCGGCGAGGACCACGTCGAGGAAGGGACAGGCTGCCGCCAGTTTCCCGTCCACGTCGAAGCCGGAGTGGCTGAGCAGGACCCAGCTGTCCACCTCGTGGTGGTGAGCGAGCATCAGCTCGCGTAGGGCCTGGACGGGATCAGTGACGCAGTGGCCGGCTCGCTGGGCGGCCGGGATCGAGTGGAAGGCTTGCCGACCGATCACAGCGGTTACGCCGACGCGACGTCCAGCGATGTCCGCGATGTACAAGCGGCGGAAGAGTGCGTCGCCGGTGTTGGCATCGACGGCGTTGACACAGACAGTGCGCCGGTGAAGGTCCGGCTCGAAGTGGTGACCCCAGCCGTGGTTGCCGGGGGCCAGCACGTCGTACAACTTGAGCAGGATCTCCCGCTCGATGGTGCCGCGAGCGAGGCGGTAGTAGCCGCTGCCTTCGAAGAAGTCGCCGCAGTCCACGATGAGCGAGGTCGGGCGCAGCGCGTGGAGGTGGGTCAGGAACGGTGCGGCGTTGTCGAAGGCGGAGTGGACGTCCGTCGTGGCAACGATCTGGCGCAGGTTCCGGCCGTCTGTGGTCATGGGGTGACCTCGCAGATGTCGGCACCCAGGGTGCGCAGTTTGCCGGACAGGTCGGCGTGGCCGCGGCGCAGCTGGTCGAGGCCGCCGATGGTGGTGACGCCTCGGGCGGTGAGGCCGGTGATCATGAGGGCGGACCCGGTGCGGATGTCAGTGGCTTCGACGCCCGCGCCCGTCAGCTGCTGGGGCCCGGTCAGGCGGCATTCGGTGGGGGAGATCTCCTCGATCTCGGCGCCCAGGCGGGACAGCTGCGGCAGCAGGTTGCCGTGGCGGCCGGGATTGATGGCGTCGGCGAACAGATGCGTGCCGGGCAGTCCGAGGGCGAGTGCCATGAGCGGTGGTTCGAAGTCGGCGTCCAGGCCGGCCGGGCTCAGGGAGGCGATGGCCCGCAGGGGACGACCAGTGGGGGCTGCCTCCCGGGCGCGGACGGTAAGGCCATCCGGCTCCGCGTCTGCGGGGATGCCGAGCTGATGAAGGGCAGCCACGAACGGGCCTACGTCCTTGCCCTGCACACCGTCGATACGGGCAGTACCGCGCGTCGCGGCGATCGCGCAGGCCAGCGTGGCTGCCTCGATCTTGTCTCCGGGCACTGCCCAGGCAGCGGGGACAGTCGGCGGCGAGGCGGGCGGTGAGAGAGTGAGTACATGCTCGCCGGCGCGCGTCTCCCAGCCCACGGAACTCAGGGCGTCGAGCACGCTAAGGACTTCGGGTGAGAGGTTTGGCTGACCCAGCCGTAAGGAGCGGTCGGTCGTGAGAGCGCGCAGTGTCGCGGCCACGGTCGCCCCCCGAGAGCGGAAGGGCAGTGCGATGGAGACGGTGCCGGTGTGTGAGGCGTGGGCCTCGATGCCGTATCCGGAGCTGTCCTGGAGGCTCCGGTCGCCGAACGCCTCGTACACCTTGAAGTGCAGCTCCATCCCGCGCGCACCGATCCGGCAGCCGCCCGGCCAGGGCAGCCGCGCCTGGCCGTACCGCGCGAGCAGGGCGGGGACGAGGTAGTACGAGGCGCGGATGTGGGCTGCCTGCGCCAGATCGGGCAGTCCCCGAGATGCCTCCGTCGGCAGGATCACATAGGTGGTCGGTTCGCCGACGGGCTGCGTGACATGCCAGCCCGCCTGTTGCAGCAGAGCGAGCATGATCTGGACGTCCGTGCTGTCCGGGACGTTGCTCAGCCGAACCGGGCGGCCGAGGGCAGCAGCGGCGGCTAGGAGCGGCAGAGCGGCGTTCTTGGAGCCGTCGACGCTCACGAAGCCGGCGAGGGGCGGCCCTGGGCATACGGCGATCACCTCGGCGGCCACGCCGGGGACGTGGGTGGTCGTCATCATCAACTCCTCTGCAGGGGAAGGAAACAGGCGATTTCCTGGCTGGGTTTGTTGATCAGGTCGATCTCGGCCCAGCAGCGCTTGCCGTTCTTTGTCGGCTCGGCTTGGTACCGGTCGGCGAGAGCGGCGACGAGGAACAGGCCACGGCCGCCCTCGCTGTCCGCAGCGGGCAGAGCCGGCTGGGGCAGCACCGGGCTCGCGTCGCAGACCTCGACTCGCAGGACGGCCTCGTCGAGGCAGACCGTGAGCGAGACCGATCCGGTGCCGGCGTACTGGACCGCGTTGGTGACGAGCTCGCTGACCAGCAGTTCAGCCGTGTGCACCACCTCGGCGTCCAGCTCCGTGTCCCAGCCCGCTATCGCGTCCACGGCCTGGTGCCGGGCCTCGCTCGCTGCGGCGGGCGTCGAGGGCAGGGAAAGAGCGAGCTGGTGCGCTTCCATGAGCGGCCTCCCGGTGTAGGTGGGGCCACACCAAGCAACCAGCCCGTCGCCGTGAGTGGTTAACTCGTGCGCGGGCGCTGCATGAGTTATGCAGGAGCTGCATCACCGCCAACTACGGCTGATCTATGCTCGATTGAGCAGGCAGGATCAGCGACGGCGGAGGGAGCCGTGGCAGATGGCCGATGCATATGGGGAAGCGAGACGGATCGGAGAACGGATCCGGCGGGCACGGGTGTTACAGCGGCGTTCACAGCATGACGTGGCCGCAGCGCTCGGGTATCACCAGTCCAAGGTGAGCCGTCTGGAGAGCGGTCGCGGCACGGAGGACATCCGCGTACTACGCGCCGTCGCGCAGGAACTGAACATCCCGCCTCATGAGTTGGGCCTCGCCCCAGCTCAGGACGTCTCCACCGCCGATCAAGAAGCTGACGACATGCACCGCCGGACCTTCCTCGCCGCGAGCATCGCAGCGCTCGCGGCCCCGGCCGGCTCTTCGGCCTCACACACCGCCCTCGTCCAGGCCCTCCTGCCCGGCGCCGGCCCTGCGGGCGCCGGTGGCCCACAGGACACGGCCGTCCTGTACGAACGCGTCGGATCAGCACTCAGGCTTTTCCACACCTGTCACTACACAGAGCTGGAGCGCACCCTCCCGAACCTGATCGCCGACCTGCGGATGGCCGCCGGCGATGCGACGGACAGGGACACGGTGTCCGGGCTCCTGGCCACGGCGTACCAGACCGCGACCAGCCTGCTGCTCAAACAGCACGACCAGGGCAACGCATGGCTCGCCGTCGGCCGGGCGATGGCCGAAGCAGAACGCTCGGGCGACCCGGTGGTCCTCGCCTCCAGCGTCCGTGTCCAGGCCCACGTCCTGGTGCGCGAGAAGCACGCCACCGAAGCCGTCACTCTGGTCAGGCACACCGCCGACCAGCTCACCGGTTCGTACGACCGGCGCTCTCCGAAGTACCTCGCTGCTGTAGGACTGCTACTCCTGCGCGGCGTGACCGCGGCCAGCAGCCGCGGTGATCACGCGGCCACGAAGGAATTCCTCACAGAGGCCAAGGAAGTCTCCCGGTACGTGACCCTGGACCGGCCTGACGCTTGGGCCACCTTCAGCCCGACCAATGTCGCCCTGCACGAGCTGAGCGCCCTGGTGGCCTTCGGTGACGCCGGCCTCGCCCTCCAGGCGGCCCGACCCCTCATGCGCCGACACATCCCGGTCCCCGAGCGCCGCGCCGCCCTATGGGTGGAGGCGGCTCGTGCCTACAGCCAGCAGGGCCGCCTCGCCGACGGCTACCAGGCCCTGCGCATCGCCGAGACCTGCGCCGCCCAGGACATCCGCCGTCCCGACGTCCGCAACCTGGTCGCCGACATGGCCGCCCGCGACCGCCGTCGTACCCTGCCGGAACTGCACCACTTCAGCCGCCAACTGGGAGTCCCCGCGTGACCGAGCCGACCGCTCCGGACAAGAAGCCCTTCCTGTACGTCGTCGTGTGCGCGGCAGGTGTTGCCCGTGACGTCGGCAAGCTCATCACCACCGCCCAGGAGGCGAACTGGGACGTCGGCGCCATCGCCACACCGCAGGGACTCGGCTTCATCGACGTCAAGGCGATCGAGGCACAGACCGGCTACCCGATCCGCTCCGGCTGGCGTTCACCGGGAGACCCGCGCCCCCTGCCTCCGGCGGACGCGATCGCCGTCGCTCCCGCCACGTTCAACACGATCAACAAGTGGGCCGCCGGGATCTCAGACACCCTCGCCCTGGGCATCCTGTGCGAGGCGTACGGCATGGGCATCCCGACCGTGGCACTGCCCTACCTGAACTCAGCCCAGGCCGCCCACCCTGCCTACCAGCAGAGCCTGGACCGTCTGCAGGGGATGGGCGTCCTGATCGGCTCGTGCGAACCGCACCGGCCGAGGGCCGGTGGCGCGGCGGATCGCTTCCGCTGGGAGGAAGCGCTGGAGTTGCTGGAGCCTCTGGTCAGCACGGTGCGGTGACGCGGTTCCTTCACCGGAGACGGACCGCAGTGATCATCGTCGACGCCCGTTCGCCGGGCTGCCGACGAGGTCACCGGGGAGCGAGGCAATCACTCCTCCTCGTGCGGACGTGCTGGGCTGCTGCCGAGGCGAGCTGATCCGGAAGTAGGAGGGGGTCCCCCGGGTAAAGACCGTTCACTCAGGAAACACCAGAGCGTTCACTCAGGAAACGCGCGAATGTTCACTCAGGAAACCCGCGCCCGTCCTGGACCGGCCAAGCGCCCGTTGTGTGGTGTCAGCGGTGTGGGAAACCTGGGGGTGAACGGGACAGGTGCCTTCCTCCTGCTGACGGCCTCGCGCGCGAGGCCGTCAGTGCCGGAATTACCGGTGTCGAGAAGGTGTCGCAGGCCCAGGCTGCGAAGGGCTCGGTGGGGTCTGGCCACGCTGTGCCGTTCGTGCTGCAGCGCTCGTGCGGGCTTGGGCGGCTCGTGCTCTGGCGCTGGGGGCCTGCCGGGCGGTGAGGCGTTGGATGCGCCAGGTGAGGGTCCTGACGGTGGAGCGGGCGTCGTCCAGGGTGCGCCGGCGGGCGGCATGCTGGAGGAGCAGCTCGGGATCGTGGCCGGCGGTCTCGGCTTCGGTCAGGGCGGCGGCCAGTGCCGGCCAGGCGGGGTCGTCGAGGATCTGCTGAGCGTGTTCGGGCACGATCACGAGGATCCGCTGGGCGTGCCGCTCCATGGTGCGGGCCGGTGGTTGGCGCTGGGCCAGGGCGGCCAGTGGCTCGGCAGCAGCCTGTTGGTAGACGGCCTGCAGGTGGACCAGGGCCTGGTGGGCGGCGGCGACCTGCTGGTCGTGCTGGCGAGCCTGGTGCCAGCGGGCTGTGGCGAAGATGACGAGCACGGCGATGTCGAGGAACATCGCCAGCCCGGACCCGTCACCGGTGACCGGCACGGTGCGCAGCGCGCGGACGGCGCCCCGGAGGGCGCGTGCCTGGTCCTGCTGGGCGCGGATGCGGGAGCGGGTGGCGCGTTCGAACGCTGTGGCGGCCTGTTGCAGCTGTGGCCGCAGGTGGCTGGGGGCGAGCAGCGGCAGGACATCGATGGCTTCGCCAAAGGCTGCGATGTGGGCCTGGGCTGCCGCGTCGTCACCGTGGTCGAGGTGGTGGGGGATGCGCTCAGCCGCGGCGGTGGCCTGGTACCAGGGGTTGGGCCTGCGCCGGCTGCCCGGCTCCGCTGCGGGCGGAGCCTCGATGGCGGTGAGGCGTTCGCGGATCTTGGGGAAGGACAGGTCGGGGGCGAGTTCGGCGCCGGAGAACCAGATCGGCTCGCCGGCGGCGTTGGTGTCGCCTGCCACGGCGACCTTGTACCCGCGTACGTCGCCGGAGGGAAAGTGCTGAACATCGACGAGGACACCTTCGACGCCGTCGAGCAGGTGGAGGAATTCCTCCGGGCTGGTGGCGATGGACACCAGCTGGCGGACGGTGGTGCGCAGGCGCTCGCGGGAGGTCCGAGTCGTGCCGGCGCGGCGGGCTTTCTCCATCTCGGCGCGGGTGGGGCGCTTGGTGGCGGTGCGGTCGCCGCGCACGACCTGCAGGAGTCCGTATTCCTTCTCGATGGTGGCGAGTTCCTTGTCGGCCTTCAGGTAGTCGTTCCAGTGGCGGGCGGTGCTCAGGTCTCCTCGGACCTTGGTGGCGGCGATGTGGATGTGGTCGTCGGCGTGGCGTACGGCGACCCAACGGCACCCGTCGGGGTCGCCTTGTGGCGCGATCCCGGTGGCCGCCACAATGCGGCGCGCGATGTCCGCCCACTCGGCGTCGGTGAGGTGCCGGTCGCCGGGGGCGGCACGTACCGAGCAGTGCCACACGTGCCGCTCGGGTACCCGGCCCAGTCGGCGGGCTTGCTTGACCCGCAGGTCGAGGTCGGCCACGAGGCGCTTCTTTGTGGCGTCGAAGTCGTCGGCGCGGCCTGGGTCGGGTGCGAAGCCGTCCCAGGAGGCGATCAGGTGCGGGTCGGTGTGGTCCTTGGCCTTCTTCGTGTCGAACAGGTACCGGATCAGGCCGGCGGTGTCCTTGCCGCTGCCGATCTTGGCGATCACTGGGCCGCCTTCGCGGAGACAGCGTGGTTCATGGTCTGCGCGATGTCGCCGATCGCGGCGCGGACTGCGTCCAGGGTGCGCTCGGTCTGCGCGAGGACGGCGGTGTCCACAGGGTGTGGATCCCCTCCGGCGTTGAGGCGGTGGGCGATCTGGTTGACGTTGTTGCCGATGCGGGCGACCTCGGCCCGCAGGGCGTCGAGCTTGTCGAGGCAATCATCGAGCTGGGTGCGCTGCCCGGCCAGGCCCACGGTGAGATCGCCATCGAGGTAGGCCATGATCACGGCGCCGACGAGGTGGGCGCCGGCGATGCCCATCTCACGGGCCCGGGTGAGGATCCGGGTCTTCTCGTCGACGCTGTAGCGGACGTCGACACGCTTTTTGCGCTGGACGTCCTCGCGGGAACGGCGGCGAGCGAGACGACGCAAGGTGACTTCGTCGGCGCTGGCGGCGGGCGACTGCTCGGCTGCGTCGGCGGGTGCCTCCTCCTCGGGCACCCCCTGGTGCCCGAAGTCCTCCGCCACCCCCGGGGCGGAGGTGTCCGCGTTGGACCGGCCCCTGGACGGTCCAACGTCATACCTTGCTGGCTGGGTGACGGCGGTGGTCACCTCCTGCTGGCTAGTGGGGAGTTCATTGTGGAGGTCGGGCATAGAGCGGTTCTCCATGTGGTGTTGCGGTGCGACGGTGACGCGATTCGACGGCTGGCTCGTCCCCGTACTGGTCAGCGCGGGGACGAGCGAGAGAAGTCGAGTTCGCAGGGTGGTGGGTGCTGCTGGGAGCCTCAGAGGGCGTTGGCGGGTCCCTTGTCGGGCTCGGCCCGCCACTGGCTGGCGGCCTGGTCGAGTTCGGCCTGCACCCGGTCCTTGATCCGGGTCAGGCGGTCCTTGCCGATGCGGTAGCCGGCGTCTCGTATCGCCGCCTCGATGTTGCGGCGTGACGCGCGGCCTCCGCGTCCCAGCGGTGCCGTGCGGGCGAGGGCGAGGAGTTCGTCGAAGGTGACGTCGCGTTCGTGGCCCTCTGCCGTGGCGAGCGGTTTCCGAGCCTGCGGCACATTGGCGGCGTCCCGCACCACGTCGCGGGGGCGACCGGCCACATCGGGCATCTCTGCTTGCTCTGGCAGACCGGCGTTGCCCTCGGATGACGGAGTCGGCTCGGCGTAGTCGGTGTGGTTGTGGCCGTAGCCAGGGGCGTTGTGGCTCTTTGTGGTGGCGACCTCTTGAACGTGGCGTGTGGGGTGGCGGCGGATGACCAGGTCAAGGTGGACGGCTCCGGCCAGTGCCAGCGGGGCGATGGCTGACAGGGCGCCGACGGTGATGTCGTCCAGGTGGAGCCCGGTGGTGTGAGCCTGCTGGTTGAGGCGGACGGCATGCAGGGCGTTGGCCCAGATGCTGGTGATCGTGGCGATGCCGACGAGTGCCCAGACGTACAGCCGGGAGCGCCAGGGTGCGGTGCGCAGGATGAGCAGGGCGGCGACGCCGATGGCGATGAAACCGTCGATCACCAGGGGGAAGGCGTACGTGAGGATTCCGCGGACGTGGATGGCGACGGCCATCTGCCGCAGAGCGTCGTAGGAGAGGGCGAAGCCGATCGTGCCGACCAGGGCGACCCCGAGGCGGATCGCTGCGGTCAGTACCGGCGCGGGAGCTTGGGCGGTGCGTGAAGGCAAGCGGGGTACTCCAGGCGGGGAGCGGGTGCCATGGGCACCGAGTGAGGCTGGTGGGAGGGGGTGCGCACTCGTCGCACTCGTCGCGTGCCTGGTCACAGCAGGTACGGAAGGTTGGCGTGATACGAGTGGACTCGTCACGGCGACGACACTCGTCGCGGGGCTGACCTGCGACGCGACGAGTGCGACGAGTCTTTACGAGTGCAGGCCCGGGCCGGGGGCGGTGCTCTCGTCGCCGCTGTCGGGCGTCGGCTCCTCGGGGCAGTAGCGGGCCCAGGCGTCGGCGAAGCGGAGGCGGGCGAAGCCCTTGGCCTGCCGGCCGCCTTCAAAGCGGTGAGTGGCGGCCTTGATATCGAAGTCCTTGAGGAGGATGCCCAGGTGGCGTGGGCTCAGGCCGGCGGTGCCGTACTCGGCCCACGGCGCCTCCTGGTCCTTGAGGAGTTCGTCCAGCAGGTCCCGGGTGCGCATGATGTCGGGATCACCGCAGCGTGCGAAGGCGCGCCGGATGTCCTGCAGCAGGCGGGTCTTCAGGTTCGACTCGTCGTCCTTGCCTGCCTCGGCCGCGCACATGGACGCACACGCGGCGCGGGCCTCCTCGGGCCAGGTGCTGCCCGCCAGTTCCGCGACGATTACGAGCGGTTCCCAGGTGTCTGCCGCCCGGTCCTGCACCGGCATCGGCGGTACCAAGTCCGCTGCGGTGTCCATCAGGGGGCGCAGCCAGGCGGTCAGCCGGTCGCGCAGGCCGTGCAGGGTCGGGATGTCGCGGCGGGAGCGGAACTGCTCGACCCGCTCACCATCCTTGCGGCGCTGCATGCGGATCACCACCGCCCGGTCCATGACCGTGTCCGGTAGATCCCCGATGCCGGCGAGCGCTGCCATGGCGAAGGTGGGGAACGCCTGAGGCTTGTGCTCGGGCCCGGAGATGCGCAGGGCGGGCCGGTTGCGCTGGTGGCCGGCATTGAGCAGGCCGCGCAGCTCCTCGTTCTTCTCGGCGGCCTTGATGCTGCCGAAGATGGTGTCGGCCTCGTCCACCAGCAGGGTGGGCGGGTCATCGCCGATGGCGCGGAAGACGACCGCCGGGCTGGTGTTGACCGTGATCAGCGGCTCGCGCACGGTCTCCGTGATCACATCCAGCAGGCGGGACTTGCCGCACCGTTTCGCCGGTCCGACCACCGCGAGACGAGGCGCGTGCTGGAGGGCGGGCTGGATGTGCGTGGCCGCGACCCACAGTGTGACGGCGGTCAGCGCCTCGCTGCTGGGCAGGATCACGTACCGGGCGATGGCTTCCCGCAGCTCGTCCAGCAAGGCGGCGCCCTCTGGAGCCTGGGGAGGCTTCTCGTCCTCGGCGGGCGAGGGTTCGGGTATTGCGGGAGCTGCCTGGCCGGGGACGGCGACGGGCGGCCAGGTGGGCGTCGGGGATGCGGTAGGGGTGGTGGAGGACGTAGGTTCGTCCACAGGCGTTCCTCCCTGGTGGGCCGGACGGGCAAGGCCCGGCCCACCGGATCGGTCATTCAGGGGCGATGGGGCAGGGACTGTGCGGCTCTCGGCGGTGGCTCGCCGAGAGCCGTTTCGCTGTCCCTGAAAGGGCGGCGTCAGACCACGAGGTCGTACGTGGCCTGGGCGTTCAGCCAGGCGTCCACCTCGTGCCAGCGGTAGCGCAGGTGGCGGCCGACCTTGTGCACGTTGGGGCCGATGCCCCGGTACTTCCACTGGTAGAGGGTCTTCACCGGCACCCCGAGGTAGGCGGCGACCTCCGCAGGGGTGGCCAGCGGGCCGCGCTGGGCAGCTGCGGTGGCGACAGGGACGTTGGTACTGCGGGGAGAGGTCTTCGGCACAGGGCTCCTTTTCGTCTTGAACAACGGGCCTGGACAACACAGCCACACCGCCAAGGGAAAAGTCCAGAGTTAGTTCTGAAACTCTGTACTACTTCTCTCAGCGTGGTCGGGGGAGACCAAACAGTAAGGGCGGATCCCCGGTTGCCGAAATCGCTCCCGCAGAGCCTGGAATTTTTCTGTGGCGCAACGGCTGGCAGAGGGGTCGGAATCCGGTACCTCCGCAGCTCAGAGATAGCGCCCAGCAGTCATCAGTGGCGCGGTCAGCCTACCGGACACTATGGCTGATAGTCGCTCAAATCGCCCATCTCCATGACGCGGAGGGAAGATAGCACGGCCTCTCCGCTGAAAAGGCTCGTGATGTACCGGAATTCGGCGAGACGAACACCACTTCGCCCCCGGGCGACTTTTATAGAGTTTAAGAACTAACTCTTGCTATGACGGCCGGATGCAAGTTACAGCTACCTGTCATGGCAACCCGACCTGTCGAAATAGGCCCCGCCGGCCTCCGCACCGCCCGCGCCATCGAGCACCTACGCCTCGTGCGCAGCCTGACCCAGCACCAGCTCGCCGCCCGCTGCACCGCGCTGGGCCGCCCGATGTCCAACACCGCCCTCAGCCGAACCGAACGCGCCCACCGACGCTGCGATGTCGACGACCTCGTCGCCATCGCCACCGCGCTCGGTGTTCCTCCCATGGCCCTGCTCCTGCCGCTCCCGTCGGTGTCCAGTAATGACCGGAGGGGGTGCTAGTTGGCGCGGGTCTGGATTGAGGACCGCATCGGGCACGGGACGTACATACGGGCCGCGGCGGAAGCCAAGCGGGCGGGCCGTACGCCGCCGGGGCGGTACCGCGTGCGCTGGTACGACCCCGATGGCAAGCCGAAGATGAAGACCTTCGCCCGCAAGGTCGACGCCGAGGCGGAGCGGACGAGGATGGAGTCCCGTCTCAACGACGGCTCCTACCGCGATCCCGCAGCCGCACGCGTGAAATTCGCAGAGGTGGCGGAGTCCTGGCTGGCCGCGCAGATCCATCTCAAGCGTTCGACCCGGGGCCGCTATCGCGGCGTTCTCGACGTCCACGTGATCCCCAGGTGGGGCACCACACCGTTGGACCGCATCCTGTTCGAGGACATCGCCGAGTGGCTCGCGGATCTGCTGTCCGGCGAGGCGGCAGGCGGCAGGAAGCTCAGCCCTCGGTCGGTCCGCAAGGCGTACGTCGTCCTCAGCCGCGTTCTCGGCTACGCGGTCAAGGCTCGTCGTCTGGCGGTCAACCCGGCTGTCGGCGTGCCCTTGCCGAAGGCGGCGCCGGCCGACCACGTGTACCTCGATGACATGCAGGTCGACGCGCTGGCCAACGTGTCGGGCGCCTACCGGGTGTTCATCCTGCTGCTGGCCTACACCGGCCTGCGCTGGGGCGAGGCGTCCGCGCTGAAGGTGGGTCGCGTGGACCTGGACGCCTGCCGAGCGCACATCGTCGAGGCGTACGCCGAGGACAACGGCAAGCTCTACCTCGACACCCCCAAGAACCACGAGCGCCGGTCGGTACCGATCCCGCGGTTCCTGGCAGAGGAGTTGAAGCCCCACCTCCAGGGCCGGGGAGATGAGGAGTTGCTCTTCACCGCCCCTCAGGGAGGCCCGCTGCGTGCCCGTAACTTCCGTCAGCGGTTCTTCGCGCCAGCGGTCGTGAAGGCCGGGCTGGGGCACCTCAACGTCACCCCGCACAAGCTGCGGCACACGGCGGCCTCGCTCGCCATCGCCAGCGGCGCGGACGTCAACGTCGTACAGACGATGCTGGGCCACAAGTCCGCGACCCTGACGTTGGACACGTACGGCCACCTCTTCCCGGACCGTCTGGACGAGGTGTCGAAGAAGATGCACAAGCGCCGCGCCAAGCAGCTGGCCAAGGCGAAGGCCAAATTGGAGAAGGCGGAACGGCAGGCCCGCAAGGCCGCTGAGGCGGTGGCCGCACTGGAGGAAGGCGCCGCGTGATGTGTGCCTAATCCGTGCGGGGGAGCCGTAGTCGAAGGGGCCGCCCCACCACGCTGTTGCGGTGGGGCGGCCCCTCGCCGCTCCCTCGGATCAGATGCCGCGCGGTCGGCGGCCTTCCTGCCAGGCCCCGTCAATCGCTGCAGCGGCCGTGTCTCCAGCCAGCTGCTCGATCTCCTCGGGAACCTCCCGCTCGTCGAGCACAAAGAGCCGGCCACCGACGAGCTGGGTGGTCGCCTTCCAGCCGAGACGACGCCCCGCCTCCCGAGCGGCACGCCGGACGTCCTTGAGCTCGCCCATCTCCGCGAGATCGTCGCTGCTCAGGATCAGATGCCCGTAGTAGCCCTGGTACTCGGGCTTGAGCGCGGCCCGCATCAGCGACTCAAGGCGGTCGATCAACTTCTCGTGCCGGCGCCGGGCCAGATCATCCTTGACGGGCATCCTGCCAGCTCCCCACCGTCCGCGCGCATGGCATGTGTGCCATATGTGTGCTGCAAGCGCAGGAGCCCTCCCGTCCGCTGGACGGAAGGGCTCCTGACCTGGTGCTTTGCTGTGCCCCCGGCAGGATTCGAACCTGCGACACCCGCTTTAGGAGAGCGGTGCTCTATCCCCTGAGCTACGAAGGCAGGAGCTTGTAGAAAACCTTGTTGAAAACCCAGGGTGTGGATCTTCGACGAGGAGCGCAAGCCCGCTGGTCAGACGTGGTGCAACGCTCTCCGCTGGGTCATCTGAGCAGACAACGTCACGCACCAACGACTGACCAGGGGTAGCTTAGCGGATGCGCGCCAGTGAGGGTCCTCTGTCTGGGGGCAGGAGGTCGGGGCGGCGAGCTGGAGTGCCTCTGACCTGCGGTGCCTGGGGCTTGCATCGCGCGGTTGGTGGACGCGCACTCCTCGAACGGTTCCTGAGCATGCTGGAGCGCTACTGGCGGGAGGCGTTCGAGGAGGAATGGGCCCGGATCGAACCGGAACTGGCCGCCGGGGTCAGCGAGGCCGGGCCCAGATCGAACAGCGCGGACTGTACGGCATGCTCCGCGGCCTGTGGCCGGAGGTGCGCAGCGACCGGCAGGCCGAACGCTTCTGGCTGGAGCGCCCCCACGACCACGAGGTCGCCATCGGCCCGGACGACACCCTGCTGCTCGCCCCCAGCGCTTATGTGTGGCCGCACGTCCGGGTCAACTGCGACGGTCCCTGGTCCCTCGGCCTCGTCTTTCCCGTCTCGTCGATCGTCCGGGAAGCCCGCCCCAGGATTCCTCCCGCACAGCTCGTCGCCATGCTCCGCGCGCTCGCCGACGACACCCGCCTGCGCGCCCTCCGGCTGATCGCCGAACGCCCGCGCAGCACCCAGGAGTTGGCCCCGCTCGTCGGCGTCAGCGAGGCCGCCCTGTCCAAGCACCTGCGCGTCCTGGCGGACGCGGGCCTGCTCGAACGCCGTCGTGAGGGTTACTACGTCCTGTACCGGCTCCTGCCCGGGCAGGTGGCGGGTCTCGCTCCCAGCCTGGAGAGCTTTCTGCACACCACCGACCCCATGGGTCGGCCGGAGCGCTGATTAGCCAGCTGCCTAATAAGTGGATCAGATGCCCGAGGAGATCCGACAGTGGCGGCATGTCACTGCTCAGGGACCGCGATTTCCTGCTTCTCTTCGTCGGCCAGGCCGTCTCACGCTTCGGCGACGGCCTGTACACCGCCGCGACCGCCTGGCTGGCCTGGTCGCTGACGAAGGACCCGACGGCCGTCGCCGTGGTCAGCGTGGCCGCGTTCGCGCCCGCGTTCCTGGCCACGTTCGTGTCCGCCTCGTACGCCGACCGTTACGACCGCCGCAAGCTGATGATCGCCGCCGATCTGGCCCGGGTCGCCGTGGTGGCGGTGGCAGCGGTGTTGCTGTCCCTCGGCCTGCTGAACCTGCCCCTGCTCGTGGTGACAACGGCGCTGCTGGCCCTGATCGGCGCCCCGTTCGCCCCGGCCCGCAACGCCATCGTCACGCAGATCGTCCCGGCCGACCGTCTGCAACAGGCCAACGGGCTGCTGCAAGTCGCCTTCCGGGCCGCCTTCTTCGTCGGCCCGCTCATGCTTGCGCCGCTGCTGGCCTACGGCTCCATGCGGGCCGCGCTGGTGGTCAACGGACTGACCTTCCTCGGTTCAGTGGGCGCCGTGGCCGCCATCCGCGTCACCCGCCCCGTCCTCGCCGCAGGCCAGGCGGGCCTGTGGGCCGATCTCGCCGCCGGGCTCAACGCCGTGCGGGCTGCTCCCGACGTGCTGGTGGTCATCGTGACCTTCGTGCTCGCCCTCGCTCTGACCAGTGGTTTCCTGACGGTGGGGCTGGTCGCCGTCGTGGGGCAGGGCGGCCGCTACGGCCTGTTGCTGGGCGTCGCCGGGGTCGCGGAAGTGGCGGGGGCGCTCCTCTTGGCCGGCCTGCGGATGCGCAGGCTCGCCCTGGCGGCGGTGCTGGCCTGGGCCCTGCTCGGAATCTTCCGTGCGCCGCTCGGAATCGTCACCTCCACTGCCGGGGCCGCAGTGCTCCTGATTGCCACCGGGCTGGCCTCGGCCCTCACGGACATCCCGCTGATCGCGCTGGTGCAGCAGCGCATACCGAGTCACCATCTGGCGAAGGCGTTGGGTCTGTGGGAGGCCGGAGTGGCAGGGGCCCTGGCCGTTTCCCCCTTCGTGGCCTCGACCACCATCGCACTCACCGGAGTTCAGGACGCCTTCCTCCTCTCGGGCGCCGCCCTCGTCGTTCTGGCCATGAGTGCCGCGCTCACCCTGGCCCGCATAGACAGAGCACAGCGGCCCGGGCAGTTGCGCATCGGCGTCCCGTCTGGTTCCGAGGCCGAACAACCGGCAGTCGCGCCGGAGTCCGCCCGGTGACTGGCCCCCTGCTGTCGTCCCGCCAGCCCCGATTCCGGACGGCCCGCCGTGAGCGAGGCTCGCCGCACCAGTCGTGAGCCGTTCGTGCTGAACCAGACTTCCGCGCCGCCGCCCTTTCGGCTCTCGCCCGAGCGTTCGGCCACTGCTCGTCCCCCGCCCCGTCCCTTCGGCCCCGAACGCGTACAGGCCCACCTGGCCGAGGACTTCCACGACCACAACCGCCCCGCAGGCTTCGGCGACGAAGCCAGCGACCGCGACGTCCTTGTCATGCTGCTGACCGCACTGGCCACGGCGTTTCCCGACGGCGGCACACCATCGAACGACTCACCGTTCCTAATCAGTGAGCAGGAGTGGGTCTTGGACCCATACCTGTGCACTGCGGACATCCCGAACGGTTTTGGGTGTCCTGGTGGCCCGCTTTCGCTCCGCGTCCGGCGACACGCATCGTGTGCGTGGTCCGGGGATGCGGGGGCGGGTTTCCTCACGCCGTGAGGTGCCCGGTTCGGCCTGGACGGTCCGATGCTCCACAGCATCACTCCGGTGCTGTGGGGGCGGTGTCGTCCGTCGCCGGATCGAGTGCCCCAGGGCGCGCCGTCCGATCGCGATGCTTGCCGCATCGTGTCGGGTGGTCTTCCTGGTCTTGCTGGTGAGGGGCTGTTGCCAGTGCTGGGCGCCCCACTTGGAGGTGTAGGCGGGGTCCACGGCCACGATGGTGATGCCGAGTTCGGTGGCCATGGCCACCAGCCGTGCCCGCAGCCTGGCTACGGGCATGCCGGAGATCAGCTTGCGGAACCGCTTCTTGCGGCCGTGTTTCTCGCGGGTGGTGTCCGCGGTGAAGTCGAGGTCTTCGACCGCGATGGCCAGGCCGTGCCGGTGTGCCCAGTGCAGGAGTCGGATGAGGGCGTGCCGGACCTGGGCGTCGCGGTGGGGCGCGGTGCCGGACAGGTCGTAGTCGAAGCGTCGGGGCGCGCCTTGCGGGTTGCCGTGGGCATCCAGGCGCCAGGCCGCCAGGTGGTCGGCGTTGGTGTCCACGCCGATCAGGCCGCCGGTGCGAGCGGTATCGAGCGGCACGGTCTTGACCGGCTCGATCTGCCAGGACGCGGTGAGGTACCAGCGTCCGCGCTGGACGTCTTCGTGGATGCGGTAGGCAACCGCCCGGTTCGCGGTGACGCGGTCGCGCCAGGTGTCGCCTCGATGCGGGAACCGCACCGTCGCGGCCAGCACGTACCGGCCATGCTCCGCGTTCGCCAGATACACCAGCGGCGTGGGCAGCTTGATCGAGACCTCGCCGTCGGGGGTGACACGGATCGTCTCGTTCCCGAACCGCTTGCCGGACTCGCCGTCCGCCTGCAGGAAGCGGCGATCGGCCTCCCAGCGTTGGCGCCACCCATGCTCGGTGAGCTGCGCGGCGTCAAGGTTGTGCCGGGTACGCGCCAGCCGCTTGCCGCCCCGGACCACATGCACACGGCCTGCTTCGCGGTCAGTCAGCGCGGTATCGAGCCGGTCCTGGAGCAGGTGCAGGCGGCGGGTCTTCGCGAACCGTTCCTGCTTGCTGCGGTAGCCGCCCGGCGTCCGCTTGGTGCCCTTCTCCCCGATGGGCCTAGACAGGCGGTGCGCGATCGTCTTGACAGCGGCTTCGAGGGACCGGATGTGGGCGAGCTGCCCACGCCGGGCCAGCGCCCACTGATCATGCGTGGCCTTCGTGATCGCCCCGGCCCAGCGGGACGACGACTCCACCGTCAGGTCACGCTTGCGGGACGCCCACCTGTCACTGTCATGCTCCAGCCCGTCAGCGCACCGCGCCTTGAGATCACGCGAGGCCAGCGACCCCAGGTGGCCGCCGACCAGCCGCAGCACCTCCTCGTCCCCGGCAGTCAGGCCCTTGAGCCGGTCACGGATCGCCACCCCGGCGGGCCCGGGCACCACGAACGGTGCCGCAACCTCCCGCAACCCGCCCTCCTCGTCCGACTCGACGATCCCCGTCGCCGAGCTCAACGACCACCATCCACGAAGGTCACGCATTCGACGCAAGAACTCCCGTTCCCAGGCTCATACGCACAGCAGTCCTGGACACTCACTCATGCACACCAGAACACGCTCGATCGCTATCAACAGGCAGCCGTTCCAAACCCCCGGCGGCACCGACGAAGCACTGCTGTACTGGCGGTTCACCGGCACCGCCTTCCTCGGCGCCCCGGCAGCCGGTGCCCGCGTGGACTTCGCCGGCACCGACCTGTTCGCCGCCGGCAGCGGAGCCTTCACCGCACAACGCCACGTCGAAGACCTGCTCACCCTCACCGGCCAACCGTGCCCGGACCACACCGGATCATGACCGTGTCACCGACGCCGGACAGCAAGCAGCGGCCGCATCGAGAAAGTCGATGCGGCCGCCGCTGCCGTGACGAGGTTCCGTCGCCCGACGGTGATGCCGGGACGACGAGAATCAGACGCCGTAGGGGTTTTCGATGATGAAGACCCAGTCTCCCTCGCTCGTCCTCTTCATCACCTCGACCGACTTTCCTTCCAGGGTGCCGTCCTCGCCCGTGATCTGCCAGGGCACCTGGACCATCGCCAGGTCGCCGTTCTGATGGACCGACGCGGCCCCCATCTCAAAGGTGCCGGGCGCGGCGAGGTAGGGCTTCAGCGCTTCCTTGATGCCTTCTCTGCCGTAGACCGGCTCCTGTCCCGGTCCCGGTACGAACATGGCGTCTTCGTCGAACAGGGAACCCAGTCCGTCGAGGTCCTGGTCCTTGAGGTACTGGGCGAAGCGCTCGTGCACGACTTCCGGCTTCATGTTCTTTCCTTTTCTTTTCGTTTCTTCGTTGCGGGCGGGCGGGTCGGCTACAGGCCGATCTGCGTGAGCCATTGACCGGTGGTGCGCGGCGTCAGCCCCAGAAACTGCTGGGTGCTGTTGTGCGCGCTGATGGTGTTGTCCGGCGCGGTGGCGAGGCCCTCGTGCAGTGCGGTGACCGCAGGCGCTCCCGCGTCTGCGGCGGCGTGGAAGGAGCGGGCCGGT
>NZ_BQUN01000073.1:53401-57705 GCF_026008495.1 Streptomyces sp. A012304
CCCGCGGCGGCACTGGGTGAGGTGTCATCGGGTGTGCGGGTCCGGCAGGGTGATGGGCCGACCCGGGTGGGCCACTGCAGCGGGGGCCGCATCGAGAACGTCGATACGGCCCCCGCTGCCGTGACGAGGTTCCGTCGCCCGACGGTGATGCCGGGATGACGACAATCAGACGCCGTAGGGGTTGTCGATGATGTAGACCCAGTTCCCCTCGCTCGTCCTCTTCATCACCTCGATCGCCTTTCCTTCCACGATGCCGTCTTCGCTCGTGATCCGCCAGGACGGCTGGACCATCGCCAGGTCGCCGTTCTGATGGACCGACGTGGCCACCACCTCCATGGTGCTGGGCGCGGCGAGGTAAGGCTTCAGCGCTTCCTTGATGCTTTCCCTGCCGTAGACGGGCTGCTGTCCCGGTCCCGGTACGAACATGGCGTCTTCGTCGAACAGGGAACCCAGTCCGTCGAGGTCCTGGTCCTTGAGGTACTGGGCGAAGCGCTCGTGCACGACTTCCGGCTTCATGTTCTTTCCTTTTCTTTTCGTTTCTTCGTTGCGGGCGGGCGGGTCGGCTACAGGCCGATCTGCGTGAGCCATTGACCGGTGGTGCGCGGCGTCAGCCCCACAAGCTGCTGGGTGCTGTCGTGCGCGCTGATGGTGTTGTCCGGCGCGGTGGCGAGGCTCTCGTGCAGTGCGGTGACCGCAGGCGCTCCCGCGTCTGCGGCGGCGTGGAAGGAGCGGGCCGGTGTGTCGGCGGCGGCCCTGGGTGAGGTGTCAGCGGGTGTGCGGATCGGGCAGGGTGACGGGCTCGCCGGGGGTGGGCCAGTGCAGCGGGACGCCGACGCCGTCGAAGACCTGCTGGACGTGGCTGCGGTCCTCGGTGTAGTGCGCCCAGCCCTCGGCGTGTACGGCCACCACGAGGGGGTCGCCGAGCAGGCTGCGGGCCTCGACGGCCTGGACCGCGGTCAGCGACAGCCGTACGTCACCGAATGCCTCGAAGCCGGCCGCGCCCAGGTGCAGCAGCGCCACGTCGACGCGGTACCGCTCGGCCAGGGAGCTCATCGCGTCCAGGTCGACGGTGTCACCGGAGACGTACACCGTCGGTGCCGAGCCGTCGTCGGTGTGCAGGAGGAAGCCGGTGACCGGACCGGTGAGGTCCTCGGTGCCGACGGGACCGTGGCGGGCGGGGACCGCGGTGATGTTCAGCGGCGTGCGTCCCGGCTTCGACAGGGTCCGGGTCTGCCAGGGCTCCAGGCCGACGGCCGAGCCCCCGAGATCGGTGGCGCCGGCGACGGTGGTGAACACCTCCGAGGCACCGGAGGCCACCGCACGCCCGGCGGTGTCGAGGTTGTCCAGATGTCCGGTGTGGCTGACCAGGACGGCGTCGAGAGCGGGCAGTTGTGCGGGCTTCAGCGCCGGGTCGGCGGTCTTGCGCACCATGACCGGGCCGTCCTGGTACTCGGTGCCGGCGGCGTCGAAGGTCGGGTCGGTCAGCAGCGTCCATCCGGCCAGGTGGATCAGCGCGGTGGGGCCGCCGAGCACCGTCACGGTGTTCGTGTCACGGGTCACGGCAACGTCGGTTACCACAGGTACTCCTTGACGATCAGCGGTTGGCTCCCTCACTCTGACCGAGTTACTTTCTCCTGGGAAGTACATACCTTCAGGTGAGGTGAGCACGTGCAGGAAATCGCGCGGGGCAACGTCCGTAATCCCGCCTGCCCCGGCAGGCAGCTGTTCGACCTGGTCACCGCCCGGTGGGCCGCCCTGGTCCTGGTCGACCTCATGGACGGCCCGCAACGCTGGTCCGAGCTGCGCCGGCGGGCCGGCGGCGTCAGCGACAAGATGCTCGCGCAGACCCTGCGCGACCTCGAAACCGGTGGACTGATCACCCGCACCGTGCTCACCAGCCGCCCACCGACGGTGCAGTACGACCTGACCGACCTCGCCCGCGGCGCCACCGCCGCACTGCAACACCTGCAGAACTGGGCCGAAGAACACACCAGCGACTACGACCACCACCGGCGCACCCACACCGCCGACCCGAAGCCCTGAAAAGGGCAGGCTCGGTGCACACGTCACCGTGCTTCCGTCGTCTGAGTCAGCGCAGGTCTGCCAGGATCCGCTTGATGTCTGCGGTCAACGTCGTGGGTGTCGAGACCCTGCCGGCTCGAACCGACAGAGCGCCCGCAGTGTCGGGCGGATCAGCCTCCACCAGGTATCCCACCTCCGTCAGGATGCCGAACAGAGCCGCGTGAAGATGACGTCGGGCGGCTTCCTGCGCGCGATCCGCCGGGCCCATGGGCCACCCCCGCAACTGCTCGTCGGCCGCGGCGCGGCGCAGACTGCGTGAGACGAACCACTCCACGCCGACTGAGTCACCGCGATCGGTCACCAGGACACCGTGGGCGCGGTAGCGGTCGTCGCTGTCTGCTTCGGGCAGTCCGGCGGCCGCCAGAAGCGTTCGGATCTCCCGACGGCTCAGGTCAAGGGGACGTGGGTGAAGCGGGACGTGGTGTGGAGGTCGGTCTCGATGGCGGTGGCCGTCGTGGTCAGCTCGGGGAGGATCTCCCCGACGCACTGTTCGGCGGTGCGGCGGGCGGCGTGGGTCGCGGCGTTCAGGGCGGCCACCGTACGGCCGGCGCGGTCGCGGACGGGGACGGCGATCGAGCGCAGTCCCTCTTCCAGCTCCTCGTCCACCAGGGTGTAGCCCTGGGAGCGGATGCGGCGCAGCTCGGGGTCCTGGGCCGCGTCGGGCGTGTCGGCCAGGAGAACGCGGCCCATGGACGTGGCGTGCGCCGGCAGACGGGTGCCAACGGTGATGTCGACGCTCATGACGTGGTCCGCTGCCACCCGGGCCGTGTACCGGATCTCGGGGGCCTCGCCCCGGCGTCGCGTCAGGATCGCCAGAGAGGTCGACTCGTGGACGCGTCGGGTCAGGGCCGCCATGTGGGGGGTGGCGATGCGGGGGAGGGACGTACGGGACAGGGGCGGGAAGCCCAGGGAGAGGACGCGGGGGGTGAGGGCGAAGGCGCGGTCGGGGGACTGGGTCACCAGGCCCAGGTGTTCGTAGGTGATCAGGGCGCGGCGGGCGGTGGCCCGCGCAAGGCCGGTGGCCTTCGCCACGTCGGTCAGTGTCAGCGCCGCCCGGCCCTCGCCGAACGCGGTCAGTACGGTCAGTCCGCGGGCCAGGGACTCGATGAACTCGCGGCCCAGTTCCTGCTTCGACGCGCCGGTCCACACGGCGAGTCCGGCGGGCGGCGGGCCCGGCTCGGCGGGCGGAGCCTGGCGCAGGTCCTCCTCCATGGTCGTCACCGCCGCGCGGAGGCGGGGGAGCAGGGTGTCGCGCAGGTCCGCCGCGGTGTGCCGGCTGGTGTGGCTGACGACGTTCGCCACGCAGGCGATGCGGTCGGTGCGCGGGTCCCGTACGGGGAGCGAGATCGCCACCAGGCCCGGTTCGATCAACTGGTCGTCCAGGGCCCAGCCTTCCTGCGCGGCCTGCCGGGTGCGGAGCGCGAAGTCCTCGGCGGCCTGCCGGGTCCGGCGGGCGAAGTCCTCGTCGTCCGGGCCGCCCACCCGTGGAGGCAGGGCCGGGAAGCCCTCGTCGTGGGGGGCGGCCGCGCGGCGGGCGCGCCAGTGGCTCCAGTCGGCGTCCGTCCACTCCGTCGCGAACAGCGGGCCGGGCGCGGTGCGTTCGGCGGGCAGCAGGTCGCCGATGCGGAAGCTGAGGGACATCGCGCGGCGGCGGGTCGCCTGGTGGATGAAGCGGATGCCGTCGCGGTCGGCGACCGCGAGGGAGACGGACTCGTCGAGTTCGTCGGCGAGGGCGTCCGCCCGGGAGTCCAGCAGCGCCGGCAGCCGCAGGGCGGCGAGGTAGGCGTTGCCCAGCTCCATCACGGGCGGGGCCAGGACGGCGTCCCGGCCGTCCAGGCGGACGTAGCCCATGCGGGCCAGCGTCGCCGCGATCCGGTCGACGGTGGAGCGGGCCAGGCCGGTGGCCCGCTCCAGCCCGCTCAGGCTCATGGTGCCGCCCGCCGCCGTCAGCTCCCGCAGCACGCCGACCCCGCGGATCAACGGCGTGACCGCCTCCTCCGGCACCTGTGTCACCGGGGCGGCGGGTGTGGTCGTCTTGGCGGGCATCGTTCGGCTCTCCGGTACGGCGGTCGCCGCCGGTACGGCGGTCGCGGGAGCCCCACGGTAAACCGGCCCGCCCGCAGCCCGCCCCTGGTCCGCTCGCTGGTCACTCCTGGCTCGCCCGCCGACTCCCCGGCCCGCCCGCCTGCCACCCCCGGCCCACCCCCCGGCCCCTGGACCAC
>NZ_BQUN01000074.1:0-16004 GCF_026008495.1 Streptomyces sp. A012304
GCCCCGCGCCCGACCGCGCCCGGGCCGGCCGGGACGCCGACGGTGCCGCTCGCGCCGCCGTCCGTGGCCGGCCACACGGCCGGGCCCGTTCCGTCGGCCTCGTCGGCGCCGGTCACCCCGGAGCCGGAGGCGGAGTGAGCACCCGGGTTCCCGCCCCCGCGACCATCGCCGCCCCCACCGACACCCCCCACCCCGTGGCCACCCGGGTGGCGACACCGGTGCCGAGCGAGCCGCCGCCCGCCCCCTGGGGGGTCGGATACGCGCCGTTGAGGCCGATTCACGCGCCGTAGCCGGGGCGGGCCGTTGCTTCTACCATGGAAAGTCACCGTCGGGGGAGGGTGACGTGTCGAGCAGTGCACCGCAGCGGCCGTCCGGGCGTCGGCTGGAGGACTCCATCGCGTGGGCGGTCAGGAACGCGGACGGTGTCGTCGCCATCGGACTCGCCCTGGTCGTCGGACTGATGGACATCCTCGACAAGGAGTTCGAGGACAACATCGTCACCGGCACGATCCTGCTGGTGCTCGCCGCGCTGGTGTTCGGATCGCTGACCGAACGCCGGCGGCGGATGGCGGACATCCGGGCCGCGACCGCGTCCACCGGCCGCGCCATCGAGGAACTGGCGATGGTGCGCACGCTGGCCGGCCCGGAGGTGGGCCTGGCCCACGAACAGGCCCGGCGCACCACCGCCCGCTGGGTGTTCAAGGGCGGCACGGGCACGTATCTGCGGGCCGTGACCCTGCCGCAGTGCGTGCTGGAGGCGCAGCGGCAGCGCCGCTCCCTCAGCATGAAGATCGACATCGTGAACCCGGCCGACGACCAGGTGTGCGCCGCGTACGCGCGCTTCCGGCGCACCTTCGGACACCGGCAGGAGGGCGGGGCGTTCACGGAGTGGACGACCGAGCGCACTCGCAAGGAGTCGTACGCGACCGTGGTCGCCGCCGCCTGGCACCGGCAGCGGCTGGACACCCTGGAGATCGACGTGCACCTCTCCTCGGTGGCCCCCACCCTGCGCTTCGACCTCTCCGACAGTTGCCTGATCATCACCCAGGACGATCCGCGCCGGGTGAGCCTGTGCGTGGAGCGGGAACGGCCGCTGTACGACTACTACGTCACCGAGCTGCACCAGAGCCGTGAGCAGGCGCTCAAGCTCGATCTGCGGGAGGCCGTGCCGCTGAGCGACGAGCCGACCGTCGACGAGGTCAGACGCCTCCTCGACCGGCTCGGCGTACCACTGCCGACGAGCTTCACCGACGGTGACGTCGGCGACATCATCGACAGGGCGCTGCACGCGGAGGACCCCTACCGCGGGTAGCGCGCGTTCGGGCGAGGGGGAAGCGATGGACTACCCGGCCCTGGAACGGGCCGCCCGGCGGGGCGCCGCCGGCGAGGTGATGCGGCAGGCCGCGTCGGAGTTGGAACAGGTCGTCACCGGCCGCCGGGCGCTGCGCGCGGTGCGCCATCCCCTGGGTTTCGTCTGCCTGCCCGTCCTGCGGGACGGCGCCGAGGGCGTCTGTGTGCACCTCTTCGGGCCGGCCGACCCGGTACTGACCGACCATCAGGTGCACTCGCACAGCTGGGACTTGACCAGCACCGTGCTGTACGGGCGGCTCGGCAACCGGCGGATGCGCGTCCGCGAGGATCCCGAGACGCCCACGCACCGGGTGTTCGAGGTGCACAGCGACCCCTCGGGCGTGGACGAACTACGGCCCACCCGGCGGCTGGTGCGCTGTCTGCCCGGCGCCGAGCAGACCAGTGCGCGCGGCCAGACCTACGCCCTGCCGGCCGGGGAGTTCCACGCCACCGTGGTGCCGGACGGCAGGCCTGCCGCCACCCTGGTGCTGGGGCGGACGCTGCCCGGCCGGGCGGATCTCTCCCTGGGCCCCCTGCGGGCCCCGGGCCGCCGGGTGGTCCGCAGGACGTGCGACGCGGCCCAGACCGCCCGGATCGCTCGGGCCGCCCTCAGGAGGATGCATGAGCCCGACCCCGAACTCCCCCTCTGACGCCTCGCCCCCTCCCTCCCCCTTCACGGCCGAACGCGGTACGGCCGTCGCCGCCGCCGAGGAGGCCGGGGCGCTGCTGCGCTCGCGCTTCCCCGACGGGTTCGCCGCCCGGCCCAAGGGGCGCCTGGGCGATGTCGTCACCGACCTGGACCTGCTGGCCGAGCGGGTCGTCGTGGACCGGATCAGAGCGCGTTTCCCGCACGACCGGATCCTCGCCGAGGAGGCCGGGGAGGCGGGGGCGGGCGACGGCGGCGGCCGCACCTGGCTGGTGGACCCCCTCGACGGCAGCAACAACGTGGTGATCGGGCTGCCCGTCTACGTCGTGGGCGTCGCCCTGTGCGTGGACGGGCGGCCCGTGGTCGGCGTGGTGCACGATCCGGTGACCGGGCGGACCTGGTCGGCGCGGCACGGGTGCGGGGCGCACGGGCCGGGCGGGCGGCTCGCCGTCACCGTCGGCGCCCGCCCGCCGTCCCCGGCGGGGCCGCTGCTGGCGTGGACCCAGGGGCACGCGGTGCGCCGCGACGACCCCGCCGCCCGCGGGCTGCGGCACGCCCTGGAGGCCGGCTCCCGGCGACTGCTCCAGCTGTGGGCGCCGCTGATGGCGTGGGCGATGCTGGCGCGCGGGGACATCGACGGGTTCGTCGGCTACCGCGCGGAGGCGATCGACCTGCCGGCCGGAGCCCTGATCGCCCGCGAGGCCGGCGTGACCCTGTGCCATCTGGACGGCAGTGACTTCACCCCCGACTTCACCGCGCCCGACACCGACCGTTCCTTCGTCGCGGGCCGCCCCGAGATCCTGCCGTACCTGCTGGACCTGGTGGCGAGCGTCGAGCGCTAGTGCGCGTGCCGTCGTCCGTATGGCGGGAGGGGTGCCGTCGAGGCGCCCGTCACCCCGTCAGGGCCAGCGCGGCCACCGACGCCGTCACCGCCGTCACGGCCAGCACCGCGCCCGTGAACAGCAGGCGGGGCAGCGGCACGCGCACGCCGTGGGCGTGGCAGCGCTCGTACCACAGGAGGGTGGCCAGGGAGGCCCACGGGGTGATGACCGGGCCGACGTTGGCGCCCACCAGGAGGGCCAGGAGCTGGTCGTGGTTGCCCACCGGGACGGCCGCCTCACCGGCGAGGTAGACCGGGAGGTTGTTCAGGACGTTCGACAGGCCGGCGCCCACGGCCGCCGCGCGGAACAGGCCGCCGGTGCCGCCGTCGTGGCCGACCGCGGCGGCCAGCAGGTCGTGCAGACCGTTGGCGTTGACCGTCTCCACGACCAGGAACATGCCGGGGACCATCACCAGCAGCCGCCAGGGCACCAGGGACGGCCGCAGCGCCGAGCGGTCGCGCGCCGCGAAGGCGGCCACGGCGACGGCCGCGGCCGTCGCGGACGCGATCCACAGCTCCACGTCCGCGACGAGGATCGCCAGCAGGAACCCGGCGCAGGCCAGGGCGCAGGCGCGGAACAGCACCGGGTCGGCCGGGCGGTGCGGGGCGGGCGGGACGTAACCGGCGGCGCCGGCCGGGCTCAGGTCCTCGGCACGGGCCGCCCCCGGACCGCCCGCGCGGACACCGGACGACTTCCCGGCGGGCGCCGTCGAAGAGGCGCCGGCGGGCACTGTCGACGAGGCGTCGGGCGAATTCCCGGTGGGCGCCGTCGACGAGGCGTCGGGCGAATCCCCGGTGGGCGCCGTCGACGAGGCGTCGGGCGAATCCCCGGTGGGCGCCGTCGACGAGATGTCGGGCGACTTCCCGGCGGGCGCCGTCGACGAGGCGCCGGGCGCCTCCTCGGTGGGTGTCGTGGGCGGCGCGGCACCGCGTCGGCCCCGGCGCCAGTAGAAGACCCACAGGCACGCCATCGTCACCCCGATCGCCGCCAGCTGCGGTGCCCACATACGGCCCGCCAGACCCAGCGGGGACAGCGCCACCCGGTCCGCCGCCAGCAGGTTCGTCAGATTGGACACCGGCAGCAGCAGGCTCGCGGTGTTGGCGAGCCAGACCGTCGTCATGGCGAGGGGAACCGCCGCGATGCCCACCCGGGAGGCCAGCGCCAGCATCACCGGCGTCAGGAGCACCGCCGTGGTGTCGAGGTTGAGGGCGATCGTGGTGACCGAGGCGAAGGCCACGCACAGCAGGAACAGCAGCGGGTAACTGCCCCGGCCGGCCCGGGCCACCCGGGCCGCGACCACGTCGAACACCTCGGCCCTGCTGGTCAGTTCGGCCAGCACGATCACCGTGCCGAGGAACGCCAGCAGCGGCGCGATCCGGGTCATCGCGTCGGCCGCCGAACCGGTGGGCAGCAATCCGCAGGCCACGCACACCAGTCCGGTCAGGAGAAGACCGATCGCCACCCGGTCCAGGACATGCAGCCGCCGCAACCCACCCACGAGGGGAAGGATCGCACATCTGTGCCCCGTTGTGACCGGGCCCTGCCCGCCGACGGGCTCGGTGCCGGTGCTTCCCCGCCACGGTCGCGGTCGCGGAACCGGTGCATATCGACGCTCGCTCATTGCATCATGAATACATGGGGGCGCAGATGAGCGGTGACGCCGGGCCGTTGGACTTCTTCGTCAGCTATTCACCCGCGGACGAACGCTGGGCGGCATGGATCGCCTGGACCCTGGAGGAGGCCGGGTACCGCACGGTCCTCCAGGCCTGGGACTTCGTGCCGGGCACGAACTTCGTGGACTTCATGGACCGGGGGGTGAGCGAGTCCGCGGCCGTCATCGCCGTCCTCTCGCGCAACTACGAACGGTCCCGCTACGGCCGCATGGAATGGCAGGCCGCGCTGCGCGCCGACCCGGACGCGCCGGAGCGCCGGCTGATCACCGTCCGGGTCGAGGACATCCCGGTGGAGGGGCTCCTCGCCACCATCACCTACGTCGACCTGGTCCCGGTCACCGAGCCGGGTGACGCCCGCGACCTGCTGCTGGCCCGGGTCCGCCAGGCCCTCGACGGCCGCGCCCGGCCCACCCTGCGGCCCGACTACCCGGGCAACGGCCGCCCCGCGCCGCCCGCGCCGCCGGTACCGGCCGCACCACCGCCCGGCCGGCCGCTGGGACGGCCGGGATGGGCCGGGCGGCGCCGGCCGGCCGCCCCACCGGCGTATCCACGGGTGTCCGGAGGCACGCGGGGGCGCGAGGCGGTCACCGTGCTCCAACTGGCCGGGCCCGCCTTCGGACGGGGCCAGGACCCGGCCGAGTTACAAGCCGCGATCTGGGGCGACCTCGTCGAACTGACCGACGCCGGCGCCCCCGCCCCCGACCTGCTGGTGGTCACCGGCGACCTGACCGCCTCCGGCAGCCCCCGCGAGTTCGACCAGGCGCTGGCCTTCCTCACCGGACTGCGCGCGCTGCTCAACCTCGAACCGCACCGCGTCGCCCTCGTCCCCGGCGGCCGGGACGTCAACCAGGCCGCCTGCCGGGCCTACTTCAGCACCTGCGAGGCCGACGAGATGCCGCCCCGGCCGCCGTACTGGCCCAAGTGGCGGCACTTCGCCCGGCTGTTCCAGGAGCTCTACCAGGGCCTGGACGCCGTCTTCGACAGCGACCAGCCGTGGACCCTCTTCCCCGTGCCCGAACTCCACACGGTCGTGGCCGGACTGAACTCCTCCATGGCCTACAGCCACCGCCTCGACGACCAGTACGGCATGGTCGGCCCCGAGCAGGCCGCCTGGTTCGCCCAGGCACTGCGGCCGTACGAGGAGGAGGGGTGGCTGCGGATCGGGGCGCTGCGCCACCCGCCCGGGACCGGACGGGCCGGCGTGCTGCGCGGCGGCGGCCAGGACGGCGCCGGACCGCTGCGCGACACCGAGGTGCTGACCCGGCTCACCGCGCCCCGCCTGCATCTGCTGCTGCACGGCCCGGCCGGCCCCGGCACCCACCCCGTCCTGCCCACCGCGGGCGGCGAACTGCCGCTGCTCGGCGCCGCCGGACCCGGCCGGCACCGGCTGCTGCGCGTCGGCGAGGACGGCCTCACCGCCTGGCAGGGGCCCGGCGAACCGGAGCGGCGCCGCGCCGAGTGGCGGCGCGCCCACCGCGTCTTCGACCCCGGCCCCGACCGGTCCGCCACCACCGGCGACCCCGAGCCCGACCCCGACGCCGCCGTCCCGCCCGAGCCGGAGCCGCGCGCCATGCGGTCCCCGGCCGAGGTGCTCCTCGCCCGGGTCGCCGAGGTGTGCCGCACCCGGCACGAGGGCGCCCAGATCCGGACGGTGGCCGGTCAGGTGCCGCAACTGCTGGTCACCTGGAACGAGTCGGGCTTCGTCCGCCAGCAGCGGGTGGTCGTGCACATCGGCACCCCGACCGACGAGGACGTCGACCGGGTCGTCGCCCTCGTCCACGCCGCCGACTCCGAGAGCGAGGCCGACCTCGTCCACGACGGCCCGCCGCCCCCGCGCGCCCTGCGCGACCAGGCCCGCCGCAGAGGCGTACGGGTGCGCAGCTTCACCGAGTTCCAGGGCCTGCTCGACCTGCGCGGCTACGTCGCCGCCCAGAGCGAACGGCTGCGCACCGACCCCCGCTACCCCCCGGGCATGTACCTGCCCCAGCGGTACCGGGAGGTGGAGCGCCTCGGCGGCGAGGACCGCGACGGCCTGGTCGACGACATGCTCCGCCTCCTCGGCTCCGACCAGGGCCGCTTCCTGCTGCTCCTCGGCGACTTCGGGCACGGCAAGACCTTCGCGCTGCGCGAGCTGGCCCGCCGCATCCCCGCCGAACTGCCGCACCTGGTGCCGCTGCTGGTGGAGCTGAACGCCCTGGACCGGGCCTACACCTTCGACGGGCTGGTCGCCGCCCACCTCGCCGCCCACGGCGTCGACACCATCGACCTGCGCGCCTTCCGCTACATGCTCCAACAGGGCCGGATCGTGCTGCTCTTCGACGGCTTCGACGAACTCGTCAACCAGGTCACCTACGACCGGGCCGCCGAACGCCTCCAGGTGCTGCTGGACTCCGCCGTCGACAACGCCAAGATCGTCGTCAGCAGCCGCACCCAGCACTTCCGCTCCCAGGGGCAGGTGCTGACCGCCCTCGGTGAACGCGTCGGCCTGCTCCCGCACCGACGGGTGCTGGCCGTGCAGGAGTTCACCCCGCAGCAGATCCGCGCCTACCTGGTCAACCGCTACGCCGGCGACGAGCGCGCCGCCGACCGCCGGCTGCGGCTGCTGGACGCCATCCCCGACCTGCTCGCCCTGTGCCGCAACCCCCGCCTGCTGGGCTTCGTCGCGGACCTCGGCGACGACCAGCTGCGCGCGGTCGCCGGCGCCGGCCGCGCCCTCAGCCCCGCCGGCCTCTACCAGGAGGTCCTCACCGCCTGGCTGACCTTCGAGGAACAGCGCGCCGGCGGCGGCCCCGGCGGCGCCCCCGGGCTCAGCCTGGAGCAGCTCTGGCACGCGGTCACCGCGCTCGCCCTGCGGCTGTGGGAGAGCGGCCAGGACGCGCTGCGCCTCGACGAGCTGACCGACGTCGCGGAGACCCTGACCGGGCTCGCCGACAGCCGTCTGACGGTGCCGCAGGCCGCGCACGCCGTCGGCTCCGGCAGCCTGCTGGTGCGCAGCGACGACGGCGTGTTCCGGTTCATCCACGGCTCGGTGGTGGAGTGGCTCGTCGCCCGGGAGTGCGCCCTGCGACTGGCCGCCCAAGACACCGCCCTGCTCGGCCGGCGCCAGCTCAGCAGGCTCGCCGTGGAGTTCCTGTGCGATCTCGCGGACCACCGCGCCTGCCAGGAGTGGGCCGAGCGCACGCTGGGCGGCGCCGGAGGGGGCGAGGAGACGGCCCGCGCCAACGCCGTGAAGATCCTCTCCCGGCTGCGGGTGCCCGCCCACACCGATCTGCGCGGCGCCGCGCTCGCCGGGGAGGACCTGTCGTACCGCGACTTCTCCGGCGTCGACCTCACCGGCGCCGACCTCACCGACGCCCGGCTGGTCGGCGCGAACCTCTCCGGGGCCGTGCTGCGCGACGCCCGGCTGGCCGGCGCCCGGCTGGACGGCGCCGACCTCACCGGCGCCGACCTGCGCGGCGCCGATCTGCGGCGGGCCCGGCTGATCCGCACCGACCTGACCGGCGCACGCGTCGAGGGCGGCAGATGGCGGCGGGCCGCGCTGGTCTCGGCGACCACCGGACCCGGCCTGGCCGGCACCCCCGAGCTGGCCTCGGCGGCCATCGCACCCGGCATGGCCGTCGACGCCGGCTTCCGGCCCTCCGCGGTCGGCGTGCCGTACGGCTTCGACATGCGCACCAGCCGGCTGCCCGAACCCATCTCCTACAGCCCCGACGGCGAACTCCTCGCCGTGGGCAGCGAGGACGGCGGGGTCCTGGTGTGCGACGCCACCACCGGCACCGCCCTGCGCACCCTCCAGGGCCACACCGGCCGCGTCTACGCCGTGAAGTTCCGCGAACGGGTGCTGGCCACCGGCAGCGCCGACGGCACCGTACGGCTGTGGGACCCGGTCTCCGGGGCGTGCCGGCACCGTCTGCGGATCCACCAGGACGGCGTCTGGCCGGTCGTCCTGGACGCCGACGGCTCGCTGCTCGCCACCGGCGACGCGGACGGCGTGGTCACCCTGTGGGACACCGCCACCGGCACCGCGCTGCACCGGCTGCGCGGCCACCGCGCGCCCGTCTACACGGTCGCCTTCGCACCGGACGACGCCACCCTGGTCACCGGGGACGCCTCCGCCGCCGTACGGCTGTGGGACCTCACCGACGGACGGCTGCTCGGGGAGCTGCCCGGGCACCGGGGCGCGGTCTTCCGGGCCCGGTTCAGCCCGGACGGCACCCTGCTGGCCACCGGTGAGATGGGCGCCGGGCGGGCCGGCACGGTCCGGGTGTGGGACGTGGCCGGTCGGCGGCTGCTGCACACCTTCGTCGGACACGCGGGCCGGGTCTACACCCTGGACTTCCATCCCGGCGGCCGGCTCCTGGTGAGCGGCGACACCGAGGGCGAGGTGCGGCTGTGGGACCTGGCCTCCGGGGTCGGCGCCGGGCTGCTCGGCGGCTGCCGGGGCGCGGTCTACCAGGTGCTGTTCGACCCCGACGGGACGCTGCTCGCCGCCGGGGACAGCCAGGGCGTCGTCCGGCTCTGGCGCGTCACGCCGGACGCCGACCCGGTGGCCGTCCCGCTCGGCCGGCAGCCCTCGGAGCACCGCGGCTCGGTGTGGGTGTGCAAGTTCCGCCCGCACGGCGACACGCCCGCCCCGGAGTCCGGCCCGCTGCTGGTGACGGGCGGCAACGACGGCGTCGTACGCCTCTGGGAGCCGGGTGCCGGACAGGGGCGGCAGATCCTGCGCGGGCACGGGCGGCGGATCGGCACGCTGTCCTTCAGCACGGACGGCGCGATGCTCGCGGCCGGCGGCAACGACGGCGTCGTCCGGCTGTGGCACGCGGGCACGGGGCGGCGGCTGCGGGAGCTGGCCGGACAGAGCGACCGGCTGGTCTCCGCGGTGTTCAGCCCCGGCGACAGCCTGCTCGCCACCGCCGGCAGCGACGGCGACATGTACCTGTGGAACGCCGACACCGGCGAGTACCAGCGGGAGATGGACGTCGAGACCGACCATGTCTGGGCGGAGGCGTTCAGCCCCGACGGACGGCTGCTGGCCACCGCCAACGACGACGACACCGTGCGGCTGTGGTACCGGGCGACCGGCGCCCATGTCGTCACCATCACCGAGCACTACGGCCGGGTCCGCTCGATCGCCTTCCGGCCCGACGGGAAGGTCCTGGCCACCGGCTGCGACGACGGCAAGGTGCGGCTGTGGGACCGGGACGGCCGCCGGATCACCGCCGTCCTCGACCGGCACACCGACCGCGTCTACGCGGTGGCCTTCGCGCCCGACGGCTCGTGGCTGGCCAGCGCCTCCTGGGACGGGCACGCGGTGATCTGGGAGGACGGTGAGCCGACGCACCGGCTGACCGGCCACGTCGGCAAGGTGTGGACGGCCGCCGCACACCCGGTACGGCCCCTGCTGGCGACCGCCGGCGACGACCGCACGGTCCGGCTGTGGGACCCGCGCACCGGCGCGGCGACCGAGGTGCTGACCGGTCACACCGGCCGGGTCCTCGCGGTCGCCTTCAGCCCCGACGGCTCCCTGCTGGCGAGCGGCGGCGAGGACGGCACGGTCCGGCTGTGGCAGGTGCCCGAGGACGGGCCGGCCGCGCTGCGCGCCACCCTGGTCGGGCTGCCGGGCGGCTGGGCGGCCCTGGCGCCGTCCGGCGGCTACAAGTTCGAGGGTGACGTCACCGGCGAGTTCTGGCACGTGGTGGGGATGTGCCGGTTCGAGCCGGGGGAGCTGGACGGGCATGTGCCGGGCGTGCGCCGGCTGGAGCCGGAGGATCCGCTGGAGTGACGGGGCGGGCGGTCAGTGGCCGTGCGGGGTCTCCTCGGCGGGAGCCGGGGAGGGCGGGGCCGGTGTGCCGACGCCCGCCCGCACGGTGAAGGCCGCCGTCCGGACCGTCCCGTCGACCTTGAAGTCCAGGAACAGGCGGTAGGTGCCGACGCTGGGCGCGGTCGCGGCGAAGGACACCTCGGGGCCGGACGTCGCCTCGCCCTCGGCCTCCTCGTGCGGGTGCACGTGCAGGTAGGCGAGGTCGCCGGAGCGCAGGGCGACGAGGTGGCCGTAGGCGCCGAGGTAGGGCTGGAGCTCGGTGACCGGCCGGCCGGCGCGGCGCACGGTGAACGTCAGGTCGCTCTCGCCGCCGGCCTGGAGTGTGCCGCCGAGGGTGACGGTGTAGCCGTCCACGGTCGTGGTGGTCGAGGGCGCGGGCGGCTCGCTCGCCCGGTACGGCCCGGTGACCGTCAGGTCGGAGCCGAGGGTGAGGCCCTCCGCCGCGCCGGCCGGGACGAAGTCCGCGAAGACGCGGTAGCCGCCGGCGGCGGGGAGGTCGAGCGGGGTGCTCCAGGTGCCGTCGGCGGCCCGGGTGGGGTGCAGATGGCGGTAGGTGGTCAGCTCGCGCGAGGCGACGATCAGGTGGAGCTGCTTGCCGTGCGCGGTCTCGTACCGCGTCACCGGGTCGCCTTCGGCGTCCCGGACGACGAACCGCAGGGTGCTCTTCCATCCGGCCGGGACGGTGGTGGTCGTCAGGTCGAGGCGGTAGCCGTCCTGGGCGACCTGGAGCCCGGCCGGTATGAGGTCGTCGCCGGGGGACTTCCCGGACGCCGGCTTCTCGGCGGGCGCTGGGGCGTGGCTGTCGCCGTGGGCGGCGGCGGGCTTCGCCGAGGAGGAGGGACCGACGGCCGCGCCGACGCCGTAGGCGGTGCCGAAGGTCGCGGCGAGCGCCGCGGAGAACGCGACGATCTTCTTCCAGGGGGTCATGACAGGCTCCCGTCCCTGCTCTTGGCTCTTCGACCCACATGGTCGCGGATACCGGGTGGGGGTATGACGTCGACCTTATACCCCCATGGGGTATGGCGCAAAGTCCATGGCCGGTCGGAAGATTGTTTTGAACATGTTCAAAAGCAGGCGTACGCTTCCCTCATGAGCGACAGAGCCGCCCTCCTGAAGGGCATTCGCGTCTGGCTTGTCTTCTTCGTCGTCTGCCTGGTGCTCAGCGGCGCCACGGCCTTCCCTCTCGTCCACGAACTGCGCTGGACCGAGGAGCTGCTGCGGGACCTGTCCGTGCCCGACCACCTGCCCGCCCTTGCGGACTGGATCGCACGCGTCCGGCAGGGCCTCGACACGGCCGACGCCGAATACCCCTTCCTCCTCTACGGCACCGACTGGCTCGCCTTCGCCCACCTCGTCATCGCGGTCGCCTTCTACGGCCCCTACCGCGACCCCGTCCGCAACGTCTGGGTCGTCGAGTTCGGCATGATCGCCTGCGCCGGCGTCGTCCCCCTGGCGCTGATCTGCGGGCCGATCCGGGACATCCCCTTGTGGTGGAGCGTGATCGACATCTCGTTCGGGGTGTTCGGGGTGATCCCGCTGTACGTCGTCCGCCGGAAGATCAAGCGGCTGGAGGCGCTGAGCACCCCGGACACCCGGGCGGTGGCGGCTACCTGAGGGCGGCCGACGCGATCCGCTGGACCACCGGGTTAGTGCCCTCGCCCTTCGCGTCGGTCGTGTTGACGGAGTACACGAGCGTACGGCTCAGGTCACGGGTGCCGGCGATCATCGTGCTGTAGCCGTACCGGGCGCCCGTCTTGAGCCAGTAGACCTCGCCTTCGTGCACGTAACGCTGGAGGCCCGCGGTGTAGGAGGCCCCGGCGATGCCGCGCGGCACGGTGAACATCTCCTCCAGCTGCGGCGCGGGCACCAGGCCGCCGCGGAACAGCCGCGTCAGCAGCCGCTCCAGGTCGGCCGTCGTCGAGATCATGCCGCCCGCCGCCTCGTCGGCCGGGATCCAGTCGGTGACGTCGACCAGCTCCGTCGTCCCGTCGGCCTTCTCCACCGCCTGGTAGCCGTGGTGGTGGGGGCCGCGGATGCGCGGGTCGGTGCCGGGGAAGTACGTGTCGCGCATCCCCGCGGGGCGCAGGACCAGCTCCGTGGCCGCGGCGGCGTACGGGCGGCCCGTCACCTTCTCGATCAGCAGGCCGAGGACGGTGTAGTTGATGTTCAGGTAGTGCTGCTTCGTCCCCGGGCGGAACTCCGGGCCCTTCGCCACCGCGGAGGCCACCACCCGCCGTGGGGTGAGGTACTCGAAGCGGTGGGCGTACAGCTCCTCGAAGGAGTCCCCGAGCCCGTCGCCCGCCGGGATGCCGCTGGTGTGGTCGAGCAACTGCCGTACGGTGATCGGCCGGAACCGGTCGCCGAGGAGTCCGGGCAGGTAGCGCTGGACCGGCGTGCCGAGGTCGACGCGCCGCTCCGCCGCCAGCCGCAGGACGGCCGCCGCCGTCACGACCTTCGTCGTCGAACCGGCCCGGAAGCGGGCGCGGGGGTCGGCCGGCGCTCCGCTCTCCAGGTCGCGGACGCCCGCGCTGCCGCGCCAGACGCCGTGCGCGCCCCCGACCCGGACGAGGGCGGCGGTCGCGTCGGCGTCCGGGAGGCCGCCGATCGCGGCTTCGAGGGCGCCCGTGTCCAGCCCTTCGGTGGTGGCCGGGGCGGCGGCCGGGCGGCCGGCGGTCCCCGTCGCGGCGACGGCCGGTGCCGCCAGGGCGCCGGTGGTGAGCGCCAGGGCGAGGGCGGTGGCGGCGAGGAGGGTGGTACGGCTGCGAGCGCGCATACGGGACTGCTCCTGAGGAGATCGGCGTGGGCTTCGCGATCATCCTCGGGGCGGCCCGCCCCTGCCGGGATCGTCGGTGGGGAGGGTGCCGTCCCGGAGTCCGTCCCTGAACAAGTCCCTTATGGGGAAGGTCTGTTCGGCAGGGTTCTTCCCTAGGTTCCCCCGGTTCCGTCCGGTGGACGGTCGCGCGGCTACTCCAGCTCGTCGGCGGTGTAGTAGTCCTCCTGGACCAGGACGTCGTAGTTGGTCTTGTCGATGCTCGTCGGCTGGAGCAGGTAGGCGGGCACGTCCTTGACGCCGTTGTCGTAGTCCGTCCGGTTGTTCACCCTCGGCCGCCTGTCGTTGAGGATGTCGTGCACCATGGACGCGGCGACCTCGGCGAGCTTGCGGACGTCCTTGTAGACGGTCTGCGACTGCTGACCGGCGATGATCGACTTGATCGAGGGCAGCTCGGCGTCCTGACCGGTGATGACCGGGTAGGGCTTGCCGTCGGAGCCGTAGCCGTCGCTCTTCAGCGCGGACAGGATGCCCAGGGATATGCCGTCGTACGGCGACAGGACCGCGTCGACCTCGGCGTCCTTGTAGGACTCGTCGAGGATGGCCTTCATCCGCTTCTGCGCGGTGGGACCGTCCCAGCGCAGGGTGGTGACGTCGTTCAGCTCGGTCTGGCGGGACCGGACCACCAGCTGCTTGTTGTCCAGGTACGGCTCCAGGAGCTGCATCGCCCCCTCGAAGAAGTACTTGGTGTTGTTGTCGTCGGGGGAGCCGGCGAACAGCTCGATGTTGAACGGGCCCTTGCCGTCCTCCAGGCCGAGCTTGTCGATGATGTAGTCGCCCTGGACCAGGCCGACCATCTCGTTGTCGAAGGAGACGTAGTAGTCCACGTTCTCGGTGCCCAGGATGAGCCGGTCGTAGGAGATCACCGGAATGTCCGCGTCGGCGGCCTGCTTGAGCACGCCGTTCAGCGACTTGTTGTCGATGGCCGCGATGATCAGCGCGTCGACGCCCTGCTCGATCAGGTTCGCGATCTGTGAGACCTGCGTCTTCGGGTTGTCCTCGCCGTACACCAGCTTCGTCTTGTACCCCCTGGCCTGAAGGTCGTCGACGACGCTCTTGCCGTCGGTGAGCCAGCGCTCGGAGGCCTGGGTCGGCATGGCGATGCCGATGGTGCCGCCCTTGGAACCGCCCGTGGAGCCACTCGCGCCGGTCTGACCGCAGCCGGACAGGGCGAGAGCGAGGGATGCGGCTCCGGCGATGGTGGCGAGGGCGGCTCTTCGGTTGAACATGGCGATTGTTCCTTGCTCTTGTCTCGTCGGTGGGGGAGGCGTGTCGGACGTCGGGGGGAGAGAGCGGTGGAGCGGGCCGGGCGGGCGGCGGCCGACGGGTGCCGTACGGGTGGGGCCCCGGGGTGCCCTGGACAGGCCGGAAGGTCAGGTGGAGCGGAGCGCCGGGGGAAACGGCTCGGCGACCTCGTGAGGAGAGGTGAACAGCCGGCGGATCTCGCAGGACGACGGCGGGGCGGATCGCCCGGGGCTCCGTGTCGGCCGGTGCTCAGGCGCCTCGGTGCGGCCCCGCGTCCGGATCCCGCCGACTCTCGTGATCCCTTCGCCTGCGGTTCCGGTGATGCACGGGGCACTGGCCTCTCGGTCGTTCGAAATGTCGTCACATAAGCGGAATGCTGGCGAGAGAGATTAAGAGCGGGTGTGTGAAGTGTCAACGGTACGAACAGGAACGGTTGCAGAAAGGTGTGGAGAGCGCTTCCATTCGAGCAGAACTTGGAGAAAGTGTTATCCCGCGCCCGCTGAGTCCGTCTCCGCCCCGTGAGCCCCGAAGCGACTCCCGATCTGACCCTCGACCCGCCCCCCGATGTGATCCCCGACATTGCCAACGGAGCCGCCTCTGCTGAAAAGGTGCGGGCATGAGGACGTACGCGGACGACAGAGCCGGGCGGCAGTGGCACGCCACGATCGCGGCCGCGCAGGCCGGTGACCGGCGGGCGCTGGACGAACTGGTAGCGGGCTGGCTGCCGTTGGTCTACAACATCGTCGGCCGCGCGCTGAACGGCCACGCCGACGTCGACGACGTCGTCCAGGAGACCATGCTGCGCGCCGTCGACAACCTCGGCTCGCTGCGCGACCCCGACAGCTTCCGCTCCTGGCTGGTGGCGATCGCCATGCGTCAGGTCCGCGACCGGGCGCGCCGCCGCACCCCGCAGCGGCTGCACGAGGGGGAGGCGCCCGACGAGGCCGCCGACTTCGCCGAACTCACCGTCCTGCGCCTTCAGTTGGAGGGCGAGCGGCGTGAGGTCGCCGAGGCCGTGCGCTGGCTCGACGACGAGGACCGCCAACTGCTGTCCCTGTGGTGGCTGGAGGTCGCCGGCGAGCTCACCCGCCGGGAACTCGCCGCCGCCGTCGGCATCACCCGCCAGCACGCCGCCGTGCGCGTCCAGCGGATGAAGGAGCGCCTGGAGGTCTCCCGGGGCATCGTGCGCGCCCTCGACGGCGCCTGCCCGGACCTGCGCGAACTGACCGCCCGCTGGAACGGCCGCCCCGACTCCGTCTGGCGCAAGCGGCTGGCCCGGCACATCCGGGGCTGCGCCTACTGCGGCGACACCCGCACGTCCGTGGTACCGGCCGAACGGCTCCTGGTCGGGATCGCGCTGGTGCCGGTGCCGGTGGGTTTCGCCCTCTCCCTCTCCCTGGGCGGCAAGACCGCCGTCGCCGCCGTCTCCGCGGGCTGGTCCGCGAAGGTGCTCACCGCGTTGACCAAGCCGGCCGTCGCGGTGACCGCGGGCGCCACCCTCGCCGCCGGCGGCGCCTACGTCGTCGTCCAGACCCCGGACGAGCCACCGGCCCCCCGC
>NZ_BQUN01000074.1:16146-72564 GCF_026008495.1 Streptomyces sp. A012304
GTCCGTGACCGAGAAGAAGGCCGCCCTGTACGGCAGTGTCGTGGACGCCGTCGACAGGGCGCCCGACCCGGACACCCCGCCGGGCGCCCTGCCGCACCGGCCCGATTCCGGTGTCACCAGCACCGGCGGCGCGCACGCCGTCATGAACCACCGCGGGGACAGCGTCACCCTGAGCGGCCGGGGCTATGTCCTGGTGCGCTGGCAGATCTCGCCGCAGTACCGGCCCGGCACCCTGGTCATGCCGGCCTGGACCGGCCTGAGGGGCAAGCTCTTCCACGTGGCCTCGGGCGGCGGCCGCCGGATGGACGACCCGGTCAGCGCCACCGACCCGGCCGCCACCGGCATGGGCAGCCCGTCCACCGGTTACGCCGTCCTGCCGCCCGGCACCCAGCAGATGTGGCAGAACGAGTACTTCCACCTCGACGGCACCGTGACCCTCACCGTGAACGAGCGGGGCGCCGACTACGGGGTGAGCGTCTTCCCGACGACCTGGGAGGCCGTGGAGAAGGACGTCACGACCGGCCCCGACCAGGGCGCGAAGCGCTACGGCCTGGTCCGCGACACCGGCGAGGACGACACACCGGTCCCGCAGTACCTCACCCGCGACACCCCGGCCGACCCGGCGACCGTGGCTCAGCGCTCCCGCGTGTGACGGTCCTGGGCGGCCAGGACGTCGTCCCCGTGCTCGAAGGCCCACGCGCCGACCACGTCGATCGCGGGCAGCAGGCTCCGCCCGAGCGCGGTCAGTTCGTACTCCACCCGGGGCGGGGCGCCACCGTGCGCGTGCCGGTCGACGAGCCCGTTGAACTCCAGCCGCCGCAGGGTCTCGGTCAGCACCTTCTGACTGATCCCGCCGATCCGGGAGCGGAGCGCGCCGTGGCGCAGCGGTCCGTCGCGCAGCGCCCACAGCACCACCGCGTTCCAGGTGTGGGCGAGCAGGTCGAAGGCGAGCCGGGCGCGGCAGTCGGCGAGGAAGGATTGATCCGTGGTCACGTACCGAATGGTGCCCGAGCGGCCCCCTACCGTCAGGCGTATGCGAATCGGAATCCTCGGAACGGGAGCGATGGCGGACGCGCTCGGCACCCAGTGGGCGCGGGCCGGACACGAGGTGCGGGCGGGGAGCCGCTCGGGCGGGCTGCGGGAGGCGGCCGAGTTCGGCACGGACGCCGTGCTGCTCGCCGTGCCGTACGGGGCGGCGGTGGACGTCGTCGCCGGGCTGGCACCGGCGCTGCGGGGCCGGGTGCTGATCGACTGCACCAACCCGGTGGGGCCGGGGTTCTCCCTCCTCACCGAGGGCGGACCCGCGGCGGCGGAACGCATCGCCTCGGCGGCCCCCGGCGCCCATGTCGTCAAGGCCTTCAACCTCTGCCACGTCGACGTCTGGCGCCTCACCCCGCCGGTCTTCGACGGCCGCCCCCTCGCGGTGCCGTTGTGCGGCGACGACGAGGGGGCCCTGGACGTCGTCCGGCGGCTCGTGCGTGATGTGGGGTGCGAGCCGCTGAACGCGGGCGGGCTGCGTCGGGCGGCGCTCGCCGAGGCGACGGCCGCGCTGCTGATCGGGCTGTGGGTGGGGGAGGGAGCGGACGCCCAGGCGATCGCGCCGCCGCTGGAGTACGCCGGTTAGACGCGCGTGAGGTCCGCGCGCAGGGCGTGGAGGACGTCGACGCGGTTGGTGGTGATCGAGTCGACGCCCAGGTCGATCAGCCGGCGCATCGAGCGACGGGTGTCGGGGGTCCACACGGACAGCAGATGGCCGTCGCGGTGGATCCGGGTGGCCAGGGCGTGGTCGATCACGGAGAAGCGGTAGTTGAGCCAGCGCGGCCGCACCGCCGCCAGCAGCGCCGGCCGCACCGGCGCCCGGCTGGTGTGGGTCAGGGCGATCTCGGCCGCCGGGTCGGCGGCGCGCACGGCGAGCATCGCGACGGCGTCCGCGCAGTAGTACACGCGGTCCGCCGCCCCGGCCTCCCGGACGACGTCCACGATCCGGCGGGCCGTCCGCACGTCGCGGGTGCCCGGCAGGTCGATCATCACCCGGCTGCCCTCGGTCGCCACGAGCGCCTCCGCCAGGGTCGGCACCCCGCCCGCCGTCAGCCCCCGCACCTCGGCGGCCGACAGCGACCGCAGCGGCCGTTCCCGTTCCCACAGCCGCTTCAGCGTCTCGTCGTGCAGCAGCACGGGCACGCCGTCCTTGGTGAGCCGTACGTCGATCTCGACGGCGTCCGCGCCCTGGTCGAGCGCGGAACGCAGCGAGGCGAGCGTGTTCTCACGGAAGCGGTAGGGGTCGCCGCGGTGGGCCACGGCCGTCAGGGTCTGCATGCGCCCATTGTGCTGGGGTCAGCGGGTGAGCCACCCGGCGGTGTAGGTGTCGATCTCGGTCCTGACGCGGGCCTTGCCGGGCTCGTCGAGGAAGGACGCCTCGACGGCGTTCTTCGCGAGGTCGGCCACGCCCCGCTCGTCGAGGCCGAGCAGCCGGGCGGCGACGGCGTACTCGGTGTTGAGGTCCGTGCCGAACATCGGCGGGTCGTCGGAGTTCACCGTCACCAGGACACCGGCCCGCACGAACTCCTTGATCGGGTGCTCGTCCAGGGTGCGCACCGCGCGCGTGGCGATGTTGGACGTCGGGCACACCTCCAGGGGGATGCGGTGCTCGGCGAGGTGCGCGAGGAGCTTCTCGTCCTGCGCGGAGCTCGTGCCGTGCCCGATGCGCTCGGCCCGCAGGTGGGTGAGGGCGTCCCACACGGTCTGCGGGCCGGTCGTCTCACCCGCGTGCGGCACCGACCGCAGCCCGGCGGCGATCGCCCGGTCGAAGTACGGCTTGAACTGCGGACGCGGTACGCCGACCTCGGGGCCGCCGAGGCCGAAGGAGACCAGCCCCTCGGGTCGCAGCCGGTCGTCGGTGGCCAGCCGGGTGGTCTCCTCGGCCGCCTCCAGCCCGGCCTCGCCGGGGATGTCGAAGCACCAGCGCAGCACGGTCCCGAACTCCGCCTCGGCCGCCTTGCGGGCGTCCTCGATCGCGTCCATGAACGCGCGCTCGTCGATGCCGCGGCGGGTGGAGGAGAACGGCGTGATGGTCAGCTCGGCGTACCGCACCTGCTGCCGGGCCAGGTCCCGGGCCACCTCGTACGTCAGCAGCCGGATGTCCTCCGGGGTGCGGAGCAGGTCCACCACCGACAGATACACGTCGATGAAGTGCGCGAAGTCGGTGAAGGTGAAGTAGTCGACCAGGGCCTCGGGGTCGGCGGGCACCTTGGAGCCGGGGTGGCGGGCGGCGAGCTCGGAGACGATCCGCGGGGAGGCGGAGCCGACGTGGTGGACGTGCAGTTCGGCCTTCGGCAGCCCGGCGACGAAGGCGTGCAGCGGGTGGGTGGCGGGCTCGAAGCGCGCGCCGGAGGCGGGGGCCGCGGTGGAGTCGGCGGGGGTCGCGTCGGCGTCGAATCGCTCGGTCAAGGGGTCCTCCCCGGGACGGCGCCCCGGGCCACGGGGGCCGGACGGGACGCGGGTGATCGGCTGATCGGTGAGACGGGATCATCGTAGGCGGAGCGACGGGGAGACGCCGAAGGCTTTCGGACCACCCCGGAACGCCGGACGGAGGCAGTCCCCGCCGGGTCGAGGTCGGGGGGGGGCCGTTCAGGCGTGGGCCGTAGCATTGCGGGACCGTACGACAGAGGGGGCCCGCGCATGTCCGACGACGCGTCGACGCCGGAGACGCCGGAGAGCACGGCGGCTTCCCGGCCGGGTCCGGCCGAGGAGCCCGACCGCGATCCGTGGGCCGCGCCGGTGGCCGACGGCCCCCAGGGCGCCCCCGCCGCTCCCCGGGTCCCGCTGGACAAGCCGGCCCACGGTCCCGGTGCCACCCTCGTCTCCGGCGCACCGCCGGAGTCGCGGGAACCCGCCCCTCAGGACCGGGCACCGCAGGGCCCGGCGCCCCGCTCCGTGCACGACCAGCAGACGGTCACCTCCCTGCCCAGCGTGCCGGCGGCGCCGCAGCCCTGGGCCGGTCCCGTCGCCCCGCCGGTGCCGCCGGCGAACGGATCGCTCGCCTCCTTCCCGCCGCCCCACCCCGCCATGGTCTCCGGCGACGGCTCCGTCCCCCCGCCCCCGATCGCCCCGGACGGCCCCGGCCCGGCCGCGTACGGCCACCCCGGCGGGTACGGACACCCGGGCGGCTACGCACCGGGCGGGTACGCACCGGCCGGGTACGGACACCCGGCGGCACCGCCCGGCCCCTACGGCTGGCCCGGGCCGCGGCCGGTGGAGAACGGGATGGGCATCACGGCGATGGTGCTCGGGATCGTGGCGGCCGCCGGCTTCTGCCTGTGGCCGGTCGCCATCGTGCTCGGCATCCTCGCGGTGATCTTCGGGGTGATCGGCCGCGGCAAGGCGAGCCGGGGCGAGGCCACCAACCCCGGACAGGCCCTGGCCGGCATCATCTGCGGCGCCGCCGGAACCGTCCTGGGAATCGGCCTGCTGGTCGTGGCGCTCGTGGCGCCCTGAGGCACCGAGGCGGCTCCCCGCCCCGGGAGCCCCGACGGCGCCGCAGAACCGACCGCCGCTGCCGCATCCGCGCTTCGCGGGCCGCGCGCCGCAGGCTGCCGCTGCCGCACGATGGCGCCTCCTGGGCCGCGCGCCTCGGAACCGGCCGCCGCTGCCGCACCTCGGCGCCTTGTGGACCGCGCACGTGTGGCCGCCGCTGCCGGACCGGCACCGTATGAATCGTGTGCCTCAGGTCGCCCGCAGGCGCTCTCTGGCCTCCATCAGTGCGAACCCCAGCAGGTTGGGCCCCCGCCACCGCTCCGGATCGCCCGCCGCCTCGTCGTCGGCGGCGAGGCCGATGCCCCACACCCGGTCCACCGGGCTCGCCTCCACCAGCACCCGCTCACCCGTGTTCAGCAGGAACTCCCGTAGCCGCGGATCCGACCCGAACTTGTGCACGCTGCCCTCGACCACGATCCGGAACCGCTCCCGCTCCCAGGTCGCCTCGTCGAAGCCGCGCACCAGCCGCCCGGCCTTCTTCGCCTGCGAGGGGTGGTCCGCGGCCAGCACGCGCCGCTCGCCCTCCGCGTCCCCGAACAGCCGCGCCTTCCCGGCCATCATCCAGTGCTCGGCCGTCGCGTAGGTGACGCCCTCCACCACGAACGGCGACGGCCACCACTGGCTCAGACAGCTCGCGCCCAGCCGGCCGTCGGGCAGCGGCCGGTGCCCCCAGAAATGCAGGTACTTGATCCTCGCCCCCGCCCGGACCTGCCTGACCAGGGCCTCCAGGCCATCGATCTTCTCCATGCACGCCACTCTGACACGCACCACTGACACCCCGTCCCGCCTTTTCCGCCCCGACTCGACACCTGGTCGACAGATTCCGTCGCGTAACCAAAAGGAAACAACGGAATCACTTGTTGGAGTGTCATCGCTCTGTCAGGATCGGCACTCAAATCGAGCCGGAGCTACGCCACCCACCCCCGTCGACAGCGGGGCGAAGGCGGAGGAGAGCGACATGCAGAACCCGGGCACCGCCACCCCGGAGCACACCCCGGACCGAGCCGACCGGTTCCCCGCACGGCAGCGCTTCGCGGACGGCGCCCAGTACGTCGCGGGCCGCCTCATCCGCGGCACCGCGGGCCGCACCCACACCGTGGTCGACCCGGCCACCGGCGCCGAGGTGCTCACGTACGAGCTGGCCGGCCCCGCCGACGTGGACGCGGCCGTGGCCGCCGCCCGGGCCGCCTTCCCGGGCTGGGCGGGGGCCACGCCAGGCGAGCGCTCCGACGCCCTGCACCGCTTCGCCACCGTCCTCGCCGACCGCGCCGAGGACCTCGCCCGCGCCGAGTCCCTCCAGTGCGGCAAGCCGCTGAAGCTGACCCGCGAGTTCGACGTCCCGGGGACGATCGACAACACCGCCTTCTTCGCCGGCGCCGCCCGCCACCTCCAGGGCCAGTCGGCGGGGGAGTACTCCGGGGACCACACCTCCTACGTCCGCCGCGAGCCGATCGGCGTCGTCGGCTCCGTCGCGCCCTGGAACTACCCCCTCCAGATGGCCGCCTGGAAGATCCTCCCGGCGATCGCCGCCGGCAACACCATCGTGCTGAAGCCCGCCGAGCTCACCCCGCTGACCTCGCTGCTCTTCGCGCGGGCCGCGACGGACGCCGGGATCCCCGACGGCGTCGTCAACATCGTCACCGGCACCGGCAGGGAGGCCGGCGAGCACCTCGTCGGCCACCCCGACGTGGCCATGATCTCCTTCACCGGCTCCACCGCCGTCGGCCGGCGCGTCGCCGAGATCGCCACCGCCACCGTCAAGCGGCTCCATCTGGAGCTGGGCGGCAAGGCGCCCTTCGTGGTCTTCGACGACGCCGACCTGGAGGCCGCCGTGCACGGGGCGGTCGCCGCCGCCCTCATCAACACCGGCCAGGACTGCACGGCCGCCACGCGCGCGTACGTGCAGCGGCCCCTGTACGAGGCGTTCGTCGAGCGGACCGCGGCGCTCATGGAGACCGTCAGGCTCGGGGACCCGTTCGCCCCGGGCACCGACCTCGGCCCGCTCGTCTCGCACGCCCAGCGCGACCGCGTCGCCGCGTTCGTCGACCGGGCGCGTGCCCACGCGCGCGTGGTGACCGGCGGCGAGGCCCCGCAGGGCGGGCTGAAGGACGGCGCGTACTATCTCCCCACCCTGATCGCGGACGCGGCCCAGGACAGCGAGGTCGTCCAGTCCGAGATCTTCGGGCCGGTCCTGGTCGTCCTGCCCTTCGACACCGACGACGAGGGGATCCGGCTCGCCAACGACACGCCGTACGGGCTCGCGGCCTCCGCCTGGAGCCGGGACGTCTACCGGGCGAACCGCGCGACCCGCGAGATCAAGGCCGGGTGCGTGTGGGTCAACGACCACATTCCGATCATCAGCGAGATGCCCCACGGCGGGTATCGGGCGTCCGGCTTCGGCAAGGACATGTCCGCCTACTCGTTCGAGGAGTACACCCAGGTCAAGCATGTCATGTTCGACAACACGGCGGTCGCCAGGAAGGACTGGCACCGCACGATCTTCGGGGACCGGCCGTAGACAGTTTCCGGCTGCGGCCGGGTGAGACAACAGGCCGCCCGACCCGCGGCCGCCTACCCTCCCGAAAGGGCACCACGCGCATGGAGCAGTACGAGCCCGACCGCCTGACCCCGGCCCGAGCGGCCGCCATGCGGCGCAGCCTCCGCGACGGCAGGGCGGCCATGACCCGCCGGTCGCTGCTGCGCGCCTCGGCGGGCGGCGCCCTGACGCTGGGCGGCCTCGGGGCGCTCACCGCCTGCGGGATCCCCGCGGCCGGCAAGACCGAGGGCGGCACGTCCGCCGAGGACCACTCGGCCGAGGAGAAGACCGTCAACTTCTCCAACTGGACCGAGTACATGGACGTCGACGACTCGGGGAAGCGCCACCCGACCCTGGACGGGTTCAGCGCGCGGACCGGCATCAAGGTCAAGTACACCGAGGACATCAACGACAACAACGAGTTCTTCGCCAAGATCAAGCCGCAGCTCGCCGCGGGCCAGGACACCGGGCGCGACCTGATCGTCCTCACCGACTGGCTGGCCGCCCGCCTCATCCGCCTGGGGTGGGTCCAGAAACTGGACCCGTCCAACCTGCCGCACGCCTTCGCCAACCTGTCGAGCCAGTTCCGCAGCCCCGACTGGGACCCGGGACGCGCCTACTCGTACCCGTGGCAGGGCATCTCGACCGTCATCGCCTACAACAAGAAGGCCCTCGACGGCATCGAGGTCAAGTCGGTCTCCGACCTGCTCGACAACCCCAGGCTCAAGGGGCGCGTCGGCTTCCTCACCGAGATGCGCGACAGCGTCGGCATGACCCTGCTGGACATGGGCAAGGACCCGGGCAGGTTCACCGACGACGACTACGACGCGGCGATCGCCCGCCTCCAGAAGGCCGTCGACTCCGGTCAGATCCGCCGCTTCACCGGCAACGACTACACGTCCGACATCACCAGCGGCGACTTCGCGGCCTGCATCGCCTGGGCCGGTGACGTCGTGCAGCTCAAGGCCGACAGCCCCGACGTCGACTTCGTCATCCCCGACAGCGGCTACCTGACGTCCAGCGACAACCTGCTGATCCCCAACAAGGCCCGGCACAAGACCAACGCCGAGCGGCTCATCGACTACTACTACGAGCCGCGACCGGCCGCCGAGCTCGCCGCGTACATCAACTACGTCTGTCCCGTCGACGGCGTACAGGCGGAGCTCGCGAAGATCGACGAGGACGCGGCGAACAATCCGCTGATCATCCCCGACAAGGCCATGCAGGCCAAGTCCCATGCCTTCCGCTCGCTGAGCGCGAAGGAAGAGACGGCCTACGAAGAGAAGTTCGCGAAGCTCACTGGGGCGTGACGACGATGAAGACGACGACAGACAGCGGCAGCGGCGACGTCCGCCTCTCCGGCATCAGCAAGACCTACGGCTCCTTCACCGCCGTCCACCCGCTCGACCTGACCGTCCCGCAGGGCTCCTTCTTCGCCCTGCTCGGCGCCTCCGGCTGCGGCAAGACCACCACCCTGCGCATGATCGCCGGACTGGAGGAACCTTCCTCTGGCACCGTGCACCTCGGTGACCAGGACGTGACCGCCCTGCCGCCGTACAAGCGCCCGGTGAACACGGTCTTCCAGTCGTACGCGCTCTTCCCGCACCTCGACATCTTCGAGAACGTCGCCTTCGGCCTGCGCCGGCGCGGCATCAAGAGCGTGCGGAAGCAGGTCGAGGAGATGCTGGAGCTGGTCCAGCTCGGTGAGCAGGCCCGCAAGAAGCCGCATCAGCTGTCGGGTGGCCAGCAGCAGCGCGTGGCCGTCGCCCGCGCGCTCATCAACCACCCGAAGGTGCTCCTCCTCGACGAGCCGCTCGGCGCCCTCGACCTGAAGCTGCGCCGCCAGATGCAGCTGGAGCTCAAGCGCATCCAGACGGAGGTCGGCATCACCTTCGTCCATGTCACGCACGACCAGGAGGAGGCCATGACGATGGCCGACACGGTCGCTGTGATGAACGCCGGCCGCGTCGAGCAGCTCGGCTCGCCCGCCGACCTGTACGAGAACCCGAGGACGACGTTCGTCGCGAACTTCCTCGGCACCTCCAACCTGATCGAGGCCGAGGTCGACTCCAAGAGCGGGGACGACATCGTGCTGAAGGCCGGCGACGACAAGCTCGTGCTGCCCGAGGCGCGCTGCGCCGCGCCGACGACGACCGGCGGAAGGGTCCTGGTCGGCGTCCGCCCGGAGAAGATCACCCTCACCCACGCCGACGACGCGGGCGAAATCCCGGCCGGCCGCAACCGCGTCTGCGGCAGGATCGCCACCGAGTCCTTCATCGGCGTCTCCACGCAGTACGTCGTCGACAGCGCCGTCTGCCCCGAGCTGGAGGTCTACGTCCAGAACGTCGACCGCGACGCGCGGCTGGTGCCCGGCGCCGAGGTCGTCCTGCACTGGAGCCCCGCCCACACCTTCGGTCTGGACGCCGCCCAGTCCCCGCTCGCGGGGACGGCCGGCGAGGCCGGCGTCCAGGACGAGGCGGCGGTCTGATGGCGACGCTCACCGAGGCGCCGCCGCCTCTCTCCCCGGCCGCACCCGAGAAGAAGCCACCACGCAGACGGGGCCGCCGGACGCCGTACTGGCTGCTGCTGCCGGGTCTGCTGTGGCTGCTGGTGTTCTTCGCGCTGCCGATGATCTACCAGGCCTCCACCTCGGTGCAGACGGGCTCCCTGGAGGAGGGCTACAAGGTCACCTGGCACTTCGCGACCTACTGGGACGCGCTGAGCGAGTACTGGCCGCAGTTCCTGCGCTCGATCGCCTACGCGACCGCCGCGACCGTGCTCTGCCTGGTGCTGGGCTACCCGCTGGCGTATCTGATCGCCTTCCGGGCGGGCCGCTGGCGCAATCTGATCATGATCCTGGTGATCGCCCCGTTCTTCACCAGCTTCCTGATCCGCACCCTCGCCTGGAAGACCATCCTCGCGGACGGCGGGCCGGTGGTCGGCGCGCTCAACACGCTGCACGTCCTGGACGTCACCAGCTGGCTCGGCTGGACCTCCGGCGACCGTGTGCTGGCCACGCCGCTCGCGGTGGTGTGCGGTCTGACGTACAACTTCCTGCCGTTCATGATCCTGCCGCTGTACACCTCGCTGGAGCGCATCGACGGGCGGCTGCACGAAGCGGCCGGCGATCTGTACGCCAAGCCGGTCACCACCTTCCGGAAGGTCACCCTGCCGCTGTCGATGCCGGGCGTGGTCTCCGGGACGCTGCTGACCTTCATCCCGGCGGCCGGCGACTACGTCAACGCCGAACTCCTCGGCTCCACCGACACCCGCATGATCGGAAACGTCATCCAGACGCAATTCCTGCGGATTCTGGACTATCCGACGGCCGCGGCCCTCTCCTTCCTCCTCATGGCCGCGATCCTTTTCATGGTCACCTTCTACATCCGCAGGTCCGGGACGGAGGATCTCGTCTAAATGCCCTTCGTCAACTGGCTCAAGAGAAATCTCGTCGTCATCGCGGGACTCCTGACGCTCGCCTATCTCCTGCTGCCCAACGTCGTCGTCACGGTGTTCTCCTTCAACCAGCCGAAGGGACGCTTCAACTACCAGTGGCAGCGGTTCTCCACGGACGCCTGGCAGGACCCGTGCGGCGTCGCCGGCCTGTGCGGCTCGCTCTCGGTCAGCCTCCGGATCGCGTTCTGGGCGATGCTCGGCGCGACCGTCCTCGGCACGATGATCGCCTTCGCGCTCGTCCGCTACCGCTTCCGCGCGCGGGGCGCGGTGAACTCGCTGATCTTCCTGCCCATGGCGATGCCCGAGGTCGTCATGGCGGCCTCGCTGCTCACCCTGTTCCTCAACATGGGTGCTCAGTTGGGATTCTGGACGGTCCTGATCGCGCACATCATGTTCTGCCTCAGCTTCGTCGTGACGGCCGTGAAGGCGCGGGTGATGTCGATGGACCCGAGGCTGGAGCAGGCGGCACAGGACCTGTACGCCGGGCCGTTGCAGACGTTCCTGCGGGTCACCCTGCCGATCGCGGCACCGGGTATCGCCGCGGGCGCGCTGCTCGCCTTCGCGCTCTCCTTCGACGATTTCATCATCACCAATTTCAACGCGGGCTCGACCGTCACCTTCCCCATGTTCGTCTGGGGCTCGGCGCAGCGCGGAACGCCCGTTCAGATCAATGTCGTCGGTACGGCCATGTTCCTCGTCGCCGTGCTGCTCGTGCTGATCTCGATGGTCATCGGAAAACGCCGTAACAGACAAAAAGCATGACGCTGTCGCAAGGCGTCACGCTGTTGTAGGGAGTTGACATCATGGCCCCGAGCGCCATGAACCGCTGGACGAGATCGCTCTCCGACGCCCGGCCGGTCCCGTACTGGCTGGAGGACCCCGGCAAGCCCCGCCCCGAACCCGCGCTCACCGGCACCGAGACCTGCGACCTGCTGGTCGTCGGCGGCGGATACAGCGGCCTGTGGACCGCGCTGACCGCCAAGGAGCGCGACCCGCGACGGGACGTGGTGCTGGTGGAGGGCCGCGAGGTGGGCTGGGCGGCCTCGGGCCGCAACGGAGGCTTCTGCGCGGCCTCCCTCACGCACGGTCTGCCCAACGGGCTGGCCCGCTGGCCGGACGAGATCCACACCCTTCAGCGGCTGGGCGAGCGCAACCTCGACGCGATCGAGGCGGCGATCGCCCGGTACGGCATCGACTGCGACTTCGAGCGCACCGGCGAGATCGACGTCGCGACGGAGACCTACCAGGCGTGGGAGCTGCGCGACTGGTACGAGGAACTCGACCGCCGGGGCCTCGCCGAGGGCATCGAGTACCTCGACGCCGACGCGGTCCGCGCCCAGGTGGACTCCCCGACGTTCACGGCGGGGCTGTACGACCGCCGGGGCGTGGCCATGCTCCACCCGGCCAAGCTGGCCTGGGGCCTGAAGCGGGCCTGCGCACGGCTCGGCGTCCGCGTGTACGAGCACACGCCCGCGCTGACGCTGAAGCCGTACGGCGCCGGCATGGCCGTACGCACCCCCTACGGCCGGATCCGTGCCCGGCAGGTCGCGCTCGGCACGAACGTCTTCCCGAACCTGGTCAAGCGGGTGCGCCCGTACACCGTGCCGGTCTACGACTACGCGCTGATGACGGAGCCGCTGAGCGCCGGGCAGCTGGCGTCCGTCGGCTGGCGGAACCGGCAGGGGCTCGGGGACTCCGCCAACCAGTTCCACTACTTCCGGCTGTCGGCCGACAACCGGATCCTGTGGGGCGGCTACGACGCGATCTACCCGTACGGCGGTCGCGTGCGCGCCGAGTACGACGACCGGCCGGAGACGTACGCCAAGCTGGCGGGGCACTTCTTCACCTGCTTCCCGCAGCTGGAGGGCGTCCGCTTCACGCACGCGTGGGGCGGCGCGATCGACACCTGCTCGCGCTTCTCGGCGTTCTTCGGCACGGCGCACCAGGGGAGGGTGACGTACGCGGCCGGGTACACCGGGCTGGGCGTGGGCGCCAGCCGGTTCGGCGCCGAGGTGATGCTGGACCTGCTGGCGGGGGAGCGCACGGAGCGCACCTCGCTGGAGATGGTCCGCAGGAAGCCGCTGCCCTTCCCGCCCGAGCCGTTCGCCTGGACCGGCATCGCCCTCACCAAGTGGTCGCTGGCACGGGCCGACGCGCACGCGGGGCGGCGCAATCTGTGGCTGCGGACGATGGACCGGCTGGGGCTGGGCTTCGACAGCTGACGGTCCTCGGGGTGCGCGTCGGTTCACTCCGACGGGTGGCCCGAACCCGCGTAATGGTCGCCGGGGACCTCCCTCTCCCTCATGACGCGCACGCGTCCACGAGAGAAAGGGAGGTCTTCTCATGGCTGGGGCGAAGACGGCCGTCGAATGGCTGGCATCGGCGGCACCGGATCCCGAGGCCTGCCGCTGGGAATGGGAGCGCAACCCGCTGGGGGTCGTGCTGCTGCCCGCGGGCAGGGCCTGGGACGTGCTGATCCTGCCGGGCAGGCTCGGCTACCCCACGCTCGACGTCCTCACCCGCATCCTCGACCGGCCCGGGCCCGTACTGGCCGACTTCGGTGACGACCGGACGGGGTTCTTCGTGCCACCGGGCACGGCCGCGCGCTGGATCGGCACCGGCATCCGCACCGCCGGGGCCGGCACCTGGATCGTCGTCCCCTATCCGGGCCGCTCCGCCGGCGGCATCCGCTGGCTGGTCCCCCCGGACGGCTCGGGCACCCTCACCGACCCGGCGCTCCTGGAACTCTCCATGCACGAAGCGGCAGCGGGCCCGCCATGACCCCGGAGCCCGTGAAGTCCCCCCGTCCGCAGCCCGCCTGAGGCCCGTGCGCCATGGCCGGACCCCGACACGCTCGCCCGCCACGCGGCCGACACGTCTCCCGCCGGGACCGTGTGGTCCCATCGGCACCGCGTCCAGCCGCCGGCTCCGCGTCCAGCTGAAGGAACCCGTCCCACGTGGGCCTCAAGGTCCGCCCGTCAGGTGTGGGGCGGGCCCGAATGCTGCCTCCCCCCGGCGAGCCTCGCGTCTACTCCGTCGTCGTGGCCTTCAGGGCCAGCCACAGCTCCATGCGGACGTCCGGGTCGTCCAGGGAGCGGCCGAGGATCTCCTCCACGCGGCGCATGCGGTAGCGGAGCGTGTGGCGGTGGACGCCCAGGTCGGCTGCCGCGGCGTCCCACTGCCCGTGGCGGGACAGCCAGGCGCGTAGCGATGCGACGAGGTCGCCGCGGCCGGTGGCGTCGTGGTCGCGCAGGGCCCGCAGCAGGCCGTCCGCGAAGGCCTTCACCGCGTCGTCCGCGAGGAGCGGCAGCACCGAACCCGCCGCGAGCTGCTCGTGCTCGACCAGGACCCGGCCCCGGCGCCGGGCCACGGACAGCGCCTGCTCGGCCTGCTTGTACGCCGCGGCCGCCGCGATGGGCCCGGCCGGCGCCGACAACCCGACGACCAGGTCGTTCTCCTCGCAGCCCTCCCGGACGGCCCCGGCCGTCCGGGCCTGCTCCAGCGCCGCCGCGTGGCGCCCGCACGCCAGCACCGCCTGGCCCCCGTCCGCGCCCAGCACCACCAGCCGCTCGCCCTCGGGCACCACCAGCACGGTCTCCCCGGAGCGTGCCGCCGCCGACTCCACGACCTCGGCGAGGCCGCCCAGCGTCTCCCCGCCGCCGTGCGCGGCCTCGGCGACGATCACCCGGAACGGAGCGTCGAGCAGACCGCCGTACAGGTCCCCGGCGACGGCCCGCGCATGGTCCGGTTCGCCCGCGAGCAGCATGCGCAGCACCGCCGCCCCGATGCGCTGTTCCGCCGCGTGCAGCGAGCGGGAGCGTTCCGTGGTGAGGGTGAGCAGCGCGATCGCCGAGTGGACGGCGTACCGCTCCGCCGTGCCGGGGGCCGCCGCCGTGCCGACGGCTAGCGCGGCGCGCGGGCGCCGGCCGGTGCCCAGGGAGTGCAGCTCGACCCGGTCGTCGTGGTCGAAGTGGTCCGGTCCGCCGACCACCGCCGACGCCGGCGCCGGCCGCTCGCGCAGCCGCTCCACCTCCGCCGTCAGCCGCGCGGCCCGCCGCCCGGCCCACTCCGGCGCCGCCGCGACGACCGTGCCCGAGGCGTCGTACAGCGCCGCCCACCCGTCGACCTGGGAGGCGAGCGCGGCGAGCAGGCCCTCCGGACCGGCCGTCAGAGCCTGCTTCGTCAGCTCCCGCTGCGCCGCGAACCCGGCCGTCACCGCCCGGTACTGGTCGGCCGCGATCGCCGCCGACACCGCCTTGCTGATCGCGAGGAAGGGCGTGCGGCGCGGCACCTCCAGCAGCGGCAGTCCCTCCAGCTCCGCCGCGTCCACCAGGGCCTTCGGGATCTCCTCGTAGTTGACCCCGACGGCGAAGCCGAGCCCGACCACCCCCGCCCCGACCAGGCGCTTCACATAGCGCCGCATGGCCTCGGGGTCCTCCGCGTCCAGCTTCAGCGCGGTGATCAGCAGCAGCTCCCCGCCCTCCATGTACGGCACGGGGTCGGCCAGCTCGCTCACGTGCGCCCAGCGCACCGGCACGTCCAGACGGTCCTCGCCCGCCCGCACGGTCAGCTTCAGCGCGGAGTGGTGGACGAGCGAGGCGAGCGTGGGGGGCATGGGACCTTCAGGTCGGAGACGTGATCATTTGGCCACGACGTATGAAGGGCCGGTGTCGATTCTGCCTCACTGTACGATCCGGGGACGGTCCTTCGCCCGCAGGCCCGCTCGCCCCCGCAGGGCCGCTCACCCCCGCAGATCCACCAGCAGCGGCGGCGCGTGCTCGCCCTCGACCGTGGTCAGGGACAGCACCGCGTGCCCCGGCGGCACCTCGTGCGCCAGCTGGGACGCCGACCACCGCTCCCGCTCCACCTGCCGCACGGTCACCGCGTCGGTGGTCACCGCCTTGCCGGTCACCAGCTTGCGCAGCGCGTGGATGGCGCGGGTCATCGGCTGGTCCGCGAAGACGGTGTGCTTGGCGACCTCCGTCGTCTCCACCCACTCGGTGCCCCAGGTCTGCGCGAACCGGCTGCCGTCCCAGGTGGTGATGCCGCAGAACGCCATCCGGCAGCCGACCGCCCCGTACAGCGGGCCGTGCAGCGCCTCCGGGACGTCACCGACGGAGCGCAGGGCGAGCACCACACCGGCGTTCTGCGAGCGCAGCCGCTGGATGCGACGCACCGACTCGGCGGTGACCGTACCCGTCGCGTCGTCCAGCACCAGGCAGGCGAAGTGCGCGCGCCGCCCCTCCCGTACGACGGCGTGGAACTGGGCCAGCACCAGCCGGGTGATCAGCCGCCCGGCCTCCTCGTGGCCGCGCTCCGGCAGGTCGATGCGCACGCGCAGCGGATGGTGCGCGACGGCCCGCAGCGAGAACGGCCGGTGCGCGCCCCCCTTCGCGCTCCCTCCGCCGAAGAACTCCGCGAACGCCGGCCGGTTCAGCAGCGCCAGCCGGTCCGCGAGGGCGCGGCCAGGGTCGCCGGGCGCGCCGGCCTGCCGCACGCGCGCCTCCAGCTCACGGCGCATGACGTCGTCCCCGGCCACCGCGTCGCGCAGCGCCGACACCGCCGTGGGCTCGCCCTCCAGCAGCTCGCGCAGCTCCGGCAGCGCCGGGAACCGTCCGTGGGCGGCCCGGTAGGGGCCGAGCACCTGCGCGAGCGCGGTGGCCGCGCTCTGCCCGCCGACGGTGTCCAGGTCGCCCGCCAGCGCCTCGGCGAGGAGGGCGGCCGCCTCGTCGGGGTCGTCGGAGTCGGCGTAGGGGTCCAGGTCGTGCACCGACGACGGATCACCGATCCGCACGATCACATCGAAGGAGGAGTCCGGGCCGAGCGGGCTGCCGGGGGAGGAGACGGCGACCAGGGCGCACCCTCCGGTCAGCGCCTGGAGGGCCAGCGCCTCGGTCACCGGCTCGATCAGCGTCCGCGTCTTGCCCGAGCCGGACGGCCCCACCGCGAGCAGTGAGGTGCCCAGCACCTCAGGGCCGAGCGCGGCGCCCGCGTCGTGATAGGCGGACGGGGCGCGGTCCGTGGCCACCCAGCGGCCGATGCGCACCTGACCGGCCAGCAGGTCGTGGCGTGCGCCGCGCCGGGGCAGGTCACGGGAGCCGGAGGGGTGCGTCCAGGCGGCGCCGGCCTGCCGCAGCACGACGTCCCGGAAGTCGGCGGGCCGCGCCTCCCAGACGCGGGTGACGCGCGCGCAGTCCACGTCGTTCATCCGCCCGGCCGCGACCTCGGCGGTCAGCACGTCGGCCGCCTCGCCCTGCCCGGCGTCCCGCAGCGCGGGCCACTGGGCGCGCGGCCGCTCGACGCTCACCGGCGCGGGCCGCCCGGTGTCCGCGCGCCGCGCGGCGAGTCGTTCCCTCAGGTACGGCCACCAGCCGCCGACCAGCGCGAACGGCCACACCACCAGCAGTGTGATCACCGTGTACATCGAGTTGGTGAAGGTGGGGGAGGCGAACAGCTCGTAGCCGCCGGAGACCAGGACGATCAGGGAGAACAGCGGGTCGACCACCGGCAGGGCGTCCCAGCCGACGCCGGGGAAGGCGCTGGGGAAGACGAAGCTCAGCGCGATCAGGGCGGTCAGCAGGGCGAGCAGCGCCCGCGCGGGCTGCGGCCGGCGGCCGATGAAGTAGCGCACCGCGTCCGGCCAGCTGCCGAGCCGGCCCATGGCGTAGACGAGGACGGCGAAGAAGACACCGTCGTAGACGACGCGGGCCTCGGCGCCCTCCATCGTCCTGGGGGAGGCGATCGTGCCGCCCCACCACCAGTCGTCAGGGGTGAACAGCCGCAGCGGGGCGAACTGGTACGGCAGACCGCCCTGCCGCCACAGCGACCACAGCACCAGCGCGACCACGAAGGGGATCAGCATGCCGACGACGGTGACCGGGGCGAGCCGCTCGGCCGTCCGCGAGGCCTTCGACGGGCGGTACCCGAAGCGCCAGATGCCCGGCCCGGCCGCCGGACGTGCCTCGTTCAGCCACGCGGCCACGGCGGAAGAGGGCGGCGCGGCCTGCCCGGCCACCTGCGGCGCGTCCTGCCCAGGCGCCTGCGCCGCCTGCGGAGCCTCCGGTGCGCGGGCCGGCCGTGGCGGTGCCGCGGGGGGTGCCGGTGCCGCGGCGGGGCGCGGTGGCGGCCCCGCCGGGCGCGGCACGGGATTCGCATGCGTACCGCGCGCGTCCTGCGTCCCGTCGCTGTCCATCGCCCTTGCCCCCTGACCAGCCGCTCCGTCCACCATCAGCGAGCCAATCTAACCCGGCCGCAAGGGGAGTTCACGGCTTACCCGGCCGGGCGTCGCGAGGACGGCCCGACGCCCGCTATGTCCACGACGGACAACCGGTGCCGCCGACAACGCCCACATGGAGCATGCCCACCCCTCCTTCCCCGTCCTAGCCTGCGAGAAAAGAAGTCGAGCGTCCTCAGCACGCCCCATCTCCGGAATCTCCGGTTCGCAAGATCATCAGGGAGCCCCCATGACCGCACTTCCGCAGGAGCGCCGCGTCGTCACCGCCATCCCCGGCCCGAAGTCGCAGGAGCTGCAGTCCCGCCGCGTCGCCGCGGTCGCGCAGGGCGTGGGCTCCGTGCTGCCGGTGTTCACCGCGCGCGCGGGCGGCGGCATCATCGAGGACGTCGACGGCAACCGCCTGATCGACTTCGGCTCCGGCATCGCCGTGACCTCCGTCGGCGCCTCCGCCGAGGCCGTCGTACGCCGCGCGAGCGCCCAGCTCGCCGACTTCACCCACACCTGTTTCATGGTCACCCCCTACGAGGGCTACGTGGAGGTCGCCGAGGCCCTCGCCGAGCTCACCCCGGGTGACCACGCCAAGAAGTCCGCGCTGTTCAACAGCGGCGCCGAGGCCGTCGAGAACGCCGTCAAGATCGCCCGTGCCCACACCAAGCGGCAGGCCGTCGTCGTGTTCGACCACGGCTACCACGGCCGGACGAACCTCACGATGGCGCTGACCGCGAAGAACATGCCGTACAAGCACGGCTTCGGCCCCTTCGCGCCCGAGGTGTACCGCGTCCCCGTCGCCTACGGCTACCGCTGGCCGACCGGCCCGGAGAACGCCGGCCCCGAGGCCGCCGCGCAGGCCATCGACCAGATCACCAAGCAGGTCGGCCCGGAGAACGTGGCCGCGATCATCATCGAGCCGGTGCTCGGCGAGGGCGGCTTCATCGAGCCGGCGAAGGGCTTCCTGCCCGCGATCCGCCAGTTCGCCGCCGACCACGGCATCGTCTTCGTCGCCGACGAGATCCAGTCCGGCTTCTGCCGCACCGGCCAGTGGTTCGCCTGCGAGGACGAGGGCATCGTCCCCGACCTGATCACCACCGCGAAGGGCATCGCCGGCGGTCTGCCGCTGGCCGCCGTCACCGGCCGCGCCGAGATCATGGACGCCGCGCACGCGGGCGGCCTCGGCGGCACCTACGGCGGCAACCCGGTCGCCTGCGCCGGCGCGCTCGGCTCCATCGAGACGATGAAGGAGCTCGACCTCAACGCCAAGGCGAAGAACATCGAGGCGATCATGAAGGCCCGCCTCGGCGCGATGGCGGAGAAGTTCGACATCGTCGGCGACGTCCGCGGCCGGGGCGCGATGATCGCCATCGAGCTGGTCAAGGACCGCTCGACCAAGGAGCCCAACCCCGAGGCGACCGCCGCGCTCGCCAAGGCCTGCCACCAGGAGGGGCTGCTGGTGCTGACCTGCGGCACCTACGGCAACGTCCTGCGCTTCCTGCCGCCGCTGGTGATCGGCGAGGATCTGCTCAACGAGGGTCTCGACATCATCGAGCAGGCCTTCGCGCGCATCTGAGCCGAGGCGTCGCACAGCTGATTACCGCTGGTGGCAGAGCGTGTGAAGAAGGTGTGCGAGGTGGATGGCGGGACGGGATTCCGTCTGTCGCCCCGTCGGCCACTGCCGTAGGTTCTCTTCAGATGAGAGATACACCCGTCCACAGGTGACTGTGGGCGAACCCAGGACGGGGCCTCCCCAGCTTCGACCTGGTCGTGCCTCGCGCACAACCGGAGCTTCCGGCTTCGGATCTCCTCACCGATCGGACCGTCGAGCGCCCCAAACCCCCCGGGGCGCGCGGCACCCCGATCCGGACGGCCGCCCCGGAACCACCCCCCCTGTTCCGGGGTGGCCGACCTCCTTCTCGACACGCACACCTCGCACGCGACCCCGGTTCCCCACCGGGGTCTCTTTTTTCATCGAGAAGCGATACGATACGTCTCGTCTTGTCAGTCGACGGGAAGGATCCCCGTGCACCGCTTCATCGACGCCGCACCCGGCATCCGCCTCTGGGTGGAGGAGCGCGGCCCGGCCGACGCGCCCCCGCTCCTGCTGATCATGGGCGCGCAGGCCTGCGGGCTCGGCTGGCCGGACCCGTTCGTCGACCTGCTCGCCGCCCACCACCGGGTCATCCGCTACGACCACCGCGACACCGGCCGCTCCACCTGGGCCTACGACGAGCGGCCGTACCCCGTCACCGCGCTCGCCCAGGACGCCGTCACCGTCCTGGACGCCCTCGGTGTCGACCGCGCCCATGTGGCCGGTATGTCGCTGGGCGGGATGCTCGCCCAACTGCTGATCGCCGACCACCCCGACCGGCTGCGCACCGCCACCCTGATGGGCACCATGGCGCTCAGCTCCACGCCCTACACAGGGCCGGACGGCGTAGCCGTACCCGTGGCGGACCTGCCCGGCATCGACCCCCGGATCCTGGAGCTGTGGGCCCGGCCCGTGCCGCCCGACCTGGACCTGGAGGCGGAGCTGGACCGCCGGGTCGAGCACTGGCGGCTGCTGAGCGGCGACGCCCTCCCCTTCGACGCCGCCCACACCCGCGCCTTCGAACGCCGGATCGTCGAGCACACCGGTCACCACCGCACCAACACCGCGCACGGCCGCGCCAACCCCTCCGGAATGGACCGCACCGACCGGCTCGCCCGCACCACCGTGCCCACGCTGGTCGTCTCGGCCCCGGCCGAGCCGGTCTTCCCGCCACCGCACCCCCAGCACCTCACCCAGACGATCCAAGGCGCCCGACTGGTGGAGATCCCGGGCATGGCCCACGCCCTGCCGCCCGCCGTGCACGTTCCGCTGGCCCAGGCGGTCCTGGAGCACACCTCGGCCGCCGAGCGGGCGGGCAGCCACCCCTGACAAGCTGGAACACATGTCGACCAGCTCCCGCCCGCAGACCGAGGGTGCCCCCGCGGGACCGGCCACGCCGCACCGGCCGGGCCCGTCCCCCGCCGGTCTCCTGCTCGTCCTGCCCGCGCTCCTCTTCTCCCTGATCACCTGGCAGGTCACCGACGACGGTCCCCTGGTGGACGTCGACGAGCGGCTCAGCCGTGCCCTCGTCCACCCGGACCGGGCCTCCGAGCTGCTGTCCGACCTGGGGAACGCCGAGACAGCGATACCGGTGATAGTGCTGGCCGCCGGGTACACCGCCTGGCGGGGGAGCGCGGCGCGCGTGCGGCGCTGGTGGCTGCCGCCCGTCGCCGCACTGCTGCTCCTGACCCTGGTGCCGCTGATCGTCATACCCCTGAAGGCGTGGACCGACCGGGTCGGTACGCCCGCGGTGCCGCCGGCCACCGGGTACTACCCCTCCGGGCACACGGCGACGGCCGTCGTGGCCTACGGGGCCGCCGCGCTCCTGCTGCTGCCCTGGCTGCTCACCCCCCTCGCGCGCCGCGCGGCCCTGACCGCGGCCGCCGTCCTCGTCGCCGCCGTCTCCTTCGGGCTGGTCCGGCGTGGCTACCACTGGCCGCTGGACGTCGTGGCCAGCTGGTGCCTGGGGGCGCTGCTGCTCGGCACGCTGTGGCTCGCCCTGCGGCGGATCGCGCGGGGGGCGACCGCGCCAATCCGGCGCACCGCGGCCTCGCACCACTACGACTCGGACAAGCGACCCCCCGCCTGACCGCCCCTACCGTGGAGCCGAAAGCAACGCACACCTCCAACGCGGAAGGGCCGGGAACTCGATCATGACTTCCACCCACGCCTTCTGGCTCGCCGGCCGCCAGGTCACCGGCGAGGACAGCTTCGACGTCACCTCCCCGTGGGACGGCCGGCTCGTCGCCAAGGTCAGCGTGCCCACGGACGCCCAGGTCGAAGAGGCCGTGGCCGCCGCGTACGCCGTACGGGACGAGTTCGCCGCCACCCCGGCCCACGTCCGCGCCGCCGCCCTCGACCACGTCAGCAAGCGGCTCGTGGAGCGCACCGAGGAGATCGCGCGGCTGATCTCCGCCGAGAACGGCAAGCCGATCAAGTGGGCGCGCGGTGAGGTCGGCCGGGCCGTGTCCGTGTTCCGGTTCGCCGCCGAGGAGGCCCGCCGGTTCAACGGCGGCGAGGCCCAGCGGCTCGACACCGACCTCGGCGGCCAGGGGCGCCTCGCCCTCACCCGGCGCTTCCCCAAGGGCGTCGTGCTCGGCATCGCGCCGTTCAACTTCCCGCTGAACCTGTGCGCCCACAAGGTCGCCCCGGCCATCGCCGCCGGCGCGCCGATCATCCTGAAGCCCGCCCCGGCCACCCCGCTGTCCGGCCTGGTCATCGGCGAGCTGCTCGCCGAGACCGAGCTGCCCGCCGGCTCCTGGAGCATCCTGCCGGTCTCCAACGACCGCATGCCCGCCCTCGTCCAGGACGAGCGGCTGCCGGTCATCTCCTTCACCGGCTCCGAGAAGGTCGGCTACGCGATCATGGACTCGGTGCCGCGCAAGCACTGCACCCTGGAACTGGGCGGCAACGGCGCGGCCGTCGTCCTCGGCGACTACGCCTCCGACGCCGACCTCGACTGGGCCGCGACCCGCATCGCCACCTTCTCCAACTACCAGGGCGGCCAGTCCTGCATCTCCGTGCAGCGGGTCATCGCGGACGCCTCGGTGTACGACCGGCTGCTGCCGCGCATCGTCGCCGCCGTCGAGGCGCAGGTCACCGGCGACCCCTCCGACGACGCCACCGACGTCGGCCCGCTGGTCAGCGAGGACGCGGCCAAGCGCGTCGAGGCGTGGGTCCAGGAGGCCGTGGACGCCGGGGCGAACCTCCTCACCGGCGGCAAGCGCGACGGCGCCTCCTACGCGCCGACCGTCCTCACCGACGTACCGGCCACCGCCACGATCTCCTGCGAGGAGGTCTTCGGACCGGTCCTGACCGTGCGGAAGGTGGACGGCGAGGCCGAGGCCTTCGCCGCCGTCAACGACTCCAAGTACGGCCTTCAGGCGGGCGTCTTCACCCACGACCTCCAGGTCGCCTTCCGCGCCCACCGCGCGCTGGAGGTCGGCGGGGTCGTCATCGGCGACGTGCCCTCCTACCGCGCCGACCAGATGCCCTACGGCGGAGCCAAGCAGTCCGGCGTGGGCCGCGAGGGCGTGAGGTTCGCCATGGACGACTACACCTACGAGCGCGTGCTGGTCCTGACCGGACTCGCCCTCTAGCTCATGGGAACCATTTTCAGTTAAGCTGCCCGAAGGGGCCCGGCACCGATGCCTTCCGGTGCCGGGCCCCTTCTTCTCGTCGGCCTCGTCCGGACCCTCAACCGGAGAAGCCGACGTGCGCCAGCCGCAACGGGCCGCGCAGTCTCAACCGCAGATCACCCACGCCCTCCGCGGTGAACGGGGCGTCGAGGGTGATGTAGTCGTACGGCCCCGCCGTGGGCGTGGGGACCGTCAGCTCCGCGAGGACCGGGCCGCCGGCCAGCGACACCTCCACCGTGCCCTCACCCGCCACGGTGACCCGCACCCCGCCGACCCCGGTCCCGAAGTCGCAGGCCCGGTAGAGCAGCTCGCCCGAGCCGCCCGCCGCCGGCGTCACCGCGTCGCCCGACACCTTCGTCCGGTCGACGATCTCCGTGCCGCTCTGCTCGTCGAAGTCGACCGCGTCCACCCCCCGCCCGCGCACCGCGCGCGGCGCGGCCGGCTCGCCGTCCAGCGTCACCGCCGTCCGCAGCCGGACGTCCTCGCTGGAGGCGCCGACCAGCAGGTCGTACGGCCCCGGCTCGCGGCGCCAGGCGCCCCGGGCCACGTCCCAGAACGCGAACGCGGACAGCGGCACCTCGAAGGACAGCTCCGTCCTCGCGCCGGGGGCGAGCGTGACGCGGTGGTGGGCCAGCAGCTCACGGCGCGGACGGGTGACCGACGGCTCGACCGCGCGCGTGTAGAGCTGCGCGACCTCGTCGGCGGTCACGTCCCCGGTGTTGGTGACCGTGAAGGAGACCCGCACCCGGTCGTCCCCGACGCGCACCGCCAGATCGGCGTACGCGAACGACGCGTACGACAGGCCGTGCCCGAACGGGAACAGCGGGGTGCCCTCGAAGTACAGATACGTCTGACGGGCGCCGATCACGTCGTAGTCCAACAGGTCCGGCAGATCGGCGTCGTCGGCGTACCAGGTCTGCGGCAGCCGGCCCGCCGGGGAGACGTCACCGGCCAGGACACGGGCCAGGGCGGTGCCCGCGGCCTGCCCGCCGTGCGCGGTCCACAGCGCCGCCGCCAGCCGGCCCGGCTCGAACGCGTACGGGTACGCCGACACCAGCACCAGCACCGTCCGCGGGTTCGCGGCGCGGGCCGCGGCGAGCAGCCGCTCCTGGTGCTCCGGCAGCCGCAGCGTCGTACGGTCCTCGGTCTCCCGGCCGTTGATGTGCGGGTCGTTGCCCGCCACCACCACGACCACGTCCGCCTCGGCCGCGACGCGGGTCACCGCGTCCTCGCCGCGCTCCACGACGACGACCTCGAAGACCTCGGGATCCTCCTCGGCAACCTTCACGCCGTCGGCGGCGACGCAGACGTGGTGCCCCGTTCCCATGTGCTTCAGGAGGTGACCGTTCTCATGGGCCTCGAGACGGAACGTCTCCTGGACCACCCAGCCGCCCGGCTGGTCCGCGGAGGCGCGCAGGAAGCCGTCCTCGGCGACCGAGAGATAGCGGCCGTCCGGAGCGCGCAGCGTCCAGACGCCCTCGCCCCATTCGACCAGCGCGAGTTCGGTGCCGGCCGCGTCGGCGGTCAGCGGCGGGAGGTCGGTGCGGCCGGCGAGGAGCGCCGGGTCCAGCGCGCCCTCGGCGCCGCGCACCTGGTCGGTGGCCTCCGGGGCCGGCGGCACCTTCAGGAACGTACCCGCGGCGGTCTTCAGCAGGACCCGGTCCACGCCCTCCGCGAACAGCACCCGCTCCGCGCCGAACCGCTCGTACAGGCCCTCCAGAGGGGTGGAGCGGTGGATCAGCGTGCCGCTGTACCAGTCGAGCTTGCACTCGTCGGCGAGCAGACCGACCACCGCGATCCGGGTGTCGGCGGCCAGCGGCAGCACCCCGTCGTTGCGCAGCAGGACGACCGCCTGCTCGGCGGCCTCCCGGGCGAGGTCGCGGTGGGCCGGGGTGTCGAACTCGCCGGTGCCCGCGTGCGGGTCGTAGTGCGGGTCGAACTCGCCGAGGCGGAAGCGCACCGACAGCTGGCGGCGGACCGCCGTGTCGAGGTCGGCCTCGGTCAGCAGGCCCCGCTCCAACGCCCCCCGGACGCGCGCGGTGATCTTCGAGCCGTCCGTGCCGTGGTCGGTGAAGCTGTCCACGCCGGCCACCAGCGCGGCAGCCGTCGCCTCCTCATGGGTGTCGAAGTAGTGCTCGGAGTCGACCAGGTTGGACGGCGCGCCCGCGTCCGAGCAGACCAGCAGGTCCTCCTCGGTCCAGCCGCGCAGGTGCTCGCGCAGATAGGGGGAGACATGGTTGGGGCGGCCGTTGACCAGGTTGTACGCCGGCATCACCCCGGCCACCGCGCCCGCCTCGACCGTCTCGCGGAAGGCGCGCAGATCGTACTCGTGCAGCACGCGCGGGCGCACCGAGGACGAGGTGACGTCACGGCCGGTCTCGTTGTTGTGGGCCAGCCAGTGCTTGAGGACCGGGGCGGTGCGCCAGTACGTCGGATGTTCGCCGCGCAGCCCGTGGGTGTAGGCGGTGGCGATAGCGGAGGTCAGCTTCGGGTCCTCGGAGTAGCCCTCCTCGTTGCGGCCCCACAGGGGGTGGCGCAGCAGGTTGACCGTGGGGGACCACACGTTCAGCCCGACGCGCTCGTCCCGGGCACGCATCGCGCGGACCTCCTTGGACACCGCCTCGCCGACCCGGCGTACCAGCTCCGGGTTCCAGGTCGCGCCCAGCCCCACGGCCTGCGGGAACACCGTCGCCGGGCCCATCCACGCCACGCCGTGCAGCGCCTCCTGGCCGGTGCGGAACGCGGCGACGCCGAGCCGCTCGACGGCCGGGGCGAACTGGTGGAGGAGGGAGATCTTCTCGTCCAGGGTCAGCCGCGACAGCAGATCGTCGATGCGCTTCGCGAACGGCAGGTGCGAATCGCGGAAAGGCGGCGTGGGCGGCGTGGGTGCGGTCACGTGGGTTCCCTTTGCGACGGAGCGAGGAGACTCTTTCGAAGCGCTTCGATGCTCATTCGACGGTGCCGTGGGTGTCAAGAGACCCCACCGCGACAACTCCGACGCACTGGCGTGATTTCAAGTCGTATATGAGCGTGCACAAAACCCGGATACCTCGGAGCAATCTTGGAAGCGACCCTTGTGCACCCCCATGCCTTCACTTAACCTCACAGCAACATCGAAGCGCTTCGACGATCCTTCGACAGTGCGGAGCCGCCGCCGCGAGGTGGGCAGTGCTCCGACGAGCAGGGGCCGGGAACCGCTTCAGCTCAGCCAGTTCCACTCGAGACACCACAGCCGACGGCCACCGCCGGGTGTCCTGGTGCGCCATGAAGGGTTGACGCAATGACGCCGAACGCCGCTTCCCCCTCGTCCGGGCCCACCCGGAGAAGCTTCCTCGCCTCCACGGCGGTCGCCACCGCAGCGGTGGCGGGAGGGATGCCGCTGCTGTCCGCCTGCGGCGGCTCGGACAGCGGCTCGAATGAGGGCACCACCTCGGGCAAGGACGCCGAGAAGATCCTGCCGGCGTACGTCGCCAGCAACGTCGTCACGCCCGACCTGCCCTCCAAGAACGGCTCCGCGCTCGGCTTCACCAGCAAGCTTGACCTCGCCACTCTGAAGACCTCGGTGCCGAAGAAGCTCGGCAAGGGCGGCAAGGTCACGATCATGTCGCCGTTCTGGGGCCCGCCGCCCAAGAGCGACAACGCCTACTACAGGGCGATGAACGACCTGATCGGCGTCGACGTCGCCTGGCAGAACCAGGACGGCAACGCCTACGAGCAGAAGCTCGGCGCGGTCCTCGCCTCCAGCAACGTCCCCGACGTGGTGGTCATCCCCGGCTGGAACATGGGCGGCAAGATACCCAGCGCCATCGCCGGCAAGTTCGCCGATCTCGGGCCGTACCTCTCCGGCGACGCGGTCAAGGAGTTCCCGAACCTCGCGGCGATCCCGACCGACGCCTGGCAGCGGTCCATCTTCAGCGGCCGGCTGCGCGGCCTGCCGATGCCCGCCTCGTACGTCGCGAACATCGTGCCCTTCTACCGCAAGGACATCTTCGACAAGGAGGGCTACGAGGTCCCCCGGTCGGCGGACGAGTTCATGGCGCTGGCCAAGGAGATCACCAACGCCAAGGCCAAGCGGTGGGCCTGCAACGACATGAAGTGGACGGCCTTCAACGTCTTCGGGGTGCTGTCCGGAAGCGAGAAGGCGCTCGGCTGGAACCTGGTCGACGGCAAGCTGATCTACCGCGTGGAGACCGAGGAGTACCTCGAGGCGCTGGAGTGGACCCGCAAGCTCTTCGCCGCCGGGTACGTCCACCCCGACGGCCGGCTCGGCAAGAGCCAGGCCGTCGACCCGAGCACCAAGTTCGCGGCCGGCGAGTTCCTGATCTACAACAACGACATGTCCAGCTGGTGGGGCCAGCAGGCCATCCAGCAGACCCACAACCCCGACTTCCGCATCTGGGGCATGGACATCTTCGGCCACGACGGCGGCGACCCGACGCTCTACGCCACCAACCCGGCCAACATCTTCGCCTTCGTCAGCAAGAAGGCGTCCGAGGCCGTCATCCGTGACGTCCTCGCCGTCGCCAACGTGACCGCCGCCCCGTACGGCACGAAGGAGTACATGCTCACCAACTACGGGGTGGAGGGCACCCACTACACCGTCAAGGACGGCGTGCCCACCAAGACCGACAAGGGCAACCTCGAGGTCGCCAACGCCTACGTCATGGTCGCCAGCCCCGCCGCGACCATCGCCCGCCCCGACTTCCCGGACATCGGCAAGGCCGCGGTCGAGTGGCAGCAGCGGATGGGCGCCTTCACCAAGAAGACCCCGTTCTACGGCATGCAGGTCGCCGAGCCCGCCCGCTACACCAACCTCTCCAACGACTTCGAGCAGCTGGAGGACGACGTCGTCCGCGGCCGCAAGAAGATCAGCGACGTGCAGCAGGCCGTCTCCGACTGGCGCAAGAAGGGCGGCGACCAGCTGCGCGACTGGTACAAGAAGCTGCTCGACGACAACGGCTCGGCCGCGAGCTGACCCGACGCCAGGCAAGGAGAACGGCCGTGTCGAACAGCACGGTGCCTCGCAGCAAGGCCGAGGCCGACGAGAAGAGCAGGACCCCGGTGGCGTCCGGTGACGCCACCGGTCCGAAGAAGAAACGATCCGCGGGGAAGCTGAGTCTGCGGATCAGGTTCAGACGCGACCGCGTCCTGCTCCTGATGACCCTGCCGGCCGTCCTCCTGGTCCTGCTCTTCAACTACGTGCCGATCCTCGGCAACGTCGTCGCCTTCCAGGAGTACGACCCTTACATCAGTGACAACGGCGTCGTCTCCATCCTCAACAGCCCCTGGGTGGGCCTGGAGAACTTCCAGCGGCTGTTCGAGGACTCGGCCTTCTGGGGCGCCGTCCAGAACACGCTCGTACTGTTCTTCCTCCAGCTCGTGCTGTACTTCCCGATCCCCATCCTGCTCGCGCTGCTGATCAACAGCGTGGTCAGGCCCCGGGTGCGGGCGGTGTCGCAGGCGATCCTCTACCTGCCGCACTTCTTCTCGTGGGTGCTGGTCATCGCGGTGTTCCAGCAGTTGTTCGGCGGGGCGGGCATCCTCTCCCAGCTCCTGCGCCGGCACGGCTACGACGGCATCGACATCATGACCGACCCGGACACCTTCGCGTTCCTGATCACCGCGCAGAGCGTGTGGAAGGACGCGGGCTGGGGGATCATCGTCTTCCTCGCCGCGCTGGCCTCGGTCCCTCCGGACCTGTACGAGGCCGCGGCGATGGACGGCGCGAACCGCTGGCGCCGCATGTGGCACGTCACCCTGCCCGCCCTGCGCCCGGTGATCGCCCTGCTGCTGGTGCTGCGCGTCGGTGACGCCCTCACCGTGGGCTTCGAACAGATCCTGCTGCAACGCGACGCGGTGGGGCCCGGGGCGGGGGAGGTCCTCGACACCTTCGTGTGGTGGAACGGCGTCCGCAACCAGGACTTCGGCTACGCGGCCGCCGCCGGACTCATCAAGGGCGTCGTCAGCCTCGGGCTGGTCCTCGTCGCGAACAAGGTGGCCCATCTCATGGGCGAGCAGGGGGTGTACAAGAAGTGACCGCCGTCATCGACAAGCCCGCGCGCAAGCCCGGACGCTGGGCCGCCCCGCCCCGGCCGGTGTGGGAGGAGCCGCCCAGCAGGGCCGGCCTCGCCGGCAAGGGCCTGGCCCTCTCCCTGGCCTGCCTCGCGATCCTCTTCCCCCTGTGGATCGTCGTCGTCACCAGCCTGTCCACCCGCAAGACCATCGACGAGGCGGGCGGGCTGGTGATGATCCCCAAGGACATCACCTTCATCGCCTACCAGGAGCTGCTGAGCGGCGGACAGGTCACCCGGGCGGCCGTCATCAGCGTGCTGATCACCCTCGTCGGCACCCTGTTCTCCATGACGGTGTCCGTGCTGTGCGCCTACGGGCTCTCCCGCACCGGCTCGCTCGGCCACCGCTGGCTGCTGATGACCCTGCTGGCGACGATGTTCTTCAGCGCCGGTCTGATCCCGACGTACCTGCTGGTGCAGTCGCTGGGGCTGACCGACACCTACCTGGCGCTGATCCTGCCGAGCGCGATCAGCGTCTTCAACATCCTGGTGCTGCGGGGCTTCTTCATGGGGATCTCGCCGGAACTGATCGACAGCGCGCGGATCGACGGCGCGGGCGACGTCCGGATCCTCTGGCAGATCGTCATGCCGCTCTCCCGCGCGGTCATCGCGGTGATCACGCTGTTCTACGCGGTCGGGTACTGGAGCGCGTGGTTCAACGCCTCGCTGTACCTCAACGACCAGGACATGATGCCGCTGCAGAACGTCATGATCCAGCTCGTCCAGAAGCAGGAGGCCCCGGTGGGACTGGGGCAGGCCATCAGGACCGGCGAACTGTCCGGGCTGGCCGTGCAGATGGCGGTCATGGTGATGGCGTTGCTGCCGGTCGCGGTGTTGTCGCCGTTCGTCCAGAAGCACTTCAAGAAGGGAATGCTGACGGGCGCGGTGAAGGGCTGACGCCCACCGCGGAGGTGCCGGGCGTCGTCCGGCCGCCGCGGGCCGTCCCTCGCCGATCCGGCGGTTCCCCGCGCCGCCGGGCACGTCCGCCGCCGCCCGCCGCCCGGCGGAGCCGTCTCCACGGGCAGGCACCCAGCAAGAGCAGGCTCACCCAACCGACTCCCTGCGAGGTACCCCATGTTCACCCGCCGCACCGTCCTCGCCGGCACGGCAGCCGCAGCCGCCCTGACCACCCTCCCGGCCCTCCCCGCCCTCCAGACGGCCCGGGCCGCCGGCCGGGCGGCGGCCGCCGCCCCCGTCGCCTACCGCTGGCGCAACGCCGTGATCGGCGGCACCGGCTTCATCTCCGGCGTCCTCTTCCACCCGGCCGTACGCGGCCTCGCCTACGCCCGTACCGACATCGGCGGCGCCTACCGCTGGGACGACCGAGCCGCCCGCTGGACCCCCCTCACCGACCACCTCGGCTGGGACGACTGGAACCTCCTCGGCGTCGAGGCGATGGCCGTCGACCCGGCGCACCCCGACCGCCTCTACCTGGCCCTGGGCACCTACACCCAGTCCTGGGCCGGCAACGGCGCGGTGCTGCGCTCCGAGGACCGCGGCAACACCTGGACCCGCACCGACCTCACCGTCAAGCTCGGCGCCAACGAGGACGGCCGGGGCGCGGGCGAGCGTCTCCTCGTCGACCCGCGCGACAGCGACACCCTCTGGCTGGGCACCCGGCACGACGGACTGCTGAAGTCCACCGACCGGGGCGCCACCTGGGCGGCCGTCGGCGCCTTCCCGCCCGCTCCCAGCGCCACCGGCCAGGGCGTCACCCTCCTGGTCGCCGCCGGCCGCACCGTCTACGTCGGCTGGGGCGACGCCGACGGCACCACCGCGAACCTCTTCCGCACGGCCGACGGCTCCACCTGGCAGCAGGTCCCCGGACAGCCCGCCGGAACCGCCGCGAAGGTCCCGATCCGCGCCGCGTACGACAAGCACACCCGCGAGCTGTACGTGACGTACGCCAACGCGCCCGGCCCCAACGGCCAGTCCGACGGCAGCGTCCACAAGCTGGCCACCACCACCTGCAAGTGGACCGAGGTCACCCCGGCGAAGCCGGGCGGGACCACCGGCGACGGCTCCACCGACAGCTTCGGGTACGGCGGCGTCGCCGTCGACGCCTGCCGCCCCGGCACCGTCGTCGTCTCCACCAACAACCGCTGGGCCGCGGTCGACACCCTGTACCGCACCACCGACGGCGGCCGGACCTGGACCTCCCTGAAGGACACCGCCGTCCTCGACGTCTCCGAGACGCCCTACCTCAAGTGGGGGGAGGCGAAGCCCAAGTTCGGCTGGTGGATCCAGGCCCTCGCCGTCGACCCGTACGACTCCCGCAACGTCGTCTACGGCACCGGCGCCACCCTCTACGGCACCCGGGACCTGAGGAACTGGGCGCCGCGGATCCGCGGCCTGGAGGAGACGGCCGTCCGTCACCTGATCTCGCCGCCGGTCGGAAAGGCCCACCTGATCAGCGCCAACGGGGACATCGGCGTGATGTACCACGAGTCGCTCACCGCGTCCCCGTCGCGCGGCATGGCCGCCAACCCCGTGTTCGGGACGGCCACCGGGCTCGCGCAGGCCGCGGCCAGGCCGGCGTACGTGGTACGCACCGGCTGGGGCGACCACGGCAACGGCGCCTACTCGAACGACGGCGGGCGGACCTGGGCGCCCTTCGCGGCCCAGCCCGCCCTCGGCAAGGACGCGCCGGGGCCGATCGCCGTCAACGCCGACGGCGGCGTGCTGCTGTGGGTCTTCGTGCACTGGGACGGCACCAAGTACCCGGCCCACCGCTCCGCCGACAACGGCGCCACCTGGTCCGAGGTGCCCTCCTTCCCCAAGGGCGCCACGCCGGTCGCCGACCCGGCCGACCCGACGCGCTTCTACGCCTACGACACCGACACCGGAACCCTGTTCGCCAGCACCGACAGCGGCCGCACCTTCACCGCCCGGGCCACCGGGCTGCCCTCCGGCGACAGCCAGTTCGAGCTGGTCGCGGCTCCGGGACGCTCCGGCGACCTGTGGCTGTCGGTCAAGTGGAACGGGCTGTACCGCTCCACCGACGGCGGCGTGAGCTTCACCAAGGTCGACAGCTGCTCGGCGGCGTACACGCTCGGCTTCGGCAAGGCCGCCGAAGGCGCCGACTACCCCGCCCTCTACCTGGTCGGCGCGACGGAGACGATCACCGCCGTGCACCGCTCCGACGACGGCGCGAAGAGCTGGGTGCGGATCAACGACGACGCCCACCAGTGGGGCTGGACGGGCGAGACCATCGCCGGCGACCCGCGCGTGTACGGCCGGGTCTACCTCGGCACCAACGGGCGCGGCATCCAGTACGGGGACCCCGTCTGATGCGCGACCGGCCGACCCTGCGCGCCGCCACCCGCGGCCGTGTCCTCTTCGGCGGCGACTACAACCCCGAGCAGTGGCCCGAGGAGACCTGGCACGACGACGTCCGCCTCATGAAGGACGCCGGCGTCAACTCCGTCACCCTCGGCGTCTTCTCCTGGTCGATGCTCGAACCCGAGCCGGGGGAGCGGAACTTCGGCTGGCTGGACCGGCTCATGGACCTGATGCACACGAACGGCGTCGGCGTCGTCCTGGCCACCCCCACCTCCGCGCCCCCGCCCTGGCTGGGCCGGCTGCACCCGGACACCCTGCCCCGCGACGAGAACGGGAACGTCGAGTGGTGGGGCGGCCGCCAGCACTTCTCCCACTCCAGCGCCACCTACCGCCGCTACGCCGCCGCCATCACCGAGGACCTGGCCGCCCGCTACGCGGGCCACCCCGCCCTCACGATGTGGCACATCAACAACGAGTACTGCACCGTCGACCACGGCGACGAGGCCGCCGCCGCCTTCCGCCGCTGGCTGCGCGCGAAGTACGGCACCCTCGACGCCCTCAACGAGGCCTGGGGCACCGCCTTCTGGAGCCAGGGCTACGACAGCTGGGACGGCATCCTGCCCGCCCGCCGCCCCCACTACCTGCGCAACCCCACCCAGCTGCTGGACTTCCGGCGCTTCACCTCCGACATGCTCCTGGAGTGCTACACCGCCGAACGCGACATCGTCACCCGGCACACCCCGCACATTCCGGTCACCACCAACTTCATGCCGCTGTTCTTCGGGCAGGACGCCTGGCGCTGGGCCGAGGAGGAGGACGTCGTCTCCGTCGACCTCTACCCCGACCCGCGCGACCCGCTCGGCCCCCAGCACGGCGCGCTGATCCAGGACCTCACCCGCTCCCAGGCCCGCGGCCCCTGGATGCTCATGGAACAGGCGGCCGGACCGGTCAACTGGCGCGGAGTGAACCACCCCAAACCACGCGGACTCAACCGCCTGTGGTCCCTCCAGGCCGTCGCGCGCGGCGCGGACGCCGTCTGCTACTTCCAGTGGCGCCAGTCCCGCCAGGGCGCGGAGAAGTTCCACTCCGGGATGGTCAGCCACGCGGGGGAGGAGGGCCGCACCTTCCAGGAGGTCAAGCAGCTCGGCGCGGATCTCGCCGCGATCTCCCCGAAGGTGGCGGACCGCCGGGTCACCGCCGACATCGCGATCCTGCACGACTGGCACGCCTGGTGGGCGGGATCCCAGGACGGCCGCCCCTCCACCCACGTCGACCACGCGGCCGTGCTGCACGCCTGGCACCGCGCCCTGTGGGAGGCCCACCTCCCCACCGACTTCGCCCACCCCGAACACGACCTGACCGCCTACCGCCTGGTCGTCGTCCCGCAGCTCTACCTCCTCACGGACACGGCGATAGACCGCCTCCGCGCCTACGTCGACGGCGGCGGCACCCTCGTCAGCGGCTTCCTGACCGGCGTCGCCGACGAGCACGACCGGGTCCGCGCCGGCGGCATGGACGCCCGGCTGCGAGAGCTGTTCGGCATCCGCGTCCTGCACGAGTGGTGGCCGCTGGAGCCGGGGGAGAGCGTCGACTGCGACGGCTTCCGCGGCACCCTGTGGTCGGAGGAGATCGAACCCGACCGGGAAACCGTCACCGAGACGATCCCGTACCGGGGCGGCGAGCTCGACGGACTGCCCGCCGTCCTGCGCCGGGGCCGCGCCTGGTACGTCTCCACCCTCCCCGAACCGGACGCCCTGCGCGCCCTGCTCACCCGTGTCGCCGCCGAGGCCGGCGCCCGGCCCGTGCTCGACGGACTGCCGGCCCGGGTGGAGGCCGTGCGCCGCGGTGACCTGCTGTTCCTGCTGAACCACAGCCGGGAACCGGTCACCGTCGACGTCCCCGGCACCCACCGCGACCTGCTCACCGGCGCGACGGTCACGGACACCGTCGCCCTCGGCCGCTACGGAGCGGCGGTGCTGGAGCCATGACGACCGGACCCGTCCACGGAACCTGGGAGCCGCACCCCGCCGTCCGCTGGGAGGACGGCTTCCTCAGCGGCAACGGCCACCACGGCGCCCTCGTCTTCGGAGACCCGGACGACGACCGGGTCGTCGTCACGCACCACACCCTGGTCCGCCCGAACGGCGGCCGGCACACCCGGCCCCCCGAGCTGGCCGCCGAACTCCCCGACCTCCAGGACCGGCTCCTCGCCGGAGACCTCACGGCCGCCGAGGGCTTCACCGACGGCCGCCCCCTGCAGTGGGTGCGGCCCTTCCACCCCGCCTTCCAGGTACGACTGCGCCGGCCCGCCGGGCCCGGCTCCCGCTACCGCCGCCAGGTCGACTTCGCCACCGGCGAGACCACCGCCACCTGCGGCCACTGGACCAGCCGGGTCTTCGTCTCCCGCGCCGACGACGTGATCGTCCAGCACGTCACCGCCCGCGGCCTCACCCTCGCCGTCGCACTCGACCACCGCCTCCCCGGCGCCCCCGCCGGCCTCGGCGTCGGCCACGGCACCCTGCTCACCCCGGAGGGCGCCGCCCTCACCCTGCGCGCCCGCTACCCCGACAGCGACCGCGCCTACACCGGCGTCACCGTCGTCGCGGTCACCGGCGGCCGGGTCTCCCTCGCCGCACCCGGCGTCCGCGTCGAGGGAGCCGACTCCGTCCTGCTCCTGACCCGCGTGCGACGGCACACCGGTGAACTCGACGCCACCGAGGAGACCCGCACCCTGCGCGCCCTCCTCGCGGACCGGTCGTACGACGACCTCCTCGCCCGGCACACCCCCCTGCACCGCACCGCCTACGAACGCGTCACCCTGGACCTCGCCGCGCCGGCGGACGAACGCGCGCTGCCCGGCTCCGAGCTGCTCAAGCGCCCCCGCGGCGCCGCCCTCCTGGAACGGCTCTTCGCGGCCGGCCGCTACCACCTGCTCAGCGCCAGCGGCCTCTTCCCGCCCCGGCTCACCGGCCTGTGGACGGGCGACTGGGACACCGCCTGGGCCGAGGCGTTCACCAACGACGCCAACCTCAACCTCCAGACCGCGTCCGCGGCGGCCGCCGCCCTGCCCGAAGCGACCTCGGCCCTCAGCGCCCTGATTCAGCGTCAGCTACCGGACTGGCGGGAGAACGCCCGCGCCGTCTTCGGCGCCCGGGGCGTGGTCGCGCCCGCCCACACCGACGGCGAGTCGGGGCTGACGTACCACTTCAGCCGCGAATACCCCCTCCACCTGTGGACCGCCGGCGCCGACTGGCTGCTCAAGCCGCTCGTCGACCACGACGACACCCGCGGCGCACGCGACCCGCGCACCGCCGCCGTCCTCGCCGAAGTGGCCCGGTTCTACGAGGACTTCCTCACCCGCACCGACGCCGACGGGCAGCTCGTCGTCGTCCCCTCCTACTCGCCGGAGAACCGGCCCGCGGGCGCGAGCTGGGGCGCGATCAACGCGGCCATGGACCTCTCGGCGGCCCGGCACGCGCTGCTCACCGCCGCCGACTACCACCCGGGGACGGAGCACGCCGACCGCTGGCGCGCCCTCGCCGACCGTCTCCCGCCGCACCGGGTCAACGCCGACGGCGCCCTCGCCGAATGGGCCTGGCCCGGCCTCGACGACACCTACGACCACCGCCACCTCAGCCACCTCTACGCCGTCTGGCCCCTCGACGAGATCAACCCCTACGACACCCCCCGCCTGGCGGCGGCCGCCCACCGCGCCCTGGAACTGCGCGGCGCCGAGAACGACTCCGCGCACGGCCACCTCCACCACGCGCTGATCGCCGCCCGCCTGCGCGACGGACACCGGGTCGACCGGGCCCTCGCCCAGGTCCTGGAGGGCGACTTCTTCCACACCTCGCTGATGAGCGCCCACTACCCCCACCGCGACGTCTACAACGCCGACGCCGCGCACACCCTGCCCGCCGTGCTCATCGAGATGCTCGTCCAGTCGACCCCCGACCGGCTGGTCCTGCTGCCCGCGCTGCCGCCCGCGTTCCCGGCGGGCGAACTGCGGGGCGTGCGCACCCGGTTCGGCGCCGGCCTGGACCTCACCTGGGGCCCCGACGGTGCCCGCGCCGTCCTGAAGCCGCACCGCACCCGCACCGTCGAACTCCGGACTTCCTCCGGCGCACAGCCGCTCCACCTCGTCGCCGGAGAAGACCACGTCCTCACCCTGGGGACGTGGTAACTCCCCCCCCACGATTCCCCCCCACCCATGGAAGGGACACCATGGTCACACGCACCCTGAGCAGACTCACCAAGGTCCTGCTGGCCCCCGCCCTCGCGCTGGGCGCCACCATCGGCCTCGCCTCCGCCCCCGCCTCGGCCGCCGTCTGGAACTCCTGCGACCAGTGGGGCAACACCAGCCTGAACGGCTACACCCTCTACAACAACATCTGGGGCTCCGGCGCCGGCAGCCAGTGCTTCTGGGCCAACTCCGGCACCAACTGGGGCGTCTGGGCCAACCACCCCAACACCGGCGGCATCAAGTCGTACCCCAACTCCAAGAAGGTGATCAACAAGACGATCACCTCCATCGGCTCGCTCAGCAGCAGCTACAACGTCACCGTCCCGTCCACGGGCGCGTACAACTCGTCGTACGACATCTGGGACACGGACTACGACTACGAGACCATGCTGTGGGTCAACTACAACGGCAACGTGGGCGCGCTCGGCAGCTTCCAGCAGAGCGTCACGCTCGGCGGCCACAGCTGGAACGTCTACAAGGGCCGCGCCTACCGGGCCGACGGCACCTACTGGGACGTCTTCTCGTTCCTGCGCACCTCCGACTCCACCTCCGGCACGGTCCAGATCCTCCCCATCCTGAAGTGGATCAAGGACACCAAGGGCTGGATGGGCAACGAGACCATCGGCGACGTGCAGTTCGGCTTCGAGATCACCTCGTCGTCCGGCGGTCTGGACTTCCGGACCAACAACCTCACGGTAAGCAGTAGTTGAGAATCCGGGGGGCCGTCCGCGGGGCGGCTCCCCGTCCGTGCGCGGGTGCGGTTTCATGAACCCATGCGCCTCACCACCCCCCTCCGTCACACCCTGGTCGCCGCTGCCGCCACAGCCGCCCTGCTGACCGCGCCCGGCACCGCCACCGCCGCCCCCCGGCCGGCCGGAATCTCGGCGTCGGCCCTGCACCCCGTGGCCGCCCTCTCCGCCGAGCGCCTCGCCACCGCCGACCTGGTCGCGGCCGCCAAGTGGGGCACCGACAGCCCCATCGACGACCCCGCCCGCGAGCAGCAGGTCCTCGACACCGTCGCCGCCCTGGCCGAACAGGCCGGCGCCGACCCCGACGAGGTCCGGGAGGTCTTCCGCGATCAGATCGAGGCCAACAAGATCGTTCAGCGCGGCCTCTTCCGCCGCTGGACCGCCCACCCCGACCAGGCCCCGACCAGCCGCCCCGACCTCGCCGTCGTCCGGCAGACGATCAACCGGATCAACACCGACCTCGTCACCGCCCTGGCCGCCACCGCCCCCGAGCGCACCACGCCCGTGTGCCGTCCCGAGCTGGCCCTCGCCGTCCTCCAGGTCCACCACGAGCGGCACCCGGACGCCCTGCACACCCGCGCCCTCGTCCGCTCCCTGGCCTCCGTCTGCCGCTGACGCCCGCCCACGCCGAACGCGGCCGGTCCCTCCCCTCCCGGAACCGGCCGCGTCCTTGCGCGCGACGCGCCTACTCCGCCACCGGCAGCCGCGCCCCGTCCCGCAGGAACAGCGGGATCCGGTCCAGCGGGGCGTCGACCGTCACGGCCGCACCGCCCTCGTACGTCTCACCCGTCCACGCGTCCGTCCAGCGCGCGCCCGCCGGGAGGTGGACCGTGCGGACCGTGGCCCCCGCCGTCAGCACCGGCGCGACCAGCAGCTCCCCGCCGAAGAGGTAGGAGTCGTCCACCGACCAGGCCGCCGGGTCCTCGGGGAACTCCAGGAACAGCGGCCGCATCACCGGCAGCCCTTCCTCGTGCGCCTCCCGCATGACCTTCAGGACGTACGGCTTCAGCCGCTCGCGCAGCCGCAGATACCGCTCCATGATCGCGCCGGCCTCCTCGCCGTACGACCACACCTCGTTCGGGCCGCCCGTCATGGCGGGGCCGAGCGGCATGCCCGGGTCGCGGAAGCCGTGCAGGCGCATCAGCGGGGACAGCGCGCCGAACTGGAACCAGCGGACCATCACCTCCCGGTACGCCGGGTCGTCCGGGTCGCCGCCGTGGAAGCCGCCGATGTCCGTGTTCCACCACGGGATACCCGACAGCGAGGTGTTCAGGCCGGCCGCGATCTGGCGGCGCAGGGTCGCGAAGTCGGTACCGATGTCCCCGGACCACAGGGCGGCGCCGTAGCGCTGGCTGCCCGCCCACGCCGACCGGTTGAGGGTGATGACCTCCTCCTCGCCGGACGCCTTCAGGCCCTCGTAGAAGGCGCGGGAGTTCTCGACCGGGTAGATGTTGCCGACCTCCAGGCCCGGGCCCGCCCAGTAGCGCAGGTTCTCCTGGAAGCCCGGCTTCAGCTCCGGCTCGCAGGCGTCCAGCCAGAACGCCGTGATGCCGTACGGGACGAGGTAGTTGTCCCGCACCCTGGACCACACGAAGTCCCGCGCCTCGGGGTTGGTGGCGTCGTAGAAGGCCACCTGGACGGTGGAGGCGACCTCCTTGTCGGGCCAGTCGGCGTGCGCGAGCGGACCGTACTGGGTGCCGATGAAGTAGCCGCGCTGCTCCATCACCGGGTGGTTCTCGCTCAGCGGCGACACCGACGGCCAGACGCTGACGACCAGCTTGATGCCCAGCTCGTCCAGTTCCCGGACCATCGCCGCCGGGTCCGGCCACTCCGTCGGGTCGAACTTCCACTCGCCCAGGTGCGTCCAGTGGAAGAAGTCGCAGACGATCGCGTCGATCGGCAGGTTCCGGCGCTTGTACTCCCGGGCCACGGCGAGCAGCTCGTCCTGGGTGCGGTAGCGCAGCTTGCACTGCCAGAAGCCCGCCGCCCACTCCGGCAGCATCGGCGTGCGGCCCGTCACCGCGCTGTAGCGGCGCTGGGCGTCGGCCGGGGCGCCGGCCGTGATCCAGTAGTCGATCTGCCGGGCCGAGTCGGCGACCCACCGGGTGCCGTTGCCGGCCAGCTCCACCCGGCCGATCGCCGGGTTGTTCCACAGCAGGGTGTAGCCCCGGCTGGAGGTGAGCACCGGGATGCCGACCTCGGCGTTGCGCTGCACCAGGTCCAGCACCAGGCCCTTCTGGTCCAGCCGCCCGTGCTGGTGCTGGCCCAGGCCGTACAGCTTCTCGTCGTCGTAGGCCGCGAACCGCTGCTCCAGGCGGTGGTAGCCGTTGCCGACGGCCGTGTAGAGGCGGGGGCCGGGCCACCAGAAGTGGGCGCGCTCCTCGGCGAGCAGCTCCTCACCGGTGGCGGTGTCCAGGAAGCGGATCAGGCCCTCGTCGTCCACCTCGACGGTCAGCGCGCCGACGGTCAGCAGGCCCCGCCCGCCCTCGATCTTGACGGTGCTCTCCGTGGCCGGGGCGGTGTCGAGCAGGGCGCCCGGCAGCCCTTCGAGGACCGGCCCGCCGAGCCGGGCCCGCACACGTGCCGCGTCCGGGCCCCACGGCTCGACACGGACGGTCTCCTGGCGGCCGCTCCACTCCAGCGCGCCGTCCCGTTCCCGGAACGTGCCGACCGTGGGGGAGGACTGGGCCAGGCTCACCTTGGGCTGGACTTCGGGGGGCTGATTCACGAGGCGTACTCCTGATGAAGACATGAGGATGCCCCCGCAGGGGCCACACGGGAGGTACTGCTCAGGAAGCGGCGGGTCCGGAGCTCGCCCGGACCGTCAGCTCGGGCGCGATCAGCACGATGTCGTCGCTGCCCCGCCCGTCGAGCTTGGCCACCAGGTGTTCCACGGCGCGCCGGCCCATCTCCTGCGCGGGGATGGCGACGGAGGTCAGCCGCACCGAGGCCTGGACGGCGACCTGGTCCGGGCAGATCGCCACCACCGACACGTCCTCGGGCACGGCCCGGCCCTGCTGGCGCAGCAGCGCGAGGAGCGGTTCGACCGCCGACTCGTTCTGCACCACGAACCCCGTGGTGCCCGGGCGTTCGTCGAGGATCCGGGCCAGGGTCACGGCCATCGCGTCGTAGCCGCCCTCGCACGGCCGGTGCAGCACCCGCAGGCCCAGCTCCCGGGCCCGTGAGCGCAGTCCGTCGAGGGTGAGTTCGGCGAAGCCGGTGTGCCGCTCGTAGACCGCGGGGGCCTCGCCTATGACAGCGATGTCGTGGTGGCCGAGCATCGCCAGGTGCTCCAGGCACAGTGCGCCGGTCGCGCTCCAGTCGAGGTCGACGCAAGTCAGGCCGCTGGTGTCGGCGGGCAGCCCGATCAGGACCGACGGCTGGTCGGTGCCGCGCAGCAACGGCAGCCGTTCGTCGTTGAGCTGCACGTCCATGAGGATCATCGCGTCGGCCAGGCCGCTGCCGGTGACGCGGCGGACGGCGTCCGGACCCTCCTCGCCGGTGAGCAGCAGGACGTCGTAGCCGTGGGTGCGGGCGGTGGTGGCCACCGCGATGGCGATCTCCATCATCACCGGCACGTACATGTCGGTGCGCAGCGGGATCATCAGCGCGATGATGTTCGACCTGCTGCTGGCCAGGGCCCGCGCCCCGGCGTTCGGGTGGTAGCCGAGTTCACGGATGCTCTGCTCGACCCGCTGCCGGGTGGTCGCGGAGATGGACCGCTTACCGCTGAGGACATAGCTCACCGTGCTCGCCGAGACTCCGGCGTGCTGGGCGACCTCGGCGAGGGTGACCATCCAGCTCTCCAAGTTTGTGAAGCGCTTCGACAGTGCGCGGTGCGAACGGGGGTGGGTGAGGTTGGTTCGACAGTAGCTCTAGCGAGGGTGGGTGTCCATAGGTTGTCGAAGCGCTTCGACAGCTTTTCCCGCGGCGGTGTCCGACGCCTGCGTCCCGGGGCGGGTGCCGCCCGCCCCGCCCCGCCGCCGGGGCCGTGCCGCCGCCCCGCCCCCGCCCCCGTCCGCTGTCGTCCGCGCCCCGGGCCGTGCCCCCGCCCGCCCGTCACCCGGTCGGGCGAGGGGGTAGCGATGGTGCGGCGTCCGTCGTGTGCTCGGCAAGTGCCGCGTCGTGTCGCCCCGCCCAGATCTGAACGGACGCGCGAGGGGTGGTGGCTTCGCCCCGGATCGGGTACCAACGATCCAGTAGGACCCGTCGGTAACCAATTCTGGTCCGAGATCCCGATTCGCGGCGAGGTGAGCCTCATGTCCGCACCACCCCTCAAGAAACCCGTCGTCACGGAGCGTGAGGCACGCCAGGTGGCCGAGGCCGCCCGCGAGCAGCACTGGCGCAAGCCGAGCTTCGCCAAGGAACTCTTCCTCGGCCGCTTCCGCCTCGACCTCATCCACCCCCATCCGCTGCCCACCGACGAGGCCGTACGGCGTGGCGAGCAGTTCCTCGTCAAGCTGCGCGACTTCTGCGAGACACGGGTGGACGGCGCCCGGATCGAGCGCGAGGCGCGGATCCCGGACGACGTCGTCGACGGTCTGAAGGAACTCGGCGCCTTCGGCATGAAGATCGAGCCCAAGTACGGCGGACTCGGCCTCACCCAGGTGTACTACAACAAGGCACTCGCCCTGGCCGGCTCGGCGAGCCCGGCGATCGGCGTGCTGCTGTCGGCACACCAGTCCATCGGCGTCCCCCAGCCGCTGAAACTGTTCGGCACGCCCGAGCAGAAGGAGAAGTTCCTGCCGCGGTGCGCCCGCACCGACATCAGCGCCTTCCTCCTCACCGAGCCGGACGTCGGCTCCGACCCGGCCCGGCTCGCGACGAGCGCGGTGCCCGACGGCGACGACTACGTCCTCGACGGGGTGAAGCTGTGGACCACCAACGGCGTGGTCGCCGACCTGCTGGTCGTCATGGCCAGGGTGCCGAGGTCCGAGGGCCATCCGGGCGGCATCACCGCCTTCGTCGTGGAGAGCTCCTCGCCCGGCATCACCGTCGAGAACCGCAACGCCTTCATGGGCCTGCGCGGCATCGAGAACGGCGTCACCCGCTTCCACCAGGTGCGGGTCCCCGCCGCCCACCGCATCGGCCCCGAGGGCGCCGGCCTGAAGATCGCGCTGACCACCCTCAACACCGGCCGGCTCTCCCTGCCCGCGTCCTGCGTCGCGGCCGGCAAGTGGTGCCTGAAGATCGCCCGGGAGTGGTCGGCGGCCCGCGAGCAGTGGGGCAAGCCGATCGCCCAGCACGAGGCGGTCGGGGCGAAGATCTCCTTCATCGCGGCGACCACCTTCGCCCTGGAGGCCGTCCTGGACCTGTCGAGCCAGATGGCCGACGAGGACCGCAACGACATCCGCATCGAGGGCGCCCTGGCCAAGCTCTTCGCCTCCGAGATGGGCTGGCGCATGGCCGACGAGCTGGTCCAGATCCGCGGTGGCCGCGGCTTCGAGACCGCGGAGTCGCTCGCGGCCCGTGGCGAGCGCGCGGTCCCCGCCGAACAACTCCTGCGCGACCTGCGCATCAACCGCATCTTCGAGGGCTCCACGGAGATCATGCACCTGCTGATCGCCCGCGAGGCCGTCGACGCCCACCTCGCGGTCGCCGGCGACCTCATCGACCCCGACAAGTCCCTCCAGGACAAGGCGAAAGCGGGCGCGAACGCGGGCGTCTTCTACGCCAAGTGGCTGCCGAAGCTCATCGCGGGCCCCGGTCAACTGCCCTCCTCGTACACGGAGTTCAAGCACGACGTCGACCTCTCCCCGCACCTGCGCTACGTCGAGCGCCACGCCCGCAAGCTCGCCCGCTCGACCTTCTACGCCATGTCCCGCTGGCAGGGCCGGATGGAGACCAAGCAGGGCTTCCTCGGCCGGATCGTCGACATCGGCGCCGAGCTGTTCGCGATGAGCGCGGCCTGCGTCCGCGCCGAGCTGCTGCGCTCGCGCGGCGAGAACGGCCGCGAGGCCTACCAGCTCGCCGACGTCTTCTGCCGCCAGTCCCGCATCCGCGTCGAGGAGTTGTTCACCCGTCTGTGGTCCAACACCGACGACATCGACCGCAAGGTCGTCAAGGGCGTCCTCGCCGGCACCTACACCTGGCTGGAACAGGGCGTCGTCGATCCGTCGGGCGAGGGCCCCTGGATCGCCGACACCACACCCGGCCCGAGCAGCAGGGAGAACGTCCACCGCCCGATCCGGTGAGCGGACGAGGGGTGTCCCCCCCCCGTGCGGGGGACACCCTGTCCTGCCGTCCGGCCGTTGCGGCCACAATGGGGGGATGAGCGACAGTCCAGCCCCCCTCGCCGATCCACACCTCGTCCACGATCCCGTCACGGGCGACGGACCCAAGGACGTGGTGGTCCTCGGCTCCACCGGCTCGATCGGCACCCAGGCCATCGACCTCGTGCTGCGCAACCCGGACCGCTTCCGCGTGACCGGCCTGTCCGCCCACGGCGGCCGGGTCGCCCTCCTCGCCGAGCAGGCCCACCGGCTGCGGGTGCGGACCGTCGCGGTCGCCCGCGAGGACGTCGTACCGGCGCTGCGCGAGGCGCTCACCGCCGAGTACGGCGCCGGGGAGCCGCTCCCCGAGATCCTCGCCGGCCCGGACGCGGCCACCGAACTCGCCGCCTCCGACTGCCACACGGTGCTGAACGGCATCACCGGCTCCATCGGCCTCGCGCCCACCCTCGCCGCCCTGGAGGCGGGCCGCACCCTCGCGCTCGCCAACAAGGAGTCGCTCATCGTCGGCGGCCCGCTGGTCAAGGCGCTCGCCAAGCCCGGGCAGATCATCCCGGTGGACTCCGAGCACGCGGCCCTCTTCCAGGCCCTCGCCGCCGGCACCCGCGCCGACGTCCGCAAGCTCGTCGTCACCGCGTCCGGCGGCCCCTTCCGCGGCCGTACCAAGGAGGACCTGGCGCACGTCACCGTCGAGGACGCCCTCGCCCACCCCACCTGGGCCATGGGCCCCGTGATCACGATCAACTCCGCGACCCTCGTCAACAAGGGCCTGGAGGTCATCGAGGCGCACCTGCTCTACGACATTCCCTTCGACCGCATTGAGGTCGTCGTGCATCCCCAGTCGTATGTCCACTCGATGGTTGAGTTCACAGACGGATCGACACTGGCCCAGGCGACGCCCCCCGACATGCGCGGGCCCATCGCCATCGGCCTCGGCTGGCCCGAGCGCGTGCCCGACGCGGCCCCCGCCTTCGACTGGAGCACCGCGTCGACGTGGGAGTTCTTCCCGCTCGACGACGAGGCCTTCCCCTCGGTGAACCTCGCCCGGCACGTCGGCGAGCTCGCGGGGACCGCCCCGGCGGTGTTCAATGCCGCCAATGAGGAGTGCGTGGAGGCGTTCCGCCAGGGCGCGCTGCCGTTCAACGGGATCATGGAGACCGTCACCCGGGTCGTCGAGGAACACGGCACGCCGGTCACGGGAACCTCACTGACCGTGTCGGACGTCCTCGAAGCGGAGACCTGGGCCCGGGCCCGGGCCCGGGAACTGACAGCACAGACGGCGACGGCGGAGGCCCGTTGATGACGTCCCTGATGATGATCCTCGGCATAGTCGTCTTCGTGGTCGGCCTGCTGGTCTCGATCGCCTGGCACGAACTGGGACACCTGTCGACGGCCAAGCTCTTCGGTATCCGCGTCCCGCAGTACATGGTCGGCTTCGGCCCGACCATCTGGTCCCGCCGCAAGGGCGAGACCGAGTACGGCATCAAGGCGATCCCGTTCGGCGGCTACATCCGCATGATCGGCATGTTCCCGCCCGGCGACGACGGCCGGATCACCGCCCGCTCCACCTCACCGTGGCGCGGCATGATCGAGGACGCCCGCTCCGCCGCGTTCGAGGAGCTCAAGCCCGGCGACGAGACCCGCCTCTTCTACACGCGCAAGCCGTGGAAGCGGGTCATCGTGATGTTCGCGGGCCCCTTCATGAACCTGGTGCTGGCGGTGGCGCTGTTCCTCACGGTCCTGATGGGCTTCGGCATCTCCCAGCAGACCACCACGGTCAGCTCGGTCTCCCAGTGCGTCATCAAGCAGAGCGAGAACCGCGACACCTGCAAGTCCGGCGACCCCGCCTCCCCGGCCGCCGCGGCCGGCCTGAAGGCGGGCGACAAGATCGTCTCCTTCGCCGGGGTCCGCACGGACGACTGGAACGAACTGTCCGACCTCATCCGCGCCAACCCCGACAGGACCGTCCCGGTCGTCGTCCAGCGCGACGGCGAGGACGTCACCCTGACGGCGACCATCGCCACCAACCAGGTCGCCAAGAAGGACTCCAGCGGCCAGATCGTCGAGGGCGAGTACGTCACCGCCGGCTTCCTCGGCTTCAGCGCCGCCACCGGCATCGTCAAACAGGACTTCGGGGAGTCCCTGACCTGGATGGGCGACCGGATCGGCGAGGCCGTCGACTCCCTCGCCGCCCTGCCCGGCAAGATCCCCGCCCTGTGGAACGCGGCCTTCGACGGCGCCCCCCGCGAACCCGACTCGCCCATGGGCGTGGTCGGCGCGGCCCGCGTCGGCGGCGAGATCTTCACCCTCGACATCCCGGCCACCCAGCAGCTGGCGATGGCGTTGATGCTGGTCGCGGGCTTCAACCTGTCCCTGTTCCTGTTCAACATGCTCCCGCTGCTCCCGCTCGACGGCGGACACATCGCGGGCGCCCTGTGGGAGTCGCTGCGCCGCAACACGGCGAAGGTGCTGAAGCGGCCGGACCCGGGCCCGTTCGACGTGGCGAAGCTGATGCCGGTCGCCTACGTCGTGGCCGGGATCTTCATCTGCTTCACGATCCTCGTCCTCATCGCGGACGTGGTGAACCCCGTGCGCATCTCCTAGCCCGTACGGCATTCAGGGCGGCCGGACACCCCTCGGGGTCCGGCCGCCCCCCTATGAGTGGGTTTACGAGTGGGATGTGCTCGCGCCGACGCCTGTGCCGTAATCTCGGATGCCGGAGCCCGCTAGCTCACGGGACCGGACCTTGATCCACGACTTGGGGTTGCACAGCAGATGACTGCGATTTCTCTCGGCATGCCGTCCGTTCCTACCAAGCTCGCCGAGCGCCGCAAGAGCCGGCAGATCCAGGTCGGCTCCGTGGCGGTCGGCGGGGACGCCCCGGTGTCCGTGCAGTCGATGACCACGACCCGTACGTCCGACATCGGCGCCACCCTCCAGCAGATCGCCGAGCTGACCGCCTCCGGCTGCCAGATCGTCCGCGTCGCCTGCCCCACCCAGGACGACGCCGACGCCCTCGCCACCATCGCCCGCAAGTCGCAGATCCCGGTCATCGCGGACATCCACTTCCAGCCCAAGTACGTCTTCGCGGCCATCGAGGCCGGCTGCGCCGCGGTCCGCGTGAACCCCGGCAACATCAAGCAGTTCGACGACAAGGTCAGGGAGATCGCCAAGGCGGCCAAGGACCACGGCACCCCGATCCGCATCGGTGTGAACGCGGGCTCGCTGGACCGGCGCCTGCTGCAGAAGTACGGCAAGGCCACCCCCGAGGCCCTCGTCGAGTCCGCCCTGTGGGAGGCGTCGCTCTTCGAGGAGCACGACTTCCGGGAGATCAAGATCTCCGTCAAGCACAACGACCCGGTCGTGATGATCGAGGCCTACCGCCAGCTCGCCGCCCAGTGCGACTACCCCCTCCACCTCGGCGTGACCGAGGCCGGCCCCGCCTTCCAGGGCACGATCAAGTCGGCGGTGGCCTTCGGCGCGCTGCTCAGCCAGGGCATCGGCGACACCATCCGCGTCTCGCTGAGCGCGCCTCCGGCCGAGGAGGTCAAGGTCGGCATCCAGATCCTGGAGTCCCTCAACCTCAAGCAGCGCGGCCTGGAGATCGTCTCCTGCCCGTCCTGCGGCCGCGCCCAGGTCGACGTCTACAAGCTGGCCGAGGAGGTCACCGCCGGCCTCACCGGCATGGAGGTCCCGCTGCGCGTGGCCGTCATGGGCTGTGTGGTGAACGGCCCGGGCGAGGCCCGCGAGGCCGACCTCGGCGTCGCCTCCGGCAACGGCAAGGGCCAGATCTTCGTCAAGGGCGAGGTCATCAAGACCGTCCCCGAGTCCAAGATCGTCGAGACCCTCATCGAGGAGGCCATGAAGCTGGCCGCGCAGATGGAGGCGGAGGGCGTGACGTCCGGCGAGCCGTCGGTGGCGGTGGCGGGCTGACGGCCTTCCCGAGCGCCGGTGGGGGTGGCGGTGGCAGGCTGACGGGCCTCCCGAGCGCCGGCGGCCTTCCGGAGCGCCGGTGAGGGCGGCCCGGCCCGTCCGGCGCTCGAGGACGAGGCCCGTCCAGGGCCGCAGCGGAAGTCCGCAGCGAAAGTCCGGGGCGGCAGTACCCGGAAGACGGCACGACCGCCGGCCCCGAGCGCACGGCACCACCACGACGCCGCCCGGCTTCCGCGGGTACAGTGCGGAGATCAGGCAGACCCGAGTGTGAGGCCCCGCACGTGTTGACGCAGACCACCTCCCGGGTCCTCGAACCGAGCGACCTGGACGCCGCGCTCGCCGTCCTGGACCGCGAGCCGGTCACGAACGCTTTCGTGACGGCCCGCGTACAGGTCGCGGGCCTGGACCCGTGGCGCCTCGGCGGCGAGATGTGGGGCTGGTACGAGGACGGGATGCTGACGTCCCTGTGCTACGCCGGCGCCAACCTCGTCCCGATCTGCGCCACTCCGCGCGCCGTCCGCGCCTTCGCCGACCGCGCCCGCCGGGCCGGCCGCCGCTGCTCCTCCATCGTCGGCCCCGCCGAATCCACCGCCCGGCTCTGGCGCCTGCTCGAACCCCACTGGGGCCCGGCCCGCGACGTCCGCGCCCACCAGCCGCTGATGGTCACCGACCGCATGCCCGCCGACATCGCTCCGGATCCGTACGTCCGCCGCATCCGCAAGGACGAGATGGACACGATCATGCCGGCGTGCGTGGCGATGTTCACCGAGGAGGTCGGCGTCTCCCCGATGGCGGGCGACGGCGGTCTGCTCTACCAGGCCCGCGTCGCCGAACTCGTCGGCTCCGGCCGCTCCTTCGCCCGCCTCGACGAGCGGGGCAGGGTCGTCTTCAAGGCGGAGATCGGCGCCGCCACACCGCAGGCCTGCCAGATCCAGGGCGTGTGGGTGGCCCCCGAGTACCGGGGCCGGGGCCTGGCGGCCCCCGGCATGGCGGCCGTCCTGCGCTACGCCCTGGCGGACGTGGCCCCGGTGGTGAGCCTCTACGTCAACGACTTCAACACGGCGGCGAGGCGGACGTATCAGCGGGTGGGCTTCCAAGAGGTGGGCGCGTTCATGAGCGTGCTGTTCTGAGAGCGCTGTTCCGAGAGCGCTGTTCCGCGCGTGCTGTTTGCGGCCAACACCCCCAGGAGGGTCGGGAAACCGCGCGATCGACCACAAACAACCGGCACCCCGCACACCACCGGAACCCCCCTGTAGGCTCCCCGCATGGACCTCGTCATCGGCCCCCTGGACCTCCCAGCCCACGTGGACGAGGCCTTGGCCGTCCAGGCCGTCGCCTTCGGCCTCGGCCCGGACGAGGTGGCCGTACGCCGCCAGATCGTCATCCGCCACATGACCTACGCCGGAGCCCGCGCCCTCGGCGCGTGGACCGCGCAGGGCCGCCTGGCCGGTTTCGTCTACGGCATGCCCAACGACCGTACCCACTGGTGGTCCACGGTCGTCGAGCCCTACCTGCGGGCCGGCGGCAACGACCACTGGCTCGACGACTCCTTCGTCATCACGGAGCTCCACGTCCACCCCGCCTACCAGAACCGCGGCGCCGGCCGGGCCCTGATCACCAGCATCACGGACGACGCCACCGAACCCCGCTCGATCCTCTCCGCGATCGACACGGAGAGCCCCGCCAGAGCCCTCTACCGCTCCCTCGGCTACCAGGACCTGGCCCGCAACGTCCTCTTCCCGAGCGCGCCCCGCCCGTACGCGGTGATGGGGGCCCCGCTCCCGCTGCGCCGCAAGCACGGCTGACCGATTTCCGGCGACCGCGCGCTCCCGGATAACCTCCTAGCCATCACCTTCCCCCGCTCCCGGGCCGCGCTCGGGCAGGGAACCCCATCCGGCAGGAGTACGAGAACCATGGCGAACGCACCGGTCCAGCGCATGTCCCAGTTGATGGCGAAGACCCTGCGCGACGACCCCGCCGACGCCGAGGTCCTCAGCCACAAGCTCCTCGTCCGCGCCGGCTACGTCCGCCGCACCGCCGCCGGCATCTGGACCTGGCTGCCGCTCGGCAAGAAGGTCCTCGCCAACGTGGAGCGCATCGTCCGCGAGGAGATGGACGCCATCGGCGCCCAGGAGGTGCTGCTCCCCGCCCTGCTGCCGAGGGAGCCGTACGAGGCGACCGGCCGCTGGGACGAGTACGGCGCGGAGCTGTTCCGGCTCCAGGACCGCAAGGGCGGCGACTACCTGCTCGGCCCGACCCACGAGGAGATCTTCACGCTGATCGTGAAGGACCAGGCCTCCTCCTACAAGGACCTGCCGGTCATCCTCTACCAGATCCAGACCAAGTTCCGTGACGAGGCCCGCCCCCGGGCCGGCATCCTGCGCGGCCGTGAGTTCCTGATGAAGGACTCCTACTCCTTCGACACGGAGGACGAGGGCCTCGCCCGGTCGTACGCCCTGCACCGCCAGGCCTACCAGAAGGTGTTCGAGCGTCTCGGCCTCGACTACCGCATCTGCGCCGCGACCGCCGGCGCGATGGGCGGCTCCAAGTCGGAGGAGTTCCTCGCCCCGGCCGGCGCCGGCGAGGACACCTTCGCCGACTGCCCGAACTGCGACTTCGCGGCCAACACCGAGGCGATCACCTACGAGCTGAAGCCGGTGGACGCCGCCGACGTCCCCGCGGCCGAGGAGATCCCGACCCCGGACACCCCGACCATCGAGACCCTCGCGGCCTCCCTCGGCGTCCCGGCCTCCACGACGCTGAAGAACCTCCTCGTCAAGGTCGACGGCGAGATCGTCGCCGTCGGCGTGCCCGGCGACCGCGAGGTCGACATGGACAAGGTGGAGGCGCACTTCGCCCCGGCCGTCGTCGAGATGGTCACCGAGGCGGACTTCGCGGGCCGCCCGGACCTGGTCCGGGGCTATGTCGGCCCGCAGGGCCTGGGGGAGAAGGTCACCTACATCGCCGACCCGCGCGTGGCCCCCGGCACGGCCTGGATCACCGGCGCGAACAAGGCGCACACGCACGCCAGGAACGTCGTCGCCGGCCGCGACTTCGAGGTCGGCGCGTACGTCGACGTCGTGGTCGTCCAGGAGGGCGACCCCTGCCCGAACTGCGGCACCGGCCTCAAGCTGGACCGCGCCATCGAGATCGGCCACATCTTCCAGCTCGGCCGCAAGTACGCCGACGCCCTCAAGCTCGACGTCCTCGGCCAGAACGGCAAGCCGGTCCGCGTCACCATGGGCTCCTACGGCATCGGCGTCTCCCGCGCGGTCGCGGCCCTCGCCGAGCAGACCGCCGACGACAAGGGCCTGTGCTGGCCCGCCGAGGTGGCCCCGGCCGACGTGCACGTGGTCGCCGCCGGCAAGGCCCTCCAGACCGAACTGGCCCTCGACGTCTCCGAGAAGCTGCGGGCGGCGGGTCTGCGCGTCCTGGTCGACGACCGGGCCGGGGTCTCGCCGGGCGTGAAGTTCACCGACTCCGAGCTGATCGGCGTACCGAAGATCCTCGTCGCGGGCCGCCGTTCGGCCGAGGGCGTCCTGGAGCTGAAGGACCGCAGGACCGGTGAGCGCGAGGAGCTGACGGTGGACGAGGCGATCGCCCGCCTGACGGCGTCGGCGCGTTAGGACACCCCGGACATCTCTCAGGCCGTTCCCCGGCCGTAGGACGTGACAGAGCGTCACTACGGAGGGGAACGGTCATGACCACGAGGGAACGAGGCGCCGCCGCGGCGGGGGCTTCACCCTCGGACCGGCGTCGGCGGGTCAGAGCCAGCCCGCGAACTCCAGCAGCAGCTCCGCGTCCCGCGCCCGTCCCACGCGCCGCGCCCGCACCCCCGACTCCACCGCCCGGAACAGCGTCCAGCCGCGCAGCCGCTCCTGGTCCACCTCCAGCGACTCCGCGAGCCGCTTCACCCGCCGCCGGGTCGTCGCCGCCCCGGACGGCGAGGCGATCAGGTCCTCCACCCGGTCCCGCACCAGCCGCGCCAGGTCGAAGGCACACTCGCCGACCACCGGATCCGGCCCCACCGCCAGCCACGGCATCCGCTCACCGGCCAGCACCTTGCTCTGCCGGAACGTGCCGTGCAGCAGCCGCTGCTCGGGCGGCGCTGCCAGCAACTCCTCGCGGGCCGCGAGCGCGGCGTCCACCAGTGGGGCCACCTCGGCGTCCGCGCTCGCCCGCATCGCCGCCGCCTGCCGCCCGGTCCGCCCGGCCACGGACTCGAAGACCGTCCCGGCCGGCGGCTCCACCCACAGCCGCCGCAGCGTCCCCGCCGCCTCCAGCAGCGCCTTGGCCTCCGGCAACGACCGCACCGACACATCCGGATGCAGCCGCTCCAGCACCAGCACCCCCTCAGCCCCGGACGGCTCCAGCAGCTGGACGGCGCCCAGACCGCCCCAGTGCGCGAGCGCGGCCCGCTCCGCCTCCGGCCGGAACCGGGGCGGCGCCAGCTTCAGCACGGCCGGGGTCCCGTCGGGGTAACGCACCAACACCACCAGGCTGCTGCGCCCACCCGGCACCTGCACCCGCTCGACGGTCAACTCCCGTTCGGAGACCGCACGTTGAGCCATCGCGGACAGTTTTCCCAGCCAGTCGTCACCATCGGGTGCCGTCTCACCGAGCGCCCTGACCAGACGCTGCGGCGGTTCGAAAGCCATGCGCGCGTCGTCCCTTCGTGGTCTCGGTGTTCCGCTGCCCACCGCTCACGCCGTGGGCGTTCGCGCCGGTGCCTCTGTCGCTGTTCCCGTTCTGGTTCCTGTTCCCGCCCCTGCCCCTGATCCTTCTGTCGCCGCCGTCGAGGCGGAGGGCCCGGCCCCGGTCGCGGCCGGATCCGTGTCCGCCCGCTCGACGAGACCAGGGAAGGCTACGCTCCCACCGCGCCAGCGCACCGCCCGCACCGCCGCCTCCCGCAACGCCCCGGCGGCCTCCCGGCGCCGAGCGCCCCCCGCCGCCCGCACCAGGTCGGAGTAGACCCCGGCGACACGATCCTCCAACTCGGCGGCGAGCCGGACCGCCGCCGCCGCGTCCGGCACCGGGAACGGCAGCGCGTAGGCGGCGCTCGCGGCGACCGGCTCGGCGCCCAGGTCACGCACCTCGCGCGCCAGCGCGTCCCGCCGCGCCCGGTGCGCGTCGTACGCCGCCCGTGCCTGCGCGCGCCGCTCCTCGGCCACCCGGCCGCCGACGACGCCGTACCCGTACACCGCCGCGTGCTCGGCGGCCAGCGCGGCCTGCAAGGCCGTCAGCTCGGGCCGCTTCTGCTCGCCGCTCATCGCGCCCCCTCCGTCAGCAGGTACGCGTGCGCCGCCCCGGCCGCCGCCACCGAGGCCAGCAGCCGGGCCAGCTCGCCCGGCACGTCCGCCAGCGCCGCGACCCTGCGATCGGCCAGCGCCCGCTCGGCGGTGGCCAGCTGCGCGAGCGCCTCCTTCTCGGTCGGCGGGGCGGCAGCGGGCGCCGGCGCGGTCACGGACGGCGCGGAGGACGAGGCGGTCGCGGAGGGCGACGGAGCGGACGACGTCCCGCCGGTCCCCGGCGTCCCGCCCGTGTCCCCGAACGCCTCCACATGCCGTACGACTTCCGCCCGCAACGGCCCCAGCCGCGGCGCGAGCTGCGGATACGCGGCGAGCACGACGTCGTAGCGCTCCACCAGCCCGCCGCTGTCCCGGGCCGCACGCGCGCGTGCGGCTCGGGCGGCCGACCGGCCGGCGTCCGCGCTCCCCTCGCCGGAACCGCCGGAACCGGAACCGGTATCGCCCCCGGAGGAGCAGCCCACCAGCAGGGCGGCCCCGGCGGCCGAGGCGAGCACGGTTCTTCTGCGCGGCCCCGAGCGGGCGCGCGGCGGGGGATAGGGCACTACAGACGTCCTCGGGGGGTTCGTACGACAAAACGACCTGACAGGGCAGCACGCCCGTGATCACGGTACCCGCGCGTCCGTCCCGCACCACTCAGCGGCACCGGCCGCACCCGCCAGGCCGCCCGGTGGACGGCAACACCGTCCGCGACCGGATACCCTTTGACCAGACAGCGACCCATCCCACAACAGCACACGCGGCCGAGGAGTCACCCGGATGAGCACCACCCAGAGCGAGAGGCTGCGAGAACTGCTGGAACCGCTCGTCACCTCCCAGGGCCTGGATCTCGAGGAGATCGCCGTGGACTCCGTCGGGCGCAAGCGTGTGCTGCGCGTCGTCGTCGACTCCGACACCGGAGCCGACCTGGACCGGATCGCCGATGTGAGCCGTGCGCTCTCGGCGAAGCTCGACGAGACCGACGCGATGGGCGCGGGCGAGTACACCCTCGAGGTCGGCACCCCTGGCGCGGAGCGCTCCCTCACCGAGCACCGCCACTACGTGCGTGCCACGGACCGCCTGGTGAAGTTCCAGCTGCACGAGGGCGGCGAACTCGTCGCCCGCATCCTCGCCGTGGACGAGGACGGACTCGACGTCGAGGTGCCCGGAGTCAAGGGCCGCAGGGCCACCACCCGCAGACTCGCCTTCGGCGACATCGGCAAGGCACGGGTACAGGTCGAGTTCGGCCGCAAGGACAAGAAGGACATGAAGGAAGAGGAGGAGGCGTAGCCGTGGACATCGACATGAGCGCCCTGCGGGGCTTGGTTCGGGAGAAGGAGATCTCCTTCGACCTGCTGGTCGAGGCGATCGAGTCGGCCCTCCTCATCGCCTACCACCGCACCGAGGGAAGCCGCCGCCACGCGCGCGTGGAGCTCGACCGGGAGACCGGCCACGTGACGGTGTGGGCGAAGGAGGACCCCGAGGACCTGGAGGAGGGCCAGGAGCCCCGCGAGTTCGACGACACCCCGTCCGGTTTCGGCCGGATCGCGGCCACCACCGCCAAGCAGGTGATTCTCCAGCGCCTGCGCGACGCCGAGGACGACGCGACACTCGGCGAGTACGCCGGCCGCGAGGGCGACATCGTCACCGGCGTGGTCCAGCAGGGCCGCGACCCGAAGAACGTGCTCGTCGACATCGGCAAGCTCGAGGCCATCCTGCCGGTGCAGGAGCAGGTGCCCGGCGAGACCTACCCGCACGGCATGCGCCTGCGCTCGTACGTCGTCCGGGTGGCCAAGGGTGTGCGCGGCCCGTCCGTGACGCTCTCCCGCACCCACCCCAACCTGGTGAAGAAGCTCTTCGCGCTGGAGGTGCCGGAGATCGCCGACGGGTCCGTCGAGATCGCCGCCATCGCCCGCGAGGCCGGCCACCGCACCAAGATCGCCGTCCGGTCCACCCGTTCGGGCCTGAACGCCAAGGGCGCCTGCATCGGCCCCATGGGCGGCCGGGTGCGCAACGTCATGGGCGAGCTCAACGGCGAGAAGATCGACATCGTCGACTGGTCGGACGACCCGGCCGAGATGGTGGCCAACGCCCTCTCGCCGGCCCGCGTCTCGAAGGTCGAGGTCGTGGACATGTCCACCCGCTCCGCGCGCGTGACCGTGCCCGACTACCAGCTGTCCCTGGCGATCGGCAAGGAGGGCCAGAACGCCCGCCTCGCGGCCCGCCTGACCGGCTGGCGCATCGACATCCGGCCCGACACCGAGCAGGCCGGGGAATAGATCTCGGCCGCGGTTGGCTGAGATCACGACAACAAGCGTTCGCATCCTGGCCCAAAGGGGTGAGGTCGGTACGGGGAGGTAGACTTAGCTGTGTCTGGCCGGACGCACGCCGGAGCATGCCCTGAACGCACCTGTGTGGGGTGCCGGGAGCGAGCGGCCAAGACGGAGCTGCTGCGCATCGTGGCGATCGAGGACGCGTGCGTCCCCGATCCTCGCGGTACGCTGCCCGGCCGGGGTGCTTATGTGCATCCCGCTCCGGTCTGTCTCGACCAGGCGGTACGCCGCCGGGCGTTCACGCGGGCGTTGCGCGCCCCGGGAGCGCTCGACACAAAGGTGTTGCGTCAGTACGTCGAGCAGACGACCGTTGTCGAGCAGGCAACACCGTAAGAAGCGTCGCGCGGAACCCCCGTGCGGCCCTGGTACCTCGCGAGTCGAAAGCAGGTCGAGATTGCGATGAGCACTCGATGAGTACGCGATGAGTACGCCCATGAAGTAGCGACGGTCCGGCCGCAACCCGGACCTAAAAGGAGCGAAGTGGCTAAGGTCCGGGTATACGAACTCGCCAAGGAGTTCGGCGTGGAGAGCAAGGTCGTCATGGCCAAGCTCCAAGAACTCGGTGAATTCGTCCGTTCGGCGTCCTCGACGATCGAGGCGCCCGTGGTACGCAAACTGACTGACGCCTTCCAGGGTGGTGGCAGCGGCAAGTCCGCCAAGCCCGCCGCCCCGCGCAAGGCTGCCCCCAGGCCCGCCGCGCCTTCCCCGGCGCAGGCGGCACGTCCGGCCGCACCTCGGCCGGCCGCCCCCAAGCCCCCCGCGGCACAGACCCCCGCGGCCCCGGCGGCGCCCTCCGCGCCGGCCCCGGGCCCGCGTCCGGTTCCGGGCCCCAAGCCCGCGCCGCGTCCCGCCCCGGCCGCCCCGGAGTTCACCGCTCCGCCGTCGGCCCCGGCCGCGCCCAAGCCGGCCGCTCAGGGTCCGCGCCCCGGCGCCCCCAAGCCCGGCGCCCGTCCCGGTGCGCCCGGCCAGGGCCAGCAGGGCGGTCAGGCCCCGCGTCCGGCCGCCGCGCAGGGTCCGCGTCCCGGTGGCGGCGCGCCGCGTCCGGGTGCCCGTCCGGCCGGTCCGCGTCCGGGCAACAACCCCTTCACCTCCGGCGGCAACGCCGGTATGGCTCGCCCGCAGGCCCCGCGCCCGCAGGGCGGCCCGCGTCCCGGCGGCCCCGGTGGCGCTCCCGGCGCCGGTCCCCGTCCCCAGGCCCCCGGTGGCCAGGGCGGCGGTCCGCGTCCGCAGGCTCCGGGCGGTTCACGTCCGTCGCCGGCCGGCATGCCCCGTCCGCAGGGCGGCGCCCCGCGTCCCGGTGGCGGTCCCGGTGG
>NZ_BQUN01000075.1 GCF_026008495.1 Streptomyces sp. A012304
CGCTTCGACCTGGTCGACGCCGCGAAGAAGCCCGCCTCCACCTACTCCGGCGGCATGAAACGCCGCCTCGACATCGCCATGACCCTGGTCGGCGACCCGCGGATCATCTTCCTCGACGAACCGACCACCGGCCTGGACCCCCGCTCCCGCCACACCATGTGGCAGATCATCCGCGAACTGGTCTCCGACGGCGTCACCGTCTTCCTCACCACCCAGTACCTGGAGGAGGCCGACCAGCTCGCCGACCGCATCGCCGTGCTCAACGACGGGAAGATCGCCGCCGA
>NZ_BQUN01000076.1:0-8884 GCF_026008495.1 Streptomyces sp. A012304
GGCCGGGCCGACCCCTCATCCCCCGCCCCCACCCCCTACCGCCCCCGACACCACCCGTCCTGCTCCTCCGGCTCCCCCGCCCGGAGCAGGTCGAGGAGACGGCGCTCGCCGTCGACCTTCAGCGAGTCCACCGCAACCCGGCCGTACAGACGGTCCGGGCCGGGCCGGCGGTCGCGGCCCGGCCGGCCCGCCTATTCGGTGCGCAGGGCCGTGGCGGTCCGGGCCCCGGCCGCCCAGCCGGCGGGCAGGACCGCACCCAAGGCGGCGATGAGCAGCCCGCCGAGTGCGAGCGGGAGCAGTTCGGCCCCGTCGTAGACGGCGACGACGGAACCGGGAAGACGCAGCCCCACGCTGTCGCCCATCGCGGGGACGACCCACCCGTGCAGGGCCACGCCGAGCGGCACGCCCAGGGCACCCGCGACCAGCCCGGTCACGACGACCGAGGTGAGGACCATCGCGACGGTCTGCCGCGGGGTCATGCCGAGCGCCTTGTGGACACCGATCTCCCGGACACGCTCGCGGGTGTCGAGCAGCACGCCGTTCAGCACCCCGAGCGCGGCGACGGCGACGAGCATCAGCGTGAGGATCACGGACAGCGCGTTGAGCGTGACGACCATGTCGCCGCCGGCGTCGAGCCCGCCGGCCCGAGCGGCGACCCCCAGCGGAGCCAGGTCCCTGTTCAGCGCGTCGACGTAGCCGGTCACGCCGGTGCCCGACGTGACCGCGATGTGATGGCTGGTCTCCGTCAGGTCGGGACGCGCGGCCGTCAGGGTCGAGGCGTCGGTGAAGACCTGCATGCCGTCGTTGCGGGGGTCGAGGACCTCACCGACGATCCGGACCGTGACCGGCTCGGCCAGACCGTCCAGGGTGACGGTGCCGCCGACGCGGCTGCCGGTGGCGGCCAGGAAGGGGGTCGGGACCACGGCCTCGCCGGGCCCGTCGATCCAGCGGCCCGAGACCATCGTGTAGCCGCCCCAGGAAGCGTCGCCGCTGAAGGCGATCACATCGACGGTGCCGGTCCGGCCGGACACGGTAGCCCGTACCGTCGCGGCCCGGTAGTACTTCCCGGTTCCGGCGGCCGCCTCGATGACGGCCGCGACCGCGACGGGATCGGCCTCGGGCTGCCGGTCGGCGCCGGGGACCCGGGGGCCGAAGTCAGGCAGGGGCGCGGGCACGACGACATCGGCGGCGTCGTGGGCCTTGGCCTTCATCACCTGGCCGAGCGAGGCGCCCATCCCCACGGTGAACGTGACCGCGGCGGCGCCGAACAGGATCGCCGTGCCCATGGCCAGCGCGCGGGCGGGCCGCGCGAAGGGCCGGACCAGGCCCAGGGCGACCGGCTGGGGCAGCGGCAGCCGCCCGGCCAGGCGGGCCGCCCAACGGCCGCGCCCCGCCGAAGCGGTACGCCCGACGGCGAGCGCGTCGACCGTACGCAGCCGGCCGGCCCGCCAGGCACTCGCCCACGCGGTCACCGCCACCAGGCCGAGCACCCCCGCGATCACCGCCGGGTCGACCCAGGGGGCGATGGCCAGGGACGAGGTGCCGTAGACCTCCCCGGTCTCGGCCAGCACGGGGACGGCGAGCAGATGGCCGGCGAGGACGCCGAGGGCCGTGCCGACGGCGGCCGGGATCAGCGCCTGACCCACGTAGGCCCGCACGACCTGGGCCGGGGTGAAGCCGACGGCCTTGAGGATGCCGATACGGCGCCTCCCCGTGCCGACGGCGGACGCGACGACGTTGCCGACCGTGAGCACCGACATGACCAGGCCCAGGGCGCCGAACGCGATGAGGAACGGGACGTAGAGGGCGGTGTCCCGCTCGGCGCTCTCCCGGACCGCGAGCCATGACTGCTCGCCGACGGCCGTTCCCGGCGGCAGGGTCCTCGCCACGGCCCTGCCGCCCGCGGCGATCTGCGCGGAGGTGTCCGCGTCGGTGAAGCGGTAGAGCATCTGGTAGCCGCCGCTGCCGGGCGCGGTGAGCGCCGGCATCTGGGCCGGCACCACCCACGCGTCAGCGGTCCGCGTGACCGAGCGGGCCACACCGACCACCGTCAGTGCCGGACCGCCGGACAGATCGGGGAAGACGATCTTCCTGCCCATGGTCGGGAGGAGCGAGGAGTCGGCGGACAGCGCGATCTCGCCGGAGCGCGCGGGCCACCGCCCGTCGAGCAGTGCCACCTCGTCCACGTCCCGGCCGGGATCGCCCCGGCCGACCACGGTCATCGGCCACCCGGGGTCCGCCCCGTCCGAACGCGGCGTGACCGTCGCCGTACGGAACGGCCCGGCCGCACTGCTCACCCCTTCGGCGCCCTTGGACCTCGACAGCTGACCGGCATTCACCTCGCCCGCGTCGAACCGCATGGACAGATGCGCGCCGCGCTGCCCGGCGAAGGCGTCGTCGAAGGGCGCGCCGGACACCACGAGCAGCGTTCCACCGAGGACGGAGGCGGCCACCGCCATCATCGTGGCGAGCCCGATCACCAGCGTCTGCACCCGGCGTCGTCCCACCCCCGAGCGCACCACCCGGCCGAGCGCGCTCATCGGACGGCCTCCGAGGCGACGGCCCGCGACCGGACGTCTTCGGTGATCCGGCCGTCGGCGATCCGGACCGTGCGGTTCGTGCAGGACCGGGCCAGAGCCAGGTCGTGGGTGACCACGACGATGGTCTGTCCCTCGGCGTTGAGGTCATTGAGCAGCCTGCTGACGTCCTGTCCGGCGGCCGTGTCCAGCGCCCCGGTCGGCTCGTCGGCCAGGAGCAGCGCCGGACGGTTCATCAACGCCCGGGCCACCGCGACGCGTTGCCGCTCGCCGCCGGACAGCCGCCCCGGATAGGCGCGGGCATGCCGGTCGAGACCCAGCAGTTCCAGGAGTTCCGCCGCCCGGCGGCCTGCCTCGCCCCGTGCCATGCCCGTGAGGCGCGCCGGCAGGACGACATTGTCGGTGACGGTCAGATCGTCGAGCAGATTGAAGAACTGGAAGACCATACCGATCTTCGACCGCCGGTACAGCGCCGATCCGGCTTCGCCCAACTGGTCCACCCGCACCCCGTCCACGGTGACCGTCCCCGTGTCGGGCCGGTCCAGGCCCGCGATCAGATGGAGCAGCGTGGACTTGCCGCTGCCGGAAGGGCCGAGGACCGCGACGGCCTCGCCGGGCCGCACGCTCAGCGACACCTCACGCAGAGCGGGCGGGCCGTCGTCGTACCGGCGGCTCACCTCCCGCAGTTCGATCACCGGCATGGTCATGAAAGGGCTCCTCGCGTAGGGGCGTTGACTGCGTGAACGCTAGGAGCGGGCCCGGCCCGCACGCGTCGCCCGCCCGAACCCATCGCGGTACCGCGCCGGGACGATTCCCCGACACGTCATCCCTGAGATGTAGGCGAGCGATGTATCCGGAGCGGCGGAAACGACCACCAGGACGGACTTCGCGGGTCCGCGCGGCGGCGACAATGAACCGGTGACGGACGTAGGTACGACGCTGGAGCGGCTGCGGGAAACCGCCCGCCGGACGGTCCGCGACGCCGGGCTTGCGAGCGGTCCACCGCTGCGGCCCACGCGGCGCGCCTGGCAGTTCGACATGCTGCTGGCACTGGTACTCGGAATCGCCACGGTCTACTACGGCATCGACAACGTCGGCATCGTCGTGGTGCGGGAGATCGCACCCGGCGTGGAGCACGTCATGCCACGCCCGTCCGGCCCCGGCGGCATGGCCTTCATGGTGACCCTCGCGGTCATCGCCTCCGGCGCCCTGGCACTGCGCCGCCGCTACCCGCTCGCCGTGCTGTGCGTCGTGACGGCCGCGGTGCTGGCGACACCGCAGAGCGTCCTGCGGCTGACCTTCTACGCGTTCGTCATCGCCGTCTACAGCGCCGCCGTGTACAGCCCGTACCGGGTGGCGACTCTGGTGGCGCTGCCGGTGTCGGTCCTCCTGGTAGGCACCTCGGGGGACTCGGTGACACCGATCGTTCCCAACGAGTACATCGCCCTGCTGATCCTGATCCCGATGGCCGTGGCCGCCGTCGGCCTGCGTACCTGGAAACTCCGCACCGACGAGGGCCGCGCACGGCTCTTTGCCCTGGAACGCGAACAGGCCGAGGCGCTGCGCCGGGCCGTCGAGCACGAACGGGCCAGGATCGCCCGCGAACTGCACGACGTCGTCACGCACAACGTCAGCGTGATGATCATCCAGGCGGGCGCCGCCCGCAAGATCATGAAGACCTCCCCCGAGCAGGCCGGCGAGGCGCTGCTCGCCGTCGAGGCGGGCGGACGGGCGGCCATGACCGAGCTGCGCCACGTCATGGGCCTGCTCACCATGGCCGACGAGGCCGAGGCGGCCGACGGAGGGGGTGCGGACCTGACCGATACGGCGGCGGAGCTGGCCCCGCAACCCGGCCTGGGCCAGCTGGAAGCGCTGGTCGGACGGGTACGGGACACCGGATTGCCCGTCGACCTGACCGTGACCGGCCCGTCCCGCCCTCTCCCGCCCGGCCTCGAACTCGCCGCCTACCGAGTGGTCCAGGAAGCCCTGACCAACACCGTGAAGCACGCGTCCGGCGCCACCGCCGCCGTAACCGTCGAATACGGCCCGCAACGGCTCCGGGTGGAAGTCACCGACACCGGTGGACACCCGGGCGCGACCGCCGGAAGCGGCCGGGGCCTGATCGGCCTGCGTGAGCGCCTCGCCGTCCACGACGGAACCCTGAACACCGGCCGACGTCTGACCGGCGGCTACCGTGTGGAGGCCCTGATCCCCTTGGAGACACCGTGACCGAGCCGCTGCGTGTGCTCCTCGCCGACGACCAGACCCTGGTGCGCACCGGCTTCCGGCTGATCCTCGGCGCCGACGGCATCGACGTCGTCGCCGAGGCGACCAACGGGACCGAAGCGGTCGAAGCGGTCCGCCGCACCCGTCCCGACGTGGTTCTGATGGACGTCCGGATGCCCGAGATGGACGGCCTGGAGGCCACCCGCCGCATCCTCACCGGCGCCCACCACGCTCCCCGCGTCATCATCCTCACCACCTTCGACCTCGACCGGTACGTCTACGCGGCGCTGTCCGCCGGGGCCAGCGGCTTCCTCCTCAAGGACGTCACCCCCGAGCAACTGACCGCGGCCGTCCGCACGGTCCGTACCGGCGACGCTCTCCTCGCGCCCGCCATCACCCGCCGCCTCGTGCAGCGGTTCACCCAGCGCGGCAGCGACACCGCCGCCCTCCACCGCGACCTCGCCTCGCTCACCCCGCGCGAACTGGAGGTCCTCGGCCTGCTGGCCCGAGGGCTGAGCAACGCCGAACTCGCCACCCGCCTCCACCTGGCCGAGACGACCGTCAAGACGCATGTCGCCCGCATCCTCGCCAAGCTCCGGCTCCGTGACCGTGTCCAGGCCGTCATCGTCGCCTATGAGACGGGACTGGTCACCGCCGGCGAACGCGAGACGACCGAGCAGACGTAGCCTCCAATCCCGGTGCGCGCCCGGCGGCGGCCCGGGGTGAAGCCGCGCATGCTCGCCGCGGTGACGGGTACCACCCCTCCCGTACCAGGGCGTCGCGGAAGCGGCAGAAGAGCGAGGGGTGTCGGAAGTGATTCGAAAGCTGCAGGCGATCGCGCTGGACTGCGCTGATCCGGTCCGGCTCGCGGAGTTCTACGCGGAGCTGCTCGGTGGCCGGGTGGTCGCGGACTCGGAGGATCCCGACTGGGTCGAGGTGCATGGCTTCGAGGGGACGCCGCTGGCCTGCCAGCGGGTGGACGGCTACCGACCGCCCGAATGGCCCAGCCAGGAGCGCCCGCAGCAACTCCACCTGGACTTCGACGTGGACGATCTCGACGGAGAGGAGAAGCGGGCACTCGCCCTCGGCGCGACCGTGCTGGAGCGGACGGACCAGCTCCGCCCGGAGGCCAACTGGCGGATCTACGCGGACCCGGCCGGCCATCCGTTCTGCCTCTGCCTCCACTGAGTTCCTCCGCCCCCCTGCCTGGCTCCGTGGACAGGCGCCACGAGGGCGAGCCGAATACCAGGCGCTCGAAAACCAGTGGAACGGCGCCGCCGCGCGCCATTACCGTGCTGTCGCACCACGTCGTCTAGTCAAGGACATGCCGTTGTACACCGTGTGAGACCTCCCAAGCGCTGATCGGTCGCGCGTCGCGCATATGCGCCGCGCTGCTTTTTGCTGCGGACTTCTCACTGAAATCGGTGTACTTCTGTGCTCAACAACTGGGTGGTCATGCCCACCTGCCTGCCGCTCGTCCTCCGTCGCTGCCACACCTGCGCGTCCGAGCGCTTCCGGGCGAACGGCAAATTCCGCGTCAACGCGAACCACAAGCTCATCGACGCCTGGCTCCTCGTGCTCTGCGCCGCTTGCGGGGAAACCGCGAAGCTCACCGTCCTGGAGCGGGTGAACGTGCGCTCCGTACGACCTGAGTTGTTGGACCGGCTGCACGACAACGACCCCGGCCTGGCGGCTGAGCTGCTCCAGGATCCGGTCGTGCGGCGCCGTAATCGCATCGCCCTCGACTGGGACGGCGCCTGGCGCCTCGACACCGGCGGATCGGACCATCTGGACCGCGAGGTGATCGACGTCTCGGTCCGCTTCGCGGCGCGGATCCCTGTCCGGCCGGTGCGACTGATCGCCGAAGGCTGCGGTCTTTCGCGGGCCGAGGTGGAGAGACTGGTCACGGAGGGCAAGCTCGTGTCGGCGATCCGGCTGAGCGGCAAGCTCTCCGGCGACTTCACCTTCACGCTCAAGCGCTGAGCCCCTCGTCGGCACCGAGGGCCTGTCCGGCAAGACCTGCCGGACAGGCCCTGAGCAACTCGTGTCCGTCACAGGGTGATTGACGACATGACGGCTGCCCCTGCTGCTCGCGCCGGTCCGACCGGCACGAGCAGCTATGCGGCGAGGTCGCGTCAGGCGACGGCGGTCCCCTCCAGTTCGACCATCTGGCCGGGGATCGCCAGCCGTGTCACTCCGAGCATCGTGGTGGCCGGTGCCACCCCGGCGGCACCCAACCGCGACGCCAGCACGCCGTAGTGCGGAAACAGCAGATCGACGTCGGTGGTGTAGACGTTGAGCCGGACGAGGTTCGCGAGGGACATGCCGGCCTCGCCGAGCACGGCCTCCAGGTTGTCGAGGCTCAGCGCCAACTGCGCCGCCATGTCGCCGTCATGCTGGGGCTTGCCGTCCTCGCTCATCGCGGTCTGTCCGGAGCAGTACAGGGTCCGGGTGTGCCCGGAGACGAGCTCACCCTGGTTGAAGCCCATCTCCACCGACCACGTCACCGGGTTGACTGCCGTTCGTTCCACTGCCATATCAGCTCCATTTCGATTCATGGGGGACATACGTCCATCGGCGCGGTAGCCGCCACCGTCGACGTCGGTGCTGACCAGCCTTCCGGCAAAGCACGACACCCTTGGTCATGTATTTCGATAGGGTTTTCGTATGCGCGCCGATCGGCTGGTTTCGTTGGTGCTGTTGCTGCGTCAGCGAGGGCGCCTGACCGCGGGAACGCTGGCCCGCGAGTTGGGGGTGTCCACCCGTACCGTGCTGCGCGACATCGAGGCGCTCTCCGCGGCCGGTGTCCCGGTCTACGCCGAACGCGGCCGACACGGCGGGTTCGCGTTGTTGCCCGGTTTCCGGACCGAGCTCACCGGACTGAACCATGACGAGGCCCTTGCCTTGCTGACCGCCGGATCGGGCCGCGGTGAGCAGGTGTTCGGCCTCGGCTCGGCGCTCGCTTCGGCGATGCGCAAGGTGGTCGACGCGCTGCCGGAGAGCCATCGGGCCACCGCGAGCGACGCGGCCGAGCGTTTTCTCGTCGAGCCGGAGACCGACCTGCTGTCACGCCGGCTGGTCACCGAGGAGGTGCCCGACACGATCATGACCGAGATCCGGCGTGCGGTGCTCGCCGGCCACAAGCTGCGTATCCACTACGCGGCCACGGACCAGGCACCACAGTGGCGCACGGTGGATCCGATCGGCCTGGTCACCGTGCGCGACCGGGGCTACTTGCTGGCCGCGAGATCCGGCGCGGACCGCACCTACCGGCTGTCCCGGGTGTTGGCCGCAGAGCAGCTCCCCGAACCGGCACAGCGACCGAACCAGGTCGATCTGGACCGGGTCTGGCGGGAACGCTGCGCGCAGTTCCTGTCCAGCGGCCATATCGCGGTGCAGATACGGGTGAACCCGGAGCGACGGGAGGAGTTGCTGAGCGCAGCGGTGGCCGTCCGCGCCGCGGAACCCGACGCGGACGGCTGGCTGCGACTGGAGGCGACGTTCCAGGACTTACGACACGCCGAGTGGGCGCTGTGGCAGCTCGGCACGGACGCGGAAGCCTTGGCCCCGGAGCCGTTGCGTACCTCCCTGCGCCACCGCGCCACCGCGATGGCCGCCCGCTACGGAGACTAGTCCTGAGCGCCGGCCAGAGCGAGGATTCCCGTCACATCGTCGGCCATGTTCGCTCTGGCGGCGCCTGCGCAGACCCGGTCGGCGCCCAATATCCCGATCAGGCTGAGGTCTTCGGCTGCTGCGACTCGTTGCCTCGGTTGCGCAGTTGCTCGTTGATGCGCTGGGCTTCTTCAAGCTGATCTTCGAGGATGACGATGCGGCAGGCGGCCTCGATGGGGGTGCCCTCGTCGACGAGTTCGCGGGCGCGGGCGGCGATGCGCAGCTGATAGCGGGAGTAGCGGCGGTGGCCGCCTTGGGAGCGCAGGGGGGTGATCAGGCGGTGTTCCCCGAGGGCGCGGAGGAAGGCAGGTGTGGTGCCGAGCATCTCGGCGGCCCGGCCCATGGTGTAGGCGGGGTAGTCGTCGTCGTCGAGGTTGTCGACGGGGCGGGAACGGGCAGGGGGCATAGACCTCTTCTTTCGGGGGACGCGTCGGGGGGCCCGGGGGCCG
>NZ_BQUN01000076.1:8984-16145 GCF_026008495.1 Streptomyces sp. A012304
GAGCCGGCTTTCTTCTGTCGCAGGTTCCGCCTGGAAGGGCGGAGCTGCGGGGATCGCATATGCGTGACCGGGGACCACCTTCCAATCCGGGGCCTGCGGTGACCCGAGCGGACTGCTTCCTCGCCCGGGCGATCCTGATGGCGTTCTGCTCCTTACCTTCGGTTACTCGGTTGTACTGCTGGATACCGCGGGTACTGCTTGCGCGGCAGTTCGTGTCTGCCGTGCCATCTCGACTTCCTGAGTACAGCAAAAACGGTAACCCTGCGGCGGCCCGATGTCTACTGTCGTCGCAACAGATTTTCTGTAAGGTTGACGCGTAAACTTCTGCTGCGGTGGGGCTGGAGGAACTCTTCCATCGCCGCGGCTGCCGTGTCTCCGGTACGGGCGGTCACCGAGAGGCGGGGCGCGTCATCCGGGGACGCCGGCCTCGTCCATGACCGCGGCCATCTCACCCGGCGGCAGGGCCGGGTTGGTGCCCGCGCTGTAGGCCAGCTCCGGCACGGCGAGGACTTCGAGGAGCCGAGGGAGCGGCAGGCGGGGGTCGCGGGCCGCCGCCTGCCGCGTCCAGACGTCCGGGTCGTGACTGAGCCGCTCGATCAGCTCGGGGCCGGCGGCGGGGTCGCGGACCGCGAGCTGCCGGTAGATCGCGTCCGGATGGTCCGCGAAGCGGGCGGCTAGGCCCTCGCGGGGGAAGCGGGGGTGGCCGGTCGCCATCCAGGCGGAGAACGTCCCGCCGAGCCAGGCGTACACGCTCATCAGGACCTTCTCGGGAGTGTCCGGATGGTGCACGGCCAGGTGGGTGTGTACGAGGACGTCCGTGTCCTCGGCCAGAAGCCGCAGCAGATCGGGCGGCAGATGAGGGCTGCGGGCCGCGGCGCGGCGCAGCAGGGGATGGGCGGAGGTCGCGGCCCGGCGCAGCACGTCCGGATCGGCGAGGCCGGCCGTCACCCAGTCCACGTCGTCGCGGGCGTGCGGGTCCACGGTGAAGTCGATCGCGGCGCGTCGGTCTTCGGTCAGCTCGGGCCTCAGGGAGACGGCGAGCCGCACCCTGTCGTCGGGGTGGACGGCGAGACGGTCCACGAGGTCGGCGGGCAGGGACGGATTGCCGGCGAGTTCGACCAGGTGGACGCCGTCGGCGAGGAACCGCTCGGCGTCCGCGCGATGGAGCAGCCCGCGGCGCAGTGCCCCGGGCAGGGTGGCGGGATCGTCGAGCAGCGCCGCCGTGAGCTGTGCGTCGTGAGGACACGCGCACTGCGCGGCGGACCGCCGTACTCGTGGGTCGGGGTCGTCGAGCAGTGCGGCACGCCCCTCCGCGGGCAATTCGTCCCACACGCGCAGCGCGGCGCGTCGTGCGGCCGGATCGGGATGTGCGACCAGGGAGGCGAGGAAAGGCGTCGCCAAGTGGGGCGAGTGCAACAGCGCGATCCGCACGGAGGGTTCGGGATCCTCCAGGAGGCGACCGCACACGGCGTCCGGCAACGGGCGGACCTTGGTCCGGTGATCGTGGGTCCACTCGGGTCCGGATGCGACGGCGGCCCGCACCTTGGGCGAGGGGTCGTCCGCGAGCCGGGCCCGCTGCTCGGGATCCGCCTGGCCGCTCATCGCGAACTGGACGCGCACGTCCACGATCGGGTGGGCGACGACAGCGGAGACGGCCTGCTCGGGCAGCCCCGGCCGGTGGAGGACCTGGAAGGGCGGGCCCTGGCCCTCGCCCTCGAAGGCGATCAGCCGCAGCAGCAGCGGCGTGGGGACGGCCGGGTTGGCGGCGACTCCGTCCAGCGCGGAGGAGTGGAAGGCGACCATGTCTCAGCTCTCCGCCCCGCCGCTTCGCGCACGGCCCTTCGGGCGTCTGCGCGGCATGGGCTCTTCGGGTCAACTGGGCCCGTCATCCTGCCATGAACCCAACAACGTGATACTCGACGCCGCAGGGACTGGCCCCCACTAGTCAAACTTGACTAGGTTGGGGGTATGAGCGAAGAGACCATCCCGATGCTGCCGTGCCGGAGCCTCCAGCCCGTTCTCGACTTCTACACCGTCCTCGGGTTCGAGGTGACCTTCCGCCAGAAGAGCCCCAACCCGTACGCCGTCGTGCAACGCGGCGGCATCCAGCTCCACTTCTTCGGCATGAAGAAGTACGAACCGACGGAGTCGTACAGCACGTGCTACATCCGCACCGACGACGTCGACGCGTTGCACGAGGCCTTCCGGACCGGACTCAAGGCGGCGTACGGAAGGGTCCCGACCCGCGGTCTGCCGCGCATAGGGTCGCTGAAGGACACGTCGCACGGCGTACGGCAGTTCCTCGTGACCGATCCGGGCGGCAACTGCCTGCGCATCGGGCAGCCGACAAGTCGCGACCACCACCACCGGCCCGCACCCGAGGAGCCCTTCTCCCGGGCGTTGCACCACGCGGCCCTCCTCGCGGACTCGAGGGACGACCCGGCCGGCGCCGCGAAGATCATCGAGCGGGTGTTGCGCAGGGCGGACGAGCGGCCCACACCCGTGCAGCTGCTTCGCCTTCTCGTGCTCCGTGCGGATGTCGCACGGCGCCTCGGTGACGAGACGACGGCGACGTCCGCGCTCGCCGAGGCCGAGGCGGTCCATCTCACCGCGGAGGAGCGCAGGGCGGTGCGCGACGACCTGGAGCGTCTTGAGGAACTGCGCGGCTGAGGACAGGGGCGGGGGCAGCGCGTTCCGATCGGGGGCGTCCAGGGGCCGCCGGCGCTCAGCCCACGTCCGGGCCGGCCCGATCGGGAACCTGCGTTCCCGATCGGCCAGCGGCGTCCTGCGGCGCACCGCTACGCGGTCCGGCGTGCGCCCCGCGCGCACCATCAGTCGGGTGACCGCGTCAGCACACCGCCGGAAGGCTTCCCGTCCGGCCGCCGGACGGGCCCGCCGGGCGACGGCTCGTCAGAGCACCGGTCGGCGGGCCCGGCAGCGCGGCAGGGCGCTGCGGAGGTGGCGTGCTGTGCCCGGGCGCGCTACGGCAGTTTCACGAACGGTGCCAGGAAGGCGCGGGCGCCCGGGGTGTCCAGGCGGTACGCCACGTTCGTCGCGTAGCACGGGCCGTCGCCGGTGATCGTGGTGGCCGCGAGCACGTTCCGGCCGCCGATCACGGCGAAGTTGGGGCCGCCGGAGTCGCCGTAGCAGGCACCGCCGTTGCCCTGGGGTTCGGTCATCGCCAGGCGGACCCACGCGTCGTTGAGGGCGTCGAAGGTGACAGGCGCCTTCATCCGGACGCCGCCGCCGGGGTGGGTCTGGCCGCCGGGGCCGCGCTGGGCCTCCTGGGTGCCGTATCCGGCGACGAACCAGTCGGTGGAGTTCAGCGCCTGCGGGCCGAGCGCGCCGAGCCGGTCGGCGGTGGGCAGGGTGGCCGGAGTGAAGGTCCAGCGGGCCTTGACCTTGGCCGCGGGCAGCTCGATCACCGAGATGTCGCGCGTGTCGGACGCGGGCCCGGGGTAGTCGGGGTGGCTGTGGGCGGTGCCCTGTACGGCGACGGCGCCCGCCTGCGCGGCCGGATCGCCGGGGTACTTCTTCGCGGCGGCGTCGAGGCCGGCCTGCACGTCCTGGTCCAGAGACACGTAGAACTTCACGTTGTCGGGCCAGTCGGTGGTGCAGTGCGCGGCGGTCAGGAACGTGTCCGCGTCGATCATGGTTCCGGAGCAGACCCAGTCGACCCGGTCGGGTGTCGTGGGGTCGCCGTCGTTGTCCCAGGTCGCGACGAGCGCGCCCACCTCGGTGCGCTCGGGTGCGGGCGTCGCGTTGTACGAGTTGATGGCCGAGGACGGCAGGGCGGTGGCCAGCACGGCGGCACAGGCTGCGGCGGTGACGGCGGAGGCGCGTAGGGCGGTCAAGAGAAACCCTTCTACAGGTGGGACGGGTGTTCTCCTGTGGGGGGAGCAGCGCCAGTGAAGCGCCTGCGGGCGGCCGGGACAAGAGCACGCCCGCCCTTCCAGGGTTTTCCCTCTATAGGGGCTGCGGGCGGTCAGCCTGGCGCGCACAGCGGTCGCCGTCGCACGGTGAAGGACACCGACGGGCATCGCGGGGAGCAGCCGAACGCGAGGCTGAGCGCCCCGTAGTGCGCCACTGCGGGACCAAGTTGCCGGTGATCGTCAGTATGGGCTGCCGGTTGTCAGTGGAAGTACGCAACGGGTTGCGTATTTCCGGGGTGGGGGATTCCCGGAGCGGGTGGGTCGTCAGTGCGGGCGCCTACGGTGTCGGCCATGGAGACGATCTACCGGACGTGGGCGGAGACGGTCACTCTGTTCGAGCGACGCGGCTTCCCGCAGGTGTCCTACGACAGCCTGGACGAGGACGAGTACATCCTGCACCCGGGCCCTCGGCGCTGCCCGGCTCGCTCTGGCTGGACGACCACCAGTACCGGCACCAGAATCCCTGGATCAAGGCAGGTGGCCGACCCGAGTACGAGGGAATCGACGGCGCGGTCTCCGGATACGTCATCGACGGCGACCTCCACGTCGACGGCAACATCCTCAACCTGGATCACGGCAGCCCGTCGCTGATCGTGCTCGGCGACTTGAAAGCCGCCAACCTCGTCCTCACCGGCACCTCCCGCCTCCTGGTCCAGGGCGACATCGAGGTCGAGACCTTCCTCGGCAACTCCACCGACCAACACGTCGAAGTGCTCGGTGACCTGCGAGCCGCGCTGGCGATCATGTGGGACGAGTTCCTTCCCGAGGTCGGCGGGCGCCTGCGCGGGCGGGCTCTGGTGCCCGACCATGTCGACCTCGACGGCCACGGCCTTGCCGTCGAGGATCCGGCGCCGCACGCAGGCCTGGCCGACCTGCTGGTGCCGGAAGTCCTCCTCGCCGACGGCGACACACCCGGCGAGGACCTCTACCTCGCCGACACGGGCCTGCGGTATGAGCACATGATCGACCGGCTGGTGCGGGGGCTGCCGGTGATGCGCGGTGGGCGCACGGTCACCCCGCTGGAGGAACTGCCGCCGAAGCAGTAAGAGGTTCCCACGTCGTTCTCGGTCGGCGTTGTCCGTTCCTGGCGGCCGGCGGGAGAAATCGAGGTGCCGTCACCGGGCGCGCATCCTTACCCTCGCCCCATGCCCCACGAACCCGTCCTGCTGAACGTCATCGATGTGGAAGCCACCTGCTGGGACGGACAGCCGCCGCCCGGCTCTGTGAACGAGATCATCGAGATCGGTCTCACCGTCGTGGACGTGTCGGCACGGCGCCGCGTGTCCCGGCACCGTATCTTGGTCCGCCCCGTCCGGTCGGCGGTGAGCGACTTCTGCACCGAACTGACCGGCCTGACGCAGGCCGAGGTGGAACGGGGCGTCACCTTCGCCGAGGCGTGCCGGATCCTCGTCGAGGAGTACGCGGCCGGGGAGCGCCCCTGGGCGAGCTGGGGCGAGTACGACCGGCGGCAGTTTGCTCGACAGAGTCAGGCCGACGGGGTGGCCTACCCGTTCGGCTATCCGACGGAACGCACCCACACCAACGCCAAGGCCGTGTTCGCCACGGCATACGGGCTGCGGAGGAAACCCGGCATGGACCACGCCCTACAGATCGCCGGACTGCCGCTCGAGGGACGCCATCACCGCGGCGAGGACGACGCGTGGAACATCGCGGCACTCGTCCTCGATCTGTTGGGCCGCGGGGCATGGCCCGTCACGACCACAGCCGTCTAGCTAGTGCTGTGACCGAGAGGGTTCGCCGGGTGGGCGCTGATCTGGCGGGTGGCAGGATTCGTCGTATGGCTGACAGCGACTACTCGTTGCGGATGGCAAGGGCTGACGATGCGGGCTTCCTCGCGGACATGCTCGTGGCTGCAGTTGACTGGAACCCTGCTCGGGAAGCGATCGGCCGCGATCGTGTCCTCAGGGATCGCCACACGGCGCACTACGTCGAGGACTGGCCTCGACCGGGTGATCTCGGAGTGGTTGCGGTCGAGACAGGCGGACAACCGATCGGCGCGGCCTGGCTGCGGCTGTTCAGCTCTGATGATCCCGGTTATGGGTTTGTGGCGGAGGACGTTCCGGAACTCTCCGTAGGCGTACTCCCGCCGTGGCGGGGCCAAGGAGTGGGACGTGCCCTGGTGACCGAGCTGGCTCGGAGGGCGGCGGAACACGGCTTCGCCCGAATCTCTTTGAGCGTCGAGCGGGCGAACCGCGCACGCCGTCTCTACGCCGCCGAAGGATTCACGACCGTCGAATCGGGACCGGACTCCGACACCATGGTCATGGTCCTCTCCGAGTGGTGACATCGGTCATGCCGCGGCAGGAAGTGCCGGCCGACCACCCCAGCGGGTGCCCTTCTCGCTACGGGTGCGGGCGCGCTCCTTGCGCTGGGCGGCGAGGACGTCGGGGTGGCGGGCGTTGGCGTTGCGCCAGCGCAGGTAGCGGTGCAGGGCCCGCGTCTGCGCGGGGTGGCTGCGATGGTGGGAGTTGGCCAGGGTGAGCTGTCGCGGCGGACCGAAGTGTGCCTCGATCGGGTTGGTCCAGGAGGCGTAGGTCGGGGTGAAGCACAGCTCGACCTTGTTCTTCTTGACCAAGCGGCGGATGTCCGCTCCGATGTGGGCGGAGAGGTTGTGGGGACGCCCCGTAACTGCTGATTAAGAGTGGCGACTCGATCGCTTGTACGGACTTGCTTCAGGGGTGGCCTGGCACTTCCTGTTCGTGTTCGATCTGGAGAGGCGAGATGACGCAACGGCCGCCACAAATATGGGCCGGGATCGACGTGGGGAAAGGGCATCACTGGATCACCGTGGTCGATGCCGATGGCGACCCACTGTGGAACCGCAAGGTGATCAACTCCGAGACCGACATCCTGACCGTATTCGGTGAGGTTATGGACGCAGCCGACCAGGTGACGTGGGCACTTGACCTCGTTGACGGGCCAGCAGCGTTGCTGCTACTGCCGTGACCGGGAAGGTTCGCCGGGTTGCTGCTCGCGGGTCGCCGCGGCATCGGTCCTCCGAATGGTGGAAGCCTGCGCGCGGCCGAGGCCCGGACGTGGTCGGCTGAAGGCAGTATCACGCGGTGACGGCTTTGACCTGGCTCACCGACGGCCATCCGCGTGGGCACGTCTTGGCACGGCGAAAGGAGCGGCCATGACCAGCCACACAGTCCAGGACCGGCTGTTCATTGGCGGGGACATGGTCTCGCCTGCCTCGGAAGACGTGATC
>NZ_BQUN01000077.1 GCF_026008495.1 Streptomyces sp. A012304
GGCCCGTCAGGTCGACGATCGAGGCGAGCTTGTGACGGGTGGAGGCGCCCATCACGTCGAGGATGAGCGCGTCCTTCTTGCCAGTCTCGGGAGACAGCCGGAGTGCTCGGCCGGCCATCTGGCAGTACAGGCCCGCCGACTTGGTGGGCCGGGCGATCACCGCGCACGATGTCCAGGGGGCGTCGAACCCCTCGGTGAGGACCATGCAGTTCGTCAGCACCTGGACGTCGCCGCGCCGGTACTTCTCCAGCGCCCGGGCGCGGTCGTCGTGCGGCATGTCGCCCCACACCGCGGCGGCGGGCAGGCCGGCGGCGGTGAACGCCTCGGCCATGGACTGGGCGGTGTCCACGGTGGGGGTGAAGGCGACGCCCGGCCGGTCGGCGGCGTGAAGGCGGTATGCCTCCGCCACGACCTCGGCGGCGCCGGAGTCGTCCAGGGCCTGGCCCAGTTGTCCGTCCTGGAGGTCGCCCGCGCGGGACTTCACGGAGTCCAGGTCGAGGCCCTCGACGATGACGCGCTTCCCGCGGACGTCGCACAGGTAGCCGTCCTCGATCATCTCCAGGATGTCGAGGGTGAACACGACGTCCTGCCACACCTCGGCAAGGCCCCCGTCGGTGCGGGTCATGGTGGCGGTGAACCCGGCGACGGGCAGGCCGCGCCAGGCTCCGAAGTGCTCGAGGACCGTCATGTACGACGGGGCGGCCGCATGGTGGCACTCGTCGACGATGACCACACCGATGTTCTCGATGGCCTTGCGGCGCCGTTCGACGGCCAGGGTCTGGATGCTGGCGACGATGACGTCGGCGTCCTGGTGCTCGTCGCGCTCGGCCTTGACGACGCCGACCCGCAGGTCGGGGCGGACGGCGCGGACCTTGGCGGCGGCCTGCTCGATGAGTTCCTCGCGGTGGGCGATGACCAGGGCGCGGCCGCCGTTGAGCTGGGGCAGCAGCTCGTCGATGAGGTTGGCGAAGACGACGGTCTTGCCGGCGCCGGTCGG
>NZ_BQUN01000078.1 GCF_026008495.1 Streptomyces sp. A012304
GCCCCCCCCCCCCCCCCCCGCCGCCCGTCACCCCCGGGCCCAGCACCCGCCACCAGGCCCATCACCGCCACCAGGCCCGGCGATCCAGGCCCCCGGCGACACAGACCCCCGGCGGCACCCGCTCCCTGAGCCCCACCCAGCCCGAGCCCACCCACCTCGACCCAGCCGGAGCAGTTCATTCCACTTTCGGCCAATCCACAACGAATAGTGACAGTCTGCGCGCGTTATGTGATGTGCTGGGACCGAACGCGCCCATGGCAAGGGCTGGCGACATAGGACAACCACACGAACGGCCACGTCCGACCAGGTCAGACCCGGCCCGCCCGGTCGGCCGACCGCGACGAACCGACGAGCACGGGGGCACAAGGGAGGGGAGCACCATGAGCACCACGGGAGCAGGACCGCAGCACGTCCGCCGATGGGAGTCGGGAGCACTGGCGCACGCCGTCACGGACCCCTTCGGACAGGGGCCCCTCCCCTGGCTGCGCGGCAGCGAGACGTACTTCGGCGACTCAGGCCAGATCATCCCCTGGTACGTCGACCCGGCCGCCCCGGCCGCCGCCCCCAGGGGGACCACCCTCACGGAGGACGCCCCGAGGATCCCCGCCCCGCGCACCGCCGGAGGACCGCGCTCGGCCGACGACGTCCGCCGCCAGATCAAGGGATTCATCTCGACCGGCGCGGTCGCGCCCGGCGACGCTGTCGACTTCCACATCACGGTCGACCCGCCCCAGAATTTCAGCGTCGACATCTACCGCATCGGTCACTACGACGGCGACGGCGCCGCCAAGATCACCACCAGTCCGCGCCTGCCCGGCATCGTCCAGCCCCCGCCGCTGACCGCCGACCGCACGGTCTCCTGCCACCACTGGTGGCTCTCCTGGCGCCTCCAGGTCCCGTCGTACTGGAACGTCGGCGCGTACGTCGCCGTCCTCACCACCGCCGACGGCTACCGCTCCCACATCCCCTTCACCGTCCGCGACAGCCGCCCCGCCGACCTGCTCCTGCTGCTGCCGGACATCACCTGGCAGGCGTACAACCTCTACCCGGAGGACGGCCGCACCGGCGCCAGCCTCTACCACGCCTGGGACGAGAACGGCCGGCTGCTCGGCGAGGCCGACGCCGCGACGACCGTCTCCTTCGACCGCCCGTACGCGGGCGCCGGCCTCCCGCTCCACGTCGGCCACGCCTACGACGTCATCCGCTGGGCCGAGCGCTACGGCTACGACCTCGCCTACGCCGACGCCCGCGACCTGCACACCGGCCGGATCGACCCCACCCGCTACCGCGGGCTGATCTTCCCCGGCCACGACGAGTACTGGTCCCAGGCCATGCGCCGCACGGTGGAACTCGCCCGCGACAGCGGCACCTCGCTGGTCTTCCTGTCCGCGAACTCCCTGTACTGGCAGGTGGAGCTGGGCCCGTCCCCGTCGGGCGTGCCCGGCCGCCTGCTCACCTGCCGAAAACGCAAGGGACCCGGGCGGCCCGTCCTCTGGCGGGAGATCGACCGGGCCGAGCAGCAGCTCATCGGCATCCAGTACGCCGGCCGCGTCCCCGAGCCGCACCCGCTGATCATCCGCAACGCCGGCCACTGGCTGTGGGAGTCGACCGGCGCGCACGAGGGAGACGGCATCGAGGGCCTCGTCGCCGGCGAGGCGGACCGCTACTTCCCCCGCGCCCCGCTCCCGCTCCACGAGGAGCGCACCCTGCTCGCGCACTCCCCGTACACCGACGCCGAGGGAGTCCTGCGCCACCAGGAGACCTCCCTCTACCGCGCCCCCTCCGGCGCCTGGGTCTTCGCCTCCGGCACCTTCGCCTGGTCCCCGGCCCTGGACCGCCCCGGCCACGTCGACCCACGCGTGCAGCGCGCCACGGCCAACCTCCTCGACCGCATCTGCAAACGCGACTGACCGCCTCCCCGAGCCCGACCTGACGTACGCGCCCGCAAGCCCGACCTGACGTCCGCCCCGAGCCCGACCTGACGTACGCCCGCAAGGGCGACCGACCTGCACCGCAAGGCCTACCGACCTGCACCCGCACGGGCGACTGACCTGCACCCACAAGCGCGACCCGCTGCCCATGGCCATGCGCCCATACGGGACAATCGAGCCTTAGGACAGAACCACGGGGAGGAACCGTGTCCGGATTCGTAGAAAAGCCCAAACCCGTAGAGGTGCCGGGCCTGGTGCATCTGCACACCGGCAAGGTGCGCGACCTGTACCAGAACGAGGCGGGCGACCTCGTGATGGTCGCCAGCGACCGCATCTCCGCCTTCGACTGGGTGCTGCCGACCGAGATCCCCGACAAGGGCCGCATCCTCACGCAGCTCTCCCTGTGGTGGTTCGACCAGCTCGCCGACCTGGTGCCCAACCACGTCCTGAGCACCGAGCTGCCCGCCGGCGCCCCCGCCGACTGGCAGGGCCGCACGCTGGTCTGCAAGTCCCTGAAGATGGTCCCCGTCGAGGCGGTCGCCCGCGGCTACCTCACCGGCTCCGGCCTGCTCGAGTACACCGAGTCCCGCACGGTGTGCGGCCTCGCCCTCCCCGAGGGCCTGGTCGACGGCTCCGAGCTGCCCGCCCCGATCTTCACCCCGGCCACCAAGGCCGCCGTCGGCGAGCACGACGAGAACGTCTCCTACGAGGAGGTCGCCCGACAGGTCGGCGCGGACACCGCCGCCCAGCTGCGCCAGGTGACCCTCGCCGTCTACTCCCGCGCCCGCGACATCGCCCGCGACCGGGGCATCATCCTCGCGGACACCAAGTTCGAGTTCGGCTACGAGGGGGAGACGCTCGTCCTCGCCGACGAGGTCCTCACCCCCGACTCCTCCCGGTTCTGGCCGGCCGACCAGTGGCAGCCGGGCCGCGCGCAGGCGTCGTACGACAAGCAGTTCGTGCGCGACTGGCTGACCTCGGGCGAGGCCGGCTGGGACCGGGCGGGCGAGCAGCCGCCCCCGGCGCTGCCGCAGAACGTGGTCGAGGCGACCCGCGCGAAGTACGCCGAGGCCTACGAGCGCCTGACCGGCGTGAGCTGGACCTGACACCCACCCGGCGGGGGAGACGACACCCCCGCCGGGCACAACGCGAAAGGCCCCCGGAAACCGGGGGCCTTCCTGACTGGAGCGGACGACGAGGCTCGAACTCGCGACCTCAACCTTGGCAAGGTTGCGCTCTACCAACTGAGCTACGTCCGCAGTGCGCCGTGGCGCGAGGCCAACTATACCCAACCCCGCTCGCGTGCGAGACGCACCGCCGCGTGCCGGTTCTCCGCTCCCAGCTTGGAGACGGCCGACGAGAGATAGTTCCGCACGGTCCCCGGCGACAGCGCGGCCCGCTCGGCGATCTCCGTGACGGGCGCCCCGTCGGCGGCGAGTTCGAGCACCTCGGCCTCGCGCGAGGTCAGCGGCGAGTCCCCGGCGGCGATCGCGTCGGCGGCCAACTCCGGGTCGACGTAGCGGTTTCCGGCGTGCAGGGTGCGGATGATCTCCGCGAGCCGCTGCGCGCTCACCGTCTTCGGGACGAACCCGCGCACACCTGCCGCAAGTGCCCGCTTGAGATGCCCCGGCCGGCCGTGACTGGTGACGATCAGCACCTTGCAGCCGGGCAGTTCGCTGCGCAGGGATGTGGCGACCTTCACACCGTCCGCGCCCGGCATCTGGAGATCGAGGACGGCGACGTCGGGCTCGTGCGCCCGCGCCATCGCCAGCGCCTCCGGTCCCGTGGCCGCCTCGGCGACGATCACCAGATCGTCCTCCAGCGACAGCAGCGCCGCGAGCGCTCCCCGGATCAGATGCTCGTCGTCGGCGAGCAGCACCCGCACGCTCATCCGACACCCTCCCGAACCGCCGCCGCCTCCGGCCCCGCGGCCGCCTCCCGCACCATGGCTGTCTCCTGCCCTGCGGCCGTCTCCTGCCCTGCGGCCGTCTCCTGCCCTGCCGCCTCCGGTCCCGCGGCTGTCTCCTGCCCCGCGACTGTCTCCGGCACCACACCTGTCTCCCGGCCCGCCGCCGTCCCCCGCACCACACCTGTCTCCCGGCCCGCCGCCGTCTCCCGCACCACACCCGTCTCCCGCCCCGCCGCCGTCTCCCGCACCGGCACCCTGGCCACCACCCGGAAGACTCCCTCCCCGGCGAATCCGGCTTCCAGCGTCCCGTCCACCTGAGCGAGCCGTTCCCGCAGGCCGGCCAGGCCGGAGCCGCCGCCGTCCCCGGAGGGCTGCGCCCCGTCGTTCTCCACCGTCAGCACCACATGCCCCTCCGTCATCCGCAGCCCCACCGAACACCGCCCGGCGTCGCCGTGGCGCAGCACGTTGGTGGTGGCCTCCCGGACGACCCAGCCGAGCGCCGACTGCACGTCGGCGGGCAGTCCGTCGCTCTCCCCGCGCACCTCGCAGGCGATGCCCGCGGCCGTCAGCACACCGTGCGCACCGGCCAGTTCGACGCCCAGGTCGGCCTCCCGGTAGCCCCGTACGACGTCCCGGACCTCGCGCTGGGACTCCTGCGCGATGCGCTGCACCTCGATCATCTGTTCCATGGCCTCCGGCCGCCCTCGGCGCGCCAGCTGCACGGCCAGCTCGCTCTTCAGCGCGATCACCGCGAGGTTGCGCCCCATGACGTCGTGCAGATCCCGCCCGAACCGCAGCCGTTCCTCGGCGACGGCGAGCCGCGCACGGGTCTCGCGGGCCTCGTCGAGCTGGTACACGGAGTTGAGCAGCCAGGCGGAGAAGACGGCGGCGGAGCCGATGAACGCGCCGCCGATCAGCACCGCCATCGCCGAGACCAGGACGGCCTCGATGGGCAGTCCGAGCGGGAGCGCCACCGCTCCGGCGCCCACGGCGTAGGCGACGACGACCCCCGTCATGCGCCGCGAGCCGCGCACACCGAGCATGCTGTTGCCCGCCGCGAAGACCATGGTGACCCCGAAGGCGCCGCCCGCGGCGGTCTCGACCTGCTCCTGGCCGTCCGACGCCTGCTCGGCGACCGCCAGCGCGACGACGGCGACCACCGCGCTGGCGGCGGCGAGCGTCCACAGCAGCCGGACGGGCTGGGGACGGCGTCCGCGCGTCCAGTCCAGCGCCCGAAGCGCCGTCACGGCGCAGAGCACGCTGTGCCCGAGGACCAGTACCGGCAACCAGAGGCCGAGCCCGCTCCACAGCCCGGACCCGAACGGCACCGCCACCGACGAGAACTCGACCAGGCCGAAGAAGTGGAACGACCACCGTGTGTACGTCTCGATCTTCGCCGGCGTGCTCTTGCGCCGCCACCAGCCCCCCGGCCTGCCCATCCTCGTGTCTCCCCCGTTCCCCCGGCCCGTCAGCGCCGGGGCTCCCACCGGAACCACCGCCGTACGGCCCATACTGACAGCACGGTCCAGGCCAGCGCGGTCGCCAGGGCGCCCAGCGCCTCGTACGCCGACAGGTTGCCGCTCCAGCCGCCGCGGACGAGGGTGATCACCGGGCTCAGCGGCAGCAGCCCGAGGACGGAGGCGACCCGGTCCGGCAGCAGTTCCAGGGGTACGGCCACCCCGGAGCCGAGCATCGAGACCAGCACGAACGGCATGGTGGTGACCTGCGCGCTCTCCACGGTCCGCGTCATGCTCGCGGTGACGGCCGCCAGCGCCGCGCACATCACCAGCCCCGACAGCACGCCCAGCACCGCGAGATGGGGTGCCTCGGGTGCGCCCACGTCGAGGAAGGCCATGCAGCCCGCGGCCAGCACCAGGCACTGCACGAGGCCGGTGGTGAGCACCGGCAGCGCGGATCCGGTGAGGACCTCGGCGTCCCGCAGCTCGCCCGTGCGCAGCCGCTTGAGCACGAGTTCCTCGCGCCGGGCGGTGTAGATGCCGGCGAGCGCCCCGTACACGCCGAACATCAGCGAGAACCCGATCGAGGCGGGCAGCATCACCAGTCCGACGTTGAGCCCGGCCTCTCCGAGGTCCATCTCCTGGACCACCGACCGCATGGTGAACGGCAGCGCGAGCGGCACCAGGACGGCCGCGACGATCGTGGCCTTGCTGCGGCCGAGCAGGACGAGCTCGGCGCGGGCGAGGGCGGCCATCCGGCTCATCGGTGTGGTGGTCCCGGTCCGGCCCTTCACGACAGCTCCGCTCATGCCACGCTCTCCTTCTCCGTGGCGGTGTCCGCCGCCTTTCGCGCGATCCCCAGGAACGCTTCCTCCAGCGAGGCCGAGCGCACGTCCAGCCGGCGCAGTTCGACCCGGGCCCCCTCGGCCCACACCAGCAGCCCGGTGGCCGCCCGCTGCAACTCCCGCGTGCGCAGCCGTACCAGGCGGCCGTCGACCTCGTGGTCGCACACGCCCAATTCACCGAGGGGCGGCAGGTCTCCGACGAAGTACCCCTCGGGCAGTTCGAAGGAGATCCGGGACGGCTGGGCGGCGGTCACCTCGGCGGGTGTCCCGGCGGCCGCGATGCGCCCCTCGTGCAGGATGGCCAGCCGGTCGGCGAGGCCCTCCGCCTCCTCCAGGTAGTGCGTGGTCAGCAGCACCGTGGTGCCGGCGTCCCGCAGGGCGCGCACCAGGTCCCAGGTGTCCCGGCGGCCCTCGGCGTCCAGTCCGGTCGTCGGCTCGTCGAGGAAGAGCACCTCGGGGTCGCCGAGCAGCGCGAGCGCCAGATCGAGCCGCCGCCGCTCACCCCCGGACAGCTGCTTGACGCGTACGCCGGTCTTGCCGCCGAGCCCGACGAGGGACAGTGCCTCCGCGACCGGCCGGGCCCCGCTGACGCAGCCGGCCCACATCCGCGCGGTCTCCCCGACGGTCAGCTCGGAGGGAAAGCCGCCTTCCTGGAGCATGACCCCGGTGCGCGGGCGGACGGCGGCCCGGTCGGCGTGGGGGTCGTGGCCGAGGACCCGGACCCGTCCCCCGTCGGGCCGGGCCAGTCCCTCCAGCAGTTCCACGGTCGACGTCTTGCCGGCTCCGTTGGTGCCGAGGAGCGCGAAGATCTCCCCGCGTGCGACGTGGAACGTGATCCCCCGCACAGCTTCGAACCCGCCCCCGTAGACACGCCGGAGGTCGGTGACCTCGATCACGTGCTCGTGTTCGTTGGTGTTCATGTCCTCAGCATCCCGGCGCCCGGAGGCGGGATGCAGTGCGCGCTGTCATCACTGCACATGACAAATGTCAGAACGCCGATTCAGGAAGGGAACCGCCGCTCCACGAAGCACCGGTACGGCGAGTACCGGAACAGCAAGCACGAAAAGACCCCGGTCCATTGGACCGGGGTCTTCATCCCGAGCGGACGACGAGGCTCGAACTCGCGACCTCAACCTTGGCAAGGTTGCGCTCTACCAACTGAGCTACGTCCGCATTGCCTCCGACCAGCTTTCACCGGTCGGTGCGAGCACCAGCCTACCTGATCCACAGCAGTGGTCGGACGGCTATGCAGAGCGGGTGACAGGGATCGCACACTGCGCCTTCCCCCTGGAAGGGGGATGTTCTGCTACTGAACTACACCCGCGTGGCCTCCGTGAGCTGGGCTTTTCGGCCCCGCCCGGCGGCGTGCTCCAGACATTAGCCGACCATGTGGGGGGTAGCGCAAGTCGGTTGTCCCCAGGGCCCGCTGACGGACCCTGGGACGGGTGTGGCGCAGGGGGTCACTGCGCCTCGGCGAACGCCTCGTAGACCTTCTTGGGGATCCGGCCGCGGGCCGGCACGTCCATCTTGTTGGCCAGTGCCCAGGCCCGGACCGCCGCCGGGTCGGGGGCGACCTCCGTCTGCTTGTACGCCTTGCCCGAGCGCGACCGCTTGCGGCCGGCCTCCACGTACGGCGCGAGCGCCTTACGCAGTTTCTTGGCATTGGCTTCATTCAGGTCGATCTCGTACGACTTGCCGTCGAGTCCGAAGGCGATCGTTTCCGCCGCTTCCGAGCCGTCGATGTCGTCAAAGAGCGTGACCACGACCTTCTGCGCCACGAATATCGGTCCCTTCGTCCGGCACCACATACAGCTCAGGCTGCGGCGACGTGCCGAGTCTCGGCCATTTCCAATTCATTTGTACAGTGCCCGGCAATGCATTGGGAAGCCCGACTAAATCTGTCCGCGTGTCCGAGTGCAATAGGTTTCCGGGGTTGATCGGGGATCTTTCCCGTAACTTTTCGCGAACGTCCCCTACGGATACCGGTTCGTGATGACCGTCACGTAGGTTCCTACAAATCTATGCGCGTAGAAATTTTGTGCGGGTAGTCTGAAGACACCTGCAGGAACCTGCTCAGCACCACAACACCGGGAGTGCCAGTGGCACGCGTCGTAGTCGACGTCATGCTCAAGCCGGAGATCCTCGACCCCCAGGGCCAGGCGGTGCAGCGCGCACTGCCGCGGCTGGGTTTCGAAGGCATCTCGGACGTACGTCAGGGAAAGCGATTCGAACTGGAAGTTGACGGACCGGTCGACGAGGCCGTGCTCGCCCGCATCCACGATCTCGCGGAATCCTTCCTCGCCAACACCGTGATCGAGGACTTCACCGTCAAGGTGGAGGAAGTCGCGGAGGCCGTGAAGTGACCGCTCGTATTGGCGTCGTCACTTTCCCGGGCAGCCTCGACGACCGGGACACCCAGCGCGCGATCCGCCTCGCGGGCGCCGAACCGGTCGCCCTCTGGCACAAGGACAAGAACCTCCACCAGGTCGACGCCGTGGTGCTGTGCGGAGGTTTCTCCTACGGCGACTATCTGCGCGCCGGTGCCATCGCCCGCTTCTCGCCGGTGATGGAGCCCCTCCTCGAGCAGGCGAAGGCCGGACTGCCGGTCCTCGGCATCTGCAACGGCTTCCAGATCCTCACCGAGGCGCACCTCCTCCCGGGCGCGATGCTCGGCAACGACCACCTCCACTTCATCTGCCGCGACCAGAAGCTGCGGGTGGAGAACGCGGACACCGCCTGGACCAGCGACTACACCGCCGGCCAGGAGATCCACATCCCGCTGAAGAACATGGACGGCCGGTACGTCGCCGACGAGTACACCCTCGACAAGCTCGAGGCCGAGGGACGGGTCGCCTTCCGGTACGTCGACTTCAACCCCAACGGCTCGCTCCGCGACATCGCCGGCATCACCAACGAGGCCGGCAACGTCGTGGGTCTGATGCCGCACCCCGAGCACGCCGTCGAGCCGCTGATCGGCACCGGTCGCACCGACGGCCTCCCGTTCTTCACCTCGATCCTCAAGAAGCTGGTCAACGCATGAGCCGGACGCCTCTGGACACGGTCGAGCACGCGGCCGCGACCCCCGACGTCGAGCTGCCCTGGGCCGAACTCGGTCTGAAGAAGGACGAGTACGAGCGCGTGGTCGAGATCCTCGGCCGCCGGCCCACCGGCGCCGAACTCGCCATGTACTCCGTCATGTGGTCCGAGCACTGCTCGTACAAGTCCTCCAAGGTCCACCTCCGCCAGTTCGGCGAGAAGGCCCCGCAGTCCGACGCCCTCCTCGTCGGCATCGGCGAGAACGCCGGTGTCGTCGACGTCGGCCAGGGCTACGCGGTCACCTTCAAGGTCGAGTCGCACAACCACCCGTCGTACGTCGAGCCCTACCAGGGCGCGGCCACGGGTGTCGGCGGCATCGTCCGCGACATCATCGCGATGGGCGCGCGCCCGGTCGCCGTCGTCGACCCGCTGCGGTTCGGCGCGGCCGACCACCCCGACACCAAGCGCGTCCTGCCGGGCGTCGTCGCCGGCATCGGCGGCTACGGCAACTGCCTGGGCCTGCCCAATATCGGCGGCGAGGTCGTCTTCGACTCCTGCTACCAGGGCAACCCGCTGGTCAACGCCGGTGCCATCGGCGTCATGCGGCACGAGGACATCCACCTCGCGAAGGCCTCCGGCGCCGGCAACAAGGTCATCCTGTACGGCGCCCGCACGGGCGGCGACGGCATCGGCGGCGCGTCGATCCTCGCCTCGGAGACCTTCGACGACGCCAAGCCGTCCAAGCGCCCGGCGGTGCAGGTCGGCGACCCGTTCCAGGAGAAGCTCCTCATCGAGTGCACCCTGGAGGCCTTCAAGGAGAAGCTGGTCGTCGGCATCCAGGACCTCGGCGCCGCGGGTCTGTCGTGTGCGACGAGCGAGCTGGCGTCCAACGGCTCCGGCGGCATGCGCGTCACGCTGGACGACGTACCCCTGCGCGACTCGACGCTCTCGCCCGAGGAGATCCTCATGAGCGAGTCGCAGGAACGCATGTGCGCGGTCGTGGAGCCGGAGAAGGTCGACCGGTTCCTGGAGATCTGCGAGAAGTGGGACGTCATCGCCACCGTCATCGGCGAGGTGACCGACGGCGACCGCCTGGAGATCTACTGGCACGGCGAGAAGATCGTCGACGTCAACCCGCGCACGGTGGCGCACGAGGGCCCGGTCTACGAGCGCCCGTACGCCCGCCCGTCCTGGCAGGACGCCCTCCAGGCGGACGACGCGAACAAGCTGCCGCGCCCGGGGAGCGCGCAGGAGCTGAGGGACCAGGTCCTGAAGCTGGTCGGTTCCCCCAACCAGGCCTCCAAGAAGTGGATCACGTCCCAGTACGACCACTTCGTGCAGGGCAACACCGTCCTCGCCCAGCCCGAGGACTCCGGCATGATCCGCATCGACGAGAAGACCGGCCTCGGCGTCGCCATCGCGACCGACGGCAACGGCCGGTACGCCAAGCTCGACCCGTACGCGGGCGCGCAGCTCGCGCTGGCGGAGGCGTACCGGAACGTGGCGACGACCGGCGCCAAGCCGCTCGCCGTCTCCGACTGCCTGAACTTCGGCTCGCCCGAGGACCCGGCCGTCATGTGGCAGTTCGCGGAGGCCATCCGCGGCCTGGCGGACGCCTGCCAGCAGCTCGGCACCCCGGTGACCGGCGGCAATGTGTCGCTGTACAACCAGACCGGCGAGGTGGCCATCCACCCGACCCCGGTCGTGGCCGTGCTCGGCGTCATCGACGACGTCGCCCGCCGCACGCCGGCCGCCTTCCAGGAGGAGGGCCAGCTGCTGTACCTCCTCGGCGACACGCGTGAGGAGTTCGGCGGTTCGGCCTGGTCGCAGGTGGTCCACGACCACCTCGGCGGCCTCCCCCCGAAGGTGGACCTGGAGCGCGAGCGGCTGCTCGCCGAGATCCTGATCTCCGCCTCCCGCGACGGCATGATCGACTCCGCTCACGACCTGTCCGACGGCGGTCTGATCCAGGCGGTCGTCGAGTCGGCGCTGCTCGGCGGCAAGGGCGCCCGCCTGATCGTCCCGGACGGTCTGGACGCGTTCACCTTCCTCTTCTCGGAGTCGGCGGGCCGCGCGGTCGTCGCCGTCCCGCGCTCGGAGGAGGTCCGCTTCAACGACATGTGCGGCGCCCGGGGCCTGCCGGCCACCCGCGTCGGTGTCGTCGACGGCGACTCGGTCGAGCTCCAGGGAGAGTTCTCGCTCTCCCTGGAGGAGCTGCGCGAGACCCACGAGAACACCATCCCGGCGCTGCTCGCCTGAGCGAGCCCGCCGTACGACGGTGAAGGCCCCGCCCGCTGCCCGGGTGGGGCCTTCTTCCGTCCCCGGCGCCGGCACGGCATAGGCTCACCGCCATGTCCCCGGCGAAGAAGCGCACCAGGAGCTACGACCCCGCCAAGATCCGCACCGCCGTGTTGGCCCAGCTCGGGAACGTCCGGCGGGCGGCCGGCACCCTCACGCCCGAGCAGCTCGCGTCGCCCACGCGGCTGGGCGAGTGGACGGTCCGGGAGCTGGTCGCGCACATCGGGACGGCGGTCACCGCCGTGCACCGCTCGCTCGACCTGCCGGAGCCCGCGCGGCAGGACGTCGCGCTCCTGGACTGGCCGTTCGCGACGGTGGCCGACGCCCCGGCCGTCGACGACTTCACCCGGGGCCTCGCCGGACGCCATCCCGACCTCGACGCCTACCTGGCCGACGCGGAGGAGAGCCTGCGGGAGCGGCTCGACGCCCATCCCTCGACCCGGCTGCTGCGGACCGACGCCGGCGCGCTGTCCCTGGCCGACTACCTGGTCACCCGGACCGTCGAACTCGTCGTCCACACCGACGACCTCAACGCCGCCGTGCCCGGTCTCGACGTGCCGTTCGACCGGCAGGCCCTCGCAGCCGCCACCCGGCTCCTCGCCGACGCACTCGCCGTGAAGGCGCCCGGCGGGGCGACCGAGGTGCGCGTCCCGCCGTACGCGGTCGTGCAGTGCGTGGCAGGGCCCCGGCACACCCGCGGGACGCCGCCGAACGTCGTCGAGACCGACCCGCTGACCTGGGTACGGCTGGCGACCGGACGGCTGGAGTGGAAGGACGCGGTGGCGGACGCGAAGGTCAGCGCGAGCGGCGAGCGGGCCGACCTCACCGAGCTGCTGCCGCTGATGTCCTGACCGCGGGAGGCCGATTGGTGTGCGACACCTCACTCACACCCTCGGCACACATCACCGGCCGATCGCCCCCACACCCCGCCCGACCATCGACCGGATCATCGAAAACCCGCTCTGACCTGCGGAAACGAGTCGATCACGAGGTGGTCCGCCCGGTCATGATCCAGTTACCGGCAAGTAGCGCCAATTCGGACCAGTGGTCGACCTCGCCTACACTCGGAAGCGTGCCACGTGGTGACGGTCGACTCAGTCATGATCTGCTCCCCGGTGAGAAGGGCCCCCAGGACGCATGCGGCGTCTTCGGTGTCTGGGCTCCCGGCGAAGAGGTCGCCAAGCTCACTTACTTCGGGCTCTACGCCCTCCAGCATCGAGGTCAGGAATCCGCGGGAATCGCCGTGAGCAACGGCTCCCAGATCCTCGTCTTCAAGGACATGGGCCTCGTCTCCCAGGTCTTCGACGAGACCTCGCTCGGTTCGCTCCAGGGTCATATCGCGGTCGGACACGCCCGCTACTCGACCACCGGTGCCTCCGTGTGGGAGAACGCCCAGCCGACGTTCCGCGCCACCGCGCACGGCTCGATCGCGCTCGGCCACAACGGCAACCTGGTCAACACCGCCCAGCTCGCCGAGATGGTCGCCGACCTGCCCAAGCAGGAGGGCCGCACCCCGCGCGTGGCGGCCACCAACGACACCGATCTGCTCACCGCGCTGCTCGCGGCCCAGACGGACGACGACGGCAAGCCGCTGACCATCGAGGAGGCCGCCCACTCGGTCCTCCCGAAGGTGCGCGGCGCCTTCTCCCTCGTCTTCATGGACGAGCACACGCTCTACGCCGCCCGTGACCCGCAGGGCATCCGCCCGCTGGTCCTCGGCCGCCTCGAGCGCGGCTGGGTCGTCGCCTCCGAGACCGCCGCCCTCGACATCACGGGCGCCAGCTTCGTCCGCGAGATAGAGCCGGGCGAGTTCGTCGCCATCGACGAGAACGGCCTGCGCACCTCCCGCTTCGCGGACGCGAAGCCCAAGGGCTGTGTCTTCGAGTACGTCTACCTGGCCCGCCCGGACACCGACATCGCCGGCCGGAACGTGTACCTCTCCCGCGTGGAGATGGGCCGCCGCCTGGCGAAGGAGGCTCCGGCCGAGGCCGACCTGGTCATAGCGACCCCGGAGTCCGGCACCCCGGCCGCCATCGGCTACGCCGAGGCGTCCGGCATCCCCTTCGGCGCGGGCCTGGTCAAGAACGCGTACGTCGGCCGGACCTTCATCCAGCCCTCGCAGACCATCCGCCAGCTCGGCATCCGCCTGAAGCTGAACCCGCTGAAGGAAGTCATCAAGGGCAAGCGCCTGGTCGTCGTCGACGACTCGATCGTCCGCGGCAACACCCAGCGCGCCCTGGTCCGCATGCTCCGCGAGGCAGGCGCCGCCGAGGTCCACATCCGGATCTCCTCGCCGCCCGTGAAGTGGCCCTGCTTCTTCGGGATCGACTTCGCCACCCGCGCCGAGCTGATCGCCAACGGCATGACCATCGACGAGATCGGCACCTCCCTGGGCGCCGACTCGCTGGCGTACATCTCCATCGACGGGATGATCGAGGCGACCACCATCGCCAAGCCGAACCTCTGCCGCGCCTGCTTCGACGGCGAGTACCCGATGGAGCTGCCCGACCCCGAGCTGCTCGGCAAGCAGCTCCTGGAGACGGAGCTGGCCGCCGGCCCGGCCGCCACGGCCGCCGCCGACGCGATCCGCCGCCCGTAGGACGGCCCGTCCTACCTGCCGTACGACACGAAGGTTCTCACTAGCCATGTCTGAGACAACTGGTGCCAGCTACGCAGCAGCGGGCGTCGACATCGAAGCGGGCGACCGCGCGGTCGAGCTGATGAAGGAGTGGGTGAGGAAGACCCAGCGCCCCGAGGTCCTCGGCGGCCTCGGCGGCTTCGCCGGCCTCTTCGACGCCTCCGCCCTCAAGCGCTTCGAGCGCCCCCTGCTCGCCTCCGCCACCGACGGCGTGGGCACCAAGGTCGACATCGCCCGCCGGCTGGGCGTCTACGACACCATCGGCCACGACCTGGTCGCCATGGTCATGGACGACATCGTGGTGTGCGGCGCCGAGCCGCTGTTCATGACCGACTACATCTGCGTCGGCAAGGTCCACCCCGAGCGCGTCGCCGCCATCGTCAAGGGCATCGCCGAGGGCTGTGTCCTGGCCGGCTGCGCCCTGGTCGGCGGCGAGACGGCCGAGCACCCGGGCCTGCTGGGCGAGGACGACTTCGACGTCGCCGGCGCCGGTACGGGCGTCGTGGAGGCCGACCGGCTGCTGGGCGCGGATCGCATCCGTACGGGTGACGCGGTGATCGCCATGGCGGCCTCCGGCCTTCACTCGAACGGGTACTCCCTCGTCCGGCACGTCCTGCTCGACCGGGCGGGCCTCTCCCTCGACGCGCACATCGAGGACCTCGGCCGCACCCTCGGCGAGGAACTCCTGGAGCCGACGAAGATCTACTCCCTGGACTGCCTGGCCCTGACCCGCACCACCGACGTGCACGCCTTCTCGCACGTCACCGGCGGCGGACTCGCGGCCAACCTGGCGCGCGTCATCCCCGACGGACTGCACGCCGTCGTCGACCGCTCCACCTGGACGCCGGCCCCCGTCTTCGACCTGGTCGGCAAGACCGGACAGGTCGAGCGGCTGGAGCTGGAGAAGACCCTGAACATGGGCGTCGGCATGATCGCGATCGTGCCGCAGGAGTCGGCTGACGTGGCCCTGGCCACACTGGCCGACCGCGGGGTCGAGGCCTGGGTCGCCGGCGAGATCACCGAGCGCGGCGAGCACACCAGTGGAGCCGCCCTGGTCGGGGACTACGCGAGCTGAGCACGAGACCGCCCACCGGAACCCGGAGACCCGGAGGACACCCGGTGGGCAGCACAAGACCCGGTCGGTGACCGAAGTCACCGACCGGGTGAATGCAGAGCAACGTCAAGCGCCGCGACGGTGTTGCGAGGGGTCCTCGTCCTCGTCTTCCTCGTCGTCCCCGTACAGATCGGCGTACCGTGCGTACGGGTCGTCGTCCTGCTCATCGTCCTCGAACGGGTCGCCATTCGGCGGCATGTTCGATGCAGACGATGCGCCCAGCTCTTCGGCCAGGCGTGAGAGGTCCGTCCCGCCGCTGTTGTACTTCAGCTGGCGGGCGACCTTCGCTTGCTTGGCCTTGGCCCGGCCGCGCCCCATGGCTCGACCCCCTCAACGACGGGGCTCGACGGCCCCAGAGTCTTGACACGCGTTCATGATCCGGAACGGACTCTCCGCGGAGAGGCCGGTCCGTAGGGCTTCCACGGTACCTGAGCCCGCACCCATACGGTACGTCGCCCGTAGCACGCGCGTGTGCACAGAACCATCGAGGCGCCCCGTCCTCGCTGGTCAGTGGCGATTTTAACCACTTATTGGCGGGCGACCCGCCGGGAAGAGTGAGAGTTCTCTCCAACTTTTCTCCGAGCGGTACCGAACAAGCCCTCGGACGGGGTTCCGCACGAGCCTCCATGGAACCCCGCCCTCCGGCTCACCGGCCGCGTGCCTGTGCCGCCTCGTGCATCCGCTGCTCGGCGATCCGGTCCGCCGCCGCGGCCGGCGGAACACCATCCGCCTTCGCACGTGCGAAGATCGCGAGCGTGGTGTCGAAGATCTTCGCGGCCTTCGCCTTGCACCGCTCGAAGTCGAAACCGTGGAGCTCGTCGGCGACCTGGATGACCCCGCCGGCGTTCACCACGTAGTCCGGCGCGTAGAGGATCCCGCGGTCGGCGAGGTCCTTCTCCACGCCCGGGTGGGCGAGCTGGTTGTTGGCCGCGCCGCAGACCACCTTGGCGGTCAGCACCGGCACCGAGTCGTCGTCCAGCGCCCCGCCGAGCGCGCACGGCGCGTAGATGTCGAGCCCCTCGACCCTGATCAGCGCCTCGGTGTCGGCCACCGCCGTGACCCCCACCGGATGCCGGTCGAGGATCCGGCGGACGGCGTCCTCGCGCACGTCCGTGACGACGACCTCGGCGCCCTCGTCCCGCAGGTGCTCCACCAGGTGGTGGCCGACCTTGCCGACGCCCGCGATGCCGACCTTGCGGCCGCGCAGCGTCGGGTCGCCCCACAGGTGCTGCGCGCTGGCCCGCATGCCCTGGTAGACCCCGAAGGCGGTCAGGACGGACGAGTCGCCCGCGCCGCCGTTCTCCGGCGACCGCCCGGTCGTCCAGCGGCACTCGCGCGCCACGACGTCCATGTCGGCCACGTAGGTGCCGACGTCGCAGGCGGTGACGTAGCGACCGCCCAGCGAGGCCACGAACCGGCCGTAGGCGAGCAGCAGCTGTTCGCTCTTGATCGTGTCGGGGTCGCCGATGATGACGGCCTTGCCACCGCCGTGGTCCAGCCCGGCCATGGCGTTCTTGTACGACATCCCGCGCGCGAGGTTGAGGGCGTCGGCGACGGCCTCCTCCTCGGTCGCGTAGGGGTAGAAGCGCGTGCCGCCGAGCGCGGGGCCCAGGGCGGTGGAGTGGATGGCGATGACGGCCTTGAGGCCGCTGGCACGGTCCTGGCAGAGCACGACTTGCTCGTGGCCCCCCTGGTCCGAGTGGAACAGGGTGTGCAGGACGCCGGTGGATACGTCGGTCACGGTGGTGACTCCTGGGTAACTCGCGGCGGTCGGGACGGGGGCTCCGTACGGGTGGCGGGGCCTGTGCTGATGAGCGTAGAGCCTGTTCGGCCCGCCGATCGCGCAGTGTTCAGGATCACCTCCGACTGGAGTACGGACGTGGGACGATTTGCATGTTTTCCGGCCCGTTCGAGAGTGGTTCGCAGACGGTTGTCCCGCGGATCCGGAAGCGGATCCGGAAGGTTTCCCGGTCGGTGCAGAGGGGAGGGAGGAGGCGTGTCGAAGGTGTCCTCGGTGATCGTTCCGTACGCGGCCTATCTGCGTGTGTACGAGCCGCTGGCGGCCTTCCCCGAGCCGGAGCGCGCGCACTGGACGCGCTACGCCCGCCGCGCCGAGCGCCCCACCTACCAGGACGAGCTGCGCCGCTCGCTGGCCGATCTGCTGGCCACCCCGCCGGTGGCGGTGCCGGCGCACGAGAGCGCGGACGCATTCGTCCTCGACGTCGACGGCGTGCTGTGCGTGTGCCCCTGGCGCACCCGGCTGCGCGGCTGGCAGGCGCTCGAGGAGCTGGGCGATGAGCTGCCCGGCCCGGTCCTGGACGCGGTCCTGCCCCCGGTGGTGCGGCTGGAGGCCGCCCAGGACTACGAGCGCTGGCTGGCCCGCAACCCCGACGCCCGCCCCTGGATCCGCACGGCGACCTGGCAGGTCCCGCTGAACTGGTTCGTGCTCGTCTCCGACGAGGAGCGCGAGTACGACAAGGGGACCGCGGAGGACGCCCCGGTGCTGCGCTATCGCACCCCGATGGTGCAGGCGCGCCGCCGGGTGGCCCGCGGGCTGCGCACGCTCAGGGACACGATCGACGAGGGGCCGCTCATCGACGGCTTGGTGGACGTGGGCCGCTGGCTGGAGGAGTTCCATCCGCGTTCGCTGGTGGAACTGGACTACGGCGGTCTCGTGCATACGCTGCCGGCCGGCGATCTGGAGGGCGACCACTCGGCGGCCGACGTCGCCGAGGGCATCGCGGCCCTGCGGCGCGGGGACGGCGCGGCGGCGGGCGAGGCGTACGCGCGGCTGGTGGAGCGGTGGCGGGCGGTACGGGACCGGCGCTCGGCGAACTGACGGTGTGACAGACGCGACAAGCGCTTGCTACGTGACGTACGTCACGGCCATGGAGGCTTCGAACAGCGTACGGTCGACCGCACTTCACGGAACTGACGGGACGTAGGTCCTGTTCCGGGTCAAAGCCGCAAGGGTGATGGACCGCACGTACGCGGCCCTTGCGTCGCTTGCCCCTCCTCGTGCCAAAATAGGACAAGGAGTCCGGGGAGGGCTCCCTCCGTCCACTTGTGTTCCACTGTGGGCGGAATCTCAGCATTGCACGCTTTGGGGGGTCTGGTGACTCCTGATCGTCCTGTGACTGATCGTCACAGTGGCGTGACTGTCCGCTATGGCATGGTCCATCGGCTTCCGTCGCCGATGAACACCTGGGGGGCAATTCCATCGGTTTGGCCGACGCGGCTGGACAGATGGTGTAGTTGTAGTGCCGAGGACAAGCCGTTCGTCCTATAACCGACTCGACTCGCGTCCGCCATTTCGGGCAACGCGGGTCAAGGTGCAGAATTTAGAGGAAAGAACCGAGAAGGTTCGGTTCTCCCGAGGAGGCCGCTCATGACCGCTCGCACCCCTGATGCTGAGCCGCTGCTGACCCCGGCTGAGGTCGCCACCATGTTCCGCGTTGACCCGAAGACGGTCACGCGGTGGGCGAAGGCCGGCAAGCTCACGTCGATCCGCACGCTCGGCGGGCACCGCCGTTATCGCGAGGCCGAGGTCCGCGCCCTGCTGGCGGGCATCCCGCAGCAGCGCAGCGAGGCCTGACAACTGAATAGCCGGGTGGTGCGCCAGGTCCCCCAATCTGTCGGAGCGCCCGAAACCTAGCTCCACACGACGCGGGTCTGCCCCAACAGGCCCGTCGCCCACACGGTGCGTCGTCGATCGCGCTGGACTCCGCCGGGTCCAGCGCGATCTTTTTTGTGCGCTCACGCCTGTGTATCGGGTGCGTCTGTGAGGAGGCTTGTCGGAGTCTGGGGAGGCTCTGGGAGGGTTCCGGGGGGCATCCTCCGGAGTGGTGCAATTGCACATATTAAATTGACCGGTTGTAGGAGACCGGTAAGAACCCACGTTTCCAAAACTCATGCGGTGACACCCGTCACATGCCACTGGCCTTGTTGCCGTCGGGGCATATGCGCTAGAGAAGGCTCCCTCTCCAGCTCGCCACGCCTGTAAGGCGGTTGACGCCTCGTCGGACGCGCGGGCCCTTGAGGGGGCGCTCAGGCACCCGGGGGGCGCTCGTCCTCCTGTGCCGCCCTCCCGGGCGTCTCCGTGCCCCGTACGGCGCCGTCCATGGCGAGCCGCAGCAGGCGGTGGCAGATGGGGCAGTGGCGGGTCAGGTGCCGGTAGGACGACGCGGCCGACAGATGCGCGCGGAGCAACGCCCGCGTTTCGTGCCTAGCCGATGCCGCCATACGCCACCTCCAGGTGGGCCACGCCGGGAGCGGGCCCTGAACTCTGGGGTACCGAGGGAATGTGACGGCGTCAAGGGAGCGGGGCGCGTGCGGGCCGGCTCCAGGGGGCGGGCGTACGGACAGCCAGGCCCCGAAGACCAGTGGATACGCAGAAGGCCCGCCCCCTTGCCGGGGCGGGCCTTCTGCATCGATGCGGTCCTGACGGGATTTGAACCCGCGGCCTCCACCTTGACAGGGTGGCGAGCACTCCAAACTGCTCCACAGGACCAGGTTTCGCGGCGCTTTTCCTGCGTTGCGCTGCGAGAAGGACTGTACAGGAGGGTGAGCCCCCTGGTCGAACTCACCCTGCGTAGAGGACCGGCTACGGCACGGCGGCGTCGATCGCCTTCACGATCCGCTTGTCGGAGACCGGATACGCCGTGCCCAGCGCGTGGGCGAAATAGCTCACCCGCAGCTCCTCGATCATCCAGCGGATGTCCAGGACCTGCTGTGGCACCGGCCGGCCCTGGGGCAGCTGCTCCAGCAGCCACGCGTACTCGTCCTGCATCTCCTGGACCTTCTCCATGCGGGTGGTGTCCCGTTGGACGTTGGTCGGCATCTGCTGCAGGCGCCGGTCCACGGCCACCAGGTAGCGCATCAGGTCCGGCAGCCGCCGCAGACCCGTCTGTGTCACGAAGCCGGGCTTCACGAGGGCGTCCAGCTGCCTGCGCACGTCCGTCAGGTTCGCGAGCAGCACCGGGCTGGTGACGGTCTTCAGCCGGCGCTCACAGGCCTGCCAGGCGGCCAGCACCTGCTGCACCTGCCCGACCGTCCGCACGGTCGTGTCGACGATGTCCGCGCGCACCTTGTCGTACAGCTTCCGGTAGGACTCCTCGTCCCAGGCCGGCCCGCCGAAGTCGGCGATCAGCCGGTCCGCCGCCGCCATCGCGCAGTCGTCGAAGAGCGCCTGGATGGAGCCGTGCGGGTTGGAGGACAGCGCGAGCTTCTGGGCGTTCGTCAGCTTCTCGGAGGCGAACTTCGCCGGGTTGACCGGGATGTTGCGCAGGATCAGCCGCCGGGTGCCCTTCCACATCGCCTCGGCCTGCTCCGCCTCCGTGTCGAAGAGCCGTACGGAGACGGTGTCGCCGTCGTCGACCAGCGCCGGGTACGCCTTCACGGGCTGGCCGGCGCGGCGGGTCTCGAAGACGCGGGTGAGCGCGCCGATCGTCCAGTCGGTCAGGCCCTCGCGTTCCAGGGACTCACCGCCCTGCCGCTCGGCGGTGGCCGCGGCGGCCTGGGAGAGGGCCTGGCGGGCCTTCGGCTTCAGCCGGAGCTTCAGCGTCTCCAGATCCTTGTCCTCGGCCAGCTTGCGCCGCCGCTCGTCGACGATCCGGAAGGTGATCTTCAGGTGGTCGGGGAGTTTCGACCAGTCGAAGTCGTCCGCCTCGAAGGGCACGCCGACCATCCGCTTCAGCTCACGGGCCATGGCCGTGGTGAGCGGCTCCTGGAGCGGAACCGCCTGGTCGAGGAACCGCTTGGCGAAGTTCGGCGCGGGCACGTAGTTGCGGCGGATCGGCTTGGGCAGGGAGCGGATCAGCTCGGTGACGACCTCTTCCCGCAGGCCCGGGATCTGCCAGTCGAAGCCCTCGTCGGTGACCTGGTTGAGGACCTGGAGCGGGATGTGCACGGTCACGCCGTCCGCGTCCGCGCCCGGCTCGAACTGGTAGGTCACCCGGAACTTCAGCGGCCCCTGCCGCCAGGAGTCCGGGTAGTCGGCCTTGGTGACCGCCTCCGCCGACTCCCGGATCAGCATCTCCCGCTCGAAGTCCAGGAAGTCGGGCTGCTCGTGCCGCTTGCGCTTCCACCAGGAGTCGAAGTGGGCACCGGACACCACGTGGTCGGGCACCCGCTGGTCGTAGAAGTCGAACAGCGTCTCGTCGTCGACCACGATGTCCCGGCGCCGCGCCCGGTGCTCCAACTCCTCGACCTCGCTGAGGAGTCTGCGGTTGTCGGCGAAGAACTTGTGGTGGGTGCGCCAGTCGCCCTCCACGAGCGCGTTGCGAATGAAAAGCTCGCGGCTCGTCTCCGGGTCGACACGGCCGTAGTTCACCTTCCGCTGGGCGACGATCGGCACGCCGTACAGCGTGACCTTCTCGTACGCCATCACGGCGGCCTGGTCCTTCTCCCAGTGCGGCTCGCTGTACGTCCGCTTCAGCAGGTGGCCGGCGAGCGGCTCGACCCACTCGGGCTCGATCTTCGCGTTGACGCGGGCCCAGAGGCGGCTGGTCTCCACCAGTTCCGCCGACATGACGAACCGGGGCTGCTTCTTGAAGAGCGCCGAGCCGGGGAAGATCGCGAACTTGGCGTTGCGGGCGCCGAGGTACTCGTTCTTGTTGCCGTCCTTCACGTCCTTCATCCCGATGTGGGAGAGGAGGCCGGCGAGCAGGGAGGTATGGATGCTGTCGGCGGGGGCGTCCTGCTCGTTGAGGTGGATGCCCATCTGCTTGGCGACGGTCCGCAACTGCGTGTAGATGTCCTGCCATTCGCGGATGCGCAGGAAGTTGAGGTACTCCTGCTTGCACATCCGGCGGAAGGACGACGAGCCGCGCTCGCGCTGCTGCTCACGGACGTACCGCCACAGGTTGAGGTAGGCGAGGAAGTCGCTGGTCTCGTCCTTGAAGCGGGCGTGCTGCTGGTCGGCCTGGGTCTGCTTGTCGGCCGGGCGCTCGCGGGGGTCCTGGATGGACAGCGCGGCGGCTATGACCATGACCTCGCGGACACAGCCGTTCTTGTCGGCCTCCAGCACCATCCGGGCCAGGCGCGGGTCGACGGGCAGCTGGGCCAGCTTGCGGCCGGTCTGCGTGAGCCGCTTGCGCGGGTCCTTCTGGACCGGGTCGAGCGCGCCCAGCTCCTGGAGGAGCTGCACGCCGTCGCGGATGTTGCGGTGGTCCGGCGGGTCGATGAACGGGAACTTCTCGATGTCACCGAGGCCGGCCGCGGTCATCTGCAGGATGACGCTCGCCAGGTTCGTACGGAGGATCTCCGCGTCCGTGAACTCCGGCCGGGCGAGGAAGTCGTCCTCGCTGTAGAGGCGGATGCAGATGCCGTCACTCGTCCGGCCGCAGCGGCCCTTGCGCTGGTTGGCGCTGGCCTGCGAGATCGGCTCGATGGGCAGTCGCTGCACCTTGGTGCGGTGGCTGTACCGGCTGATCCGGGCGAAGCCGGGGTCGATGACGTACTTGATCCCCGGGACGGTCAGTGACGTCTCCGCCACGTTGGTCGCCAGAACGATCCTGCGACCGGTGTGCGGCTGGAAGACCCGGTGCTGCTCGGCGTGCGAGAGCCGGGCGTACAGCGGGAGTACTTCCGTGAACCGGTACTTCTTCTTCTCCAGCGCGTCCGCGGTGTCCCGGATCTCCCGCTCACCGGAGAGGAAGACGAGGATGTCGCCCCGCCCCTCGCCCATCAGTTCCTCGACGGCGTCGGTGATCGCGGTGATCTGGTCCCGGTCGGCGTCCTCGGAGTCCTCCTCCAGCAGCGGCCGGTACCGCACCTCCACCGGGTACGTCCGCCCGCTGACCTCGATGATCGGCGCGTCACCGAAGTGCCGGGAGAACCGCTCGGGGTCGATGGTCGCGGAGGTGATGACGACCTTGAGATCGGGCCGGCGCGGCAGCAGCTGGGCGAGGTAGCCCAGCAGGAAGTCGATGTTGAGGGACCGCTCGTGGGCCTCGTCGATGATGATCGTGTCGTAGGCGCGCAGCTCGCGGTCGGTCTGGATCTCCGCGAGCAGGATGCCGTCGGTCATCAGCTTCACGAAGGTCGCGTCCGGGTTCACCTGGTCGGTGAATCGCACCTTCCAGCCGACGGCCTCCCCGAGCGGCGTCCTCAGTTCTTCGGCCACGCGCTCGGCGACGGTCCGGGCGGCGATACGGCGGGGCTGGGTGTGCCCGATCATGCCGCGCACACCCCGCCCCAGCTCCATGCAGATCTTCGGGATCTGGGTGGTCTTTCCGGACCCGGTCTCACCGGCGACGATGACGACCTGGTGATCACGGATGGCGTCCGCGATCTCGTCCTTCTTCTGACTGACCGGAAGCTGCTCCGGGTAGGTCACGGCGGGCACCCGGGCCCGACGTGCCTTCATCCGCTCCTCGGCCAGCGCGACCTCCGCCTCGATCTCGTCGAGAACGGCGGCACGGGCCTCCGGCTTACGGATCTTGCGCGCGCCTTCGAGTCTGCGCCCGAGCCGGTGCGCGTCACGCAGGGACAGCTCGGCCAGACGGGGGGCGAGGGCGCCGAGGGCGGGGGCGGGGTGCGTAGACATACGGGATCCAGGATCTCATCCCGGCGAAAAACCTGGCGAACGCTTTTGGGCGCCGCCGGCCGGGTGTCCCGCTCAGACCTTCCGGACGGGCGGCCGCTGCCAGGCGGCGTACAGCGCCGACAGGGCGGACCCGAGGACGGCCACGTCCTGGGCGGAGGCCCGCCCACTCATGACCAGGACGACTCCGGTGACGAGGACGGCGACGAAGACGGCGGCGTCCGTACGGCGGTGCGCGGGCTGGTGCATCTCTGATTCCTTCCGAGTGACGGGGCCGCCCCGGCGGGGCCCCTGTGACATCCATCCTGGGGGCGTGCGGAGCGGTCGCCGGGAGGGCGCCGATACGCCTTGGTCCGACCTTCTTGACTGGATACGCGCGCGCGTATCAGTAGACATAAGGTCGGACCAAGAGGCCATGATCGGGAGGTTCGGTGGCGGGGCGGACGCTGGTGCAGGAGAGGGCGGAGAAGAGGGAGCGGACACTGCGGCGGATGGTCCGGGACGGCTCGCTGAACGATGTGCTCGACGCGACCGAGACCCTGTGGCGCGACGGGGAGAGCCCGGCTCGGATCCGGCTGCGGGCGGCGTACACCCGCAACGCCCGGAAGCCGGACGTGGAGCTGGACGAGCGCAGACGACCGCCGGTCGAGGCGATGCCCCGTTTCGCGCAGCTGCTGGTGTCGCAGGGGGTGGCCATGCAGTTCCACCTGACGGCCCTCTTCGCCGCCCAGTGCACCACCGCCCCGGGCCGCTACTGGCGCAACACCATCCCCCTGGACCGCCGCCAGGACGACGCGGAGGTCACCTGGCTGGAGCTGGTGGCCTCCCCGGCCGGATCCGGCCGGGACAGGGACTACGTCTCCGGGCATACGGCGAACAAGCTGCGCCAGTTCCGGGCGGCGCTGGCGACGCTGTCGAGGAAAGGCCTGGTCGGGCTGGGGCAGAGCGTCAGGGGCCGCCGGTACGACGGGTTCGAGCTGCTGACCGAGGGGCGGCGGAACACCCGCGCGGGCGCTTCCCGCTACAAGGTCCCCCTGGCCTCGGAGGCCTGCCTGCCCGTGCCGAGGGAGTTCTTCACCCGGGGCTGGGTGCATGTCCTGACCAAGAGCGAGACGGCGGCCTATCTGATGTGGCTGCACCAGGGCGCGGCGACGACGTACGTCACGGTGGGCTGGGAGACCCGGGCCGGCCTCTACGGCCTCGGCCAGGACGTCTACGACACCCATCAGGCGCTGGCCGCCTTCGGTCTGCTGGAGGTGGAGCGACCCGAGGGCCGCCGCGACAACGGCACCTGGCGGGGCTACGGCAGGGGATCCACCCCGCGCCGGCACCGTGTCCGTGCCGTACCGGACGCCCTGGCCCAGGACCCGCTGCGGATCGTCCCGGCGGCCCTGCGCAAGTGCGCCGCCCTCGGCACGTGGTCCCGCCCGCTCGACCGGTCCCACCCGCTCGCCCGGTCCGGATCCCTCGACCAGCCTCCATCTTTCGACCGGACCTCGTCCTTCGACCGGTCCGTGAACGAGGACACCCCCACCGGGTGACCCGGTGGGGGTGTCGATGGTGGCTGGGGCCGGGGTCGAACCGGCGACCTTCCGCTTTTCAGGCGGACGCTCGTACCAACTGAGCTACCCAGCCACGAGGTTTCACGTGAAACCTCAGCGGTCCTGACGGGATTTGAACCCGCGGCCTCCACCTTGACAGGGTGGCGAGCACTCCAAACTGCTCCACAGGACCAAGCTTTGTGTACGACAGTGTCGCACACGGTGTTGCGTGCCCCCAACGGGATTCGAACCCGTGCTACCGCCTTGAAAGGGCGGCGTCCTAGGCCGCTAGACGATGAGGGCTATCGGCCCGCCTGGGCGCTTCTCAGCGCGTCGGGGACGTGAGAAGCATATGGGATGGCGGGAGGGTTCGCCAAAACGGTTTACGGAGCGGTGGGCGAGGGGGTGCCGGCGGAGGGGGTCGGGGTGGTGGGCGACGGGGTGGCTCCGGGGCGGTTCTCCTTCGGTAGATGGCGGCTGACCTCGGCCGTTGTCAGCCCCAGGCCGCCGAGCTTGATCTCGTCCCAGGCCTGGAGGCGGCGGGTGTCGCGGTCGAAGTAGAGGATCGACGCCTCGATGGGGTCGGGGTACTTGCCCTCGACGGCGCGCAGTCCGCTGCCGCCCGTGGAGCCCTCGACGCGCAGCCGGGTGCCCTTCTCCAGGACCTCCATCTCCTGGTGGTGGATGTGCCCGGCGAGGACGAGGGGGACCTCGCCGTCGGTCTGGCGGGCGGCGGAGGGCTCGTGGGCGATGGCGATGTCGGCGGGGGTGCCCGCGGCCCGCTGGGCGCGCAGGGCGGCCGCGAGGCGGGCGCCGGCCTGTTCCTGGACGCCCTCGGTGTTCTGCTGGGCGGAGCGGTCGGGGGTGAACTGGGGGTCGCCGATCCCGGCGAAGCGCAGTCCGGCGACGGTGACCGCGCGGCCGTCGTCCAGCACGTGGACGTTCTTGATCCCTTGCAGATAGCGCTGGGTGACCATCGAGTCGTGGTTGCCGCGGACCCAGACGTAGGGCGCGCCGAGGTCGGCGATGGGGTCCAGGAAGCCGTTCTCCGCGGCCGTGCCGTGGTCCATGGTGTCGCCCGAGTCGACGATCACGTTGACCTTGTACTGCTTCACGAGCGAGGCGATGATCTTCCAGCTCGCCGGGTTGAGGTGGATGTCCGAGACATGCAGGACACGGACGGTGGTGGGGTCCGGCTGGTAGGCGGGCAGGGTCGAGGTGACGTCGTAGAGCTTGGTGACGTTGGTGACCAGGCGGGCGAGTTCCCGCTGGTAGACGTCGAACTCGGTGACGATGCTGCGGGCGTTGCCGACGAGGGAGGGGGCGGAGGAGAGCAGGCCGGAGAAGCGGGGTTCGAGGACCGACTTGGGGTTCCAGGTGGCGTAGGCGCTGGCGCCGGAGGCGGCGAGCAGGGCGAGGGCCAGTCCGCCGGCGGCGAGGGCGCGGCGGGGGCGGCGGTAGACGGCGAGGCCGAGCGCGGTGGCGCCGGAGACGACGGCGACGCAGGAGCGCACGGCGAGGTCGAGGGTGCCGTGCTCGACGTCGCGGGCGACCTCGTCCTGGAGGCCGGAGAGCCGTTCGGGGTGGTCCACGAGGGCCTGGGAGCGGGCGGGGTCGAGCTGGTCGACGTTCACGTCCAGGCGGACGGGGGCGATGTGGCTGTCGAGGTGCAGGGCACCCAGCGGTGAGACGTTGATCTTCGTGCCGCCGTCGACGGAGGGGCGCAGCGTCATCGTCGTGTTCATCGGGCCGACGGGGACGCCGACGTTGCCGACGACGAGCAGTCCGAGCCAGGCACCGAGCAGGACGACCGAGCTGAGGCCGAGGGCGCGGCGCCACGGCTGGGGCCGGGCGGCGAGTTCGGGTGTGACGCGGGGGCGGCGGACCGGGCGGATGCGGGCGAGGAGCTTCATGGGGTTCAGGGCTGCGACGGGGACGCGGGCGCGGACCATTGGTCCCGTATGCCCAAGTCCGCGCCCGGATATGCGGGCCGTTCGTACCCCTCGTACGGCGGTTCCGTGCCGGAGAATGGGCCTGTGCTGGAGATGACGCGCGAGGAGTTCGAGGAACTGGTCGCCGAGGCGCTGGACCGGATTCCGCCGGAGTTGACGCGGCTGATGGACAACGTCGCGGTGTTCGTCGAGGACGAGCCGCCGGCGGACGATCCCGAGCTGCTCGGGCTGTACGAGGGCACTCCGCTGACGGACCGGGGGGAGTGGTACGCGGGCGTGCTGCCGGACCGGATCACGATCTACCGGGGGCCGACCCTGCGGATGTGCGAGACGCGGGAGGAGGTCGTCGAGGAGACCGAGGTCACCGTGGTGCACGAGATCGCGCATCACTTCGGGATCGACGACGCCCGGCTGCACGCGCTCGGGTACGGCTGAGGCGCGGGTCGGGCCGAACGGGCCGCGTGTCCTCTTGCGGGCGGCGGGAGTTGGTGAGGTTGACTTCTGCGTCTGCCTCCGGAGGTGGCCCCGTGCGCCCCTTGTACGTACCCGTTCGCCTGGCCGCCACGGTCCTCGCCGTCGCCGCGGCCGCCGGATGCATGAGCGTGGGGGACGAGGAGGGCAGCCCGGCCAGGCCGTCGCACTCGGCCGGGCAGCGGGGCGGTGAGGCGCCGGACGGCGGGCCGGGCGGGCAGGCCGCCGGGGACGGGTTCGACGCGGCGGGCGGCGAGGGCGGGCGCGGGCGCGGCAAGGACGGCAAGAAGGGCGAGCCGGACGAGTCCGCCTCTCCCGAGGCCTCGCCGTCGGCGGGGGCGACCGCGCCGGCCCCGGTGAAGGTGAAGCCGGGCAAGAGCGAGAAGCCGGGGAAGCCGCAGCCGCCGAAGGAGGAGCCGACGCCCACGCGCTCGGCCGATCCGGAGCCGCCGCCGTCCCCCGAGCCCCCGCCGTCGCCCTCGCCGGAGCCGCCCGTGTCGCCGGAGCCGTCGTCGTCGGCGCACGAGGAGCCGACGCCGCAGCTGGTGGAACGGGAACCGGCACCGCGGGCCGGGTCACCGGCCTAGAGGCTGTGGAGTTTGCCGCCGGTCGCGGGCCCTGGCACGCTCCCCGTAGGCCGTCCCGGGCGGTGTGACCTACGTCGCTGAAGCTCGGTTTGCCTTGGGGGGTGGTGGGTGCGTATGGTGGTAGATCGTTTGATCCCATTTGCCCGGCGCCACCGCAGAGCGCGCCGTGTGGCGCGTACTCTCCCTTGCCGTGGCGGACCGCATTGAGGCGGTCGTGATGCGACTCACGGAGTTGACGGGCGCGTGCCGACGAGACTCCGGAAGGTTTCGCATACGCATGTCCATTTCCAGTACTGATCACGTCGTCGTGCCCGAGAACGAGGCCCTCGAGAACGAGGTCGTCGAGATCGTGGCCGCCGAGACGGACACCCCCGAGGTGACCTTCGCGGACCTCGGTCTGCCCGAGGGCGTCGTCCGCAAGCTCGCGCAGAACGGCGTGACGGTCCCCTTCCCGATCCAGGCCGCGACCATCCCGGACGCCCTGGTCGGCAAGGACATCCTCGGCCGTGGCCGCACCGGCTCCGGCAAGACCCTCTCCTTCGGTCTGCCGACCCTGGCCACGCTGGCCGGCGGTCGCACCGAGAAGCACAAGCCGCGCGCCGTGATCCTCACCCCGACCCGTGAGCTGGCCATGCAGGTCGCGGACGCGCTCCAGCCGTACGGCGACGTCCTCGGCCTGAAGATGAAGGTCGTCTGCGGCGGTACGTCGATGGGCAACCAGATCTACGCCCTCGAGCGCGGTGTCGACATCCTCGTCGCCACCCCCGGCCGTCTGCGCGACATCATCAACCGCGGCGCCTGCTCCCTGGAGGACGTGCGGATCGCCGTCCTCGACGAGGCCGACCAGATGTCCGACCTGGGCTTCCTGCCCGAGGTGACGGAGCTGCTGGACCAGGTCCCGGCGGGCGGTCAGCGGATGCTGTTCTCCGCGACGATGGAGAACGAGATCAAGACCCTCGTCGACCGGTACCTGAACAACCCGGTCAGCCACGAGGTCGACGCCGCCCAGGGCGCCGTCACGACCATGTCGCACCACATCCTGATCGTGAAGCCCAAGGACAAGGCGCCGGTCACCGCCGCGATCGCCTCCCGCAAGGGCCGCACCATCATCTTCGTGCGCACCCAGCTCGGCGCCGACCGGGTCGCCGAGCAGCTGCGCGAGGCCGGCGTGAAGGCCGACGCGCTGCACGGCGGCATGACGCAGGGGGCGCGGACCCGGACCCTCGCGGACTTCAAGGACGGGTACGTCAACGTCCTGGTCGCGACCGACGTGGCCGCCCGAGGCATCCACGTCGACGGGATCGACCTGGTGCTCAACGTCGACCCGGCCGGCGACCACAAGGACTACCTGCACCGCGCCGGCCGTACCGCTCGCGCGGGCCGCACCGGCACCGTCGTCTCCCTGTCCCTGCCGCACCAGCGCCGTCAGATCTTCCGTCTGATGGAGGACGCGGGCGTGGACGCCGCGCGTCACATCATCCAGGGCGGCGCGGCCTTCGACCCGGAGGTCGCCGAGATCACCGGCGCCCGGTCGATGACCGAGGTGCAGGCCGAGTCCGCGGGCAACGCGGCGCAGCAGGCCGAGCGCGAGGTCGCCCAGCTCACCAAGCAGCTGGAGCGGGCGCAGCGCCGTGCGGCCGAGTTGCGCGAGGAGGCCGACCGGCTGGTGGCCCGGGTCGCGCGCGAGCGGGGCGAGGACCCCGAGGCGGCGGTGGCCGAGGCGCAGGCCGCGGCGGTCGAGGCCGCCGAGACCGTCGAGCCGGCCGTGGTGAGCGAGGTGTCCGTGCCGGAGCAGCCGGCCGCGCGGGACATGGACCGCGGGGCGCGGTCGTTCGACCGGGACCGTGACGACCGCGGTGGGCGTTCCTTCGAGCGTCGCGACGACCGGGGTGACCGGGGCTTCCGTCGCGACGACCGGGACCGTGACCGGGATCGCGACCGTGACCGTGGCGGGCGTTCGTTCGAGCGTCGGGACGACCGGGGTGGTCGGGGCTTCGAGCGCCGTGACGACCGTCGTCCGTTCGACCGGGACCGTGACGACCGCGGTGGCCGTGGGTTCAACCGGGACCGTGACGACCGTGGCGGGCGTTCCTTCGAGCGCCGCGACGACCGGGGTGGTCGGGGCTTCGAGCGCCGTGACGACCGTCGTCCGTTCGACCGGGACCGTGACGACCGCGGTGGCCGTGGGTTCAACCGGGACCGTGACGACCGTGGCGGGCGTTCCTTCGAGCGCCGCGACGACCGGGGCGGCTTCCGCCGTGACGACCGCGGTGGCCACCGGCACAACGACCGCCCGTTCAACCGCGACCGCCGTGACGACCGTCCGGGCTTCCGTTCCGGCGGCCACGACCGCCCGAACGGCCGCCGTGACGACCACCGTCGTGACGACCACCGGGGTGGCTCCTTCGGCCGCCGCGAGGACAAGCCGCGCTGGAAGCGCAACGGCTGACGGTCCGGCTGACTGAACGCCGTGGCCCCCACCGAATTCCTCGGTGGGGGCCACGGCGTTTCTCGTCAGAGGGCTGTAATATCAGCCGACTTGTGAGACGGATGTGAAGGCCGGGGGGCCGGGGACGCCCAAGGTGTCCTGCCCGTCCGTCTCCTGTTCCCGGGGAGGGACTCACTTGGCTCGTCATGGCTTCGTCCGCCTGCGTCTCGTCGCCGCTTCCGCCGTTCTGGCGGCCGGCCTGAGCCCGTTGCTGCCGTCGCCGGCGGTGGCGGACACGCCGCAGGAGACGGTGGTGCCGGCGAATCTGCGCGACACGTACACCTCGGGTGCGCTCTACGGCGCGTCGACGTACTCCGGGCGGGACGGCGCCGGAGCCCAGGGCGTGTTCCACAGCCTGGAGGGTTCGGGTCTCGTCTGGACGCGGTACTCGGACGGCACGTCCACGAAGGTCGTCCGCCCGCAGGGGTACATCAACTACGGCGTGGCCGGCGGTGACGTCCTCGCGTATCACTACCCCGACGGCCGGGTCGACCTGTGGAACGCCGCCGACGGCATCACCCGGACCGTCCGGATCCCCGAGGAACTGGAGCCCATCGCTGTCCACGACGACGTGGTGGTCGCTTTTCGGGAGTGGGACGACGAGAGTGGCGCGTCCCACCGGGAGACGCACCTGCTCTTCCCGGAGGCCGACGGCGGCACGCGGGACGTGCCGGTGACGGGAGTGCCCGAGGGCTACGACCTCGTGCGGCCGACCGGCGCCGACGCCGACGGGCTGCTGTTCATCGCCGGAGGGAAGACCTGGGGTGACTACCGGTCCGTCATGGTCGACCGGCGGACGGGACAGGTGCGGGGGTGGACGCCGGCGCGCTCCACCCCGTACCTCGACGCCCAGGTGACCACCGACCACGTGGTCGTCTTCGACGCCGGCGATCCCACCGTCCTGGTGTTCCCCCGGTCCGATCTGTCGGCGGCCCCGACCGCGGTCACCTTGGCGTCCTCGGACGCGCAGGACCTCGCCGTGGTCGGCGACTGGCTGGTGTTCCGGGCCGGTTCGGCGGTGCGCGCCCAGCCGCTCGCCGGCGGAGCCGCGGTGACGCTGCTGTCCTCGTCGCACCGGGGCGTCTCCGCCGTCTCCGACGGCACTGCCCTCGCCGTGGGCCGCACACCCGCGATCGACGACTGGGGCGTGCAGCGCATCCAGCCCGGCCCCGACGGCATCCCGGTCGTCACGCAGATCAAGGCACTGCCCAAGCCGCCGCGCAAGATCCAGGGGTTGGCGCTGGACCACGGTCGGCTGGTGCTCACCGACCAGCAGTCCGCCACCGCGGGCGGGGGCATGCGCAGTACGCTCAGGCGCACGGTCGCCCCGACCGGCACCCCCACGTTCGGTCCGGCCTCCACCGCCCTCGGAGGCGGCGTGATCGACAACTGCGAGGCCGGCGACGTCGCGTGCTCCTCGCTCTGGGGCGCCGCCGACGGACAGCTGGTCTGGCTGGACCACGACCCGGCGACGGGCAGTGACCTGCTCAGCAGCGCCGGGCCCGGTTACTTCCTCAGGGAACGGAAGGTGCCCGCGGGCGGGCGGATCACCGACGTCTCCGGCCGCTATGTGATCCACAAGGCCGCCACCCAGCAGTCCGTGTACCGCATCGCCGGCACCGGCACGGGCGTCCCGGTCGTCACCCGCACCCCGGGCCCCGCAGCCCTCTCCGGTCACCTCCTGTGGACTCCGGGCACCACCCCGGGCGTGGTCACCGCCTACGACCTGGCCGCCAGGAAGACCACCGAGACCCTCACCACGGACGCCGGCTGCACCCCCACCGACCTCCAGGCGCTGGGCCGCTGGCTCTACTGGACCTGTGACGGGCGGGCGGGCGTCTACGACCGTACGGCGCGCACCTCCGTGCCGGTGCCGGCCGACGAGGCCGCGCTCGGCGACGGGTATGTCGTCACGCACGACAAGCAGGCCGGGAAGCTGGTCATGACCACGGTGGCCGACGGTGCGCCCGTGAGCCGGGTCATCGGCGATCTGCCCGACACCGGCGTCTCACAGCGCGGTGTGCGCTGGACCGTGGACGAGTCCGGGGCGAACGCCGCCTATGTCGACCGTCGGGAACAGGTGCGCCTGGTGCCCTCGGGTGTGCCGCAGCAGCCGTTGCGGTTGCTGGAGCCCGCGCAGACTCCGGCCGAGACCTCCCCGGGCAACCCCCTCGTCGCGCACCTTCTGCTGTCCAAGCCGGCCGTCGGCTGGTCGCTGGACGTCCGCGCCAGGACGACGGGCGAGCGCGTCGGCGGCACGGACGGCGGTGCCGTGCGCGGGGCGCTGAACGTCAACTGGTACGGCGGTGCCGAGTCCGGCGGGAAGCCCGTTCCGAACGGTCACTACGACTGGACGGTGACCGTCAGGTCCGCGGACGGTGTCGGCGATCCGCTGGTGGTGCGGGGCACCGTCCGGATGGTGGGCGGCAGTGCCGTGTTCCATGACTACGTCGGTCCCGGGTCGAAGCCGGACGGCGTCGGCGACCTCCTGACCATGCCCCGTCCGGGCACCCTGACCTACCAGCAGGGAACAGGTCTGGGCACCTTCTCCGGCCAGGTCAGCGGCAGTGGCTGGCCCGGCGGGATCACGGCGGTGCCCTTCGGTGACCTGAACGGCGACCGCTGCGACGACGTCCTCGTGCGATTGAGCGGCGGGGAGCTGCGGGCGTACGCGACGGGCTGCGGTGGGGCGGTGACGCCGACATCGCCGCACTGGACGGTCGGAGCCGGCGGATTCGGTCAGTTCGACGTGCTGACCTCGCCCGGCGATGTGAACAAGGACGGTCGGCCGGACCTGATCGCGCGCAACCCGTCGACGGGCAAGGTGTACCTGTACAAGGGCACGAGCAGCCGGACGCTGGCGGCGCCCGTCAAGCTCTACGACAACTGGAAGTCGTACAAGAAGATCGTCGGCGTGGGCGACCTGAACGGTGACGGTGTCGGTGATCTGCTGGCGCAGGACACGGCGAACAACCTGTACCGCTACCTCGGGACCGGCAACGGGACCTTCACGGCGCGGGTGAAGCTGTTCGCGAACTGGGGGGCGTCGTACAACACGGTCGTCGGCGCCGGTGACATCACCGGGGACGGCAAGGCGGACCTCGTCGCGCGGGACACCGCGGGTGGGCTGTACCGGCTGCCCGGTACCGGGACCGGCACCTTCGGGGCGCGGGTCAAGATCGGCGCGGGGTGGCAGAACTACAAGGGCCTTTTCTAGCCAACTTGTGACGTGTGTCACGCCCCCGGTGAGGGAATTGCTGGGGGCATGACAGATGACGTCAGTACGAGCGGGTTGTCGGACGAGGAACGGCTGGCTCAGCTCGGCTACACACAGGTCCTCGCCCGCCGAATGTCGGCGTTCTCCAACTACGCGGTCTCCTTCACGATCATCTCGGTGCTGTCCGGGTGCCTGACGCTGTACCTGTTCGGCATGAACACCGGCGGCCCCGCGGTCATCACCTGGGGCTGGGTCGCCGTAGGACTGATGACCCTCTTCGTCGGCCTGGCGATGGCCGAGATCTGCTCGGCGTACCCGACCTCGGCAGGCCTCTACTTCTGGGCGCACCGCCTGGCCCCGCCCCGCAGCGCCGCCGCCTGGGCGTGGTTCACGGGCTGGTTCAACGTGCTCGGCCAGGTGGCGGTGACGGCCGGCATCGACTTCGGGGCGGCGTCCTTCCTCGGCGCGTACCTGAACCTCCAGTTCGACTTCGAGGTGACACCCGGCCGGACGATCATGCTGTTCGCGGGCATTCTGATCCTGCACGGCCTGCTGAACACCTTCGGCGTGCGCATCGTCGCGCTGCTGAACAGCGTGAGCGTGTGGTGGCACGTGCTGGGCGTCGCGGTGATCGTCGGCGCGCTGACCTTCGTACCCGACCACCACCAGTCGGCGTCGTTCGTCTTCGGCGAGTTCGTCAACAACACCGGCTGGGGCAGCGGGGTGTACGTCGTGGCACTGGGGCTGCTGATGGCCCAGTACACCTTCACCGGCTACGACGCCTCCGCCCATATGACGGAGGAGACCCGCGACGCGTCGACGGCGGGCCCGCAGGGCATCGTCCGCTCCATCTGGACCTCCTGGATAGCCGGCTTCGTCCTGCTCCTCGGCTTCACCTTCGCCATCCAGTCCTACGAGGGCGCGCTCGCCTCCCCGACCGGCGCGCCACCCGCGCAGATCCTCCTCGACGCGCTCGGCGCGACGGCGGGCAAGCTGCTGCTGCTCGTCGTGATCGGCGCGCAGCTCTTCTGCGGCATGGCCTCGGTCACCGCCAACAGCCGCATGATCTACGCCTTCTCGCGGGACGGCGCGCTGCCCTTCTCCCGCCTCTGGAGCACCGTCGACCGCAACCGCACCCCGGTCGCGGCGGTCTGGCTGGCGGCCGGCGGCGCACTCGTGCTGGGCCTGCCCTACCTGATCAATGTCACCGCGTACGCGGCGGTCACGTCGATCGCCGTGATCGGCCTCTACATCGCCTACGTCATCCCGACGCTGCTGCGGCTGCGCAAGGGCGAGGCCTTCGAACGGGGTCCGTGGCACCTGGGCCGCTGGTCGCGGGCGGTGGGCGTGGTGTCGGTGGCCTGGGTGGCCGTCATCACGGTCCTGTTCATGCTGCCCCAGGTCTCCCCGGTCACCTGGGAGACCTTCAACTACGCCCCGATCGCCGTACTGGTCGTTCTCGGCTTCGCGGCGCCCTGGTGGCTGGTGTCGGCCCGCCACTGGTTCCTCGCCCCCGACCACGCCCGAACGACGGCCCGGGAGGGTGTACCGGCCGAAACGACGGATCCGTGACGTTTCTCCGTCGCCGGCACGGCCGTGTCCCCGATACCCGATCGGAGACACGGCCTCCTCCGGCTATGCTCATGGAGGCGGCATCGCCTGGGCCCTTAGCTCAATTGGCAGAGCAGTGGACTTTTAATCCATTGGTTGTGGGTTCGAGTCCCACAGGGCCTACGAGAGAGCCCCCACGTCAGAGGGATTTGACGTGGGGGCTCAGCCGTTTTTCGGGGGCTCGTTGATCGTTAGCTCGCCCAATGCTCGCCCGAAGTGCAGACGATCAAGACATGGATGCGGCCCCGGTCGGCGACGGGGGGCGCCGGCCGGGGCCGCGGGTCCCGCTCGCCCCAATGGCATGGGGTACTGGGCGGGCGGGAGATCAGCCGGGGGTTACCGGCAAGGCTGTGCGAGTGCGTGCAGGGCGCGGCTGTCGGGGCAGTAGTCGCGGTGTGAGCAGCGGGGGCATGTTCGGATGTGGATGCCGTACACCCGGGCGGCCTCGCGGCTGGCGCAGGACTGGCAGGCGCGTGGCAGCCAGCGCTGCAGCACGCCGTCGATGACGCTGAGCCGGGGCCCGATGCCCATCTCGGGCGTCTTGCCGCACCACACGCAGAGCTGACCCGTCACTCGTGCGCGGGCGAGCCGGGCCGCCTTCGGCACGGCCAGCATCTCGGCCGCGTTGACGAACCCGGCGTTCACGGCTGGTCCGCGATGGGGGCGAGGTCGTAGGCCTCGCGGCACGAGAAGCACGCGAAGTGCCGGGCGCCCGCCGCGTCCCGCACGAGACGGGCGGTGGCGCTGTAGCCCTGGTGCCAGGCGCACCAGGCGATACCGACTGACTGGGGGGTGGTCGGGTGTGTGCCGTCGGTTTTCACGTGCTCACCTCGTCTTTGATCTCGGCCCAGATCTCCGGTGTGCCGCCCGCGCTGCTGCTGCCCCAGTCGTCTGCGGTCTGCAGGACGGCGATGACCTGGTGCCACCGGTCCCACTCGTCCGGGGCGGGGGCGAGGGCGGATATGCGGGCGCCGTGCTGGACGGGGAAGAGGTCCACCTGCTCCCCGTCGAGGGCTTCCTTGAGGGCGGCCCGTAACTGGGCTGCTCGGTCGCTGATCGGCACGACGAATCCCCGCTCTTGTGCGAGAGAATGACTCTCGCACGAGAGTAGCGAGAGTCTGGCTACTCTGTCACGCAAGTCACATGGAAGGGAGGCGGACGGTGACGGCCGAGACGCCCCTGTACCTGCAAGTCGCCGAGGAACTGCGAGGCCTGATCGAATCGGGCGAGCTGCCGCCCGGCACCCGTCTCCCCTCCGTCTCCGAGATCTCCGCCAAGCACGGCAGCAGCAACAGCGTGGCCACGGCCGCCTACAAGGTCCTCGTCGACGACGGCCTGGTCGTCTCCCGGCACGGCGCCGGCCACTACGTC
>NZ_BQUN01000079.1 GCF_026008495.1 Streptomyces sp. A012304
CCCCGCGCCCCCGCCTTTTCCGTCCCCTCCCCCCTCTCCCCGCGCCCCCGTCGCGCCCTCCCCGAGCCTCGTCGCTCCCCTTGTGCGCCCCCTGCGCGTTTCGGTCAGGGGGCGGCGCCCGCGGGTCAGGGCTTCCCCCGATGTCAGCCCCGGCGGTCGCGGGTGCCGCCGTGACGATGGTGGGGGGTGTCGGGGGGTGCGCGCTTCCTCAAGGGCCGGTTGTTTACCGGTCGGGGCGGCTGAAATGCGGCCGAAGGCACCGCTTCGGGCTGTGGGCGAGGCCAGGATGTGGGGCGGACGGGATGCGGGGAGGCGCGCGTGGCAGTGGGCGGAACGCAGGAGGAGGGGCGGGCGGAGCTGCTCGACCGGGCGGTGGCGCTCAGCCGGGAGTGGCGGGAGTGGGCCGACGGTGGTGAGCGGCCGGACGAGGCCGAGACCGACCGGGTGCTGGCAGGGCTGGCGCAGGCGGAGCAGGACACCGCGGACGCCTGGACGCGGCGGTGGTCACGGACGGCGCGCGGGGCCGTACTGGGCGAGCGGTACCTCGCCGGTGCCGCCGCCGACCCGGCCGGTGACCGAGCGGAGGCGCTGACGCTGCTGCGGGAGGCCCGTGAGCCCGAGCCCGTCACCGAGCAGGAGACGCGGGCCCGGGCCGCCGTCACCAAGCTGCTCATCAGGCTGCTGATACCGAAGCTGCCGAAACTCGCCTTCCAGGGCCGGCAGGACCTGGTCGAGATGCTGACCGTCGGCGCCACCTTCCTGGCCCCCGGCAGCACCGCGCAGCGCGAGGAACTCGCCGAGGTCGGCACCCTGCTCGCCGAACTCGCGGAGACGGGCGACCCGGCCGACCACGCCGAACTGGAACGCTGGACGTCGATCCTGCGGATGATGGGCGCCGCGCAGGACCGCGACTCCCTGCTGGAGCTGGGCGCCTTCGCCACCTCGGACGGAACGATGCCGCCCCAGTTGCAGACGTTCATGGGCGCGGCCATGGAACTCCTGCGGGCGCTGCCCGCCGACACCCCGCTGTCCATGGCGGTGCCGGACGAGGAGATCCCGGGGGAGGTGCTGAAGGTCGCCGACGAACTGCTGCCGCTGATGGAGCTGTTCGCGCCCGGCCTGCTCCACCCGGAGGAGGTGGAGCCGGCGGTCGAGGGGCTGCCGCGCGGCTCCTGGCAGGAGCAGACGACCGCCGGCCTCGCCCGCTTCGGCCTCGCCATGCGCAACGGCGATCCGGAGGGCCTGGTCGGGGCGGCGGATCCGCTGCTGCGGGCCGGACAGGACCAGGACGCCCCCGCCGGCGTGGCGGCCATCCTCCAGGCGGCGCTGCTGTCGGGCGCCTCGATGAACGGCGGCAACCGGGAGGACGCGGCGGCCGCCCGCCGGCTGCTCACCGAGGCCGTCGACCTGGCGGACCTCGCCGCCGGCATGCCCGCGGGGACCGTCGGCCGGGAACTCGTCGACACCGGCCGGGCGCTCCTGGAGTACCAGCGCATCTGCGAGACGCCCGACGACGACCTCGACGCGCTCGACGACATCGGTGAGCGCCTGCTCGACATGCGCCAGGAGCTGACCGAGAACGACGCCTCCGCCGGCGTCGTGCTGTTCGTGCTCGGCTTGTTGCAACTGCGGCGGGCCGTGGCGTTCGGGCGGGCGGGCAGGCCCATCGCACCGCCGCTGCGGCGGGCGCTGGTGTATCTGCGCGAGTCGGGCGACCACCCCGCGCTGCCGGTCGCGCTGCGCGGCATGGTGGCACCGGTGAAGGCCATGACGCGGGCGCTGGAGCAGTACATCGGCGCCGACGACGGCAGCCTCCTGGACGACGTCGAGCAGGTCCGCGCCTCGCTCGGCGGGCCGTCCGTCGTCGTGGACCAGGACATCCGCGCCCGGATGAGCATGTCCCTCGTCCTCGGCATCGAGTACGAGCGGCGGGGCGACCCGGCCGCCCTCGCGGCGGCGGTACGGGAGCTGGAGACGGCCCGCGCGGAGATCGGTGAGAACACCGGGTGCTCCACCGCCCAGGACGTCTACCGCATGCTCGCCGACCACTATCGGCGCCGCGCCGCCCCCGGCGACACCGAACGGGCCCTGGAGGCGACCGAACGGCAGCTGGAGAAGGTCGCCGAGGACGTGCTCCTCCAGATCGGCGCCGAGCACGGCCTGGAGGCGGCCCGCGCGGCCGCCGACCGGGGTGTCACGGCCGCCGTGTGGGCGGCGCAGGCCGGCGACGCGGGCACCGCGCTGCGCGTCCTGGAGGCGGGCCGGGCCCTCGTGCTGCGCGCCGTGGCGGTATCCGCGAGCGTGCCCGAGCAGTTGGCGCAGCACGGCGAGCACGAACTCGCCGCGCAGTGGCAGAACGAGGCCCGCGCGGGCCGGGAACAGGCCGGCGGCTCCCTCTTCGGCACCGACGCCGACACGCTCATCCCCAGCACACTGCGCCGCCGCGCCCTGACGGCCCTGCGGGCGCACTCGCCCGGCGCGACGGCCGGGCCCGGGTGGCAGGAGGTCGCGGACACGGCGCAGGACGCCGGGGTCGATGCCGTGGTGCACCTGCTCGTCGGCCAGGAGGACGGACCCGGCTGGGCGCTGGTCGTGCGCCCCGGCACGGCGCCGCTGCCGCTGGAGCTGCCCGGACTGTCCGCGCACGGACGCGGGCCGCTGGAACGGTACCTGGACGCGGCCCGCGACCGGTCCGTGCTCACCGCGCCCGGGGTGCCGCGCTCGCAGCCGGGCCGCGCGGAGGCGGTGACGGCCTGGGAAGCGGCACTGGAGGAGCTGTGCGACTGGGCCGGGCCGGCCGTGATGGGCCCGGTCCTGGACGTCGTACGGCCCGGGCGGCCGGCCCGGTCCGAGGACCCCGCGCGGCTGGTGCTGCTGCCCGCCGGGAACCTCGGTTCCGTGCCCTGGCACGCGGCCCGGCTCGGCACCCGTGTGGGGGAGCGGCCCGGGTACGCCGTCGACCACGCGGTCATCAGCTACGCGGCGTCCGGCGCCGAGTTCCTGCGCTCCGCCGCGCGCGAGCGGCTCCCGGTGGCCGCCGCGCCGGTCCTCGTCGCCGACCCCCGCCTCACCCTGGCGTACGCGGAGCACGAGGTGGATGGGCTGCGGCAGGTCTTCTACCCGGACGCCCGCTGCTACGGCTACTGGAGCCGCAACGACCACATCGACGGCACCCCCGACGAGCTGCTGCCGCTGCTGCCGGGCGGCGCCGACCCACGGCCCGCCACGCTGGTGCAGTTCAGCGTGCACGGGTTCGCCGGCGGCCGGCCCACCGTCTCGGGTCTGCTGCTGCGCCGGCCTCCCGGGAGCGACGGCGACGACGCGGGCGTCCTCACCGTACGGCGGCTGCTCGGCGCGCCCTCGGCCGAACCGGCCGCGGGGGCCGGGCCGTTGGTGGTGCTCAGTGCCTGCGAGACCGACCTCAGCACCCGCGACCACGACGAGACGCTCACCCTCACCACGGCCTTCGTGGCCCGTGGCGCGGCGGACGTCATCGGCTCCAAGTGGACCGTGCCGGACACCAGTTCGGCCGTGCTGATGTTCGTCCTGCACCATTTTCTCGCCGAAGGGGCGGATCCCGCGCAGGCGTTGCGCCGGACGCAGCTGTGGGCGCTGGACCCGGACCGGCCCGCCGTTCCCGGCCTGACCGGGCCGCTGGCCGCCCGCATCAAGAACAGGCCCGCCCTGCCGGTGGAGGCCTGGGCCCCCTTCATCCACCAGGGCAACCCCGCACCCGTGCGCTCGGAAGGGAACACCGTTGGACACCAATGAGCTGCTGGCCCTGCTCGTCCGGCACCGCGAGGAGCTCAGACAGTGGCTGGACGACGAGCAGTACCAGTACTTCCTGGCCATGCTGGAACGGCTGCGTGAGGCCGGCGCCGACGCCGAGCGGGCCGGCATGGCCGCGCTGGCCGTCGTACGGTCGCTGTGGCCGGTGCCCGACGAGGCGGGGGAGCTGAGCCGGGTGCTCCACTCCGACCTGCGCGGCCTTGTGGAGGCGCCGGTCGCGCCGTCGCGGGACGCGGTACTGGCCGCGCTGGAGGCGCTGTACGCGGCGCCGGCGGCGGGAGAACGCGAGGGACCGCCGCCACCCGAACGGGGCGAGGACACCTCGGGCACTCCGCTCGAAGCCGTTCCCTCCGCAGCTACGGCGGACCCGGCGGGCCCGGACCCGGCTGACCCGGCAGACCCGGTGGTCGCGGCTGACCCGCTGGCCCCGGCGGACCCGCATGCCCCGGTGGACCCGGCAGACCCATTGGTCCCGGCGGACCCGTCGGTCCCGCCAGGCCCGGGGGACCCGGTGGTCGCAGCCGACCCGCCGGCCCCGGTCGACCCGTCGGTCCCGCCAGCCCCGGCCCACCCGGCTGACCCGCCTGCTCCAGCCGACCGGCCAGCCCGGTCGGCCCCGGCCGACGCCGTCGACCCCGTCGCCGTCGTCATCGCCGCCGCTCGGCGGCGGCTGCTCGCCGCGCCGTCACGGGCCGCCGCTCCGGCCGGGACCCCGGCCGCCGGGGCGGGGCCCGCCGACGTCATCGTCCTCACCGACCCCGAGGACGGGCGGCGCAGCCCCGAGTTCCAGTTCGACCCGGAGACCGGGCGCCCGCGCGACATCGTCGTACGGATCAACCGCATGCTGCTCGCCGACATCGACCCCTGGGGCGCCGCCGACTGGTGGCTGGGCGGCAACTCCTGGCTGGGCGGGGCGCCCGCCTCGCTGCTCGGGCGGGTGCCGGACGATCGGCTGGCGGACGCCGCGCTGGCCCTGGTGGGGGAGGACGGCCGATGACGCGGCAGATCCCCCCGGCGGTCACCATGGTCCCCCGGGTCACGGTCCTCCCGGCCGGCGCCCCGCTGTGGCGCTGCCACCGCTCCAGCTACCCGGCCACCGGCTTCAAGGCAGTCGAGGCGCACACCCTGTTCGACGGCAGCCGCTTCGACTGCACCGCCGAGGACCCCTACCCCTACCTGTACGCCACCCGCGAGCCCACGACCGCGCTGGCCGAGGTGCTGCTGCGGTCGATGGACTTCGACCCGGTCGTCGGCACCCGGCTCGTGCCGTGGGCGCTCGCCCGCCGGTACACCCTCAGTCAGGTCGTCACGACCGCCGAGCTGACGCTCATCTCGCTGCGCACCGAGGAGGACCTCGCGGCCGTCTGCCAGACCACCTGGCTGCTCGACTCCGAGCCGGACGACTATCCGCGCACCCGGTACTGGGCGCAGGAGCTGCGTCGGCAGGCCAAGACCGCGCAGGGCCTGCTCTGGCAGTCCCGCCGCCACCGGCCGCGGGAGGCGCTGGTGCTGTTCGGGGACCGCTGCGGCGTCGAGTCCTGTCTGAGCGAGCCGCTGATCAGCCATGACCTCTCCACCCGCTCAGGGGTGTCGGAGGCCAACCGGCTGCTGGTCCCGCTGCGGGCCGCCGTCGTACGGCCGGAGGAGGCCGACTGACCGGGGAGCCGGCTACCCGGCCGGCTCCACCAGCAGCAGCGTGAACGCGCAGTGGCGGCCGAGCCGGACGGTGTCCCCGTCGCCCACCCGGACCCGCCGGCCGGCCTCCACGCGGACGCCGTTGACGAAGGTGCCGTTCGTGGTGCCGCCGGAGGGCTCCGTCAGCCACGCCCCGTCGTCCGGGGTCAGCTCGATGCTGGCGTGACGGCGGGACACGCCCGGCTCGCCGTCGAGGTCCGCGGCCACGGCGGGCGCCCACAGCGGATCGCGGCCCAGGTTCAGCGGGCCGCCGGTGCCGTGCCGCAGGTCGACCGGCGGGCGGGTACTGATCAGCCGCAGATGCCGGACCGACTCCTGGCACTCCGGGCAGGCCGCCGCCCCGCCCGGCACGGTCGCCCCGCAGGACGGGGACCAGCAGGGACGGTCGAACGCGGCGGGGACCTGCGGTGACGGCGCCGGCGGAGGGTCGACCCACTCCGGCGGCTCGGGTCCGAACCTCTCGCCGTCACCGGCGTACCCATAATCACCGTCCCCGCCGTACCCGAAGTCGTCGTCCTCCCGCTCGTCGTCGAAGAAGACGTCGTCCGCGAGGGACTTGTCGACCGGGCGGGGGGTGTCGGGCCCGCTCACCAGGCCGGCCGGCGCTGCTGCGGCCGCTCGGCGGGCTCGGCGTCCAGGGCGAGGTCGACCCTGCCGTCGGGGTGGAGGGTGACGCGGGAGACGGTGACCACCGTGCCCGGGGTCAGGTCGACACCGAGGTCGAACACCCCGCGGGCCAGCGGGTTGATGAGGTGGGTCTCCAGTTTCATGCCGATGCCCCGGCCGCCGTTGTGACGGTCCCGGGTGCAGGCGTCGGCGAGGACCTTCTCGGCCTCGGGCAGCACCCGCAGCCGCAGGCCGCCCTGCCGTTCCATGTGGGCGACGATGTTGCTCAGCTGCCCTTTGAAGATGCGGTGGGCGGTGGGCTCGTCGATGTACTGGAAGACGACGATGTTGCCGCCGAGCCGGTTGAGCAGCTCCGGCCGTTTCAGGGTGTGCTCGAAGTGGTGGCGGACGTTGCCGAGGATCTCCCGCTCGAACCGCGCGCGCTCCTCGGGCGTCTCCGGCAGCCGCTCCTGGCCGCCCCGGGAGGACAGGGGCCGCCCGTCCGTGCCCGACGGGCCGTGCACGCCCAGGTTGGACGTGAAGATCAGGACGCACTCGCTGAAGTACGTCGTCACGCCCTGGCCGTCCGTCAGCCGGCCGTCCTCCAGTACCTGGAGGAACTTGTCCAGGACGCCCTTGTCCGCCTTGTCGATCTCGTCGAAGAGCACGACTCGGAAGGGGTCCTCGCGCACCGCGCGGGTCAGCTCGCCGCCCGCCTCGTAGCCGACGTATCCCGGCGGCGCGCCCACCAGGCGGTCCGCCGAGTGGGGGGCGGAGAACTCGCTCATGTCGAAACGCAGACAGGCGTCCTCCGAACCGAACAGGGTGGTCGCCACCGCCTTCGCCAGCTCCGTCTTGCCGGTGCCGGTCGGCCCGGCGAAGAAGAGCACGCCTCGGGGCCGGTGCACGGACGCCGACGACGCCTGCGCGCCGGACAGGCCGAGCGCGGCCCGCTTCAGCACGTCCAGGGTCTGCGTGACCGCCTTCTCCTGCCCCTGCACCCGGCCGCCGATGTAGGCCTCGCCGTCCCGGATGCTCTCGGCCACCGCGCCGCCCGTCCACGGGTTGCGGCTGACGCCCAGCTCGTAGACGCGCACGGCCTGGTCCATCTCGGCGAACGGGATACGGCGGGCCCGGGCCAGCCGCATGCTCTCCCGCATGGCGCGCAGCGTGAGCCCGCTGGCCGCCCGCGCGAACCGCTCGACGTCCTCGTCCGTCGGGCTCTCCCGGACCGCGTCCTTCAGCAGCGGGCCCACGTCCAGCTCCCGGTCGTTGTGCGGCGCGCCGGCCCGCGCGGCGAGCAGGGCGGCCATACGGCGGCGCTGGCCGAGGTCCGGCAGCGGCACGCCGATGCTGCGCACCCGGACGCTGCTGGTGACCAGCCAGGCGGGCAGGTCCCGTTCGCCGTCCGCCAGCCAGATGACCGGGTTGAACAGCTCGCGGCCCGTCTTGGGGCGGGGGAAGGCCGTCGCCCGCTCGGCGGTCCGCAGACAGTGCAGGAAGAACGTCCGCTCGTCGTCGCTGAGCTGGTTGACCTGGGTGGGGATCCGGGAGGCGTAGTCGACGAGCAGGGCGGCGGGCACCGGCCGCTGGTAGTCGTCGTAGCGGGGATGGTCCTGGGGCGGGCCGGGCCGCTCGCCGGCCCAGCCCTTGGAGAACGACTCGATGACCCGGGCCACCTGGCCGCCGCCCTGCTCGTTCGAACGGCCGGGCAGGCGGCGGGTGTTGCGCTGGAGCACGGTGTTCATGTCCAGCCCGTCATGGCTCCTCAGGACGTCGAACCCGTCCACCGGGTCGTAGCGCAGCAGGCATTTGTACCCGGCGCGCTGGAGTCCCTCCCACAGCAGCTCCACCAGGGGCAGGGCGCGATTGCGCCGGCCGCCGTCGTCCAGGACGTCGGCGACCAGGTGGTCGTCGCGGACGTTGCCGTGCAGCACGTACTGGGCGTGGACGCTGAGCGTGGCGAGGAGTTCGGCCGCGAAGGGCGGCATCAGGGTCTGGGTCACGACGGCCTTGCTCAGACGCGGCGAGGCGGCGGGGAAGCTGGTCAAGGGTCCTCCGGGGCGGTGCGGTCGGGGTGGAGCCGGTCGCCGGTCATTCGTGCGGTCGGGGTGGCGCCGTCGCCGGGCGTCTGTGCGGTGGGGGGCGGCGCCGTCGCCGGGCGTCTGCGTGGTCGGGGCGGCGCCGGTCGTGGCTGTCCGTGCGGTCGGGGTGGCGCCGGTCACCCAGTCGTCTGTGCGGTAGTGGCGGCGTCGTCATCGGTTTTCGGTTCCGTCGGGTAGCGCCGTCACCGGGCGTCAGTCGTCGCGGTGCCGGTGGCGGGGGCCGGAGCCCGGGCGTCTGTTCCCGCGGGTCTGGCTCCGCGCGGCCGACTCGGTGAGGCCCGGCGCCGGTTCGCCGGTCAGGACCTGGCCCCTGGACCAGGTGAACTCCGCCCGGACACCCTCCGTCTCGGTCAACAGGCCCAGCTCGTCCACGTACCCGGCGCTCTCCGCGCACCGCTCGGCGTCCAGGGCCTCCCAGTGGGCGACGACCTCATGGTCGGCGGCCTCCTGCGGGGTCAGCGGGCGGCGCATGGTGAAGACCCGGGCCTGGCCGGTCGCGGTGAGGCGGACCCGCAGCCAGTACCGCCCGCCCCAGGCGGCGGGCGCGAAGTCCCAGTGCTCGGCGTCGGCCCGGGCGTGCACCGAGCCGTCCCCCCAGCGCTCGGTCGCCCGGCGCAACGCGGCCACCAGGTAGGCGCGGTGCAGGGCGGCGGAGCGGGTCACCACGGCCTGCCGCACGGTCCGTTCGTCCGGGCCCGAGGGCGCGACGCCGGTCCGCAGGGCGTGCCGCAGCACGTCGATCGCGGCGGACGCGTCCGGCAGCGGGTCGACGCCCTCGGGCGCGGGCGCCGTCAGCGCCTGGAGGCGCAGCGCGGCGTCCTGGCGGGCGGACTGCGCGCGCCGCGCCCGCTCGGCCTCACCCCGGGCGATGAGCGCGGCCTCGTCCAGGTAGAGCCGCACCGACGCGGGCCGCCGCCGCACCGCCCGCCGGGCCTCCTCCAGGCAGTCGTCGATCAGGTCCCGGCTCTGGCCGGTGAACGCCAGCGGCAGTTCGGCCAGCAGCGCGGCGCCCTCGCGCAGGACGTCCTCCTCGGTGAGGGCGCCCGTCCGCGCCGCCGCCGGTTCCCGCGCGGGCTCCGCCGTCTCCCCGGGCGGCGGGCCGCCGTCGGCGTACCGCAGCAGCGCCTGGCGGCGGCGCTCGCGCAGCCGGTCGTACCAGGCGGTGCTCTCCTGGTCGTCGCCCAGATGGAAGGGCAGGCGCGCGCTGGCCCGGGACGCGCGCTGCGCCTCCACCCGGCGCACGGCCCGCTCGGTCTCGGCCAGCCGCTTCCACAGCAGGTCGAGCGGGACGCCGACGGGCTGCACCGGGGCGGGCAGCGGGGGGTCGCCCGGGCCGGAGGGGTCCAGCCCCAGGACCGTGATCCGGGCGTTCAGGCCGGCCGCGGTCTCCGCCGCGCGCCGCCAGCACTCGCTGCCCTCCGCCAGCGCCATCTGCCGCCGGGCCATGGCCTCCTGCTCGGCGGCGACCTTGTTGTTGAACGCCGCCAGCGCCATCGTGCCGCGCAGCGCGAGCCGGGTCACGAGCAGCGCCCCGCTGAGGTCGGCCAGCCCGATGAGCGCGGGTACGACCAGGTCCTGGAGGTGGTCCGCGACCGCGCCCGACACCTCTCCGAGGGCGTCGCCCACCTGCCCAGCGGCCGCGTCCGTGACGCCCGTGACGTCCGGGACGTCCGGGACGCTCCCGGTGTCGGGCAGGCTCAGCCCCGCCGCGTCGGGCTGGTAGCCGGCCGCCGAGACGTCCGGCATGACGGCGAAGAGGTCGGTTCCGGCGTATCCGCTGCTCACGCCAATCCTCCGGTGGGGGTGTGGGACGGGGGGCGTCGACGGGGACGCGGTGTCCGGGCCGGTGCCGGCACCGGTGCCGCCACCGACGTGAGTGCCGGCGTCAGTACCAGTGCCGGCGTCAATACCAGTGCCGGCGTCAGTACCAGTGCCGGCGTCGCGCCGCCGAGGTGTGCGCCGCTCATGCCGTTCCTCCGGTGGGGGCGTCGGAGGACGACCGGGCGGGGGCGGGTACGCGGGGCCGGGGCAAGCGGCCGCCGCCCGGGTCGGCCGGCGTGCCCAGGGCGCGGCCGCCGCCGCGGGCCTGTGCCAGCTGTCTGTTCCAGGCCCGCACCCGCAGGACCGCCGATACCAGCAGGCCCAGCACGGTCGCGGCCGGCCAGATCCACACCGCCAGCAGGAACGAGCCGAGGACGGTCGCCGCGAGCGCCACCAGGCCGAGGCCCGCCCAGAGGTAGCCGCGCGGGCCGCGGAAGGTCATCCGGCTCGTCAGCGGCAGCGCACGGCGGCTCAGCAGGCCGAACAGCGAGTACCGGGGGTGGTACAGCGGGCCGATGTACCAGGCGGTCCAGCACTCCACGGCGAGCAGCGCCGCCAGCGACGGCACGCTCAGCAGCCAGGCGAGGAGCACGGTGGTCTGCGGCGCCCGGTCGGCGACATCGGCCAGGCCGACCAGGAAGGCGTGCGGGAAGAACAGCAGCAGCGCGCCGCCGGCGGCGCGGCCGAGCACCACCGGCAGCTCCAGCCGACGCTGCACCAGCCGCTGATGGCGCGAGCGGGCGTCGGTGGCCGCGAGCCGCCGCTGCCGCTCCCGGGCCAGCCGTGTCTCCCGGGCCTGCGCCACGGCCAGCGGATGCAGCCGCACCACGAGCAGCAGCCGTACGGGCTCGTCGGCGCGCTCGGCCAGGCGGGCGAACCAGGGCACCCGGGCGGGCAGCGCGCGCAGACCGCGCTCCAGCCGCTCGCGCAGCGTCCGCGTGGCCGCCGCCGGGGCCGCGGCCAGATGCAGCAGCTCCGCCGTCAGGGCCGGGCCGGCGCCGGTCGCGGCGTGCAGCGCCTCCCGGTCGTCGGCCAGTTCGGGAATCTGGCTGAGCCGGGCGGTGGCCGTCTCCCACTGCTCGTGCAGGGCGTGCCAGCGCCGCTCGACGTGGTCCAGCTCCTCGCCGCCGCGCCGCCGGGACAGCCGCGACAGCAGCCGGTGCTCGAAGAGCTGGGTCATGACGTCGACGCACTGCCGGTCGCCGTCGGCCGCCCGTCCGGCGAAGACCACCAGGTCGCCCACGCCCAGCGGGATGCCGCGGTAACCGGGCTCCAGGTGCGGGGCCATCCAGCCGATCAGGTCAATCGGCATCCCCGGGTCGGGTCTGCGCCGCCGCAGCTCCGTCAGCAGCCCGTCGAGGGCCTCGGCCCGCTCGGGGTCCCTCTCGGGGCGGAACGCGGCGAGCCAGCGGGCCAGCCGCTCCCGCTCCTTGATCCGGCTCAGCCGGCGGATCATGGTCGGCCAGTCGGCGTCGAACTCCTCGCCCAGCCGGGCGGGTTCGGTGAAGGTCCGCCCGGCGTGCTGGAACGGCGGCACCCCCGACGGCCCGCCCGCCGGCCCGGCACCTCCAGCCCCGGCCCCCGCCGCCGTACCGGGCGCGTACGCCGGTGCCGAGACCACCTCGGGCGTGCCGCCCGCCAGCCACTCGGCGACCTCCTCGGTCCCCCAGCGGTCCTCCGGACGCGGGGTCAGCAGCCCCCGGCACAGCAGCCGGACGTGCGGGTCGGGGATGTCACCCAGCTCCACGGCACCGGCCTGGACCGCCTCCATCACCGACGCGGGCTGGTGGTGCTCGATCGGGTGCCGGCCGCGCGCGGCCTCCGCGACGACCATCCCCAGCGACCACCAGTCGTCCGCCGGCCGCACGATCTGCAACCGCAGCAGCGCCTGCGGGGAGGCGTACCGCGGGGTGCCCGCCCAGGCGCCGTTCGCCTGGCGGGGGAACCGGCCCGCGAGCGAGATGCCGTAGTCGATCAGCACCAGTCCCTCGGCGGGCCGCGCGTAGTCGCCGAGGACGAGGTTGGACGGCTTGACGTCCCGGTGCACCACGCCCGCCGCGTGCAGCGCGGTCAGCGCCCCGTGCAGCCGGCGCACCAGCGCCCGCAGCTGCTCGGACGAGAGCGCGCCCCGGTCCCGCAGACGGGTCGCGAGGTCCGTGCTGCCGTGCGAGGGCAGCACGTGGTACGGCGCCCCCCGCGCCCTGCCCTGCTCCAGGACGTACGACAGTCCCTCGTGTGACGGCCGGGACAGCAGCAGCCGGGTCACCTCCTCGTCGGGGGCGGCCTCGGGGTGGAACCACTTCACCACCCGCTCGGCGTCCGGACCCTCGGCCTCCTGGTCGATGACCCGGAACACGGCGGCCCGCAGCTCGGCGGAGCGCCCGTCCTCGTCGGCCCGGTGCACGGTCCGCTCACCGCGCCGCGGCAGCCGCTCCCGCACCAGGAACCGGCCGGCCAGCGAGGGCGGCAGCCTGCTCGGGTCGCCCCGCGGATCGGGCGCGGGTATTCCACCGGCGGACGGCTCCGGTTCGAACAATGTGGGCGGCACCAGGCCCTCGTCGGGACCACAAGGACCACCACCGGGATCGGCGGGAAACGTCATGTGCATTCACCTGCGGACGGAAAGGACCCTGCGGTCCGAGAAGGGAAAATGAATTCGGATACGTATGCGATTTCGGTCGGGATCGGCCCCCGTGGCCACCGCCCCCGTAATTGCCCGGTACGACGGCACGCCGAGAACTCGCGGCGGAGACGAACGGCGACTCCCACGGCCCGCCGTTCCGTTCCACCGCGCACTCCCTGAACACCCGGCGCTCCCGGCACGGGCGCGGATATGTTGACCGGCATGAACCCTGATGGTCTGCCGGACCGTGCCGACCTCGTACAAGAACTGCGCGCCCTGCGCCGCGGGGGCCTGCCCGCGTTGCAGACGCTGGTGCCCGAGGGACTGCGCGCGGTCGCTTTGCACGCCGGGTACGCCGTGGGCGAGGACGACCTGGCCGACGGGGCGGAGCGGCTGATACGCGCGGCGGCCGAACGCCTCGGCACCGACGACCTCATCGGCCGTGCCGCCCACTGCACCTTCGGGCTGCTGCCCGGCCGCCGCGGCGCTCCCGCCTCCGACCGGCGCCGGGCGGCCGCCCAGGTCTACGGGGTGAGCGACGAGCGCTTCCGGCACAGCCAGGAGAAGCAGGTCGTCGAGCAGCTCGCCGGAGCGGTGCTCGCCGAGGCCCGCGAGCCCGGCGCGCGCTCCCGGCGCACGGCGGTGCCGGGCCGCAGGCCGGCCCGGACGCCCGAACCGCTGCCCGCCCACGTCCCGCACACCGGCCTGCCCGGCCGGGCCGGGAGCCACCCGGTGACCGTCCACATATCGCCCATGGAGCTGCTGCGGGACATCGACGTCCTCGTCTCCTCCGAGAACGTCCACCTGGAGATGTCCAAGTCGTTCCGGCCGACCGTCTCCGGTTCGCTGCGCCGCGCGGCCGTCGTGGGCTGTTCCCCCGAGGGCCCGGTGACGGACGTGCTGGCGGAGGAGCTGGCCGCCTGGGTGCGGGCCCGGCCCGGAGTGCTGCCGCTGAAGCCGGGGACCGTGGTGCCCACCGGCCCGGGCGCCCTCGCCGACCGCGGGGTGCGGCGCGTCTACCACGCGGCCCTGGCCGTGCCCGACGGCCGCGGATATCGCGTCGACCCGCAGAGCATCGCCACCGCGGTCGCCGCCTGCTTCGCCCGCGCCCGCCGGGAACGCGCCGACGGCCTGCCCGGTCTGCGCTCCCTCTGCTTCCCGCTGCTCGGCGCGGGCCGGGGCGGGCTGGAGCGCAGGACCAGCGCGGAGTGGCTGATCTGGTCCATCGAGGACGCCCTCACCGCCGACCCCGACTGGACCGTCCACGTCGTGACCCGGTATCCGGAAGTGGCCCGCCTGTTCGAGGCGGAGCCGTAGCGCGCCACGCCCCCACCGACCCACCGTCGCCCTCACCCCGGCCCCCCGCCACCCGCGCGCCCCTGTGACGGCCGCAGCCCGCCGCCCGTGCGGTCCCGTCATGGGCGCTGCCCGGCGCCCTTTCGTCCCCGCCATGGCCGTCGGCCGCCCGTGCGCCCCCGTCACGGCCGCTGCCCGCAGCCCTGTCGTCCCCGCCACGGCCGTCGCCCGCCCCTCGCG
>NZ_BQUN01000080.1:0-22526 GCF_026008495.1 Streptomyces sp. A012304
AGGACGCCGCCGAACAAACTTTGAGGGAAACCCCCGCACCGTTGGTGCGGGGGTTTTCTGCGTTCAGGGGCGGACCAGTTTCGTTTCGTACGCCAGGATCACCGCCTGGATGCGGTCACGGGAGCCCGTCTTCGCCAGGATGCGACCCACATGGGTTTTCACCGTGGACTCCGCCAAGTGGAAGCGCTCGGCTATTTCCGTGTTCGTCCAGCCTTTGCCGATGACGGTGAGGATTTCGCGTTCCCGGTCCGTCAGCGTGGCCAGACGGGGGTGCGGTGCGGAAGGGCCGGAGTCGACTCCGGCCGGCAGGTGGTCGACGTAGGCGTCCAGGAGGCGGCGGGTCAGGCTAGGGGCCACCACCGCGTCGCCCGTCGCGACCGCGCGGACGCCCGCCAGGAGCTCCTCCGGCTGGGCGTCCTTGACCAGGAACCCGGAGGCGCCGGCCCGCAGACCCGCGTACGCGTACTCGTCAAGGTCGAACGTCGTGAGGATCAGGACGCGGGTGCGGTCGCCGGTGGCGGTGATGCGTCGGGTGGCCTCGATGCCGTCCAGGCCGGGCATACGGACGTCCATCAGGACGACATCAGGGCGGAGTTCGGACGTCAGGCGGACCGCCTCGGTGCCGTTGTTCGCCTCGGACACCACCGAAAGGTCGTCCTGGCTCTCCAGCAGCATGCGGAAACCCAGGCGCTGGAGGGGCTGGTCGTCGGCGATGAGGACGGTGGTCACTGCGGGGATTCCTCCGGTAGGTGCAGATGGACGCGCCAGCCCCGCTCGGGGTGCGAGCGGGGGCCGGCCTCGAGTGTGCCGCCGTACAGGGCGGTGCGTTCGCGCATTCCGTGCAGGCCCCGGCCGCTGCCCGAGGGGGCTGGGCCGCCGTGGCCGGTGTCGGTGACCGTGACGGTGACGGCGCCTGTCGCGGCGTAGGTGACGGTGATGTCCGAGGTGGCGTCGGGTCCGGCGTGTTTCAGGGTGTTGGTGAGGGCCTCCTGGATGACCCGGTAGACGGTGAGCTGGCGGCCCGGGGCGATGGCGGGGGTGCCGTGGACGGTGGTGCTGACGGGCAGGCCGGCCGCGCGGACGCCGTCCAGGAGCTGGTCGAGGTCGGTGAGGCCGGGTTGGGGGGTGAGGTCGGGATGCTGGGCTGTCGTGTCCTCCTCGCGCAGGACGTCCAGGAGGCGGCGCAGTTCACCGAGGGCCTGGCGGCTGGTGGTGGCGATCGCGTCGAGGGCCTGCGCGGCCCGTTCGGGGGACTTGCCGGCGGCGTAGCGGCCGCCGTCGGCAAGGCCGGTGATGACGGAGAGGTTGTGGCCGATGATGTCGTGCATCTCGCGGGCGATGCGGGTGCGTTCGGCGGCGGCGGCGAGGCGGGCCTGCTGATCGCGTTCGGTCTCCAAGCGGCGGGCGCGGTCCTCCAGGGCCTCGGTGTAGTTGCGGCGGGTGCGGACCGTGATGCCGAGAGCCGCGGCCACGACGAGCGTCATCAGGACCGGGACGACGTCCTGGTCGGCGCTGCCCCTGGGATGGCGGGCGGCCAGGACGACCGCGTCCGCGACGATCAACGCCGTCCACCACAGGTGGTGCAGCGGACGGCGCAGGGCGAGGTGGAAGACGACGATCAACTGGAGCATGGCGGCCTGGAGGGCGGCTCCGGTCCAGGCGTTGACGAGGGCGAACGGGGCCATGACGAGGAACACGGCCGTGGGGTGGGCGCGTCGCCACAGGAGGGGGACCGAGAGGCCGAGGGTCAGGACGAGGACCAGCGGGAGCGGGGTGTCGGGGTTGCGGGTGACGTTGAGCCAGCCGCCGGTGTAGTCGACCAGGGCGGCCGTCGTCCAGGAGCCGGTCAGGAGGAGGTCCCACAGGAGCGGGCGGCGTCGGTCGAAGGCCTGGACCCGCCGTACGACGTGTTGGACGTGTCGGGTGAGTGGCTCGGTGGTGTCCCTGTCCTGCGGCACGAAATCCATGATCGGGTAATCGGAGCCGGAGGGCGTCCGGCGGGGGACTTATATGGGGTGAGGGCGTAGTACCCGGGTACTACCGTGGCCGGCATGAGCTATGTGATCCGGTCCGTGCGTGTCGAGGAGTGGGCCGCCGCGCGGGAGTTGCGGCTGCTGGCGTTGCGGGACCCCGTCGCGCACCTCGCCTTCCTGGAGTCGTACGAGGAGGCGGTGGCGAAGCCGGAGTCCTTCTGGCGGGAGCGGACGGCGAGGGTGGCCGAGGGCGCGCAGGGGGCGCAGCAGGTCATCGCCGAGGGCCCCGACGGGGAATGGGTCGGGACGGTGACGGTGCTGCTCGAGGAGGCCGGGAGCAGGGACTGGGCCGGGTTTCCGGTCGAGCGGCGACAGGGGCATGTCGTCGGGGTGTTCGTGCGGCCCGAGTACCGGGGGATAGGACTGACCGAGGTGCTGTTCGACGCCGCGCTGGAGTGGGCGTGGGGGCGTGGGGCGGAACGGGTGCGGCTGATCGTGCACGAGGACAACGGGCGGGCGCAGACCTTCTACCGGCGGGCCGGGTTCGTGCCGAGCGGGGTGATCGTGCCGTTGGCGGCGGACCCGGACGGGCGGGAGCTGGAGTTCGTGCTGGAGCCCGCTCACATCCAACCGGGCGGCTAGGCCCTGTCGTTTGGATCATCCCGGCGTCGCGGGGCCAAACGACAGGGCCTAGACCGGCAGTTCTGTGTGGGGCCAGCGGGTGCGGGCCTGTTCGCGGGAGCGGAGGAGAGCCAGGGTGGGCAGGCCCCGGTCGGCTCCGACGGCGAGGAGGTCCGGGAGGTCGGGGAGCGGGGCCACGGCCGCGATGTCGTCGAGGACCAGGGTCAGTGGTGGGTCGAGGCGACCGGAGGATGACCGTTCGGCCATGCGCCGGCCGCGCTCGACCACGCTGGAGACGAGGGCCGTGAGGAAGGGCATCGCGCCGGGGCTGGTCCTCGGGTCCTCGATGGATTCACCGACCACATAAAGCGTTCCCCCTTCATTGACGAAGGAATCCAAGGCGAGGGCATCGGTTCGGTTGGGAGTGCACGCCTCGCGGATGTTCACCGTGGACAGGGCGGCCAGGGCGCGGGTGGCCAGCTCCTGGGCGATGTCCCGGCGCTCGGGGTGGGCCGTGAGAGCGGCTTCCAGTTCGCCGGCGGAACCGGGGGCCGCCTTCCGGTTCGTACGGAGGGTGCGGACCGCCTCCTGGATTCCGGTGCCCTGGGACCAGCGGTGCACGTGGCGGATGGTGCGGCCGTCGACCGCGGCCGCGTGGAGGTAGCTGCGCAGCAGGGTTTCGGCGGTGTCGGTGACGGCCTGGTCAATCTTGGCGGTGGGGCGGACGGGCGTCAGCAGGGCGGTCGCTCTGGCCGCGGCGGTCCTCCTGTCCTCGCAGCCGGCGGTGGGGGACCAGTGCAGGCGGGCCGGGGTGTCGCAGAGGTGTGCGGGGTCGTAGAGGAGGACGGGGCCGAGTTTGGCTCGGGCGTCCTTGGTGTCCTGCCAGAGGGCGGGGTTGGAGGTGACGACGAGGGCCGGGCCCTCCGCGTCGCGGACGGCCCGGGCCGCGGTCGGGTGTCGCGTCTCAGCCGGTGCGTAGAGGACCGGGCCCTCGGGACGGTTCGTCTCCCATCCCACGGCCGACCGTCCGGGCTGGGGAGGGGTGAGCGGCTCGGGTCGCGGTCGCTGGTGCCCGGGTTCGGGTTCGGTCCTCGGCAGCGGGACCTCGTGCCGTTCATGGGCCGGCGCGGGTGCGGGTGCCGGTGTCGGTTCCGGCGCGGTGGTCGGTGTCGGTGTCGGTTCCGGTGCAGGTTTCGGTGCGGGAAGCGTCGTTCTGTTGCGGGCGCGTACGGCCCGCCACCGTGCCACCGTGCCCAGGACGAACACGGTCAGGACGAGCAGGATCATCAGCTGGCCGATGAACAGGCCCCAGAAGAGGCCGTAGCCGGAGAGCGCGGTGGGTGGGGTGGAGGGCCAGGCGCCGGCGATGTCGTGGGGCTGGGCGACGAGCCGGCGCATGGCCAGGGGAGTGCGGGCGAAGGTGACGCCGGGGGGCCAGGAGCCGTGGGAGAAGACGGCTGCCAGGCCGGTGGCCGTCCAGACCAGCAGGGTCATGCCCAGCAGGAACGCGAGTATGCCGACCAGGAGGCCGTCGGGGACGCCGCCCTGGGCTCCCTGGCCTCCCTGACCGTTCCGGCGGCCGTCGCCCGGTCTCATGGACGCCTCCGCCTACGCCACCGTCGACTCGGACGAGCCGTCCAAGTCGGCAATGTGCTGTTCCATGAAGGCCGCCGCCCGTTCCTCGGCCTCTCGTTCGGCGGCACGCAGCGCGTCGTCGTCGCGGATGAGGTCGGTGGACGACTCGGTCATCGCGCGGTCGGTGAAGACCAGAGGGCGTTCCGTCTCGGTGACCAGGTGTTTGACGACCTGGACGTTGCCGTTGACGTCCCAGACGGCGATGCCGGGGGTGAGGGTCGGGATGATCTCCACGGCCCACCGGGGCAGGCCCAGGACGCGGCCCGTCGCCCTGGCCTCGTCGGCTTTCTGGGCGTAGATCGTCCGGGTCGAGGCCATCTTCAGGATCGCCGCGGCTTCCTTGGCCGCCGCGCCGTCCACCACGTCGGACAGGTGGTGGACGACCGCCACGAAGGACAGGCCGAGTCGGCGGCCGAACTTCAGCAGGCGCTGGAACAGCTGGGCCACGAACGGGCTGTTGATGATGTGCCAGGCCTCCTCGACCAGGAAGATGCGCTTCTTCCGGTCGGGGCGGATCCAGGTGTGCTCCAGCCACACGCCGACGATCGCCATGAGGATGGGCATGGCGATGGAGTTGCGGTCGATGTGGGAGAGGTCGAAGACGATCAGTGGGGCGTCCAGGTCGATGCCGACCGTGGTGGGGCCGTCGAACATGCCGCGCAGGTCACCGTCGACCAGGCGGTCCAGGACCAGCGCCACGTCCAGGCCCCAGGCCCGTACGTCGTCTATGGCGACGTTCATCGCCTCCGCCGACTCGGGTTCGGGGTGGCGGAGCTGTTCGACGATGTCGGACAGGACCGGCTGGCGTTCGACGATCGTCTCGTTGACGTAGGCGTGCGCGACCTTGAGGGCGAAGCCGGAGCGTTCGTCCAGGCCGTGGCCCATCGCCACTTCGATGATCGTCCTGAGCAGGGCGAGCTGGCCGGTCGTGGTGATCGACGGGTCCAGGGGGTTGAGGCGGATCCCGTGGTCCAGGGCGGCCATGGGGTCCAGGCGGATGGGGGTTATCCCCAGCGCTTCCGCGATGAGGTTCCATTCGCCGACGCCGTCCTCGCCCTGGGCGTCCAGGACGACGACCTGGCGGTCACGGAAGCGCAGCTGGCGCAGGACGTAGGTCTTCTCCAGGGCCGACTTGCCGTTGCCGGACTCGCCGAGGACCAGCCAGTGCGGGGCCGGGAGCTGTTGGCCGTACAGCTGGAACGGGTCGTAGATGTAGCCCTTGCCGGAGTAGACCTCGCGGCCGATGATCACGCCCGAGTCGCCGAGGCCGGGGGCGGCGGTCGGGAGGTAGACCGCCTGCGCCTGGCCGGTGGAGGTGCGCACGGGCAGGCGGGTCGTCTCGACCTTGCCGAAGAGGAAGGACGTGAAGGCGTCGGTGAGGACGGTCAGCGGGTCCCGCATGTGGAGTCCTACCTTCGGATGCCGGTGGCGAACGGAAGCGTGTTCACGAAGGCGCGGTGGTGCTCTCGGTCGCACCACTCCAGCTTCAGGTACGACTTGCCCGCCGACGCCCTTATCGTCCGCTTGTCGCGGGCGAGGGCCTCGGGGGAGCGGGAGGAGACGGTGATGTAGCCGACCAGGTTGACGCCGGCGGCGCCACTGGCGAGGTCCTCGCCGCGCTGGTCGAGGCGGGAGTGGGCGGCCACGTCGCGTGGGTCGACGGTGCGGTTCATCTTGGCGGCGCGGCTGGCCTCGGCCTCGTCGTTGGTCTTCTCGGTCAGCATGCGTTCGATGGCGACCTCGGTGGGTTCGAGGTCCATGGTGACGGCGACCGTGCGGATGACGTCCGGGGTGTGGACCAGGAGCGGGGCGAGGAAGTTCACGCCGACCGGGGTCATCGGCCACTCCTTGATCCAGGCGGTGGCGTGACACCAGGGGGCACGGGTGGCGGACTCGCGGGTCTTGGCCTGGAGGAAGGTGGGCTCCATGGCGTCCAGTTCGGCCGGCCAGGCGTTGCGCTGGGTCATCGCCTGGATGTGGTCGATGGGGTGGTCCGGGTCGTACATGGAGTGGACGAGCGAGGCGAGGCGGCCCTGGCCGAGCGGCTGGCGGACGCGGATGTCCGCCTCCTGGAGGCGGGAGCAGATGTCGGTCAGCTCGCGGGCCATGACGACGGCGAGGCCGGCGTCGCGGTCCAGTTTGCGGCCGTTCTGGGGGCGGGCGGCGCGGGCCATGGCGTGGGCCTCGGCGGCGAGCTCGCGGGTGTAGTGCATGCAGGCGACGAGGTAGGCGCGGTGCTGTTCGCTGCTCGTCGACACCATGGACTGGAGCTGGTCGTACGACGACTGGAGCCAGGGCAGGGCCTTGTCGTCGCCGCGCTGGGCGACGTCCTTGGCGTGGGCGTCGGGGTCGGCGGGGAGGGTGCGGGCGAGCATCTGGAGGCGGGTGACGAAGCCGTCGCCGTTGGCCACGTGCTTGAGGAGGGTGCCGAAGCGGTCGACGAGGGCCTCCTGGTCCTCGCTGTCGCGCAGGCCGACGCCGGGGCCCTCGATCTCGATCGCGGCGGTGACGGTGCGGCGGTCGGCGTGCAGCAGGACGGCGATCTCGTCCGGGCCGAAGGGGGCGGCCAGCCAGGTGATGCGGCCGATGCCGGGCGGCGGGCCGACCTCGACCTCGCGGCCGTCGAGGCGGGTGCCGGCCTCCATGGCGGCGGAGCGGTAGACGGTGCCCTGGCGCAGGGTCCGCTTGTAGCTGCGGTTGATCTCGAACCACTTGTAGAACGTGCGGTGCTTGTACGGGACGTACACGGCGGCCAGCGCGATCATCGGGAAGCCGGCCAGGAGCACGATGCGCAGGGTGAGGACGGGGACGAGGAGGCCGCACATCATGCCGAGGAACGCGCCGACGACGATGAGCGCGATCTCGCCGGACTCGCGGTTGCGGCCGACGATCGCGTTCGGCCGGGCGCGGCCGATCAGGTATGTACGGCGGGGCGTGACCGCGTGGGACACGTGGGAATCAGTCGTCAACGCCCTTCACCTCCCGTGCGGTTGGTACTGCTGTTGCGTGTGTTGCTGGCGTGCGGGGTGTTCACGGTGCTGCTGGAGCGGGGTGCGGGTGCGGCGGAGGGGACAGATCCGCCGCCTCCGTTCGAGGGGCGCGTGCTGTGCGCGGCGACGCCGCCGGCGGCCTGGTTGGCGGGGCGGGGGCCGCCGGAGGCGGACGCGCCACCGCCGTTGCTGTCGGCGCGGGTGCTGTGGGTCTTGATGCCCTGGGCGACGAGGGTCGCCGGGGAGCTGATGACGGCGGCGGCCTTGCCCTCGGCGCCCTGCATGATGCGGTTGTTGCGGGAGTGGGCGATCTCGTCGCCGAAGCCGGGGACGAAGCGGTAGATCATCGCGCTGGCGAAGATGGCGAGCAGGATGATGGCGAGTCCGGAGACGACGGCGGAGAAGGCGTCGGGGCCGTCGTCGGCGGAGAGGGCTCCGGCGAGGCCGAGCACGATCACGATGACCGGTTTGACCAGGATGACGGCGATCATGATGCCGGCCCAGCGGCGGACGTGTCCCCAGAGGTTCTTGTCGACGAGGCCGGCGTAGACGACCGTGCCGAGCAGGGCGCCGACGTAGAGGAGGGCGGCCCTGATGACCAGCTCCAGCCACAGGACGCCGGCGGCGAGGATGGAGACCAGGGAGACCACGATCAGCATGATCGGGCCACCGCCGATGTCCTCGCCCTTCTTGAGGGCTTCGGAGAAGGTGCCGAAGAACGTGTCGGTCTGGTCGCCGGTGGCCTTGGCGAGGACGTCGGTGATGCCGTCGGTGGCCGAGACGACGGTGTAGAGGATCAGCGGGGTGAAGGCGGAGGCCAGGACGGTGAGCCAGAGAAAGCCGACGGCTTCGCCGATGGCGGTGGCGAGGGGGACTCCGCGGACGGCCCGCTTGGCCACGGCCAGCAGCCACAGCAGCAGGGTGAGGACGGTGGAGGCGGCGAAGACGACGGCGTACTGCTGGAGGAACGTCGGGTTGGTGAAGTCGACGTTCGCGGTCGCCTTCACGGCGTCGCTGAGCTTGTCGACGGTCCAGGAGGCGGCGTCGGCGCACCCCTTGGCGAGGGAGGAGAGCGGGTCCAGGGTGTCGGTCACGCCGGGGTTGGTGGTCGTGCCGGAGGTGCCGTTGCCGCGCTCGCAGTACTTCTTGGCGTCGCCCGAGATGAGGCTGCAGTTGAAGCTGCCGGAGGGGGAGGGGCTGGGAGAGGCGTTGGGGGAGGAGGAGAGACTGGGGGACGGTGAGGGGCTGGGGGAGGGCGCGGCGAAAGCGCGGCCCGCCAGCAGTACGGCCGTCGTCTGGACGGCCGTGAGGACTCCGGCGAGCCGGAGCACGCGGTGCGGGTTACCGGGCATACGTGAACCCTCCGTACTCCTGGATGGCCTTGCTGATCTCGTCGGAGGAGGCGGCCCGGTCGTCGCCGGGGACCGGGGCGGGGCCGTCCGTCTGCGTGTCGCTGAGGATCTTCCAGTCGCCGCCCGTCCACTGGAGGTCGAAGGTCCAGGTCTTCCACGACGAGGTGACCGGGTCGTTGGAGCTCTCCCCGGACATGCCGATCAGGCCCAGGTACCAGACGGCGACCTTGGCGGTGGTGCCGGCGTACTCCTGGACGGTGGTGCCGACCGGGACGATCCGGGAGACGAACGTGTTGCCCTCGGGGGCGTCGCCGTTCGCGTCGAGGCCCAGCTGGGCGAGGAACGCGGGGGAGTAGGCCTGGTCCTTGGGCGCCTGGAGGCGGGCCGCGGCGTCGGCGGTGTAGACGGTGTCGACGATGGTGTGGCGGGTGTCCTTGTGGAACATGCCGGTCGAGCCGAGGGTCACGGCGTAGTTGGCGGCCGCGGACTGGGCGCCCTGTTCGGTGTGGGCGAAGCCCGAGGGGATGCCGCTGGCGCTCTTGGTCCGCACGGGTTGTGTGCCGGTGGCCGCGGTGGCCGCCGTCTTCGGTCGGTCGGCCTCGCCGGCCGCGGAGGTGGAGGGGGAGTCGTCTCCTGAGCGGTTCGCGAAGGCGATCGCGGCGATGAGGAGGACGACGACGCCGACCACCGTGACCAGGCTGCGGGAGGAGGAGCGGCCGGGGCGTCGGGCGCCGCCGTAGGGGTCGGCGTCGGGCAGGCGCACGCGGGTGCCCGCGGGTTCGCCGTAGTCGTGGTCGTCGCCGAGGCTCATGCCGCGTACGCCCCCTCGATGCCGTACCGGAACGCGTGGAAGAACGCGTGGAAGTACGACGGTAGCCGTGCTGGTTCCCGCGCGGGCGCGGTGTGGTGACTCGACATCAGGGAAACGCAACCTCAGCCGGTGGGCACGACGGGTGGGTGGGGTGGAGGGGGCCGGGCCTGCCCGGACGGGACGGGAGGGCGGGGCGGGCTACACGGCCATGCCGTACACGATCGTGAACAGCGTGCCGAGTGAGCCGATGATGAAGACGCCCGTCAGTCCGGCGATGATGAGGCCCTTGCCCTGCTCCGCGCTGAAGGTGTCCCTGAGGGCCGTGGCGCCGATGCGCTGTTTGGCCGCACCCCAGATCGCGATGCCGAGACAGATGAGGATGGCGACCGCCATCACGACCTCGATCATCACCTTGGCCTCGTTGCCCAGGCTGCCGAAGGGGCCCCAGTCCGGAGCGATCCCGCCGATGATGGTGTTGATGTCTCCCTTGTCGGCCGCAAAGAGCATGTAAGTCACCGCCCCTGGTGGGTAGTTCCGCAGTCGGTCCCCTGCGGTGTGCAGAGGTCAGGCCTCATTGTCGCCGACGATGCCGCTGTCGTATGTCGACTTGGCGTCATTGTCGGGCGGGATTCGTACGAATAGCTCGTACGGTTACTCTGTGTATCACGGCAGGTCACGCCGGGCAATGAGGTGGCAGCGGAACCTGGCGTGTGGTTCCGTCGTTGACCCACTTCACGGCCCCTGTGCCATTTCTGACGGCTTGTCGGTACCGAGAGCCCGTCTCGATGTTCTCATGCCGACCGGCGGTCGACGGCGAACGGGCCGCGGCTGGTGGCCGCGGCCCGTTCGTCTTCGCCGTCCGGGACCCCCACGGTCCACGGGCGGCTGCTTCGGTGAGGGGGTGTCAGCCGGTGAAGGCGGCTGTGCCCTGCGGGGTGCCCCAGCCGGTGGGGCCGTCGTAGCCGGACCTGGCGGTGCAGAGGTAGCTGGTCGAGCAGGAGCCGTTGCTGCCGCTGGTCACGTCGTTGAGGGCGGCGGTGCCGGCCGCGGCGTAGGGGTACCGGGCCGGGTAGTCGCCGCTGCCGGGGGTGCCGGCGAGGGCGTAGACGGCGGCGATGATCGGGGCGGAGGCGCTGGTGCCGCCGAAGGTGTTCCAGCCGGTGCCGTCGGAGCCGTAGGTGTCGTAGACGGAGACGCCGGTGGCGGGATCGGCGACGGCCGAGACGTCGGCGATCGTGCGCTTGGCGCAGCCGGTGTCGGTCTGCCAGGTGGGCTTGGTGTCGTAGGCGGAGCAGCCGGAGCCGGTGCCCTCGGTGCCGCTGGTGTTCCAGACGCTCTCCGTCCAGCCGCGGCTGGTGGAGGAGGCGGCCAGCCGGGTGCCGCCGACGGCGGTCACGTACCGGGAGGCGGCCGGGTACTCGGCGCCGTAGCCCTCGTCGCCGGCGCTGACGGTGATGGCGACGCCGGGGTGGTTGAAGTACGAGGAGTCGTAGGTGCTGTCGGAGGGGGACTCCGAGCCGCCGTAGCTGTTGGAGACGTACTTCGCGCCGAGTTTCACGGCCTCGTTGACGGCGGTGCCCAGGTTGGCCATGGAGGCGGATTTGGCCTCGACGAGGAGGATGCCGCAGTTGGGGCAGATGGCGGAGGCCATGTCGAGGTCGAGGGAGATCTCGCCGGCCCAGCCGCTGTCGGGGGCGGGCAGGGAGGCGGTGGAGCCGGTCTGGCCGACCTTCTTGAAGCAGCCGTTGGCGGTGGTGCAGGCGGACAGGCCGTAGTGGGCGCGGTAGGTCGCGAGGTCCGACTCGGCGTTGGGGTCGTCGTAGGCGTCGACGATGGCGATCGTCTCGCCGGAGCCTGCCGTGGCGGCGGCGGAGGTCAGGCCGTAGGCGTCCTGGAGGTCGGAGGGGCCGTAGCCGGTGGGGGTGGCGGAGGCGGCCCGGGGTGAGACGGTGGCGGGGGCGACGCCCCGCTTCGCGGCCTGTTCCTCCTGGTAGGCGGTGGTGCCGGAGGTGACGCGCAGGGCGTGGCAGGCGGCGTAGCCCTGCCGGGGGGTGCTGCCGCACTGCTCGGTGTACTGGACGTGCGCCTTGGCGACGGCGGCGGCGACGGCCTGGGCGCCGGCTGTCCTGGGGGTGGTGCTCGAGGGGGCCGCGCTCGCGTGGGCGGCGGTGCCGAGGCCGGTGAGGAGAAGGGCGGCGGTGGCGGTGGCCGCGGCGGCGAGGCGGTGCCATCTGCCTTGGGTGTGAGGGGTGTCGGGGGTGGGCGTACGCAACGGACAGCCTCCTGTGTGAGGTGGGCAGAGGCCTGCGGGTGGGGGGTCCACCGGTGCGGTTCCCGGTGGGGGCGGCGGCCCGCGACGACCATCGCTTTGTTGGGTACGCGACAACAAGGTGCGTTCCGCAATCCTGACTCCGGCCTTACGGAAGGGGGCCGGGGGCTTACCGGTGGATGGCGGGGGGATGGGCCGGCGATGGGGGCGGCTTGACCCGGGCCACAGGCGGTGCACAGGTCGGCCGGCGGCTGTTCGACGGGCGTGCGGTGACGGTTGATCAGCCAGTGGCGGCCGGGGGGTTGACCTCAACCGCGCTTGAGGTGCCAGCATGCTCGTCATGAACACGAACACAGAGGTTGTGGAGCAGACCCGCGACGCCGAGATCGAGGCGATCAGGCAGGTCGTGGCCGCCGTCGAGCACGCCCAGCGCAACGAACTCGTGGAGGAGTTCACCAGCCTCTTCCGGGACGACGCGATCTGGACGACCGCCCACGGCAGACGTCTCTTCGGCCGCGACGCCATCACGGACTTCACCCACACGGTACTGCCCGGCGCGATGACCGACTCGACCGTCACCTACGAGGTGGAACACGTGCAGTTCATCCGCCCCGACGTCGCCGCCGTGAAGGTGAAGGGGCAGTACTGGAACCATGACGGCAGCCCGCTCGGCAACCCGACGAGCCCGCTGTACGTGATGGCGAAGGAGGACGGCCGCTGGCTGCTGACGGCGTGCCAGAACACCGAGGTGCTGCCGCAGTCCTGACGTCCTCGCCCCAGGGGCCGGGGCCGGGGGCCGGGGGGCGGCCGTCGGCGGCGGGGACGCGTGCGGCGAGCCGGCGGAGAGCCGTCTGACCGGTCTCTCACCTTCGTCCGCCACAGTGATCCGGATGAAGCGCAGTTCCCGCCTTCTCGGCACCCGCAGGCACGCTCTGCTCACGGCCGTCGTGCTGCTGGCCGCCACCTCGGCGTCCGAGGCGGCGGCCGGTGCCGGGCCGGGCCCGCTCGGGGTGACGGCCGTGGCGGCGGTGACGGGACGATCCGTGCGGATCGGGGCGCTGTTCGCGGTGGCGGACGCGCGTCGTCTCACCGGTGAGCACTTCTGCACCGCCTCCGTCGTCCACGGCCCGCACCACAACCTGATCGTCACGGCGGCGCACTGCCTGGGGGAGGAACAGGCGGCCGGCGGTCTGGTCTTCGCACCCGGGTACCGGGACGGCCGGGCCCCCTACGGGCTGTGGACGGTGAAACGGTCCTTCCTGCCCGTGGGGTGGGCCAAGGGGCAGGACGAGGACAGCGACGTGGCGTTCGCGGTGCTCGCGCCGCGCGGGGGTGAGGGCGTGGAGGACGCCGTGGGGGCCAACCGGTTCGTCACCCGTACGGCCACGGGCGCCACCGCGGTGACCGTCACCGGCTACCCCGACTCCCGGGAGACCCCGATCACCTGCACCAACAGGCCCGTCGCGCACAGCGGCACGCAACAGCGCATCGACTGCCCCGGCTTCACCGGCGGGACCAGCGGCAGTCCCTGGGTGAACGGCGACGGCGAGGTCGTCGGGGTCCTCGGCGGCCACGAGCAGGGCGGGGCCACGGCCGACATCTCCTACAGCGTCGTCCTGGGGCGGGAGGCGGGGCAGCTGTACCGGGAGGCGGCGGCGGATCCCTGATCCCGCGCGGGACCGCCGACGTGTCGAAGTGGCCCGTGTGGCATGGTCGTTCGGTGGACGCACTGAAGGCTCATGACCCCGCGCGGATAGGCGCGCACACGCTGCTCGCCCGGCTCGGCGCCGGCGGTATGGGACAGGTTTACCTCGGCCGCTCGCCCGGCGGGCGGCTGGTGGCGATCAAGGTGATCCGGGAGGAGATCACCGACCATCCGGAGGCCTTGGCGCGGTTCCGCCGCGAGGTGGAGACCGCGCGGGCGGTCCGCAGCGCGTACACGGCCAACCTGATCGACGCCTCCCTGGACTCGGCGCCGTACTGGCTGGCCACGGAGTACGTGCCCGGGCCCACGCTGAGCGGGGCGGTGGGGGCGAGGGGGCCGCTGCCGGTGGAGACCTGCCGGGCGCTGCTGGCGGCCCTCGCGGAGGGCCTCGCGGCGGTGCACGCGCACGGGGTGACCCACCGCGACCTCAAACCGCAGAACGTGATCCTCTCACCGCAGGGGCCTCTGCTGATCGACTTCGGGATCGCGCGCAGCGCGGCGCAGACGGCACTCACCGAGGCCGGGTTCGCGCCCGGCACCCCTGGCTACACCGCTCCCGAGGTGCTGCTGCGCAACGAGGTCGGGCCCGCCGCCGACGTGTTTGCGCTCGGCGCGACCCTCGCCTACGCCGCCACCGGTCGGCCGCCCTTCGGCCACGGCGAACCCGCGGGGGTGAGCTACCGCGCGGTGCACGAGGCCATCGACCTGGCGGGCGTGGAACCGCGGCTGGCGGCGCTCCTCGACGCGTGCGTGGCCAAGGACCCGGCGGCACGGCCCGCGCTCGCGGACGTGATCGCCCGGTGCGGCGTGCGGACGGCACTCGTCGAGGACACGTTCTACGGCGGTCTCGCCGCGCTCGGCGAGGCGGTCCCCCAGACGCCACCGGCACCGGCGTCCCCAGTGCCACCCCCGTCCCACCCGCCGTTCGGCCCGCACGACCTGCCGACGGCGCCCGCTGCCCACAGCCACGGCTACGGGTACACGCCCACTCAGGTGACGAGACCGACCGGGGTCACCGCGCCTCGCAGGAGATCGTGGCTGATCGCCGGGGCAGCCGGCCTGGTCGTGACGGTGGGCGCCGTCGCCGCCCTCACCCTGCTCCCGGACAACGGGGACGACAAGGACAACGACGGCGCGGCAGGTCCGGGAACCACCTCGGCCCCGCCGGCCACCACCGTCGGAGGTGACGAGCCGGAACTCCAACCGCCCGCCTACGTCGAGCAGACCAACCCGTCGCGTGACTACTGGATCGCTGATCCCGCGTCAGCGGAAGGCGGGGCGTGCCTTCTGCCGGCGGAGGAGCGCAACGAGCACTTCCAGGCCTCGGTCGCCGCGGCGGGCACGGACGCCCCCTACACCTCGGGCAAGGGCACCATCGGTATTCGGCTCAAGTACGCCACCCCGCAGCCGTACTACGTCTCCGTGGCCGTGAAGCCGCCGCACGAGATCGACGCGGACACCGGCAAGCCCATCGAGGGGATGCCCGTGCAGAACCTTGACCTCGGATACACCAGCAAGCCGGTCGCGGTCGGCACCGAGTGGGTGTACCTGACGTACCCCGATGACTTCGAGAAGATCGTCAAGGGGAAGAAGTACGGTGACGCCATCCCCGTCGAGAACGACCCCGGTGACTGGACGGTCCTCTTCCTCCATGTCGAAGAGCCCAAGAAGTACGCCAGTATTTACTGCCGCGGGTTCGTCGCGAAGTAGCGCGCACGACACGGACAGGTTCGGGAAAGACCCGTAAACCGGGCCTCGGTGGGGGAGGGTTGAGACGTGCGAAAAGTTTGGGTGGTCGGGGGAGCCGCGGTCGGGCTCGGGCTGAGCTTCGTGATGCTGCTCGTCATCGGGGTGTACGTGATCGCCGGAAACCTCGTCAACGGCGTGGGCGGCAAGAGCGTCGGACTGGCCAAGGGGGCCGTGCCGGCCGCCTACCAGACGCTTGTCCAGAGGTGGGGCAATCTCTGTTCCGCCATCAACCCCGCGCTGCTGGCCGCCCAGTTGTACCAGGAGAGCGGCTGGGACCCGGATGTCGTCAGTCACGCCGACGCCCGTGGCATCGCCCAGTTCATCCCCAGCACCTGGGCGACGCACGGCATCGACGGTGACGGGGACGGGGACCGTGACATCTGGGACCCGAATGACGCGATTCCATCGGCCGCCTCGTACGACTGCGAGCTCGCGAAGTACGTCAAGGACGTGCCGGGTGACACCACCAACAACATGCTCGCGGCCTACAACGCCGGCGCCTACCGCGTCATAAGGGCGGGTGGGGTTCCGGCCATCCGCGAGACGCAGAACTACGTTGAGAGGATCCGCACGCTCGAGAAGAGCTTCGCCGCTCCCGTCACCCGGGTGGACCCCTCCGAGCAGGCTGCCGGGGCTATTTACTTCGCGCAGAAGAAGTTGGGGACGCCGTATCTGTGGGGTGGGAACGGTACGGCTGAGCAGGGCGGACGGTTCGACTGTTCGGGGTTGACCAAGGCGGCGTACGAGAGTGTCGGGATCACGTTGCCGCGGGTGGCGAACGATCAGTACAACGCGGGGCCGCACCCCTCCCGGGACGAGCTGCTGCCGGGGGATCTGGTGTTCTTCTCGCCGGACCCCACCAACTCCCGGGCCATCGACCACGTGGGGATCTACGTGGGCGGCGGGTACATGATCGACGCGCCGTACACGGGTGCCGTCATCCGGTTCGACCCCATCGACACCCGCAAGTACTTCGGTGCCACCCGGGTGACCGAAGATGGCGCGAAAGCGCTCCCCACGAGGGTCTGAACCGGGCCGTAACCCACCCCCTGAGCTGCGGCGATGTATCTCTCTTCGATAACGTCTGAGTGATCATTCGGTGGAGAGTGGAACGTATCAACCGGGGCCGTGCGTTCCTGTTGACGTAGCCGAGCAATGCCTGTGACGGCCGGACCGGTCACCGACCGGACGGGCTGGCGGAAGCGGATCTACGCAATCCACGGGGGTGGGCAGGTAGCGGCGTGCGTGAGGCGCGCCGGCAGAAACACGATGAAGGGGCCGCAGCACTATGGCTGGACTCGCCGATTCCGGGTCGAACCCCGACGTCGACCTGCTCTATGACATCAACGGTCTCGCCAAGGACGCCCCGCACTGGGTGGACCGGGTCGTCGGCTTCGTCGGCGAGTACGGGCTGCTGTTCGCGATGGTGCTGATGGTGCTGTGGTGCTGGTGGACCGTGCGACGCCGGCCGGGCAGCGCCGAGGAGGCCGCGTCCTCCGTGGCCGCGCTCGTGTGGGCGCCGCTCGCCGCGGGCCTCGCCGTACTGATCAACGTGCCGATACGTGGGTTCGTGGAACGGCCCCGGCCCTTCCTCGACCATGAGGGACTGGAAGTCCTCGTCTCCGGGAAGACCGACTACTCCTTCGTCAGCGACCACGCCACCATCACCATGGCGATGGGCGTCGCGCTGTTCGTCGCCAACCGGAAGTTCGGACTCGTCGGGCTGGGACTGGGGCTGCTGGAGGGGTTCTGCCGGGTGTACATGGGCGTGCACTACCCGACGGACGTGATCGGCGGCTTCGCGCTGGGGACGGCGGTGGCGCTGCTGCTGTCGCCGGTGGCCTCCATGCTGCTCACCCCCGTGCTGCAGGCCGTGGAGCGGTCGCCCCGGGTGGGGTGGGTCGTGCGGAGCCGGCGGGCTCGGGAACAGGCGGCCCGGGACGCGGTGGTGCCCGGGGCGCGGGTCGAGGGCGGCTCGGGGGAGAGAGACCTCGCGGCTTAGCCCGCCCCCCCGTACTGCCGCGCCCGGCGGCAGTACGTCCGTGGTCACAGGCCCTGGGGGTAGGTGAAGAAGCCCCTGGGGTCGTACTGCTTCTTCAGTTGGGTCAGGCGCGGGAGGGCGTCGCCGTAGTACGCCTTGCGCCAGTTGGTGAGGGTGGGGTCCGCGTAGTTCTGGTAGGCCGCGCCGGAGGCGTACGGGCGCATGGCGGTGTGGGCCGAGCCCAGCCAGGACTGGGCGGCCGTGCCGGTCGTGCCGGCGGACCAGGAGGTCAGGTACTGGGCCAGCATGCGCGAGCGGCGGTGGACGAAGGCCGTGGCCGTGGGGGAGACGCGGTTGACCGCGCCGCCGAGAGCGGTGAGCGCGATGCTGCCGGAGCCGCCGCGGACGGTCGTCATCTGCTTCAGCAGGGTCTGGATGCCGGCCGCCGACAGTGAGCGGTCGAAGAAGTCCGAGCGGGCCGCGTAGGTCTCCCGGCGCAGCTTGCCCTGCGGGGAGCGCCCTGGGGTGGAGCCGGGCAGATGGCACTGGGCGTCCGTGGCGAAGGAGGAGCAGCCGGCGTAGACCTCCATGGCCTCTTCGTAGGAGCGGCGGCGCAGGGAGACGCTGCTCGCCGGGGCGCCCACACGGTCGGCCAGGCGGTCCACGGCGTTCTGGAGCTGGCCGTAGGTGCCGACGCAGAACGCGGAGACGGAGATCCTGGGCGTGCCGCCGGGGGAGTTGGCCAGGTGCAGGGCGGACCATATCTCGTCCGGCTGGGACGGCCCCCATTCCTGCCAGGCCTTCACCACCGCGGCCGCCCTCGACCAGGGCCAGGACAGCAGGCCGGTGACGGCCTGCGGGGCGGGGTGGGTCTTGAAGTGGAGTTCCGTGACGATGCCGAAGTGGGCGTTGCCCGCGCCGCGCAGCGCCCAGAAGAGGTCCTTGTTCTGGGTGGCGTCGGCGACGAGCTGCTTGCCGTCCGCGGTGATCAGCGTCGCCCGGGTGAGGCTGTCGCAGGTCAGGCCGTAGGCGCGGGAGACCACGCCGTGGCCGCCGCCCAGCACCAGGCCGGAGACCCCGACCGTCGGGCAGGAGCCGGCCGGGATCGTCGCGCCCTTCGCGGCGAGCGCGCGGTAGACGTCGATCAGCTTGGCGCCGGCGCCGACCACCGCCGAGCCGCCGCTCGCGCGGACTCCGCTCAGCTTGGAGACGTCGATGATCAGCCGTCCGCTGCCGGAGGACCAGCCGCCGTAGGAGTGGCCGCCGTTGCGGATGGCGACCCTGGTGCCGTGGACTCGGGCGTAGGCGAGGACCGTACGGATGTCCTCGGTGTGGGCGACGTAGGCGACCGCCGCCGGTTTCAGGACGTCGAAGCGGGTGTTGTAGAGCTGGCGGGCCGCCGCCCAGGCGGTGTCGCCGGGGCGGATCAGGGAGCCGTCCAGGTCGCGGGCGAGGGCCGCCCAGTTCGCGGCGGCCACCGCGCTCGTCGTCCTGAGCGCGGTGTGGGTGGTGGTGCTGTCGCCGTCTGCCCTGCACGCGGCGGCCGTGACCGCCGCCACCGCGGCCGTGCCGCCCGCGATGAACGTACGCCGTTGCATATGTGTGTCCTCGCGTCTTCCGTCGGCTTCACGGAGCGAGACGGAAGGGACGGGCCGGGGGTTCCCGCCGGGGGGAGTCAGCCGCGCTCATGGCCCGCCGCGTCCGCTCTGGCCAGGCTTCTCGCTCTTCGGGCCGGGCCGCGCCAGCCGCAGGTGCAGCGGGCGAGACAGAAGGGGCCGTGTTCGACGGTCGAGGTGCGGTGGAGTTCCTCGTCGGCGGAGTGGGGCGCCGAGCGGTCCTGCTGGGTCACATCGGTAACGCTACCCAGTCCGGGTAAGGCTCACGTATGGCGACCGCAAGCCTTCGGACACGCGTGACGGGGCCACGGTGCCGGTCGTTGACCGGGGCGACAGGGAGTGCGTGACGGGCGTACCGGCTGGGGGTAGACGATGGCGGAGCGGCGGCGGTGGGGAACGGTGGTCGTCGCGGGGTTCGTGGCCGGGGTCTGCTGTGCCGGGGCCGCCGGATGTTCCGGCAGTGGGGGCGGCGCCGGGGGCGACCGTGCCGCCGACCCGGTCGCGACGGTGCGGCGGGCCGCCGACACGCTTGTGGACGCGGGCAGTTCGAAGGCCCGGACGTCGATGCGGATGGCCACCGGCGGGACCCGGGTGACCATCCGGGGCGAGGGCGTCTACGACTTCCGGCGCGGGCTGGGGCAGTTGACGGTGGTGCTCCCGCAGGATCCGGCCGGCGATAACGGGCACCGGCCGATCACCGAACTCCTCGCGCCGGGCGCCCTGTTCATGAAGAACCGGGGCGCCGGGGTGCCCGCCGACAAGTGGGTGCGGGTGGAGACGGCGTCGCTGTCCGACGGGAACCTGGTGACCGGCGGGGCCACCGATCCGTACACCGCCGCCGAGGTGCTGCGTGGGACGCGCACGGCGAGGTACGTCGGCAGGACCCGGCTGGCCGGGGGGGAGGTGCGGCACTACCGGGGCAGCGCCGATCTGGCGGTGGCCGCGAAGGAGGCCTCACCGGGCGGACGGGGCTCGCTGGGCGCGGCGGCGAGAGGGTTCGCCACGGCGACGGTGCCGTTCGACGTCTACCTGGACGACGAGGGGCGCATCCGCAAGGTCCGGCACCGGTTCAGCTTCGTCAACGGCCGGCAGAAGCAGGTCGTGGCGGTCGCCTCGACGACGCTGCTGTACGACTTCGGGACCGCCGTGGACGTACGGCTGCCGGTGGCCGGGGACATCTACGCCGGGCGGATCGCGGTGGAGTGAGCCGGTCCGTCCCGTTGTGCGCGGGGCCGGATCCGGCCAAGGGCGGACGGGGACTAGCCCGTCCGTGCCATGCGCGGTGTGTAGGCCGCTCCCTACTCTAGGAAGTCGGTGACGGCAGGGACGAGGTGATGCGCGTGGCTCCGGTCGGCGGTACGGCGGTTCAGGACCACGTGGCCCTCGCCGAGATCGAGTTGTGCGGGGAGCTGATCATCGCGGCCTCGGCGGCCGAGGAGCGGCTGAGCCTGGAGAGCATCGACGAGGTGCTGCGGGTGGCCGAGGAGCGGGAGCGCTCCGCCGAGCGGCCCGCCTGACCTCAGGGTCGCGGCGGGCGCGGCCGGTCGGGGGGCGCTCGGCTGAGGTGCGTGGCGGCGGCCGGTCCAGGGGTGTGTTCGGGTCAGGTGCGCAGCAGGCGGCCGATCGCCTTCGTGGCCTCCTCCACCTTCGCGTCGATCTCGTCGCCGCCCTTGAGGGCCGCGTCGGCGACGCAGTGGCGCAGGTGCTCCTCCAGCAGTTGCAGTGCGAAGGACTGCAGGGCCTTGGTGGAGGCGGACACCTGGGTGAGTATGTCGATGCAGTAGGTGTCCTCGTCGACCATCCGCTGCAGGCCCCTGATCTGACCCTCGATGCGGCGCAGGCGCTTGAGGTGCTCGTCCTTCTGCTTGTGGTAGCCGTGCACACCGTGGTCGTGGTCGGTCACGACTGCGTCGGTGGCCGAGCCGGCCTCGGTGGTCGTCATGGTGTCCTCCAGACATATACCCCTACTGGGTATATCGTACCGAACTTTCCGGGGTATGAGGGGTGTGGTCGCCGTTGCCGGAGGGCTGTGGACTGGACCACCGGGCGGCCCCGCTGCCGGTCGCTCTGTTCGATGGGCGACACTGGGGGACGGCCCATTAGCCGTGGCCGGATGATGCGCCTAGCATCAGCCTGACCGAAACCGATGCATCCCGAGGACCCCACGTGCGCTTTCGTCTGACCCCCAGGGAGACGAGCTTCTACGACATGTTCGCCGCATCCGCGGACAACATCGTCACGGGCTCGAAACTCCTGATGGAACTGCTCGGGGCGGACACCGCCGGCCGGGCCGAGATCGCAGAGCGCATGCGGGCCGCTGAACACGCCGGTGACGACGCCACGCACGCGATCTTCCATCAGCTGAACTCCTCGTTCATCACGCCGTTCGACCGTGAGGACATCTACTCCCTCGCCTCGTCCCTCGACGACATCATGGACTTCATGGAGGAGGCCGTCGACCTTGTCGTCCTCTACAACGTGGAGGAACTGCCCAAGGGCGTCGAGCAGCAGATCGAGGTGCTGGCGCGGGCGGCGGAGCTGACCGCCGAGGCGATGCCGAACCTGCGGACGATGGAGAACCTCACCGAGTACTGGATCGAGGTCAACCGGCTGGAGAACCAGGCGGACCAGATCCACCGCAAGCTGCTGGCCCACCTCTTCAACGGCAAGTACGACGCCATCGAGGTGCTGAAGCTCAAGCAGATCGTGGACGTGCTGGAGGAGGCGGCCGACGCCTTCGAGCATGTGGCGAACACGGTGGAGACCATCGCGGTCAAGGAGTCCTGAGCTCACTCATGGACACCTTCGCTCTGGTCGTGACGATCCTGGTCGCGCTCTTCTTCACGTACACCAACGGCTTCCACGACTCGGCGAACGCGATCGCCACGTCCGTGTCGACGCGGGCGCTGACGCCGCGGGCCGCGCTGCTGATGGCGGCGGTGATGAACCTCGGCGGTGCCTTCCTGGGGTCCGGGGTCGCCAAGACCGTCAGTGAGGGACTGATCGCGACGCCCGAGGGCTCGAAGGGGATGGGGATCCTCTTCGCGGCACTGGTCGGGGCCATCACGTGGAACCTCGTCACCTGGTACTTCGGGCTGCCGTCGTCGTCGTCGCACGCCCTGTTCGGCGGCATGGTGGGGGCGGCGCTGGCCGGGGGGACGACGGTCTACTGGCACGGCGTGCTGGAGAAGATCGTCATCCCGATGTTCGTGTCGCCGGTGGTGGGGCTGCTGGCCGGATATCTCGTCATGACCGCCATCATGTGGATCTTCCGGCGGGCCAATCCGCACAAGGCGAAGCGGGGATTCCGGATAGCGCAGACGGTGTCGGCGGCGGGGATGGCGCTGGGCCACGGTCTCCAGGACGCGCAGAAGACGATGGGCATCGTGGTGATGGCGCTGGTCATCGCGGATGTCGAGGACTACGGGGATCCGATCCCGGTGTGGGTGAAGATAGTCTGCGCGGTGATGTTGTCGCTGGGGACGTACGCGGGTGGATGGCGCATCATGCGCACGCTGGGGCGGAAGATCATCGAGCTGGATCCGCCGCAGGGGTTCGCGGCGGAGACGACCGGGGCGTCGATCATGTTCACGACGGCGTTCCTGTTCAAGGCGCCGATCTCCACGACCCATGTCATCACCTCGGCGATCATGGGCGTCGGGGCGACCAAGCGGATCAACGCGGTGCGGTGGGGTGTCGCCAAGAACATCGTGCTCGGGTGGTTCATCACGATGCCGGCGGCGGCGGCGGTGGCGGCGTGCGCGTTCTGGATCGTGAACCTGGCGTTCTTGTAGGAGTCCGGCCCCACCCCCTGCCGGGGCGGG
>NZ_BQUN01000080.1:22674-32381 GCF_026008495.1 Streptomyces sp. A012304
AGCCGAAGCGGCCTGAGATGTAGTCCTCCGTGGCCTGGACCGACGGGTTGGAGAAGATGCGCTCCGTGTCGTCGATCTCGATGAGCTTGCCGGGCTGGCCGACGGCGGCGAGGTTGAAGAACGCGGTGCGGTCGGAGACGCGGGCCGCCTGCTGCATGTTGTGCGTCACGATGACGATCGTGAAGCGTTCCTTCAGCTCGCCGATCAGGTCCTCGATGGCGAGCGTGGAGATCGGGTCCAGGGCCGAGCAGGGCTCGTCCATGAGCAGGACGTTCGGCTCCACCGCGATCGCGCGGGCGATGCACAGACGCTGCTGCTGGCCGCCGGAGAGGCCGGAGCCGGGCTTGTTCAGGCGGTCCTTGACCTCGTTCCAGAGGTTCGCGCCCTTGAGGGACTTCTCCACGACGTCCTGGAGCTCGGACTTCTTGTAGTTGCCGTTCAGGCGCAGGCCCGCCGCCACGTTGTCGAAGATCGACATCGTGGGGAACGGGTTCGGGCGCTGGAACACCATGCCGACCTCGCGGCGGACCGAGACCGGGTCGATGCCGGGGCCGTACAGGTCTTCGTCGTCCAGGAGGACCTTGCCCTCCACACGGCCTCCCGACGTCACCTCGTGCATGCGGTTCAGCGTGCGCAGGAACGTCGACTTGCCGCAGCCGGAGGGGCCGATGAAGGCCGTCACCGAGCGGGGCTCGACCGTCATCGAGATGTCTTCGATCGCCTTGTGGGAGCCGTAGTAGGCGGTCAGTCCGCTTACGTCGATTCGCTTGGCCATGACTACTTCACTTCCAGATCTTCGGTCGCTGTATGGCCGCGTCAGCGACCGGTCTTCGGGGCCTTCCAGCGGGCGATGCCGCGGGCCACCAGGTTCAGGATCATCACGAAGGCGATCAGCGTGAGCGACGCCGCCCAGGCTCGGTCGTACGCCGGGGCCTCGCCCGATCCGTACTGCTGGTAGATGTACAGCGGGAGCGACGCCTGCGCACCTTCGAAGGGGTTGGCGTTGATGAACTTGCTGCCGAACACCAGCAGGAGTACGGGCGCGGTCTCACCGGCGATACGCGCGATGGCCAGCATGATGCCGGTGGTGATGCCGCCGAGCGAGGTCGGCAGGACCACCTTGAGAATGGTGCGCCACTTGGGCACGCCCAGCGCCAGAGAGGCTTCGCGCAGCTCGTTCGGGACGAGCTTGAGCATCTCCTCCGTGGAACGGACGACGACCGGCATCATCAGGATCGCGAGGGCGAGCGAGCCGGCGAAGCCGAAGGGCTCCATGTCGAACATCAGCATGAGGCTGAGGATGAACAGGCCGGCGACGATCGACGGGATGCCGGTCATGACGTCGACGAAGAACGTGACGGCCCGAGCGAGGTTGCCGCGCCCGTATTCCACCAGGTAGATCGCGGTGAGCACGCCGACCGGCGCGGCGATCAGGGTGGCGAGGCCGACCTGCTCCAGCGTGCCGAGAATGGCGTGGTAGATGCCACCGCCCGTCTCCGAGTCGGCGACCACGCCCATCGAGTGGGTCAGGAAGTAGCCGTCGAGGACCTTCACGCCGCGTTGGACGGTCGACCACACCAGCGAGGCCAGCGGCACCACGGCGAGCAGGAACGCGACCCACACCAGGGAGGTGACCACGCGGTCCGTGGCCTGGCGGCGGTTCTCCACCCGGGCCGCGATGACGTACGTACCGAGGATGTGCAGGATCGCGGCGATCAGTGCCCACTGGATGTTGCTGTGCAGGCCGGCGGCGGCACTGATGCCGACGCCGAGGGCGACTGATCCGGCGGCGATGGCCCAGGGAGCCCACTTGGGCAGCCGGCCGCCGCGCAGGGTGCTGGGGCGCTTGGGGGCGAGGGAGGGTGCGGTGCTCATGCGTTGGCCCCCGAGTACTCCTTGCGGCGGGCGATGATCGCGCGGGCCGCGCCGTTGACCAGCAGGGTGATGACGAACAGGACCAGACCGGAGGCGATCAGCGCGTCCCGGCCGAACTCGGTGGCCTCGCTGAACTTGCTGGCGATGTTCTGGGCGAAGGTGCCGCCGCCCGGGTCGAGCAGGCTGGCGTGGATCAGGAAGTCGGGGGAGAGCACGGTGGCGACGGCCATCGTCTCGCCGAGGGCGCGGCCGAGGCCGAGCATCGAGGCGGAGATCACGCCGGAGCGGCCGAAGGGGAGGACCGCCATGCGGATCACTTCCCAGCGGGTGGCGCCGAGGGCCAGGGCGGCTTCCTCGTGCATCTGCGGGACCTGGCGGAAGACCTCGCGGCTCACGTTCGTGATGATCGGCAGGATCATGATCGCGAGCAGGATGCCCACGGTGAGCATGGAGCGCGGGGCGCCCTGCTGCCAGGAGAAGATGCCGGTCCAGCCGAAGTAGTCGTTCAGCCAGCCGAACAGACCGTTCAGCTGCGGTACGAGGATCAGGGCGCCCCACAGGCCGTAGACGATGGACGGCACCGCGGCGAGCAGGTCGATCACATAGGCGATCGGGCCGCGCAGCCGGCGGGGGGCGTAGTGAGTGAGGAACAACGCGATGGCGACCGCGACGGGGACCGCGATGATCATGGCGATGATCGAGGAGACGATCGTGCCGTAGGCCAGGACCGCGATGCCGAAGACCGGCGGATTGGTACCGGTGTTCCACTCGAAGGTGGTCAGGAAGTTGCCTTCGTCCTTGCTGATGGCGAGGACGGCGCGGTAGGTGAGGAAGCCCGCGATCGCGGCCATGATCACCAACAGCAGAATGCCCGAACCACGCGAAAGACCGAGGAAGATCCGGTCTCCGGGTCGGGTGGCACCACGGGCGGCGCGCTTCTGCTCGCCCGTGGAAGTCTTGGGGGTGGGGGGAGGTGCGTCAGCTATCTGTGTCGTGTCCATCGGGTTCTCCGGTCTGCGGAACCACACGCGTTGTGGGCTCCTGGCGGCGGTGCACCGGACGGTGCGGTCCGGTCCCGCTGGGGAGACCGGACCGCACTCTCAGGTCAGCTCAGGCTCTCGACGGTCGTACGAACCTTGGCGATGATGTCGTCGGGCATGGGCGCGTAGTCGTTCTCGGCGAGGATCTTCTGGCCGTCCTCGGAGGCCGCGTAGCGCAGGAACGCCTTGACGGCCGGAAGGGTGTCGGCCTTGTTGCCCTTGTCGCAGACGATCTCGTACGTCACCAGGACCATCGGGTAGGCGCCCTCGGCCGTGGTCGAGTAGTTCAGCTTCAGCGCGAGGTCGTTGCCGGTGCCGACGACCTTGGCGTCCGCGATGGCCTTGGTGGCGTTGTCGACGGTCGCCTCGACCGGCTCGGCCGCGCCGGTGTCGATGGCGACGGTCTTGATGCCGTCCTTGGCGTACGACAGCTCGAAGTAGCCGATCGCGCCGGCGGTCTGCTTGACCTGCGCGGCAACACCGGAGGACTGCGGAGCGGACTGGCCGCCCTTGGCCTGCCAGGCCTTGCCGCCCTCGTACGGGAAGTCCTTCTTGGCGGTGGCGATCAGGTACTTGGTGAAGTTGTCCGTGGTGCCCGACTCGTCCGAGCGGTGGAACGCCTGGATCTTCAGGTTGGGCAGCTTCGCGCCGGGGTTCAGCTTCGCGATCGCCGGGTCGTTCCAGGTGGTGATCTTGTTGTCGAAGATCTTGGCGATCGTCGAGGAGTCCAGGACGAGCTTGTCGACACCCGGGACGTTGTAGCCGACGGCGATCGGGCCGCCGACCATCGGCAGGTTGATGCCCTGGCCGCCGGAGCAGATCTTCTTGGAGGCCTCGACCTCTTCGGGCTTCAGTGCCGAGTCCGAACCGGCCCAGGGGACCTGGCCCTGGGTGAACGCGGTGACACCGGCACCGGAACCGCCGGCCTTGTAGTTGATCTCCACCTTGCAGGCCGCCGAGAACTGCTTGACCCATGCGTCGACCGCGTTCTTCTGCGCGGAGGAGCCGTCGGCGAGTACCTGGCCCGAGGCGTCGTCGCACTTGATGGAACCGGCCGCGGCCGGGGAGGAGGTGCCGCCCCCGCTGTTGGAGCCGGTGTCGTCGGAGCCGCACGCCGTGAGGGCCAGGGCGCCGGAGACGGCGAGAGCACCGAGGGAGAGGGCCCGCCGGTTCATGCGCTGAAGCTTCACTTGAGGGAGATCCTTCCAGGAGCCGCCGTCCTGAATTCGGCGGCGTGCGAAAGTCTGGGCGGCGCCGACGCGCCCCGCAGGCCGCGTCACGCACCGGGTAAGGCCGAAATTAGGCAGATCAGGTGAAGGCGCCTATGGGCGTAAATGAACGCGAGGTGAACCCCTGGCGGCGGTGTGGTTAGGTCACGGAACGCTTACGCCGAGGACACGGCGTGATTCCGGATCATGCCGGGTGCAGCACCTGAAGCAGAGCGTCCACGAGCGTGCGGTCCCTCGGTTGGGTGAGCCGGCCGCGGGCCGCCGCCGGGGACAGCCACAGCACCCGGTCCACCTCGTCGTTCGGCGTGAAACCGCCCGCGACCGCCTCGGCCGCCCAGTAGCGGACCTCCTTGGGACGGCCCTGGGCGAGGTAACGGAGGGTGGGCAGTACGGCGCCCGGCAGGGGCGTGTAGCCGGTCTCCTCCGCGACCTCGCGCACCGCGCAGGCCAGCGGATCCTCGCCACGCTTCAGCTTGCCCTTGGGGTGCGACCAGTCGTCGTACTTCGGCCGGTGGACCAGACATATCTCCAGCTCACCGTCTCCCGGCGAACGGCGCCACAGGACGCAGCCCGCCGCCTGGACAGGGATGTCGTTCGGGGAGCTCAACGCAGTCACCGCCTAGGGGGTGCCGATGGTCTGCTTCTGCCATGAGCGCTGGAACGCGTACCGGGCCGCCTCGACCTCGTGGCGCTGGTCGGCGTGGAGCACGCCGAGCGCGTACGCCGTCGCCGGGGCGATCCGTGGGGTACGGGCCGCGTGCGCCGCGGCGGCCGCCGCCTCGGAGGCGTCGCGGTGGCGGTCGAGGGCCTGACCGGCGCTGATCAGCCGGACGTCGAGCGGGGTGTCGCCGCCGTGCAGGACCTCCAGGCCGTAGCGGTGCAGGCGCAGCAGGAGGCGGACCTGGTGCCAGGGCGCGTCCTGCGGGTGCGGCGCAGGGTCCGGGGAGAGGCCGTGGACCAGGGCCTCCGCGTTGTACGGGTGGCCGGCGGTGACCAGCGGCAGGGCGGCGACGGCCTCGGCGAGGCGTTCCTCGGCGGCGGCCGCCAGGGGACGCAGGTCGGCGGTGGCGGCGGCGGGCGTCAGCGGGACCTCGCTGGCCAGGACGGCGACCTTGTCGGCGACGGCGTGGAAGCGGGAGGAGCCGAGGGCCTGGAGCGCGGTGGAGTGGGCCCGGGTGCGGGCGAGGGTGAGCTGACGGTCGAGCAGGGCGCCCGCTTTCGCCGCGCCCACGGTGAGGTTGCCGCGGTCGGGGGTGGGGGTGCTTCCGTGCGGGGCGAGTTTGCCTCGGTCCTGGGCGAGGGCGGTGGGGGCGTTCGCGGCGGGGTCCTCGCCCGCCTTCGACCGGGCCCGGGCGGGGGCGCCCCCGTCGCGCCCCCGTTCCGTCCCGGCGGGCCGCCGGCCCGCGGGTGAGTCCGCCTGCGCGGGCAGGACCGTCGCCCCGGACAGGCGGTGCAGTGCCAGCAGCAGCCGCTCCAGACGGGCCTGGCAGGCGTGCTCCAGGGCGAGGGTGCCGGACAGCCAGGCCAGTTCGGGGCGGATCTCCTCCGACCAGTCGGGGTCGAGGAGCGGGCGGAAGGTGTGCAGGGTGCCGCTGATGCGGCGGGCCGAACGGCGCAGGGCGCGGGCCGCGTCGACGGAGTCCACCGCGGCGGCGGCCGAGCCGTTCGACCCGCCGCCCCCGGACTCCCGGTGCAGGCGCAGCGCCCGGAGGAACTCCGTGGCCTGCGCCCGCAGATAGGCCGCGAGGGCCTCCCCCGTCCGGGCCATGGCGGCGGGCCCGGCCGAGGGGTCCGTCAGGTCATGGTGTTGCTGTGCCACGCCGGCGCCTCCGGGCGTCTATGAGCATCTCCTGGACGTTGCGCAGGGGTTGGCCGTCCGCGTCGGCCGCGTGCCGGGTCCACTCGCCGTCCGGGCCGAGGTGCCAGGAGGCGGTGGCATCGGACATACCGGTCTCCAGCAGCCGGTTCATGGCGGCGCGGTGGGCCGGGTCGGTGACCCTGACCAGGGCCTCGATACGGCGGTCGAGGTTGCGGTGCATCATGTCGGCGCTGCCCATCCACACCTCGGGCTCGCCGCCGTTGCCGAAGGCGAAGATCCGGGAGTGTTCGAGGAAGCGGCCGAGGATCGAGCGGACGCGGATGTTCTCCGACAGGCCGGGCACGCCCGGGCGGACCGCGCAGATGCCGCGCACCCAGATGTCGACGGGCACGCCGGCCTGGGACGCCCGGTAGCAGGCGTCGATGACGGCCTCGTCGACCATCGAGTTGACCTTGATGCGCACCGAGGCGGGGCGCCCGGCGCGGTGGTGCTGGATCTCCTTCTCGATGCGGGAGACCAGGCCGTCGCGCAGCGACTTGGGCGCGACCAGCAGCCGGCGGTAGGTCTCGCGGCGGGAGTAGCCGGAGAGCCGGTTGAAGAGGTCGGAGAGGTCCGCGCCGACCTGCGGGTCGGCGGTGAGCAGGCCGAGGTCCTCGTACAGGCGCGCCGTCTTCGGGTGGTAGTTGCCGGTGCCGACGTGGCTGTAACGCCGGAGCGTCTCGCCCTCCTGACGGACCACCAGGGACAGCTTGCAGTGGGTCTTCAGGCCGACGAGGCCGTAGACGACGTGACAGCCGGCCTCCTCCAGCTTGCGCGCCCACTTGATGTTGGCGTGCTCGTCGAAGCGGGCCTTGATCTCGACCAGCACCAGGACCTGCTTGCCGGACTCGGCGGCGTCGATGAGCGCGTCGACTATCGGGGAGTCGCCGGAGGTCCGGTACAGGGTCTGTTTGATCGCGAGGACGTCCGGGTCGGCGGCCGCCTGCTCCAGGAAGGCCTGCACGGACGTCGAGAACGAGTCGTACGGGTGGTGCAGCAGCACGTCCCGGTTGCGCAGGGCGCCGAAGATGTCCGGCGGGGAGGCCGACTCCACCTCGGCGAGGTCGCGGTGGGTGCCGGCGATGAACTTCGGGTACTTCAGTTCGGGCCGGTCAAGGCTGTGGATGCGGAAGAGGCCCGTGAGGTCCAGGGGACCGGGGAGCGGGTAGACCTCCGCCTCGCTGATCTTCAGCTCGCGCACCAGCAGGTCGAGCACCTCGCGGTCGATGGACTCCTCGACCTCCAGGCGCACCGGCGGGCCGAAGCGGCGCCGCATGAGTTCCTTCTCCAGGGCCTGGAGGAGGTTCTCCGCGTCGTCCTCCTCGACCTCCAGGTCCTCGTTGCGGGTGAGGCGGAAGGCGTGGTGCTCCAGCACCTCCATGCCCGGGAACAGCTCCTCCAGGTGCGCGGCGATGACGTCCTCGATGGGGACGTACCGGCCGGGGGAGCTCTCCAGGAAGCGGGACAGCAGCGGCGGCACCTTGACGCGCGCGAAGTGCTTGTGACCGCTGACGGGGTTGCGGACGACGACCGCGAGGTTCAGCGAGAGGCCCGAGATGTACGGGAAGGGGTGCGCGGGGTCGACCGCCAGCGGGGTCAGCACCGGGAAGATCTGGTGCCGGAAGAGGGTGAAGAGCCGCGCCTGCTCCTTCTCCGTCAGCTCGCTCCAGCGGACCAGGTGGATGCCCTCCTCCGCGAGTGCGGGGGCGACGTCCTCGTGGTAGGTCGCGGCGTGCCGGGCCATCAGCTCGCGCGAGCGGGCCCAGATCATCTCCAGCACCTCGCGCGGCTGGAGGCCGGAGGCGGAGCGGGTGGCGACGCCGGTGGCGATACGGCGCTTCAGGCCGGCGACCCGGACCATGAAGAACTCGTCGAGGTTGCTGGCGAAGATGGCGAGGAAGTTCGCCCGCTCGAGGAGGGGCGTGTTCGGGTCCTCGGCCAGTTCGAGCACGCGCTCGTTGAACGCGAGCCAGCTGCGCTCCCGGTCGAGGAAACGACCCTGCGGCAGCTGGACACCGTCCGGCTGTGCCTCCTCGTACGCGTCGAGGTCGGCATCGATGTCGGGTTCCAGGTCGGAGACCGCGGCGGCCACGGTGTGCGGGCGGTGCGCGGCTATGGAGCCCACGGAGGGCTGTACGTGCTGGACCGGGGCCTGGGTGTTCTGCTGGCTCATGACCCCATTGTTCCGCGCCAGCACCTTTACAGGCGCGTCAGAACGTGCGGGCGGGAGCGCGGCGGAGCCTTTATGGGGGCGCTTTCCCTCGGGGGGCGGCGAAGGCTCGGGCACGACCGGGTTCATTGGCCGAGCGTCGCAAGGTCGTCTGAACCGACGGTTACGGCGACATGGCGTGTGGGATATCGGGGGGCGGCTCGCGGGGGTCGTGCGTCCCTCGGGCAGGGAGGGATGTGTCGGTGTGGGGGTATGGGGTGGGGTCTGGTCGGAGGGCTTGCGGGGTGGGGAGGCGTGGAGGGCCGGGGGCGGGAGGGGTGAGTGGTGGCGGGGTCAGGCCGTGCGTCGGCGGAGTAGGAGGAAGGAGGCCGTGGCCGCGAGGGCGGCGACGGCGAGGACGATGCCGGACTCCACCAGTTGCAGGGGCCAGTAGTGCGACTCGGGGTGGAAGGTGGAGAAGAAGCCGGTGACTCCCATGTCGTCCAGGCAGCGCTGGGTCTCGGCGGCCGAGCCCTCGCACGTCCAGGGCTTGGCGTCCGGCGCCGGTCGGCCGTTGACCAGGACGCCGTAGTCCACCTGCCACGCGTTCTCCGGCAGGGTGTCGTGGTCCACCGGCAGTGTGCGGGTCACGGCGGGCCACAGCGAGCCGCGGTAGCGGTCCAGGACGAAGTGGAGCAGCCCGGACGCCGCGACGGCGGCGCCCAGGGCGGGCAGGGCGCGCCGCAGCAGGAACGCGGCGAGCGTGCCGAGCGCGAGGGCGCACAGGGCGTACGCGACGGCGGTCGTACCGCGGGCGAGGTAGGCCTCGCCGTACATCCACTCGTCGTACGTGAGGTCCAGGTTGGCCTCCCAGGCCCAGCGGAACGCCATGACCAGGACGGTCGTGCCGGCGGTCACGGCGAGCGCGGGGACGGCGAGCTTGGCGGTCAGCCAGCGGGCGGGGGAGACGCCCTGGGTCCAGGCGAGCCGGGCGGTGCCGTTCTCCAGGTCGCGGCCGATCAGCGCCCCGCCCGCGAAGGCGGCGACGGCGACGTAGGAGAAGCAGGTGACCAGGCCGATCCAGGTGAGCGGTTCGCTGACGTCGCCGACGTGGCCGACGTCGAACGTGGTGTCGCACCAGTCCTGGACCGCCCGTTCGCAGGCCCTCTGCCGGGCGCGGGCCTCATCGGCGGTGACCTCGGTGAGCCACACCAGGCCGGCCACGAGGCCCGTGACGGTCAGGGCCCACAGCAGCAGGGCGGCGCGATGCAGCCGCAGCACGGTGCGGGTGGTGCCCCAGCCGGCGGTCGGGCCGCCCGGTGCGCGGGTGGTGGAGGTGGTGCGGGTGCCGGCGGCGGTGGTCATGCGCGGGTCTCCTCGCGGCGGGACGGGATGGCGACCGGCCCTGCCGTGTGCTGGGTGGAGGGGTGGGGGACGGTGGTCATGCGGGGGGTTTCTCGCTGGGGTTCGGGGTGGTGGCCGGTCGTGCCGTGTGGCTGGTGGAGGGGTGGGGGAGGGTGGTCATGCGGAGGGCTTCTCGCGGGTGCGCCGGCGGG
>NZ_BQUN01000080.1:32459-72335 GCF_026008495.1 Streptomyces sp. A012304
GCGTTCCTGAGCAGGAGGAACGCGGTCAGTGCGAGGGCGGTGGCGATGGTGAGGACCAGGGCGGTCGTGGTCAGCTGGAGCGGCCAGTAGTGGGACGGCGGGTGGTACGTGGCGTAGAAGCCGGTGGCGTCGAGTTCGGCGTACCGGGCGTCGCAGGCCTCGACGGACAGCGGTCCGCAGCCGGGGTCGGAGATGTGCGCGCCGGTGGAGGTGACCAGGCCCGATTCGACGTGGATGCCGGAGTGGACGTAGCCGGTGGCGAGCGAGGTGACGCGGGTGACGCCCGGCCATAGGTGCGGCATGGCCAGACCGGCCAGGAACCGTACGGCGGCGGCGAGGCCCAGTGCGAGGACCAGCGCGGGCAGGGTGCGGCGCAGCACCAGGCCGGCGAGGGCGCCGGCGGCGAGGCCGACGAGGACGAAGGCGACCGTGGTGGGGCCGTTGGCGTGCAGGGTCGGGTCGTCGTACCAGCTCTTGGCGGTGTCGATACGGCCCTGGCCCGCCCGCCACGCAAGGTGGTGCAGGGCGACCAGCAGGCTCGTGCCCGCGGTGAGGAGGACGGCGGGCACGGCGAGCTTGGCGGTCAGCCAGCGGATGGGGGAGATGCCCTGGGTCCAGGCGAGCCGGGCGGTGCCGTGCTCCAGCTCGCGGCCGACGAGGGCGGCGCCCGACCAGGCGGCGACGAGGAACGGCAGCGCGTTCAGGGCGAACGTCGTGTACGTGTAGACGTCCTTGTAGCGCAGGATGGCGTCCTGGTCGTAGCGGCAGCGACCGTCCTGGCGGCAGGCGTCGTACTGCCGCCAGCCCTCGGCCGCGGCGTCGGTGAGCGGGCCCCACAGCGCCAGCAGGGCGAGGGCGAGGAGGGCCACGAGGCCGGTCCACAGCACAAAGGCGGGGCGGTGGAGGCGGTACAGCCAGCGGAGGAGGTGCGGGGCGGGGGTGCGGCCGGGGGTTCCGGTGCCTTTGGTGGGCTTGGTGGCCTTGGGGGCTTTGGGAGCTTCGGGGGCGGTGGGGGAGGCCGTGGGGGTCATGCGGCGGTCTCCTCGTCGGAGCCGGAGCCGGAGCCGGAGCCGGAGCCGGAGCCGGAGCCGGAGTCGCGGCGGGTGCCGGAGCCGGTGCGGGGGTCCGTCTCCGTGTCGGAGGGGGACAGGGGGGCCGCCTGGGGGTTGCGCAGGTAGGCGAGGAGGAGTTCCTCCAGGGAGGGCGGCGTGGGGTGCCAGTCCTCGCCGATGCGGCCGGCCGGGCGTATCAACGCGCTGACCTGGCGGCCGGTGACGCGGGACTCGACCACCGTGTGCGCGGACAGCTCCCTCTCCCCGGCGTCCGAGGGGCCGCTCACGCGCGCGTGGGCGGCGAGCAGCTCGTCGATCTCGCCGGCCAGCCGGACCCGGCCGCCGCCGACCAGCAGCAGGTGGTCGCAGGAGTCCTCCAGCTCGGCGACCACGTGGGACGACATCACGATCGTGGTGCCGTACTGCGCGGCCTGCGCCATCAGCGTGCCCATCAGCTCGTGCCGGGCCAGCGGGTCGAGGTCGGCCATCGGCTCGTCCAGGAGCAGCAGTTCCGGCTGCTTGGCGAGGGCCAGGGCGAGCGCGACGCGGGTGCGCTGGCCCCCGGAGAGGGAGCGGATCCTCGCCTTGGGGTCGAGCTCGCCCGCGGAGACGATCCGCTCGGCCGTCTCGGCGTCCCAGCGGGCGGGGTTGAGGTCACTGCCCACGCGCAGGGTCTCGGCGACGGTGAGATGCGGGTACAGCGGCTTGTCCTGCGCGACGTAACCGACACGCGTGCGTGCGGACGCCGGGTCCGTGCCGAGGACGGTGACCGTGCCCTCGGTGGGGGCCAGCAGACCGGCGGCGAGCGCGAGGAGCGTGGACTTGCCCGCCCCGTTGGGGCCGACGACGGCACAGACGCGCCCGGCGGGCAGCCGGAAGGCGCAGCCGCGCAGGGCCCAGCCCCCGCGCCGGCCGAAGCGCTTGCCGAGCGCGGTGGCCGCCATGGCGGTGTCGGTCATGAGAGGTCCCCCTGGGAGTGCTTGACGTGGTCGGTGGTCTGCTGTTCGGCGTGGCCGGTCTTGGTGGTCTGCTGCTGGGCTCGGCCGGGGTCGTCGGTGTGCGGGTCGGCCTGGCCGGTGAAGTGCTTGTCCAGGACGGAGGTGAAGAGCGCGGCCACGTCGTCCCGGTCCAGGCCGGCCTCGCGGGCCCGGTGGGCCCAGCCGTCGAGTTCGGCGCGCAGGGGAGAGTCGGCCGGGGCGGTGCTCAGCCCGCGCCGTACGAAGGTGCCGAGCCCGCGCCGGGCCTCGACGAGCCCGTCGCGTTCCAGCTCGCGGTAGGCCTTCAGCACGGTGTTCGGGTTGATGGCGGTCGCCTCGACGACCTCGCGGGCCGTCGGGAGCTTGTCGCCGGGCCGCAGCATGCCCAGGCGCAGGGCCTGTTTCGTCTGCTGGACGATCTGGACGTAGGTGGCCACGCCGCTGTGCCGGTCGATGCGGTACTCGACCACCCTTCCACCAGCCTTTCACTAATTGAGTAGTGAAAGGGTGGTGGAAGGGTGCCGGGTACGTCAAGCGGAACGCCCGCACCGACGGTTGGCCTCCGCACCGGCGGCGCAGCTCCCGTTACCCGTAACCGCGGCCCGCGCACCCGTGGCGCAGCCCGTGCACCCACGAGCCAGCCCCCGTACCAGCGACGCAACCTCCGCCCGGGCTGCGGCCCGGCCTCGCGGAAAACTGGTGGGCCGGATCGTGAACCGTTCGGCGGGGCTCGTCCGATGAGGGGATGTGAGCGAAACGAGAAGCGACGGGGAGCTGCTGCGGGCCATCGCGGCGGACGGGGACCGTCATGCCTTCGAGGAGCTGTACCGGCGGTACGCGCCGTGGCTGACGGCGCGCATGCGCAGCCGCTGCGCCGACGCCGGGATAGTCGACGACGTCGTGCAGGAGACGTTCCTCGCGGTGTGGCGGGGCAGCGCCCGCTACCGCGAGGAGGGCGACGTGGCCGGCTGGCTCTGGCGCATCGGCGCCCGCCGGCTGGTCGACGCCATCCGGGGAGACGGCGCGCGCGGCCGCCTGCGCCAGGCGCTGGCGCGGCTGCGCCACAGAGACGAGGCCTCCGCGGAGGAACGTGTCCTCACGGGCGTGGAGCACGGCGATCTGGCCGGGGCCCTCACCCGCCTCTCCCCGGAGCTGCGGGCGGTCCTCCAGGCCACCGTCATCGACGGGCTCACCACCCGGGAGGCGGCCGTCCTGCTCGGCATCCCCCCGGGCACGGTCAAGACGCGGGCCCAGCGGGCCCGCAAGCAACTGCGGGAGGCGCTGGCATGACGTGGCACGTGGCAGAAGAGGATCTGCGCGCGTACGCGCGAGGTGAGCTGGCGGCGCCGCTGCTGTGGTCCGCCGACACCCACCTCACCGGATGCGCCCAGTGCCGGACGCGGCTCGCGTCGGCCGTCGACCCGGTCGCGCTGGACGCCGGCTGGCAGCGGCTGGACGCCGAGCTGGACGCGCCGCGGCCGGGAGTCGTCGAGCGGCTGCTGGTGCGGCTCGGCCTGGCCGACCACACCGCGCGGCTGCTCGCGGCGACACCGGTGCTGCGCCGCTCCTGGCTGCTGTCGGTGGTGTCGCTCCTGGTCATGACGGTGCTGATGGTGCACCTGGCGGACCGTCCCGCCCTGTTCCTGGCGCTCGCCCCGCTGCTGCCGCTCGCGGGTGTGGCCCTGTCCTACGGACCGGCCGTCGACCCGACCTACGAGATGGCCGCCGTCGCCCCGCTGCACGGCTTCCGGCTGCTGATGATCCGGACGGTCGCGGTGCTCACCGCGGGGCTGGCGTTCAACGGCCTGGCGACCCTCGCCCTGCCCGCGTACGGACTGCTGGCCCTGACCTGGCTGCTGCCGGCGCTCGCCCTCACGGCGACGGGCCTGGTGCTGACCCCCAGGCTCGGCCCGGTCCTCGCGCCCACCGTGGTGGGCGGCGCCTGGCTGACGCTGCTGGCGGTGGCCCAGACACGGCACCAGGAGACCCTCGCCCCGTTCACGGCGGCCGGACAGTCGGCCGCCGCGGCCGTCACGGTCCTCGCGACCGTCCTGCTCTACCAGACCAGAGACCGCTTCGACGCACGTCCCCTCACCGGCTTCCCGGACGGGGGCGAGCGATGACACCGCCCGCCGCCGCCCCCGTCCCCACCACCCTGACTTCCAGGAGCCACCCATGACCTCCGCACCCACCACGGTGACGGCCACCGATGTGTCCCTGCGCTACGGCGGCACCCGCGCCCTCGACGGTGTCTCGCTGGGCCTGCCCCGTGGCGTCACCGGTCTGCTCGGCCCCAACGGCGCCGGCAAGACCACTCTGTTGCGGGTGCTGGCCACGGCCGTGCCGCCCGGCAAGGGCGGGTTCACCGCGCTGGGCCACGACCCGGCCACCTCGGCCGGCCGCCTCGCCCTGCGCCGCACGCTCGGCTACCTGCCGCAGACCCCGGGCTTCCACCCGGACTTCACGGCCTTCGAGTTCGTCGACTATGTGGCGATCCTGAAGGAACTGACCGACCGGAGCGCCCGCCACCAGGAGGTGCGGCGCGTGCTGGAGGCCGTCGACCTCGCGGACGTGCGTGGACAGCGCATCAAGCGGCTCTCCGGCGGCATGCGCCAGCGCGTCGCCCTGGCCGCCGCGCTCGTCGGTGACCCGGGCTTCCTCGTCCTGGACGAGCCGACCGTCGGCCTGGACCCCGAACAGCGCATGAGATTCCGTGAGTTGATCGCCGAAGCGGGCGAGGGCCGCACGGTCCTGCTGTCCACCCACCAGACGGAGGACGTGGCGATGCTCTGCCACCGGGTCGTGGTCCTGGCCCACGGCCGGGTCCGCTTCGAGGGCACCCCCGCCGAGCTGACCGTCCGCGCGGCCGGCCGGGTCTGGAGCAGCACGGAACGCGACCCGGGCGCCCTGGCCGGCTGGCGCACCGGCACCGGCACCTTCCGCAACGTCGGAGAGCCCCCGCAGGGCGCCGACCTCCTCGAACCCACTCTGGAAGACGGCTACCTGCTCGTCCTCGACGGCGAGAACAAGGCGGTGACGGCATGAGCACCCCGGTGACCCCGGTCATGGACCCCGCCACCACGCTCGACGAGCCGCCGCGCGAGCCCCGCCGCTTCGGCGCCGTCCTCGCCCTGGCCCGCTTCGAGACCCGCGAACTGTTCCTGCAGATCCCGATCCTGTTCTTCCTCGTCCTCTACATCGGCCTCGCCGCCTGGGGCCTGCTGAACGGCGAGGACGGCATGGCCGACTACCCGATCCTGCACAGAACCGACCGCGACACCCAGCCGGGCCCCCTGCTCACCGCGATCGCCCTGCTGGTCTGTGTCAACGCGGCCGCCCTGCGCGCGCGGAAGAACGGCACGGTCCACCAGTTCGACGTCCTGGCCATGGAGCCCTGGCGGCGCACGGTCGCCCATGTGCTCTCGGTGGTCCCGTTCGTGGTCCTCACCGCGCTCGTCGTCACCGTCGAGTTCACCGGGCAGGCGCTCAAGCCGGGGGCGATCGGGCACGGTTCGATCGGTGAGCTGGCCGTGGGCCCCCTGACCGTGCTGCTGGCGGGGGTGGTGGGCGTGCTGCTGGCCCGCCTCGTGCCCTCGCCCTTCGCGCCCATGCTGTTCGTGGTGGCCGCCTACCTGCTCGTCATGGTGGCGTCGTCGGTCGAGGCCGAGGGCGTGTGGGTGGGCCGGCTCTCCCCGGTCCTCTTCTCGGAGAACTCCGGCGGTGACCCGGTCCCCTCCGACCTCCTGGGCCGCCCGGCCGCCTGGCACGCGATCTATCTGGTGGGCCTGTGCGCGCTGGTGATCTGCTCGGCGCTGCTCCTGTCCGGCGGCCGGACGCTCGGCGTCAAGGTGGCGACCGCCCTCGCCGTCGCGACGACCGCGGCCGGCGCGATCGGCCAGATCCCGCAGGACACGGCGGCTCTGGAGGCGGCGCGGGAGACGGCGTCCACGGCACCGCAGAAGGTCCAGTCGTGCACCACGATCGACGGGTCCACGTACTGCTCGTTCCCCGAGTGGACCGTGGTGCGCGACGACTGGGCGGAGGTCGTCGCCCGTGTCCGGTCCGCCGCGGGCGGCACCGCCGCCGACGCCCGGCTGACGGTCCGCCAGCGCATCGACACCAGCGGCGGCATCGAGGTCGACTCCACCCTGACCCCGTCCGACACCCCCGGTGAGGTGACGGTCGGCACCCGCTGGGGCGGCAACCGCGTCCCCGAGTTCGCGGTCGGCGCCGCCACCGTCCTGGTGACGGGCACGGAGGACGACGGCGAAGGCATGTGCGACGCCCGCCCGGTGACGATCATGTGGCTGGTCCTGGGCACCGACCCCACCCCGTGGGCCACCTTCCGGACCCTCCGCCTGGACGACAGCACCAGCGGCTCCGGAGTGGTCCTCTCCCCGACCAACCCCCTGTCCCTGTCCGAGGAGCAGACCGCGGTGGTCAGTGAACTGCTCTCCCGGCCGCGCGCCGAGGTCACCGCGAAGGTCAAGGCCCACTGGGCGGAACTGACCTCGCCGCACACCTCGACGGCGCAGGCGGCGAAGCTGCTGGGGGTCGCGGTGCCGGAGGGAGCGGAACCGTGCGAGTAGGCCAGATCCCCTCCGCCGGGACGGGCCGGGCGCCTGTCACCGCCGTCCTGCTCCGCTCCCTCCTCCCGCGCGTCTGGCGCATCCTGCCCTGGAAGGCGTTGGCCGCGGCGGGCGGGCTGGGGCTGCTGCTCGCCGGCAGCGCGCGTTGGACGGAACAGGCGCCGGGCGAGGACTCGGGACTCGTCCTGCTGCGGCTCACCGCACTGACCGGCGCCCTCGGCCTGGCCTACGTGCTGGACGACCCCGCCCGGCACACCACCGTCACCTCCCCCCTCGGCCGCCCGCTCCGCACCGGCCTGCGCCTGGCCCTCGTCGCTCCGCTCGCGGCACTGTGGTGGACGGCGGCCCTGCTCCTCCTGCCCGACGCGACCCGCCCACCCCTCGGCCGGACCACCCTGGAGGCCGCCGCCATGGCCACCTGCGCCCTGGCCCTGGCGACCGTCACCGTCCGCTTCACGGACGGACCGAAGGCGGGCAGGCCGGCGGCGATCTGGCTGGGCGTCGCGGCGGCGCTGGCCGCCCTGATCCCCGACCGCTGGGGCCTGACGGCGGCCCCATGGGACCCCTGGGGCGAGGCGACCCAGCTCAGATGGGCTGTGGTGCTGGGCGTGACGACGCTGGCGAGCATGGCCTGCACGGCGGAGCCGCTGCGGCGCAGATCCGGCATGCGCGGGTGGTTCGGGGCGTATCCAGCCCAGTGCGGGTGAGCGCGGCCCGTCCGGCGTCCAAGACGAGGCCCGTCCATGGCCGACGCGAGTAGCGCGGACAACTCGACGAGCAACGGACCGCCCCCTGCGGGGCTTGCCGGGCCGTCTCCGGCGGCGATCCTGCTGGCGCTCACAGCGGGCGCCTCCATCGCCGGCATCCTCGGCACGCTCCTGTCGGTGCCGCTGACGGCGGCGGCGTTCGGCGTGCTGTCGGAGCTGCGCTCCCGGTACTGCGACGGCGCGGACCGGGCCGAACCCGCGCGGCCGAAGGAGATCGCCGGAACGGCGGGATGACCGCCGGCGCCCGTCGGCCGCCAAAGGGGGGAACCCCAGCCGACGTGCGGCTGGGGTTCCCCTGGGTGGTGCGTGTCGGGCGGATCAGCGCTGCAGGGTGAGGACACCCGGCCGGTACGGCCACTGCTCGTAGGGGGCGCCCGCAGGGGTGGCGCCCCTGCCCTGGTAGAGGAACTGCAGGTTGCAGGGGTCGATGGTCTTGGTCTGGTCGGGGTTGTTGCGGACCAGGTCACCGTGGCTGATGTCGTTGGTCCAGGTGGCACCGCTGTTGGCCTTGCCCGCGAACGGGCTGCTCTCGCTGCCGGCCTGCACGGTCCACGGACCGTTCAGGCTGGAGGCGGTGTACGAGCGGAAGTAGCGCCCGTTCGCGCCCCGCGCCTCGACGATCATGAGGTACTGGTTCTGGCCCTGGACCTTGTAGACCTCCGGCGCCTCGAACACCCTGTCCACGGTGTCGCTCAGGACCGTCGTGTACGACGAGCCGAAGTTACCGGGGAAGTTTCCGATCGGCATGCTCGCCTTGTAGATCTTGCCGTTGTCACCGGCGAAGAACAGGTACATGTTCTGGTCGTCGGCGATCAGGGTCTGGTCGATCGGGCCCGTGGGGGAGTTGTCGGTGCTGGGGAGGGTGCCGGTGAACAGCGGCTGCGGCGCGGACCAGCTGTTGGGGTCGGTGGGGTTGCTGGACGTGCGGTAGTTGAAGGGCCAGCCGCCGGCCCACTGGGAGGCCATCACCCAGATGTTCTTGGGCGCGAAGTAGATCAGCGTGGGCGCCACCGCGCCCTGGCTCATGGCGGTCTGGGGGGCCGTCGCCATGTCCGACCAGTTCGTGAAGGGGCCGAAGCCCATCGACTTCCAGTTGCCGTCGGAGTACGTCCCGTAGACCAGGTGCTTGCCCTGGTACGTCACGGTGGTGAAGTCCTTCAGCGCGTACCACCCGTTCGCCGGCTGCGCCAGCGCGCCGGTCGAGGTCCACCGGTACGTCGACGGCAGAGAACACGTGGTGCCCGACGCGGACAGGCCGGACCACTTCTGGTTGCTGCCGCCGTTGCACGTCGCGATCTCCACCGCGGTGCCGTTGGCGGTACCGGCACCAGCGACGCTCAGGCACAGCCCGGACTCCACGCCGACGACCGTGCCGTCGGCGTTGACCCGCCACTGCTGGTTCGTACCGCCGGTGCAGTCCCAGATCACCGGCCGGGTCCCGGACGTGGTGGCGTGGCCCGGGACGTCCAAACACTTGTTGCCGTACACGGTCAGCTGGTTGCTGTCCGTCAGCGTCCACTGCTGATTGGTCCCACCCCAGCAGTCCCAGATCTGGGTGCTGGTGCCATTGGTCTGACTGGCGCCCGGCACGTCGAGACACCGGTTGGAGCCGACGCCGCGCAGGGCGCCGCTGCTGGCCGCCTGGGCGGTCGGACTGGCGACCAGCAGCGCCGCCGCCGCCGAGACGATGGTCGCGGTCGTGGCGGCGAGAACCGCGGACGAACGTCTGCGGCTGAAGCTGAGTCTGTGCATGGGGACCTCGTTTTTCTGAGTGCGCGGCTCTGCCGGCCCCTGGGAGGCGGTGCGAATGGTGGCGCTGCACGACCCCGCATATGTTCGCTATTTCGAACATAGGTCGTAGTATCGAGCAAGTGGATAATAAAGATCCGGCCACCGGCGTCAATACTTCTCACAGAAATCACGAGCCGGAGAATTCACGAGCCGGAAAGGGGCCTAGGCGGTTTCGCTTGGATCAGCGGGCGGACCAGGGGAAATGCCAGCGATGTGGAGTCCGGCCAGGTAGATCGTGGCGGTCTTCTCGTAGCGGGTGGCGATGCCGCGCCACTGCTTGAGGCGGTTGATGCAGCGCTCGACGGTGTTGCGCTGCTTGTAAGTCTCGCGGTCGAAGGCCGGTGGCCTGCCGCCTCGTCGCAGCCGGTGGCCGCGCTGATCCGCCGGGACCGGGATCACGGCCCGGATGCCGCGCTTGCGCAGGTGGTCGCGGATCGCACGGGACGAATATGCCTTGTCCGCCAGGACCACGTCCGGCCTGGTGCGCGGTCGGCCACGTCGCCGGGGAACGCCCAGCCGGGCCATCACGTCGGTGAAGGCCGGTGGCCTGACCGGCTGTGAGAAGGAACGAACGCGAGAGGTCGGCAGCGGGCATCGGCCGCGAGGTGGATCCTGGCCGTCAGCACACCACGGGACCGCCGATGGCGTGGTCGGCCGGTTCGCCGGCTGGGGCCCCTTTTTGCGGGCTCCGGCCGCGTGCTGGTGAACTCGCACGATCGTGGAGTCCACGGAAACGGCCCAGGCCTGACGGCGACCGCCTCCCGCTGGGCCCGGGGGCGGCAGCCTCCAGAACGACCGCACCGACACCGCCCACCGGGAAGCCGCCGCTCACCGCAGCCCGCCCGAGCGGCGCGGCCTCACGTCTCGGTGCGGTACATCAGGTCCGCCTCGTGCGTGACGAACCCCAGCCGCTCGTACACCGACACCGCCGCCTTGTTGTCGGCATCGACATACAGCATCGCCGTCGGCAGGCCCTGCGCCGCGAGATGCCGCAGGCCGATCGTGGTGAGGGACTTGCCGAGGCCGCCGCCCTGCGCGTCGGGGGAGACACCGAGGACGTAGACCTCGCCGAGTCCTTCCTCGGCGTGGACCTTGGTCCAGTGGAAGCCGATGAGCCGGTCCTCGTGGAAGGCGAGGAAGAAGCCGGCGGGGTCGAACCAGGGCTCGGCCTTGCGGTCGTCGAGGTCACGCTGGGTGAGGGAGCCCTGTTCGGGATGGTGGGCGAAGGCGGCGGCGTTGACGGCGAGCCAGGAGCCGTCGTCCTGGCCGGGAACGAAGGCGCGGACGGTCACGCCCTCGGGCAGCACCGGATCGGGCAGGTCGAGGTCGGTCAAAGGGCGCCGCATCTGCCGCAGTTCGCGGAACAGGGTCAGGCCGAGGACCTGGGCGAGGTGCCGGGCCGCGGAGTGACCGCCGTGGGCCCAGACGCGCAACCGCTTGCCGGAGGCGGCGAGCAGGGCCGAGCCGAGCGCACGGCCGTGCCCGTGCCCGCGGAACAGGGGGTGGATGACGAGTTCGGCGGCCGGTGCCTCGACGGGGTCGGTGTCCTCCAGTTGGGCGTAACCGACGAGTTCGCCGCCGCCGACGGTGAGCAGCAGATGGGCCACGCCCTCGCGGGCGCCACCGCGCAACTGGAGGCGGCCCTGTTCGGACACCGCCTGCTGGCCGTCGTTCCGCGCGGCGTCCGCGAGCAGTTCGAGGACGGCCTCGGTCTGTTCGGGGGAGAGCGCGGAGTAGGTCTCGATGGATCGGGAGCCGTGGGTCCGTGCGGTGTCGTCGCTGGTCATGCGTATGAGGGTAAGGGGCGGGCCGCGCAAAGTGGCGGCACGGGAAGGGCGCCCCGACACCGGAGCGGAAAGGAAGGCGAAAGGCAAAGGTGAGGGCAAAGGGAAACCAGGATGTAACCATGAACCCCCTGTCGCGCTACGCGCGTTGACTCTAGGCTGCCGCCCGACGGGGCCACTCATCTCACACGCCTCTCAGGGCCGGTCCCGGCCCGGAGGACGCCGACACCACAGGGGGGCGCATGCCAGCCACTTCCCAGTCGTATCCGAGCCGCAGACGCCGTACGTACGGGCTGCTCGCGGCGGCCGCCGGCCTGGCCACGGCCGGCGCGCTGGTCGCCGCACTCCCGGCGGGCGCGCAGGACGCCGAGCACGGCAAGCCGCTGCCGAGCCGCTACCAGGACGTGCAGCTGCTGTCCTTCAACGACCTGCACGGCAACCTGGAGCCGCCGGCCGGTTCCTCCGGCCGGGTCACCGAGATCCAGCACGACGGGACCACGAAGACCATCGACGCGGGCGGTGTGGAGTACCTCGCCACGCATCTGCGTCAGGCCCGTGAGGGCAAGAAGTACTCCATCACCGCGGCCGGCGGCGACATGGTCGGCGCCTCCCCGCTGATCTCGGGCCTGTTCCACGACGAGCCGACCATCGAGGCGCTGAACAAGCTGGACCTGGACGTCACATCGGTCGGCAACCACGAGTTCGACGAGGGCGCGAAGGAGCTGGCCCGGCTGCAGAACGGCGGCTGCCACCCGACGGACGGCTGCTACACGGACGAGGGCTTCGCGGGCGCGGACTTCCCGTACCTGGCGGCGAACGTCCTGGACGACAAGAGCGGCAAGCCGATCCTGAAGCCGTACTGGGTCTGGAAGAAGAAGGACGTCCGGATCGGCTTCATCGGCGTCACCCTGGAGGACACGCCGGGCGTGGTGTCCGCCGAGGGCGTCAAGGGCCTGAAGTTCAAGGACGAGGTCGAGACCATCAACAAGTACGCCAAGGTGCTTCAGCGCCAGGGCGTGCAGTCGATCGTGGCGCTGATCCACGAGGGCGGTCTGCCGGCGTCGACGGCCTACAACTACGACTGTGACTCGCCGGGCGCGGGCGACGGCATATCCGGCCCGATCGTCGACATCGCGAAGAACATCACGCCGTCGGTGGACGCGCTGGTCACGGGCCACACGCACGCCGCGTACGCGTGCACCGTCAACGACCCGTCGGGCAAGCCGCGCACGGTCACCTCGGCCGCGTCGTTCGGCCGCCTGTACACGGACACCACGCTGACGTACGACCGCTTCACGGGTGACATCGCCCGTACGGCGGTGAAGTCGGCGAACCACGTGGTCACCCGGACCGTGCCCAAGGCGCCGGACATGACCGAGCTGATCAGCAAGTGGAACACCCTCGCGGCGCCCATCGGCAACCGCGCGATCGGCTACATCTCCGCCGACATCCCCAACTCGGGCACCGAGTCCCCGATGGGTGACCTGATCGCGGACGCGCAGCTCGCGTACGGCAAGCAGCTCGACCCGGAGACCGACCTCGCGCTGATGAACCCGGGCGGCGTCCGGGCCGGCCTGACCTACGCGGCGAAGGGCACCGAGGGCGACGGTGTGGTGACGTACGCCGAGGGCTTCACCGTGCAGCCGTTCTCCAACACCGTGAACCTCCAGGACTTCACCGGCGCTCAGCTGATCCAGATCCTCAAGGAGCAGGTCAGCGGCTCGAACGCGGCCGCGCCGAAGATCCTGCTGCCGTCGGCGGGCCTGACGTACACGCTGGACATGACGAAGACCGGCGCCGACCGTGTCGTCGCGGACTCCGTCAAGCTGAACGGCGCGGCCATCGACCCGGCCGCCACGTACCGCGTCGCGACGAACAGCTTCCTCGCGGGCGGCGGCGACGGCATCCCCACGCTGGGGCAGGGCACCAACGACCTGGTCGGCATCGACGACCTGGCCGCCCTGGAGCAGTACCTGAAGGCCAACTCCTCGGCCACCAGCCCGATCGCGCCCCCGGCGGCGAACCGGATCACGATCGTCAAGTAAGACCGCACCGACGACGGCGGATGTCGGGCTCCATACGGCCCGCAGCACCGCCGTCGTCGTGTGTTTCAGCCCTTGCGCCGGTCGAACCACACCGTCGCCGCCGTCGGCAGCAACCCCGCCCAGAAGATCACCTGGGGCACCGTCCGCTCCGACCAGGGCACCTCGGTGAGGAGCAGCGCGCACAGCATCGCCCAGGCCGCCTGCGCCAGGACGGCGCGGGGCCAGGGGCGGCGGCGGATCAGGGACCGCAGGTTGACCCGCACGCCCGCCCGCAGCCGCCGGTAGCGCAGCAGGGCGCCGAGCGCCCAGATCACGGCCATCGGCACGAGGTTCCACAGGCGTTGGCCGGCCGGCAGCGGAAGTTCCCGCTGGGTCTCCCCCTCCACCGCGAAGAGGTCGAGCCCGACGCCGGCGAGGGCCAGGCAGAGCAGGGCCAGCCAGCGGATGCCGCGCAGCAGACGGTAGGAGGCCTCGTCGAGGCCCCGGTGCATCACCGTCGAGTCGGGGGCGGCGGCCAGCGCGTCGGCGTACAGGGTGGCGGCCTGCGCGGCCTTGACGCCGGGGCCGGTCGCCGCCTTCCTCGTCTGCCGTTCGAGGGCGGCCCGGTGCTGCGGGTCGAGCCGCAGGATCTGCTCGTCGAGCTGGTCGGCGACGGTCCGGTTGTTCGCCAGATCCGCGATCGTCCAGGCCACCTCGTAGGCGAACACCTCCTCCGGGCCCAGCCGGATGGCCTCCTGGGCCAGTTCGCCGGCCTCCCGCAGGAAGCCGTCCAGGGCCTGGCGGCTCACCGCGCCGCCGTGGGTCTGGCCGTGGTGCACGGCCCTGATGCGGTACAGCCAGTGGGCGAGGAGCGCGTAGGGGTACCAGTAGTCGGGGGCCAGCCGGATCGCCTCGCGCAGGACGTCCTCGGTCTCCGGGAAGCGTCCGCCCACGGCCTTGAGGGCGTGCGCGTGCATGACGAGGGCGCCGACGTCCTCGGCGTCGAGCACGAGGGCCCGCTCCGTGGCCTCCAGCGCCTTCTCCCCGTCCGGCTCGTCGCCCAGGTGGCTGCGTGCGAGCTTGACCCAGGCGCGCAGGTCCTCCGGTTCCTCCGCGAGGCGCTCGGCCAGCAGCCGCCGGGCCTCCTCGTACCGCTCGAGATCGATCAGCGCGTCGGCCCGTTCCACGGCCGGGTGCACGGTGCTCACAGCTTGCGTCTCTTCTTCAGGTAGGCGACCAGATCGTCGTACATACCGCCCTCGTTGGCGAACATCGCCACGTTGCGTGCCGAGGCGAACCAGGGTTCTGCCGACGGGACGACGTCTTTCGCGGCGGCCAGCAGGTCCTTCATGCCGATCATGCGGACGGTGCCGGTGCGCGCCGAGTCGAGCAGCGCCCGCTCGGCCGCCGCCTCGCACACATGGGCGAGGTCGGCGCCCGACAGGCCGTCGGTGACCTTGGCCAGCTTGGCCAGGTCGATGTTCTCGATGGGGCGTTCACGCAGGTGGTAGCGGAGGATCGCCTCGCGTGCCGGCGCGTCGGGCGGCAGCACGAGCAGGGTGCGGTCCAGGCGGCCGGGCCGGCGCAGGGCGAGGTCCACGTCCCAGGGCACGTTGGTGGCGGCCAGCACGAACACGCCCTCGTTGGCGTCGGAGTGGATGCCGTCGAGTTCGGTCAGCAGCTGGTTGACGGTGTTGCGCATGCCGCTGTGCGCGGTGCGGCTGCGCTTGGCGCCCAGCGCGTCCAGCTCGTCGAGGAAGACCACGCACGGCGCCTGGCGGCGGGCGGTCTCGAACACCTCGTGCATGTTGCGCTCGGAGTTGCCGATCCACATGTCGAGGACATCGTTGACGGACACCGACAGGAAACCGGCCCCGAGTTCCCCGGCGACGGCGCGGGCGATGAACGTCTTGCCGCAGCCGGGCGGCCCGTACAGCAGCAGGCCGCCGCGCAGGCTCTTGCCGTACAGGCGGCGCAGCTCGGGGTTGCGCAGCGGGGCGAGGAACGCCGCCTCCAGCCGGTCCTTGACGTCCTGCATGCCGCCGACGTCGGCGAGGCGCACGCCGCCGGGCCGCTCGACGTCCCACGCGTCGGCGTCGCCGGGGTCGTCCTGCCCGTCCGCGCGGACCGGCGTCTCCACGAACCTGGGCGGGACGACGTCCCCGACCTGCTCCTCGGCGGCGGTCCAGTCGAACCCGGTGCGCGGCGGCCCGGCGGGCGGCGCGGGCTGGGGGGCGGGCACGCCCATCGCGCGGGCCATCAGCTCGCGCGCGTGCGTGTCCCCCGGCGCGTGCTGCAACGCGGCGGCGATCTCGGCGACGGCGGCGTCGGACCGCCCCGCGTCCAGGAGGAGCTGCGCGAGGTGCAGGCGCAGGGGGATGTCGGCGGGGGCTGCGGCAACTGCCGTACGCAGGCTGTGGATCAGGGGCGAGTCATCCGGCATGGCCCTACCCTACGGACCCCCGCGCACGGTCGTTCAGGAGGCTGTCGGCGTCCAGTCGCCCAGCCAGTCCGCGACCTCCTGGCCGGCGGCCTGGGCGTCGCTCAGCTGCGGGCGGTCGCCGCTCGCGGCGCCCGCGCCGGGGCCGGTGTTGCGGTACTCGGCGAACCGGTCGTCCTTCCAGGAGAAGCCGCTCATGTCGGTCCACGGAGTGGTCTTGATCGCGGCGCTGAGGGTGGTGTTGCGGACGGTGGTCTGCGGGTCGAGGCTCGCGTCGCCGCCGGCGTGCCAGGGCCGGCCGAGGTGGAAGCTGCGGTCGGAGACGTCACCGTTGACCGTGGAGTTGGCGATCAGGATGCCCTTGCGGTTCGCGGCCGTGCTGGGGGCGGTGACATAGCCGGCCGAGGTGCCGTTCCAGCGCTTCTTCAGGGTGATGACCGACCGGTCGATGACCGCGGTGGCCCGGCCGAAGATGAAGTCGACGTTGCCGATGACGTAGGAGTTGGTCATGTAGACCCGGCCGAGCCTGTCCTTGGAGGCGGTGTCCACCAGCAGCGTGTCCTGGTCGCCGCTGACGATGACGCCGTCCAGGAACACCTTGTCCGCGGCGGTGCGCAGGGCGACCGCCTGGTGCCCGGACAGGGACTGGTTGGCGGCCTCGTCGAAGTCGTTGGAGACGGTCAGGTTGCGCGCCTGGAAGTCGTCCGCCTCGACGGCGACGGTGGCGCTGCCGCCCGTGCCGTAGGTGCCGGAACCGTCGGGCTTCGGCGTGCCCGCCGCGTTGTTGTAGACGATCACGGTGTCCTTGCGGCTGCCGCCCATGCCCTGGATGGTGACGTGCGGCTTGTTGGCCGTAACCCTGACCGTCTCGCGGTACGTGCCCGGCTTGACCTGGATCACCACCCGGGAGGGGTTGTTGGCCGGTACGGCGTTCACGGCGGCCTGCACCGTCCGGTACTGCCCGCTGCCGTCCTTGGCGACGGTGAGGGTGGTCGCGGCGGCGGCCTCGGCGGTCGCGGAGGCCGTCGTACCGATCGACGTACGCGGACCCGTACCGGACTTCAGGAGCGCGGGCACGTCGGCGGTCCTGTCGAGGGTGTAGCCGTAGTACGTCTTCGGGTCGAAGGCGCTGCCGCCGCTCTCGTTGCGCCCGCTGGTCGAGACGAACGTGTTCCCCTTCTGCGCGAGCGAGGCGGTGCTGTCCTTGATAACGGGGTTGTTGACGCCCTGGAAGTAGGAGTTCTCCAGGAGCATCTTCGTCCTGCCGCGCGCGTAGTTGCCGTACGACGACTTGACGGTGGTGCCCGCCACGTCCTCCAGGAAGTTGTTGTAGAGGTGGGCGTGGGCGGCGTTGTCCGTGGACGGGTTGCGCTGCTCGGTCTCGCGGATCCAGTTGTGGTGGATCGTGATGTCGGTGACGACGTTCTCGGTCCAGCCGATGCCGAAGGCCTTGTTGTCGTCGCTGAGCTTGTTCCAGGACACGGTCACGTACGTCGAGTCCTTGCGGACGTCGATCAGCCCGTCCGCCATGTGCCGCAGGTCGTTGTGGTCGATCCAGACGTGGTGCGCCCCGTCCATCTGGATCGCGTCGAAGTCGTGGTCCTTGTCGTTCCAGACGCCCTGGTACGCGTCCCGGATCGTCAGGTTCCGGATGATCACGTTGTGCACGCCCTGGCCGAGGAAGAACCCACCGCCGACGATGTGCCCGGAGGTCCCGGACCCGACGATGGTCTTGTCGGAGGCGACCTTGATCTCCTTGCCGACCGGGTTCATGTTGATCGTGGCGGCCACGACGATCACGTACGGCTCGGCGGCCGTGGCGTACTTCTCCAGGTCGGCGAGCGTCTTCACGGTGACGGTCTTCCCGTCCCGTCCGCCGTACGTCCCCTTCTGCCCGAGCGCGTCGACCGAGGCGAAGCCGTCGGCGGTGGCGGTGGCCCAGGCGGGCGCGGCGGCGGAGGCCTGTGCGGCGCCGACCCCGGGCAGCGCCCCGTAGGCCAGGGCACCGGCCGCGGTCAGCGCCATCGGCACGCCGATCGCGAGGGCCTTGCTGCTCTTGCGGTGCCGTGACCTGCCGGCATCTGTGACGCGGTGCGCGCTCATCGGACCATCCGTTCCATGGGGGGTGACCGGGACGCTGGTGGGTCGCCGCACGGAGCGGAAAGGTTGCCGGGAAAGGTCACATCGCGGGAGTGTCCGGCGGTGGGGTCGGCGCCCCCGGCAGCCGTACGGTCGCCACCGTGCCGCCGGTCTCCGCCCGGGACAGGGTGATCTGCCCGCCGGACTGCTGCACGGTGCGGGCGACGATCGACAGGCCCAGGCCCGAGCCAGGCAGGGCGCGGGCGCTCGGCGAACGCCAGAACCGGTCGAAGACGTACGGCAGTTCGTCCTCGGCGATGCCGGGACCGTGGTCGCGCACGGTCAGCACGCCCCCGCTGAGCTGCACCTCGATCGTGCCGCCCACGGGGCTGAACTTCACCGCGTTGTCCAGGACGTTGACCACCGCCCGCTCCAGCGCGGCCGGCTCCGCCCGGGTGTACCAGGGTTCCAGGGAGGAGTTGATGGTCAGTTCGGGGCCGCGCAGCCGCGCCCGGCGCAGAGCCGCCTCCACGGTGTCCTCCAGCGACACCACCTGCACCCGCTCCCCGCGCTGTCCCTCCGAGCGTGACAGCTCCTGTAGGTCGCCGATGAGCGCGGCCAGCTCGGTCATCTGCGCCTTCACCGACGCGAGCAGCGCCTTGCGGTCCGCCTCGGGGATCGGCCGGCCGGTCTCCTCGCTGCGGGTGAGCAGCTCGATGTTCGTCCGCAGCGAGGTCAGCGGGGTGCGCAGCTCGTGTCCCGCGTCCGCGATCAGCTGCTGTTGCAGCTCGCGGGAGTTGGCGAGCGATGAGGTCATCGAGTTGAAGGAGCGGGACAGGCGGGCCACCTCGTCCTCGGCGTCCTCCTCCACCGGGATGCGCACGCTCAGGTCCTCGGTGCGGGCCACGTGCTCGACGGCCTCGGTCAGCTTGTCGACGGGCCGCAGACCGGCGCGCGTCACCGCGAGCCCGGCGGCCCCGGCGCCGACGACTCCGATACCGGAGACGATGAGAAGGATCAGGGCCAGTTCGTTGAGGGTCGACTCGGTGCTCTTCAGCGGAACGGCGACGAGGAGGGCGGTGTCCTTGACGACGTACTGGCCGTCGGCGCCGTCGACGACGAGCGCCGTGGTCAGCACGCGCACCGCGTTGCCGTCACTGTCGACGCCGTTGCGGATGACCTCCAGTTGCGGGTTCTCGGCCACGTCCTTGTCGCTGCCGGTGACCTTCACCAGCGCGGTGGACGTGCCGTAGAGGCAGCCCTTGCCGTTCGACTGGACCAGCTGGGAGTAGCCCTTGAAGCGCGGCCCGAAGGGGAACGCGTCGGACGGCGACTGGGCACAGGTGTCGAGGGCGGCGGCCACCAGGTTCGCCGGCTGCGCCCGGTTGGCGCCCGACCGCAGGTCGTTCTCCAGCTCCTCGTACAGCTTTCCCTGCACGAGGAACCAGCACGTCACCGACACCGCCGCCACCGCGAACGCCACCGCCGCGGCGACCAGCAGCGACAGCCGCGCCCGGATCGGCAGCGACCGCAGCCGGCGTACCGCCCTGTTCACTCGGCTCCGCCCTGTCGCAGGACGTACCCCACGCCCCGCACGGTGTGCACGAGCCGTGGCTCGCCGGCGGCCTCCGTCTTGCGGCGCAGGTACATCACGTACACGTCGAGCGAGTTCGAGGACGGCTCGAAGTCGAAGCCCCAGACGGCCTTCAGTATCTGCTCCCGGGTGAGGACCTGACGCGGGTGCGCCATGAACATCTCCAGCAGCGTGAACTCGGTACGGGTCAGCTCCACGGCCCGCCCGCCGCGGGTGACCTCGCGTGTCGCGAGGTTCATGCGCAGGTCGGCGAAGGTGAGCGCCTCGTCCTCCTGGACGCTGTCCGCGACGGCCGCCACGTAGGAGCTGCGGCGCAGCAGCGCGCGGACGCGGGCGAAGAGCTCGTCGAGTTCGAAGGGCTTGACCAGGTAGTCGTCGGCCCCGGCGTCCAGTCCCGTCACCCGGTCACCGACGGTGTCCCGGGCGGTCAGCATCAGGATCGGGGTGGTGTCACCGGCGCCGCGGATGCGGCGGGCGGCGGTGAGGCCGTCCATGCGGGGCATCTGGATGTCGAGGATCACCAGGTCGGGCCGGTAGGCGGTGGTCTTCTCCAGGGCGTCCGCGCCGTCCACCGCGACCTCCGTGGCGTACCCCTCGAAGGCGAGGCTGCGCTGGAGTGCTTCGCGCACCGCCGGCTCGTCGTCGACGATCAGGATGCGCTGGGGTTCACGGTCGCCTTCGGCGGGGCTCATGGGCGTGGTTTCCTCGGGTGCGGTGGAGGGGGCTGAAGGCCTTCAGCCCGCAGAACGCCTTTCAGCGTAGAGGGGCTCAGCCGCGGACGGTCCGGCGGCGGCGGGCGGCCGTGGGGCGGGCGCCGGTCGACGTCGTCGCGATCTCCGGCGCCCGGGTCACCGGCGGGTGCAGCTCGTAGGCCACACCGAGGGCCAGGGCGAGGTCGGCCGGGCCGGCACCGGTCACCGTGTGCGAGACCTGCTTGATCATGACGTGCTCCCTGCTGTCCTGGCCGGTGTCAGTTGTCGGCGCCGCCGGCCCGCAGCGTGGCGAGGTCGGCCTTGACGGTGTTGATCGGGATGGCGAAGCCGAGGCCGACGCTGCCGGCGTCGGAGGAGGTGGCGTCCGCGGCCGAGTACATCGCGGAGTTGATGCCGATGACGTTGCCGACCGCGTCGATCAGCGCGCCGCCGGAGTTGCCGGGGTTCAGGGAGGCGTCGGTCTGGATGGCCTTGTACGTCGTCGTCGACGAGCCGGTGTCGCCGTTGAACTGCCGGCCGCCGAACTCGAACGGCCATCCGCCGCCCTGCTGCTGTTGCTGCTGCCCCTGGCTCTCGTCGGTCGAGACGGTCACGTCCCGGTCGAGGGAGGAGACGATGCCGCTGGTGACGGTGCCGGTCAGGCCCTCGGGCGAGCCGATCGCCACGACCGTGTCGCCGACCTGGACACCGTCGGAGTTGCCGAGGGTCGCCGCCTTCAGACCGGAGGCGTTCTCCAGCTTGATCAGGGCGAGGTCCTTCTTGCTGTCGGTGCCGACGACCTTCGCCGTGTAGGTCTTGCCGTCGCTGGTCGTCACCTTGATCGAGGAGGCGCCGGAGATGACGTGGTTGTTGGTGAGGATCTCGCCGTCGCCGGTGATGATCACACCGGAGCCGGTGGAGGCGCCGCCGCTGAGGGTGGCGTTGATCTCGACGACGCTCGGGCTGACCGCCGCGGCGATGGCGGCGACGTCGCCCTTCTTGCTGGAGGGCACCACGCTGGTGGTGGTCGAGGAGGTGACGACCGTGTCCTTGCCGGTCAGCTCCTGGATGCCGTACGCGGTGCCGCCGCCGACGGCCGCGGCGACGATCGCCACGGCGGCGAGCAGCGCGACCGGGCCCCGGGTGCGCTTGCGCGGCGCGGGCGCGGGCTCGGCCACCGGCGGTGCGAGGAGAGCGGTTCCGCCGCCGCCGGCGCCCTGGGCGGGCTCATGGGCCGGCCGGGGCGGCCACTCGGGGTTCACCGGGTTCACCGGCGCGGAGACGTGCTGCTGGGCGCCCTGGTACGGGTTCTGGTACGCGGTGTCGTACTCGCCGTCGCGGCGGATGCTCTCGGTCATGACATCGAGCTTGTCGCCCGACCATGAGAGTCCCCTGAGCGCTCCCTGAGAACCCCGGCAGAACCGCGTGTGCCGGGCATAAAGCCGCTTCTCGCACGGCGGCGGGCCCTCTCAGGAAACCCTCATGAAACCTCGCGGCTGCTGTTCTGAAGCTACGCGCAGCCGCAGGACCGCCGGGGCACCAGCCGCGACGGGAACACCTTCAGCCGTTCGCGGCGGGAGCCCGCGACCCGCAGTCCGTCGTCCAGGACCAGGTCCACCGCCGCGCGGGCCATGGCCGGGCGGTCCGACGCGATCGTGGTCAGGGGCGGGTCGGCGAGCGCCGCCTCCTTGATGTCGTCGAACCCGGCCACGGCCAGCTCGCCCGGCACGTCGATGCGCAGCTCGCGCGCCGCCCGCAGCAGGCCGATCGCCTGGTCGTCGGTGGAGCAGAACACCGCCGGCGGGCGGTTCGGGCCCGACAGCAGCTCCAGGGCGATCCGATAGGCGTCGTAGCGGTTGTACGGCGCTTCGAAGAGCCGGCCCTCGGTGCTGATCCCGGCCTCGTCCATGGCGCGCCGCCAGCCCTCGACGTGGTCGGAGACCGGGTCTCCGACGGCGGGCGTCTCGGCGGTGCCGCCCACACAGGCGACGTACTCGTAGCCGTGCTCCAGCAGGTGGCGCACGGCGAGCTGGGCGCCGCCCAGGTCGTCGGTGACGACGGCGACGTCGTCGATGGCCTCGGGCCGCTCGTGCAGCAGGACCACCCGGGCGTCCCAGGCGTCGATCTCGGCGGCGGCCAGGTCGTTGAGGGCGTGGCTGACCAGGATCAGGCCCGAGACCCGCATCCCCAGGAAGGCCCGCAGATAGTGGACCTCGCGCTCGGCGATGTAGTCGGTGTTGCCGACGAGCACCATCTTCCCGCGCTCGGAGGCGGCCTGCTCGACCGCGTGCGCCATCTCCCCGAAGAAGGGCTGGCGGGCATCCGGGATGATCAGGCCTATGAGGTCCGTGCGCCGCGACGCCATCGCCTGGGCGACCCGGTCGGGCCGGTACCCCAGCTCCTTGATCGCGGCGAGGACACGCTCGCGCGTGGCCGGGGCGACCGGCCGGGGTCCGTTGTTGATGACATAGCTGACGACGGCGGTGGAGGTCCCTGCCAGCCGCGCCACATCATCCCTGGTTACCTTGGCCACGCGCGGAGTCTACGCGGATGGATCGGCCACGGGCAGGGCGTCGGACGGCTTCCCGCGCGCGAGCGCCGCCCGCCCCGAGGGGTCCTCACGCCTCCGCGGCGACCTCGTCCGCGCCCACGGCCGCCTCGTCGTCCGTCTTGCCCTTTTTTGCCCGGTCCGTGGTGCCCTTGGCCTCGTCGCCGGACCGCTCGATCTTCTCGGGCGTAACGAATCGATAACCGACGTTCCGGACGGTTCCGATCAGCGACTCGTGCTCCGGACCGAGCTTGGCGCGCAGACGCCGTACGTGGACGTCCACCGTGCGGGTGCCGCCGAAGTAGTCGTAGCCCCAGACCTCCTGGAGCAGCTGGGCGCGGGTGAAGACCCGGCCCGGGTGCTGCGCCAGGTACTTCAGCAGCTCGAACTCCTTGAAGGTCAGGTCGAGGATCCGGCCCTTGAGCTTGGCGGAGTACGTCGCCTCGTCGACCGACAGGTCGCCGTTGCGGATCTCCATGGGGGAGTCGTCGTTGACGATCTGCTGACGGCCCATGGCCAGCCGCAGCCGCGCCTCCACCTCCGCCGGGCCGGCGGTGTCGAGCAGGACGTCGTCGATGCCCCAGTCGGCGGTGACGGCCGCGAGGCCGCCCTCGGTGACGACGAGGATGAGCGGACAGCCGGGTCCGGTGGAGCGCAGCAGCTGGCACAGGCTGCGCACCTGCGGCAGATCGCGGCGGCCGTCGATCAGGATGACGTCGGCGCCCGGCGTGTCGACGAGAGCGGGGCCCTCGGCCGGGGCCACGCGCACGTTGTGCAGCAGCAGACCGAGCGCGGGCAGCACTTCCGTCGACGGCTGGAGGGCGTTGGTCAGGAGCAGCAGAGAACTCATACGTCTGGTTCCTCCTCGGTCCCTGCGAGGACGTTTGCGGCACTACGGCACTGCTCTGCGCGTCCCGGGGCCCCGTACACCTGCGGTCACCTGGAGTTTCCCGCTTCGTATACAACGCTTCCGAAAGCACAAAAGGACCCGGGGGCTACGCTGCCCGAGTCCTCTGCCCAGCAGAATAGCCCACATGAGCAACGGTCCGGCAGGTCATGTGGCACGTTCCGGTATTCGTCCGCACTCCGAGACGAACAGAGCCGCACCTTTGCGGACGTTCCTGCACACGGCCGACGGCGTTTCCATCGATTCCGTATACGACCCGGGGCCGGTCGTATACGAGACCTGCGGTCCATCCGCCGATCACCTGGTGTTCGTGCTCGCGCACGGCTTCACCGGCGACGTGGACCGCCCCCATGTGCGACGGGTGGCCGCCGCGCTGGCCCGGCACGGGGCCGTGCTCACCTTCTCCTTCCGCGGCCACGGCCGCTCCGGCGGGCGCTCCACGGTCGGCGACCGCGAGGTCCTCGACCTGGCCGCCGCCGTCGACCGGGCCCGCCGGCTCGGGCACGCGCGCGTGGCCACCGTCGGCTTCTCGATGGGCGGCTCGGTGGTGCTGCGGCACGCGGCGCTGTACCCGCGCACGGTCGACGCGGTGGTCTCGGTCAGCGCCCCCGCCCGCTGGTACTACCGGGGCACCGCCCCCATGCGCCGGCTGCACTGGCTGGTCACCCGCCCCGAGGGCCGCCTGGTCGGCCGCTACGGCTTCCGCACCCGCATCCACCACCGCGACTGGGACCCGGTGCCGCTCTCCCCGGTCGAGGCGGTCCCGCGGATACGGCCCACCCCGCTCCTGATCGTCCACGGCGACAGCGACGGCTACTTCCCCGTCGACCACCCCCGGATGCTCGCCGAGGCCGCCGGTGAGCACGGCGAACTCTGGCTGGAGCCCGGCATGGGCCACGCCGAGCACGCCGCCGACGACGGCCTGCTGGCCCGCATCGGGGACTGGGCGGTCTCCCGGGCGGGCTAGCCTGACCCTGTTGACCGTCGAGCACTGACCGGACTGACTGAGGAACGAGATGGCAAAGGGCACGGTGCGCTACTGGGCGGCCGCCAAGGCCGCGGCCGGCGTCGCCGAGGAGCCGTACGAGGCGGCCACCCTCGCCGAGGCGCTCGACGCCGCGCGGCAGCGACACCCCGGTGAACTCGCGCGTGTCCTGCTGCGCTGCTCGTACCTCGTCGACGGTGACCCCGTGGGCACCCGCGCACATGAGACGGTACGGCTGGCCGACGGCGGCACGGTCGAGGTGCTCCCGCCGTTCGCAGGAGGGTGACGATGACCGACCAGCCGTACCAGGGCCAGTACGAGGGCTACGACCCCTACGCCCCCCAGCAGCCCCAGCCGCACCACCAGTCCCAGCAGCCGCAGCACCAGCCGCAGGCCTGGCCCGGACAGCAGCAGTACGGGTACGAGGACCCGCAGGCGCAGCTCCAGTACACCCAGCAGTGGCAGGGCCAGACCTGGGAGACGAGCGTGCAGCCGCCGCTCGCCGCGGTGGACGCGGCGGAGACCTCCTACCTGCCCCCGCAGACCGGCGCGGCCCCGGCCCAGGCCTGGCAACAGGCCCCGTCGCCCGCCGCGCCCGACCCGGCGCCGAGGACACCGCCGGCGCCGGCCGTGCGGGAGGCGGCGGCCACCTCCTACGGCCCCGCCACCCTGGCCGGCAACGCCCGCGTCACGGACGCCCAGCGCGCCCGTCTCGAAGGCCGCTCGCCGATCATCGAGCCCGGCATGCAGCCCGCAGCGCTCACCGCCCTCCTCGGTCTGCTGCTGTCCGGTGCGGCGGCCGTCCACACCTACGCGCTGCTCCTCCCGCTCGTCGTCCTCCAGGCCGTCACGGCGGCCGGCTGGTTCCGGCTGAACGGCATGTGGCCGGCCCGGCAGGGCATCGCGCTCGCCTTCCTGGGCGCGCTGGTGGCGGACGCCGCGCTCCTGACCGCCGGCCGCGACCACGCGCCCGCCGCGATCCTCGGCACGCTCGGCGTCTGGGTCCTGCTCTGCCTGGTCCTCCAGCTCCGTTCGCACGCCGACCCGGACGAGCGCATGTACGGCCTGATGGCCACCGTCGCCTCCGCCGCCCTGGCCATCGCCGCAACCGGCCACCTGGGCGCCGAGCCGGACGCGGTCACGGTCGGCGCGGCCGCCGTGGCGGTCGGCATCCTGGCCCGCGCGCTGCCCCTGCCGACCCCGGCCTCGGTGGTGGTCTCCCTGCTCGCCGCGGCGGGCGCGGGCATCGCCGTCGGCGGGATGACCGACCTGGGCGCCAAGGGCGCCCTGCTGGGCGCGGGCGCCATGGTCTGCGCCCTGATCGGCCACCGCGTCGCCGGCTACGACTATCCGTCCCGCTTCGTCCACTTCACCGCGGGCGTCGCCCTCCCCCTCGCCGCGGCCGCCCCGATGGTCTACGTACTGGGCCGGGCCCTGACCTGACCACCGGCCCGCCTGCGCGATGCGCGCGATGCTCCGCCGCGGCGACGTGTCGTTTCGTCCAGGTACTCGGCCGGGTCACCCGGATCGCGGCCGGCGCCCGGAACGCCCCGCTCACCCACGGGTCACGTCTGTCACAGGTGATCGACAATCCGGGGGACCGGTTCCGCGGCGAGTTACCTTGAGTCCTCATCGACCGTCGTACCGTCCGGGTGGGGGAACAACCGCATGCGTGCCCTTCGAATACTGCTGATCGTCGTCGTGGTCCTGGGCGGTCTGTTCGTGCTCGCGGACCGCCTCGCCGTGAACTTCGCGGAGGACGAGGCCGCCGCCAAGCTGAAGTCGACCGAGAACCTCGCCGCCACCCCGGACGTGTCCATCAAGGGCTTCCCCTTCCTCACCCAGGTCGTCGGCGGCGAGCTGGACGACGTGCAGGTCGGCATCGACGCCTACGAGGCCGCCGCCGGCACCGCGGGCCAGAAGATCCGCATCGACGACCTGGAGGCGAACATGAAGGGCGTCGAATTCTCCGGCGACTTCAGTTCCGCCACCGCCGCCACCGCCACCGGCACCGCCTCCATCACCTACGCCGAGCTGCTGAAGACCGCCAAGAGCGAGCCCGCCGAGGTCGCCCCGGGCGTCACCGCCGAGGTCATCGGTCTCTCCGACGGCGGCAACGGCAAGATCAAGGTCACCGTCGAGGCCACCGTCCTCGGCACCAAGCTGCCCCAGCCCCTCTCCGTGCTCAGCTCGGTGAGCGTCGAGGGCGACACCGTCCGGGTGCACGCCGACTCGCTGCCCAGCTTCGGCGGGGTGCAGGCCGCCGAGAACGAGGTCCGCTCCATCACCGACTTCGAGCAGAAGATCGACGACCTGCCCGGCGGCATCTCGCTCGACAAGGTCGAGGCGGGCAAGAACGGTGTGGACATCACCGTGAAGGGTTCGAACGTCGTCCTCGCCGGGTAGCACTCCCCACTGGCCGGCTCGGACCGGCCACCCGTCCGACTGCCCCCGGGCCGCCGCCGTCCGACCTTCCCGGACGGCCGTTGTCCGACTGGCGAGACGCCACCGTCCGTACCGCAGATGCGCGGGCGGACCCCCGCGCCCGGAGGCCGTCCGACCACGGCCCGGGCGCTCTCTTCTTTCCAGCATGCGGACGATCGCATCTCGCGATATGACACGACGGTGACACGCCGCCCGATCCGTCCCTACGATCGACACCATGAAGCGACAGGCGGATCTCACGAAGCGGCGGGCAGTAGACCTGTGCCGCGTCGCCGCCATGCTCTGTCGCCCCTTCTGAGCGGAAGCACCGGCCTTCCGTATCCCCCGCTGCCCTGCCCAGGGCACCCGTGCGTCGCCGACGCGGCCTCGCACGCCTCTCACCTGCCACACCCCCGCCGCAACTGCCCCGGAGGAGAACGAGCATGAGCCGCAGCGACGTCCTGGTCGACGCCGACTGGCTGCAGGACCATCTGGACGACTCGAACATCGCCATCGTGGAGGTGGACGAGGACACCTCCGCCTACGAGAAGAACCACATCAAGAACGCGATCCGGATCGACTGGACGAAGGACCTCCAGGACCCGGTCCGCCGCGACTTCATCGACCAGGAGGGCTTCGAGAAGCTCCTGTCGGCGAAGGGCATCGCCAACGACACCCTGGTGATCCTCTACGGCGGCAACAACAACTGGTTCGCGTCCTACGCCTACTGGTACTTCAAGCTCTACGGCCACGAGAACGTCAAGCTCCTCGACGGCGGCCGCAAGAAGTGGGAGCTGGACGCCCGTGAGCTGGTCGACGGCACCGAGGTGCCCGAGCGCCCCGCGACCGAGTACAAGGCCAAGCCGCAGGACGCGTCCATCCGCGCCTTCCGTGACGACGTCGTCGCCGCGATCGGCTCGCAGAACCTGGTCGACGTCCGCTCGCCCGACGAGTTCTCCGGCAAGCTGCTCGCCCCGGCCCACCTGCCGCAGGAGCAGTCCCAGCGCCCGGGCCACGTCCCGACCGCGAAGAACATCCCGTGGTCGAAGAACGCCAACGACGACGGCACCTTCAAGTCGGACGACGAGCTGAAGGCGCTCTACGCCGACGAGAACGTCGACCTGGCCAAGGACACCATCGCCTACTGCCGTATCGGCGAGCGCTCCGCCCTGACCTGGTTCGTCCTGCACGAGCTGCTGGGCGTGGAGAACGTCAAGAACTACGACGGCTCCTGGACCGAGTACGGCTCCCTCGTCGGCGTCCCGATCGAGCTCGGCGCCGGCAAGTAAGCACCCCGACCGACCTCTCATCACCCCCTTCAGGAGTTACGACATGTGTGGAGCGAAGGCCGGCGGCCCCGACGCCTCGACGATCAAGCCCGGTGAGACCACCATCCAGGGACAGGTGACCAAGGACGGCGAGCCCGTGGTCGGCTACGTCCGCCTGCTGGACTCGACCGGCGAGTTCACCGCGGAGGTCCCCACCTCCGCCACGGGCCAGTTCCGCTTCTACGCGGCCGAGGGCACCTGGACCGTCCGCGCGCTGGTCCCCGGCGCCACCGCCGACCGCACGGTCGTCGCCCAGAAGGGCGGCCTCGCGGAGGTCGCGATCGCGGTCTGAACACCCTGATCGGCGCAAGGGCCGTACCCCTCGGGTTGGACGCCTGGGGTACGGCCCTTCGCCCTGTCCGGACCTACGCTGGACGTATGTACGCCCGCCGACGGCACACCTACTTCGTGATGATGGGCACCTGCGTCGCGCTCTTCGTGCTGGCCTGGGGAGTCGTACGCCTCTGGTCGGTCCCGGCGGCGGTGGGCATGTGCCTGGTCGCGATGGTCATCCCGCCGGTCGCCGCGATGATCGCCAACCGGCGCGGCCCCGACGACCGCTGGTGGGACGACCCGTCCGGCGACCCGCAGTCCGACGAGTGGTGGGACGAGCTGGACGGCAAGAAGCGCCGCCCCTAGCGAGCACCGCGCCGCCAGGAGCGGTGTCTCAGTAGACGAGCGCCTGCGTCCCGTCCCCGAGGGACTCCTGGACGAAGACCTGCGCGCCCGCGATCCTCACGCCCTCGATGACGTCCTTCTCCGTGATCTCGCGGCGTGCGGCGCACTGGGTGCACAGGGTCACACGGCCGCCGGCCAGAATCGAGTCGAGCAGGTCCGGCAGCGGAGCCGCGTGCGGCAGCTCGAACTCGGCGGCCCGGCCCGGCAGCGCGAACCAGGCGGACTCCCCGGTCAGCCACAGCGACACCTCGACCCCGCTGGCCACGGCCACCGCCGCCACCGTGAACGCCTGGGAGCACCGCTCGGGTGCGTCCGCCCCCGCAGTCACCTTGATCACGAGCTTCTTCGCCATACCCGCATCGTAGGCAACGGGCGTCGGTCGTACCTCACACGGAGGGCCCGCCCCCGGCCGCGTAAGCTGGGGGCCGGCCCTGTGTACGTACGTACCGAAACCACGCTCATCCCGAGGAGCACCCCGTGGAGATCTTCTTCGAAGCCCTGCTGGTCCTGGTCTGCGTCGGCGTGCTCGCCTTCGCCGGTCTGACCGTGAAGAAGCTGTACCAGGGCCAGCGCTGACCCCCGTCCAGGAATCGACCAGGAACCGCCACCCATGATCGAGATCCCGTCCGACCTCCACAAGGACCTCGTCCCCCTCGCCTTCCTGCTGGGCACCTGGGCGGGCGCCGGGGTGCATGACTTCCCCGGGTCCGAGAAGTGCAACTTCGGGCAGGAGGTCACCTTCACGCACGACGGCCGGGACTTCCTGGAGTACCAGTCGCGCACCTGGGTCCTGGACAACGACGGCAACAAGGTCCGTCCCCTGGAGTCCGAGTCCGGCTACTGGCGGATCGACGCCCAGCGCAAGGTCGAGGTCACGATGACCCGCGACGACGGTGTCATCGAGATCTGGTACGGCGAGCTGGCCGACAAGAAGCCGCAGATCGACCTGGTCACGGACACCGTGGCCCGCACGGCCGGCTCCCGCCCGTACAGCGGCGGCCAGCGACTCTACGGCTACGTCAAGAGCGACCTCATGTGGGTCGGCGAGAAGCAGACCCCCGAGGTCGAGCTGCGCCCCTACATGTCGGCGCACCTGAAGAAGGTCGTCACCCCGGAGGAGGTCGAGCGCTGGGCCAAGGCCCTGCCCGACGACATGCCGGACGACGGCATCGCCTTCTTCAAGTAGTCCTAGACTGGCCGGTGTGGTGAGCACCGACTGGAAGAGCGACCTCAGGCAGCGCGGCTACCGGCTGACGCCGCAGCGACAGCTTGTCCTCGAAGCCGTGGACACCCTGGAGCACGCGACCCCCGACGACATCCTCGTGGAAGTGAGGAAAACGGCGTCGGGGGTCAACATTTCCACCGTCTACCGCACCCTGGAGCTCCTGGAGGAGCTGGGGCTGGTCAGTCACGCGCATCTGGGCCACGGCGCGCCCACCTACCACCTGGCCGACCGGCACCACCACATCCACCTCGTCTGCCGGGACTGCGAGAGCGTCATCGAGGCGGACGTGTCCGTGGCCGCCGACTTCACCGCGAAGCTGCGCGAGACCTTCGGGTTCGACACCGACATGAAGCACTTCGCGATCTTCGGCCGCTGCGAGGACTGCTCCCTGAAGGGTTCAACTACCGAGTCGTAGGCTTGTGGTCATGAAGAGCCCCTTGTTGTCCCTGCCCGGCGCCGTCCCCGCCGAGGGCGTGGACGAAGGTGTCGCGGCCCACTACGGCGACCTGTTCCGCGAGCAGCGCGCCCTCGCCGACGGCACCGGATTCGTCGACCTCTCGCACCGCGGAGTCGTCACCGTCTCCGGAGAGGACCGGCTCAGCTGGCTGCATCTGCTGCTCACCCAGCACGTCAGCGAGCTGCCCACCGGCCAGGCCACCGAGGCGCTGATCCTCTCCGCGCACGGCCACATCGAGCACGCGCTCTACCTCGTCGACGACGGCACGACGGTCTGGGCGCACGTCGAACCCGGCACCCAGGAGGCGCTGATCGCCTACCTGGAGTCGATGAAGTTCTTCTACCGGGTCGAAGTGGCCGACCGCACGGCCGAGTTCGCGGTGGTGCACCTGCCCGCCGGTTCCATCGCCCAGGTGCCGGACGGCGTCGTCGTACGGGAGACCGCGCACGGGCGGGACCTCTTCCTGCCCCGCGCCGACCTGGAGTCGTACGCCGGGCAGGTCGGCCCGCCGGCCGGGATCCTCGCCCATGAGGCCCTGCGCGTCGAGCAGCACCGCCCCCGCCTCGGCTTCGAGACCGACCACCGCACCATCCCGCACGAGCTGGGCTGGATCGGCACCGCGGTGCACCTCCAGAAGGGCTGCTACCGGGGGCAGGAGACCGTGGCCCGCGTGCAGAACCTGGGCAAGCCGCCGCGTCGGCTGGTCTTCCTGCACCTGGACGGCAGTGAGGTCCATCTGCCGCCCTCCGGCACCGAGATCCGCCTCGCGGACGAAGGCCCCGACGGCCGCAAGATCGGCTTCATCACGACGTCCGTACGCCACCACGAGCTGGGCCCGGTGGCGCTCGCGCTGGTCAAGCGGAACGTGCCCGTCGACGCGCATCTGATGGCCGACACGACGGCCGCCGCCCAGGAAGTCGTCGTGGAGCCGTAGACCCCGGGACCGCCGGATCTCGATGGGAGACCGCGAGACCCCGGGACCGCTAGATCTCGATCAACACGGTGAACGGGCCGTCGTTCGTCAGCGACACCCGCATCTTCGCGCCGAACCGGCCCGTCTCCACCGTCGCGCCCAGCGAACGCAGCTGGGCGACCACCTCGTCGACGAGCGGCTCGGCCACCTCACCGGGGGCGGCCGCGTTCCAGGTGGGACGGCGGCCCTTGCGGGCGTCGCCGTACAGGGTGAACTGGCTGATGACCAGCAGGGGCGCGTCGATGTCGCTGCACGACCGCTCGTCGGCCAGCATGCGGATCGACCACAGCTTGCGGGCGAGCTGGGCCGCCTTCTCCTTGGTGTCCTCGTGCGTGACGCCGACGAGGACGCACAGGCCCTCGCCCTCGATCGCCCCGACCGTCTCGCCGTCCACGACGACACTCGCGCCGTCCACCCTCTGCACCACCGCTCGCATGCGGACCATCATGCCGTGCCGCCGACAACCACCGGCAAGGGGCTTCTTTTTGATCCTTAAGACCCCATCTGCGGCCGTTCGGGGGCACTCGGTCACATAGCGGCCCTTTGGGGTGGCACGATGCTTCCACACGCCGGTCGAGGGGACGGTAGAGGCAACACATGAGCACATCGAGTACCGGGCGGCTGGGCACGACCACCCAGCGTCCGCCCGTACAGCGCACCGACAGTCCGCATTGCACACTGCCCGCGGAGCCACCGGAGAACGACCTGACCCTGCTGAGCCTGCCGGAGCTGCGCACCCTGCGCCGCGACGCCCAGCGCGACGAGGCCGACCTCAGCTATGTACGGAGGCTGCTCCAGGGACGGATCGACATCCTGCGCGCGGAGCTGAGCCGGCGTGGACCGGCGGCCGTTCCGGAGCCGGACGAACCGCTCGGGTCGTCCGTGGTGGCCCGCCTGTCGGAGATCCTCACCGACGCCCCGGCCCGCCACCGTTCCTCCGCCCGCCATGTCACGCTCGGCACCCCGCACAGCGAGGAGTACGGCCGGCTGGCCGCCGAGATGCTCGCCGAGGTCGAGCTCTCCGACCTCGGCGCCCGCACCGACCCCGAACTCCACGAGGCGATGGCCCGGCTGGTCCGCTACGAACAGCAGGTCTCCCGCCACCGCCAGCGCCTCCAGCGCACCGCCGACGACTGCGGCGTGGAGATCACCCGGCGGTACCGGGAGGGCGAGGCCCAGGTGGACGACCTGCTGATGTGAGTCCGGGGGGGGGCGGGGAAGGGCAGCGGCGGCGGGGCGAAAAACCCTGCGACACCACTGCCCGGCCCCCCTACCGTGGCCCGTATGACCCCCAGCACCCGCCGACCCGACGCCATCGACGTCCGCCCGATCACCGACGCCGAACTGCCCGACTGGATGCGCGCCGTCCGCACCGGCTTCCTGCGTCCCCCCACCGTCACGGAGGAGGAGGTCGCCGGCCGCCGCGCCACCCTCGGCGATTCCCGCACCGCGGGCGCCTTCGACGCCGGTCGGTGCGTGGCCACGTTCCGCTCCTTCCCGCAGGAACTGACCGCCGTGGGCGGCACGCCCGTGCCCGCCGACGCCATATCCAACGTCACCGTCTCGCCCACCCACCGCCGTCGCGGTCTGCTCACCCGCTGGATGACCGGGGACCTGGCGGACGCGAAGGAACGCGGGGACGTCGTCGCCACGCTGATCGCCGCCGAGTACCCGATCTACGGCCGGTACGGCTTCGGCCCGGCGACCACGTACGCGGAGTGGACGATCGACGTGCCCCGCTCGGGCCTCGACCCCCGCTGGTCGGGCCCGGGAGACGGCGGCCGGGTCGAACTCGTCGACGGCGCGGAGGCCCGCAAGGCCGGCCCCGAACTGCACGAGCGGCTGCGCCGCGCCCAGGCCGGCGCGGTGAGCCGGTTGCCGCACTGGTGGGAGACGGAGACCGGGGCGCTGCGGTTCAACGGCGAACCCTGGACCGAGCCGTTCTACACGGTGTACCGCGCGGCGGACGGCGAGGTCGAGGGGCTGGTCTCCTACACGACGGACGACAAGTGGGGCGACGCCAAGCAGCCGTTGAACACGGCGACGGTGCGGTGGCTGATCACCTCGACGCCGGCGGCGGAGCGCGCCCTGTGGCACTACCTCTGTTCGATCGACTGGGTGGTGAGCGTCAGGTCGGGCGGCCGTTCGCCCGACGACCTGCTGCCGCTGCTGCTGCCGGACCCGCGCGCGGCCCGCATCACCACGCTGGCGGACTGGCTGTGGGTGCGGATCCTGGACGTCGTACGGGCGCTGGAGGCGCGGACGTACGGCGGGGCGGGGTCGCTGGTGCTGGAGGTCGTGGACCGGGCCGGCCTGGCCGGGGGCCGCTATCTGCTGGACGCCGCCGCGGACGGGGCGTCCTGCACCCCGACGACCCGCGACGCCGATCTCACGCTCGACGTGGCCGAGCTGGCGACGCTGTGGCTGGGCGACGAGTCGGCGGTGCGGCTGGCGGCGCTGGGCCGGCTCCGGGAAGAACGAGCGGGCGCCGCCCTGGTGGCCGACGCCCTGCTGCGTACGTCCAGGCGCCCTTGGTGCCCGGATCTGTTCTGAGCGCTCCTTCCCGCCGCTACCGGGAGAGCTGACGCTCTCCCGGCGTTTTCCGTGCTGTGCATCCGTAGCTGTTCAGTTGTGGCTGTGCGGATGACGATGTGAAGTTGTGGCTGTGCGTCGGTGTGCAGTTGTGGCTGTGCGTCGGTGCCGACTGCTCGGGCTCCCGGCTCCCCTCCGGAAGGGAGCCCGACCGGCCAACCGTCTGGAAGCTTGACCATGTTGTGGAAGTTGGCTGCCAACTTCACTGTACTTATGTCCGCTTGGAAGCGTCCTATAACCATCTCTCCTTGAACTGCCACAAGATGGCGGGAAGTTGTACTGTTTGGCCGTGGAGCCGGAATATCCCTCCGTCAATGGGCGGAAGGGCCGTGAGCGGGCGTCCCAGCCGCAGCGGACCCACCGTGATGTGGCCGACGAGCTGCGCACCCGGATCAGGACCGGTGTGCTGCGGCCGGGCCAGCGCATGCCCACCCAGGCCCAGCTGGCGGACGAGTTCGGCGTGGAGCGCGGCGCGGTCCGCCAGGCCCTGCGCATCCTCCAGTCGGAGCACCTGCTCACCAATGGCTCCAAGGGCGCGCCCGCCATGGTCGCCCCGGGGCTCGCCGTGAGCGGGGCGCTCGCGGGCCCCGAAGTACCGCCCCAGCCCACGATGGTGGCGCTGACCCCGCGCATCGCGGAGGCCTTCGCCGCCCGGCACGTGGTGATCGACGCCCTGTGCCTCACCTCGGTCTCGCTGACGCTGGCGATCGGCGAACCGCTGCGGCGGATCCACGCGGGGGAGCTGAAACCGGCCAAGATCGACGTGCGGGTGCTGCTGCCGTCCCGGGACATCGACCTCGCCTTCCCGACGCCGGTGGACACCTCCGCCACCGAACGGCTGCAACGCCACTGGCTCGCCCACCGCAACGCCCAGGGACAGGTGCTGCGCCACAACCTGCTCGCCCTGCGCGCCACGCACGGCATCGACGTCGACGTGAGCTTCCGCGCACTGCCCTTCACCCCGCCGGTCAAGCTCTACCTCCTCAACGGGACGGAAGCGCTCTTCGCCTACTACACGGTCAAGCGGCAGGAACAGCAGATCGGGCAGGAGCACCTGGAGACGTACGACGCCGAGGGCACGCGGTCGGTTCTGTTCGCCTTCGAGCAGGGGGCCGGACCGCGTGACACGACGTTCGTGGAGGAGTCGACGCTGTGGTTCGAGGCGCTGTGGGAGACGATCAGCTCGGAGCTGATCCTCACGAGCTGACCGCGGGCCCGGTGACCAGGAACGCGAGGATCACGGCGCCGGCCGAGGTGACGGCCGGCCTGCGGGCCTTGATGCCGACGGTGAGCAGGAGCAGGCCGATGGTGCCGGTGGTGCCGTACTTCCACTGCACGGTCTGCTCCAGGACGGCGGAGAGGAGGGCGTAGGCGGGCATGGGTGGTTCCTCCCTTCGGAGGGCGGGACGCTCGGGGCACTGCTTCCGCCAACTCCGCGAAGTTGGCAACCAACTCTGACTATGTTGTCCCCACTTGGCGGCAACCACTAAACAACTTCCAAACAAGTGCCCTTAGATGGATCGAAGTTGTAGCGTTTGGTCGTGACCCAGGAGAACGTGGTAGTGAACGGCAGCAGAAGGCTCTCGCCCCAGGAGATCGCCGATGTCCTGCGCGAACGCATCCGCGTCGGGGATCTCAAGGTGGGCGACCGCCTGCCCACCCAGGCCGAACTGGCCCATGAGTTCGGCGTGGAGCGCGGCGCCGTGCGCCAGGTCGTGCGCATCCTCCAGGACGACGGCCTCCTCACCGGTGTCAGCAAGGGCAGCCCGCCGCGCATCGCCGTGCCGACACCGGCCCGTGAGGAGCCCCAGCCCACGATGGTGGGCCTGGCCCCGCGTCTGACCGCCGCGTTCTCGGTCCCGCACGTGCGCATCGACGCGGCCTGCCTCACCGCCGAGAGCCTCATCCCCGCCCTCGGCGAGCCGCTGCGGCTGATCCACGGGGGCGTCCTGCGCCCGCGGACGATCGACGTGCGCATCCTGCTGCCGTCCCGGGACATCAACCTCGCCTTCCCGGTGCCGGTGCAGGGCCGCGGCGACGACGCCGTCCACGACCGCTGGCTGGCGATGCGCAACGCCCAGGGACACGTCCTGCGCCACAACCTGCTGACCCTGCGCACCCACGGCGTCGACGTGAACGTCACCTTCCGCGCGCTGCCCTTCACCCCGCCCGTGAAGCTGTACCTCCTCAACGGGCAGGAGGTGCTGATGGCGTACTACATGGTCACCCGCCGCGAGGAGGCCACCGACCACGGGACGCTCGACATGTACGACGTGCTGGGCACCGAGTCGCTGCTGTTCTCCTTCCAGCGGGCGGCCGGCCAGCGCGACGCCGCGTTCGTGTCGGAATCCCAGAAGTGGTTCGACGCCCTCTGGGAAACCATCACGACGGACCTGACACTCTCCTAGTGACCACGGAGACGACGACGCAGACTGAACAGGTGGCATCACCGAGCGAGTACGACGAGACCGAAGCGTTGCGGGAACTGATCACTCCTGTCCGGGTGGTGCTCTGGGACTTCGACGGGCCGGTGTGCCGGCTGTTCGCCGGGCACTCGGCGGAGGGCGTGGCCGACGGCCTGGTGGAGTGGCTGGAGGGGCGCGGGCTGCACGCGCTGCTGACGGAGGAGGAGCGGGAGTCGCTGGACCCGCAGGTCGTCCTGCGCGCCGTGGGCCGCCGCCATCCCGGCAGCGATCTGGTCACGGATCTGGAGGAGCGTCTCACCCAGGAGGAGCTGAAGGCCGCCTCCTCGGCCATGCCCACGGCCTGGGCCGATCCGCTGATACGCACCTGGGCGGCGCTCGGCCTGCGGCTGGCCGTCACCACGAACAACTCCGCCCGCGTCGTCGCCAAGTACCTGGACGGCCGCGGCCTCCTGTCCTGCTTCGCGCCGCACGTCTACGGCCGCACCGACGACCTCGACCTGCTCAAGCCCGATCCGCACTGCCTCAACCAGGCGCTGCTCGCCATGGGTTCGGCGCCCGGCACCGCCCTGATGATCGGGGACACGCCTTCCGACTACCTCGCCGCGCGGGACGCCGGCGTGCCGTTCCTCGGCTACGCCCGTACCGAGCGCAAGGAGAAGCTGCTGCGGGGCGCGGGCGCCACCGCGGTGGTGGCGTCCCTCGAAACGGTGCTCCGGGCGGTGCGGACGGCGGCCCACCCCCTGGCCCGCCCCCGGCCCCGCCCTCGGGCCTGAGGTTCCGCGTAGGCGCGGGAGGCGTGCGCTAGCATGCCCCAACCGTGTGAGCAACCGCTCCGGTTCCCGCGTATCAGACGGTGAACACACCGCCCTGGCAACGGCCCGACGCTGAAGAATGGCATGCCACACCCTGCGGCCACTCGGACGTCACCGCGGTCGTGCGCGCCCTCACGACGCCTTATCGTGCGCCTACCGTCCAACCCTGCTAGTTCCTCGGAGCGGCCAGTGGTCGACCCCTTTGTTCCCCGTCACTGTCCCGGTGGGGAGCGAGCCGCCCGTGACCAGCGGACCGCCGCGCTGCGGACGTTCGTCCGGCAGGCGGAAGCGACGCAGGCGTCCACCGGACACCACAACCGGAACTACGTGGTGCCGGTCTCGAAGGAGGTCGCGGCCGAGTTGGGGCGGGCGCCGGGCACCCCCGTGACCGTGCGCGTCCGGCGCCACGACACGCTCTCCGTGGTGATCAGGACCTGGCAGGACGAGGGCGCCGTGCTCAAGGCCGTCCGCGACGCCCTGCCCGACGCGCCCGAGTGCCTGGCCCGGGGGGACGGCTTCGCCGTCCACAGCCATGTGGAGGGCGTGCCGCTGTCCAGCGTCTGCGGAAACGGTAAACCGGTCGACACGCTGCTGGTGAAGGCGCTGGTCGAGCTGCTGGCCCGGATGACGCGGGTGCGCCGGTCGGCGCTGCCGCCCCTGCCGGCCGACTGGCCCGCCCACCGCACCGACAGCCAGGCCTTCCTGAAGTGCCTCGCGCGGCTCGCCGACCGGCAGATCCGCCGACCCAACTGGGACAAGTTCGGCGGACTGTTCACGGCGCTCGGCGTCCCCGAGGACGCGCTGCTCGCGCTGGCCGACCGCGTCCCCGCGATGGCCCGGCGGCCGTACGGCCTGCTCCACACGGACCTGCACCGCGACAACCTGATCCTGCCCTACGACGGCACCCCGCCCCTCGTCTGCGTCGACTGGGAACTGGCGACCTACGGCGATCCGCTGCACGACCTCGCGACGCATCTGGTGCGCATGCGGTACCCGGCCCACCAGTGGCCCGAGGTGATCGACGCGTGGGTGGCGGCGGTGCGCGCGGTACGGCCCGCCGCGGTCACGGGCGTCACCAAGGACCTGCGCCACTACCTCGACTTCGAGCGGGCGCAGTCCGTCTACCCGGACGTCATGCGGGCCGCGCGGTCGCTGGAGGAGTCCTTCACCCAGCCACGCCTTGACCGGGCCACGGAACAGGTGCGCCGGGCCCTGACGGCGGCGCAGGGGCCGCTCGGTCTGGGGAGGGTGCCGGCGAAGCAGGAGATCGAGCGGGCGCTGTTCCGGTGGCTCATGTCGCGCGGCGGCATCCGCGGCCGGGAGTGGCCCGGGCAGGGACACGGCTGGGAGCCCGACCCGCGCCTCCCCGAACACCCGGCGTTCCCGGCGGCCGCCGTACGGGACGCCCTGCTGGCCGAGGGGGGCGCTCCGGCGGACCGGGTGTTCAAGGGGACCGCCCACCTCAACACGGTGGTGTGGGTGCCGGGTGCCCTCACGCCCGTGGTCGTGCGGCGCATGCTGCCCGACGTGTGCCGCCGGGAGCCCAGCTACCTCAGCGAGCACGCCGTGCTGCGCGCCATCCAGGAGTCGGGCGCGCGGGTGGCGGCCCCGAGGGTCCTCGCCCTCGGCCGGAGCTACCCGGACGACCCGTTCGCCGTGCACACCTACGTCGGACCGCGCCTCGGGCTGTCGCCCGACCACCCCGTGAACGGGCTGCGCCCGCACGAGGCGGACGCCCTCGTCGACCAGCTGTGCGAACTGACGAAGGTGGACCACACCCGGCTGGACCCGAACGCCGGCGACGTCGACTTCCACGAGTGGATGAAGGAACAGCTCGTCGGCCTGGTGCAGAGCCTGCCGAAGGAGTCCCTCCAGCTGGCCCGCGCGCTCGGGCTGCCCGACCACTGGCGGCTGCGGGAGATCCTGTCGCGGCACAGGGTCAGCCGCCGCAAGGCCGTGCTGCTGCACGGCGACCTCAACCCGTGGAACCTGGTGCGCCGCGACGACAAGCTGGCGCTGACCGTCATCGACTGGGAGATGGCCCTCGTCGGCGACCCCCTCTACGACCTGGTCCGGCACATCCACCTCACCCCGACCAGCCGGGAGATCAGGGAGCGCATGTTCCGGCGGTGGGAACGCGGCCTGGACCCGGAGTACACCAGGGACTGGTTCCTGGACCGGCACGTCTACCGGCGCATCGAGATCGTCCGCTCCGCCTACGTCGACCTCGACCGCCTGGTCACCGGTGCGAGCCTGGACGCGCCCAACGTCCGCCGGGCGGTCGACTCCTACGCCACCACCCTGGCCTCCGCCACCGCCGCGCTGGGCCTGCCGATGCCGGCGACGGTCGATCCGCACCTGGCACGGGCGCTTGCGTAGGCTCGCGCCATGAGCGAGACCGGGCTGCGTGAGCGCAAGAAGCGGCGGATGTACCAGGCCGTGTCGGACATCGCCGTGCGGCTGTTCGTGGAGCGCGGCTTCGACGCGGTGTCCGTCGCGGAGGTCGCCGCCGCGGCCGAGATCTCCAAGCCGACCCTCTTCCGGTACTTCCCGGCGAAGGAGGACCTCGTCCTGCACCGGATCGCCGACCACGAGCGCGAGGCCGCGGCGGTCGTCACCGGGGCGCGTGCCGAGGGGGTCGCCCCGCTGCCCGCCCTGCGCCGCCACTTCCTCGACGCCCTCGCCGCCGCCGACCCCGTCACCGGCCTCAACGACGACCCGGACGTCCGCGC
>NZ_BQUN01000081.1 GCF_026008495.1 Streptomyces sp. A012304
CCCGCCCGAAGAACCCCCGCCCGCCACCGCTGCCGCCCCCGAGACCCCCGCCGCCCCCGCCCCCAGGCCGCCGGCGACGAGCCCGGCCGCCTTGGCGTATCCGGCGGCGCCGAACCAGCCGATCACCGCGACCGGCACGACGGCGGGGATGCCACCCGCGACCTCCTCGATCTGCAGGGCCGCCAGCCGGCACCGCGCGCACTCCTCCAGGTGCTTGCGCAGCCCCCGCTCGGCCCGGGTGCGCAGCCGGCGGCGCGCGTAGGTGCCGAGCTGGTCGGCGTAGCGGGAGCACTCCTCATCGCTGGTGAGGGTGGCGCTGACATGCGCCTGGAGGTAGGCCTGCTTGAGGCCCTCGCGGGCGCGACTGGCGAGCACGCGCGTGCCGTTGGCGTCCAGCCCGAAGAGCGTGGCGACCTCGCTCGGCGACTCGTCCTCGATCTCGGTGTGCCACAGCACCGCCTGCCAGCGCTCCGGCAGCGAACGGAACGCCCGCATGGCCATCGACTGCTCCGCCTCGTGCAGCGCGCGGACATCCGCGCCGATCTCGAGGCCGGCCCCGAAGGAGCCCATGGACACGGTGTCCTCGGAGGCCTCGGCGAAGCGGCCGGCCTGCGCGGCGAAGACCGCGAAGTCGTCGACGAGCTGCTCGCGCTTCGCCGTCCGCGTCCAGCCGGCGGCGACGCGCCGCACGGAGGTGAGCAGGTAGGCGCGTACGGCGTGTTCGGGCCCGGCACCACCGCGCACCGCCTGGAGCATGCCGGCGAAGACCTCGGCGGTGAGGTCGTCGGCGGTGTGGGCGTCCCGGCAGCAGGTGCGCGCGTACCGGCGTACGGCGTCGGCGTGCCGGCGGTACAGCTCCTCGTACGCGGTGTCGTCGCCCGCGCGCATCCGGCCGATCAGCTCGGCGTCGGCCGGGGGCACGTCCCGCAGCGGAGGCAGGACGCCGTCCCCGCGCCGCTCGCGCTGCGCCGGGACGACACCCTCGTCGGCCCGGGGCACCCCCGCGCGCCCGCCCTGGCTCGGTACCTGCGGTGGGACCCGGCCACCGGCCTCGGCGTCACCGTCGGCCCGTGACTCGCCCCACCCGTCAACGCTCATCGCGCAAAGCCCCCGCCACCTGCCCGAACCGTCCCGATCACCGGGTCAGAGTGCCATATTGGCTTTTGTTCAGGACCGTACGGGACGACCCATCCACTCGTCCGTGGGGGCGTATCGCACATGGGCACGAGAGTTCACCCGAACGGGGAAGGTTCAACTGCCGCCGCTGGGGCAGCAGTTGAACCCGACACCCGAAATGCCCGAGATATCACCGCGCCTGGACCTCACTCCCGGAGCTGACTCCCGGAGCTGACTCCCGGACCTCACTCCCGGCTTTCACTCCCGGACCTCGCTCACAGCCACCGCACAGGGCGGTGACATCGAGGCGCTACGCGACCGGCCGCGACCGCAGCCCCTCCAGCAGGATGTCCAGCAACCGCGCCGACGCCGCCGCCTGCTGCGCCGCGTCCGGCAGCGAAGGAGCCGCCGTCGCGATCACCAGCAGGACGTCCGACACCGACACGTCCGGCCGCAGCTCGCCCGCCGCCCGAGCCCGCTCCACGAGCTGGCCCACGACGTCGAGCAGGGCCGCCGCCCCGGCGTCGTCCACGGCCGTGGACGCGCCCCCTTCCGGGAGCAGCCGCAGCTCACCACTGCCCGGCTGGGACCGCTGCTGCGGCACCCGCGCGCCCTCGACCGCCGGACCGCCGACACCGGCGACGACCGCGCCGGCACCCTCGGTGCCCTCGTCCGCGACGCCGACCCGCAGCACCTGCGGCGGCAGCAGCCGCCCGGCGCCCGACGCCACCGACGTGCGCAGGAAGCGCGACAGCGCCGACCACGGCTCTTCCTCCTGGCCGAGCGCCGCCCGCGCCTGGTCGGTCAGCCGGGAGGTCTCCTCCTCGGCTATCCGCCGCACCAGCACGTCCTTGCTGGGGAAGCGCCGGTACACCGTGCCGACCCCGACCCGCGCGCGCCGCGCCACGTCCTCCATCGGCGCGCCGTAGCCCAGCTCGCCGAACACCTCACGTGCCGCGCGCAGCACGTGCTCCAGATTGCGCTGTGCGTCCACGCGCAGCGGCGTGGTCCGCGGTCCGTCCCCGCGTCCGTTGCCCGCCGCACCGACCGCGCCGCCGGGTGCGAGAGCGGACGCGGATGACCAATGCGTGTCCTGAATATGCATGAATGATCCCCCGGTAATGACGTCTCCCCCCGGAGACTCTCCCCGCCATCGAAAGCCGGGGCGCATGGAACAAGGGAACCGTGACCCACCGGGACCCGCCCGTCGCGGACCCGAGGAGCGTCTCCCCCTACACCCCGTCGACACACGAACATAGTTGAGAGGGAGTCAATTCAGAAGGGGCAGGTTCCGCACGGAGCGTCCCCGAACGGAGTACGGGACACATACGTCCCGATTGTGCCCCTACCCACACCCTCATGCACACCGGCTGACCTGCACACTTGTTCCCCATGTCGGTGTTTCGGCCAACCCCGCGGCCGTAAACCCCCCGGTCACACAATTTGCCGGGGCTGTGGACAAACTCCGGCTACGGGTGCGTCATGGGATGGTGAAGGAACGTGCGCGCATTCTCGTTGTCGGCGGCGGCTACGTCGGGATGTACACGGCCCTGCGGCTCCAGCGGAAGCTGAAACCGGAACTCGGCCGGGGCGAGGTCGAGATCACCGTCGTCACCCCCGACCCGTACATGACCTACCAGCCGTTTCTGCCCGAGGCCGCCGCCGGCGCCGTCTCACCTCGCCACGTCGTCGTCCCGCTGCGCCGCGTCCTGCCGCGGTGCCGGATCGTCGTCGGTGAGGTCACCGCCGTCGACCACGCCAAGCGCACCGCGACCCTCACCACCCTCGCCACCGACGAGGAGGGCACCGGCCCCCGGCAGCTGGCGTACGACGAACTGGTCCTCGCGCCCGGTTCCGTCTCCCGCACGCTGCCCGTCCCGGGCCTGGCCGACTACGGCATCGGCTTCAAGACAGTCGAGGAGGCCATCGGCCTGCGCAACCACGTCATCGAACAGATGGACATCGCCTCCTCCACCCGCGACCCCGCGATCCGTGACGCCGCCCTCACCTTCGTCTTCGTCGGCGGCGGCTTCGCGGGCGTGGAAGCCCTCGGCGAGCTGGAGGACATGGCGCGCTACACCACGCGCTACTACCACAACATCAAGCCCGAGGACATGAAGTGGATCCTCGTGGAGGCCTCCGACCGGATCCTCCCGGAGGTCGGCGAGGACATGGGCCGCTACACGGTCAGCGAACTGCGCCGCCGCAACATCGACGTCCGCCTGCACACCCGCCTGGAATCTTGCGCCGACCGCGTCGCCGTCCTCAGCGACGGCGCCCGCTTCCCGACCCGTACGGTCGTGTGGACCGCCGGCGTCAAACCCCACCCGCTGCTCGCCGCCACCGACCTGCCCCGCACCGAACGCGGCCGCCTGAAGTGCACCCCCGAGCTGACGATCGACGGCGTCACGCACGCGTGGGCGGCAGGAGACGCCGCGGCCGTCCCCGACGTCACCGCCCCCGAACCCGGCACGCACACCGCCCCCAACGCCCAGCACGCCGTACGCCAGGCCAAGGTCCTCGCCGACAACATCGTGCGCTCCCTGCGCGACGAACCCCTCCAGACGTACTCCCACCAGTACGTCGGTTCGGTCGCCTCCCTCGGCCTCCACAAGGGCGTCGCGCACCTCTACGGACGCAAACTCAAGGGCTACCCCGCCTGGTTCATGCACCGCGCCTACCACCTCAGCCGCGTGCCCACCTTCAACCGCAAGGCGCGCGTGCTCGCCGAATGGACGCTGTCGGGGCTCTTCAAAAGGGAGATCGTCTCCCTCGGATCACTCGAACATCCCCGCGCGGAGTTCGAACTCGCTGCCGGTGGAAAGCCTTCTGACGAGTCACCCCGCGACCCGAAGGGGTCGTCCTGACCCGATCCAGGAACTCCCCCGGCCACCCCCACGTCTGACGAATGTCGGCCCGGACGGCGGCCACCCTGCCAGACTGCTCCCTGCCCCTGATGCCCCTTCTCGCCCCTCTCCTTCACCCACTCCCTCTTCTTCCGCTTCCTCCTTCCCCTTCTCCCCTTCTCCCCTTCTCCTTCTCTCCTTCTCCTTCTCCTTCTTCCGGGTGCTGCGACAATGTGCGGTCACCGCCGCGCGGCCCCCGGAGCCCAGGCCGGGCCCGGAGCCGGCCGTCGACGACTACACGAGGCAAGGATTCGTGAACTTCACGCGCTGGAGCGCCCGGCTCCCCGGAACGCAGCGCCGCGCCGCCGCGCGAGCCGAGCACACGGTCACCACCACGGACCGGCGGAGCGAAGGCTCCGTACCCGCGGCCCGCGCCGAACAACTGACCGACGAGCCGCCCCCGGTCCCGGCCGTCGACGAACTCCCGGTCCGTGAGGTCCTCGACCGCGTCCCGGCCCTCGTCGCCCTCGTCCACGGCCCCGACCACCGCCTCGCCTACATCAACGACGCCTACACGGCCGCCTTCGGAGTCCGGAACTGCGGAAAACCGGCCGCGGAAGCCCTCCCCGAACTGCGCGACCTCGGCCTCATGCCGCTCCTCGACCAGGCCCTGCGCAGCGGCAGGCCCCGCACCCTGAAGTCCCGCAAGGCCCCCGACGGCCGCTCCTACACCTTCACCTGCACCCCGGCCGCCGAGGACAACGGCGAGGGAGCCGTCCTCATCTTCGCCACCGACGTCACCGACCACGCCGAAGCCGCCGAACGCCTCAGAGCCAGCGAGCGCCGCCAGCGCGAAACCGCCGTCACCCTCCAACGCTCCCTCCTCCCCCAGGAACTCGAGCAACCGGACGATCTGCGCATCGCCGCCACCTACCAGCCCGGCGGCACCGAGGCCGCCGTCGGCGGCGACTGGTACGACGTCATCACCCTCGGCGGCGGCCGCACCGCCCTCGTCATCGGCGACGTCATGGGCCGCGGCGTCCGCGCCGCAGCCGTCATGGGCCAGCTCCGCACCGCGGTCCGGGCCTACGCCCGCCTCGACCTGCCCCCGCACGAGGTCCTCCAGCTCCTCGACGGCCTCGCCACCGAGATCGACGCCAACCAGATCGCCACCTGCGTGTACGCCGTCCACGACCCGAACGAGGGACGGCTGGTGTACGCCTCCGCCGGCCACCTGCCGATCCTGGTCCGCGACGACACCGGCACCGTCGTGCGCGCCGACGAACCCACCGGCCCCCCGCTCGGCACCGGCGGCTGGATCCACGCCTCCGGCTCGATTCCCCTGGGCCCCGGCTCGACGGCGGTCCTCTACACCGACGGCCTGGTCGAGCGCCGCGACGAGGACCTCGACGAGGGCATCGCCGCCCTGGAACGCGCCCTGGCCGGCGCCACCGGCACCCCCCAGGTCGTCTGCGACCGCCTGGTCCGCTCCGCCGGCGTCACCGCCGACCACGACGACGACGTCGCCGTCCTCGTCCTCCAGCACCCCGCCCGCACCGGCCCCGACAGCGAACTGTTCCGCAACGCCGCCCTGGAACTCCTCGGCGGCGTCGAAGCGGCCCCACGCGCGCGTGCCTTCGCCTCCGGCGTCCTCACCAGCTGGCGCTTCCCCGCCGACCTGCACGACCTCGGCGTCCTCGCCACCAGCGAACTCGTCGCCAACTCCCTCCAGCACGGCACCCCGCCCATGCGTCTGCGCCTGCGCCGCACCGACCGCCGCCTGATCATCGAGGTCACCGACGGCGACGACCACCTCCCGCGCCGCCGCCGCGCCGAACCCGGCGACGAGTCCGGGCGCGGCATCGCCATCGTCGCGACGATCGCCTCCCACTGGGGCAGCAGGCGCACCCCGGGCGGCGGAAAGGCGGTGTGGTGCGAGTTCGTCCTGCCCAAGCCCACCGACTGAAAGCCAACCCGAACACCCATTCCCCGGCGCACACCACCTAGGCGAACCCGCCCCCCGGTGCTACTAGCTCCCCATGGCAGACGCAACGGGCTTTCACCTCAAGGGAAGCGCCCCCGAGCGCTACGAACACTACGTCGCGCCCCTCATGGCGCCCTTCGTCACCGCACTGGTGGACGCCGCGGACCTCTTCCCCGGCGCCACCGTCCTCGACCTCGCCTGCGGCACGGGCTTCGCGGCCCGCGCCGCCGCCGCACAGGCCGGCCCCACCGGCCGCGTCGCCGGCACCGACGTCGACGAGGCCATGCTCAAGGTCGCCGTAGCCCTCCACCCCCGCCTCTACCCGGACATCGAGTTCACCGCGGCCCCCGCCGACGACCTCCCGTACGCCGACGAGACCTTCGACGCCGTCCTCTGCCAGCAGGGCACACAGTTCTTCCCCGACCTCGACGCCGCCCTGCGCGAAGCGGCCCGCGTCACCCGCCCCGGCGGACGCTTCACCGCCACCGTCTGGACCGACCTGGACGCCTCCCCCTACTTCGCCGCCCAGCACCGCGCCATCGAGCGGTACGGCGGCCCCGAACCGGCCGCGGCCTTCAAGCGGGCCTTCGACACCGCCGACCGTCTCACCACCGCCCTCGCGCGCGCCGGTTTCCACGGGCCGACCGGCCGCGAGCTCACCGTCCCCATCACCCTCCCCCCGCTGGAGGACTACGTTCCAGGCCATCTCTCCGCGACCTGCTGGGGCCGCACGCTCACCGAAACCGCCGGCGAGGAGGCCCTCGTCCGAGCCGCCGACGCCCTCCGCGCCGCCCTCCCCGGCGACACCTCCACCTTCCCCTTCACCGCCACCCTGGTGACGGCACTCCGCTGACACACGAAGGCGGCCGTCGCCCACCCGCGACGGCCGCCTCCACGCCCCTGCCTCAGGCCTCGGCGGTCACCGGCTCCACGGCCGCGCCACCCCGCGCGACCACCCGGTTCCGCCCCAGCCACGGCTGATCCTGCACAGCGGTCAACTGCCGCCCGAGCCGTATCGCCAGGACCGTGATCCCCAGCGAGAACAGCAGAAACGTCACGATGTACGGCGCGTGCAGCGAGGCCCCCATCGGCCCGCCCACAGCCGGCCCCACCGCCAGCGCCAACTGCTTCACCAGGGCGAACGCCGAGTTGTACTGGCCCGCCATCCCGGCCGGCGCCAGATCGGCGACGAGCGGCGCGACGGTCGGCGACAACATCGCCTCACCCAGCCCGAACAGCGCGTACGCCGACACGAACGCGGCCGTCGCCATCTCCTGGCTGCCGTGCCCGAGCCCGGCGTACCCGGCCACGAGCCACGCCACGGCCCAGATCAGCCCCACACCCGCGATCACCCGCGACCGCCGCTGCCGCTCGACGAACCTCAGCACGGCGAACTGCGCGACCACGATCACCGCGGTGTTCGCGGCCAGCGCGCTCCCGAGAGCGGACGTCGAGATACCCGCCGCCTCGACCCCGTACGCGCTCAGCCCCGACTCGAACTGCCCGTAGCAGGCGAAGAACAGCACGAAGCCCAGCACACACAGCTGCACCATGGCCCGGTTGCCCAGCAACTGCCGCCAGCTGCCCTTCGCGGACGCCCGCGGAGCCTCCCCGACCCGAGGCGCGCGCGGCATCCGCACCGACGCCATCACCGCGACCAGCACCAGGAACATCGCCGCCTCGATCGCGAACAGCAGCGTGAACGACGACACGCGCGTGGTGTCGACGAGATGACCACCGATGAGCCCACCGACACCGAGCCCGAGGTTCTGCAGGAAGAACTGCGTCGCGAACGCCCGCGACTGGGTCTCCGCCGACGAACACTCCACGATCATCGTCGCCAGCGCCGGCTGCATCACAGCCTGCCCGGCCCCCAAAGCCCCCGCGGCAGCCAGTACGGCGGTGGCGTCGCCGGCGAGCCCCAGGCCCAGCGCGCCCAGCGCGGCCGTGACCAGGGCGGCGATCAGGACCGGCAGCGGGCCGCGCCGCACGATCGCCCGACCGGCGAACGGCAGCACGATCAGCGCGGCCACGGCGAAGACGGCCAGGACGAGCCCCGCCGTCATGGCCCCCAGCCCCCGCACCTGCGCCACATAGACGTACAGGTAGGGGACGGTGAAGCCGAGCCCGAACGCGCTGAGTGCGTTGCCCACGTGGATCCGGCGCATCGCTGCGCCCATCGCCCTGGTCACGTTCACCTCTCTCAGGTAGTTGGTCAGTCTCAGGACTTAGAACCGAAGACTTAGAAGATAAATTTCGAAGCTAAAGAGTACACATCGAAGGACTTTAACGCCATCGACCGCGTGCGATACTGAGCTCCATGGGCGACACCCCGGACAGCACAGGCATCGGCAGCGAGCCGACCCTCGAAGAGCAGATCGCCGCCTACCAGCGCGAGTTCCAGGACCTCGACCCCCAGGTCGAGAAGATCGTTTCCGCGCTCTCCCGCCTGAACCGCCGGATGAACGTCGCCTACAGCCGGCAGACCGCCGCCCTCGGCGTCAGCAACGCCGAGTGGGAGGTCCTCAAGGCCCTGGTCCTCTCGGGCGCCCCCTACTGCATGGGCCCCAGCGACCTCGCCAAGCGCCTCGGTCTGACGCCGGCCGCGATGACCCACCGGATCGACCGCATGGTCGCGGAGGGATTGGTGACTCGGGAAAGGGACGAGACCAACCGGGTCCGGGTGATCGTCGAGCTGACACCCGAGGGCCGAGAGAAGTGGCTGGAGGCGATGCGCCTTGCGTCGAGCTTTGAGGAGGACCTGCTCCAGGACCTGTCCGCCCAGGAGCGGACGGCCCTCGGGGACGTTCTCACCAGGCTCCTGCGCCGGGTGGAAGAGGCCCAGCCGGACGCCGGCGGCCGCCTCAGCGATCTTGACTAAAAGATCTTGACAGCAGGGGTTGACGGACCCCTGGCAGGTCCGTATAGTTCTTCGGGTTGCCGGAGAGCCGTAACGGTTCTTCGACGACCTCCCGCCGCAGAAGCGGCACCTCAACCACAGCAAGATCTCCTGACGGGGTTGAATTCGTGTACCCGAATTCAATTCCACTCGGACCCGGCAGCTCGATTAGCGCCTACCGGGACGGATCGGCTAAGGTTTGAGACGTCGGAACGGCCCAACAGCCGGGAAGACACCCCCGCTGACTGGGAATCAGACGCCGAAAGGATCTGATAGAGTCGGAACCGCCGGAAAGGAAACCGCGAGAGCGGGAACCTGGAAAGCACCGAGGAAATCGGGTCGAGAAAAGATCTGATAGAGTCGGAAACGCAAGACCGAAGGGAAGCGCCCGGAGGA
>NZ_BQUN01000082.1 GCF_026008495.1 Streptomyces sp. A012304
GGGGGGAGGACCGGGGCCGGGACGCGGGCGGGGAACCAGGGAGCGGGCGGGGCTGGCGTCGCCGGTCGGTCAGCCGAGGCGGACGGGCTTTTCCGGCCGTATGCCGAGCTCCACCAGCCAGCTGCGCAGCGGTGCCGCGTCGCCGTCCTCGACGAGGCTGAGGACGCGGGGTGCGAGGTCGGCCACGCGCACCCCGTCGACGAGGAGGGTCGGGCCGTCGAGCCAGTCGAGGCCCGGAGTGGCGCCGACGGTGTCCATCGCGGCGCAGCAGACCATCGCCGTGACGTGGTCGGTGAGGAGTTCGCGGTCCGTGCGCGGCGGTTGCAGGGGGAAGAGCGGGAGGGCGCCGTCGTCCCAGAGCGGCGCGTCCGGGCCGCCGCCCTGGCCGGGCGCGGGGCCGACGACAGGACCGGCTTCGGCCTCCTCACGGGCCACCTCGGCACCGAGACGGGTGGCCAGGGCAGTGGTGCGGGGGTTGAGGACGCCGTCGGCGGGGTCGGCTTCGTCCGGGGGGACGGCCAGGGGCGGAGAGGCAGGGGGTGCGGACTCCGGGGCGGGGGGTGCGGTCTCCGGGGCGGGGGGCCAGGGCTGGGGGGCTGTGGCTCCGGGGGCACTGGAACCGGAGGACCGTGGGGCGCGGGAGGAGCGTGGAGGGGCGTCCGTGGCTCGGAGAGGGGTGTCCGGGGCTCGGAGAGGTGTCGTGGAGACCGTCAGGTGGTCCAGTACGCGGGCCAGGGTCGGGCCTTCGGCCGGCTGTGTCGACGGGGTCGACGCGTGGTCGGGGGCGCGGCGGACGCCGAGTGCGTCGAGGACTCTGTGGAGGCGGGCGGCGTCGGCGCGCCATTTGCGGTCCACGACCTCGTCCGGATACTCCTGCCAGTCCACCGGTGACCAGTCCGGGCCGGGCTCGGCGGGGCCGCCGTGGAAGAGGCGGGCGGCGAGGAGGGACGCGGCCTCGTCCACCGCGCCCGGCTCTTCGAGCAGGTCACAGGCGGGGCGCTCACCGAGGCGGGAGGCGAACCCCTCGGCCAGACGGTCGCGCCGGGACAGTTCGGTGAGGGCGGCGACCACACCCGCGTCCAGCCGCGAGGGCCAGCGGCCCATCCGCCAGGCGGGCAGCGCCACCCGGGTCAGGAGACGGTCCCAGCCCGCGTAGGCCAGGCCCACCTGCTCCTGGGCGACGATCCGCAGCCCGTAGTCCACAGCCTGTGCACGCTCGGCCGCCGCCGCGGCCACCCCCCGCTCCATCTCGGCCGCGTGGACCTGGCAGCCGCGCAGCAGCAGCCGCGCGACCCCGCCGATCCCCGCGCAGACCAGGCGGACGCCGGGACAGCGGCCACGGTCGGCGGAGACGGCCACCGCCGCGTCCAGCCCTCGCACGAAACGCCGGGCCGCGGCTATGTCGGGGTGCGCCGAGGGCCCCGTACCGGCGACGACCGGGGCGAGCACCGCCCGCAGCTCGCCCACCCGCATCCACCACAGGAACGGCGAGCCGATGACGAGCACGGGCGCCGCGGCCGTACGGCGGTGGAGGTGCCGTACGGGGCCCACGCCGGCTATCTCGTCACGGCCCTGGGGCGCGGGCGGGCCGTGGGCCGGGTGGGTGCGGTCCTCCAGCCAGCTGTCGCAGTCCGGGGTGAGCGCTATGGCGGACGGCGCGGGGACGTCGAGCCGGTCGGCGAGGTCGCGCACCATCCGGTACAGGTCGGGGGCCGCGCTCTCGGAGATGGCGACCGTGGGGCTGACGGCGGGGCGGGCGCGGGCGACGACCGCGGCCACGAGGCCGGCCCCCAGCAGCACCAGCGCGGCGCACACGGACACCACCCAGCGGGCGGCATCCCAGCCGGGGCCCACGAGATGGTCCGTGGAACCGCCCACGAGCAGGATCACGGCGGCAGCCGCGGGCAACAGCGCGACGGCGAGCGCCCTGCCGCGGACGCGCAGCACGGCCAGCGCCCGGGCCCGCGCGGCCTGCGCGCCGACCTCTACTCCGATACCGGTCATGACCGGACCTCACCCCCTCCCCCGCGGTGCGATCTCCTGGTCTTGCTCACTCCCCCACTGTGGCACCCGTCACTGACATCGCAATGCCGATGGGCCAAGTGCCGGAAAGCTTGCGCCGCACCCTAGTTGGCGGTGCGGCCTCCGTCAGCCGGATGGCGCAGCGCTCACTCGATGGAATGGCTCTGGGGAGAGGTGGATGACGGTGGGCAAGGATCAGGCCCCGGATTCGCGGGGGTTTTCCCTGCTGAAACCGGGGCCTGGGAGATCCCTGGTGAGCGCCGGGGCCGTGAGCGCCGGGCTGTGAAGGCCGGGGCCGTGAACGCCGGGCTGTGAAGGCCGGGGCCGTGAACGCCTGGGGTTACGCCTGCTCCGCCTCCGCGGCCGCCTTCGCCGCGATGTCCGTGCGGTGCTGGGAGCCGTCCAGACCGATGCGCGCGACCGCCCGATAGGCGCGCTCGCGGGCCTGGACGAGGTCCTTGCCAGTGGCGGTGACGGACAGGACGCGGCCGCCCGCGCTGACCACCGTGTCGCCGTCGCGCCGGGTGCCGGCGTGCAGGACGTAGGCGTGCGGGGCGTCCTCGGCGGCCACCTCGTCGAGGCCGGTGATCGGGTCGCCGGTGCGCGGGGTGCCGGGGTAGTTCCGCGAGGCGACGACCACGGTGACCGCAGACTCGTCGCTCCAGCGCAGCGGCTCCAGATGGGCGAGGGTGCCGGCCGCGGCGGCCATCAACAGTCCGGCGAGCGGGGTCTTCAGCCGGGCCAGGACCACCTGCGTCTCGGGGTCGCCGAAGCGGGCGTTGAACTCGATGACGCGGACACCGCGGGAGGTGATCGCCAGGCCCGCGTAGAGCAGTCCCGAGAAGGGCGTGCCCCGGCGGCGCATCTCGTCGACGGTCGGCTGGAGCACGGTCGCCATGACCTCGTCGACCAGCTTGGGGTCGGCCCAGGGCAGCGGGGAGTACGCGCCCATGCCGCCGGTGTTGGGGCCCTGGTCGCCGTCGAGGGCGCGCTTGAAGTCCTGGGCGGGCTGGAGCGGCACGACCGTCTCGCCGTCTGTCACCGCGAAGAGGGAGACCTCCGGGCCGTCGAGGAACTCCTCGATGACGACGCGCTCACAGCCGGCCGCGTGGGCCTGGGCGGCCGCGAGGTCGTCGGTGACGACGACGCCCTTGCCGGCGGCGAGACCGTCGTCCTTGACGACGTACGGGGCGCCGAAGGCGTCGAGGGCCTCGGTGACCTCCTCCGGCGTCGTGCAGACGTAGGAGCGGGCGGTGGGGACACCGGCGGCGGCCATGACGTCCTTGGCGAACGCCTTGGAGCCCTCCAGCTGCGCCGCCTCCTTGGACGGCCCGAAGACCGGGATGCCCGCCTCGCGTACGGCGTCGGCGACCCCGGCGACCAGCGGGGCCTCCGGACCGACCACGACGAGCTCGGCGCCCAGCTCGGTGGCCAGCGCGGTGACGGCCTTGCCGTCCAGGGCGTCGACCTGGTGCAGCTCGGCGACCTCACCGATGCCGGCGTTGCCGGGGGCGCAGTGCAGCGCGGTGACGGCGGGGTCGAGGGACAGGGAGCGGCACAGGGCGTGTTCGCGGGCGCCGCTGCCGATGACGAGGACGTTCACGGGGGTCAGCCTAACGGGAGGGCGGTGTGCGGGGTTGTGCGGGTTTCCGAAGGCCGGCGCGTCCTGGCTTTGTGTGTTCCTACGGATCCGCGGTGCCGTCCGGTGGGAGCGGAGACGGCAGCGCAGCGACGGCAGCCGAATGAGCAGCGGCTTCGGAGGGGGAATCAGCGGCGGGATCAGGATCGAGCTCAGGAGCGGCTTCAGAGGGGCCGCAAGAGCAACGGAAGCCCGTCACTCGTTCTGGAGCTCCTCCATCACCGTCGCCCCGAGTTCCCGCACGATCAGTTCGTAGCCGGAGAGGGCCGATTCGTTGAGGTCGGGGTCGTCGTCCTCGGGGATGTCGTCCTCGATGGAGACCGGTTCCGGGGCTGAGGGCCGGGGGGCGGGTGCCGCCGGAGCGGTGCGGGCGGGCGCCGACGCGGGTGCGGGGCGGGCGGGCGTGGCAGCGGAGGGGGTGGCCGGGCCGGCCGAGGGCGGGGGCGTGGGGGACGCCGTGCCGCCACCGCCGTAGCCGCCTTGGGCGCCGTAGCCGCCTTGTGTGCCTTGGGGCGCGCCGTAGCCGCCGCCCTGCGGGCCGCCGTAGCCGCCGGTCGACGGGCCGGAGGGGCCGCCGAAGCCGCCGCTCGGGCCGGGTGCCGAGCCGCCGCCGGACGGATCGACGACCGCCTCGATCTTCCACTGGACGTTGAACTGCTCGGCCAGCGCCTGCCGCAGCACGTCCTCGCTGCCGCTGCTCGCGAAGTTGTCGCGGGCGCCGGCGTTGACGAAGCCGAGCTGGAGTGTGGTGCCGTCGAAGCCGGTGACCTGGGCGTTCTGGCTGAGCAGGATCCAGGTGAAGCGGCGGCGGTTCTTGACCGCTTCCAGGATGTTGTCCCAGAGCTGACGCGGGTCGAGGCCGCCTGCGGGGGGCGCGTACGCGGCTGCCGGGGCGGCTGCCGGGGGTGGGGCGGAAGCGGGCGCGGGGGTGGGGGC
>NZ_BQUN01000083.1 GCF_026008495.1 Streptomyces sp. A012304
CCATCGACCTGCTCATCTTCACCCCCCTCGAACGACGCGTCCTGCGCGCACGCGGCCTGCTGGTCAAGAGCTGAGTCCCGTGCACGGCGGTCCCGTTCTCCTCGTCATCGCCCACGGCAGCCGCGATCCGCGGCACGCCGCGACCGTCCATGCCCTCGTGGAGCGGGTGCGGTCGTTGCGGCCGGGCCTGCGCGTGGAGACGGGCTTCCTGGACTTCAATGTGCCCTCCGTGCAGGGGGTGCTGGAGTCGCTGGCGGCGGAGGGCGTGCGGGACGTCGTGGCGCTGCCGCTGCTGTTGACCCGCGCGTTCCACGCGAAGGCGGACATCCCGGCGGTCCTGCGGGAGGCGCCGCGGCGGCTGCGGATCCGTCAGGCGGCGGTGCTGGGCCCGTCCCCGCTGCTGCTGTCCGCCCTGGAACGGCGGCTGTACGAGGCGGGGCTGACGCCCGCCGACAAGTCCTCGACCGGGGTCGTGCTGGCCTCGGCGGGGTCCACCGACCCGGAGGCGATCGCAGTGATCGCTGAAATCGCGCGGGAGTGGCGGCACACCGGTTGGTGCGCCGTGCGGCCTGCGTTCGCCTCCGCTTCGCTGCCGCGCACCGAGGACGCGGTGCGCGAACTGAGGGCGCTGGGCTGCCGCCGGGTGGCGGTCGCACCGTACGTCCTGGCCCCCGGCTTCCTCCCGGACCGCATCGCGCGCGGCGCGGCCGAGGCCGACGTACTGTCCGATGTGCTGGGCCCGGCGCCGGAGGTGGCGCGGGTCCTGCTGGAACGCTACGACGCGGCCCGCCGGCCTGCGCTGGCGGCGGTCGGCGCCTAGCAGGTCCGCGGGCGGCCGGCGCGGGGGAGACGAGAGAGGGGACACGGCGGTGGGCAGCTACGTGTCGGTCAGGGGGTGGATGGAGTGCGACGGGCAGCAACTCGCCGCCGTCCAGGAGGTCATCGCCGCACACGACGACGACCACTACACCCACGGATGGGGCTCGCCCCGCCGGCACGTCAACTGGACCCACTACGTCTTCTACGGTGCCGACATCCGGGCGTCGGCCCTGGACTGGTTCACCGACCAGATCGAAGCGATCGCCCGGATCCCCGCCTCGGACGCCGACGGGGACCTCGTCCAGGGTCTGTTCCTCGTCCGCCACGAAGTCGAGGGGGCGACCGAATGGCAGGTCCGCGATGGCCGGCTCCTCATCACACCGGCGGACATCAGGCACCGGTACCTCGGCGCATAGCCCCGGTGGCCGCATCTAACGGCAGAGCTCGTCGCCGAGGGGGGTGCGGGCGTAGCGGACGGCTCTGCCGGTGCGGGTGCGGGTGAGCAGGCCGGCGTCGTAGAGCACGGCCAGGTGCTGGCTGACGGCGCTCGGGGTGACGTCGAGGCGGTGGGCGAGTTCGGTGGTGGAGGCCGGTTCCGCGAGCAGGAGCAGCAGGCGGGCGCGGGGGCGGCCGAGGAGCCGGGCGAGGGCGTCGTCGGTCACCGGGGGCGGTGTCTCGGAGAGGGTGGCGCGGCCGCGCGCCGGATACATGAGCACCGGCGGCCGTGAGGGGTCGATGAGGGGCTGGGCGCCGCGGGCGAACAGCGTCGGCAGCAGCACCATGCCGCGCCCGGCGACGCTGACGTCCGCCCAGGGGGCCTGGACCACGAAGTCCTGGGTGTTGAGCAGGAGCCGGCCGCCGGCCCAGGTGAGCCGGCGGTCCAGGCCGGGCAGCAGCGCGACCGCGCCCTGTTCGGCGAGGACGCGGCCGCGGTGGGCGAGGTCGGCCTCCAGGATGGTCTGCACCCGCGGCCACCAGTCCGTGGCCAGGCAGGTGTGCCAGTAGGCGTCGAGGGCGTCGGCGATCCGGGCGAGGAACGCGGCGGGGTCGGCGAGCCCCCGGGCGACGACGGGCGGCAGGGCGTCCTCGGTGCGGTAGGTGGCGCGGAAGTCGGCGACGACCACGTCGAGCGGCGTGGCCCGGACCTCGTCCAGCTGGTCGGCGAAGGAGGGGCGGGCCCGGTCGGGGCGCGGGGTGAGGAAGTCCGGGACCCACAGCCAGGGGGCGACCAGCGCGGTGAGCAGCGGGCGGTCGAGGGCGTCCAGGCGCGGCCGGATGCGGCGCAGCCAGGGCCGGTGGTGGGGGTAGCGGGCCGGGTCGTGCAGGGAGCGGAGGGAGAAGACGGCCTCCTGGAGCGGGGAGTACGCGAAGGAGGTGGTGGCGAGGTCGCCGACGGCGAAGCGGATCTCGATCATTCAGTGCCAGGCTAAATCAATGCCGGGACGGCACCGCCCCCGGGTTGGCTGCTGTGCATGACCACGACATCCTCGGCGAAGCCGGTCACCCGTGCCTCCGGTCTGCTGCCCGCCGACCCGGTGCTGCGCCGCTGCGCGCTCCTCACCCTCGTCAACTCCTTCGGCAACGGCCTCTACTTCCCCCTCGGCGTCCTCTACTTCACCCGGATCGTGGGCCTCGACGCAACGTCCGTGGGGCTCGGGATGACCGCCGCGGGGCTGGTCGGTGTGGCGGCCGGGGTGCCCGCGGGACGGGCCGCGGACCGTTGGGGGTCGCGGCGCGTGGCCTCGCTGCTGTGGGCGGGCACCGGGCTGGCGACGGCCGCGTACGTGCTGGTCCACTCGTACGCCGGGTTCCTCTTGGCGGTGGTGTGCGCGACCGGGCTGCAGATGGCCTCGCGCGGGGTGCAGGGAGCGCTGTACGCGGACGTGCTGCCCGCGGCGACCCGGGTGGAGGCGCGGGCGTACCTGCGGATGGTGACGAACGTCGCCATGGGCGTGGGCGGTGCGTTCGGCGCGATCGCCCTCCAACTGGACAGCCGTGGCGCGTATATGACGGTGATCGTGCTGAACGCGCTGTCGTTCGCGGGCCCCGCCCTGATGATCCCCGGCCTCCCGACGGCCCCGCACGCCATGGACCGGGTGTCCCTCGCCGCCGACGCCCCGGCCGCCGATCGCTGGCGCGCGGTGCGGGACCTGCCGTACCTGGCGGTGACCGTGCTGAACGCCGTGCTGGTCGTGCAGTACACGCTCTACGAGGTGGGTTTGCCGCTGTGGATCGTGGAGCGCACGCAGGCGCCCCGCTGGACGGCCGCGCTGCTGATGATCGTGAACTGTGTGCTGGTCGCCCTGCTCCAGGTGCCGGTCGCCCGACGCTGCTCCCGGGTGTCCGGCGCGGTACGGGCGATGGGCCTGTCCGGGCTGCTGCTCGCCGCCGCCTGCGCCGTGTACTCCCTGTCCGCCGGCCTCTCCCCGGTGTGGGCGGTCGTCGCCCTCCTCGCCGGCGGCCTGGTCCACGTCCTCGCCGAGGTCCTGTCCGCGGCCGGCGGCTGGACCCTCGGCTACGCCCTCGCCGACGCCCGCGTCCACGGCGTCTACCAGGGCGTCTTCGGCGCGGGCATGTCGGCGGGCATGATGGCCGGCCCGGCCCTGGTCACCCTCACCGCCATCCGGCACGGCTCGGCGGGCTGGGCGGTCCTCGGGGTGCTCTTCGCGGTGGCGGGCCTGGCGATCGCACCGGTGGTGCGATGGGCGGGGCGGGACGGGTGGCGGGGCGAGGACTGACCGCGGGGGTCGGGAGGGCCGAGGGGCCTCTGACCGGGAGGGCCGAGGCCCCTGTGACGTCGCGGCCGGGGCCGGTCATGGTCGTTCAGCGGTCCGCGCGGGCAGCCAGCCGCGGATCCCGGCCGCTCGCCGCCAGGGCCCGGTCGAACACCGGCGCGTCGGCCGGGACCGGGACCGGCTCGGCGAAGCCCTCGTACTGGCGGTAGAGGTCGGCGTGGCGTTCGACGACGTCGAGGGCGAGCCGGGCGGCGCCGTCCGAGAGGTGGAAGGTCTGGCCGGTGGAGACGGCCACGTCCCAGCCGTGCACCGCCATCTCCTTGACGATCATCGCGGCCAGTTCGGCGGCGGGCAGCGCGGCGAGGCCGAGGTCGATCTCGCCCTCCCAGGCGGCCGGGTCCGCCCAGGCGGCGACCGCCCGGTCGAGCTGGGCGGCGTAGGCGGCGGGCCAGTCGGGGTCGGCGGTGAAGTCGCGGGCGATCAGCTCCTCGGGGAGCTGCTCGCGCAGGGCGCGGTGTTCCAGGCCGTGGGAGGTGTACAGGACCCAGTGGTTGACCAGGGCGCGGACGTCCCATGGCGGGCAGTGGGTGGGGTCGCTCAGCCGGGCCGCCGGGACGCCGCGCGCGACGCGCGCCGCCTCGGCGGCACATTCGGACATGTACCGGTGCGTCTCGTCGTTCTTCATGCCCTCACGCTAGGGACGGGCGTGCTCAGCCTTCTTGAACAAACGCGACAGCCTCGTCGGCCAGCCGGACCAGGTCCCGCACCGGCAGCGAGCCGGCTGCCCGGTGCTCGCGCGCGAAGGTGTTCGCGAGGCGTTGCAGCAGCTCGTTCAGCGGGGTGGGGACGCCGTGCAGGCGGCCGAGGAGCACGATCTCGCCGTTGAGGTAGTCGGCCTCGATGGTGCCGGCGCCACGGCTGAGGGACTGCCAGGAGGAGCCGCCGCCGCGCGGGACGCCGTCGAGCGGGACCAGGGTGACCTTGTCGCCCCGGACGGCCTTCTGCTCCTCGGCGCTGACGTACGCGATGCCGGCGGCCCGCAGGACCGCTTCCCCCTCGGCCCGTACCCTCCCGAGCAGCGTGGCGGCCTCCTCACCGTCGACGGGGCCGCTCACCGCCTCCAGGGCGTTGCCCAGGTTGGACAGCAGCTTGGCGTACTGCCAGCGCGCCACGTCCGCGACGACCGGCGCCTCGAAGCGGGCCTTCTCCAGGTCGGCGGCGATGCGGCGGGCGGTGTCGTCGGTGCCGTGCGGGTGGCGGCCGAGGTGGAGGACACCGGTGAGCGGGGCGCCGGCGGCGGAGACGACTCCGGGTTCGACATGGGTGGAGGGCAGCCACACGCAGACGCCGTACACGTGCCGGAAGCGGCGCAGGGCCAGGCGCTGGCTCTCGACGCCGTTCTGCGCGCACACCAGCGGCAGCCTCTCGGCCGCCGTGCCGCCGCCCTCGACCGGTGCCGGACCCCACGTCTGGAGGGCGGCCTCGCTGTCCTGGGTCTTGACGGCGAGGACGAGGACGTCGTCGGCGCGCAGCGTGCCGAGCGTGTCCGGCCCGTCCACGACGGGCAGCCGGTACGTCAGTTCGCCCTCGGGCACACGCAGCCGCAGCCCGCCCCGGGTGAGCGCCGCGTGGTGCGCGCCGCGCGCCACCAGGACGACCTCCTCTCCCGCCCCGGCCAGCCGCCCGCCGATCGTGCCGCCGACCGCCCCTGCTCCGATGATGATGTAGCGCATGGGACGAGCCTCGCACAGACGTGGGTACGCTCCGGCCCTTGGCTGGAACGCTTCGTGGTGGGCGGCGAGTTGCCGGTGCGTCGTCTCGGTTTCGGCACCGCCCAGCTGACCGGCCCGGGCTACCGGGGTCCGCGCGGAGCCGCCGAGGACGCCCTCGCGGTGCTGCGGCGGGCGGTGGAGCGCGGCGTCACCCTGATCGACACCGCCGACAACTACGGTCCGTCGCTCGCGGAGGAGTGGGTCACCGAGGCCCTGCACCCGTACCCACGGGGGCTGTTGGTCGCCGGTCCGAGGGCAAGATCCGGCACATCGGTCTGGACACCGTCACCGTCGAACAGCTCGCCGCCGCGGGCCCATCTGGAGGAGAACCTGGACGCGGCCGCCGTACGGCTGTCGCGGGAGGAGATGTCCCGGCTGGACGCGTCGGGACGGGTCAGCCTTCCGTCATCTCCACCAGCTTGACGACGGTGTTCCAGTTGCGGGTCGTCGCGATCAGCCCCTTGATGACGCGTGGCCTGGACAGCTGTTCGGCGAGCTTGGACCGGCCGAGGCCGTCGGGGGCGTACAGGTACAGGGCCCGGTCGCCGAGGCGGAACTCCTCGGGGAGGTGGGCCGGCCGGTCGATCCCGGCGAAGCGTTCGGCGGTGACGGGGGCGGAGAAGTAGGTGACGTGGAGCTGCTTGGCCTCCAGGTCGGCGGCCGGGAAGGGGCAGGCCTCGACGACCGCCTTCAGATAGGCGTGGTCGCGCACGATCACGTCGACCGGGAAACCGAACTGCTTCTCGATCGCCCCCGCGAGTTCCTCCGCGAGGCCGGCCTCGTCGCCGTGGTCGCTGGAGAAGACGGCCTGTCCGCTCTGCAGGTAGGTGCGCACGCCTCCGTACCCGAGGCCTTCCATGAGGGTGCGCAGTGCGGCCATCGGGACCTTCCTGGCGCCGCCCACGTTGATGCCGCGCAGCAGCGCCGCGTACGTCGTCGTCATCCCGACACCATAAGGCGGAGCCGGCGTCCGGGCCGGCACCCTGATCACCGTCCCCGAGATCCCCCGATAGATGTAAGGGGCCAGTGTCCTCCTGGACGGTGAGACGGCGGGGTCCGAGGGGAGGAGCCGCGCGGCCGGGACCTCACCGGAGAGCACGACGAGATGGCTTTATCCGGCCCATACCTTCAAGGAGAAAGGTGGCGGCAGGGGGCCGCCACCGCACACAAGGGGGCAAGCCCGTCATGGGGAACGGAGATTCGCGGGTGCGGGGCATCGCCGCGCGGGCCGGCGGCTGGAGCGCCCGGCACCGATGGGCGGCCGTGGGCATCTGGGTGCTGTTCGTCGTCCTGGCGATGGGGGCCGGCTCGGCGGCGGGCCGGGTCGACGTCAAGGACAGCGACCAGCTCAAGGGGGAGACCCACACCGCCGCCAAGATCATCGAGGACGCCGGGATCGAGGAGCCCGCGAGCGAGACCGTCCTCGTCCAGGCGAAGGGCGACGGGCTGAAGGCCACGGACGCCGAGTTCCGTCAGGCCGTCGCGGCGGTCGTCTCGGCCGTCGAGGGCACCGGCAAGGTCACGGACGTCACCTCGCCGTACGACACGCAGTCCATCTCCAAGGACGGCCGCAGCGCGCTCGTGCAGTTCGACATGCGGGGCGAATCCGACACCGCGGGTGAGCGGGTGGAGCCGGTCCTGAAGGCCGTCGAGGGGGTGCAGAAGGAGCACACGTCGCTGCGGATCGAGGAGATCGGCGGCGCCAGCATGATGAAGACGTTCAACGACGCGTTCGGGGACGACTTCAAGAAGGCCGAGTACTCGGCGGTGCCGGTGGCCCTCGGCATTCTGCTGATCGCCTTCGGCGCGGTGGTGGCGGCGCTGCTGCCGGTGCTGCTGGCGATCACCGCGATCATGGCGACGATGGGCCTGATGGGCGTCGTCAGCCATGTCATGCCGATGAGCGACACCGCGAACTCCGTGATGCTGCTGGTGGGTCTGGCCGTCGGTGTCGACTACTGCCTGTTCTATCTGCGCCGGGAGCGCGAGGAGCGGGCCGCCGGGCGCGACGGGCAGACCGCGCTGCGGATCGCCGCGGCGACCAGTGGCCGTGCGATCGTCGTCTCCGGTGTCACGGTGTGCGTGGCGATGGCCGGCATGCTCTTCACCGGGCTCGCCGAGTTCGAGGCGATGGGCCTGGCCTCGCTGATGGTGGTCGCCGTCGCCATGGTCGGCTCGGTGACCGTGCTGCCCGCGCTGCTGTCGCTGCTGGGCGAGCGCGTCGAGAAGGGAAAGATCCCCTACCTGCACCCCGACAGCCGGCTCCGCCGCAACCGCGGGCGGGTCAACCAGGAGAGCCGGTTCTGGACGGCCGTGCTCAAGGGTGTGCTCGCGCGGCCGGTCGTCTCGGTCGTCGTCGCGGCCGGCGCGCTGCTCGCCATCACCGCGCCCGCGCTCGGTATGAAGACCCAACAGCTCACCCTGGACCAGGAGTTCGGCGACTCGCTGCCGATCGTCCAGACGTACAACCGGCTCAACGAGGCCTTCCCGGGCGGTTCCGACCCGGCCGAGGTGGTCGTCAGGGCGGACGACATCAACGCGCCCGAGGTGAAGTCCGCGCTCGCCGACTTCCGTGAGCGGGCGATCAGTTCGGGTGCCTCGCGCGGGCCGGTCGACATCAAGCTGCACGACGCGCAGAACATCGCCTTCGTGTACGTCCCGCTGGTCGGCGGCTCCGACCTGGACAAGGCGGGCGTGAGCCTGGACAAGCTGCGCGACGAGGTACGCCCGGCGACGCTCGGCAAGGTCGACGGCGTCGAGGCGCCGATCACCGGGCAGGTGGCCGGTTCGAAGGACTTCAACGACCAGCTCGCCGGAGCCGTCGTCCCGGTCTTCGCCTTCGTCGTGGTCTTCGCCTTCGGGCTGATGCTGCTGTCGTTCCGCTCGCTGACGATCGCGCTCACCTCGATCGTGCTGAACCTGCTGTCGGTGGGCGCCGCCTACGGCATCCTCGTGGGGGTCTTCCAGCACGGCTGGGGCGCGTCCCTGGTGGGCGCGGAGGGCGTCGGCGCCATCATCACCTGGCTGCCGCTGTTCCTCTTCGTGATCCTGTTCGGCCTGTCGATGGACTACCACGTGTTCGTGGTCTCCCGGATCCGTGAGGCACGGATGCGGGGCCGCACCACGAAGGACGCGATCACGCACGGCGTGGTCACCACGGCGGGCGTCGTGACCAGCGCCGCCGTCATCATGGTCGCCGTCTTCGCGATCTTCGGCACGCTGTCCATGCAGTCCATGAAGCAGATGGGCGTGGGCCTGGCGGCCGCGGTGCTGATCGACGCGACGATCATCCGGGGCGTGCTGCTCCCGGCGGTGATGGCGCTGCTCGGGGAGCGCAACTGGTACCTGCCGAAGTGGCTGCACCGGCTGCCCGACCTCACCCACGACGAGTCGCCGCAGGAGCAGGCGCCCGCGACGCGGGACGACGAGGGTGAGCCGCTGAGGGTCTGAACCCTCCGCACGACCGAGGGCCCGTCGACCACCGGGGAGTCGACGGGCCCTCACTCACGCGCGGCGCGCGGCGAGTTCGGCCTCGATCAGGTCGGCCGCCCTGCGGGTGCCGCCCTCCTGGGCCATGTCGGCCTGGATCTCCTTCAGCCGGCGGGCCGCCTCCGGGTCGTCGACCAGGGCCAGCGCGGTCGCCCGCAGTGTCTCGGCCGTCGCCTCCTCCGTCGCGACGTGCCGGGCCACGCCGAGCGACTGGAGCACGTCCGCGTTCCCGAACTGGTCCGCGGCCTGCGGTACGGCGATCATCGGGGTGACCGTGGCCAGCCCCTCCTGACTGCCGCCGGCGCCGGCGTGGGTGACGAACAGGTCGGCCTGCCGCAGGATCGCGAGCTGCGGCACCCAGGAGCGCACCTCGACGTTGTCGGGGACCTCACCGAGCTCCGCCGGGTCGACCTGCTCGCCGATCTGGAGCACGAGGTGCCAGCCGGGCAGGCCGGCGAAGGCCTCGACGCAGGCGCGGTAGAAGGCCGGCTGTTTGGTGAAGGCCGAGCCGAGCGAGACGAGCACGACCTTCTCGGCGCCGGCGGGCCGCGTCCAGTCGCCCTCGGTGGTGCGGTCGCCCTGACAGGCGCCGACGAACGTGTACACGCTCTCGTCGACCCGGTCGGCGTTCGGCTGGAGCGCCTTCGGGATGAGGACCAGGGAACGGTCGGGCCGTCCGGAGAAGTCGTCGGGGTGGAGGGTGATCCCGTTCTCCTCCAGCCAGGTGTGGAAGCGGGCGTAGTAGGCCTGGCCGCGTTCGGTCTTCTTCGGCTCCGCCCACATCGGCACGGCGACCTCCTCCTCGTAGCCCCGCCACGCGACATAGGTGGGCGAGAGGGAGATCGCGGGCACCCCCCAGCGGTGGGCGAGGACGCGGGCCGGGTAGGCGGCGATGTCGTGCAGGACGAGGTCGGGCTCGTCCCCGGCGTAGGCCGCGATCAGCTGGGGCAGCGCCTGGACGGCGTCGTCCAGGAAGGTCTCCACGTGGTCGAGGAGGGTGGTGCCCCAGGCCGAGGGGTCGGCGCCGGGGGCGGGGAGCGTGGAGTCCCACGGCTTGACCTCGGCGCCGGTCGCGGCGACCTTGTCGGCGAGGACGGGCGGGACGGCGTAGGTGACCCGGTGGCCGCGCGCGACGAGTTCGCGGATCACCTCCAGGCTGGGGTTCACATGGCCGTGGGCGGCGATGGAGAACATGGCGATGTGCGCGGGAGTGGTCATGTCCTCGACCGTAGACGAGACGAGACGTCTCGTGCAATCTCAATTTCCGTGCGGGGTCGGCGTACGGTCCGCGCGCGGTCGGCGTAGGGCCCGCGTACGGCCCGCGTACGGCCCGCGTGCGGTCGGCATACCGTCCACATCTGACCGGCATACGGCCCGCGTGCGGCCCACGCGCGGTGGGTGACTCGCGCACGGCGGACGAACGCCGCAGGTCGACGCCGACGGCGGGCCGGCCGCCGCAGGTCGACGCCGGCAACGGGCCGGCGCCGCAGGTCAGCGCTGGTAGCGGGCCAGGACCAGGTTGCCGTCTCTTTCCAGGCGGTGGCGCAGCTCGTCGAGGTCGATCGCCCCGCTGTAGTACTCCTGGAACGCCGGGGTGGCCACCTTGTCCTTCCACTCGGGGTAGCCGCGGACCGACTGCGCGGGCGCCGGTCGCAGGTGCGCGGCGAGGGCGGTGCCGGTCGCCCAGTCGTGCTCGGTGGTGTGCAGGGCGGGGTCGGTGAGCGCCGTCGTGCCGGTGGGCAGCATCCAGTCGCCCAGGGCCAGCCGGACCATGTTGGGCGGCCGGAGCAGGAAGTCGATGAAGGCGGCGGCCTCCTTCTTGTGCGGGCTGTCCTCGGCGACGGACAGCGTCTGCGGGCTGACGCCCTGGGTGAGCCCGTCGGCACCCGCGGGGGCGGGCAGCACCTGCCAGTCGAAGCCCTTCGGCGCCTGCTGGACGATCTGCTGGCGGAAGGAGAAGCCGAGCGGGACCATCGCGTACCGGCCGGCGAAGAACCCGGGCAGGGTGTCCGAGCCACGGCTGCCGAGCAGTGAGCCCGGGGCGCTGCGGTCCTCGCCGACCTGGTCGTGGACGGTGCGGGGCACGACCTCGTCGCCCGGCTCGAAGCGGACGGTGACCTTGCCGTCCGCGCCCCGGTGGAAGAGCCGGCCGCCCGCCGACAGGGAGAGGTTGAGCGTGGCGGAGACGGGGCCCTTCAGCGGCCAGGCGACGCCGTGTCTGCCCTCGCCGCTGAGCTGCCGGGTGATCTGCCGGAACTCCGCCCAGCTCCAGGGACGTTCGGGCGTCGGGACGCGCACGCCCGACTCCTTCAGCCAGGTGGCGTTGGCGATCAGGACGCGCGGCTCCTGGAGGAAGGGCACGCCGTAGATGCCGTCGCCGAAGGTCGTCGTGTCCCAGCTGCGCCGCGGGATGTCCGCCTTCAGCCGCTCGGGCAGCAGGTCGGTCAGATCGGCGAGATACCCGCCGTAGGCGAAGTCGGCGAGGTCGTCGGAGGCGTCATGGATGATGTCCGGGGCCTCGCCGCCCTCGAAGGAGGTGAGGAGCTGGTCGTGGATGCTGTCCCAACTGCCCTGGACGTACTCGACCCTGATGTCGGGATGGGTGGCGTTCCACTCGGCCACCAGTTCCTTGTTCGCCTCGACGGACTCCTCCTGCCAGGCCAGGGACTGGTAGCGCAGGGTGACCGGGCCCGGGCCGGAGTCGCTGCCGCCGCCCGTGCAGCCGGCGAGCAGCAGGGTCAGCACGAGCAGCACGGTCCATCTGGTGCGCATCAGCTCTTCACCGCCCCGGCGAGCATGCCGCTGGTGATCCGTCGCTGGATGAGCGCGAAGACGACCAGTGAGGGAAGCGTGGCGAGGAAGGCGGCCGCCGCCAGCGGGCCGAGGTCGGCGACGCCCTCCGCGCCGATGAAGTGGGTGAGGACGACCGGCAGGGTCTGCTTCTCCGGCGTCTTCAGCAGCACCAGCGCGAAGAAGAACTCGTTCCACGCGGTGATGAACGCGAACAGTCCGGTCGCCACCAGCCCCGGCGCGAGCAGCGGCGCGGTCACCGACACCAGCGTCCGCAGGCGCCCCGCCCCGTCCACCGCCGCGGCCTCCTCCAGTTCCACGGGCACCGCCCGCACGTATCCGACGAGCATCCACAGCGCGAACGGCAGCGCCCACACCACGTACACCAGGACCAGCCCGCCCAGCGAGTTGATCAGCCGCAGGTTCTTCAGCACCAGGAACAGCGGGATGATCACCAGCACCAGCGGGAAGGCCTGGCTGATCACCACCCAGCCGCTCGCCGCGCGCGTGAGGAGCGTGCGGCGCCGGGCGACGACGTAGGCCAGTGGCGTCGCGATCAGGACGGCGATCAGCGCGGCGGTGACAGCGGCCAGCAGGGAGTTGCCCGCGGCGCGCAGCAGCGGCTGTTCGTCGAAGGCCTGCCGGAAGTTGGCGAGGGTGGGGTCGTCGGGGATCCAGGCCGGGTGCAGACTGCCCAGTTCCTGGGGCGACTTGAAGGCCGTGGAGACCAGCCAGAGGAAGGGGAAGGCGAGGAAGACCAGATACGCGAGCAGCGCGAGGTACTGGCCGACACGGCCCGGGACGGACGTCCTCATGTCTCGTCACCCGCCCTGAGCCGGCCCACCAGGAACACGGCGAGGAGCACCGAGATCACCGCCACCATCACGCATCCCATCGCCGCCGCGTACCCGAACTGCCCGTACCGGAAGGCCTCCTCGTAGGCGAAGAGCATCGGCAGCCGGGTACGGCCGCCGGGTCCGCCGCTGGTCAGGACGTAGACCAGGGCGAAACTGTTGAAGTTCCAGATGAAGTTGAGGGCGGTGATCGCGAGGGCGACGGGCCGCAGCGCGGGCCAGGTGACCGTGCGGAAGCGGCGCCAGGCGCCCGCGCCGTCGACCGCGGCGGCCTCGTGCAGTTCACGCGGGGTGTTCTGCAGGCCGGCGAGCAGAGCGACGGTCGTCTGCGGCATGCCCGCCCACACACCGACGACGATCACGGCGGGCAGTGCGGTGGCGAGGCCGCCGAGCCAGTCCCGCCCGTCGCCCAGACCGAGGTCGCGCAGGGTCTCGTTGAGGACGCCGGCGTCCGGGGCGTAGACCAGCCGCCACATGATGCCGACCACCACCTCCGGCATCGCCCAGGGGATGATCGCGAGCGCGCGGGCCAGCCAGCGCAGCCGTAACCTCTGGTCGAGCAGCAGGGCCAGGCCGAGGGCGAGCAGGAACTGCGGGACGGTCACCCCCACCGCCCACACCAGCCCGACGCGGAACGACTCCCAGAACAGCGTGTCCTGCCACAGGTCCTGGAAGTTGAGCCCGCCGATCCACTCGGTGGGCTCGGTCCGGCCCGACTGGGCGTCGGTGAACGCCAGCAGGATGCCGTACAGCAGCGGGCCGACACTCAGCACCAGGATCGGCAGCAGCGCGGGCAGGACCAGGAACCACGCGCCGTGGCCGGTGGCGCGGCGCGGCGGCGGGCCGGTGCTGGCGGCCGTACGGCGCTGTGCCCCTCTCCCCTCGGTCAGCACGGACACGAAGCGATCCCCCTTCCCGCGGCTGTGCCGGGCCCCGCCATGGTCGTGAAGCCGGGAAAGCCCGTCAAGGCACCACGCACACGGTCCGACCTGTACGAATGCGAGACTGGCCGTCACATGGCCGGATCCCGACGCCATCCTTCGGGGATCCGGCGGACGAGAACACGGAGGCGGACGATGGACGAGGCACGGGCGCGGGACGTACTGGCCACGGCAGGGGTGCTGCCCGGCCCGGCGCGGGACGCGCGGCTCCTCGCCCTGGGCGAGAACGCGGTGTTCGCGGCCGGGGACCTGGTGGTGAAGGTGGGGCGCGACGCCGAACTCCTGGAGCGGGCCCGGCGCGAGCTGGACATCGCGGCCTGGCTGGCCGAGGCGGGCATCCCGGCGGTGCGGGCGGCCGAGCCGAAGGCCCTGCTGGTGGAGGGGCACCCGGTGACGGTGTGGCACCGGCTGCCCGAGGCGGTGCGGCCCGCCGAACCGCGCGATCTGGCCGAACTGCTGCGCGTCGTGCACACCCTTCCCTCCCCCTCGTTCGCTCTGCCGCCCCGCGACCTGCTGGCCGGCGTGGAGCGCTGGCTGCGGCTCGCGGGCGACGCGATCGACCCGGCGGACGCGGCGTATCTGCGCGAGCGGCGCGACGGCTTCGCGGCGGCCGCCGCCGCGCTCACCCCGCACCTGCCGCCCGGCCCGATCCACGGCGACGCGCTGCCTCGTAACGTCCATGTCGGCCCGGACGGCCCGGTCCTGGTCGACCTGGAGACCTTCTCCGCCGACCTGCGCGAGCACGACCTGGTGGTGATGGCGCTCTCCCGGGACCGCTACGGTCTGCCCGCCGAGGCCTATGACTCCTTCACCGAGGCGTACGGCTGGGACGTGCGCCAGTGGGCGGGCTGCGGGGTGCTGCGCGGCGCCCGGGAGACGGCGAGCTGCGCCTGGGTGGCCCAGCACGCGCCCGCCAACCCCAAGGCCCGGGCGGAGTTCGAGCGCCGGGTGGCGTCGCTGCGGGACGGGGACGAGGCGGTGCGCTGGTATCCCTTCTGACCGCGCGCTACACGCGGGGTCTGTCCGCGAGCTCCCGCAGCGGCCAGGTGCCGTCCACCACCGCCTCCGCATCGCCCTTGCGGCGCAGGAAGCTCTGGAAGTCCGCCGCCCACGCGGCGTACCACTCGATCTGGCGGCGGTGCAGCTCCGCGAGGCCCAGGGCGGCGACCTTCGGGTGACGCTCGGCTATCGCGCAGGCCAGGCGGGCCGCGGCGAGGGCGTCGGCGCAGGCGTCGTGCGCGGAGTCGAGGGCGATGCCGTACTCGGCGCAGACCGCTTCGAGGTTGCGCTTGCCGCGGCGGTAGCGGTCGGCCCAGCGGTCGATGGTGTACGGGTCGACGACCGGGGCCGGGTCGATGCCGCCGAGCCGCTCACGCAGCGAGGGCAGGTTGTGGCGGCGCAGTTCGGCGGAGAGCAGCGTGAGGTCGAAGGCGGCGTTGTAGGCGACCACCGGTACGCCTGTCCGCCAGTAGGTCACGAGGACGTCGGCGATGGCCTCCGCGACCTGGTCGGCGGGGCGGCCCTCGGACGCCGCCCGCTCGTTGCTGATCCCGTGCACCGCGACCGCGTCGGCCGGGATCTCCACGCCCGGGTCCGCCAGCCACTCCCGGCGTCCGAGCGGCTGACCGTCCCTGACCTCGATCACGGCCGCCGTGACGATGCGCGCCTCGCGCGGGTCCGTCCCGGTCGTCTCCAGGTCGAAGCCGATGAGCAGCTCGCGGTGCCAGGCCATGGTGGCCCCCCTTCTTGGTGGTGCTTCCCCCAGTGGTCTCCACCTTCGCATGCGCCACTGACAATCAGAGGATCGCGTTCCGCTCAGCGGTCCGCCGAGCACGGGTGACCGGGCCGTGTTCCGCTCAGCGGCCCGCCGAGCACAGGTGACCGGTCGGCCGCGTTGCGCTCAGCGGTCCGCCGAGCACGGGTGACCGGTCGCCCGCCGCGCAGGCCGCCACCCGAGGGCGGTGACGGCGCGGGCCATCACCCGGGAAAGACCGGACACTTCAGGACACAGGGCGCGAATCGACCCAGGCCAGTTCGAACTCCTCACGGTAGGCCGCGAACAGTCCGCCCTCGTCGACCTCGCCCGACTTCACCACCCGGTTGCCGTTGCGCAGCACCAGCACCGGTGCCTCCATGCCGCGCATGCGCCGCAGATAGGACTGGACGACCGCGATGCCGTCGGTGCCGTCGCCGTCGACCAGGTAGGCGGTGAAGCGGGGCGTCTCGTCGTACACCTGGATCTGGAAGGCGCCCGGGTCGCGCAGCCGGGAGCGGACCCGGCGCATGTGCAGGATGTTCATCTCCACCGAACGGCTCAACTCGCCGCGCTTCATGCCGAGTTCGCGCTCGCGGCGCTTGACGGCGCTGGAGGCCGGGTTGAGGAACAGCAGCCGCACCCGGGCGCCCGCCTCGGCGAGGCGGACCAGCCGCCGGCCGGAGAAGTTCTGCACGAGCAGGTTCAGGCCGATGCCGATGGCGTCGAGCCGGCGGGCGCCGTCGAAGATGTCCTCGGCGGGGAACTGGCGCAGCAGCCGCACCCGGTCGGGGTGGACGGCGACCACGTCCGCGTACCGGTCGCCGACGAGGTCCTCGACCGCGTCGACGGGCAGCCGGCGCGCGGACGGCACGTCGCCGCCCGTGCCGAGCATCTCCAGCAGCCGCGCGGAGGCGCGTTCGGCCTGGTTCAGGACGGTCTCGGACAGCGCCCGGTTGCGGGAGACGACGTTGCGCGTCACCTCCAGCTCGTCCAGGGCGAGTTCCACGTCGCGGCGGTCGTCGAAGTACGGCTCGAAGCACGGCCAGTGCTGCACCATCAGCTCGCGCAGCTGCGGCAGGGTGAGGAAAGAGATCACGTTGTCGTCGGCCGGGTCCAGCAAGTACCCCTTGCGGCGGCTGACCTCGCGGACGGCGACCGCGCGCTGCACCCACTCCTGTCCGGCGGGGCCTGCCGCGGCGACCACCCAGTCGTCGCCGTGGACGGGTTCGTAGATGGGCCGCAGCACGGCGGCCACCACGGCGCGCAGCCGCTGCTCGACGAGGTTCAGCCAGATGTAGGCCCGGCCGGCCCGCTGGGCGCGGGTGCGCACCTCGCGCCAGGCGTCGGCGTCCCAGTCCAGCTCCGGACCGATGGCGCCCTCCATCGGCCGGGCCAGGGACACCGTGCCGGGCGGGACGTCTGTGGAGGAGCCTCCCTCGTGACCCTCGTCACCAGGGGGCAGTTCCAGCCCTCCCGAGCCCACCCAAGCACCGCCTTCCGCTCCCCCGAGCACTCCCCGTCCCAACGATCAAGGAAGGGTACTCCGGGAGCGGTGGGCGGTGCAGCCGGATGGGCAGGTCGTTTCTCAACTGTCGGTGGGCGGGCGGCCGTTCTCGCCGCTGAGGGCCGGCGGAGTGAGCGGATTCATAGCGGTGACGTCCCGCGGGGCGATCGAGAAGCCCTGCCAGTGGACCGGCATGGGCTGCTGGTCCTCGTCGCGCGCGACGTGGTGGAAGCCGACGTTCACCCAGGCCACGGGGTGGGTGAGGGTCTGCCCGTTCACCCACGCGTCCACGGACGAGCCGTGCCGCGGGCTGCCGCAGATGCGGACGTTGTTGCTCGCGTACTGCTCGCACTGGTTGTACTGCGTGAAGTAGATGTCGTGCCGGGTGAAGGGACGCCCCGCGTAGGTGGCGCTGGCACCGGGGACGATCTCGTAGGAACGCGGGTGGCCGTCCTTGTTCTTGCCGACCCCGCTGACCACGCGCCACCAGCGCATGTTCTTCGCGTCACCGGCGAGTTCCTTGGTGACGACGGTACGGGTGGTCTTGTTGGTCGGGCGCGGGCGGCCGGCGGCGGGCGGGCTGACCACGGAGTCGTACTGCTCGACCTTGGTCGCGGAGGAGCCGTCGAGGCCGAAGTCGAGCCGCCAGAAGACGTTGTGGTTGTGGCTGGTGGCGTAGCCCTTGGCGCCCTTGCCGATGGGCCAGCCGCGGCCGTCACCGGCGTCGTAGTCGAAGGGCGAGAGGCTGCCCGTGGCGCCGACGTTCATGTTGACCGTGCCGTCGTCGGAGAAGCGCCATTCGGTGATGTACTCGTACCAGCCGACCTTGTTGACGGTGTAGAGGAGCAGGTCCTTGCCCTGGGCCTGGTAGACCTTGGCCTCGTCGGACTGCATCCGGTACGCGTGGCCGCGGGCGCGGGTGGTGGTGCACAGGCCCTTGACGTTCGAGGACTCGGCGTAGCTGGGTTCCGGGACGCGGACCGTCCTGATGGTGCCGCCGGGGCACTCGGCCGGGGCCAGGTCCACCATGCCGGAACCGAAGTCGTAGTCGGTGATGTCGTTGTACTCCTCCTTCCCGTCGTCGTAGGGGACGTGGATCTGGGCGAGCTTGGCGCTGTTGAGGACGCGGATCGGCTTGGTCTCGCCGGGCGGCTGGTAGGAGACCTTCTCCAGGACGAGACCGGACTTGGACTCGAAGCGCCAGCACATCCGCCAGGTGGTGCCGGAGGCGAGCTTCTGCTCGATGCGGTAGGCGGCGCTGCAGTCGGCGGCCGCGGCGGGGGCCGCCTTGGTCTGGGCGGTGGCCGGGCCGGCGCCGGTCGTCGCGCCGGCGGCCAGCGCGGCCACGGCGAGGCCGACGGCCGCCGTGCGGCGGGCACGGGTCATTCTCCGCGGCGCGAGGCCGCTGATCGAGCGCTGTGCGTGCATGAGGACATGACTCCCTGTGCGTCCTGACACGGGACGGGTGGGTTGGAGAACCGAATGGACTGAGGGCCCGGGGCCGACGGCTCAGCGTTCGAGCCGGGCCACCTTGCGGGCACTGAGGTCGACGACCAGGGACCGGGTGTCGATCCACGGCCCGTTCTTGACCTTGATCAGCAGCCGCGCGCAGCGGTGGACCCCGCACGCGTCGAGGGCGGCGGGCTGGGCGCCCGGCGCCGCGCGGTAGACCATGCTCGCGAGGACCAGCTGGTCGGGCGAGGTGAGTTGGTTGCCGGTGGCGTCCTTGTAGTCCGCCTTCAGGCCGGCGCCTAGCCGGTCGGCGATCAGCAGCCGGGCCGCCTCGGTCTCCTCGGCGGCGCTCAGCGGCGGCTGGACGCCCTGCCGGCTGGCCGTGCCCTCGATCTTGCCGGTGTCGAGGTTGACGGTCCTGACGACGAGTGTGTCGTCCTTGTAGTCGTAGAAGGTCACTTCGGCGCGCCTGGGCGCGTCCGGGTCGTCGACCTCGTCCGTCTGTGGCTCGGCGAGGTCCACGCCGAGGCTCTGCGGGCCGCGGTCGCCGTCGACGTCCTCCCCGGCGTTGAACAGCTGCCGGTTCAGCGCGATGGTCCGGACCCGGGCGATCTCGTCGTCGGTGAGCGGGTCGCGGCCCTGGCCCTTCGCGCCCTCCGCCGGGGCCTCCTGGACGACCCCGGGCGGCACGGCGGCGGCGCCGCCCTGCTGTCCGCTCGCGTCCTGTCCGGTCTGCGTCCGGCCGCCCGTCCCCTCTCCCGCGGTCTGCCCGGCGGCCCGTTCGCCACCGGCGTCGGCTCCCGCCGTGCCCGGAAGGGTGACCGCGATCATCGCGGCCGTCGCGGTGACCGCGATGGCCGCTCCTGCCACCACCTTGCCCAGGTGGCGGCGCACTGTCGTGCGCACATCTTCCCCCTACTCCCCCTGTGTCCCCGGGAGTACGTGTCTGCCCCACTGGTTCGGCATGCGCCCTGCCCGGGCGTATGCGCTGGTCGCTGGGTAAGAGGGATGTAAGTCGCAGGTGGTTCCCTCACTTTCCGGGAGACTCGATGCCAAGGCGTCCCCGCCGGGACGGCACACCTGGAAGAGTCGTATCCATGCAGGTCTGGCCTGGAGAGGCATATCCACTCGGCGCCACGTACGACGGCGCCGGCACGAATTTCGCGGTCTTCTCGGAGGCCGCGGACCGAGTAGAGCTGTGTCTGCTGCACGACGACGGCTCGGAGACGGCGGTGGAACTGCGCGAGAGCGACGCGTTCGTGCGGCACGCGTACGTGCCGGGCATCATGCCCGGGCAGCGCTACGGCTTCCGCGTGCACGGCCCCTACGCACCCGAACGCGGTCTGCGCTGCAACTCGGCGAAGCTGCTGCTCGACCCGTACGCGAAGGCGATCAGCGGCTCGATCCGATGGGGCGAGGAGGTGTACGGCTACCACTTCGGCTCACCCGAGCGGCGCAACGACCTCGACTCGGCGCCGCACACGATGACGTCGGTCGTGGTCAACCCGTACTTCGACTGGGGCGACGACCGGCGCCCACGCACTGAGTACCACCACACGGTGATCTACGAGGCCCATGTGAAGGGCCTGACGATGCGCCATCCGGGGCTGCCGGAGGAGCTGCGCGGCACCTACGCGGCCCTCGCCCACCCGGCGATCATCGAACACCTCACCGAACTGGGCGTCACGGCGCTCGAACTGATGCCCGTACACCAGTTCGTCAACGACCACCGGCTGGTCGACATGGGCCTGAGCAACTACTGGGGCTACAACACGATCGGCTTCTTCGCCCCGCACAACGCCTACGCCTCCTGGGGCGACCGCGGGCAGCAGGTCCTGGAGTTCAAGTCGGCGGTGCGGGCGCTGCACGAGGCGGGCATCGAGGTGATCCTCGACGTGGTCTACAACCACACCGCCGAAGGCAACCACCTGGGTCCGACGCTGTCCTTCCGGGGCATCGACAACCCGCAGTACTACCGGCTGACCGAGGACCCGCGGTACTACATGGACACCACGGGCACCGGGAACTCGCTGCTCATGCGGTCCCCGCACGTCCTCCAGATGATCATGGACTCGCTGCGGTACTGGGTCACCGAGATGCACGTCGACGGGTTCCGCTTCGACCTCGCGGCGACCCTGGCCCGTCAGTTCCACGAGGTGGACCGGCTGTCGTCGTTCTTCGACCTGGTGCAGCAGGACCCGGTCGTCTCCCAGGTGAAGCTGATCGCCGAACCGTGGGACGTGGGCGAGGGCGGCTATCAGGTGGGCAACTTCCCGCCGCTGTGGACCGAGTGGAACGGCAAGTACCGCGACACCGTACGGGACCTGTGGCGGGGCGAGCCGCGCGCGCTCGCGGAGTTCGCCTCCCGGCTGACCGGCTCGTCCGACCTGTACCAGGACGACGGACGCCGCCCACTGGCCTCGATCAACTTCGTGACCTGCCACGACGGGTTCACCCTGCGCGACCTGGTCTCCTACGACCACAAGCACAACGAGGCCAACGGCGAGGACAACCGGGACGGCGAGAGCCACAACCGGTCCTGGAACTGCGGGGTGGAGGGCGAGACCGACGATCCGGACGTCCTCCGGCTGCGCGGCCGGCAGATGCGGAACTTCCTCGCCACGCTGATGCTCTCCCAGGGCGTGCCGATGATCAGCCACGGCGACGAGGTGGCGCGCACCCAGCGCGGCAACAACAACGCCTACTGCCAGGACAGCGAGCTGTCCTGGGTGGAGTGGCCGGACGCCGAGAGCGACAGCCGTGAGCTGCTCGACTTCACGCGCGCGATCGTGCGGCTGCGCAGGGACCACCCGGTCTTCCGGCGGCGCCGCTTCTTCCACGGCCGGCCCGTGGAGGGCACCCACGACGAGCTGTCGGACATCGCCTGGTTCACGCCCCAGGGCAAGGAGATGACCCAGCGGGACTGGAACTCGGCCCAGGCGTCGGCGCTGACGGTGTTCCTGAACGGCAACGCGATCTCCGAGCCCGGCCCGCGCGGGGAGCGGATCACCGACGACTCCTTCCTGCTGATGTTCAACGCCTCCCCGCGACCCCTGGAGTTCGTGGTGCCGGTCGACCACGGGCGGCAGTGGCAGGTCGTCGTCGACACCGCGGACCCGGAGCCGGTCGCGCGCGGGGCGGGCGCGAAGGTCGCGGCCGGGGACCGGCTGACCCTGGTCGACCGCAGCATGACGGTGCTCCAGCGGCCGGCGTAGCGTCGCGCGTCCCTCCGCCCGGAGGGCGTGATGAGACGAACGGGGGCGGGGCGGGTACGTAGGTCTGCATGACCTCTGTGCGCCCCGCCCCCCTCGTGCCCACGGCCACCTACCGGCTCCAGCTCCAGCCCGGGTTCCCGTTCGGCGCCGCGGCGGCCGCCGTGCCGTACGTGGCCTCGCTCGGGGTGTCGCATCTGCATCTGTCGCCCGTCCTGGAGGCCGTGCCGGGCTCCGGGCACGGCTACGACGTGGTCGACCACGCGCGCGTGCGGGCGGAGCTGGGCGGCGAGGAGGGGCTGCGGGCGCTGGCGCGCACCGCGCGGGAGCACGGGCTCGGGCTGGTGGTGGACATCGTCCCGAACCACATGGCGATGGTGCCGCGCCACAACCGTGCCCTGTGGGAGGTGCTGCGGGAGGGCCCGAAGTCGCCGTACGCGCGCTGGTTCGACATCGACTGGGAGGCACAGGACGGCCAGGTGCTGCTGCCCGTGCTCGGCGGGCCTCTCGGGGACGAGATCGGCCGGCTGCGGGCCGACGGGGACGTGCTGCGCTACCACGACCACGTCTTCCCGCTGCGCGAGGGCACCGAGGACCTGCCGCTGCCGCAGCTGCTGGACGCGCAGTGGTACCGGCCCGTGTGGTGGCGGCTGGCCCGCACCGAGCTGAACTACCGGCGGTTCTTCAGCATCTCCGAGCTGATCGGGGTGCGGGTGGAGGACCCCGAGGTGTTCGAGGCGACCCACGCGACGATCCTGCGGCTGCTGCGCGAGGGCGTGATCGACGGGCTGCGCGTCGACCACCCGGACGGCCTCGCCGACCCGGACGCGTATCTGGCACGGCTGCACGAGGCCACCGGGGGCCGCTGGACGGTCGTCGAGAAGATCCTCGCGGACGGGGAGCACCTCCCGCCGTCCTGGCCGGTCGCCGGCACCACCGGCTACGACGCCCTGCGCCAGGTCGACGGGGTCTTCACCGACCCGGAGGGCGCCGTGGAGCTGCTCGCGCTGTACCGGCGCTTCGCGGCCCCGCAGACGGACCGGGGCGGTGACTGGGCGGCGACCGTGCGGCGGGCGGCGTACGCGGTGCTCTCGCACGAGCTGGCCGCCGAACTCGACCGGCTGACCCGGGCGGCGGTCCGGGTGTGCGCCGGCTCGCCGGACCCGGCGCTGCGCGACCGGGCGCCCTGGGCGCTGCGCACGGCGCTGGAGGAGCTGCTGGTGCGGATGGAGGTGTACCGGCCGTACTCCTCGGGCGACGCGGGCGCCGTGGTCACCGAGGAGGCGGCCGAGGAGGCCCGGCGGGCGTTCGTGGTGCCCGAGGAGGCGGGGGCGGTCGACGTGGTGCGCGGGCTGGTGCTGGGGCGGGGCGCGGGGCCGGCGGCGGTGGAGTTCCGGACCCGGTTCGCGCAGACGGCGTCGGCGCTGCGCGCGAAGTCGGTGGAGGACACGGCGTTCTACCGGTACGTGCCGCTGCTGTCGGCCAACGAGGTGGGTGGCGACCCGGGCCGCCAAGGGGTGTCCCCGGCCGCGTTCCACGCGTACTGCGCGCGCGTGCAGCGCGACTGGCCGCTCACCGGGACGGTCCTGTCGACGCACGACACCAAGCGCAGCGCCGATGTCCGGGCGGCGCTGGCGGTGCTCACCGAGTGCCCGCAGCGCTGGGCGGAGGTGCTGGAGCAGGCGACGCACGCCGAGGGCACCGTGCCGGACGGTCAGGTGGCGTGGGCGGCCTGGCAGACGGTGTTCGGGCTCGGCCCGGCGGACGCGGAGCGCGTCGGGGCGGCGCTGCTGAAGCATGTGCGGGAGGCGGGCCTGTACACGAGCTGGACGGAGCAGGAGCCGCCGTACGAGGAGGCGGTGGCCGCGTTCGTGGCGGCGGGGCCGGGCGGGGTGCCGGGCGAGCGGGTGGCCGCGCTGCGCGAGGCCCTGGAGCCGCACATCCGGGCGAACGTGCTGGGCGCGGCGCTGGTGCATCTGACGATGCCGGGGGTGCCGGACGTCTACCAGGGCTCGGAGGACGACTACCGGGCGCTGGTGGACCCGGACAACCGGCGCCCGGTGCGCTTCCCGCCGGAGCACCCCGGTGCCAAGGCCGAGGTGACCGCGGCGGCCCTGCGGCTGCGCCGTCGGCGTCCGGAGGTCTTCGGGGAGTCGGCGACGTACGCGCCGCTGGCCGCCGAGGGGCTCGCGGCCGAGCACTGCCTGGCCTTCGTGCGGTCCGGCGAGGCGGTCACGGCCGTGGCC
>NZ_BQUN01000084.1 GCF_026008495.1 Streptomyces sp. A012304
GGCGCTTCCACCTGACCTACACGATCCAGGGCGTGCGCAAGCTGCTGGTCCGCAACGGCTGGTCCTGCCAGGTCCCGGCCCGGCGTGCCATCGAGCGGGACGACGAGGCTGTGGCCGGGTGGACCAAGGAGGTGTGGCCCTGCGCGGAAGACTCGCGGCGGCCCGTGGAGCCTGGCTCGTCTTCGAGGACGAAGCCGGCTTCTCCATGACGCCGCCGCAGGCGAAGACCTGGTCCCAGCGCGGCCGGACCCCAGTGGTGCGGGTCCGCGGCCGCTCCCGCAGACGCATCTCGATCGCCGCCTTGACCTGCTACAAACCCGGCCACCGCTCCCGGCTGATCTACCGGCCCCGCCGGGACGACGGCCGACGCGACGGCCGCAAGAGCTTCTCCTGGCGCGACTACAGAGACCTGCTGATCGCCGCACACCAGCAGCTCGGCGGCCCCATAGTGCTCATCTGGGACAATCTCAACGTCCATAGGGCCGCCGGCTTACAGGAGTTCGCCGAAGACCGGGACTGGCTGACCATCTACTACCTGCCGCCCTACGCACCCGACCTCAACCCCGTCGAAGGCATCTGGTCTCTCCTGCGACGCGGCTGGCTCTCCAACGTCGCGTTCAGCACCCCTGAACACCTCATCCAGCGCATCCGACGCGGCCTACGGCACATCCAGTACCGCAGCGACCTCATAGACGGCTGCCTCGCCGAGACCGGCCTGACCATCAGACCTGCCTGACCAACGGCACGACACCACGAGTTCAACCTCAGTA
>NZ_BQUN01000085.1 GCF_026008495.1 Streptomyces sp. A012304
GCGACGGTCCCGGTGATGCGGGGGACGTCGTGGAGCGCGACGGCGCACAGCCCGAAGAGGGCGAGCAGGGCGGTTCCGGCGAAGTACGCGGCGGTCATGAGTCGTCTCGTGCTGCGCGCAGGACGCGCCGGCCGTAGCTGTCGGAGACGCCGAGCCTGGTTCCGATGTCGGTTCCGGTGAGGTCCGGTTCCGTGTGGAGCCAGGCGCGGACGGTGTCGACGCGCTTGGCGAAGGTGGTGTTCGCGGTGTCCTCGGTGACGAGGTCGGCGGCGCCGGTTCCGGCGGGCGGAACTGGTTCCGGTGTCGGTTCCGCCTCGGCTCCGGCAGGGGTACCCGTCAGCGTGTACCCCTCGGGTAGGCGCAGGTCGAGGACGGTTCCGGTGGTTCCGCCCGCGAGTTCCGCCACGGGCGTCCACGGGCCCAGCACGGGCCCGACCGGGGGCGCGTCGACTGGCTCAGGCGCGCGCTCGACCGTGATCGGTTCCGCGAGTTCCGGCGCCGGTTCCGCCGTGGCGGAACTCGGTTCCGGCTGCGGTTCCGGCTGGTGCTCGGAGAGCCGGTGGACGCGCCACAGGACGAGCGGGGCGACCGCGGAGACGGCGACGACGAGCGTCACGGAGACGGGCAGCAGGCCGACCTGCACCAGGTGCGAGGCGGCGTTCACGCCGATCAGGGTGAGGACGACCGCGAAGACGTCGCGGCGGGCCCGCAGGGCGGCGAGGGCGTACACGTCGAGGGCGGCCGGGACGCCGGCGGCGACGTACTGGCCGAAGCCGCACGCGACGGCCAGCTGGTACTCGGCGGACGCGAGGACGACGAGGACCGCGACGAGCGCCGCCCACAGCAGCGGGTCGCGCTTCACTCGCCACCTCCGCGGATGCGCTCCAGCTCGAGGCCGAGCTGTTCGAGGACGTCGAGGTGGGCGCGGACGAGGTTGGTGAAGGCGCGGACGTCGGCGGTGTCCTCGCAGTTGAGGATGTCGCCGCCGACCTCGATGGCGAGGACGGGCAGCGGCTCGGGGGCGAGGACGCTGTAGGGGCTGTGGGAGATCCACGCGGTGAGGAAGTCGGTGGTGCCGCGGCGGGTGTCGATGCGGGCGGAGATCTCGGGCCCGTTGTGGGTGATGTCGGCCTTGTACTGGGCGCGGTCGTTGTTGTGGCCGACGCACCAGGCGGGTTCGTCGATCTCCAGGGATTTGGTGAGGAAGACGTTGACGTGGACGGTGCGGGGCTCGGTGCTCACCGGCGCTCACCCCCGTACCGGGCGGGCTCACAGATCACGCAGACGTGTTCGGTTCCGCCGTCGTGGCAGTTGTTGATGCACGTGCGGCACCAGGGCGTGTCTCCGTGGCGGGCGCGGCCGTCGAAGCGGGTGTCGGTCGGGTCGAACGGGGTGCGGCAGCGGCGGCACCGGTTGTTGTCGCGGTCGGCCGCGTCCTGCTCTTCCAGGGTGAGCTTGCGCTTCAGGTAGCCGGTGTTCCAGGCGATGTCGTCGGGGGCCTCGGTGAGGGCTCCGTCGAGGACGGTGCGGGCGAGCGCGGCGCGGTCGAGGACACGTCGGTCGTAGTCGGGGGTGTCGTAGGGCAGGGTGAGCGCGCTGCGAACGGCTTCCAGTAGCGCGCGCATGTCCGCGGCCTGGGTGGCGGGGCTGGGCTTCGTCATCAGCCGTTCACCGCCTCGGCGCCGAGGGCGCGGAGGAGGAGGCGGAGGGCCTCGCGGAGGGAGAGGATCTGGTCGCTGTCGAGCAGCTGCTGGGCGACGCTGAT
>NZ_BQUN01000086.1 GCF_026008495.1 Streptomyces sp. A012304
ATGAGCCGAAGCACGGTAGTTGTCACATAGGCAGTCTTGTTGTCACCTGGGAGGTGCGGCGCCGGAAGGCCGTCCTCTCAACTCTTGACGGCCTCTGCGATCTGCTGGGCAGCCTGGGCGGGGGTTAGGTGCGTGGTGTCGACGACTTCCGCCTCGGCGTGCAGCCACGTGCGGGCCGCCTCGGCGTAGGGCTCGAGGTATCGGAGACGGAACGGGGAGTTGGGGCCGAGCACGGTGTCGCCCGCGATGCGCGCGCGGAGGGTGTCCTGGTCGGCATGGAGGACGAAGTGCCGGACCGGAAGCTCGTGCCGGGCAAGTCCCGAGCTGATCTCGCGCCAGTACTGCTCGACCAGGACGGTCATGGGCATCACCAAGGTTCCGCCTGTGTAGTCGAGGATGCGTCGGGCGGTTTCGACCACGAGGGGCCGCCATGGCGGCCAGTGCTGGAAGTTGTCCGTCGCGGGCAGTCCTGGCTTGATGTCCATGAGTGTCTCGCCGACCTTCTCGGCGTCGAACACCCGGGAGTCCGGGATCAGCTGCTGGACGAGCGCGCTGGTCGTCGTCTTGCCCGCGCCGTGGGTGCCGTTGAGCCATACGATCATGGACTTGACGCTAGCGCCGTGTGGGCCACGTGGACAGGCAGAGTAGAAGATCCGGTGCGGTCGATCAGGTGTGTGAGGACCGGGATTTCTCCTGGGTCAGCCTCTGCGGGCTCAGGGAAGCGTCAATGTCAGTGGGCTCTGCCAGGGTGTGCGTCGTGGATGAACTGGTGGAGCGTGTCGACGATCAAGATCGTGTGCTGGGGATGGTGGTCAGCCGCCGGCAGGCCATCCAGGAGGGTTGGCTGCACCGAGTCGCCGTGACGGTGTGTCGTGATGAGCGTGGACGGATCCTTGTCCACCGGCGGTCGGAGCAGGTATCGCGCTTCCCCGGGCTCTATGAGGTCGAGGTCGGTGGTGCCGCAAATGTCGGCGAGTCCTATGAACAGGCCGCCGCGAGAGAGCTGGCCGAAGAGCTGGGCATTCGTGCGCTGCCGCGCCTGCTGTTCACGTTCATCAACCGCAGCGGCTTGAGCCCTCACTGGCTCGGCGTGCACGAAGCCGTGGTGCCGGACGCCGTGGTCCCCGATCCCGATGAGGTCGCCTGGCATGGCTGGCTGACCGAGCCGGAGCTGCGGTCGGCTCTGCTGGAGTGGCGCTTCACCCCCGACAGCCACGAAGCCTTCCGTCGGTATTTGGCGTTCCGGACCGCGCGGTCCTGACCTCGCCCATCACGCTCAGGCTCAGCGTCTGTCGATCGCCTTGGCCAGAAGCCTGGCGTGGTCTTCGAGCAGCGGCTTGAGGGCGCCGTAGTAGGGCTGGTGGTCGGCTTTGTGGAGCCAGTGGAAGACGTTGTGCCGCTCTCGGGTCCAGACAGCGCGTAGCGCTGGATCGGGGGCGATGTGTGGCGGGCAGGGGGCGAAGTCGGGCTCGCCTTCGGTGGCGCGGGTCCAGATGTAGGCGCTGACGGCCAGGCGTCTGCGGTCGTCGCTGATGGGTTTTCGGTGGCTTGTGAGGACCGGGAGCTGAGCGAGGATGTGCTGCCAGTTCTCGGGTTCCAGGGTCCAGGTGGCGAGGGCCTCGCGTCGGCGCTGGTAGTCGATGACAGGGCTGGCGAGGAGTTCGGCGGTAATGGCGTCGAGGGCCTGTTCGAAGTCGCGGGCCGTACCGCTGGCGCGGAGATGGCGGTTCAGCAGCTGTGTGTAGCCGTTCCTCTTGCCCTGGGGGTTGATCCCGAGGAACTGGGCGGCTTCATCGAGGCTGCCGCCGCGTGCGCGCCGGACGAGGAAGACCGAGGCGCTGCGTCGGCGCATCTTGGGGGCGATGGCCGAGAGGAAGTTGAGGTGATGTTCGGCGAGCGCTTGGGGCAAGAACGCGGGGATGTGTTCGGGTTGCAGGCCGACGCCGGTGGAGGGGAGGCGGAGTCCGCCTTTGCCGGTGCGTCGGAAGGTGGGAACGATCGTGTCGGCGGCGTGCTGGAAGCGTTCGGAGCATGCGCTGCGGTGCTTCTTGAAGCTCTTGTCCCAGATCAGGTGCCGTGTGGGCGGGATCCCGCTGCGGGTCCGGTTCTCCTCGGGCGCGAGCGCGGAGAGCGCTTCGCGCAGGTCGTCGGCGGCCAGGAGGCGATCGGTGACCTGGAGGAGGCCGGCGCAGGCGAACGCGTCGACGGGCGCCCCGGTGGAGCGGTAGGGACGGGAGTCGGTTCCTTCATGGATGGCGAGGTGCTGGGCGACGGCTTCGGCGAGTTGGCGGGTGGTGCCGACCGGCTGGACGCGCGGCCAGCAGATCATGACCAGTCCCGCGAGCAGGATGAGCTCGGTGAAGTACTGCTGGGCCGGTTGTTTCGGACCGCCCGGCCGGAGTAGTCGAAGGATCTTGTGCTGAAGCGCGAGCAGGGCGGGTCCGGGCCGGTGATGGTGCAGTGGGTCGTGCGCAAGCGGTGCCCCGCAGGGGGCGCCGGGCCGGCTGGTCGGGATGTCCTGATCCGTGGAAGACCGGCAGTGGGCAGGGTGGACTCTGGAGGCGGCAGGACGGGGAAACAGCTGGGCTCTGCTGCTGAAGTTGACCGGTTTGTGGCAGTGGGGGCAGAGGTGTTCCAGGAACACCTCGTGGAGCGGGCAGGCGAAGACGACCGGAAGGCGCCAGAGGATCTGCCAGGGCCCGCCGTGGGCGTTCTGGATGTCGGAGCCGTCGCCGGCAAAGCAGCGAGGGCAGTAACGGGCGGTCGTGGCGAACAGCCATCCGTCCGTGTGCATGGAGTAGACCTTGCCGGCCCGCACGTTGGCGACGCTGCGGGCCGCCGGCGGATAGCGGGAGGCGAGAGGTTCCAGCGTCATCGCGCGGACCTCGCGGGGGTCCAGGCGGGTGGTGGCGGCGAAGTTCTTGATCTCGGCTGGGCTCAGCAGGGTCGAAAGCGAGGCCCGGGCTCGCCCGAGCCGGTCCTGTTCGGTCAGGCCGGTCAGCCGGGCGAGCTCGTGGGGCGAGATGTGCAGGCGGTGGGCCAGCCGCAGGACGAAACCGGCCAGGGACTCGCCCTTGAGAGGGTCGAGGCTGAGTCCGAAGGGCCGCAGCCCGGAGCTCATGGCCATATCAGTCACCTGCTGCCGGCCTGTTCCCGCGGTCGTCGAGGACCGTGTTGCGTCCGCGCCCGCGGGGCTTGGACTTCGTGGGCGGGGCGGTGTTCTGCGGAATGTCGGGGACCTCGCCGGCCCCGGGGTCGAGGTCGTCCAGGTTGCCGAGGTGGATCGTGGTCTTCGCGAGCAGTTCCGGGGTGAGGCGTTCTTCACCGGTGAGGATCGCCTCGGTGCAGCCGTCCTCGATCAGCCGCCGCAGCAGGCCGACGACACCGCGGGTGCGACCGAAGAGGTACTCGGGCATCTCGCCGCTGGTGAGCATGCCTTCGAAGGACCGCAGGAGCCGCAGCTGGTCCTCGATGCCGGCCAGGTGGTCGAGGAAGGCGGTGATGCCGGCCGGGGTGGAGTAGTCGAACGGGTCGAGATCGACCATGTCGAACCGGCGGCCGGTCTGCGTGGCCGCCGCAGTGCTGTGCCGCCCGCCTCGCCCGTGGTCGGGGAAGACCCACTGCCCGGTGCGCTGGTCGACGTAGGCGCCGCGCAGGAGGCCGGAGCCGGGGATGTCCACGCCGATCAGGATCAGGGTGACGTTGAGGTCCATCAGTTCGCGGATCAGGTCGAGGGTGTCCTGGTCGTCCTCGCGGTGGAGCCGGAGCCGGGTGATGTCGTCAATCAGCAGGGCGGTGGTGTGATGGTCACGGATCGCGTCCCGCACCGCTCTGACCAGGTCGTCCAGGGTTCCGGGGTGCGGATTGCCGTAGACGTTCAAGATCGCCTTGCAGAGGCCCTTGGGTGTCGCGCGGACAGGCAGGCGGCAGTAGGCGACGGGCACGAACACATCCCGGGTGCCAGGGGTGGGGCCGGGCAGCAGCTGGTGGTGGACCTCGCGCCAGACGTCCTCGAAGGACGCGGCCGCGTCGCAGGCGGTCTCGGTCTTGCCCTGGAACCCGCCGCCGTTGATCATCAGGCCGTCGCGGGTGCCGGGCATGAACTTCACCGCGTTGTTCTGCAGCCGGCCGCGCATCAGGTTGGCGACCCGCGCGCTCATCGGTGTCTCCTGCAGCCGCATGTTGACGTGCGTCGCGGTGCGGTGCAGGTCGTGCAGAGCCCGGCGCCGGAGGCTCAGGCTCTGGTAGTCCGCCGGCGTGAGCCGGGGAGCGGGCACGAAGGTGCCGCGGATCTTCCGCCACTGCTGCCAGCCTTCCCAGCGGGTGCGGTCCGGCGGCGGGCCGGCCCGCAGGAACGGGACGACCGCGTGCTCATCCGGCGTCGTCTGGTCCACCACGGTCCTCCTCCAGGTCGTCCTCGGGCAGGACGAACACGCTGCGGGCCCGGAAGCTGTGACCCAGCTCGGGCGGCGGGACGGGCGCGGGCCGGACCGTTTCCCGCCGTCGGCGCCGTTCCCCGGCGAGGGCGTCCTGCGTCTGGCGGGCCCGGCCCGGCCAGCTCAGCACCGTCGCCGTCTCCTTCCCGGCAGGCACTGGGACCGCGGCAGGCTGCGGGGCCGGGGCCGGCGGGCTCGGCGGCCGGTCGGCCTGCGCGGCCCTGGCCTGGTGGGCCTCGCGGGCGTGCTCGGTGCGCTGGGACTTCTTCAGCTGGGTCGGCCACTTGCTGACCGGGATGTGCGAGCCGATCAGCTCCAGCAGCACCGGCAGCAGTTCGGTGTCCGACTTCGGCTTCAGCCCGGCCGTCGCGGCCTTCGCGAGCAGGGCGCTGGCTCGCGCGTCCCCGAAGGCCGGCATCTGCCCGGCCCGGGGCATGCCCGTCCAGGGCAGCGGGTGCCAGGCATGGCTGAGCGGGTCCTGGAAGAACACCTGGCGCCGGTCCCGCGGATCACGGCGGATGAGCCACTTGCCCTTGTGCTTGCCGCCCCGCGTCGACAGCTCGCCGCGGTAGTCCCGCAGGACGTCGGTGTCGTCGTACCAAAGTCCGCGGATCTTCACCCCGCGGCGCTTGTCGATGCGGACGTAGTGAGCGGGCAGCAGCTCGTAGAACAGCTCCGGGGAGGGGATGTCCATCGCGAAGCCGGTCTGCGCGAACGACGCCGCGAACAGCGAGTTCGGACTGTGCGAGCCATCCGGATCCCAGGCCGGCGCGTACTCGCCCAGCTTGCGCTTCTGCCAGACGCCGACGATCCAGGTCGCGATCAGGTGCTCGAGCTGGTCGGCGGTCAGCACCGCGTCCGCGGCCGGGTCGGCTCCGCGGTCGGCGACGTCGACGCCGGTGTAGCCGATCAGGTGCTCGAACAGCAGCTGCCGGATCACGCCGAACGCCCGCTCGACGGCGGCCTTGTCGGTCGGCCGCAGTACCCGCGCGGGCAGAACCTGGCAGCCGAGCACCCGCTCGACCTCGACCAGGTGGTGGTTGCGATAGACCGATCCGTGGTCGGTGGTCACCGTCTCCGGGGTGAAGAACGGCAGGCCGGCCACCGCGTGCCCGGCGAACTCGGCCACCACCGCGGCGGGCAGGCCGGGGTAGGGCCATTCGAGGTCCTCGCCCCAGTCCGCCCGCATCGGCAGCGGCATCGTCACATCCCGCAGCACCATCGCGACGTCCACCGAGGTGTCGGAGACCAGCGTCAGCCGGAAGGCGACCAGCGAGTGCGTGCAGACGTCCAGGGCCAGGGTGAGGTGCATCTTCACCGGGTCGCCGAAGACGTGCTCGCGGACCATCACCGGTAGCACCGTGGTGTCCAGCGCGACGACCTGGCCCGGCCGGTGCACCAGGACGTGCCCCTCCGACTCCGGCAGGTCGGCCGAGCGTGCGTAGCGCTGCCGGGCGCCGCCGGGGCCGAACCACTCCTGCCAGAGCCGGCGCAGGGTGTCGTAACTGGGCACCTTCGTCTCGGGACCGAACTCCTCGCGGACGTACTGGCGGATCATGCGGTCCTTGGTCCGCATCGACACCTTCGCCATCCGCTGCGTCTCCTCGCGGACCGCCAGAACCGCCTCCCTCACCGGCTCGGAAACCGTGCGGGTTCCGCCGCTGCGGCGCAGCCACCGGTCGTCCGCGCAGCCCACCAGCCCGAACCGGCGGCGGGCGTTCTCCCACCGGATCAGCGTCCGGTAGCCGACCGAGCCCAGCCCCAGCAGCCTCGCGTGCTGCGGATCCAGGGCCGCGAGCTCCGCCACCTTCGCGTGCCGGCGCTCGGTGAGCGTCGTCGTCGCCGGATCGTACTCAGGCTTCGGCTCGCCCGGGCCCGGGTGGAACGGGTCGCCGGAGCGGAACCCGGTCGCCACCTCCAGCAGGTGGGCCATCCGCAGCTCGGTCAGCTCCAGCCGGCCCGCCTTCAGGTCCTCGGACGCCTTGCGCTGGCGGCCCCGGTCAGCCCCCGCCGCCGACGTCCGCGACGAGGACCGGCACTGCGGATGGTTGGCCAGGAACCGGAACGTCACCCGCTCGCGGGTGCCGTCGTCCTTCACTAACTGCACCCGCCCCAGGTGCGGCTCGCGCCGCTCAACCGTCCATTCCGTCCCGTCCAGCACCAGCCCGGCGCCGGGAGAAAGGTCCAGCACCGCCGCCGCGGTCACCGGCCCGCCTCCCCGGCGGGCATCACGAGCGAGCGGTCTCCAAGCGGGCAGGCCAGATCGACGCCCAGCTGCCTCGACCACAGCAGGTGTAGCAGCTGTGCCCGGGCGACCGGCTCGCAGCCCGTCGCCACCGCGAGCTCGCCGAACCTCCGCCCGCCCGCCGCCTCGGCGAGCAGCACCGGCCGAAGCCCCAGCGGATCGGACCTCAGCCGGCGCCGCGACGCCATCGCGTCCAGCCCTGCGAAGGCGTGCTCGCGCCAGCGGGCCGCTACCGCGTAGCGCCAGCCGCAGGCGACGGCCACCTCGGCGGCCGCGGCGAACGACTCCCGGTCCGCCTCCTTGATCAACGGCTCGGGGCGTACGTCGATCAGCCAGACGCCGCCGCGGGTCACCGCGAGGTAGTCAGGGGTGTGGGAGCGGCCCTTCCCGCAGGTGGCGAAGGAGATCTTCAGCGGCTGCGAGACGACGTCCACCACGTCGCCGGCGAAGTCCAGCGCCAGCAGCACCCGGCTCTCCTCCAGGCTCTCCGCACCGTGGTGCCGGCCGGTGCTGGTCAGGAACTGCAGGCCAGGACGGTGACGCTGGTCCCGGCGCCAGGTGAAGTGCCGCATCGGGTCGCTCGTGAGCACCGGCTCCTGTACGAGATCGTGCACCGAACAGGACGCATCGTCCCCGCCGACCCGCCACGAGACCGCCCACCGTCTCGTCCAGCCGCCGCCCAGATCCAGACCGGACCTACCCGCGACGACGTCCGTCGGCACGAAAAGGTCCTCCCAGCTGCACCGATGCGACCAGACGGACCCAGTGTCAGCGGCTTCGACTACCCTTCCCGACCCAGCACGTGTAGCGGCCATGAGCTCATCGAAGCGCCGCGGACGACCTCAATCTCCCGATCTTCGCTTCTGGTGACAGAAAGACTGCTGAATGAGCATCTGTGACAAGTCAGATGCCTCGTTGGTGACAACCAGGATGCTTCGACCGTCCCCATTCACCAGCTCAGCCGGTCCCGCAGGTGACAACTTCCGAGCTTCGGCTCA
>NZ_BQUN01000087.1:0-15683 GCF_026008495.1 Streptomyces sp. A012304
GCGTCGAGGGTCGCGGCCAGCGGATCGTCGAGGAAGGTGATGGACTTCCACGCCGGGTCGAGGACGTCCGCCGGCAGCGCCTTGCCGGAGTCCGCCTTCAGCTGCGCGTTCGCCGCGGCCTTCGCCGCGTCCGGGTCGGCGCTGATCCACTTGTTGGCCTCGACCGACGCCTTCAGCACGGCCTCGACGGCCTTCGGGTGCTCCTTGAGGAACTCCTGCCGCACGATGATGTTCGTGATCACGAACTTCTTGTCCGGCCACAGATCGGCCTCGTCCAGCAGCACCTTGGCACCCTCGGCGACCAGCTTCGACGCCGTCGGCTCCGGCACCCACGCGCCGTCGACGGAACCCGACTTGTAGGCGTCCGGGGTGACCTTGTTGTCGGTACGGATCACCGACACATCACCCTTGCCGCTCTCCGCGTCGACCTTCCAGCCCTGCTCCGAGATCCAGTTGAGCAGCGCCACGTCCTGCGTGTTGCCCAGCTGCGGGGTCGCGATCCGCTTGCCCTTGACGTCCTTCAACGTCTTGATCTTCGCGGGGTTCACCACCAGCTTGACCCCGCCGGACGCCGAACCGCCGATGATCCGCAGGTTCTTGCCGCCCGCCTTCGTATAGCCGTTGATCGCCGGCGACGGACCGATCCAGCCGATGTCGATGGAGCCGGAGTTGAGGGCCTCGATCTCCGAGGGGCCGGCGTTGAAGACCTGGTACTTGGCCTGAGTGCCGCCGAGAGCCTTCTGGAAGTAGCCCTTGTTCACCCCGACGAGGGCGGTCCCGTGCGTCAGGTTGCCGAAGTAGCCGATCTTCACGGAGTCGAGCCCGTCGATCTTCTCCGCCCCGGCCACCACCTTCTGCGCGGACGGCGTCTCGGCCGCCCTGGAGCCGTAACCGCAGGCGGCCAGCGTCAGCAGAGGCAGTGCGGCCATCACCGCGAAGGCACGGCGGAGGCTGGATGAGGCAGGCACGGGAGGTGTTCCTCTCGTCGGCCCGGCGGTCACGGTCTCAGGCCGTGGCCGGGAAGTCGGCGGGTCGTCGCTTGCGGCGGTGGTGCGTGCGGGGGCGCATGGGATGCGCGCACGTCACGGCGCACATCGCGCCACCCCGCCCTGACCGCTGCCCAGGGCGCCGCTGCCGACGCGGCCGCCCTCCTTGGCGAACGTGGCGTAGTAGTCGGTGGAGGACATCCTCAGAAGTCCCACCCGTCGTCCTCGTCGTGGTCCTTGACCGGCTCCGGGGAGGCGAAGGACTCGCCGACCATGCCCGCGGTGAGCGTCGTGCCGTCGTTGGGGTCGATCAGGATGAACGAGCCCATGCGGCGGGAGTCGGCGTAGGAGTCGACGGGGATCGGCTCCGCGGTGCGGATCTTCACCCGGCCGATGTCGTTGGCGACGAGCTGTCCCGGGTGCGGGTGCAGGGACAGGTCGTCGAGGGTGAGACGGGACGGGATGTCCTTGACGATCGCCTTGACCGTGCGGGTGCCGTGCTTGAGCAGCACCCGGTGGCCGACGGCCAGCGGCTGGTCCGCGACATGGCAGACGGTCGCCTCGACGTCCTGCGTGGTGGCCGGCGCGTCCTTGCTGGGCACGATCAGGTCGCCGCGCGAGACGTCGATGTCGTCCGTGAGCAGCACGGTCACCGACTGCGTCGTCCACGCCACGTCGACGGACTCACCCAGCAGGTCGATCCCGGCGATCGTCGTCGTCCGGCCGGACGGCAGGACGGTGACCGCCTCGCCGACGCGGAAGGTGCCGGCGGCGATCTGCCCCGCGTACCCGCGGTAGTCGGGGTGCTCGGCGGTCTGCGGACGGATCACGTACTGCACGGGCAGCCGGGCGTGGCAGTGCGCCAGGTCGTGGCTGACCGGGACGGTCTCCAGGTGCTCCAGGACGGTCGGGCCGCCGTACCAGTCCATGTTGGCGGAGGGGTCCACCACGTTGTCGCCGGCGAGCGCCGAGATCGGGATCGCGGTGACCTCGGGGACGCCCAGCTCGGTCGCGTACGCCGTGAACTCCTCGGCGATCGCGGCGAACACCGGCTCCTGGTAGTCGACCAGGTCCATCTTGTTGACCGCGAGCACGACATGCGGGACGCGCAGCAGGGCGGCGATCGCGGCGTGCCGGCGGGTCTGCTCGACGACCCCGTTGCGGGCGTCGACCAGGATCACCGTCAGCTCGGCCGTGGAGGCACCCGTCACCATGTTGCGGGTGTACTGCACATGGCCGGGCGTGTCGGCGAGGATGAACCGGCGCCGGGGCGTGGCGAAGTAACGGTACGCCACGTCGATGGTGATGCCCTGTTCCCGCTCGGCGCGCAGACCGTCCGTCAGCAGCGCCAGGTCCGGGCCCTCCGCGCCGCGGCTCGCCGAGGCGCGCTCCACGGCCTCCAACTGGTCGGTGAGGATCGACTTGGAGTCGTGCAGCAGCCGTCCGACGAGCGTGGACTTGCCGTCGTCGACGGAGCCGGCGGTGGCGAACCGCAGCAGGGTCGTGGCCGAGAGTTCCTCGGTCGTGGTCGTGCTCATGCTTAGAAGTACCCCTCGCGCTTGCGGTCTTCCATCGCGGCCTCGGAGAGCTTGTCGTCGGCGCGGGTGGCGCCGCGCTCGGTCAGCCGGGAGGCGGCGATCTCGGCGATGACGGCGTCCAGCGTGGTCGCGTCGGAGTCGACGGCACCGGTGCAGGACATGTCACCGACGGTCCGGTAGCGCACCAGGCGCTTCTCGACGGTCTCGCCCTCCTTGGGCCCGCCCCACTCGCCGGCGGTCAGCCACATCCCGGCCCGCTGGAACACCTCCCGCTCGTGCGCGAAGTAGATCTCCGGCAGCTCGATGCCCTCGCGGGCGATGTACTGCCACACGTCCAGCTCGGTCCAGTTGGACAGCGGGAACACCCGGACGTGCTCACCGGGCGCGTGCCGTCCGTTGTACAGGTTCCACAGCTCGGGGCGCTGGCGGCGCGGGTCCCACTGGGAGAACTCGTCCCGCAGGGAGAACACCCGCTCCTTCGCGCGGGCCTTCTCCTCGTCCCGGCGGCCACCGCCGAACACGGCGTCGAACCGCTCGCTCTGGATCTTCTCCGTCAGCGGCAGCGTCTGCAGCGGGTTGCGGGTGCCGTCCGGACGCTCCTTCAGCACACCCCGGTCGATGTAGTCCTGCACCGAGGCGACGTGCAGCCGCAGGTTGTGCCGGTCCACCGTGCGGTCGCGGTACTCGATGACCTCGGGGAAGTTGTGCCCGGTGTCCACGTGCAGCAGCGAGAACGGCACCGGCGCCGGCGTGAACGCCTTCAGCGCCAGGTGCAGCATGACGATGGAGTCCTTGCCGCCGGAGAACAGGATCACCGGGTTCTCGAACTCGCCCGCCACCTCGCGGAAGATGTGCACCGCCTCGGACTCCAGCGCGTCCAGGTGGCTCAGGGCGTACGGGGTGCCCGTGCCCTCCTCGGACCTGACGACGGTCGTCACACCAGTCCCCTTTCGCTGAGCAGGGCGTACACCGCCGCCGCGGACTCCTGAACGGTCTGGTTCTGGGACTCGATCCGCAGATCCGGCGACTCGGGCACCTCGTACGGGTCGTCGACCCCGGTGAGCCCGGTCAGCTCGCCCGCCGCCTGCTTGGCGTACAGGCCCTTCACGTCCCGTTCGCTGCACACCTCGACCGGGGTCGCCACATGCACCTCCAGGTACGCCGTGCCGTTCGTGTCGTGCCGCTTGCGCACGGCGTCACGGCTGTCGGTGTACGGCGCGATCACCGGGACCAGCGCCTTCACCCCGTTGCGGGCGAGGAGTTCGGCGACGAAGCCGATGCGCTGCACGTTGGTGTGCCGGTCCTCGCGGCTGAAACCGAGGCCCGCCGAGATGAACTCGCGGATCTCGTCGCCGTCGAGCACCTCGACGAGGTGGCCCTCCTCGCGCAGCCGGCCGGCCAGCTCGTACGCGATGGTGGTCTTGCCGGCGCTCGGCAGACCCGTGAGCCAGACGGTGGCTCCGGTCGTCACGTGGTTCTCCTGCTTCTCGGTGGCGGTCGTCATCCGTGCAGCCCGCACTCGGTCTTCGCGCGGCCCGCCCAGCGGCCGGCGCGCGCGTCCTCGCCCTCCAGGACGCGACGGGTGCAGGGGGCGCAGCCGACGGAGGCGTAGCCGTCCATCAGCAGCGGGTTGGTCAGGACGCCGTGCTCGGCGACGTAGGCGTCCACGTCGTCCTGCGTCCAGCGGGCGATGGGGGAGATCTTCACCTTCCGCCGCTTCTCGTCCCAGCCGACGACCGGGGTGTTCGCCCGGGTCGGGGACTCGTCGCGGCGCAGGCCGGTCGCCCACGCCCGGTAGCTCTTGAGGCCCTCTTCCAGCGGCTGCACCTTGCGCAGCTTGCAGCACAGGTCGGGGTCGCGGTCGTGCAGCTTCGGCCCGTGCTCGGCGTCCTGCTCGGCGACCGTCCGGCGTGGGGTGAGGGTGATGACGTTGACGTCCATCACGGCCTCCACCGCGTCGCGGGTGCCGATGGTCTCGGGGAAGTGGTATCCGGTGTCCAGGAACACCACGTCCACGCCCTTCAGCACGCGGGACGCCAGATGCGCGACCACCGCGTCCTCCATGGAGGAGGTGACGCAGAACTCCTTGCCGAAGGTGTCCACCGCCCACTGGAGGATCTCCAGCGCGGAGGCGTCCTCCAGGTCGCGGCCCGCCTGCTCGGCGAGCGCCTTCAGCTCTTCAGTGCCGCGGTCTTCCTGAACCGCCGTCATATCCGGTCCCCTTCCGGGTCGGTGCGCTGAACGCCCCGGGCGAGCAGCCCGAGGAACTTCAGCTGGAATGCGCGGTTGCACGCCGCGCATTCCCAGGCGCCGTGACTCTGCTCGCTCGGACGCAGGTCCTCGTCGCCGCAGTACGGGCAGTAGAAGGGTGCGGCCCGCTCGCTCATGGCGCGTCCTTCGTTTCGTTCGCCGCGCTCACGAAAGGGCCTCCTCGCCGGCCCGGGCCGCCCAGGTCGCGAACCGCTCGCCGTCCTCGCGCTCCGCCTCGAACCGCTTCAGGACCCGCTCGACGTAGTCGGGCAGCTCCTCGGCGGTGACCTTCAGGCCACGGACCTTGCGGCCGAACCCGGCGTCCAGACCGAGCGCGCCGCCCAGGTGCACCTGGTAGCCCTCGACCTGCTCGCCCTTGTCGTTGAGGACCAGCTGGCCCTTGAGACCGATGTCCGCGACCTGGATACGGGCGCAGGCGTTCGGGCAGCCGTTGATGTTGATGGTGATCGGCTCGTCGAACTCCGGGATGCGGCGCTCGAGTTCGTCGATCAGGGAGATGCCGCGCTGCTTGGTCTCGACGATGGCGAGCTTGCAGTACTCGATGCCGGTGCAGGCCATGGTGCCGCGCCGGAACGGGGACGGGCTGACCGTGAGGTCCAGCGCCTCCAGACCCGCGACGAGCGAGTCGACCTGCGCCTCCTCCACGTCGAGGACGATCATCTTCTGCTCGACGGTGGTGCGGACGCGGCCGGAGCCGTGCGCCTCGGCGAGGTCGGCGATCTTCGCCAGGGTCGTGCCGTCGACGCGGCCGACGCGCGGTGCGAAACCGACGTAGAAACGGCCGTCCTTCTGCCGGTGCACACCCACGTGGTCGCGCCAGCGGGCGACCGGCTGCTCGGGGGCGGGCCCGTCGACCAGCTCGCGCTTGAGGTACTCGTCCTGGAGCACCTGCCGGAACTTCTCCGCGCCCCAGTCCGCGACCAGGAACTTCAGCCGGGCGCGGGTGCGCAGCCGGCGGTAGCCGTAGTCACGGAAGATCGAGATGACGCCCTCGTAGACCTCGGGGACCTCGTCCAGCGGGACCCAGGCGCCGAGCCGGACGCCGATCTTGGGGTTGGTGGACAGGCCGCCGCCGACCCACAGGTCGAAGCCGGGGCCGTGCTCGGGGTGGTTCACGCCGACGAACGCGACGTCGTTGATCTCGTGCGCCACGTCCAGCAGCGGCGAGCCGGAGATCGCGGACTTGAACTTGCGGGGCAGGTTGGAGAAGGCCTTGTTGCCGATGACCCGGCGGTGGATCTCCTCGATGGCGGGGGTGCCGTCGATGATCTCGTCCTCGGCGATGCCGGCCACCGGCGAGCCGATGATCACGCGGGGCGTGTCGCCGCAGGCCTCGGTGGTGGACAGGCCGACCGCCTCCAGGCGGTTCCAGATCTCCGGCACGTCCTCGATGCGGATCCAGTGGTACTGCACGTTCTGCCGGTCGGTGATGTCGGCGGTGCCGCGCGCGAACTCCTGCGAGATCTCACCGATCACCCGCAGCTGCTGCGTGGTGAGCCGGCCGCCGTCGATGCGGACGCGCAGCATGAAGTACTTGTCGTCCAGCTCCTCCGGCTCCAGGACCGCGGTCTTGCCGCCGTCGATGCCGGGCTTGCGCTGGGTGTACAGGCCCCACCAGCGCATCCGGCCGCGCAGGTCGTTGGGGTCGATCGAGTCGAACCCCCGCTTGGAGTAGATCGTCTCAATGCGTGTCCGCACATTGAGACCGTCGTCGTCCTTCTTGAACTGTTCGTTGCCGTTGAGCGGGGTGAAGTGACCCACGGCCCACTGACCCTCGCCGCGGTGACGGCTCACCTTGCGGCGGGGCGCGGAGGCGGCAGGGTTCTGCGGGGTGGCGGCCATGGTGACTACGTCCTTCGGGACAGGCGGAAAGATCGGCTCTGACCTGCGCGTACGGGCGCATGGGGGCAGGCGTGCGCGTCCTTGCGCAGGCGGGGGAGGCTGGAACGGAGATCGGCGGTGCTGTGGCTGTCAGCTCGCCGGACAGATGGCGCTGGACATGCGGCCGAGGTCGACGTGCCGCCGACTCACCAAGGCAATTCCAGTTCCAGACATGACGGCAGCGTGGCACGGCGATCTGGACACAGTCCAGCTTCGTCCGTCATGCGGACACCCTTGTCCCGAAAGATGAGACAAGGGTGGTGTGAGTCACAAGGTGTGCGGCGCCTCTTGTCGATGCTGTTCAGACAGAGTATGCGCCCGGCCAGGGGCCCGGAGCGGTCACCTCGGGCCGCTCCTCGACCTTGGTGTCGAACAGCTTGAAGCCCCGGCGCAGATAGTTGTCCATCGCGTGCTCGCCGTCCAGGCTGCAGGTGTGCAGCCACACCCGCTTGGTCTCCGGCAGCCCCGGCCAGCGCTCCGCGAGATCCCACGCGCGGGCGGCGCCGTACGACAGCAGATGCCCGCCGATCCGACGGCCGCGGAAGGCCGGGATCAGCCCGAAGTAGGCGATCTCCACCACACCGTCGTCCTGCGGATCGAGCTCGACGTATCCGGCCGGGGTGCCCCGCTCGTAAGCCACCCACGTCTCCACACCGGGCCGGGCCAGGTACTCCTGCCAGCGCGCGTACGGCCAGACCAGCCGGTCGACCCAGCGGATGTCCCCGCCGACCGACGCATACAGGAAGCGGCTGAACTCGGGCGAGGGCGCCTCGGAGCGGACGATCCGGACGTCGCCCTCGGGGGCGGCGGCGGGCAGGACGTCACTCGGCGCGGTCTGCTCCAGGGACCAGGTGGTCACGGGGATGTTGGTCATGCCCGCCAGGGAATCATCTACTCCGCCGCTCTGTCGACGGAGGCCAGTGGCAGCGAGAACAGCACCCGGTCCGACTGGGTCCACACCTCGCCGGTCGCCTCCGCGTAGGAGAGGGACTCCGTGCGCCCGCTCCAGCAGTCGCGCACGTCGTCCGCAGCGCACACCGCGGGCCGCGCCCCCTCGGTGTCCTGGCGCCACAGCGTCCCGTGCGCGTCACCCGGACCGGCGGCCCGGGTCAGGTACCAGGCGTCCCGGTAGGCCAGCACACCGCGCACGCCGGTCAGCTTCGTCGAGTACGCCTCGGTCGCCTCGACCCGCCCGGTGCCGTCGTCGGCGAGCAGGCCGGTGCCCCGGGTGTCGAAGGCGTAGCGCCACAGACGGGCGCCGCGGTCGCCGTCGTCGCGGGTCCACTCCGCGGCGACCAGGCTGTCCGGCGCGGTGCTGCGGTCGAGGGAGAGCGCGGTGGGGCGCGGGGCGCCCGCGCCGTCGGCGAGCCGGTAGGTGGCGACGGCCGGCAGGACGTACCGGTAGCCGTGCGCCGACCAGCCGCCGGGCACCCGGCCGACCGCGTCGCCGGTGACAGTGGCCCGCTGGATGCGGTTCACGTCGTACACGTACAGTGCGGCGCGGTCCCCGTCGTCGGCGGTGACCAGCAGCTTGTCCTCGTACCAGACCATGCCGGAGACATGGGAGACCAGCCCCCGGTAGTCGCGACCGCCGTCGACCGGGACGGCCAGCAGCGCCCAGGTGTAGGCGAGGCGGTCGGGGTCGCCCGCGTCGACGAAGGCGACCCGGGCCAGGCCCCGGTCGGCGGCCGGTCCGCCGCCGCGGGACCAGGCGGACAGGACCACCCGGTGCCGGCCCCACCGCCCGTCGTGGTCCGCGTCGCCGGAGGTGGTGACCGCACCCGGCCGCCAGCCCGCGGTGTCCTCGGTCTTCCAGCAGTACGCGGCGGTGGCCGTCGGGGAGACGGGCAGCGTCTCGCGCTCCGCGGCCGTGCAGTCGGCCGCGTCGCGCAGGGTGTGCCGGGCGTCGCCGAGCACGGTGTCGACACCGACCGGCGCGCCCATCGCGGCGCTGAGCCGGTCCAGGGAGGAGGGCGCCAGCGGGTGCGCGGTCAGCCGCAGCGCGTCGGTGTCGGCGGAGGCGAGCGGCTTCAGGGCACCGGGATCGCCGGTGACGGTCGCCTGGGAGGCGCTGATCATGGTGGCGGCGGCGGTGAGCGCGAGGGCGGTTCCGGCCAGGAACGCGCGCAGGGCCTTGCCCTGCCTGCGTCGGCGATGTCGGCCACGATGCTTCATTCGTCCTCCCGAGGCGGGCCAACTGCGCCTGATGATCCGTACGTTGATCGAGGAGCAGGTGGGGTGACCCGTAGAGGGATGCTACGGCAGACGACCCCTGTTGCGGACGAAGACCCAGAACATGGACGGAAGATGCCCGGACGCGACCCGGTCCACGGGAGCGGCGAGCCGCCCGAACCAGGGCCTATCGCACCGAATCAGACGTACGTGCGGCGGCCACCGCGGGGGCGGTGGAGTGCGGCAGCAGGTCCCTCGGGTCGCCCGGGAGGAGCACCTCCACCTCCGCCGTATCGCAGAAACGATACGGCCGGTGTTCCAGAAGTCCCCCGAGGTACCGCCGGACCCGCGACATCTCGGCCCGTACCGTCACCGTCCGCGCCGAGTCCCCGAACATGTCCTCGGCCAGCCCCGCGGCACTGCGGCCGCCCCGCCGCACCGCCAGCAGGTACAGCAGCTCGGCGTGCCGGGGACTGAGTTCATGGGACCACGAGCCCGCCGCGCCGGTGACCGTCACCGACCAGCGGCGCGCCCGGGTCAGATCCAGCACGATCCGCGTCGCACCGGACGGCAGCGGCTCCGCCGCCCGGTCGACGGACCGCAGCAGCCACCCCCCGGCCAGCGGCTCCATCACGCACGGCCCGAACCCCGGCAGCAACCGACGGCCCGCCGAGGGCGACTTCGGCAACGCGATCCGGCTCGTGTACGGCATCCCGGTGACCGCCGCCGTCCAGCCGTCCCCGTCCACCACCGCCGCCCGGCCGCCCAGCCGGGCCAGCACCGGCGCCGCCACCGCCCGCAGCCGCTCCAGCGCCCCCAGATGCGCCTCCCGCAGCCTCGCCTCCGCCAGCTTCGCCACCGAGTCGACCCAGGCCAGGGTGGCCGGATGCATCGTCTCCAGCGGCCCGCTGATGTCCACCACCCCCAGCAGCCGCCCGTTGCGCGGATCGGTGATCGGGGCGCCGGCGCACGTCCAGGTGGCGTGCGAACGCACGAAGTGCTCCGCCGCGAACACCTGCACCGGCCGGCGCACCACCGCCGGCGTGCCCACGCCATTGGTGCCGACGACGTCCTCCCGCCAGTCGGCACCCAGTTCGAACCCCAGCCCGTCGGCCTTGCGCAGCACCGGGGAGCAGCCCTCGCGCCACAGCACCCGGCCCTCCTCGTCGGCGACCACCATGATGTGGTGGGCGACGTCCGCCACCGACAGCAGGCCCTCGCGCAGCACCGGCAGCACGTCCCGCAGCGGTGACTCCTCCCGCCGCCGCCGTACCTCCTCCTCGGACAGCAGACCCGCTCTGACCCCACGCTCGGGGTCGACGCCGCTGCGCAGCATCCGCTCCCAGGACTCCTCGATCACCGGGCGCGGCGCCACCCGCGCCGGCCGGCCCGCGAGCCGGGCGTCGCGCACCTCGCTGAGCACCCGCGCCGCCCGCGCGGCGTCGACGGCCACGAGCTGCGGCACATTCATCGGCGACTTCGCCACTGGGGCCTCCCGGTGAGCACACCTGCGGACGACGACCGGATGTCAAGCTCTCGCGCCGACTGTTTCCGGTCTTACTGGCGGTCACCCATCTTGCCGTCCCTCCGCGACGGAGGGACACACTCCGGACACCCGGTCGGCCACGTTGCAACCTCTTGCAACCCTGGTCAACGTCCACGGCCTGTCCGAAACTTGTGGCGCGCCGTCCCGAGCGGCGCTCCTGGCCTCGCAGGGCCAACGTCGCGGGGGTGGTGCCGTGTCGGCGCAGCACCACCCCCGCATCTGTTTCCGCAGGTCACACCCGTGGCCGGGCCCGCTCCACCAACGCCTTCAGATCCAGGGTGTGCGGCAGCGACCCGAAGGCCGCGCCCGCGTCGCCGCCCAGCCGTGACGCGCAGAACGCGTCCGCCACCTCCGGCGGCGCGAACCGCACGAGCAGTGCGCCCTGGAGCACCAGTGCGAACCGCTCCGCCAGCCGCCGCGCCCGCGCCTCCGCGCCGTCCAGATCGGCCAGTTCCGTCAGCAGGTCCTTGATCGCCGCGTCCAGCCGGTGATCGGCACCGCGGGCCCGGCCCACCTCCTGGAGGTAGGCGTTCAGCGCCTGCGGCTCCCGCCGCAGCGCCCGCAGCACGTCCAGCGCCTGCACATTGCCCGCGCCCTCCCAGATCGAGTTCAGCGGCGACTCGCGCACCAGCCGGGGCATCCCCGACTCCTCCACATACCCGTTGCCGCCCAGGCACTCCGCCGCCTCCACCGTCACCGGAGTGCAGCGCTTGGTCACCCAGTACTTGGCGGCCGGCACCGCGATCCGCAGCAGCGCCCGCTCCTGCTCGCCGCCGTCGTCACAGGCGGCCGCGAGCCGCAGGCCCAGCGTCGTCGCCGCCTCCGACTCCAGCGCCAGATCGGCCAGAACATTGCGCATCAGCGGCTTGTCGAGGAGCTTCCCGCCGAACGCCTCCCGGTGGGCGCAGTGGTGGACCGCCTGCGCGACGGCCGCCCGCATCAGCCCCGCCGACCCCAGCACGCAGTCCAGCCGGGTCGCCGCGACCATGTCGATGATGGTGCGCACCCCACGCCCCTCCGCGCCGACCCGGCGCGCCCACGTCCCGTCGAACTCCACCTCGGCGGAGGCGTTCGACCGGTTGCCCAGCTTGTCCTTCAGCCGCTGCAACCGGAACACGTTGCGGGTGCCGTCCTCCAGCACGCGCGGCACGAGGAAACACGTCAGGCCCTCCGCGGCCTGCGCCAGCACCAGGAAACCGTCCGACATCGGCGCCGAGCAGAACCACTTGTGCCCGGTCAGCTCGTACGTCCCGTCCTCGGCGAGCGGCCGCGCCGACGTGGTGTTCGCCCGGACGTCACTGCCGCCCTGCTTCTCCGTCATCCCCATCCCGAACAGCGCCCCCGCCTTCAGCCGGGCGGGCCGCAGCTCACGCTCGTAGACCGTCGACGTCAGCCGGGGCTCCCACTCGGCCGCCAGCGCCGGGTCGGCGCGCAGGGCGGGCACCGCCGCGTGGGTCATCGACAGCGGACAGCCGTTGCCCGCCTCGACCTGCGACCACACCATGAACCCCGCCGCCCGCCGCACATGCCCGCCCGGCCGCGCCCAGGCCGCCGTCAGACCGGCCGCGACGCCCTTGCCCAGCAGCCGGTGCCAGGCCGGATGGAAGTCGACCTCGTCGATGCGGTGCCCGTAGCGGTCGTGGGTGCGCAGCGTCGGCGGGTTCTCGTTGGCCTGGATCGCCCACTCGTGGAGCTGCGCCGAGCCCGCCGCCCGGCCCAGCGCGGACAGCTCGCCGTGCGCCTCGTCGAGGAGCTCCGGGCCGAGATGGCGTTCCACGGCCGCCACGAGCGCCCGGTCGGCGCCGTAGACGTCGTACCCCAGCAGGGGCGGGGGCTGGTTGGTCACGGTGTGCGTGCTGCCTGCCATACCGCGAACGTACCCCCGGCCACCGCGGACATGACCGACCCGGGCGTATATGGCGCTCACCGAGCGTGGGACGCCGTCCCACCGGAGGTGAGCGCAGCCCCGAACGGCGGATACCTTTAGGGCGTGCAGCCAGCAAGTCAGTCCCCCGAGCACCCCGAGGCCCCCACCGGGCGTCTCCACCGCGCGCGTGCCCTCTACCGGAACGTCTCCAAGCGCAGGACCGCCTGGCTGCTGCTCAAGGACACCGCCAACTCCTGCATCGAGTACCGCATCCTCGGCCTCGCCGCCGAGGCCGCGTTCTTCACCCTGCTGTCCGTGCCGCCGCTGCTGCTCAGCCTCATCGGCCTGCTCGGCTACGTCGACGACTGGACCGGCACCGACACCATCTCCAGCCTGGAGGCCAACCTCCTCGACGCCTCCCGCACGGTCCTGTCCGACAAGGGCGTCGCGGAGATCGCCCAGCCGATCCTCGACGACGTGATGAAGGGCGGCCGCCCCGACGTCATCTCCATAGGCTTCCTGTTCGCCGTGTGGTCCGGCTCGCGCGCCGTGAACGTCTTCATCGACACCATCACCGTCATGTACGGCCTCGACGGCGTCCGCGGCATCGTCAAGACCCGGCTGGTGGCGTTCCTGCTGTTCATCGCGGCCCTGCTGATCGGCTCGGTCGCGCTGCCGTTGATGGTCGCCGGGCCGGACGCGGTCGTACGCGTCGTGCCCTGGTCGGCGACCGTCGTACAGGTGCTGTACTGGCCGGTCGTGATCGTCCTGTCGATCGCCTTCCTGACCACCCTCTACCACGTGTCCGTGCCCGTGCGTTCCCCGTGGATCGAGGACGTCCCCGGAGCCCTGGTCGCCCTCGCCATGTGGGTGCTCGGCAGCTTCCTGTTGCGCATCTACCTCCAGAACACCATCGAGGGCGCCACCATCTACGGCTCACTGGCCGCCGCCGTCGCCGTGCTGCTGTGGATCGGCGTGGGCGCGTTCGCCGTCCTCGTCGGCGCCGCCATGAACGCCGCGATCGACCGGGTCTGGCCGGCCGCCGCGACCGCCGCCGCCCGCGCCGTCAACGAACGGCTGCGCGAGGAGCAGGCCGCCGAGTACGTCGCCCGCATGGCCGCCGCCCGCGCCCACGAGGACCCCGACGATCCCGACATGCCCTCCGAGTTCCCCGAGCGGTGGTCGCGGTTCCTGCCGCCGGAGGACGTGACGGGGCGGTTGCGCGCCCACGCCAAGGCCTCGCCGAAGGGCGCCGGGAACGGGGAGGAACCCCCGCCCCCCGGAAAGTGACCACCACCTTCGCGACTGCCGCGCGGTCACGACCGGGCGCCCGCCCTTGCCGCCTCCCTCGTGGACGCCGCGCGGTGTCCGACCCGCCGCCCCCGCCGTCTCCTTCGCGACTGCCGCGCGGTCACGACCAGGCGCCCGCCTCCGCCGCCTCCTTCGCGAACGCCGTGAAGTCGTGCGGCTTTCGCCCCAGCACGCGCTCCACACCATCCGACAGGTGGGCGTTGCGGCCGTCGAGCAGCTCCTCGAACAGGTCGATGAGGAAGTCGGCCTCCTCGGCCGGCACCCCGAACCCGGTCAGGTGCGCCCGGTACTCCCGGGCCGGCACCGCCCGGTACGACAGCTCACGCCCGGCCGCCGCTCCGATCTCCGCGACCGCCTCGCCCCAGGTCAACAGCCGGGGCCCGGTCACGTCGATCACCCGGCCCGCGTACCGCCCGTTCGACGTCAGCGCCGCCACCACCACGTCCGCGATGTCCCGCGCGTCGACGAACGGCTCCCGCACCGCATCGGCGGCCGGGAACACCAGCCCGCCACCGAGCCGCAGCTCCTCCGCCAGCGGTCCCTCGCTGAAGTTCTGCGTGAACCACGCGGCCCGCACGATCGTCCAGTCGGCGCCCGACGCCCGCAGCGCCTCCTCGGCCGGCCGCGCCCGTTCCTCCCCGCGCGCCGACAGCAGCACCAGCCGCCGCACCCCGCACGCCACCGCCTCCCCGGCGAGCCGCCCGACGGCGCCGGCCGCCTCCGGGGCACCGATGTCCGTCGGATACGCCAGGTACGCCGCGTCCGCGCCGCGCAGCACCTCCGCCCAGGTCGAGGGGTCCGACCAGTCGAAGCCCGTCCCGCGGGAGGCCGCCCGCACCGTCAGCCCGGCGGCCTCGGCGGCCCGCGCCACCCGTCCGCCCGTACGACCGGTCGCGCCGGTCACCACCACCGTCGTCTTCCGTGCCGTGTCCTGTGTCATGCCCTCAGTCAACTGCCGGGCGCGGCACGGGCCCATCGCTGAACGGCTCATTCCCATAAGCGCGCGTCTACGCTGATCGCATGGACGCGATGGCAGGTCTGCTCGAGGGTCCACGCGCGCGTGGCGCCTTCATGATCCGTGCGTGCTTCGACCCGCCGTGGAGCGTGCGGGTGGAGGACCGCGCCCCGCTGACCGTGATGCTGATGGTGCGCGGCGACGCGTGGATCGTGCCGGACACGGGCGAGCGGGTCCGGCTCACGGCCGGCGACCTCGCCATCGCCCGCGGCCCCGCCCCCTACACCTGCGCCGACGACCCCGCCACACCCCCGCAGGCACTGATCCTCCCGAACGGCCGCTGCGTCCACCCCGACGGCCGCTCCCTCAACGGCACCATGGACCTCGGCGTCCGCGCCTGGGGCGACCGGCTGGACGGCTCCACCACCGTGCTGATCGGGACGTACTCCATGGACGGCGAGATCAGCCGCCGGCTGCTGGACGCCCTGCCGCCGCTGCTGACGCTCACCGCCGACGTGTGGCGGTGCCCGCTCACCCCGCTGTTCATGGCGGAGATCGCCCGCGACGAACCCGGTCAGGAGGTCGTCCTGGACCGGATGCTGGACCTGCTGGTGATCGCCGCCCTGCGGGCCTGGTTCTCCCGCCCCGAGGCCGAGGCGCCCGCCTGGTACCGGGCGCTCGCCGACCCGGTCGTGGGCCGCGCCCTGTGCCTCGTCCAGGACGACCCGGCGCACCCCTGGACCGTGGCGTCCCTCGCCGCCAAGGCGGGCGTCTCCCGGGCCGGCCTCGCCCGCCGCTTCACCGCACTCGTGGGCGAGCCCCCGATGACGTACCTCACCGGCTGGCGCCTCGCCCTGGCCGCCGACCGGCTGCGCGCCACCGACGACACCCTCGACGCCATCGCCCGCCAGGTCGGCTACGGCAGCGCGTTCGCCCTGTCCAGTGCCTTCAAACGGGTGTACGGGCTGAGCCCCCAGGAACACCGGACCCGGGCGGCGTGACATGTACCGGGAACGGCCCTCCCGGCTGGCCGGCGCCGTGGTGTGGACCAACACCCCGTCGGACGGCGGGGCACGGCCCGTGCTGCCGGACGGCTGCATGGACCTGCTGTGGCACGAGGGCAGGATCCTGGTCGCCGGGCCCGACACCCGCGCCC
>NZ_BQUN01000087.1:15797-50549 GCF_026008495.1 Streptomyces sp. A012304
CGCACCCGCCCTGCTCGGCGTCCCCGCCCACGAACTGCGCGACCGCCGGGTGGAGCTGAGCGACCTGTGGGCGCCGTCGCGGGTACGACGCCTGCGCGCCCGTGTCGAGGCCGCCGCGCACCCGGCGACCGCGCTGGAGGAACTGGCCCTGCGCCACGCGGCCCCGCCCGACCCCGCGCTGCGCCGGCTCGTCACTGCCCTCGCCGAGGGCCGTCCCGTCGCCGCGACCGCCGACGAACTGGGCCTCGGCGCACGCCGGCTGCACCGCCGTTCCCTCACCGCCTTCGGTTACGGCCCCAAGACCCTCGCCCGCGTCCTGCGCCTCCAACGGGCCCTCGCCCTGGCCCGGGCGGGTGTCCCGTACGCGGAGACGGCCCTGCGCGCCGGGTACGCCGACCAGGCCCATCTGGCGCGTGACGTACGGGAGTTCAGCGGGATGACACTGTCGGAACTGCTGCTCGGGGAGGTCTAGACGAGTCATTCCGATGTGTTCGGTGGTCGTAGGCGATCAGGTGTCGCATGACCGGCTGTCCGGTCTTGTGGTTGTGCCAGATCGCCGCGGCCAGCGAGGACGCGCTGTTCCCGGACGCACCGTCAGCATGGGGAATGACTCGTCTAGGCGCGGGAGTGGAAGGTCTGTGGAGTCCTCCGCACTCCCTGCGGTGTCCGGGGCCGCCGGGAAGGGGGGACCGGTCAGAAGCCGGTCATCGTGATCTTGCCGATGGCCTTGCCGGCCTCCAGGACGCGGTGCGCCGCGCGCAGGTGCTCGGCGTTGATCTTTCCGAGGTCGGTGGTGGCCGTGGTGGTGAGGATCCCGGCGTCCACCAGCCGGGAGATCTGGTCGAGGATGCGGCCCTGCTCCGCCCGGTCGGCGGTCTGATGCAGCGACCGGGTGAACATGAACTCCCAGTGGAAGGAGATGCTCTTGGACTTCAGCAGGCCGATCTCCACCGGGCCGAAGTCGTCGATGGCCACAATCCGTCCGAAGGGCTTGACGATGTCGGCGTAGGCGGCCAGGTTCTGGTCGGTTCCGGTGGTGCCGAAGACGAAGTCCACGCCGTCCGGGGCCACTTCGCGCACCTGCGGGGCGAGGGGCCTGCGGTGGTCGACGATGTGCGCGGCGCCCATGCGCCGGGCGAACTTGACAGTCTCGGGGCGTGAGGCGGTGCCGATCACCGTGAGGCTGGTAAGCGCGCGGGCCAACTGGGACACCATGGCGCCGACACCGCCCGCGGCGGCGGTGACCAGCAGCGTGCCCGACTGCTTGAGCGCGCCGGCGTGCAGACCGAGGTGCTCGAAGAGACCCTCCCAGGCGGTCAGCGACGTCAGCGGCAGGGCCGCCGCCTCGGCGAAGGTGAGCGAGGCAGGCTTGTGGCCGACGATGCGCTCGTCGACGGTGTGGAAGCGGGAGTTGGTGCCCGGCCGGTCGATGGCTCCGGCGTAGAAGACCTCGTCGCCCACCCGGAACGACTCGATCTCGTCGCCGACGGCGACGACGGTGCCCGCCGCGTCCCAGCCGAGGATCTTGGGCTCGCCGCCCGGGTCGTTGTTCCGGCGGACCTTGTAGTCGACCGGGTTGACCGCGATGGCCTCGACCTGCACGAGCAGGTCACGCGGTCCTGGCTCCGGTACCGGCAGCGTCGTGTCCTCGAGGCTCTCCGCGTGGTCCACCGGCAGGCTCTTGCGGTAGGCGACGGCGGGCATGGTCTGCGGGGTCTGGCTCATCACTGTCCTCTTTGTCGGGCCGCAGCGGCGTTCGCTGCGGCCGCAACGTAGCTCGGAGGAGGTAGTAACCCGCAAGGGATACTACTTCCCGAAGGGAAGTACGCTGGTGGAAGAGGAAGACGAGGAGAGGAAGAGACCATGGTGGCGCTCTGCGAGACCCAGCGGCACGACCATCACGACGTATATGCCGCCCAGTGCCCCTGCCGGGAGGTGCTCGACCTGCTGGCCAACAAGTGGTCGGCGCTGGCCATCGGCGCGATGGAGGAGGGACCGCAACGCTTCGGCGCCCTGCAGAAGCGGCTGGAGGGTGTGAGCTCCAAGGTACTCACCGCCACGCTGCGCCGCCTGCAGGGCCGGGGCTTCGTGGAGCGGACCGTGTACCCCGCGGTGCCCCTGCACGTCGAGTACGAACTGACCCCGCTCGGCCGCAGCGTGGCACAACCCCTGGCCCACCTGCGGAACTGGGTGGAGGACCACATGGACGAGATCGCCTAGACGAGTCATCCCCCATGCTGACGGTGCGTCCGGGAACGCAGACGCGGTGCCCAAGACGCCGGACCTTCGAGGGCGTCGCCGTCCGCGTCGCTCAGCGCGTCCTCGCGCTGGCCGCGGCGATCTGGCACAACCACAAGACCGGACAGCCGGTCATGCGATCCCTGATCGCCTACGACCACTGAACACATCGGAATTACTCGTCTAGGGGGCGGCTGCGCGTGGGGGCCAGGGCGAGTGGCGTGTACGGGGCTAGGGGGCCAGCGGCGCGTACAGGTCGACGCCGTTGCCGTCCGGGTCGAGCAGCACGGCGTACCGCTGCCCCCAGAAGGCGTCCCACGGCTTGAGCTCGCCGTGGCAGCCGGCGTCCACCAGCTCCTCGTACACCGCGTCGACCTCGGCGGGGCTGTCGCAGCGCAGCGGGAGCGAGGACCGGCCACCGCCGGTGGGCGGCCGCCAGCCGGGGTGGAAGGACCGGACGGTCTCCTCGGTGTCCAGCAACAGCCGCAGACCCCCCGGAAGTCCGGCTTCGGCGTGCGGCTGCCGCTCGGCGCCCTCGGGGAAGGCGAAGCCGAGCCGGCGGTAGAAGGCGACGGAGGCGGCCATGTCGGAGACGACCAGGCCGATGGCATCGAAACGTGGACTCATACGGCCACCGTAGGCGGCGCCCGGACACCCGGTCTTGAAGGAAACGGACACCGCCGCCGGCGACGGGACGGGCGCGGAAAAACGGTTCCGCGCGGGGCGTCGGCGCGTGTCAGGGTGGCCCGATGAACGCCCCTACGAACCCCGGGAGTCGTGAGCTGCTGCGCTGGCAGTCCGACCTGACCTGGTCCCTCTTCGAGTACCACCTCGAGCGGCTGGAGGCGGAGGACTTCCTCTGGGAGCCCGTCGCCCACTGCTGGACCCTCCGACCCGACGGCGCCGGCGGATGGGTGCCCGACTGGGCCGACACCGAACCCGACCCCGTCCCGCTCCCCACCATCGGCTGGCTGAGCTGGCACCTCGGCTGGTGGCTCGGCGTCGCCACCGACCAGCTGCGCGGCCGCACGCCCCGCGAGCGGGCCGACGTGCGCTGGCCCGGACCGGGGGAGCCGGCCGTCGCCTGGCTGCGGGGGCTGCGGGAGGAGTGGACGGCAGCCGTGGACGCGCTCACCGACGCCGACCTCGCCCGGCCCGTCGCCTTCCCCTGGCCGCCGGACTCCGGGCACACCGTCGCTCACCTGCTCGCCTGGGCCGAAGCGGAGCTGATGAAGAACGTGGCCGAGATGGGGCAGCTGCGGCTGCTGCGGGTGGCCGGGCAGCGGAACGGCGGGTGACCGGGGGCGGCCCGGGCGGGGTCAGGTGACCGCTCGGGTGGTTGGTCGGACGGCCGGTGGTCGGGGCGGCGCGGTAGGGACAGCGCCGCGGGCCGCTGCCGTCCGCGGACACGTCGCGTCAGGCTCGGCGGCCGGAGCGGCGGCGGCGAGCGACCCGGCGAGGCTCGGACGACCGGGGTGCCCGCCGGGGCTCAGGTGAAGGTCACCGGCCCGTTCGGCGTGTCCACCGTGAACGAGAAGCCCGCCGGGCCCTCGGACAGCGGCAGGTCGGTGCCGAGGGCGGCCAGCAGGGGCCGGATCTCCTCCGGGTCGGGCGCGGTCGCCGTCAGCTCCAGCAGAGGGGTGACGGGCAGGCCCGACGCGGACGGGTGGACCGTACCGCCCCAGTCGATGAGGAACGGCACCAGTCCGGAGGGGTGCGGATCACCGCCGTCGGTCAGCCGCCACTCCAGCAGCGTCCCGTCCGGGCGGCGCCGGCTCATCTCCCGTACGTCGCCGGGGTCGTAGCCGTAGGCCCGGGCGGCCGCGACCGCCTCGTCCAGATCGGGCCGGCTGATCGCCCAGGTGACGGTCCGCGGGGAGTCCAGGCCGTCCACGCCGAAGGGGCGTGGGCCCGTCGGCGCGGACTGCCGCGGGTCCGGTCCGATGATCTCCAGGTAGGCGCCGCCGCCCAGCCCCACCAGATGGTTGCGGGTGCCGAGGCCGACATGCACCCCGCCCGGCGCGGGAGCCACTCCCGTGCGCCGGGTGAACTCCGCGACCGTCGCCGCCAGGTCGGGCGTCGCGAGGACGACATGGTCGAGCCGTGCGGGAATGGTGTTCATCCCGCCCGAGACTACGCGCCCCACCGTCGGAAAGCCGCCCACTTGCGAACACCAGTGCGGCAGGATGGCGGCATGATCCGTACCAAACGCGTCCTGCCGGCGCTGCTGCCGGCCCTCGTGCTCCTCACCGCCTGCGGCAGCGAGGACGCGGACGCCGCCGACCCGGCCGAACTGGCCTCCCGGGCCCGCGCGTCGGGTATCGCCCCGGAACTCGTGTACGCCGTCGAGGCCCCTGGTTACACCGTTGCCAAGACCGTAGTCAGGTCTCAGCAATCCGGGCATTTCGACCCGGAAGGTCCGTCACATCACCAAAGCGTGAGGGCTTCGGCTTGAGTACGGTCTCTCGCTTCCGTCTGCCGCTGGTGCGGCAGGGTTGCGCCACCTGCCCGCCCCGCCTTCGCCTTGCGGCGGGGGCGGGTGGCGCGGGTCTTACGGTCGGCTCCACGAGGCTTCGACACCACCACGGTGGTGTCCTGGTCTCCGGCCACTCCGGTACCAGTGGTGCAGGCCGCCGCGAGCGCGGCGAGGTTGAGCGCGGCGTTGTCGTCCCGGTCGATGACCAGGCCGCAGGCGTCGCATTCGTAGGTCCGGACGTGCAGCGGCAGCTTGGCTTTCACCGCGCCGCACCCGGAACAGGTCTTGGAAGAGGGGTACCAGCGGTCGGCCACGACGAGGCGGGTGGCGTGGCGCTGGCGGGTCTTGCAGGTGAGCTGGCGGCGGATCTCGCCGAATCCGGCGTCGGCGATCCGGCGGGCCAGGCGCCGGTTCTTCACCATGCCGGCGACGTTGAGGTCCTCGACCACGACCGTGCCGTACTCGGCCGCCACGCTTGTGGTGAGCTTGTGCAGCGCGTCTTCGCGGAGATTCGCCACCCGGTGATGCACTTTGTTCCGCTGGGCGTTGGCCTTCTCCCAGCGGCGGGACGGCTTGCGCCCGGTCCTGCGGTCGGGGCCCTGGCGGCGGGAGACGATCCGGGATGCGCGGCGCAGCTGCTTGCGGGCGGCGTCGTAGTGCCCGAGATTCGCGACGGTGCGGATCTCACCCGTCGAGTCGGCCATGACGGCGAGGGTCTTCACACCGAGGTCGATGCCGACCGCCACATCCGGGCGCGCCACACGTTCCAGGTCGCGCTTGACCTCGACCTGGAAGGAGGCTAACCAGCGCCCGCGTTCGTGGCGGACGGTCGCGGACAGGATCCGTGCGGTCTGGGCCTGGATACGGGCAAGGAGGCTGCTGGTGGGTTCGTGGGTGCGGATCGTGCCCAGCCTCGGCAGCGTCACATGTCGGCCGTCCGTGTCCACGCGGATCGTGCCGGTGGTGAACCGGCAGGCCAGATGTGCCTTCCGCTTCGGCTTGAACCGGGGCGCGCCCATGCGCTTGCCGCGCCGCTTGCCGTTCTTCGACTTGGCGTAGTTGTCGAACGCGGCCGACGCGTTCGCGAGGCCGGTGTTGTATGCCTCCTTGGAGTTTTCCTCCCACCAGGGGGCGAACCTGGGGTCGGTGTGCTTGGCGGCGTTGAACGCCTTGCGCAGCGAGGGCAGCGACCACGGCCGCCACTCGGTCAGCGACTCTTCGGGGACGCCGTACGTCTCCTCCGCGCGGCGCTGCCACCACGACGCCGTCACCCAGCCAACAGCCCAGTTGTACGCGGCCCGCGCGGCACCGCAGTGCGAACGCAGCGCGGCCTCTTGGGAGGCGTTCGGGTCCAGGGCGAACCGGAACGCCCGCACCACGAACCCGGGCTGCGGCTGGAACTTCTTCACCCGGCGTCCTCGCCGGTCGCCACGGCCACCGCGCGGGCGGCCCGGTTCTTCGCCGCCCGCCGCCCGTACAGGCGCGCGCACATCGACGTGAGGACTTCGGTGATGTCCCGTACGAGGTCGTCGGCGGTCTCGGTGGGGTCGAGGACGACCAGGCGCCGCCCGGACGCCGACAGGACCGCTTCGAGGTGCTCGACACCGAAGCGGGCCAATCGGTCGCGGTGCTCGACCACGACCACAGCGGCGGACGGGTCGGACAACACCCGGTGCAGCTTCCCGCGCCGGCCGTTCAGCCCGGAACCGACCTCGGTAACAACCTCGGCCACGACCAGGCCGAGCCCGTTCGCTCCGGCCACGACCCGGGCCGCCTGCCGGTCAAGGTCCGCTTTCTCGTCGACGGACGAGACACGGCAGTACGCGACCACCCGCCCCGCCTCCACGGCGGCGGCCGGAGCGGGCTCACTGACCAGCCACGTCCCGGACGGCGCCTGACGGACCGGGACGGGCATCTTCCCGTCCTTCACCCACCGCCAAGCGGTCTGGTAGCTCACGCCCTGCTGACGGGCCCACTCCGAAAGCTTCACGAGACCAACGTACGCGAAACAACCGACTAGATATGACTATCAATGACTAGAAAATGTGTAGCAGCTTTACCCCCGCGACGTCCTGCGCGAGGCCGCCCGCACGGTCCACCGCCCCTCCGCCGACGAACTCGACACCCTGCTGCCCGCCGGCTCCGTGGGCGGCGATCGGGTCGAACGCGGCGATCTGCCGACGACCGGGGACGGGGCACCGTACGACCGGGGCCGAGTAGGAACGGATCAGGAAACCGGTGTTGCTGTCAGAAGTCTTGACAGGCCGTAATCCGAGCCGCTGGGCCCCACCGCTGAATGGGGTTCGGTCGGCCACGACACCGTCGGCCGCCCCCTGGTGATCTTCCCCGGCGGTCCTCTACGGGGCCGCCGCTGCGGCTTTCACGCACTGGCGGCTGTGGCCGGCGCAGTGGTCCACGACTGCCTGGTCGAGGCTTACGTGGTAGTGCTGGGTGCCGGAGGAACAGTCGACGACGAGTTGGGGCCCGCCGAGGTCCAGGCCCAAGCGGAGGCCGTTCTGTACCCAGGACAAGGGAACGGCCAGGGCCATGAGGTCGGTGGCGCGGGTGTGCTCGCGGCGGCCGTCCGTGTCCTTGTGGACGCAGCGGTTGGGGCGTCCCCGCAGCTCGTCGCAGATTTACTCGATCACGAGCGAGGACGTCCGGACGGCGCAGGGCCGCGTCGCGCGGGGCGCGGACCTTGGGCTCGTCGAGTTCGGGGTAGTTGCCGTCGAACAACGTGTGGTGGTTCGGACAGAGGGGCACCACGTTGCCGAGGCGGTGCAGCCGTCCTCGCACGGCGGGCCGGATGTATCGCCGGAGTGTTGCATGGCCCCCTTCTCACAGGGCCCGAAGCCGTCAGGTGTCGTCGACGTCCGGAGCGCCCTCCACGTCCGCGCTCTCGCCACGTCGAGGCTCGGGCTCCGCCGCCTGCTCACCCGGCAGTGCGGCCTCCCCAGCGGTGGCCTCATCGGCGGCACGCTTTCGCCCCCTCCAGATTCGAGTCAGCTCTAGGCCGATGCCCACCGCTGTCAGCCCCGTCGAGATGATGTCCCAAACATGCATCGCCGTTCCCCTCATTCCAATGACTGGTGTGAGGCGAGCGTCTCGTGACGGGCAGTTCTGCTGCTATCGATGGAAAGCTGAGTTACGGGCCATGCTGAGCGGGTCTGGCTGCGGCCTATGCTGCGCGGAGGTGTGTAACTGGCACCGCTCGCCTGCATTGCATCGCATCAGGGCCGGTGCGCGGGCTCCGCTGGTGTGCTCGGGCGTCTGTCCACCGCGTACGGACGCAACTTCCGCCAGTCGTATGCGGGATGACCAGGCTTGGGGTGTTTCCGGTCGTAGAGGTTCGCGGCGCACCACACACCGATACAGAGTACGATCAGCGCCTTCGCGGGGTAGCCGACGGCCGTGGTGCCAGCCGCGAGGCCGCTGAGTGCTGCGGCGGTGACCAGGTAGCCGAGCACGGGGTAAATGACCAGCTGATGCCAGATCTTGGTGGGCGAGACGGCCTGCGCGAAGGTGTACTGGCCCGCACGCACCTCGCTCCGCCACTGCCACAGACCGAAGCTGAGCCAGCCTGCCAAGGTGGCCCACGCCCACCCACCGGTCACCAGCCCGCGTACGGGATCGGCTACCCGGCCCCCGCACAGGGCCACGCCTGTTGCCGCGGCCAGCGCGAGGAGGGGGTCTCCGTAGATGAAGGCGACGAACTCCTGGCGGGGGTGCAGCACTCGACGTTCCAGGACGAGCGCGAGCAGAGCGGGGATCCCCGGGCTGATCGCGAATGCGGCGGCAAACGCCACCCCTGGGCCGTGGACCAGAGCCCCGCCCAGGACAGGCAGCCAGTCGTTCATTCGGTGCGTTCCTTGGTCTCGAACGGGAGCCATGGCCGATCCGGGGCAGTGCCGGGGGAGACTGCCGCGTCGGCCTGGAGGCAGAGGACGGCAGGCCGGTCACTGCCACCGGGCGGCGAGCCGTTCCACGTCGGGGTCGGAGAAGAAGTCGCTGTGGAATCGGGCGAAGCTACAGATTTCGAGCAACGGCTTGTTGCGTTGGCCCTCGAGCGGCTCCGGAGGCATCGGCCGGTCCATGAACTCATACTCGAACCGGGCGATGACCGGCTGACGCTTCGCGAGGAACTCGGAGACCGACCGCTGTGAGCGATTGACGGCCTTGGCCACCACCGCCAACTTGGTGTGCTGGGCCAGCGCCCGCCACACCCGAAGGTCCTCGGGGCGGCCGACCAGCTCGCTCAGGAGTGAGGTCCTCCCTGGGGCCGGACGGTATCGCTGGGACAGTGAGGCGTTGGGTGAGTGCTTGCGCTCAAGCGCATCGATGATCTGGAGCAAGGGCCGGTCGCTCGTGTGTTTGGACAGGACGGCGACGGTTTGAGGAAAGAACTCGTACGCGGCCAGCAGGAACAGTATGCGGTTGTCCTCCCCATCGAGGGTGTGGACGACGCTCGGGATGGAGTGAGCGTTCAGCACCTCCAGCGCAGCGAGCCCCGACTCCGTGGCGCCGCGCCCGTAGTGGAGGTCGACAAGGGCAAGATGGAAGTCCCGGTCCTGACCGAGCCGTCGCCGCAGCTCGTCGGGGTCTCTGACCCCCACGACGGTGTGCCCCTCGGGCTCCACGGCACGGGCCACGCCCTGCTCGGAGGTGTAGACGTCATCGATCACGAGAATGCGCATTCCTGTTCCTCTGGTTACGTTGTGCTGTCCGTATGTGTCCGTGCGGTCCGGCGTTCAGCGGCGTTCTTGGAGATCAGGGGGGATCAGTTCGATTCCCAGTCGGCGACCACGCTGGTTCCGGGGCTGCGGGGGACGAAGGTCAAGGTGCCGTTTGAACGGCGCAGGTCCCACTCCAGGAGGGCCAGACTGGTCTGTGGGTCGCTCAGTACACCGGCGGGCATGCCCCGCCCATTGTCCGTGACCGTCACCTGGATCCGCCGTGTTCGCCTACTGCCGTGCACCGCCACCTGGGCGCTGACGGAATCGGCATCCGCCTTCAGGGCGTTGCTGACAAGGTCCGACAGGAGGCGCCTGGCCTTCTGATAGTCCGTCGAACCCAGTTCCACGCCCCGGGCTGCCTCGTCCAGACGGCACTTCCTGCGCTCTTCCCTGGGCTGAACCGACACGACCGCGTTCCACAGGTCCTCCACACGCCCGCCGGTATCTTGCCAGTCCTCACTCGACCAGAACCGCCGCAGCTCCTCCAGACGCACGAGCGCCTCCCGGGTGAGACCGCGGACCTCGCTGTGCTGGTAGTGCGGACTCTCCACAGCCTTAAGGAGATACGCCATAGAGTTCTTCGCCAGACTGTGCAGGTCCCCAGCCGCTTCCTTCCGCACGACGCGCTCGCGGTCCTCGACAGCCGACGCCGTGCCCTCCAGGAACTGGTCGAAGGAAATCCTTGCCACCCACAGCAGGAGAAAGCTAGTACTGAGTAGCACCCGCAGGCTCACCGGCACGGCGGCGAGCACCGGGTTCCAGGCGGGAACGAACAGCACCAAACCGATGACGACGAGGCCAGAGGGGATCGCGTGCCGTACCCAGAGCAACAAGGCCGGCGGCGCGCCCTGGCTGCGGTCGGGGCCCAGCACGACGGTGCCCTGGGGCGCGTAGAAGCCGGCGTCGAGCACGGTGTTCAGGAACGCGAAGTGGGTGTACCCCACAATGGCGACCAGCGCGACGATCCCGGCCTCCTCGGGCAGGCCCGTCACTCCCCACGGTCCCACATACGCCAGCCCCGCGATCAGGATGCCACCGCCCTCCAGCAGGCCAGGCAGGTTGGCCGCAGCTTTCCCTCGGGCGCCAGTCAGATGCGAGACGAGGGCCTCCGTCCCGGGGAGCCTGTCCAAAACGTCGATCAGCCCAGGGCGCGCGTGCACATGCGCGATCAGTGTTCCCACCGTGACCACGGCCAGTGCGAACACCCCGTGGGTGATTTCGTCGGGCGGGACCCACGGCAGGACGGACCAGAGCATCGTCACCGAGCAGAGGCGGATCCAGGACGTCGTCCGATGCAAGGCATCCATGGAGCGCACAGCGGTCGCCCATATCACCTCGGCCGTCTCGCGTCGTGCTGTCTGCTGCATGGTCTGCCTTTCAGGAGGGCTGGCACAACCTTGTCGGCCATCGTGCGGAACTACCCGGCACCTGCACCAGCGATACATTGCAGGATCACGCGGAACCGCTGTTCGCGTTCTTCGCGGCGATGGCGGAGACCGAGCGGGAGAACACCGCGAGTCGACCTTGGAGCGGCTCGACACCGCGGCCCGCAAAGGCGAGCACGGCGGTCGGCCGCCGGTCATCACCGACGACATGCTGCACACCGTGCTGCGGCGCAAGGCACTCGGCGAATCCGTCGAGCAGATCCAACCCGACCTGATCATCCCCCGGCGCAGAACCGCGCCACGTCCGCCCGCAGAAAGCCGATCGTCGGGTCGTCGCTCACCCGCCCTACTCTGGCAGTCCACTCACGACTTGTCAGAAGTTTTGACGGCTACGCCGGTTCTCTGTTCCGTTCCTACTGGGACCCTTACGACCCTCCGGCCGCAGGAGGATGACGGCAGGTCATGAACCCGGGCGGGGTGAGGGAAGGGGCGAAACTTTCGCCTTGATCACCGGCCTGGGGTGTGCGCACGCAACCACATAGGGTCGCTGCCATGACCGCCCGTCTGCTCGTGTACACCCGCACCACCGGCTACCGCCACGACTCCATCCCCGCCGCCGTAGCGGCCGTACGCGCCCTCGGCGGCTACGCCGTCGACCACACCGAGGACCCCGCCGCCCTGGAACGCCCACTGGAGGCCTACGCGGCGGTCGTCTTCCTCTCCACCAGCGGTGAGGTGCTCACCCCGGCCGGCCGGGAGCGGCTCGCCGCGTACGTGGAGTCGGGCGGCGGCTTCGTCGGCGTCCACGCGGCGGCCTGCACCGAATACGACTGGCCCTACTACGGCGACCTGCTCGGCGCCCGCTTCGACCGGCACCCCGAATATCAGCCCGGCAAGGCCCTCGTCGAGGACCGCGACCACCCGGCCACCCGCCACCTGCCGGCCGTCTGGGAGTTCACCGACGAGTGGTACGACTTCCGGACCAACCCGCGCGGCACGGCCCATGTGCTCGCCACCGCCGACGAGTCGTCGTACTCCGGCGGCGGCATGGGCGACGACCACCCCCTGGTCTGGTGCCGCGCCCAGGGCGCGGGACGGGTCTTCTACACCGCCCTCGGCCACGACGCCGGCGCCTACGACGACCCCGACTTCCGCGCCCACCTGCGCGGCGGCATCGACTGGGCGGCCCGCCCGCAGCCGCTCCCGGCGGAGGACATGTGACGTTTCTGCGGTGAACCGTGTGCGCCAACGGAGTGAGTGACACCCGCGCGCACGAGGCGCTCCCGCCCACCACGACGATCCTCTTGTCCCGTTGCAGCAGGGCATGGCATGAGGAGCCGGACGTTGACCTACGGGACAAAACTGCGCGAGCGGATCGCCTCACCGGGCACCACCCCCCTGATCGGCGTGTACGACATGTACTCGGCGTCGATCACGGCACAGCACTACGACGGGTTGTTCGTCTCGGGGTTCGGCTTCGCCGCCTCCTACTACGGACTGCCGGACATCGGCTTCATCGCCTGGCCGGACATGCTGGCCTTCACCCAGCGGCTGCGGGGCGCCTTTCCGGGCCACCACCTCCTGGTCGACATCGACGACGGGTACGTCGACCCGGAGGTCGCCTGCCACGTGGTGGAGGGTCTGGAGCGGGCCGGGGCGTCGGGGGTGGTCCTGGAGGACCAGAAGCGGCCGCGCCGGTGCGGGCACGCCGACGGCAAGCAGGTGCTGCCGCTGCCCGAGTACCTCGCGAAACTGGAGATGGTCCTCGCCACCCGCCGTGACCTGCTCGTCGTGGCCCGCACCGACGCCACCGACGACGCGGACATCCTGCACCGGGCCGAGGCCCTCGCCGCCACTGACGCGGACGTCGTACTCGTCGACGGGGTGCGCAGCGTGGAGTGGATCCGCCGGATCCGGCACGTCGTGGGCGACAAGCCGCTGCTGTTCAACCAGATCGCGGGCGGCAAGTCCCCCCGCCTGTCCCTGAGCGAGCTCAACGACCTCGGCGTGGACGTCGCCCTCTACAGCACCCCCTGTCTCTTCGCCGCCCACGAGGCGATGCGCACCGCGCTGACCGAACTGAAGCGCACCGACGGCCGACTGCCCGAGGCCGACGAGACACGGGGTATCGGCATCGGTGTCCGAACGGCCACGGAGCTCCTGGAGGGCAACCTGGCGCGGACGCGCAGGGAGGCGGGGGAGGGGGGTACGTGGGTGAGGTGACATTCCGCCCGCATGGGCAGGTCCCGGGGGCGGTTTCAGTGGTGCCGCGCTCAGGGGCGGTATCAGTGGCGCCTCACACGCGCGGGGCCGCCCGTGAAGGGTCGCTCGGGGCTCCGCGGATCGACCGCGGCGCCTCACGCGCGCGGGGCCGCCGTGCTGGCCCGTTCCACCAACCGTGTCGACAACTCCGTCCGCGTCCCCTCCGGACGATCCCCGTCCATCATCCGCACCAGCAGCCGCAGCGCCGTCGCGGACATCTCGGCCAGCGGCTGACGGACGGTGGTCAGGGCCGGGGTGGTCCAGCGGGACTCCGGCAGATCGTCGAAGCCGACCACACTGACGTCGTACGGAACCCGCAACCCCCGTTCCGCCAGGGCTTCGTAGACACCGAGGGCCATACGGTCGGAGCAGACGAAGACGGCCGTCGGCGGCTCCGCCAGATCGAGCAGCTCCCGCATGCGCCGGCGGGCGACGGACTCGTCGAAGCCGCCGTGCCGGATGTACTCGGGCCGGTGGCCGAGGCCCGCCGACGAGAGGGCCGAACGGTAGCCCGCCACACGGTCGTCGCTGCACATCTTGCGGCGCGGGCCGGCGATCACCGCGATCCGCTCGTGGCCGAGGGCCAGCAGATGCTCGGTGGCCGTCACCCCGCCCTGCCAGTTCGCCGCGCCCACCGACACCACACCCGCCGGCGGCTCCACCACCGGGTCGATCATCACGAACGGGATGCGGTGCTGCTCCAGCCACAGGTACTGGGAGTCCGTCAGCTCGGTCAGGTTGAACAGCACCCCGGCCGAGCCGCGGGCGGTCAGCTTGTCCAGCCAGCCGCGCTGCGGGCGGCCCGCCCGGGTGCGGGACAGCGCGGCCGAGACGACCACGTCCAGGCCCGCGTCGTGCGCGGCCTCCTCCACGCCGTGCAGCACCGCGCCCGACCAGGAACTCTCCAGCGAGTGCACCACGAGGTCGACCAGCCGGGGCGGCTTCGACGCGTCGAAGCGCGGTCTGCGGACGTAACCCAGCCGGTCCAGCGCCTCCGTCACCCGGCGGCGGGTCTCGGGAGCGACGTCCTCGCGTCCGTTGACCACCTTGGACGCGGTCGGCACGGACACCCCCGCCTCCCGGGCCACGACCGCCAGCGTCGGTCCGGCGCTCGCACTCCCCGTGCGGACCATCGGGAACCACCTCTCCGGCCCGCCCGAGGGCCAGCGAAAGCTCGACCAGCGCCCTTCGGAGCCGATCCTCACCGACGGTCACCGACGGGCAGCGACGGCTCACAGAGGGCTTGCAGAAAGCGCTTGCTATCCTAGGTGCGCCTCGGCGTGCCGTGAAGACACCGGGAAATGCGGGATCTTGGCGGGGAGGGTGGAAGGGCGGGGGTGCGGGGGCGGCGGGGGTGGAGGCCCGGTCACTCCGAGGGCAGAGGCGTACAGCTCAGTCGGAAGTCGCGGAAGTCGGCGGTGAACGACGCGTCCACGAGGTCCCGGGCGTGGATGCCGACCAGCGTCCCGGTGAAACGCAGCCGCCCCCCGTGGTCGTCGGACAGCCGGCCGCAGTCCAACGGCGGCCCGACCTGTGTGGGCACCCCCTCGCGGACGTACCAGAAGCGGGCCTCGACCCCCTCCACCGTGACCCCCAGGACGACCGGGGCGCTCGTGTCCACGTCCACGACCGCCGCCTGCCGCGTGCCCTTCTCGTCGCGCTCGACGAGACTGAGCACGGTCCGGCCGCCCCCGTGCCACTGCTGCCCGCGCTGTGGCTCCCCCTCGGGCTCCGCCCAGGTCAGGTCGAGCGAGAGATACGCCTCCGCGTCGTAGCGCAGGATCAGCCCGGCGGCCTGCGTGAACGTGAACGGCCTTGCCTCGACCGTCACTTGCGCCGTCGCCCGGTGCTCGGTGAGACGCCGCGCGAGCAGGCTCTGCGCCCACCGGGACTCCGGCCCCTGCCGGCCGCGCAGCCGGATCCAGCCGGGACGGGCCCCGGTGTCCGCCCAGGAGGGATGCGGGGGTTCACGGAGCGTGCTCCAGGGCCAGGCCAAGGGCGCGGCGGCGGGGGAGCGCGGGTGTGACTCCGGGGGTGTGGAGGGTGTCAGGGGTGTCACCGGCGCGACAGATGCGTCCAGCATGACCGGTGTGTCGGGCGCGTCCGGGGTGACCGGCGCGAGCGGCGTCGGCACCTCGACCTCGACGGCGGGGTGCCAACCTCCTTGTCTGAGGCGGGGGTTGCCCTCCGCGTCCCAGATGACCGCCTGGATCGCCGTCTCCCGGCCGAGGGTGCAACGCGGGCCGTCGGGAGTGTCGAGCGGGCGGGCGGTGAGGTGGCTGAGGAACCACTCGCCGTCCGGCGTCTCCACCAGCTCCGCGTGGCCCGCCTTCTGCAAGGGCTGCTTCGGGTCGTCCCGGGAGGTGAGCAGCGGGCGGTCGTCGAGGGTGTACGGGCCGGTCAGGTGCCGGCTGCGGGCCGTGCGGACGCCGTGCTCGAAACCGGTTCCGCCCTCGGCCAGCACCAGGTGGTACCAGCCCTCTCGGCGCAGCAACTTCGGCCCCTCGATGAGCCGTTCGTGCTGGAGGAGGAGGTGTGTACCGCCGCGCGGGGCGAGCGTGTCACGGTCCAGCTCCGTCAGCACGATCCCCGCGAAACGGTTTCCGTCCGGCCGGTGATCGTTCTGGAGGTTCAACAGCCACAGCCGGCCGTCCTCGTGATACAGGGCGGGGTCGAACCCGTGACTGGCGACGCGGCGCGGCGCCTCCCAGGGTCCGGCCACGTCGTACGCCGTACTCACGTACGTGTCCAGGTCGAAGTACGGCGTGCCGACCGACCGCACCACCGCGTACACCATCCAGAAACGCTCACCGTCCCAGCTCAGCGACGGCGCCCAGATCCCGCCCGAGTCGGGCACCCCCGCCAGCGAGTCCCCCGGGACGGCGCCCTGGACATGGCCCGCGTACTCCCAGTGCGCCAGGTCCCGCGAGCGGTGGATCGGGATGGTCGGAAACCACTCGAAGCTGCTGGTCGCCACGTAGTACCAGTCGCCTGCCCGGACGAGGGAGGGGTCGGGGGCGAAGCCACGGAGGACGGGGTTGCGGGCGACAGGCGCTGGTGTGCGGTCGGCCGACGACGGCGTGCGGTCGGCTGTCACCGGCATACCGTCGGCCGGCGACGGCGGCATACGGTCGGCCGGCGCCGCCGTACGCTCGGCCGGCCCCGGCTCGGTGTCCACGGTATGCGATCGACCGCCGACCGCGTCCACCCCACCGTCCGCCGTCGACGAGTGACTGTCCGCCGTACTCACTTCAGCGCCCCCAACGTCACTCCGGTCCGCCAGTAGCGGCGCATCGCGACCATCATGATCGCCATCGGCACGATGGACAGCAGCGCGCCGGTGAGCACGAGGCTCGTCAGGTCGACCCCCGACTCCAGGCGCTTGCCCGACCAGTTGTACAGGCCCAGGTTGAGCGTCCAGTTCTCCTCGCCGCGCAGCACGGTCAGGGGCAGGAAGAACGCGTTCCAGGTGTTGACGAAGGCCAGCAGGAACACCGTGGCGCCGCCCGTCGTCATCATCCGCAGCACGATGCTGACGAAGATCCGCAGCTCACCCGCGCCGTCCAGACGGGCCGCCTCCAGCAGCTCGTAGGGGATCGTGGACTCGGTGTAGACCTTGGCCAGATACACGCTGAACGGGTTGATGAGGCACGGGATCAGCATCGCCCAGGGCGTGTCCACCATGCCGATCGCCGAGAACAGCAGGTACAGCGGGAGCGTCAGCAGGGCGATCGGGATGAGGAAGGAACCGACCACGCACGCGAACACCAGGTTGCGGCCCGGGAAGTCGAAACGGGCCAGGCCGTAGCCCGTGGCGAGGGCGATGAGCGTGCCGCCGAGCGAGCCGACCCCCGCGTACAGCAGGGAGTTGGCCGTCCAGCGCAGGAAGATGCCGTCCTCGTAGGTGAACAGCTGATGCAGGTTGTCCCACAGGTGCCAGCCGGAGAACCACAGGCCGTTGCTCTGGTAGAGCGCGGTGCGGTCCTTGGTGGCGGCGACGATCAGCCACCACACCGGGAACAGGCTGTAGACGCTGGCCAGCACCAGTCCGATGAGCAGGAAACGCTGGCCGCCGCGAGAGCGGGAGGCGGCATCGGGGCTGGTGAGGCGGCGGACCGCCGGTGTCGAGGACTTCTTCGCCCGGTCTTCGGTGAGCACCATCAGTCGGTCTCCTTCGACGTCAGCCGGTAGAAGAGGAAGGAGGCGACGCCGAGGACGAGGGCGAGCAGCACCGACAGTGCCGCGGCGTAGTGGTAGTTGCCGGCGTTGAACGCCTGGTTGTAGATGATCATGATCGGCGTGAAGCTGTCGGTCACCGTCTGCGGGGTGACGTTGCGGAACAGCGCGGGCTCGTTGAAGATCTGCAACATCTGGATGATCGAGAGCAGACCGGTCAGGACGAGCGCCCCGCGCACGTACGGCACCTTGACGCTGACGGCGATCCGGATCTCGGAGGCGCCGTCCAGGCGCGCGGCCTCGAACAGCTCACGCGGTACGGCCTGGAGCGCCGAGTAGATGATCACCATGTTGTAGCCGATGCCGTGCCAGGTCAGCAGGTTGCCGATGGACGGCCAGACCATGGAGGGCGAGAAGAAGTTCCACTGGAACCCGAACAGCTCGCCCAGCGGGGTCAGCGGCCCGACCTCGGGGCTGTAGAGGTTGATCCACACGATGGCCGCGACCACTCCGGGGATCATGTACGGCACCAGCAGCAGAATCCGGAACCTGCTCGCCAGCCGTGAGGTGACCGCGTCCAGGAACAGCGCCAGCACCAGGCTGATGAAGAGCATCGCCGGGATCTGCACACAGGCGAACAGCACCACCCGCAGGATGGAGCTGAGGAACGCCGAGTCGGTCAGGCCCTGCTGGTAGTTGTGCAGCCCGGAGAACTCCTCCGTCGCACCGCCCAGACCGAGGCCGGACTGCTGGGTGCGGTACAGGGACTGGTAGACGGCGTACCCGATCGGGACCAGGTAGAGGAAGACGAAGCCGAGCTGGAAGGGCACCGTGAAGGCGGCGCCCTTCCAGCGCAGGGAGCGAATCATCTATCCGCCTCAGCCCTTGACGCTGATGCCACGGGACTTCAGGTCGTTGACCGTCCACTCCTGCATGTGCGCGAGCAGATCGGTGATCTTCTGCTGCTTGCTGACGACCTTGCCCCAGCCGGCCTGGAGCTCGGTGAACATCGCCGTCCAGTTCGGACCGAAGGTCCAGTCGCTCGTCACGGTCTTCAGGCTGTCCTTGACCACCTGCTGACCCGGCTGGTAATTCGCGCCGAGCAGCTTCTCGGAGATCGCCTCGCCGACGTAGGTGTCGCTGTCGGCCAGCGCCGGCATCACACCGTTGCCGGTGGTCGGGCTCGCCATCGTCTTCACGGCTTCGGTGTCGGTGGACATCCACAGCGCCGCCTCGGCGGCCTGCTTCTGGTACTTGCACTGCTCGGGCACCAGGGTCACCCCACCGCTCTGGTTGGTGCCGGCCGGGGTCTTGGCCGCCTCACCCGTGAACGTCGGCCACGGCGTGAGCGCCCACTGGCCGAAGGACTTGGTGAAGTTCTGCACCATGCCCGCCATCTGCCAGGTGGAGATCTGCCGGGTGGCGGTGCCGCCGTTGTCGTAGTTGCGCTGCACGGCCGCGTAGTCGGCGAAGGAGAGCTGGGAGTTGAGGTCGTTGTCGATGATCTCCTGGATCACCTTGGCGGCCTTGAGGGTGCCCGCGTCCTGGAAGTCCACCTTCCAGGAGTTGCCGTCGATGGAGTACCAGTGGGCGCCGGCCTGCATGGCGAGCACCTCCAGCGTGCTGGGGTCCTCACCCGCGTAGTTGGTGATCTTGATGCCGTGCTTCTTCAGCTCCTTGCCCGCGGCGATGAAGTCGTCCCAGGTGGCCGGGGCCTTCAGGCCGTACTTCTGGAAGATGTCGGTGCGGTAGATGGTGAAGGCGGGCGCCGAGGCGGTCGGGACACCGTAGGTCTTGCCCTGCACCTGGCCGGCGGCCCACGAGCCGGGGTTGAACTTGTCCTTGCTGGAACCCACGTACTTCGTGAGGTCGGCGAGCGCGCCCTGCGAGACCCAGCTGGTCACGTACTCGGCGGTGTTCTGGACCAGACAGGGCGCGTTGCCCGCCTTGACGGCGTTGGTCAGCTGCTTCTGCATGGTCAGCTGGTCGGTGACCTTGGTGTACTTCAGCTGGACGTCCTTGTGTGTGGCGTTGAACGCCTTGACGACCAGCTCATGGCCGTTGGCCCAGCCCCAGAAGGGGAGGGTGACCGGGCCGGAGGCGCCGGAGGACGAGTCGTCCCCGGAGCCGGAACCGCCGCAGGCGGCGAGCAGACCTGTCAGCGCGATACCCGCCACGGCGGCGCGGGCGAACCTTCTCCGGGGGCTGGTGGAGTTCATCTGACCGTGATCCTTCGGAAAGTAGGCGTCTCGGAAGAAGAGAACGGCGGCTCGGTACTGGCCGGGAACAGCGGCGGAAGACGTCGGCTGCGACATCGGCTCGCGGTTGCGGGGGGTCGGCCGAAGCGGAAGGTGTAGAAACCGGTTGCTGCGAAGGTAGGCCGAGGGGTGCGGCCATATCAAGAGGTGCGCGGGAAAAAGTTATGAAGAGAGCGATGATGCCCAGGTCAGAGCGGAGGTAACCGTTTACGAAACTCGGTCGTAGTCGGCCCCGCCATGGTCAGACCTGCCGCTGCGGCGGCCGTACGGAGTCCCGGACCACGACATGGGTGCCCAGCACCAGGTGCTCCCCGTCCCCGCCGCCCTTGCGCCGGCCCTCCGAGCCGGACCCCTCCCGCCGGTCGGCCACCGCGCGCAGGGCGACCCGCCCCATCTCCTCGTACGGCACATGGACCGTGGTCAGCTGCGGAGTGAGCTGCGAGGCCAGCGGAATGTCGTCGTAACCGACGATCGACACGTCGTCCGGCACCCGCAGGCCCGCCGCGCGCAGCGCCTGAAGGGCGCCCGCGGCCACCACGTCCGTGCCGGCCAGCACCGCGGTGAAGTCCGGCGTCTCGTGCAGGGCCCGCTCGACGGCGGCGTAGCCGTGCTCGTAGGAGTAGGAGCCGTGCCGCACCAGGCCCGGGTCGAACGGCACCCCGTACGCCTCGAACGCCCGTCGCGCCCCGTCCAGTCGGCCCTGCGCGGTGGTGAACTCCCCGGGTCCGGGCAGGACGAGGATCCGCCGGTGGCCGGCCGACAGCACGTGGCTGGCCATGGCGTAGGCGCCGCCCTCGTTGTCGTAGTCGACCGTCGTGGCCGGTACCTCACCCCGCAGCGGCGGCCTGCCGACCAGCACGAGGTGCGAGCCCGCCGCGTCCAGCGAACGCGCGAAGCGGGCCATGCGCAGCTGGTACTCCTCGAAGTCGAAGGCCCCGCCCAGCAGCACGACGGCGGCGACACCCTGCTGCCGCATCAGGTTGACCAGGGCCAGCTCGCGCTCCGGGTCGTCGCCGGTGGTGCCGACCAGCGACAGCCAGCCGCGCAGCGTGGCCGCGCTCTCGACGCCCTTCGCGACGTGCGCGAACGCGGCGCCGGTGATGTCGTCGATGAGGATCGCCACCGTCGGTGTGCCGCCACCGGCCAGGGAGCGGGCATGCGCGTTGGTGACGTAGTCCAGGTCGCGTACGACCTTCATCACCCGCCGGCGCAGCTCCTCGGAGACCGGGTAGTTGCCCGACAGTACGCGGGAGACGCTCGCCACGGAGACGCCCGCGCGCTCCGCCACGTCCCGGATGGTCGCCCGGCCGGCGTCGGTCGTCGTCCTGCGCTGACTCACCGCTGCGGCTCCTTCACCGTCGTACCCCGCTCACCGGGCGGGCCGGGGCACGGCGCCGCGTCGGTGCCGAAACGGTATCCCATCGTTCCCCCAGGTGGACGGGCCTGTGGACAACCGTCGGAGGTGGTGGGACGGGGGGCCGCATCAGGCCACCCGGGCCAGGTCCGCGTGGCGCACCTCGTGGGCCAGGGGCAGGCCGGCGGCGACCCGTTCCAGCTCCTCGACGACGATGCGGCCGAGGCGCTCCAGCTCGTTGCCGAGGGAGCCCGCGATGTGCGGGGTGAGGAAGACGTTCGGCAACCGGTACAGCGGGGAGTCGGCGGGCAGCGGCTCGGGCTCGGTGACGTCCAGGACGGCGTGCAGCCGGCCGGAGACCAGTTCCGCGGTGAGGGCCTCGTGGTCCACCAGGGCGCCCCGCGAGGTGTTGATCAGCACGCCGCCGTCGCGGATGAGGGCGAGCCGGGCGCGGTCGAGCATGTGGTGGGTCTCGGGGATGTCGGGGGCGTGCAGGCTGACGATGTCGCTGTGCCGCAGCAGGTCCTCCAGCGACAGCAGCCGGGCGCCCAGTCCGGCGGCCTCGGCGGCGTCGACGTACGGGTCGTGCAGCAGCACCTCGAAGTCGTACGGGCGCAGCAGCTCCAGCAGCCGGCGGCCCACGCGTGAGGCGCCGATGACGCCGATCCGCCGGCCCAGGTTGCCGGTGGCCGCGGTCTCGGCGTGGGTGGGCTGGGCGTGGGTGCGGCGGAAGCGCTCGCGGTGGGTGAAGGCGTCCTTTCCGGCGAGCAGGATCATCGCGAGGGTGTACTCGGCGACGGGGACGGCGTTGCCGGTGACCGCGCTGGAGACGGTGACCCCGTGCTTCCACAGGGCCTCGCCGACCAGGGAGCGCACGGAGCCGGCGGCGTGCAGGACGGCCCGCAGCCCGGGTGCGGCGGCGAGCGTGTCCGTGCCGAGGCGGGGGCAGCCCCAGCCGGTGATCAGGACTTCGGCACCGGCCAGCGCGCGGGCGGCGGCGGGGTCGGTGAAGTCCCGCACGACGAGCGCCGGGTCGATGTCGGCCGTCTGCCGCAGCCGGGCCAGGAGCGGCGCGGGGAACAGCAGGGGCAGGTGCACCGGATCCATGGCGAACACGGCCCTGGGCAGCTGGGCGCTGGGCATGACTCTCCTGAGGTGCGTCGGAAACGTTTTCTGAAAGCGTCTTCTACCGTAGGTCTGGCGTGGAGGCGGGGTCAATCGGTCGGAGGGAGCACCCGGGTGGGAAATCTTTCGGGCGGGTTGTCGGTCAAAGGGCCACTTCAGGGCGGTGGTTGAGGGGTGACGGGGGAGCGGGGCGGGGTGGGCGGCCGTGCGTGGAACGTGTTTCCGGGGCGGGTGGAGGAGGTGTGTCCTGAGCGCTCCATGACCGTATGGTCACAACCGGTTGCGGAAGGATGCTCGCCCGGGGCGTTCACGCCACGGAAACGGCGCATTGCTGAAACGGCCGGCCGGTCCGGTCCCGGCCCGAGCGGCACGGTCGCCATCGCCGCAGGTCAGATGGGTCGGGTGCGGGGCCGGTGCGGACCGCGCGAGCGGGTGGCCGCCTCGCTCGGCCGGTGCGCGGAGTTTTCGAAAGTCTGCGAAGACCCTTGACGTGCCCCGTCGAGAGCAAGAAGCTCTGCCCACCCGGTCGTAGCAACCGGTTGCTACCAGTTACTCCGGCGGCTACAAGCAGGACCGTTTCCGCACACCTTTCCCGCCCACCCTCACCGCACCACTGTCTCCCCATCCCCGAACCAGAAGGCGAGGCCTCCATGCGTTCCCAGGCCGGTGCTCCTCCCAGCCGCCGCCGCTTCCTAGCTCTGTCGGCGGGCGGTGCCGTCGCGGGGGCGGCATCCCTGTCCGGGTGCGCGCTGCGGGTGTCCACCGGGGTCAGCGGCCCGGGCGAGACCGTCACCCTGATGGTCAAGCCCGACGACATCTCGCCGGAACTGATCAAGCAGGCCCAGCAGGACATCGGCGTCAAGATCGTCACGGTCCGCCACGACATCACCAAGCTGATCGGGATGATGACCAACGGCAACCCTCCTGACCTGGTGCGGGGCGTGGGAGCCACGGACGCGCCGTACTTCGCCGCCCGCGACGTGATGGAGGATCTGGACCCGTACTTCGCGCGGAGCGACATCCTCAAGGTCGACGACCTCGACCCGGTCAACGACCTGTGGCGCTACGACGGCCGCACCCAGGGCAAGGGCCCGCGCTACGGCATGGCGAAGGACTTCTCCCAGGACTCCATGTTCTGGTACAACACCGCGCTCTTCGACCGGGCGGGCGTCGACTACCCGCCGGAGACCGAGCCGGTGACGTTCGACGAGTGGCTGGAGACCGCCAAGCGGCTGACGCGGCGCAGGAACGGCCAGACAACCGTTTTCGGCGGCAGCTACAACGGCGTGCTCACCCCCAACCTCCTGGCGACTCTGACGGTCGCCGCCGGCGGGAGTCTCTTCAGTGACGACTTCTCCCGGGTCGACTTCACCACCCCCGAGGCCCGCAAGGCGCTGGGCTGGTACATCGAGTACGGCAGGACCAGGGTCGGGCCGAGCATCATCCAGCCGGACCCCAACACCTGGGACGGCCCCACCTACCAAGCAGGCCGGATGGCCATGTCCGGCAACGGCTACTGGCTCGGCGGTCTGATCAACGCCGACAAGGAGCTGGCGCCGGTGTCCCGTCTCGCCCCCGCGCCCGTCTTCGAGGCCGGCCGGCGGATCAGCCCCTGCCAGGCCGGCACCGGACTGTGGATGCCGAAGAAGTCCCGCAACAAGGACGCCGCCTGGCGGGTCTTCGAGTGGTTCTTCGGCGAGGCACCCGCCAAGGGCCGTGCCTCCAGCGGCTGGGGGATCCCCACCCTGAAGTCCCTGCGTCCCCTGATGCCCGCCAAAGAGCCCTACCAGCAGCGGGTGCTGAAGGTGCAGAACGCCGAGCTGAGGCACTTCTCGGTGATCGCCTTCACCCCCTATGCCACGGCGGACTCGCTCTACGCCCTCTTCAACCAGGTCGCCCCGGCCGCGATGACCGGCGGGATGTCCGTCGACGCGCTGGCGGGCCGCCTGAACTCGCTCATGAACGAGCAGCTCAAGCGCGGTAAGGAGCAGGTGGGATGACGACCGACCAGATCCCCTCCGTGGCGGGGCGACCGCCGGGAGAGGCCACCGCCACCGGCCGGGCCGGGACCCTCCGGCGGTCGCGCGTGTCGATGACCGCGCGCCGGCACCGCGCCTTCTACCTCTTCACCTCGCCGTGGATCATCGGCTTCCTGCTGCTGACGATCGTCCCCATGGCCTACGCGCTGTGGCTGAGCTTCACCACCTTCGACGGCATCTCGCCGCACTGGCGTTACGTGGGCCTCGGCAACTACGGCGAGCTGCTCGGCGACTCCCAGACCTGGGCCTCCCTCGGCCGCACGGGTCTGTTCGCTGCGACCTCGGTGCCCCTGTCGATCGCCGCCGGGCTCGCGCTCGCCGTCCTGGTCAACCGGCCGCTGAAGGCGCGCGGGCTGTTCCGCACCCTGCTCTATCTGCCGGCCGTGGTGCCGCCCGTGGGGGCTGGCCTCGCCTTCAAGGCGCTCTTCGACCAGAACTCCGGTGCCGCCAACGGGGCATTGACATTCTTCGGCTTCGACGCCGTCGGCTGGCTCGCCGACCCCTACGCCCGCTACGTCCTGCTGATGACGGTGCTGTGGGCCGCCGGAAACATCATGATCATCTCGCTGGCGGGACTCCAGGACATCCCCCGCGAACTCCACGAGGCCGCCCGCATCGACGGGGCGAGCCCCTGGCGGACCTTCCGCAGCATCACCGTGCCGCTGCTGTCGCCGGTGCTGCTCTTCCAGACGGTGACCGGCGTGATCGCCTCCGTGCAGACCATCATGCCGCTGCTGCTGTCCCCGGACGGCACCACAGCGGGCGTCACCGCCCTGCCACAGTCCAACTACCTCTACATGATGCACGTGTTCGGCCAGTACTTCGCGCTCGGCCGCTACGGCTACGCCTCCGCGCTGCTGTGGGTGCTCTTCGTCCTGATCCTCGTCGTGACCGGCCTCATCTTCAGGTTCACGTCCGGCGTGGTCTTCTACAACGTCGACCCGGAGGCGAAGAAGTGACCGCCACCAGCCCGCTCCCGAACGCGACCGCCACCGGCCGGCACGCGAAGCCGACCGAGGCCGGCCCGCCCCCCGGCTCCGCGTCGCGGGTGCGGATACGCGGCGGCCGTCTCGTCCTCTACACCGTCCTCGTCGCCCTCACCGGCCTGTTCCTCGGCCCCTTCGGCTGGCTGATCCTCACCGGGCTGAAGACCCCGGCCGAACTGGCCGCCTCCCCCGTGCACTGGCTGCCCGACCGGTTCCAGTGGCACAACTTCACCGACGCCTACCAGCTCGTCGACTTCCTCGGCTACGCCCGCAACTCCCTGATCATCGCTTTCGTCTACGCCACCCTCGTCACTCTCAGCTCCGCCTGGGTCGGTTTCGGCTTCGCCCGCCTGGACGCGCCCGGCAAGAAGACCCTGTTCGGCATCCTGCTCGGCTCGATGATGCTGCCCCAGCTCATCACGCTGCTGCCGACCTACCTGATCTTCGCGAAGCTCGGCATGGTCGACACCTACTGGCCGTGGGTGCTGTGGGGCCTGTCCGCCACGCCGTATCTCGTCTTCCTCTTCCGGCAGTTCTTCGCCGGCCTGCCGCGCGAGCTGGAGGAGGCGGCGATCGTCGACGGCTGCGGTTACGCCACGATCTTCTGGCGGATCTTCCTGCCGCAGTCCTGGCCGGTGCTCTCCGCGAGCTTCGTGATCGCCTTCACCTGGACCTGGGGCGACTACATCGCCCCACAGCTCCTGCTGTCCACCGAGCGGTCCACCCTCGCCGTCGCCGTCATGACCACCTACGTCACCTCGGCCGGCACCCCCGTCACCAACCTCCAGGCCGCGGCCTCGGTGATGTACGTCGTGCCGATCCTGCTGGTCTTCCTCGTCGCCCAGCGCGGCTTCGTCGCCGGGATGTCCACCTCCGGTCTCAAGTGATGTCCACCCCCCGCCGCACGTGATGTGCACCTCCCGTCTCAAGTGACCGACTCCCCTCTTATGCAAGGAATGCCGACATGAACGACACTCAGACGACCGGCCTGTCCCGGCGTACCGTCATCCAGGCCGCGGGGGCCGCCGCGGCCGCCTACTCCCTGATCGGCACGGCGGCGGGCACGGCCGCGGCCGCGGACGACAGACCCGAGGCCGCCGACCGGCTGGTGATCCACCCGGTACCGGGCGCGATGCCGATCAACACCACCTTCGTCGTCAAGGCCCGCACCCCCGGCGGCCAGTGGAAGCCGGTGCCGGTCCTGCGCGCCGGCACCAAGACGATCAACGAGAAGACCGGTGGCGGCATCGTCCGGCAGACCTCGGTCGCCAGCCTCGACTTCACCGGCACCGTCGAGGTGCAGGTCACCTGGTCCAAGGGCGCCATCCCCTCGGCGCGGATCCGCCCGCTGTCGTACGGCATCACCCCCGAGGTGAGCGGCGACACCCTCACCTTCAGCCTCAGCGAGCCGCGCAACCTCTCCATCGAGATCGACGGCGACATCTACGGCAACCTGCAACTGCACGCCAACCCGATCGAGAAGACGCGGCCCGAGGCGGACGACCCCGACGTCATCTACTTCGGCCCGGGCATCCACACGGTCCCGAACAACCTGCTCCAGGTGCCCAGCGGCAAGACCGTGTACCTGGCCGGCGGCGCCGTGCTGAAGGCGCAGGTGTCGTTCAACAAGGTGGAGAACGCCCGGCTGATCGGCCGCGGCATCATCGCCGAGACCGATGGCGGCACCACGGTGGCGTTCTCGAAGAACATCGAGATCGACGGCATCCTCGTGATGAACCTCAAGACCGGTTACTCCTGCACCATCGGCCAGTCGAAGCAGGTCACCGTCCGCAACCTGCACTCCTACAGCAGCGGCCAGTGGGGCGACGGCATCGACGTGTTCAGCAGCGAGGACGTCCTCGTCGAGGGCGTCTGGATGCGCAACAGCGACGACTGCATCGCCATCTACGCCCACCGCTGGGACTACTACGGCGACTGCCGCAACGTCACCGTCCGCGACTCCACCCTGTGGGCGGACGTAGCGCACCCGGTGAACATGGGCACCCACGGCAACCCGGACAAGCCCGAGACCATCGAGAACATCGTCTTCAGCAACATCGACATCCTCCAGCACCGCGAGCCGCAGGTCCTCTACCAGGGCTGCTTCGCCCTCAACCCCGGCGACCGCAACCTGATCCGCAACATTCGTATCCAGGACGTCCGGGTGGAGGACTTCACCTGGGGCCAGCTGATCAACATGCGCGTCATGGCCAACCGCTACAACGCCGCGCCCGGCCGTGGCATCCAGGACGTGTACGTGCGCAACCTCGCGTACAACGGCACGCACGCCAACATGGCGGTCATGACCGGCTACGACGCCGACCGGCCGATCAACAACGTCACCTTCCAGAACCTGGCGATCAACGGCACGGTCATCTACGACAAGATGCGCAAGCCGGGCTGGTACCTGACCACCGACATGGTGCCGATGTTCGCCAACGAGCACGTGAAGAACCTCCGCTTCCTGGACGCGGCCACGGCCGCCGCCACCGCGGCACCGGAGATCACCAGCGCGGGCGAGGCCACCGCCACCGCCCGTCAGGTCTTCAACCACCTCGTCACCGCGACCGCGCTGCCGACGTCGTTCGCCGCCGAAGGGCTGCCGAGCGGCCTCGAGTTCGATCCGAAGACGGGGCAGATCTCCGGGGTCCCGCAGGTCCCCGGCACCTACGCGGTCACCGTCTCCGCCGCGAACACCGTCGGCACGGCGACCAAGACCCTCACGCTCACCGTGCAGCACCCGTAAGACCAGGAGACACCTCGTGCATCCCCTCAGCCGACGGTCGTTCCTCGGCGCGGCGGGACTCGTGGCCGTGGCCGGAGGCGGACTGCTGTCCGCCTCCGCCGTGCCCGCGTGGGCCCGAACCGGCCAGGAGGCGACCGCCTTCAGACACCCCGGCCTGCTGCACAGCGCCGCCGACCTCGCCCGTATGAAGGCGGCGGTCGCCGCCCAGGAATCCCCGATCCACGACGGTTACCTCGCGCTCGCGGCGCACGCGCGCTCCAAGGCCACGTACACCGTCCAGAACACCGGGCAGATCACCTCCTGGGGTCGCGGTCCCACCAACTTCCAGAACCAGGCCGTCGCCGACTCGGCCGCCGCCTACCAGAACGCCCTCATGTGGTGCGTCACCGGCAACCGCGCCCACGCCGACAAGGCCCGCGACATCCTCAACGCCTGGTCGGCCTCCCTCACCGCCGTCACCGGCGCGGACGGGCCGCTCGGTGCCGGACTCCAGGCCTTCAAGTTCGTCAACGCGGCCGAGCTTCTGCGGCACACGGAATACGACGGATGGTCGGCGGAGGACATCGCCCGCTGCGAGGAATCCTTCCTGCGGGTGTGGTATCCGGCCGTATCCGGTTACATGCTGTACGCCAACGGAAACTGGGACCTGACGGCGATCCAGACGATCCTCGCCATCGGTGTGTTCTGCGAGGAGCGCACGCTCTTCGAGGACGCGCTGCGGTTCGCCGCCGCCGGCGCGGGCAACGGCAGCGTCCGCCACCGCATCGTCACCGACGTGGGCCAGGGCCAGGAGTCCGGCCGGGACCAGGGCCACGAACAGCTCGCCGTCGGCCTGCTCGCCGACGCCGCGCAGGTCGCCTGGAACCAGGGCGTCGACCTGTACGGCTTCGACGACAATCGGCTGCTGAAGAACGTCGAGTACGCCGCCCGCTACAACCTCGGCAACGACGTCCCGTTCGTCCCCGACCTGGACCGCACCGGCAAGTACGTCAAGAAGACGGTTTCCGCGATCGGACGGGGCAACCTGCCGCCGATCTACGAGATGGCGTACGCCCACTACGCCGGGGTCCGCGGCCTCGACACCCCCTACACCAAGGCGGCCGTCTTCCGCGGCACCGGCGGCGCCCGCGTCGTCGAGGGCAGCAACGACGACCTGCCCAGCTGGGGCACCCTCACCTACGCCGGCACGAAGGCCCCCGCACCGACCGCGCCCACGGCTCCGGCCGGTCTGACCGCGGTGGGCGGCGACAAGTCCGTCACCGTGACGTGGCTGCCGTCGGCGTGGGCCGAGTCGTACACGGTGCTGCGCGCCACCCGTGCCGACGGCCCGTACGAGAAGATCGCCTCCGGGCTCGGCCGGCCGGCGTACACCGACCGCGACGCCCGCCCGGGCCGCACCTACTACTACACGGTCACCGCGGACAACGCCCAAGCGAGCAGTGGAAGTTCCACCTGGGTGGCGGCCACCGCCGACCTGCCCGCCCCGTGGTCGACGCGAGACGTCGGGGACGTGAGGATCCCCGGCTCGGCCGTCTTCGACGGCGAGCGGTTCGTGCTGGAGGCCTCCGGCGACGCCGACTCCCACCGCCTGGTCTACCTGCCGCTGCCCGGCGACGGCACGATCACCGCGCGGATCGTGTGGCCGCTCAGCTCCCAGTACTCCAAGATCGGCGTCACCGTACGGGCCGGCCTGGACGCGGACGCGGCACACGCCTCCATGCTGATCCAGGGGCTGCCGCTGCACACGTGGAGCGGCGTGTGGACGGTACGCCCGCGGGCCGGGGCCGGTGTGTCGGCCACCGGCAGCACCCCCGTACCGCCCTCCCAGCAGCAGGCCATCACGACGAGCGCGGCGTTCCCGATCTCCGGCCTCGGCGCGCTGCCCGAGTCGGCGACCCCGTTGCAGGCCCCGTACGTCGAGGGCGCGGGCGACGGCTACCGGATGCGCATGCCGTACTGGGTGCGGGTGACCCGGCGCGGCGGCCGCTGCACCGGTGCCATATCACCGGACGGCATCCGGTGGACGGAAGTCGGCTCGACCGAGGTCGACGATATGCCGCACCTCGCCTACGCGGGCCTCACCCTCACCTCCTGTCTCGGCGTCGACGAGGACTACGCCGAGACCGGCACCGGCGCCTTCGACAACGTCAGCGTCGTCTCCCGCGCCGGCGGCGAGATCTGGTCCGTGCCGAGCCCCACCCGCACCGCCACCGACCTGCGGGCCACCACCGGCGCCGACGCGGTGGAGCTGGCCTGGACCGACCCGGACCTCGCGGCCTCCTACAAGGTGCTGCGCTCCACCGACGCCGACGGCCCCTACCTGACGGTCGCCACCGGTATCGCCCCGGTGGGCTTCGGCACCCGCATCCGGTACGCGGACGCCACCGGTACGCCCGGCACCACGTACCACTACGCCGTCGCCAAGACGAACTGCGCCGGACGCGGGCCCCTGTCGCGCCCGGCCACCGCGACCGCCCCGACGCCGGCGACGCCTCGGCTCACCTCCGCCACCACGGCGTTCGCGAACCAGGGCGTCCCCTTCCAGCACCTCCTGCGGGCCTCGCACGAGCCCACCCGGTTCACCGCCGAGGGCCTGCCCGACGGTCTGCGCCTCGACCGACGCACCGGTCTGATCTGCGGAACACCCACCGCGACCGGCGAGTTCACCGTCACCACCAGCGCGGGCAACGCGGCCGGCGACACCACCGGCACCCTCACCCTCACCGTCGGCACCCGGCCACCCGCACCCTGGACGTACGGCGACCTCGGCGACGTCGTCCTCGACGACCGCGCCTACGGCACCTTCGGTGTGGTCACCGTCCGCACCCCCGGCAGCACCGCCCATGAGGACGGGACCTTCGTGGTCCGGGGCGCCGGGACCGATCTCACCGTCAACAACCAAGGAATGACAGGCCAGTTCGTACGGCGGCCCGTCACCGGTGACTGCGAGGTCACCGCCCGGCTGGTCTCCCGGCGCGGCGCCACCACGGACCGGGTCGGCCTGCTCATGGCCAAGTCCCTGTCGCCGTTCGACCAGGCGGCCGGGGCGATCGTCACCGGCGGCAGCAGCGCACAGCTCATGCTGCGCCCCACCGTCGCCGGACGGTCCACCTTCACGGGCAACGCGGCGGTCACCGCCCCCTGCCTGCTGCGGCTGAAGCGCACCGGGACGCACTTCACCGCATCCGCCTCGTCCGACGGCGGCGCCACCTGGACCCCCCTCGCCGAGGGAGACATCCCCGGCTTCGGTGACGCCCCCTACTACGTGGGTCTCGTGGTCTGCTCCCGCGCCCCCCTGGCCCACAGCACCACCGAGTTCGACGAGGTGAGCATCACGTCCATGTAGTCCACACGGATCGGAGAAACACACATGAGCCGCACTTCCCCCCACACGCACCACCAGCGCGGCGAGGTGAGCCGCCGCGGTCTGCTGAAGACCGCCGGCGGCCTCACCGCCGCCCTCGCGCTCGGCGCCGGAGCGGCCGCCTCCACGGCCGGCGCGGCACCCGCCACCTTCACCCACCCCGGCATGCTGCACAACTGGGGCGACATCAACCGCGCCAAGGTCAGGGTCGCCGCGGGCGACGACCCCTGGCTGTCGGGCTGGAACCGGCTGACCGCCAACTCCCACTCCCAGTCCACCTGGACGCCCCGCCCGCAGGCCACCGTCATCCGCGGCGGCACGGGCGAGAACTACGGCCTGCTCTACAACGACATCGCCGCCGCCTACCAGAACGCCCTGCGCTGGCAGGTCGCCGGCACCGAGGCCAACGCGCGCTGCGCGGCCGACATCCTCAACGCCTGGTCGTCGACGCTCACCACGGTCACCGGCAACGCCGACCGCTTCCTGGCCGCCGGCATCTACGGCTGGCAGTTCGCCAACGCCGCCGAACTCATGCGCGGCTACAGCGGGTTCGACCTCGCCCGCTTCCAGCGGATGATGGTCGAGGTCTTCTACCCGCTCAACAACCAGTTCCTCACCGGCCACAACGACGCCTGCATCACCAACTACTGGGCGAACTGGGACCTGTGCAACATGGCCTCCGTCATGGCCATCGGGATCCTCACCGACGACGGCGCCAAGTACGACCAGGCCGTCACCTACTTCAAGTCGGGTGCCGGCAACGGCTCGATCGCCCACGCCGTGCCCTATCTCCACACCGACTCCGACGGCTACGCGCTCGGCCAGTGGCAGGAGTCGGGCCGCGACCAGGGGCACACCGTCATGGGCATGGGCCAGATGGGCGCGATCTGCGAGATGGCCTGGAACCAGGGCGACGACCTCTACTCCTACGACGGCCGCAGGTTCATGAAGGCCGCCCAGTACGTCGCCAAGTACAACCTCGGCTCCACCGTCCCCTTCACCACCTACACCTGGGGCAGCGGCCAGAACTGCGCCCAGCAGACGCAGACCGTCATCTCCTCCGCCTCCCGCGGCCAGGTCCGCCCCGTCTGGGCGATGCTCCACTACCACTACAACCGGCGCCTGTACCTGGACGACAAGTACATCTCCCAGATGTGCTTCTCCGTCGCCCCCGAGGGCGGCGGCGGGGACTACGGCTCCACCAGCGGCGGCTACGACCAACTGGGTTTCGGCACTCTCATGTACGCCAAATAGCCCTGCGTGAGGTCTCGTGCACCGGAATACCACGCGTCGCTGTGGTGCTCTGGTGTTACCGGTGCACGAGCGCGGCGAAGGGCTGGTGGGCAGATGACGGCAGGCCAGGCGAATCCCGACACCAGGACCGGGCAGGACCCCGTGGTCGCGACGCCGTACGGGGCCGTACGCGGCCGGTACGAGCACGGCGTGGCGGTCTTCCGGGGCATCCCGTACGCGGCGCCCCCCTTCGGGCCTCGCCGGTTCCGGCCGCCCGTGCCGCCCGAGCCGTGGGACGGCGTGCGCGACGCGGGCGCCTTCGGGCCGACGGCACCGAAACCGCCGTACTCCGACGCCTTCGCCGAGTACCTCTCCGACCCGGTCGTACCGGGGGATGACTGTCTCAACCTCAACGTCTGGACGCCCGATCCCGGCCCGGGCGCCCGGCTCCCCGTGCTGGTGTGGTTGCACGGCGGGGCGCTGACCAGGGGTTCCTCGGCGGTGCCCGTGTACGACGGACGGAGCTTCGCCCGGGACGGGATCGTCTTCGTCTCGATCAACTACCGGCTGGGAGTGGAGGGCTACGGACTGTTCCCGGACGCCCCCGCCAACCCCGGGCTGCGCGACCAGCTCGCCGCGCTGCGCTGGGTGCACGACGCGATCGAGGCGTTCGGCGGCGACCCCGGGCGGATCACCCTGGCCGGCCAGTCCGCCGGGGCGATCAGCGTCGGCGCCCTGATCGCCGCCCCGCAGGCCCAGGGCCTGTTCCGGCGGGCCGTGCTGCAGAGCGGACCGCCGGAGGCCTTCGAACGGGACAAGGTGCGCCGGATGGTCCGCCGGATGGCGCACCGGCTGAAGGTCCCCGCCACCGCGGAGGCCTTCGCCGCCGTCGACCGTGACCTGCTGCTGCGCACCCAGGCCGAGATCGGCAGACTCAGCAGCCCCGTTCTGGGCGGGCCGGCCTTCGGCATCGTCATCGACGGCGACCTGGTCCCCCGCGATCCCCTGGAGGCCCTCGTCGACGGCGACACGGCCCACGGCACCGACCTCCTGCTCGGCTGGACCAGCGACGAGTACCGGCTCTGGCTGGTCCCGGGCGGCCTGCTGGAACGCGTCGACCGTCTCGGCGCGGTCGCCCTGGCCGGCGCGATGGCCCGCTGCCACTGCGGCCACGAGGTGCCGCGCGGCTACCGCGCCCTGCACCCCGACGCCGGCACCGCCGAGACCGTCGGCCAGATGGTCACCGACCACCTGCTGCGCCTGCCGCTCCAGCGGCTGGCCGACGCCCGCCCCGGCTCGTCGTACGTCTACGAGTTCGCCTGGCCGTCGCTGCGCCCCGGACTGGGCGCCTGCCACGCCCTGGAGCTGGGCTTCGTCTTCGACACCGGGAGCGTGCCCGAGTCCGCGAAGCTGGCCGGCGAGGGCGCCCCGCAGGAGCTGGCCGACGCGATGCACGGGGCGTGGGTCCGGTTCGCGACGACGGGGGATCCGGGGTGGGAGGCCTGGGACGCGGCACATCCCGTACAGATCTTCGGCGACGGTATGCCGCATATCGCATACGGTCCACGGGATGCGGAACTCGATCTGTGGTCGACCGCCGACGGCACACCCGAGCCCGCCCGCACCGATGAGACCCCGCTCCCCGCCACGCCCGAGCCCCTCCTCTCCGGCCGCCCCTTCCGCAGCACCGAGCTGCGATCGGCGGTCCGCCGGCTGCGGCGGGTGGGAACACGAGGACGCTGACCCGACGGCGGTACGGCGACCAGGCGGGGCGGTCCGGGTTCACCGCAGCGCCCGCGACCCCTTCCCCACCCCCGCCACCGAGTCCCGCACCACCACGTGCGTGCCCAGCAGCAGGTGCTCGCCCTTCGCGTCCGGTGCCCGGCCGAGGACCGTACGGACGGCGAGCCGGCCCAGTTCCTCGTAGGGGACGTGCACGGTCGTCAGGGCCGGGTGGAGGTCGCGGGCGAAGGGGATGTCGTCGTAACCGGCCAGCGACACGTCGCCCGGCACGTCCAGGCCCGCCTCGTGCAGGGCGGTCAGGGCGCCGGCCGCGACCATGTCGGTGGCGGCCACCACGGCCGTGAACTCCAGCTTGTCGTCGAGGGCACGGCGCATCAGCCGGTGCCCGGAGTCGCGGGTGAAGTCGCCGTGCAGGACCAGCGCCGGGTCCGGTTCCAGGCCGCGGGCCCGGTGGGCGCCGACGTAACCGCGTTCACGGCCGAGCGCGGTGGTGTGGTCCGGCTTGCCGCCGAGGAAGAGCACCCGCCGGTGCCCCTGGGCGAGGACGTGCGCGACCAGGGCGTAGGCGCCGCCCTCGTTGTCGTACTCGACGACCGTCACCGGCGCGCCGGGTCCCAGCGGCGGGCGGCCCCCC
>NZ_BQUN01000087.1:50656-85059 GCF_026008495.1 Streptomyces sp. A012304
TGCGCTCGCGGTACTCCGGAGTGTCGGCGGCGCCGCCGACCAGGATCACGGCGGCGGCCCGCTGGGCGCGCATCATCTCCACGAACTCCAGCTCGTGCCGGACGTCGCCCTCCGTGCTGCACACCAGACACAGATGCCCGAGCCGCGTCGCCTCGCGCTCCACGCCGTGCGCCATGTGGGCGAACGACGGCCCCGTGATGTCCTCCAGCACGAACGCCAGCGTCGGCGTCCCGGCCCCCGCGACGGCCTTCGCCCGGGCGTCGGCCACGTAGTCCAGGTCGCGCACCGCCCGCAGCACCCGGTTCCGGGTCTCCGCACTGACCGGATACACCCCGCCCAGCACCCGTGACACGGTCGCCGCGGACACGCCGGCGCGGGCGGCCACGTCCCGGATGGTGCTGCGTGCGGCGTCCCCGCTCTTCCTGGTCATCCCCACCCTCCCCTCGGAAACCCGGCGGCAACCGGTTTCCATGAGCGGAGGCTAGCAGCGGAGGCCCGCACGGTGGGCCCGCGTCCGAGGTTTCCCTCGAAGAGAGGGCCGTGGCCCCGGCCGGAGCACCGGCCGCGCGGGCCGCGTGTCACGCCGGCGTCAGGGTCCGCGCGATCGAGGCGATGGCCTCCGGGCCCACCCGGCAGCAGCCGCCGATCAGCCGGGCGCCCGACTCCCGCCAGCCGAGGACCTGTTCGGGAGCGAAGGTGGAGCGGCCGACCCAGGCGCGGGCCTCGGCGTCCCAGGCCTCGCCGCTGTTCGGGTAGACCACGACCGGCTTGCCCGTCACCCGCGCCGCGGTCGCCACCGCGTCCGCAACGTCCTGCGGGGCACAGCAGTTCACCCCGACGGCGATCACCTCGTCCGCGTCGGCGGCGAGGGCGAACGCCTCCTCCGACGGCTGCCCGGCGCGGGTCCGTCCGCCCGCGACGCTGTACGACAGCCAGGCCGGCACCCCGAGCCCGCGCACCGCCCGCAGCAGCGCCTCGGCCTCGTCGGCGTCGGGCACGGTCTCCAGTGCCAGCACGTCGGGCCCGGCGGCGGCCAGCACCTCCAGCCGGGGCCGGTGGAAACGTTCCAGCTCCGCCACCGAGAGGCCGTAGCGGCCCCGGTACTCGGAGCCGTCGGCGAGCATCGCCCCGTACGGGCCGACCGACGCCGCCACCCACAGCGGGTGCGCGACGTCCTTGTCCCGGGCCTGCCGGGCCGCCTCCCGGGCGAGTTCCACGCTCAGCGCGAGCAGCCGGGCCGCCTCCTCGCGGCCGATGCCGCGCTTGGCGAAGCCCTCGAAGGTGGCCTGGTAGCTGGAGGTGATCGCGACGTTCGCGCCCGCCTCGAAGTAGGCGAGGTGTGCCTCGGTGACGGCCTCGGGCCGCTCGGCGAGCAGCCGCGCCGACCACAGCTCGTCGCTCAGGTCGTGCCCGGCGGACTCCAGCTGGTTGGACATGCCGCCGTCGAGGACGACGGCCCCCGAGGCGAGCGCCTCGGCGAGGGTGGGGGACTGCGGGGAAGGGGTGTCGCTGGTCATGGCCCGACGCTAGTCGAACCCGCGACGGACGGCGCTGAACGTCCGCTGGGCGAACAGATCGCCCGCGATGTGAGACACCCTGTTCGCGATCGGCCCGCGGCCCCCGCTGCCCGGACACCTCCACCCCGGGGTGGGGTCACGCCGTGCGTCTCCGCCCTGGGAGTGGAGTCATGTCGTGCGTCTCCGCCCCCTTCGGGCCGCCATCACGCCGCATGTCTCCCGCCGCTTCGGCGGCCCCGGCGTCGGCGTCTGGTCACCGGCATCATGAGGCCGACGAGCATGCCGACGGCCAGGACGTAGGGCCACCAGCCGAAGCCGCCGCCGTCCGACGCGTTCGCGCTGCGGGTGTCCGCCGCCACACCGCCCGAGGAGCCCTGCGCGCGCACCTGTGCCGACGGACTCGCGGAGTCGGCGGTGAGGACGACGTCATTGCCGTCGCCGCCCCGGTAACTGATCCGGTAAACGGTGTCGGCGAGTTTCACCTCGGCGCCCTCCTTCAGCCCCTCGAAGGTGCCGACGACGGGGGTGCGCCCGGTGTGGTCGAGCACGGTGATCTCCGGGGCGGGGTCGGTGCCGGCCGCGGAGAGGTCGAGGCTCCCGGCCAGCCGCACCTTGCCGGCCACCTTCAACGGCGCCTCGCGCAGGACCAGTTCGCCCTGCCCGGTCTGTGCGTAGTCGCCGGTCACGGTCAGCCCGCCCGCGACCACGCCCTCGTTGCTGACACCGCCGCGCACGGTCCCCTTGCCGGCCAGCGTGCTGGTCACGCGCAGCGCCGAGCCTCCGGTGTCCAGCCGCGCCGCCGCCGAGGTGAGCTGCACCGACCGGCTGTTGACCAGTGTGGCGCCGTCCCGCAGTGCCAGCGTGCCCTTGCGGACCGTCGTCGCCCCGGTGTACGTCACCGCCTTGCCGGTGAGCGTCGTCGTGGCGGCCCCGGCCTGCTCGAGGGAGCCGCTGCCGCCGAGCCGGGACAGGGAGACCGCCTTCCTGGTGTTGCGGACGATCAGCGTCCCGTCGTTCACGATCCGCCGCCGGTCCGTCCCCATGAGCAGGGAGCCGTCGCCGCCCGTGGTGCCCGACCCCAGCCGCAGCACCGCGCCCTTCTCCACGGTCGTCGACCCGTCGTAGTACTGGGCGGCCGCGAAGGTGACGTCGTTGCCCTTGGTGCCGGCGATGACGATGTCGCCGGCGCCGGGCGCGGACAGGGTGTCGTGGAAACGGCCGCCGCCGATGGGGGCGCCGAGCGTCACCGGGCCGTTGTAGTCGAAGGTGAGCGTGGAGCGGGAGCGGGCCGCGAGCAGGTTGATGTATACGGTTTCGGCGGTGCCCGGCATGAAGATCTTGTTCGTGGTGCCGTCGCCCCAGTGGACGTCGGCGCCCTTGATGTTGGTGCCCCGCTTGTTGACGTTCTTGCGCGCGGGCGTCCAGTTCAGGGCCGGGTCGCTGAGCGAGGGGTCGGTGTCGCCGCCCTGGTCGGACCAGCTGTACTGCCCGGTCAGGATCACCTTGCCACCGGGCCGGGACTGGACGTTGATGTCGCTGCCGTACTCGCGCTGGTAGAAGTCCATGCCCATGGTCACGGTCCTGCCCAGCGGTGTGTCCACGGTGAAGGTGCCCTGGTTGAGGATCTTGCGAACGTTCGGCAGGGACGTCGCGTACTCCGGCCGTCCGGCGTTCATCTGCGTGCCGTTGTCGATGACCCCGGAGAAGGTGTGCGTGCCCGACAGGTCCCAGGTGCCCCACAGGAACCTCGGCTGGGTGATCAGCCCGGAGCCGCTGACGGTGCCCAGGTTGTAGGCGCTCTTCAGGGACAGCCGCAGGGTGCCGTCGACCCGGATGTTGTCCTGGTTCAGCCGGAACGCCGGGGTGTCGTAGGGGAAGTGGCCGATCAGCCCGGTCGTCCCGCCGTCGCCGTACTGGAGGGTCGCGCCGCGCTCGACGGTGATCGCGGGTGGGTCGGGGCGGGTCACGGTCACATACGGGTGGTTGCCGCCGAGTGTCCGCACGGTCTGCCGCTGCCGGGACTTCGGCAGCGTGAAGTCGCTGTCCTTGGTGAGCACGAGGGTTCCGCCGCCGCGCACGGTGAGGGTGCCGACGCCGCTGAACACCCCGTCGTACGTGGTGGTCCCGGGCGGCACGGTCACCACCGTGTCGCCGTCGAGGGTGACGTCCCGGTCCGCCAGCACGTCGGCGGTCACGTCGCGGGGGCCGGCCGCGAACGAGGGCGGGGCACCGAGCAGGAGGGCGGTGACCGCCAGCGCTCCGGCGGCCACCGCTGTCTTGTGGGTATGGCTGCGCACGTGATCGGAGACGGGCGGCGAGCCCGGTCGATAACAGAAATTTCCTGAGCGGCGGGTTTGGATTTTGTTACCCCGAGGTCATCTCGCGCGACCCGTTGACCAGTTGGTAACACGCCCTTACCTTTTCGGCGATCGGGATGAAAGATCTTGTGCGAAATTCCGAACGTTTCTGTTCTTTTCTGTGCTCCCCCACGCGCAGAGTCCGCGCCGAGCACGCGCGGAGCCTGCAGAAAGGCAGACCGCATGAGCCGCGAAGACGCCCCGTCCGAGTCCCCCGGCCGCAGGCTGCTGCTGAAGGGCGCCCTGGCCGCGGGCGCCCTCACCGCGGTGCCCGCCACCGCCGCCCACGCGGCGGGCCCCCGGCCGGCCGCCCCCTACGTCAACCCGCTCGTCCGCAACCGTGCCGACCCGCACATCCACCGCCACACCGACGGCTTCTACTACTTCACGGCCACCGCGCCGGAGTACGACCGGATCATCCTGCGCAGGTCCCGCACCCTGCGCGGGATCGGGACGGCCGCCGAGTCCGTCATCTGGCGCAAGCACGCGACCGGTGTCATGGGCGCGCACATCTGGGCGCCGGAGATCCACCACATCGACGGCAAGTGGTACATCTACTTCGCCTCCGCGCCCGCCGAGGACATCTGGGCGATCCGGATCTGGGTCCTGGAGAACAGCCACCGCAACCCGTTCCAGGGCACCTGGGTCGAGCGCGGGCAGCTGAAGACCGCCTGGGAGACCTTCTCCCTCGACGCCACCACCTTCACCCACCGGGGCACCCGCTACCTCTCCTGGGCGCAGCACGAGCCCGGCATGGGCAACAACACCGCGATCTGGCTGTCGAAGATGGCCGACCCGCTGACCCTGACGGGTCCCCAGGTCAGGCTGAGCACCCCGGAGTTCGACTGGGAGTGCGTCGGCTTCAAGGTCAACGAGGGCCCCTCGGTGATCCATCGCAACGGCCGCCTGTTCATGTCGTACTCGGCGAGCGCCACCGACGCGAACTACTGCATGGGCCTGCTGACGGTCGACGCGGACGCGGACCTCATGAACCCGACGAACTGGTCCAAGTCCCCGACCCCGGTCTTCACCAGCAACGACACCACCCAGCAGTACGGCCCGGGCCACAACAGCTTCACCGTCGCGGAGGACGGGCGCACCGACGTCCTCGTCTACCACGCCCGCCAGTACAAGGAGATCGTCGGCGACCCGCTGAACGACCCCAACCGCCACACCCGTGTCCAGCGCCTTCGCTGGAATCCGGACGGCACCCCCGACTTCGGCGTCCCCGTCGCCGACACCATGAAGGGAAGTGCGTGAGATGAGACGCGCGTACGCGATCCTGCTCGCCCTCTGCCTGGCGCTGGCCGGCGCCCTCGCCACCGCCGGCCCGGCCCAGGCCGCGCCCCAGACGATCCCCAACGGCATCCAGTTCACCGACACGTCGGGCAACCCCGTGCACGCGCACGGCGGCGGGGTCCTGAAGGTCGGGAACTACTACTACTGGTTCGGTGAGCACCGCAACGCCGACAACACCTTCCGGTACGTGGACGCCTACCGTTCCACCGACCTGAAGAACTGGGAGTTCCGCAACCACGTCCTGACCCAGGCGAGCGACCCCGAGCTGGCCACCGCCAACATCGAGCGGCCGAAGGTCATGTACAACGCCGCCACCGGCAAGTTCGTGATGTGGATGCACAAGGAGAACGGCACCGACTACAGCGAGGCCCGCGCCGCCGTGGCCGTCTCCGACACCGTGGACGGCAACTACACCTGGCGGGGCAGCTTCCGCCCGCTCGGCCAGCACATGTCCCGCGACATCACCGTCTTCGTCGACACCGACGGCGCCGGATACATGATCTCCGCCGCGCGCGAGAACTACGACCTGCACATCTACCGGCTCACCGCCGACTACACCGGCGTCGCGAGCCTGGTCGCCGACCCGTGGCACGGCGGCCACCGCGAGGCCCCGGCCCTGTTCAAGAGGGGCGGCGTCTACTTCATGCTGACCTCGGGCGCGACGGGCTGGAACCCCAACCAGCAGCAGTACGCGACGGCGACCAGCATCGCCGGCCCGTGGACCGCGATGACGAACATCGGCGACTCGACGACGTACGGCTCGCAGACGGCGTACGTCCTGCCCGTGCAGGGCACTTCGGGCACCTCGTACCTGTACATGGGCGACCGGTGGGGGAACTCCTTCGGCGGGACCGTCAACGACTCGCGGTACGTGTGGCTGCCGTTGACCTTCCCGACCTCGACCACGATGTCGATGTCCTGGTCGCCGGAGGTCACGATCGACACCGCCGCCGGCACGGTCACCGGCACGAGCGCCACGTACAACACGCTGATCGCCCGGCACAGCGGCAAGTGCGCGGACGTGACGAGCCAGTCGCTGTGGCAGGGCGCCCAGATCAAGCAGTACGACTGCAACGGCGGCAACAACCAGAAGTACTGGTTCAAGTCCGTCGGAAGCGGTTACTACCAGTTGGTGGTGAGGAACAGCTCCCTCTGCGTGCAGGAGAACGCGAGCACGGTCAGCCAGGAGAACTGCAACGCCTCGGCCACCACCCAGCAGTGGTCGCTCACCACCACCGGCAGCTACGTCAACGTCAAGTCGCGGGCGAGCGGTGAGTGCCTCGACGTGAACGGCGCGTCCACCGCCAACGGCGCCGCCGTCATCACGTACACGTGCAACGGCGGTACCAACCAGCAGTGGACGCGCGGTACCTGATGGCCGTTCGGTTCCTCAGGGCAGCAGATCGATCGCGTCGATCGCGGTCCCCGCGCTGAGGAACCCGGTCGACCCCGACCCGCTCACCACGTTGATCTTCAGCACGTTGTACTGGCTGGTGTCCGTCTTCCAGGCGCTCGCCGGGACGCTGTAGGTGAACGTGTGGTTGTTGCCCCGGTAGGACCCGTTGGTCAGCGACCGCGTGTTCGGCTGGGTGGGCGGGGAGGGGATGACCGAGGTCCAGGTGTCGTTGACGACGACCTGCGGCCGGCCGTTGGCGTAGGCCGTCGTCACGCCGATGCGCAGGGTGTGCGCGGCGGCGGCCTGGGCCGCGGTCAGCTTGAAGTAGACCAGCAGACCGCTGTTGACGTCCTTCCAGAGATAGCAGGGGAAGGCGGAGGTCTCGCTGCCGCTGCCGATGACCACGTTGCCGGTCCAGGCGGCGGCCCGGACGTCCGACGGATGCGCGTACGTCATCAGGTCGGCGTTCTTGAAGCCGCTCGGCGTGCCGGTCCAGTCGTTGATCCGCCAGATCGCGCTCGCGTTGCCCGGGTCGTTCGAGGACGGGACGGCGATCGAGTTGAGCGTGGTCGTCGATCCCGCGGACACGGTGACCTGTGTGCTGTATACGGCCAGCTCGCTCTTGTAGACGGTCAGCGTGTACGTCCCCGGCAGCACCCCGCCGATCGAGTAGTAGCCGTCCGAGGCCCGCGCCGACCCCCAGTACTGTGCCGCCGAGTTGGCGAGCCCCACCGTGTACGGGTACGCCGTGTTCCGCCCGGTGATGCCCACGCCGGCGACCCGGCCCCGCCCGCTCGCGCCGACGTACCCCGCGATGCCGAGCGAGTCCGCCCAGGGGGTGGTCAGGGTGCCCGGGAACAGTGACGACGAGGGGGCGCCGCCGTCGGTGAGGGCGATGACGTACGGACCCTGGAGGCCGAAACGCTGCTCCTCGGTCTGGTTCTGGCCGTAGTACAGGATCTCGTACAGGCCGCCGCCGTCCGCGCTCTGGTGGCGCAGGAGGGAGCGGTAGAAGGGGCCGCCGGAGGCCTTCTCGTGGTTGCTGCGCACGATCCACAGCCCGACGCCGCCGGCCGACCAGCCGACGTAGTCGTAGTCCATGACGCGCAGCTTCGAGTAGTGCTTGGAGCGGGTCTGGCCGTCGGACTTCGCGAACACGTCCGAGGCCTCGATGGTGGTGGGCGCGTAGGTGTAGGAGTCGGGCTCGTCGTTGAGGAACAGGCCCTTCATTCACGCGCAGGATGTAGCGGGTGGCGGAGACCGACGTGTCGGCCTTGTTGGTCCACAGGTAGATGTTGTTCTCGCCGCTGCGGGCCGCGTAGTAGTGCCTGAGGGTGCCGTAGGCGACGGAGATCAGGATCGTCGAGCCGGACTGCCTGAGGGTGACCGTGGAGGTGCCGAGGCCGGACTCGATGTGCGAGTTCATGCCGCCGTAGCCCTGGTACTCGACGCCCCGGTAGACCAGTGAGGTCAGGTCGCCGTTGGACTTGCTGACCTTGAAGACGAGGTTGGCGCCGGTGTCGACGACGTAGTTCGAGCCGTCGTCGCTCCAGCCGAAGGCCGCGGCGGACGCGGGGGTGGCGAGGGGACCGGCGAGGGCGGCCGAGCCGGCGGCGGCCGTGACGCCGACGGTGCCGAGCACGAAGGTACGGCGTCGGACCGGCCTGGGGCTGTCGGATCCGGACATGGGGGTGCCTCCTTCGGAGGTGTGGGGGTGCGGGTGTGGTTGGCAGAGTGACAGTTGAATCGATTTCGCGAAAGGGCTTTCACCCTCGGGAAGTTGATGATCCTGTGAAATAGGCTCAGAGACTAGAAAGCGCTTGCCAAAGGCGGTACGGTCCACCGCCAGGTCCTGTTGCCGTGACGGAGGAGCCGCACGTGAGACGTTTCACCCCAGCCGTGCTGGCGGCGCTGACCCTGACCACCGCGCTGACGGCCGTGCCCGCCGCCCAGGCCCACACCGGCCGCCCGGCGCTCGGCATCGACCACTGCTCGGCCACCGCCTGCCACTTCGACGTGCCGCCCGGCACGTACGACGTGAAGGTGCTGCTCGGCGGCGAGGCGGCGTCGAGCACCGCGATCGGCGGCGAGACCCGGCGCTCCCTGCTGCCCGAGACCGCCGTCCCGGCCGGCGAGCGGGTCGCCCGCAGCTTCACGGTGAACGTCCGCACCCCCGAGGGCGAGCCGACCGGCGCGGCCGGCACCCCCGGCCTGGACCTGGTCCTCTCCGGCGCGGCCCCCGCGCTCGCCGACATCCGCGTCACGCCCGCACGGCACGCCCGCCAGATCTTCCTGGTCGGTGACTCCACCGTCTGCGACCAGCCCGGCGACCCCTACGCCGGCTGGGGCCAGCAGCTGCCGCGGTACCTGCGCAAGGGCGTCTCCGTCGCCAACTACGCCGACTCCGGGGAGAGTACGGTCACCTACCTGGGCAACCCGCAGCTGTGGGCCACCGTCCAGCCGCAGATCCGCCGGGGCGACCTGGTGCTGATCCAGCTCGCCCACAACGACAAGACCACCGACGAGGCGACCTACCGGGCGAACCTGGAGACGCTGGTCGCGGGTGTCCGGGAGAAGGGCGGCGAGCCGGTGCTCGTCACCCCGATCGTGCGCCGCTGGTTCAACGCCGACGGCACCCTGAACAACGGCACCGCCCTGCTGGTCAACGGCCTCGGCGTCGACCACCCGGCGGTGATCCGCTCGGTGGCCGCCGCGCTGGACGTCCCGCTGATCGACCTCACCGCGAAGACCAAGGCGCTGGTGGAGTCCCTGGGCGTGGAGGGCTCCAAGGCGCTGTACCTCTACAACGAGAAACGGGACAACACGCACACCTCCGTGCACGGTGCCACGGTGTACGCGCAGCTCGTCCGTGACGAACTCCTCGCCCTGAGTCTGGTGCCGAAGGGCGCGGTGCGGGTGGGATGAGTCCCTGGGGCGGCCCGACGGGAACCGGACCGCCCCCAGGTTGTGGCCCCCGACCGAAAGAGCACCGATGCACCTGCCCCCGCCCGACCCCGCCCTCGGCCCCCGCACCGGCTTCACCCGCGCCCACTGGGAGGCGGCCGCCGACGCCCTGCTCGCCGCGGTGGAGCCGTACGCCACCGAGGACCGCGCCCTCTACCACCTCCCCGGCGACCGTGAGAGCTGGTCCGGCCGTCTCTCCGACGGTCTGGAGGGCTACGCCCGCACCCTGCTCCTCGCCGCCTTCCGCCGCGACGAGACGGCCCTGGAACGCTACGCGGAAGGACTCGCCGCCGGAGTCGACGGCGTCTGGCCCCGCGTCGAGGACCGGAGCCAGCCGCTGGTCGAGGCGGCCTCGATCGCGCTGGCCCTGCGGCTGACGCGGCCCCTGCTCTGGGACCGCCTGGACGACCGGGTGCGGCAGCGGGCCGCCGCCTGGCTCGGGGACGCGCTCACCGCCGAACCGTGGCCGTGCAACTGGGAGCTGTTCCCGGTGACGGTCGGCGGTTTTCTGTATGCGATCGACTGGCGACCGGAGAGCGCACGCAAGGCGATCGACCGCGGCCTGGAGCGCATCGAGCAGTGGTATGTCGGCGACGGCTGGTACACGGACGGCGAGGGCCGCGCCTTCGACTACTACAACGGCTGGGCGATGCACCTCTACCCGGTCCTGCACGCCTGGCTCGCCGACGACCGACGCCTGCTGGACCTGTACGGAGGCCGGCTCTCGCGTCATCTCGCGGACTACGCCCGTCTGTTCGGCGGCGACGGCGCGCCGATGCACCAGGGCCGCTCCCTCACCTACCGCTTCGCCACCACCGTCCCCCTGTGGCTGGGCGCCCTGACCGGCCACACCCCGCTGTCGCCGGGGGAGACCCGCCGCCTGGCCTCCGGCGCCCTGAAGTACTTCCTGGAGCGGGGCGCCGTCGACGAACGCGGACTGCTGACCCTCGGCTGGCACGGCCCCGACCCCGCCGTGCTGCAAGGCTATTCGGGGCCTGCCTCCCCCTACTGGGCGAGCAAGGGCTTCCTCGGGCTCCTGCTCCCCGCGGACCACGAGGTGTGGACGGCGAGGGAGGAGCCGGGCCCGACCGAGCGGGCGGACGCGGTGACCCCCGTCGCACCACCCAACTGGCTTGTGCAGAGCACCCGTTCGGACGGCCTGGTCCGCCTGCACAACCACGGCAGCGAGGACGTCCGCTACGACCCGTACTACACGCGGCTCGCGTACTCGACGGTGACGGCTCCCTCACCGGCGTACGACAACAGCGTGGCCGTCGGGGGTGACCCCAGCCGTACCGGTATCGAACCGCTGGGGGTCGGGGACGGCTGGGTGGCCTCGCGGCACACGGCGGGCGGGGGAGCGCGGGTGACCAGTGTGGTGCTCGCGCACGGGGCGGCGGAGGTGCGGGCCCACCTGGTGACGGGGGCGGAGCCCGGGACGCCGGTGGCCGTGACCGGCTGGGCGGCACGGGAGGGCGTACGGGCGGAGATCCTGCCCGTCTCCGGGCCGGCCGACTTCCTCTCGGTGACCGCCGGGCCGGCCGATTCCCTCACGGGGACCGTCGCTGACGGCGCCACCCTCTTCGTCGCGCTGGCCCGACTCACCGCCGAACCGCGGCCGGTGCCGCTGGCGGACCTCGTCTGCGTGCGGGTGGAGGCGGAGCCGGACGCCGAGGGCTCGGACGGGGCGCACGAGATCCACGTCCGGTGGCGGTCAGGGCCCGAGGTGACGGTGCGGCTGGCGGGCGCGGCGGTCGACGCGCGGGACGCCGTACGGGTCAGGACACCGCGCGCGGCATCCCGCGCCGAGGAAGACGCGTGACCGCGCGCCCGCCTCCGCGCCGGCCCTGCGGTGGGCCTGGCCGGGTTATCTCCGTTGCCGGGCGTACGGGCCGTGCAGAAGAATCCGCCGCATGACTTCCAAGATCCGGCACACGACGATCGACAGTTCCGACGCCCACGCCCTGGCGAGTTTCTGGTCCGAGGTCCTCGGCCAGCCGATCCACCAGGACGACGAGCCGGGCGACGAGGAGGCGCTGATCGAGGGGGCGGGGCTGCTCTTCGTCACGGTCCCGGAGAAGAAGGCCGTCAAGAACCGCGTCCACATCGACCTCCAGCCTCAGGACCGCACCCGTGACGAGGAGGTCGAGCGTCTGATCGCCCTCGGCGCCACCCTGGTCGCGGACCGCCGCAACCCCGACGGCACCGGCTGGGCGGTCCTCGCCGACCCGGAGGGCAACGAGTTCTGCGTGGAGCGCAGCGCGAAGGAGCGGGCCGCGGGCTGAGCCGGGGGCGGTCCCTCGGCCGGCGCGGCTACTCCTCGCGGGGCCAGTGCGTGAGCGCCACGTGCAGCGCGTCGACCGCCTTGTCCCACGACCGCCGCACGTCCCGGGGAGCTCCGAAGCCGCCGCCGGCCTCCAGCGCGCAGTACCCGTGGAAGGTGCTGCGCAGCAGACGGACGGCGTCGGTGAGGTCCGGTTCGTCCAGGCCGTAGGCGCGCAGCATGCCGTAGGTGATCTCGGCGGTACGGCGCAGCGCGGGCGTGTCGGCGATCAGGGTCTGGTCGACGGGGATCTGGGTGGCCGCGTAGCGCCCCGGATGCCGTAGCGCGTATGCCCGGTAGGCTCCGGCGAAGGCGGCGAGCGCGTCCTTGCCGGCCCGTCCCGCGACGGCCTCCGCGATCTCGTCGATCATCTCGGCCCCGGCGTGCAGCGCGAGTCGCGTGCGCAGGTCCTGGAGGTTCTTGACGTGCGAGTACAGGCTGGCGTCCTTGACGCCGAAGCGGCGGGCCAGCGCGGAGACGGTGACGTTCTCGAACCCGACCTCGTCGGCGAGGTCGGCGGCGGCTGCGACCAGACGGTCGGAGGTGATGCCGGCTCGGGGCATGGGCGCGCCTTGCTGATGAAGCGGTACGTGACGGACGGGGGCGGTGCGGACCTGCCGGATGTGATCCGACCGATGGTTCCGTCAGGATCTTAGGCGAGGTTCCCGCGTGCGGGCCGCCGCCGTGGCTCCCGGGTCCGGTACGAGCCCGCGGTGGCGGTCGGCGAAGTGCGCCGCCGCCACCGCGTCCCGGGTCCCGCCGTCCGAGTGCGGCCGTGCGGCCGCGGTCGGCGGGAGCCGGCTCAGCCGATCGGCGCGTACACCACGCCCAGCTTGTCGATCTCGCTCCCCGAGCGTCCCGTGAAGCCGACGATCTGCCAGCCGGCAGGCGCCGTGAAGGTCTTCGTGTCCGAGGTCGCCGTACCGGCGGTGAGGGTGCGTCCCTTGTCGGTGCCGAAGGACGCGGAGAAGATCCTGGTACGGCCGTCCCTCTGGCCCTGCGTCAGCTTGACGGAGGTGAGGTGCTCGCCCGCCGCGAGCGTCAGCGACGTCGCCGTGCCGCCCGTGCCGCCGTGGGTCAGGGTCGTGCCGCCGTCGTGGGTGAGGGACACCGCGTCCAGGCGGGAGGCGCCGCGCAGGGTCAGGGTGCGCGGGGAGGGGGACGCCGGCAGGTCGTCCGCGTCGTTGAACGCCGTGCCGTGCGGGCCGCCGAAGAAGTCGCTCGCCCGCAGTGACGAGTTCAGGGTGTAGGAGAAGTCGACCGTGTGCGGGAAGTGGTCGGAGAGGTGCTTGCCGTCGGAGCGCAGGAACTTCGCCCAGTCGTTGTGGTAGCGGGTGGCGTTCAGGGACACGAGGTCGCTGCCGCGGTAGAGGACCTTGTCCACGACCTCGCAGTCGTCGGTCGGCGCGGCGGCGTCGCACATCAGCGCGTCGCTGCCCTGCGCCGGCGGCGTACCGCCCTTGACCAGCTTCACCCACGCGTCCGTGAGGCCGTTCTCACCGAGCAGGGTGCGGATGTTGTCGCCGCTGCGGGTGTAGCGCGTGTTGGTGTCACCCATCACGATCACCGCGTTGCCCGACGAATGGGCCTGGATGAAGTCCGACAGCTGATCGATGTTGGCCCGGCGGGCGGCCAGGGCGTCGTCCGTGGAGTCCGCGTTGGTGTGGACGTTGTACAGGTCGACGAACACGCCCTCGGCGAGGCGCACCCGGGCGAGGGAGAACCCCTTGGGGGTCAGGCAGTTCGTGCCCGTGCAGTTGTTCCACTTCACCCGCTGGAAGTCCTCGAAGGTGAAGTCGGACAGCGTGTTCATACCGTCGCCGAAGAGCGCTCCGCCGCTGGTCGCGGTGCGGTACGGGTGGGTGTCGTTGGCGTACAGGGAGGCGTGGTAGTTGAAGTCCTCCTGCACGTTCACGATGTCGTACGGGCCGAGGCGCTGCCCGATCAACGGGGTGTTGGTCTCCGGGTCGCTGTCACCGAGGCCGAGGGGGAGGCCCGCGATGTTGTACGTCAGGACGTTGAAGGACCCGGTGGTGGCGGCCGCGGCGGGCGTGGCGCCGGAGGTGGCGAGGCCGGTGACGGCCAGCGCGGCGGCCGCGAGGGTGCCGATCAGTCTTCTCATGGTGGGGGTGTCTCCGGTGGGAGGAGCCGTGGGAACGTGAACGCTGTTCAGCTTCGAGGCCAACCAGTGTGACGGACAAGGGCACTTGGGGAAACAGTGAGTGCCGATGTGATCCGTCGTGCCTGGATCACCCGTCGGTCGCCCGTCCCTCGCCGGAAGAGGGGGTCACCGGCGTTCGCGGCGGGCCCGGCGCGGCCGGTGCAGTGCGTCGAGTGCGCCGACGGCCGCCCGGGTGTGCGCCGGGTCGCCCGGACGGCGGCCGCCCGAGCACCACCACACCGGCCGGTCCTCCTCCTCCCGTACGTGCATGCCGACGCCGTGCTCCGCGCAGACGGGCCAGACCTGCCACAGGCACTCCATCACCGTGTCCTGCGCGGCCTCGGCGACTGCGCCGAGCGCGGCCGGCGGATCCGTCTGGGAGCCGTGCCACAGGTCGGAGCCGTGCCAGCGGCCGTCGGGCAGGGCGACGTACACGTGTTCCCGCGCCGACTCCTCCTGCTCCCAGGGTGGCAGGGCCAGCAGGCGCAGCGGGCCCCGCTCCGGCAGCAGCGCGGCCAGGTCCCGGTTGACGAGGGCCAGCGCCTCGTCCCACACCGGGTACTCGCCGGGCCGCACCTCGCGGGGGCGGGGGATGCCGTAGGGGTCGTCCATGAGGTCATTCTGAACCGGCCGCCCGTGCGAAAGCACCCCGGGTTCTGCGAGCCGGGCGCCCGCCGGCCGGTGTGCGGGCCCGCCACGCCGGCCGGCGGGCTGGGCGCCGTAGCTCTTGTTGTACGGCAGGGCCGCGCCGTACCCGCTGAACGTGCCCGCCACCCGTGCGTACTTGTCGGTCAGCCCCCACACCGTGACGCCCGCGCAGCGGGGTACGCCCAGGCGGTTCTCGGCGGCCGTCCTGCAGTCGGTGGACTGCGGTGACCGTGCCGCCGCCGGCCGTGTCGTGCCTCAGGTCCGTCCCGTCGGCAACCGTGTCGCCGGTATTAGTGCCAAGGTCAGCAGGGCGGCTGCGACCAGGTAGGACGTGCGGAAGCCGGCCGGGTCCTGGCCCGCGGAACCCAGGACCACCGAGACGAGCGCGGTGCCGACCGACGCGCACACCTGGGCGTTGATGCTGAGCGCGGTGCCCGCCGCGGCCATGCGGTCCCTCGGCAGATCACGGCTCGCGGTGGTGGTCGTCGGCATCAGCGACATCCCCGCACCGATCCCCATCAGCACCGACGCGCTCACCGGCTGCCAGGCCGGCACGTCCTCCACCCCGATCAGCAGCCCCGTCAGCGCCATCCCCGCCGCCCCCACCACGATCCCCGTGAGGATCAGGTGGCGCGGGGACACCTTGTCGACGCGGCGCGAGGCGATCTGCATGGTCGTCCCCACGGCGAGTCCCACGGGCACCCCGAGCAGCCCGGTCGCGGTGGCGCTCCAGCCCCGCACCTGCTGCCAGTACACCGGCCCCAGCAGCATCGAACCGAAGTAGCCGCAGGTGAACAGTGCGAGGGTGCCGATACCGACGGCGAACGTCCGGTCCCGCAACAGGTGCAGATCCAGCAGCGGGTGACGCACGGTCAGTGAGCGTCGGACGAAGCCGGCCATCAGCGCCGCTCCGAGGAGCGCCGGCAGCAGCACCCCCGGCGTCGCGAACTCGCCGCGCTCGCCGCCCCGGGCCAGCCCGTACAGCAGCAGGGCGAGCCCCGGGGACAGCATCAGCAGGCCGGGGACGTCCAGCCCGGGTGCGGGTGCCGTCCCCCGGGGCGCGTCCGGGCGCAGCAGTCTCACGGCGAGCACCAGCGCCAACGCTCCCACGGGCACGTTGACCAGGAAGATCCACTGCCAGGAGAGGGAGTCCAGCAGCCGCCCGCCGAGCACCGGACCGGCCACCGGGCCGACCAGCACGGGCAGCCCGAGCAGCGCCATCGTGCGGCCGAACCGTTCCCGGTCAGCGGCCGCCATCGCCATGCCCATCCCCACCGGCATGAGCAGCCCGCCGCCGAGGCCCTGCACCACGCGGAACGCGATCAGGCTGGGCGCGTCCCAGGCACACGCGGCGAGCAGCGACCCGAGGGTGAACAGCACCAGCGCGGTCAGATAGGCGCGCTTGGCGCCGATGCGGGCCATGGTCCACGGGGCGGTGGGGACGACGGCGGCGAGCGCCAGCGTGTAGGCGGTGGCGGTCCACTGGATCGTCTCCAGCGGGGCGCCGAACGCGTGCGACAGATCGCGCAGCGCGACGTTGACGATGGTCATGTCGAGCACCGACATCAGCGAGCCGGTGATCACGACGAGCAGGATGCGGTTCAGTGCGGACGGGGAGGTGTCGGGCGCCCCGCGTGAGCCGGGCGGTGCCTGGGCGTCCCCGTCGGCGGCCTCGGTCGTGGCCATGGCCCGCGCCCCCTCAGGCCTGGTAGGGGTGGTTCGCCCGGGCGGCGCGCAACGCCCGTCCCCACCAGTCGAGTTGTCCGAGCATGCCCTTGGCGGCGCCCTCGCAGACGGTGGCGTCCAGGGGGAGGCCGTCCTCCCCGAGGCCCGACCACGGCCCGTGCAGACTGACCTGGTCGCGCACGGTCGTGGCGTGCAACTCGGCGAACACCGTCCGCAGTTGCTCCACCGCGCGGGTCCCGCCGGCCAGGCCGCCGTAGGAGACGAAGCCGACCGGCTTGGCCTGCCACTCGGAGTGGTGCCAGTCGATGAAGTTCTTCAGAGCGGCCGGGAAGCTGTGGTTGTACTCGGGCGTGACGACGACGAACGCGTCGGCGGCGGCCAGCCGCGGCGAGACGTCCGCGAGCGCGGCCACGGCCCGCGGGTCGGGTGAGCCGCCCCAGCCGGGCATCACCAGGGGCAGGTCGACGCCGGCCAGGTCGACGACGTCCAGCTCCAGATCGGTGTGGTCGGCGGCGACGGTCAGGAACCAGTCGGTGACGGCACGGCCCTGGCGGCCCTCGCGGACGCTGCCGACGATGACGGCGACGCGCAACGGCGGCGCGGTGAGGGTGGTCGTGGTCATGGGTGTCCCCCTTGTTCTCCCGGGCCCCTTCGGGGGCGGGACGGGCCACGCGGTGCGGCCTCACACCGGTAACGTACAACGAGCGTTGTAAAAGTTACAACGTCCGTTGTAAGTAGGCTCGGGGGAGATCGCGGGAGGAGACGGACGTGGGCAGCAGCAACGAGGCGTGGAGGGAGAGGGCGCTGCGCGAGTTCCCGCGCCGCAGGGTGGACAAATGGGTCGCGATGGCGGGAGCGGCCTGCACGGTCTTCGGACGCGAGGGCTACGCGCGTGCCTCGGTCGACGCGCTCGCGGCCGAGGCCGGCGTGTCGACGCGCACGCTCTACAACCACTTCCCCGGCGGCAAGGCCCAGCTCTTCAGCACCGTCGTCACCTGGACCTCCTCCGAGGTGCGGGACGCCCAGCTGGGCATCCTCAGGGCGGTGCTGGACCCCGAGCGGCCACCCCGCCCCGAGGACCTGGAACGTGATCTCATCGCCCTCGCCCGTGGCTTCGTCGGCCTCATGACGGACTTCCCGAACCACTTCGCGCTGGTCCGCCACATCCACGCCGAAGCCGACCACGTCCCGGCGGAGGTGCTCCAGGCATGGCGGGAGGCCGGGCCCGAACCGGTCGCCCGCGCCCTGGCCGAGGCCCTGGAGGGCCTCGCCGCCGCCGGCCTCCTCGACCTGCACGGTGACGCTGACCTGGCGGTCACGCACTTCTCGGGCCTGATCTCCCACACCCTGACCCTGAGGTCCCACTACGGCGTGCTGCCGCTGCCGAAGGAGGAGACCGAACGCCTCGTCACAGGCGGCGTGGCGGCGTTCCTGCGGGCGTACCGGAAGGCGTAAGACGCGCCGACCGCGCCGCTCGGCCGGCGGGCCGCCCGGTGCGGTCGGCGGCTCGCGCCGCTCGGTCGGCGGGTCACCCCGTGGGGTCGGCGGCTCGCGCCGCTCAGCCGGCGGGGCGCACCGGCTCGGTCGGCGGGCGCACCCGCTTGGTCGGCGGGCGCACCCGCTTGGTCGGCGGGCGCACCCGCTTGGTCGGCGGGGCGCACCCGCTTGGTCGGCGGGCCGCACCCGCTCGGTCGGCCGACCGGCCGGCCGGCCCCCGGCGGCCCCGTTGCCCGAGGGCCCGTCCGGGCCGGTCCGTCAGCCGTTCACGCCCGTGTAGTGCCGCAGGCTCCATCGCCACAGCAGCCGCGATCCCAGGTACGCCACCACGCCCAGCAGCGGGGAGGCCGCCGCCAGCCAGTGCGGGACACCGGTGTCGTGCCCGTGGCCGGTCAGGACGGCGGCCGGGAAGTAGGCGACGAACGCCAGCGGCAGGGCGAACGTCAGAAAGCCGCCGACCGCCCTCGGCAGGACGTTGAGCGGATAGCTGCCGAACGTGCCGAGGAGCTCCTCCAGCCAGCGGCCCCAGTAGTCGGCCGCCGGGAAACGCAGGGCGGCACAGGCCACCACCGTGAACAGGGCCGCCTCCAGCAGCATTCCGCCGAGGAGCGCCGCGATCAGATACGCGATCCGGCCCGCCGTCCAGTCGAGGTCGCTGCGGCTGAGCGCGCCCGCCATCAGACCCGCCGCCACCGTCAGGTCACCGATCGCGTTGGTGGGGAAGTACGCCAGCTGGACCTGGCGATGCACCGGCATCGGGCGGACCAGGTAGGTGTCGATCACACCCTCCTGGATGTGCCGGCCCAGACCGTGCGTCCGGCCCAGGAACAGCACGAACAACCCGTGGGCGAGCATCCGCGTCGCCGGGATCAGCAGCACGTCCGAGCTGTCCCAGCCGCCCATCCCGGTGAACCGGGACAGCAGCACCGTCGCGAACACGATCACCGACACCTGCCAGACCGCGCCGATCGCGATCATCATCAGGAACTCGGTGCGGTACTCCAGCTGCGCGCGGAAGTTGAGACGCGTGACGCGCCAGATGATCCGGACCGCGTTCAACGGCATCAGCCTCCCTGGGAGATCACACGGCGGGCGGCCCGGTACCACAGGAACCGGGTGAACAGCGCGAGCACCACCACCCAGGCCGCCTGGATCGCCAACTGCAAGGGCGCGTCGGCCGGCTCGACGCGGCCCACGTACAGCGACAGCGGCACGCTCAGCGTCGCCTGGAAGGGCAGGAATGCGCTCAGCGTGATGAACCAGTCCGGGAAGAACCACAGCGGCGCGTACACCCCGGACAGCAGGTTCTGCGCGAAGACGAGGATCAGCATCGCCGCGTGGTTGCGCAGCGTCCAGAAACACAGCTGGTCTAGCGCGAGCATCACGTAGTACAGCACCCACTGGCCCAGCAGCAGGCTCAGCGCGAACACCCCCGCCGCGGCCGCCGAGCGGGGCGGCTCGACGACCCCGGCCGCCAGGCACACGGCGTATCCGGCGAGCGCCCACGCGAACCCGTACACCTGCTCGCCCAACGCCCGCAGGGCGTAGTAGCGCTGGGGCGGCAGCGGCCGCAGGTACCAGTAGACGATGGTGCCGAAGTGCATGTGCTGGATGACGGAGTCCCGGCCCGCGAACTGGTCCAGCTCCCGCAGCCGGGACGCCAGTACGGCCAGCACCGCGTAGGTGACCGCCTGGCCGCGGTCGAGCCCGGCGGTCGTGCCGGACTGCGCGTACAGGCCGCGCCACAGCGACGCCACCAGCACGACCTGCACGGTCAGCCGCAGCAGCGCGGCCGTCATCCGGGGCGGGGTGTGCAGCTCACCGAGCGGGGTGACCCGGGCCGCCCGCCAGGCGTGGAGGACGTCGGCCATCACACGTCCCCGGCCTGCGCGTACGCGGCGCGCATCACGTCCTCCAGGTCGGCCTCGTCGAGGGCGATGTCCGTCACCTCGTACCGCTCGATGACCGCCTTGAGGGCCTGATGGACGGTGACGCCACGGCTCGCCCCCATCCCCGCCCCCTCGGGCCCCCCGGTCCCGTCGGTCCCCTCGGGGCCGAAGACGACGCGGGCGCCCTCGCGCCGCAGCACCGCGATGCCCGGCAGGGGCACGACCTCGGCCTGCGGGTCGGCGAGGGTGGCCCGCACCTGCCAGGTGGAGCCGAACGTGCGGCGGATCTCCTCGAGCGTGCCGTCCAGCACGAGCCGCCCGTGATTGATCAGCACCACGCGTTCGGCGAGCCGCTCTACCTCCGTCATGTCGTGCGTCGTCAACAGGACGGTCCTGCCGCGCTGCTCGACCTGGTGCCGCAGGAACTCGCGGACCTGTTCCTTGACGACGACGTCCATGCCGATCGTCGGCTCGTCGAGGAAGACGACGGGCGGGTCGTGCAGCAGCGCGGCGGCCAGGTCGCAGCGCACCCGCTGGCCGAGGGAGAGATGCCGCACCCGGGTGTCCCAGAAGGAGGAGAGGTCGAGCAGTTCGTCGAACTCCCGCAGCCGGACGGCGTGTTCGGCCTTGGGCACCTCGTAGATGTCCCGCAGGATCGCGAACGACTCGCGCACCGGAAGGTCCCACCACAGCTGGGTGCGCTGCCCGAACACCGCGCCGATGTTGCGGGCGTTGCGCTCCCGGTCCCGGTACGGAACCACGCCCGCGACGCGCGCCTCGCCGGAGGTGGGGGTGAGGATGCCGGTGAGCATCTTGATGGTGGTGGACTTGCCGGCGCCGTTCGGGCCGAGCAGGGCGAGGAGCTCACCCGCGGCCACGTCGAAGCCGATGTCGCTGACGGCGTGCTTGGCGACCCGCTGGGGGGCGACCAGGGAGCGCAGGGCGCCGCCGAAGCCGGGCCGGCGCACGGTCGTGTGGAAGGTGCGGGACAGACCGCGCACCTCGATGCTGCCGCTCACTCGTGGAACCTCCGGGTGAGTTGGGGGAGCGAGCGCGCGGCCGTGGCCGGCCGGGTGACGACCCGGCCGGCCACGGCGGTGCTCAGTGCGGTCACGCTCAGACGCTCTCCGAGAACACGAAGGAGAACTCGGCGGGCGCGACGTCCAGGAAGTACCGCGGCAGCGGGCCCGGGCCGCACGACTGCGAGCCGATGCCGTGCTGGCCGTGGTCGAGGTTGACCCACACCGTCCCGCCCGGCACCAGGTCGGTGCGGTGCCGGGCGGCGTCCAGCTGCTCGTTCGTCCAGCGCCGGGCGCTGAACCAGAACTCCGGGTCGCCCTCGATCCGCAGCCCGCCGATCTCCGCCCAGCGGACGTCGGCACGGGCGCCGTTCTCCTGGGGACGGACGTACGGCGTCTGCAGATCGTCCACCGTCGAGTGCCAGCGGCCGACCTGCGACGCCGACCGGGTGTCCGGGTACGCCTCGCCCGGACCGCCGCCGAACCACCGCACCGCGTCCGCCTCGGCCAGCCCGAACCGGATGCCGAGCCGGGGCAGCGGCACGGTCCAGTCGCCCTCGGGCGTCACCGACACCGTCAGCTTCAGCCGGTCGCCGTCGGACGTCCAGCGGTAGACGGTGGCCAGGCCCACCTCCCAGGCGGCGGGCGCCACCCGGGTCCGTACGGTCAGCGCGCCGTCGTCGACCTCCACCGCGTCCAGACGGTGGCGCATACGGTGCAGGCCGAGCTTGCGCCACAGCTCGCCGTGGCGGACGTCGGACTGCCAGGGGGCGCCCTCGTCGTTGTCGGTGGGCGCCCGCCACACGTCCAGCCGCAGCCCGCTCACCGCCACCGCTCCGATGGTGCGCAGCGCGCCCGTGCGGACGTCGAAGGAGGCAGGGCCGAGGGTGATGATCCGCTCGCCGGCGGCCGGCCGGTCGGTCGCGGCCACGGACGCCACCGCCCGCGCGGCGACGGGCACCTGGCCCCACGCGACCACATGGTGCCGCGGGGCCCACGCGGTCTCCTCGGCCTGTGCGGCGAGGACCGTCCACCCGGTCTCCAGGCCCTCCGGCGCGTCGGCCGGCGGCGCCGGCAGCTTCACGTCCGCCGACTCGCCCGGCGCGAGCGCCGGAACCGCCAGCGGGCCGGAGGCCACCGTCTCGCCGTCCACCTGGAACGACCACTCGAAGGCGAGCGCCGACAGGTCCGCGAAGTCCTGCTTGTTGGTGACGCGTACGGTGCCGTCCGCGCCGTCCCCGACGATTCCGACGGGCTCGACCACCTTCTTGAACTCGACCAGCCCGGGGGAGGGGGTGCGGTCGGGGAAGAGCAGGCCGTCGCAGACGAAGTTGCCGTCGTGCAGCTCCTCGCCGAAGTCGCCGCCGTACGCGTAGCCGTGGCGGTCGTCCTTGACGCCGTGGTCGATCCACTCCCAGACGAAGCCGCCCTGGAGCCGCTCGTGCGCCTCGAACAGCCGCTGGTAGTCGGCGAGGCCGCCGGGGCCGTTGCCCATGGCGTGGGCGTACTCGCAGAGGATGAAGGGAAGCCGGCGCCGCCGGTGGGTGCCGCCGTCCAGACCGCGGCCGATGCGGTCGACCTCCTCGTGGGCGGCGTACATCCGCGAGTACACGTCGGTGTCGCGGCAGTCGATGTCGCCCTCGTAGTGCACCAGGCGCGAGGCGTCACGGCCGTGGATCCATTCGGCCATGGCGGTCAGGCCACGTCCGGTGCCGGCCTCGTTGCCCAGGGACCAGATCACCACCGACGGGTGGTTCTTGTCCCGTTCGACCATGCGGGCGGCGCGGTCCAGCAGGGCCGGCGTCCAGCGGTCGTCGTCGACGGGGTTGTCCCGCCAGTTCTGCTCGACGAAGCCGTGGGTCTCCAGGTCGCACTCGTCGATCACCCACAGCCCGTACTCGTCGCACAGGTCGAGGAAGGCCGGGTGCGGCGGGTAGTGCGAGGTGCGGACGGCGTTGATGTTGTGCCGCTTCATCAGCAGCACGTCCTCGCGCATCGTCTCCAGGTCGAGCGCGCGCCCCTTCTCGGGGTGCCACTCGTGCCGGTTGACGCCCTTGAAGAGGACCGCCTTGCCGTTGACCTTGAGCAGGCCGTCCTCGAGGACGACCGTGCGGAAACCGATGCGCAGCGGCACCCGCTCGCCGTCGGTGGTGAGGAAGCCGTCGTACAGCTTCGGCGTCTCCGCCGTCCACGGCTGGACCGCGACGGTCACCGGCTCGCCCGTCGCGACATCGATGTCCAGGGCGGGCACGGTGACCCGGCCGTCGACGTCGGAGTCGACCCGCAGCGTGCCCTCGCCCGTGACGTGGTCGTAGGAGGCGTGCACGAAGAAGTCCAGGACGCTGCCCGCCGGACGGTGCAGCAGCGTCACATCACGGAAGATGCCGGGCAGCCACCACTGGTCCTGGTCCTCCAGGTAGGAGCCGGCCGACCACTGGTGGACACGCACCGCCAGCACATTGCCCGCGGTCTTCAGCAGATGGCCGACCGCGAACTCGTGCGGCAGCCGCGACCCCTTGAACTCGCCGATCTCCGTGCCGTTCAGCCAGACCCGCGCGCAGGACTCCACCCCGTCGAAGCGGAGCACGGCACCGCCCTCGGTCAGGTCGGGCCAGTCCGTCGGCAGGTCGAAGACCCGCAGGTGGTCGCCGGTGGGGTTCTCGGTCGGGACGCGCGGCGGGTCGACCGGGAAGGGGTAGAGGTGGTTGGTGTAGATGGGGGCGCCATGCCCTTGGAGGACCCAGTGCCCGGGGACCGTGACCTCGGCCCAGTCCCCGGCGTCGTAGCCCTCCTCGGCGAACGCGTCGTCCTCGGCGTCGGCCGTCGCCGACAGCCGGAAACGCCATCTGCCGTTCAGCGACAGGGACTGCGCGTCCGAGGACGCGTACCAGGCGCGGGGCGCGAGGGCCCCGGCGCCCGGTGAGACGTCCTCGACGTAGTCGACGGCCGTGCCGGTGGTGCGGAAAGACATCTGTCTCCAGGTCTCGAGATGAAGGTCTGAGATGAAGGTCTGAGATGAAGGTCTGAGATGAAGGTCTGAGATGGTCTGAGATGAACGTCTTGAGGTGAGCGGTCTTGGGAGTGAGGCGTCAGCCCTTGATGCCCGTCTGCGCGATCCCCTGCACCAGCCAGCGCTGGAGGAAGAGGAACACGAGCAGCAGGGGCAGGATGGAGATGGCCGTGGCCATGAAGATCAGGTGGTAGTTGACGGTCTGGTTGGTCATGTACGACGACAGCGCGACCTGCACCGTCCAGGCGCTGGGGTCCTGGCCGATGACCAGCGGCCACAGGAAGGAGTTCCAGCCGTTGATGAAGGTGATCGTCGCGATCGCCGCGAAGAAGTTCATCGAGTTGGGGACGACGACGCGCCAGTACGCGCCCCAGTACCCGAGTCCGTCCACGCGTGCCGCCTCCTCCAGCTCCTTGGGGAACCCCAGGAAGTACTGCCGGAAGAGGAAGCAGGTGAAACCACTGAAGAGGCCCGGGATGATCAGACCGCGGTAGGAGTCGATCCAGCCCAGGGACGACACCAGCACGAAGCCGGGCACGAAGGTCACGGCGGTCGGCACCATCAGGGTGAACAGCACCGCGTAGAAGACCTTGTTGGCGTGCCGGTACGGGATGCGGGCGAGGCCGTAGCCGGCCAGGGAGCACACCAGCAGCACGCCGACCGTGTGCAGTACGCCGACGACCAGCGAGTTCAGCATCGACTGGCCGAAGTCGACCGTCGGGTCGTCGAACGGTTCGGTGAAGTTGCCCCACTGGATGTCCGTGGGGAAGAGCGTCCAGTCCTCGCCGGTGATCTCGGCGTCGGTGGCGAGGGCGTTGCGGATCAGGACGTAGAACGGGATCAGGAAGAGGAGGGCGGCGAAACCGGTGGCGAGGTAGAGGCCGGTGGAGCCCATCACCCCGCGGCCGCCGGCCCGGCGCGGACCGTCCTTCGCCGGGGCCGTCTTCGTCACCTCGGGTGCGGTCGTGGTCACTTGGACTCCTCCCCCCTTCCGAAGCCCATGATCTTCCCTTGGAACAGGGTCACGACGATGATCAGCAGGGTCAGGATCACCGCGCCCGCGCTGCCCGCGCCGTAGTCCTGGTTGTCGCCGAGGGCGGTGTAGTACAGCTCGACGAGCGGTGGCCGTCCCCAGGTGGTCTTCGACAGCAGGTTGAAGAACTCGTCGAAGGCCTGGTAGGCGGCGACCAGCAGCAGCAGGATCACGGCCGTCGAGGTCGCGCGCAGCTGCGGCAGCGTGATGTACCGGAAGGTCTGCCAGCCCGGCTTGGCGCCGTCGATCGCGGCGGCCTCGTACAGCTCGCGGGGGATGTTCTGCAGCGCGGCCAGGAAGAGGATCATGTAGAAACCGGACTGCAGCCACAGGCGGGCGGTGACGATGACCAGCCAGTACCAGGGCGGGTCGGGGTCGGCGAGCCAGGCGATGTTCTCGACGCCGAACCAGCCGAGCACGGTGTTGGCCAGGCCGAAGCGGACGCCGTTGAAGACGGACATCTTCCAGATGAGGGAGGCGGCGACGTAGCTGCACGCCGTCGGCAGGAAGAACACCGACCGGAAGAACGCCCGCATGAAACGCAGCCGGTTCACCAGCAGGGCGAGGCCCAGCGAGAGCGCCCAGGTGGTGGGCACGATGATCGCGGCGAACACCGTGAACGTGCCGAGCGCGCCGGTGAAGTTGTCGTTCTCCAGCATGAACTTGTAGTTGTCGAAACCGACGAACGTGCTGGGGGTGACGGTGAAGCGGGCCTCGTAGAAGCTGAGCCAGATGCTCCAACCGATCGGGACGTAGACGAAGATCAGCAGGCCGATGAGGAACGGCCCGGTGAACAGCCAGAAGTTGAAGGTGCGGTTGCCCCGCAGACCCCGCCGCGGCCTGGCCGGAGTGGCCTTCGCCGGGGCGGGGCGCGCGAGGTCGCGCGAAGTGGTCGTCGACATGGCGTGGTCCGTCCGGCGGCCTATCCGAAGAGCTTCTTGAGCTCGGCGTTGACGACCTTGTCGCACCGGTCGAGCGCGGCCTCCGGGTCACCGTTCTTGCGGACGGAGTCGGCGAAGACGTCCTCGGTCGCCTTGATCATGGCCTGGGTCCAGCCGATGTTGTCGAAGTGGCCGTAGTCGGTGAACAGCTTGACGCCCTCGGCCGGCAGACCCGACTTGAGCTTCTCGGCGGACTCGGCGATCGAGGTGCGCGGCGGGATGTGGAAGCCGTAGGAGAGGGCCCAGTCCTCCTGGTACTCCTTCTGGTCGATCCACAGCCACTTCACGTACTTCTTGGCCTCTTCGGCCCGCTCGCTCTTGGCGTTGACGAACATCGACCAGCCGCCGTTGTAGACGGCGGGCTTGCCGGCGGCGCCGACCTTCGGGAAGGGGAAGATGCCGAGGTCGTCGCCGAGGGCCTTCTGCATGGCCGGCATGGCCCACATGCCGCAGAACTGCATGGCGGCCAGGCCCTGGTTGAGGGCGGACGGGTCCCAGTAGTCGGCCGGGGCGTCCAGGAGCAGGTTGCCGCTGGTGAAGAGCTTGCGCATCTTCTTCAGGCCCTCGACGACGCCGTCCGTGTGGTAGGCGGGTTCGTTCTTGTCGTTCAGGGTGTCGGCGCCGGCCGCCCAGATCATCGGGCGGATGACCGCCTGGAGGGTGTTGCCGAGGAAGACGCCCTTGACCTTGTCGGTGGTCAGCTTGGCGGCGGCCTCGATCAGCTCGTCGAGCGTCTGCGGCACCTCGACCTTGGCCTTCTCCAGCAGCGACTTGCGGTAGAAGAAGAACTGCGGGTCGTCGATCATCCGGACGCCGTATATCTTCCCGTCGACCGTGTGCGAGGCGATGTCGGCCTGGTTGAAGTCGGCCTTGACCGGCTCGATGATGTCGGTCAGGTCCGCCACCTGCCCGCTTCTGACGAGCTGGATCTGCGGGTGGAATTCGAACAGGTCGGGAGCCTTGTCGGTGAGCAGGCTCGCGAACAGCTTGCTCTCGAACTGCGAACCGGTGATCCACTGCGTGGTCACGTTCGCTTCCTTGTACGCCTTCGCGTACCGCCTGATCGCCTGCTCGGTCCCCGCCTCGCCGTAGGCGTGGAAGTACTGGACCAGGCCCGCGCCCGAACCGCCGCCGCCGCGGCCGTTGTTGCTGCCGCACGCGGCGAGCGTGCCGGCGGCGGCCATACCTGCGGCGGCCCGGAAGAGAGATCGGCGGGACCAGTTGCTGTTGCTCATTGCCGACATGCTGACGTCCTTGTCTCGAGTACGGCTGCGGCTCACACGGCTTCAGCGCCAGAAGGCTGGAATGGCGTTGCGGAGCGGGACGTTAACCTTCGGCTAAGCCTTCGGCAAGGGGTTGGACGAAGTCTGCGCGAAGCGTTGCGCAGCGTTCGGCATACCGGACGTCAGGGAGCCGCGACGGGGACGGAACGGGGGAGCGCGGACCGGAAGCCGAGGGTCAACCCGCGGTGGGCTGGGGTCTGGTGGGGACGCGCTTGCGCTGCCCGACGGCCTGGAGCGCCCCTTCGAGCGCGAACGTCGCCGCGCCCAGGCAGACCGGGTCGGTGGGAATCGGGGACAGGACGATCCGGGTCGAGGCCAGCGGGCGGCGCAGCGCGTGCCGGGCGACCGCCTCGCGCACCTCGTTCAGCAGGGGTTCGCCGAGCCGGGCGGCCACCCAGCTGCTCAGCACGACGACCTCGGGGTTGAGCAGGTTGACCAGGTCGGCGATGCCCGCGGCCAGATAACGGGCGGTGTCGCGGACCACTTTGACGGCCACCGGATCCTTGGCGGCGACCGCGCGGGCCAGGGCGTCGACGGTGGCCGTCTGGTCCTCCGGGTGCAACAGCGGGCTGCGCGGGCTGAGTTCACGCAGGTTCTGCATGATCCCGGGGGCGCCGACGTACGTCTCCACGCAGCCGTGGTTGCCGCAGTGGCAGAGCCGTCCGTCGAGCACGAGCGTGGTGTGCCCCCACTCGCCGGCGCTGTTGCTGACGCCGCGGTGCAGCCCGCCGCCCAGCACCAGTCCGGCGCCGACCCCGGTGCCGAGGTTGACGATCACGGCGTCCCCGTGCCCGCGCGCGGCCCCGAACCACAGCTCGGCCACCGCGCAGGCGCGCAGCGGATTGTCCAGGTAGAGGGGGTAGGCGATGTGTTCGGAGAGCAGATCGAGCAACGGCACCGCGTGCCAGTCCCAGTTGGGCGCGTACTCGGCGATGCCGGTGTCCCGGTCCACCTGCCCCGGCACGCTCACCCCGACACCGAGCACCCGGGCCGCCTCGACCCCGGCCTGGGCGACGACGGAGCCGGCGGCCGCGGCGACATGGCTGACGACCTGCTCGGGCCGGCTCTCCCCGGGGCGCATGTCCTCCTCGGCGCGGGCCAGCACGTTCAGCGCCAGGTCGAACAGCTCCACATGGACGTATGTCTCCGCGATGTCCACGCCGATCAACGCGCCCCCCGACGCGTTGACGGCGACGAGTCCCCGGGGGCGCCCGCCCGCCGAGTCCTCGAACCCGACCTCCGTGATCATGCGCAGGTCGAGCAGCTCGCCGACGAGGGTGGCGACGGTGGCGAGGCTGAGGCCGGTGGCGGCGGCCAGCTCCTGCCGGGAGGTGGGGGAGCTGGCGATGATCTGGCGCAGCACCTCGTAGCGGTTCGCGGTGCGGATGTCGCGTGATGTGCGCTTCACCGTCTTCGGCCCCCCATCCCTCTCCCTGCCGGCAGGCCGGGCGTGGGTCGGCACCGGCGCGAGGCGTCAGGCTATGGCGTGCCGGAGGGTTCGACAAGGGGTTAGGAAAGGGGGTTTATTAAGTCGCGCACGCCCCGGCTCGCCCGGCAGGGATCAGCCGTCGAGCAGGTCCCGCACGAAGGCGTTGGTGAAGGTTCCGGCCGGGTCCAACTCCCGTACCAGCGAACGGAAGTCGTCGACGCGCGGATACCGTGCGCGGAGCGCGGCGGGCGGCGTGGTGAAGACCTTGCCCCAGTGCGGGCGCGGCGCGAACGGCTCCAGCGCGGCCTCCAGCTCCCGCACCACCGGCAGCACGGCGGCCGCGTCCTCGATCCAGGTGAAGTGGACGGCGACGGAGTCGCGGCCGTGGGCGGGGCTGAGCCACTGCTCGTCGGCGGCTACGGTCCGGACCTCGCACGTCTGTAGGACACCGGCGACCGCGTCCCGGATCCGGTCTACTGCATACAGTATGTCGACGGCGTGCTCCCGCCCCAGCAGGTACTCGCTCTGCAACTCGTTCCCGCTGCTCGGCGTGAACTCCGCCCGGAAATGCGGCAGCCGCTCGTGCCACGGCCCCGGCACCCCGAACTGCTCCGTGCAGTTGACCGCCGGCATCCCCGGCACCGGGTGCAGCGCCTCGGCGGCCGGCGCGGCCCACGGGAAGCCGGACAGCGGCTGGTCGGTGCGCCGCTTGAGCCACACCTGCCGGAACCCGGGCGCCCGCCAGTCGGTGAACAGGCTGACGCTGTACGCCGCCCCCGCGACCGCCTCGAAGTCCAGGTCCGCCAGCGGGAGTTCGGTGAACACATGCTGTTCGACGTCGTAGGCGGGCTCCAGGTCCAGGGTGAGCGCGGTGACGACACCGAGGGCGCCGAGCGAGGTGACGGCCCCGCCGAACCGCGTATCCCCACGCCCGATGGCGACGGTCGACCCGTCGGCGGTGACGATCTCCACCTCCCGCACGGCGGCGGCGAGCGGCCCGTTGCCCACGCCCGACCCGTGCGTCCCGGTCGCCACCGAGCCGGCCACCGAGATGTGCGGCAGTGAGGCCATGTTGGGCAGCGCCAGGCCGTGCGCGTGGACCCGGCGCGCCAGCTCGGCGTACCGCACCCCGCCGCCCACGCGCACCGTGCGCGCCGCCGTGTCGACGTCGACCTCCGCCGGCAGGGCGGCCAGCGACAGCAGCACCCCGTCGGGGCCCGGCTCGGCGATCCGGTTGAAGGAGTGCCCGCTGCCCAGCACCCGCACCCGCGCACCGCGCGCCACCAGCGTGCGCAGCGCGTCGAGCGAGGACGGGCGGTGCAGTTCCTTCGCGGCGAAGGTGATGTTGCCCGCCCAGTTGGTCACGGTCTCGGTCATGCGGTCACCCCTCCCGAGGAGAAACGAGAACGCGGAGTTCCCTGGTGAAACCTACCGTGCCGGCAACACGGCACCCCCCACCCCGCCCCCCGCACCCCCGGGGGCATACCGTGAGGAGTCGTACGCCTGAGCCGGGAGGAGAGACGGATGGGCAGCCGTACCGCGCTGGTCGAGGATCTGATGGAGCGGTTTCCGCATGTGCCGCGGGAGGCCGTCGTCAAGGAGGACCTGCTGCGCGGGGGCGTGGCCTTCGACCCGTCCGCGCTGAGCGACAGCGCCGACGAGGCGGCCGGCGAGGTGAAGCCGAAGTCGTACTTCATCTTCTCCTTCGACCACGGCACCCTTCCCGAGCTGGGCGAGGCCGCGCTGCGGCGCCCGCCGGAGGAGATCATCCTCACCGGCGGCCCGTACGGGCTGCGCCGGACCGTGGTCTCCGTCCGGGTGAACCCCGCCTCGCCGTACCGCGTGGCGGCGGACGGCGAGGGGCTCCTCGGGCTCTACCTCGACGGCCGGCGCATCGCCGACGTCGGGGTGCCGCCCATGCCCGAGTACTACCGGCACCGGCTCTCCAACGGGAAGTCCGTCATGGAGGTCGCCCCGACCATCCAGTGGGGTTACCTGATCTACCTGACCGTCTTCCGGGTCTGCCAGTACTTCGGCGCCAAGGAGGAGTGCCAGTACTGCGACATCAACCACAACTGGCGCCAGCACAAGGCCGCCGGCCGGCCGTACACGGGAGTCAAGGACGTCGAGGAGGTCCTGGAGGCCCTGGAGATCATCGACCGGTACGACACCGCGAAGGCGTCCACCGCCTACACCCTCACCGGCGGCGCCATCACCAAGACCGTCGCCGGCCGTGACGAGGCCGACTTCTACGGCCACTACGCCAAGGCCATCGAGGAGCGCTTCCCCGGCCGCTGGATCGGCAAGGTCGTCGCCCAGGCCCTCCCGCGCGACGACGTGCAGCGCTTCAAGGACTACGGCGTGCAGATCTACCACCCCAACTACGAGGTGTGGGACCGCCGGCTGTTCGAGCTGTACTGCCCGGGCAAGGAGCGCTACGTCGGCCGCGACGAGTGGCACAAGCGCATCCTGGACTCCGCCGAGGTCTTCGGCGCGCGCAACGTGATCCCGAACTTCGTCGCGGGCGTGGAGATGGCCGAGCCGTTCGGCTTCACCACCGTCGACGAGGCGATCGCCTCCACCACCGAGGGCCTGCGCTTCTTCATGTCGCACGGCATCACCCCGCGCTTCACCACCTGGTGCCCGGAGCCGACGACCCCGCTCGGCAAGGCCAATCCGCAGGGCGCGCCGCTGGAGTACCACATCCGCCTGCTGGAGGCCTACCGGGCCACGATGGACGACTTCGGCCTCTCCTCGCCCCCCGGCTACGGCCCGCCCGGCCCCGGCCGTGCCGTGTTCTCCGTCAGTTCCTTCATGGACAGCCTTCCGGCGCGGGAGCCGTCGGCCGTATAAAGGGCAACGAGAGAAAAAGAAAAAAACCGGGGACGGTTTTGAGTCACAGGGCGGTCCGCGTCCGTATGGACGGTGGGGTAGTCCCGGGCGACCGGGGCGCGGCCGTCCTGTCATGACATCTGAACAGGGCGCTTGTCAGTTGTGTCGGAGTCGTGAAAAGCTCTGGCCCTGCCGCGAGGTTCCCCCCAACTCCATTGCCGTCATGGTGAGTTGACCTCGCTTGTGGATGCAGGAGACTCATGCCCGACCTGCCGACCCCGAAGGACGCCGCCGAGGCCGCGCTGTTCTCGGAGTGCTGGGACGCCGTTCTGTCGTACGCCGATCTGTGCACCTCCGGCTCGATGGCGGCCAACCAACTGGCCCGCGAGGCCTTCGCGCTCGGCATACGCGAGGCCCGTGCCGCCGAGGACGGTACCCGGCGTGGCGCCGGCCGCCGTGCCTCCCGGCTGCCCCGGATCCCCCTGCTGCTGACCGCCGTACGCACCACGGCGGCCGACTGGGAGGCCCGGGGACAGGGCCACAAGCTCGACCCCGATCTGCGTCTGTGGCTGAACTCCGACAAGGCCGCCCGCTACACCGGGCCGCCCCTGCGCCGCCCGATCGCGCTGCGCGGGCTGCGCGACATGCAGGAGCCGGACGCCGCCCTGCTGTGGCTGGCGGAGGTGGAGGCGCTGCCGCTGCGTGCCGTGGCCCGCCGGCAGGGTCTGGACCCGGCCGCCTCGATGGAGGAGCTGAACGAGGTCCGCGGACTGTTCCGGGACCGCTGCCACCGCAACCACCTCGACACGCCGATGGACGCCGAGTGCCGCAGCTATGTGCGGCTCCTCGACGCCGTCACCCGCTCGCCCGCCGCCGACACACCCGAGGACCTCTCCCGGCACCTGGCCACCTGCGTGGAGTGCGCCGAGGCCGCGGCCTGTCTGCGGCTGCACGGCGGCGGGCTGCCCGCGGCGCTCGCCCAGGGCGTGATCGGCTGGGGCGGCCTCGCCTACCTGGAGCGCCGTCGCCGTGCCGCCGAGGTCCGGCTGGGCGCCGGCCGGCCCGACGCACCGGACCCGGACGGCGATCCGTCGGACGCCGCCGCGAGCAAGGCACGCGCCCTGCGCAACGGCCTCCTCGTCGCCGCCGTCCTCGTCTCCGCGCTGGCCCTCGCCGTGTCCCTGATGCCGTTCGGCGACAGCGGCGACGCGGCCCTGTCCCCCGGCAGCCCCGGCGACACCACCCCGGTGGCCGGCCCCGGCAGCCCGTCCCTGCCGTCCGCCGCCCCGGGCACGTCGGGCCCCGGCACGCCGGCCCCCGGCACGTCGGCGCCCGCCACCGGCGCCGACTCCCCGACGCCGTCCGACAGCGGTACGGCCTCGGCGACGCGCCGGCCGGAGCCCGAGCCGCAGGGCACCTCCTCCGGCACCGCCGGCACCGGGGAGAGCGCCACTGCGGCGGCCTGTGTGGCCGAGTACGACCTCGTCAACCAGTGGCCGGACGGCTTCCAGGCCACGGTCACCGTCACCACCGCCACCGCCCTCGACTCCTGGCGGGTCGCCTGGTCCTTCCGCGACGGCCAGCGCGTCGACCAGATGTGGGACGCGAGCGTCGCCCAGAACGGCACCCGTGTCACCGCCACCGCCGCCGACTACAACCGGTCCGTCCCCGCGAACGGCACCCTCTCCTTCGGTTTCCTGGCCTCCTGGCAGGACAAGAACACGGCCCCGCAGAGCTTCAGCCTCAACGGCCGGACCTGCACGCTCGCCTGAGCCGCCGCCCGTCTCACACGGGCACCAGGCCCAGATCGCCCGCCTCCGTCACGAACGACGCCGCCGTGGTGACGGGGGCGCCGGGCGTCGTCACCGCGGAGACCGTCCGGAAGTCGGCGCGCGCGGCGGTGGGGCCGAGTTCGACGCGGAGATAGCCGCGGCGGCCGTCGTAGAACCGCAGGTGCGGGTTGGCCCGGAGGTAGGTGTCCCAGTTCGCGGGCCTGACCGTGCCGTCCCTGCCGCTGGCGATCGACGTGGCGACCAGCTCGGTGCCCACGGTCCTCGACGCCGGGTCGTCGAAGTCGTCCTTGATGTCGAAGGCGTACCCCACGTGCACGTCCCCGGTGAGGACGATCAGGTTGCGCACGCCCGCCGCCGTCGCCCCGGCGAGCACCCGTCCGCGCGAGGCGCGGTAGCCGTCCCAGGCGTCCATCGACATCACCGCCGGCTCCGCCGACTCGAGTCTGCGCTGGGAGAAGCACATCTGTTGCGGCATCACGTTCCACAGCGCCCGCGACGTCCGCCACCCGTCGATCAGCCACCGCTCCTGCGCCGAGCCGGTGATCGTGCGCGCCGGGTCGTCCGACTCGGGCCCCGGCACGTGCCGGGTGTCGCCGTAGGCCTGGTCCGAGCGGTACTGGCGGGTGTCGAGGACGTCGAACTGCGCGAGGGTGCCCCAGTGCAGCCGCCGGTACAGCCGCAGATCGGGCCCGACGGGCACCTGGGCGGCGCGCAGCGGCTGGTGCTCCCAGTACGCCCGGTAGGCGGCGGCGCGGCGCAGCAGGAACGCCTCCGGCGGCCCGCCCGCCTTGTCGACGGCGCCCGCGTAGTTGTTCTCCGTCTCGTGGTCGTCCCAGGTGACGACGAAGGGATGCGCCGCGTGGGCCGCCCGCAGGTCGGGGTCGCTCTTGTAGAGGGCGTACCGCAGCCGGTAGTCCTCCAGGGTGACGGTCTCGCGGTCGAACACCTCCGGCAGAACGCGGTCGGTGTAGCCGCGCGCCCCTCCGACGGCGTTCACCGCGTACTCGTACAGGTAGTCCCCGAGGTGGAAGACGAGGTCCACGTCGTCCTGGGCGAGATGGCGGTGCGCGGTGAAGTACCCGTCGTGGTACGCCTGGCAGGACACCGCGCCGAAGGCCAGGGCCGTGACGGCGGCGGCGGGATCGGGGGCGGTGCGGGTGCGGCCCGTCTCGCTGATCCAGGTGCCCGTGCGGAACCGGTAGTGGTAGGCGCGGTCGGGTTCGAGCCCGTCGACCTCGACGTGCACGGTGTGGTTGTACTCGGGCAGGGCGGTGGCGACGCCGCCGCGCACGACCAGCGCGAACCGCTCGTCGTGCGCCACCTCCC
>NZ_BQUN01000087.1:85175-102834 GCF_026008495.1 Streptomyces sp. A012304
GATCCGCGTCCACAGCACCACCGACGTGGGCAGTGGGTCGCCCGAGGCGATCCCCAGGGTGAACGGGTCCTCGGTGATCCTCGCGGTGTCCAGTTCCCGCGCGGCGGCCACGCCCGTCGCGGGCAGCCCGGTGGCGAACGCCAGGGCCGCCGCGGCGGCCGTGCGGGTCAGGAAGCGGCGGCGGCCGAAGTGCCGGGCGGCGGCCCACAGGTCGTGACCGTGGCCGGCCGGCGGCCCGAGGGGCAGGGGTCGGTGACGGCCTGTCGGACGCATGTGGCCTGGCTCCCGGGTCCTCGTGGGGTGTCTGCGGCCCCCACGGGCCGGAGCCTGCGACCGGCAGGCGTTCCGATGCTAAGCAGACGAATCGCGGATGTCCGGCAGGCGTGAGTCGTGCCGCACCCGTGGAGGGGACGCTCGTTGAGCCCCCGTCAGGCGCGGCCCCGGCCCACGGCCCGTCACAGCCCCAGGTAGAAGCGCACCGTGGTGCCGTCGTCCGAGGTGTGCACCCGCACCAGGTCGGCCACGTAGTGGACCAGCATCAGGCCGCGTCCGCCGATCTGCCCGTTCTTCGGGGGCCGGCGGCCGGCGAGGGGGTCGGTGAGCCGTCCCTCGTCGCGGACCTCGCACACCACCTGACCGGCCTCCGCCCAGATCAGCAGGGTGCCCCTGCCGCCGCCGTGGACGACGCTGTTGGTGGTCAGCTCCGCGACCGCCAGCTCCGTGTCCTGGAGCCGCTGTCCGCCCAGCCCCAGTCGCCCGGCCTCGCCGACGGCGAAGTGGCGGACGTCCGGCAGGTCGCCGGAGCCGAAGGGGAAGACGGCGGCGTCCGGGGCCGGGGGCAGCGCCTCGTTGTAGCGGGCGACGACGGCCTGCCAGTCGTAGGCGTCGCTGGTCAGCTCACGGCCGTCGGCGATGACGACGGGATGGGTGATCCGGGCGTCGGCCACGACCTCCGCGTCCAGGCGGCTGACGTCGTACGGGCACAGGATGGTCGCGGCCCGGCCCTCGAAGGCGGCGTTGATCAGCGCCTCGTGCTGGGCGCACGCCGGGTACTCCACCGGCGTTCGGCCGGCCCAGATGGGCTCGCCGATGATCCGCACCCGTCCTTGCGGATGGGTGTCGGCGAACGCCCGCAGCACGCCGGGGATGATCCGTCCGGGGTTGCGGCCGACCTGGGTCATGTCGAGCAGCAGCACCTCCTCGGCCTGCGCGCCCAGCCCGTCCCGGATCAGCTCCAGGTTGGGTCCGGGCACCGCCACGGCCACTGGCTCGCCCGCGGCCAGGCCCTCCCGTACGAACGCCACCGTCCGGTCGGCGTACTCCTGGCCGGTGCGGTAGAACAGCGCCGGGTGTGCGAACTCGTCGTCGACGGCCAGTGAGCTCATCGCGGCGCCACCTCGATCCTGCGCAGAGTCGGCCAGAACAGTTCCATCACCCGGGGCAACTGGGGTGGTGGGTGCTCCACCACGACATGTCCGCGGGGCAGGTTCATGGCCGTGACCGCGAGGGCCGACACCCCGGCCACGTCGACGAACCCCACCCGCGACAGCTCGACGTAGGAGACGTTGGTATGCCGTCGGGCCAGCTCGGCCAGGGCGTCCTCCCAGGTCGGACGGGTGACGGCGCTGATCTCACCGCTGACGCGTATTCCGGCGCGACCGGACAACGGGCTCACCTCCAACACGGTCCCGCCGTTCTTCGGAGCGGGTTCCCCGATGCGGTGCGCGCCATCCACGCTCGGTCTCCTCAGCTGTCCGCCGACCGCCGTGCCCGCCCCGCTGCGGGGCGGCCGGAGTGCGGCCGTTCCGGCCAGGCAGCTTATCGCGGACGCCCGTCCGGCCGGGCCCCCGCACCTGTCGCCGGCCCGATCCGTGTCCGCCTGATGCGAGGCGGCGCCGAGGCGGCGGGTCGGCGGCGGGCCGGAAAGAGAAGTGCGTCCGACCTAATGACAATGAAAATGATTATCGATAACGTGGCCGTGTCAGCTCGGCGCCCTCCCGACGGAGGGCCCGCCGGGCTGCCCTGATGTCTCAACACATGGCCTGAAAAGGGGAGTTGTGGCTCATCTGCTGGTGGTCGAGAGCTGGGTCGGATCGATGAGCAGGCTGCTGCCACGGGCGATCCGCGAAGGCGGGCACGAGTTCACGTTCCTCACCCGGGACCTGCATCACTACCTGCGCTCCGCGCCCGAGGGGACGGCGCATCCGCTCCTCGGCGCCCGGAACGTGATCACCGCGGACACCAACGACATCGACGCCCTGCTGCCCGAGGTGGAGCGGCTGCACTCGGTGCTGCGCTTCGACGGGGTGATCACCTCGTGCGACTACTACCTGCCGACGGTGGCACGCCTCGCCGGGCGCCTCGCACTGCCCGGACCGGGCCCCGAGGCGGTGGAGAACGCCTGCCGCAAGGACGCCACCCGGCGCGTCCTCGCCGACGCCGGGCTGCCGGGCCCGCGCTTCGCGCTGCACGAGGAGTGGGCAGGCCTCTCCCGCGCCGCACGGGAGATCGGCTACCCGCTGGTGGTCAAGCCCGTCGACCTGTGCGCCGGCATGTACGTGCGGCGCGTCGATGACGAGACCCAGCTGGCCGCCGCGTTCCGCGCGCTGGCCGACTTCCCGGTCAACGCGCGTGGACAGCGGCGGGCCCCGGCCGTGCTCCTGGAAGAGCTGCTGGACGGCCCCGAGGTCAGCGTCGAGACCGTCTCCAGCGGGGGCACGGTCCATGTGGTCGGCGTGACCGACAAGAGCGTCGGCGGAGCCCCCGCCTTCATCGAGACCGGACACATGTTCCCCGCCGCCCTGACGCCCGCCGACACCGAGGCGGCCGAGCAGACCGCGCTCATGGCGCTCAAGGCGCTCGGCCTCACCGACGGCGTCGTCGCGCACACCGAGATCAAACTGACCTCCGCCGGACCGCGCGTCGTCGAGGTCAACCCGCGCCCCGCCGGCAACCGCATCACCGAACTCGTCCGCCATGTCACCGGCATCGACCTGGCCGCCGCGTTCGTCGACGTCGCCCTCGGCCGCACCCCCGACCTGCGGCGCACCGACACCGGACTGCGCAGCGCCGCCATCGGCTTCCTCGTCCCCGAGACCGGGGGCACGCTCGAATCCCTCGCGCACGACGGCCTGGCGGACGCCCCCGGCGTGCTGGAGGTGCAGCTCGCCGAGCCCGGCCGGGCGGTGAAGGCGGCCGGCAGCAACAACGAGTACCTCGGCCACGTCATGGCCGGTGACCCCGACGGCCCCGGCGCCCGCGACCGCGTCGAGTCCCTGCTGTCCGGGCTGCGGGCGGGACTGGTGATCCGATGACCACCGCCACCACGAGGGAACACCTCTGCGCCTCCTACGACGACCTGGTGGCCCGGGTCCGCGCGGGCGCCCTCGGCCCCGACCCGGCCACGCAGCGGATCGCCGTCGCCTTCACCACCCGCCAGGCCGTCCGGCACGACGGACGCGGCACCGGCTACCGCAACGAGGTCCTCAGCCTGCGCCTCGCCGAGGCCGTCGGCTCCTGCGCGGTCGAGCCGGGCAGCCTGCCCGACAGCGCGCTCGACGACTGCGTGGGCGCGGACGTGGCCCGGCTCCTGGAACACCCCCTCGGGCCGGTGCGGGTGGCCGCCCTGGACGCCTACCTCCTGCACGTCACCCCGCACACCCCGGACCACGGCGCCGTGCCCGTCGCGCTGCCCGCCGGGTCGTCCCTGGAGAAGTCCCGGGCCCGCGCGCGGACCGTGGCCGCCCTGCTCGACCTGCCCGCCGGGGCCACCGTCCTCGTCGTCGGTGTCGTCAACTCCCTCCTGGAGGCGCTGCGGGCGCGTGGCCTCGGCTATGTGCCGTGCGACCTCAAGGGCGGGGTGACGGAGTGGGGCGAGCCCGTCGTCACCGACGCCCTCGCCGCGGCCGGGGGCTGCGACGCGCTCCTCGTCTCCGGCATGACCCTCGGCAACGGCACCTTCGAACCCCTGCGGCGGCACGCGCTCGCCCACGGCAAGCAGCTGGTGATGTTCGCCCAGACCGGCAGCGCCGTCCTGCCCCGGTTCCTCGGCCACGGGGTGAGCGCGGTGTGCGCGGAACCGTACCCCTTCTTCTGGCTCGACGGCGGACCCGGCCTCGTCCACCACTACACGGGAGACCGCTACACGACAGACCGCCGCACGGGAGACCTCCGCACGGGAGACCTCCGCACGGGAGACCTCCGCACGGGAGACGGCCGCACGGGAGGCGGACGATGACCGCGACCGCCGTACGACCCGCCGCCCGCCAAGAGTTGCTGGCGCTGCTCGGCCGTACGCCCGTGGTGCGGGTCACCGCCGACCTGCCGGGCGCGCACCCCGGCTTCTGGGCCAAGCTCGAAGGGCTCGCCGCCGGCGGCATGAAGGCACGGGCCGCGGTGTCGATGCTGCTGGGCGCCCGCGAGCGGGGCGAACTGCGGCCGGGCGCCCCGGTGGTGGAGTCCACCTCCGGCACCCTCGGCATCGGCCTCGCCTTCGCCGGCCAGGCCCTCGGCCATCCGATCGTGCTGGTCGGGGACCGTGAACTCGAACCGTCCATGCGGCAGTTGCTGCGCGCCCACGGGGTCCGCCTGGAACTCGTGGAGCGCCCGGCCGGCACCGGCGGCTGGCAGGCGGCCCGACTGGCCCGGCTGCGGGAGCTGCTCGCCGAACTCCCCGGCGCCTACTGGCCCGACCAGTACAACAACCCCGACAACACCGCCGGTTACGCCTCCCTCGCCGCCGAACTCACCACCCAGCTCGACCACGTGGACATCCTCGTGTGCAGCGTCGGCACCGGCGGCCACAGCGCCGGTGTCATCGGCCCGCTGCGCCGGCACTGGCCGGCCCTGCGGCTCGTCGGGGTCGACGCCACCGGCTCCACCATCTTCGGCCAGCCCGCCCGGCCCCGTCTGATGCGCGGCCTCGGCAGCAGCATCCACCCCCGCAACGTCGCCTACGACGCGTTCGACGAGGTCCACTGGATCGGCCCCGCCGAGGCGGTGGACAGCTGCCGCAGGCTCGCCCGGGGCTCCTTCGTCAGCGGCGGCTGGAGCACCGGCGCGGTCGCCCGGGTCGCCGCCTGGGCCGCCCGCGTCCACCCCGGGGCCGTCGTCGCCACCGTCTTCCCCGACGGCCCGCACCGCTACCTCTCGACCGTCTACGACGACGACTTCACCGCCGCCCACGGCCTGGACCCGGCCACCGCGGCCGTACGGCCCGTCGAGATACCGCACCCCTACGCGGCGGAGGCGACCGGGTGGGTGCGCTGTACCCGGGTCGCCGACCCGCTCACCGCCGTCCCCGCCCTGGAAGAGACCTCGTGAAGGCCCGTCTGCGCACCGTACGGCTCGACCTGGCCGAGCCGCTGCGCATCTCCCGTTCCACCATGTCCGCCCGCGAGGCCGTCTGGCTGACCGTCGAGCACGACGGGCTGCGCGGCCACGGCGAGGCCGTCACCAGCGTCTACTACGGCCTGGACACCGACACCCTGGTCCGGCTGCTCACGTCCGTCGACCTCGGCCGGTTCTCCGACCCCGAGAGCGCCCTCACGGCCCTGCGGGAGGAGGAGCCCGGCTCTCCGCCCGCCGTCACCGCCGCCGTCGAGTCCGCGCTGCTCGACCTCGTGGGCAAGCGGGCCGGGCTCCCCGTCCACCGGCTCCTCGGCCCGGCCGCGCCGCCGGTGGCCGCCACCGCGCGCACCCTCGGCATCACCTCCGCCGCGCACGCGGCCGCCGAGGCCCGCCGCCTCACCGCGCGCGGCTTCCGACTCCTCAAGATCAAGGCCGGCGCCCCCGACCCCGAGGACGACGTGGAGCGCGTACGGGCCGTCCGGGCGGCCGCGCCCGAGGCGCGGCTGCTCCTCGACCCCAACGGCGCCTGGAGCACCGCCCAGGCCCTGGCCCTGCTGCCCCGGTTCGCCGAACTCGGCGTCGAGGCCGTGGAGCAGCCGCTCGCCCCCGGCGACCCGGAGGCGCTCGGCGCCCTCGCCGCGAAGTCGCCGCTGCCCGTCATCGCCGACGAGGACGCGGTCACCCCGGACGACGCCCGCCGCCTCGCCGGACGTGTCCACGGCGTCAACGTCAAGCTCGCCAAGTGCGGCGGCGTCCACGCGGCCCTGCGCATCGCGGACCTGATCGCGGGCAGCGGCACCGAGCTGATGCTGGGCTGCCTCACCGCCAGCACCCTCGGCCTCGCCCCCGCCGTCCACCTCGCCGGCCGGGCCCGCTGGGCCGACCTCGACGGGCATCTGCTGCTCGCCCACGACCCGTGGACCGGGATCGGCGGCGCCGACGGCACCGTCCGGGCCGGCGACCGTCCCGGCCTCGGGGTCGAGGAGGTGACCGCGCGTGAGGACGTGGCGTGACCTGCGGTCCTTCCCGTTCGCCGTCCAGCTGCTGCTGGTCAACCAGCTCGGCGTCAACACCGGCTTCTACCTGCTCGTCCCCTACCTCGCCACCCACCTCGACGAGAACCTCGGCATGTCGGCGGCCGTCGTCGGGATCGTCCTCGGCGTGCGCAACCTCAGCCAGCAGGGCCTGTTCATCATCGGCGGCTCCGCGGCCGACCGGCTGGGCGCGCGGGGCGTCATCATCGCCGGGTGCGCCCTGCGCACGGTCGGGTTCGCGCTGTTCGCGCTGGGTGACGGGCTGCCGGTGCTGCTCGCCGCGTCGGTGCTCAGCGGGCTCGCCGGGGCGCTGTTCAACCCGGCCGTGCGCGCCTACCTGACGCAGGAGGCGGGGGAGCGCAAGGCGGAGGCGTTCGCCCTGTTCAACGTGTTCGCCACGACCGGCGCGCTGATCGGCCCGCTGCTGGGCAGCGTCCTGCTCCTCGTCGACTTCCGTACCTCCGCGCTCACGGCCGCCGGCATCTTCGCCGTCCTCACCGTCGCCCAGGCCCTCGTGCTGCCCGCGCGCGAGGTGGAGCCCAGCACGGGCGGGGTCCTCTCCGACTGGCGGGAGGTGCTCGCCAACCGCGCCTTCCTGGCGTTCGCCCTCGCCATGGTCGGCATGTTCACCCTGGAGAACCAGCTGTACCTGCTGCTGCCGGAAGGCGCCCGCCGGGCCACCGGCTGGGACGGCGCGGCGGGCCTCGTCTTCCTCGTCGGCACCCTCGCCAACCTCGCCCTGCAGATGCGGATCACCCGGACGCTCAAGTCCCGTGGCAGCAGGGCCCGTTGGATCGCCGTCGGACTGGCGGTGACGAGCCTGGCCTTCCTGCCACCGGCGGCGGTGGCGGGCTCGACCGCCGACGGCTGGCTCGACGCCGTCCCCGTCCTGCTGGGGGCCCTGCTGCTGTACCTCGGCATCATGATCGCCTCGCCGTTCGTCATGGAGCTGATCCCCGGCTTCGGCCGTCCCGAGCTCACCGGCACCTACTTCGGCATCTTCTACGTCGTCTCGGGCGTCGCCGCCGCCGTCGGCAACACGGTCGTCGGCTGGGCCATGGACACCGGCGAACGCACCGACGCCGCCTGGCTGCCCTGGCTGTGCTGCACGGTCTTCGGCCTGGCCTCGGCAGCGGGCGTGGCCTGGCTACGGCACCGCGGATCCCTTCCCCCGGCCCCCGCACCGACCCCGGCGCCCACCGCGGAGAGGAGCAACGCGTGAACGGACGGGCGATCCGGGACAACCTCCTCACCGACAACCCCGAGCTGTACGAGGCGCGTTTCCCCGACCCGGGACGGCTGGCCGGGCGGTGGGCCGAGGGGTGTCTGCGGCGGTACGGGGCCGGGGCGCGGGTGCTCGACATGGGGTGCGGCACCGGTCGTGACGCCGCGCACCTGCACCGGTCCGGCCGTACGGTGACCGGGGCCGATCTCTCCGAGGCGATGCTCGCGCACGCCCGCGCCCACCACCCGGGGCCCGACTACGTCCGGGCCGATCTGCACGCCTTCGATCTCGGGCGGGCCGTGTTCGACGCGGTCGTCTGCCTGGACAGCTCCCTGCTGTACTGCCACACCAACGCCCAGCTCGACGGCTTCCTCGCCTCCTGCCGCCGTGCCCTCGCACCCGGCGGACTGCTCGTCGCGGAGATGCGCAACGGCGCCTACTTCCTGGGCCGCACCGATCTCCTGGACCGCCCCGCCGTCAACACCTTCAGCTGGCGGGGAGTCGACCACCGCTCCACGACCACGCTGTCCGTGGACCGGGCCGAGCAGCTTCTGCGCCGGGTCCGCGTATGGACCTTCGACGACGGCTCGCCGCCCGTCGAACAGCGGTCCGCCTGGCGGCTGCTGTTCCCGCAGGAGCTGCGGCACCTGCTGGCCGCGCACGGCTTCGAGGTGCTCGAACTGCACGACGGGCCCGGGCCGCGCACCGACCCGCCCTGGCAGGAGGGCGACCCGCCCGGCCGGACGGCCGACGGCGACCGGTTGCACGTCGTCGCGCGGCTCCGGCCCGGCACCCTCCCCCCGCACTGACACCCCACGCCCCACATCTCACATCCCGCACTGACACCCACGCCCCCCACAGCTCACATCCCGCACTCACACCCAAGGGACGGACATGTACGACGAACGCTTTCCCGGCCTGCGCCGCCGCGGCTTCCTCGCCGCCACCACCGGCGCCGCGGCCCTCGCCCTCGTCGGCTGTGGGGGCGGCGCCGACGACGACACGGCGGGCGACAGCGGCGACGGCAGGCCCCGCCGCGGCGGCCGGCTGCGCGCCGCCTTCGCCGGGGGCGGCGCGAGCGAGACCCTCGACCCGCACCTGGCCAACCTGTTCGCCGACGTCGCCCGCGCCAAGGCCCTCTACGACAAGCTCGCCGACTACGGCGCCGACCTGTCCGCCCAGCCCCGCCTGGCCGCCCGGTGGGAGCCCAACGCCACCCTGGACCGCTGGCAGGTCACCCTGCGTGAGGCGACCTTCCACGACGGCAGACCCGTCACCGCGAAGGACGTCCTCTACAGCTACCGCCGCATCGCCGACCCCGCCAAGGCCTACCGCGCCAAGGCGTCCCTGGAACCCATCGACCTCACCGCCAGCCGCGCCACCGGCGAACGCGCCGTCGAGTTCGTACTGAAGCGGCCGACCGCAGAGTTCCCCAACGTCCTGGCCGCGTTCGGCGCGTACATCGTCCCGGAGAACGCCGGTGAGTCCGGCGGCCTCGACAAGAAGCCCATCGGCTCGGGCCCGTTCCGCTTCGTGTCGTTCGCACCCGGCCGCTCCGCCGTCTTCCGCCGCTACGACGCCTACTGGGACGGCGCCCCGCACCTGGACGAGCTGGAGTTCGTCGTCGCCAACGAGGAGTCCGCGCGCGTCGGCGCCCTCCTCGGCGGCCAGGTCGAGTACGCGCACGAACTCAACCCGACCACCGCCCGCGCCCACGAGGGCAAGGGGCAGATCGCGATCGTGCGGCTCAAGGGCAGTGCCATGCAGGCGTTCTGCATGAAGACCGACCGGCCCCCCTTCGACGACAAGCGGGTGCGCGAGGCGTTCTTCCTGATCGCCGACCGCCAGGAACTCGTCGACGGCGCCCTCTCCGGCGCCGGCGTCGTCGGCAACGACCTGTTCGGCAAGGGCTACGAGTACTACGCCGACAGCCTCCCGCAGCGCGAGCAGGACCTCGACAGGGCCCGCGCCCTGCTCAAGCAGGCCGGCGCCGAGAAACTGAAGGTCACCCTCGACACCTCGGCCGTCGCCGCCGGGTTCACCGAGGCCGCCGGCATCTTCCGCGACCAGGCCGCCCAGGCGGGCGTCACCATCGACGTGAAGATGGGCAGCAAGGACTCCTACTGGAGCGACATCCTCGACAACGGCACCCTGTGCTGCTACCGCTCCGGCGCCATGCCCATCGAGGCGCACATCTCCCAGCGGCTGCTCACCGGCTCCACCACCAACGCCACCAAGTGGAAGCACAAGGACTTCGACGCGCTGTACCAGCAGGCGCAGTCCACCCGCGACAAGAAGCAGCGGGCGGCCGTCTACGACCGGATGCAGCGCCGCCTGTACGCCGAGGGCGGCTTCCTCGTCTGGGGGTTCGCCGACTGGATCATCGGAACGGCACGGAACGTGAAGGGAGTCGCGACCAAGGCGCCCGCCAACACGCTCGACTGGGCACGCTTCGACAAGGTGTGGCTCGGGTGAGCGGACTGCGCTCCTTCGTCGCCCGGCGGCTGCTGCTCGGCGCCGCGCAGACCGTGGCCGTGGTGCTGCTGGTCTTCGCGCTCACCGAGGCGCTGCCGGGCGACGCCGCGGTCGCCCTCGCCGGCGACCAGCCCGACCCCGCCCGCATCGCGGCCATCCGCGCCGCCATGGACCTCGACCGGCCCGCCTACGAGCGGCTGGCCGACTGGGCGGCCGGGCTGGCGCGGGGCGACCTCGGCACCTCCCTGGTCTCCGGACGTCCCGTCGTCCAGTACCTCACCGACGGCTTCGGCCCCACCCTGCTGCTGGCCACGCTCACCCTCGCGCTGCTCGTCCCGCTGGGCTTCGGCCTCGGGGTGCTCGCCGCCCGCCACGAGGGACGGCTCGTCGACCGCCTGGTCAGCACCGTCACCCTCGCCGTGTACGCGGTCCCCGAGTTCGCCCTCGGGGTGCTGCTGATGACGGTGTTCGGGCTGAAGCTGGCCTGGCTGCCGCCGACCGCCGTGGGCTACGGCACCGACCTGCTCGCCCACCCGGCCGTCCTGGTCCTGCCCGTCCTCGTCCTGCTCTCCCGCCCGGTGTGCTCCCTGTCCCGCCTGGTGCGCGCCGGCATGGTCGACGCCCTCGCCTCGCCCTATGCGGCCCACGCCCGCCGCTACGGCGTCCCCGGCGCCCGCGTCCGCTACTTCCACGCCCTGCCCAACGCCCTGGCCCCGGCGGTGCAGCAGCTCGCCCGCACCGTCGACTGGCTGCTGTGCGGCGTCATCGTCGTGGAGGCACTCTTCGTGATCCCCGGACTCGGCACCGTCCTGCTCAACGCCGTCGCCGAACGTGACGTCCCCGTGGTGCAGGGCCTGGCGGTGGTGTTCGGCGTGCTGACCGTCGTCCTCAACCTGGGGGCCGACGTGGTGGCGTACCGGCTGACGCCCAGGGCGGGGGTGGCGGCGTGAGGGCCCCTCGCCTCGCCCTCGGCCTCGCCGTCGTCGCCGTCCCCCTCGCACTGGCCCTCCTGGGCCCCGTGTTCGCCGGCGACCCCGGCCCGCGTGCCACGTCCTTCACCCTCGGGGACGGCCACTGGCTCGGCACCGACTTCGTGGGCCGCGACGTGTGGCGGCAGGTGCTGCACGGCGGCCGTACGGTCGTCGTCACCGCGCTCGCCGCGACCTCACTCGCCTATCTCGTCGCGGTGCCGGTCGGGCTGGCCGGGGCGCTGACCCGTGCGCGCCGGCTGGAGGAGCTGCTGATGCGGCCGCTGGACGTGCTGCTCGCCGTACCGTCGCTGCTGCTGATCCTGCTCGTGGCGTCCGTGTTCACACCGGGCGCCACCGGACTCGCGCTGCTCGTGGCGCTGGTGAACGTGCCCGACGCGGCCCGGATCGTCAGGGCGGCGGCGGGCGAGGCGGCCGCCCGGCCGGCGGTCGAGGCGCTGCGCATGCAGGGCGAGACCCGGATGCGGATCGCCGTCGGCTACGTCGGCCGCTCGACCCTGCGCACCCTCGCCGCCGACGCGGGCGTCCGGCTGACCGGCGTGCTGTACCTGGTGTCGACGGCCGCGTTCCTCGGGGTCGGGGTCGCGCCGGACGCCGCCGACTGGGCGGTCATGGTCGACCGCAACCGCACCGGCCTGTTCGTGCAGCCGTGGGCCGTGGTGGTGCCCGCCCTGCTGATCGTGGCGCTCACGACGGGCACGAACCTGCTCTTCGACGCGGCACTGGAGAAGCCGGCGCCGGGCCGGAGGGCACCGAAGAAGCCGACGACGGACAGGACGGCGCCGCAGAAGACGGCACCGAAGCCGGAGAAGCCGGAGCTGAAGCCGGACAAGCCGGCACCCCAGCCGGACAAGCCGGCACTGAAGAAGGGACGACCACGTCCGTGAAGCACGAACCGGAAGCGGCCGTCGCCGAGATCCGCGACCTGCGCGTGGAGATCGACGGCCGCGCGATCGTCGACGGGGTGAACCTGCGGGTGCTGCCCGGACGGGTGACCGCCCTGGTCGGCGCCTCCGGCAGCGGCAAGACCACCACGGGCCTCGCGCTGCTCGGGGAGTACCCGCCCGGCGCCGAGGTCTCGGGCGAGGTACTGCGGCCGTCCGACGGCCCGGTGGGCTATGTGCCCCAGCACCCGGCGGCCGTCCTCAACCCCGCCCGCCGGGTCGGCGCGCTGCTCACCGACATCGCCCGCGCCCAGGTGCGCGACCTGCCCCGCTCCGAACGCCGCGCGGCGGCCCGCGCCCGCGTCCTGCGCGCCCTGTCCGACGCCCAGCTCCCCGACGGCGCGGCCATGGTGCGCCGCCACCCGCACCAGCTCTCCGGCGGCCAGCAGCAGCGCGTCGTCCTCGCCCAGGCGCTGCTGCTCGGCGCCCGCGTCATCGTCGCCGACGAGCCCACCACCGGCCAGGACGTGCTGACCAAGAGCGCGATCGTCGAGCAGCTCGCGGCGGTAACCGCCCGGGGCATCGCCGTCGTCCTGCTCAGCCACGACCTCGACGTCGTGCGCGCGCTCGCCGACGACGTCCTCGTCCTGCGGGCCGGCCGGGTCGTGGAGTCGGGCCCGGCCGAACGGCTGTGGCGCGCGCCCCGCCACGAGTGGACCCGCAGACTCCTCGCGGACCAGCGGCCCGCCCCGCGCGACGAGCCCGCCGCCGACCCCGGCCCGCCCGTGCTGCGGGTCCGCGACCTCACCGCCCGCCACGGCCGCACCACCGTGCTGCGCGCCCCCGACCTCACCCTGCACCCCGGGACGTCGCTGGCCGTCGTCGGCCGCTCCGGCAGCGGCAAGACCACCCTGGCCCGCTGCCTGGCCGGCCTGCACCGCGACCACGACGGCGAGATCCTCCTCGACGGCACCCCGCTCCCGCGCAGCCTGCGCCACCGCTCACCCGCCCAACTGGCGGCCGTGCAGTACGTGTTCCAGGATCCGCGGGCCGCCTTCGACGAGTACCGGCCCGTCCTCGACCAGGTCGCCCGCACCGCCGTACGCCTGCGCGGCACCGACACCGCCGCCGCCCGCGCCGAGGCCCTGGACACCCTGGCCCGCCTCGGCCTGCCGCCCGAGTCGGCCCACCGGCTCCCGGACCGGCTCTCCGGCGGCGAACTCCAGCGAGCGGCCCTCGCCCGTGCCCTGCTCGCCCGGCCGCGGGTGCTGATCTGCGACGAGATCACCTCCGGCCTCGACACGGTCACCCGGCGCGGTCTCCTCGACCTCCTCGCCGGACTGCTCCGCGACCGCGACGACCTGTCCCTGGTCCTCATCACCCACGACCTGGACACCGCCCGCCTGGCCCACCGCGTCGCCGTCGTGGACGCCGGAGAACTCGTCGAACAGGGCCCGGCGCACCGACTGGACCAGCGCATCGGAAAACCGCTGGCACCGCGTGCCCGCTCCTCCCTAGGCTGAGCCCGCGAGTCCCCACGAGTCGAGGAACGGGAGGTGTGACCGATGACTGTCACCGACACCGGCGCCACGTTCAGCGCCCAGACGCTCGTCCACTCCACCTCCGCGGTCTCCGGCTGACCGACTCCTTCTCCGCGCGCCCGTGAGCGCGCCGCCGGGACCGCCCCTGTGAAGGGTCTGTCTTGAACCTCTCCTCCTCCCCGGCTCCCTCGCACGCCCTCGCCGCCTACGGCTGGGACGAGGGCTGGGAAACCGCGTTCGCCCCGTACGCCGCGCGGGGACTCCTGCCCGGCCGTGTCGTCCGCGTCGACCGTGGCCGGTGCGACATCGTCACCGCGGACGGCGTCGTCCGGGCCGACACCGCGTTCGTCACCCCGCACGACCCCCTGCGCGTCGTCTGCACCGGCGACTGGGTCGCCGTCGACGCCGACGGCACCCCGCGTTACGCGCGCGCGTACCTGCCGCGCCGTACCGCGTTCGTGCGGTCCACCTCCTCCAAGCGGTCCGAGGGGCAGATCCTCGCGGCCAACGTCGACCACGCCGTCATCGCGCTGTCCCTGGCCGTCGAGCTCGACCTCGGGCGGGTCGAACGCTTCCTCGCGCTGGCCTGGGAGTCCGGCGCCCAGCCCGTCGTCGTGCTCACCAAGTCCGACCTCGTGCCCGACCCGGCCGCGCTCGCGTACCTCGTCGAGGACGTCGAACGCAGCGCGCCCGGCGTGCCCGTGCTCACCCTCAGCGCGCACCAGGGGCAGGGCGTCGAGGCACTCGCCGCGCTGCTCGGCCGGGGCACCTCCGCGCTGCTCGGCGCGTCCGGCGCCGGCAAGTCGACACTCGCCAACGCCCTCGCCGGAGAGGACCTGATGGACGTGCGGGCCACCCGCGACCTGGACGGCAAGGGGCGGCACACCACGACCACCCGCAATCTGCTACCGCTGCCCGGCGGCGGCGTCCTGATCGACACGCCGGGACTGCGCGGGGTCGGCCTGTGGGACGCCGGCGGCGGCGTCGGCCAGGTCTTCTCCGAGATCGAGCGGCTCGCCCGGGGCTGCCGCTTCCACGACTGCGGCCACGAGCGGGAGCCGGGCTGCGCGGTGCTGGCCGCCGTCGACAGCGGCGAGCTGCCGGAGCGGCGGCTGGACAGCTACCGCAAGCTCGTCCGGGAGAACCAGTGGATCGTCGCCAAGTCCGACGCCCGTCTGCGCGCCGATGTCCGCCAGGACTGGAAGCGCAGGAAAGCCGAGGGACGGGCGGCCTGGCGGGCGAAGCGGGGGGAGTGGTGGTGACCGCCACCTGACACCGGGGGCCGCCGCCTGACACCGGGGGCCGCCACCTGACACCGGGGGCCGCCGCCCGACCGTCACGTTCGGCCTTGGATCGCCATGTCCGATTTCCGCTGGCGGACCCATCGCCTCGGACGAAGACTGGAACGCGTGAGAGAGCGTGTGACGGACCGGGTGACGGGCCCGCTGCCGGATCCGGTGACGGGCCCGGTGGCGGACCCTGTGACGGACGACGACAGCAGGTACGAGGCGGTCCGCAGCCGGGACGCCCGCTTCGACGGCGCGTTCTTCTTCGCCGTCGACACGACCGGCATCTACTGCCGGCCCAGCTGCCCCGCCGTGACGCCGAAACGGCGCAACGTGCGGTTCTTCGCGACGGCCGCCGCCGCGCAGGCCTCGGGCTTCAGGGCCTGCCGGCGGTGCCGTCCGGACGCCACGCCCGGCTCCGCCGAGTGGAACGTCCGCGCCGACGTCGTCGGCCGGGCCATGCGGCTGATCGGCGACGGTGTCGTCGACCGGGAGGGCGTCGCCGGGCTCGCCGCCCGCCTCGGCTACAGCGCCCGGCAGGTGCAGCGCCAGCTCACCGCCGAACTCGGCGCGGGGCCGGTCGCCCTCGCCCGGGCGCAGCGCGCGCACACCGCGCGCGTGCTGCTCCAGACGACCGGCCTGCCGGTCACCGAGATCGCCTTCGCCTCCGGGTTCGCCAGCGTCCGGCAGTTCAACGACACCATCCGCGCCGTGTACGCCAGGACCCCGACCCAGCTGCGGGCCGCCGCCCCGCGCCAGGGCCGTACCGCCGCTCCGGGCGCCGAAATACCGCTGCGCCTCGCCCACCGGGGCCCGTACCACGCGGCCGGCGTCTTCGACCTGCTGGAACGGGAGGCCGTGGCCGGGGTCGAGGAGGTCGGCGGCACCCCCGGCCGCCGGACCTACCGCCGTACGCTCCGCCTCCCGTACGGCACCGGCATCGTGGCCGTCGAGGAGCGCGCCGGCTCCGCGCCCGCCTCCGCCGTCCACCCCGGCGGCTGGCTCGACGCCCGGCTGCACCTCACCGACCCCCGCGACCTGACCACCGCCGTGCAGCGGCTGCGGAGGCTGTTCGACCTGGACGCCGACCCGTACGCCGTCGACGAGCGGCTCGGCGCCGACCCGCGGCTCGCCCCGCTGGTCGCCGCCCGCCCCGGACTGCGCGCGCCGGGCGCCGCCGACCCCGACGAGTACGCGGTACGCGCCCTGGTGGGACGGGAGCGGGCGGAGCAGCTGGTCCGCGCCCACGGCAAGGCCTTGGACGCCCCGCACGGAACCCTCACCCACCTCTTCCCCGAACCGGCGGCCCTGGCGGACTCCCCGGGCCCCCTGGGCGCCCTCGCCGCCGCGCTCGCGGACGGCACCGTACGCCTCGACCCGGGCGCCGACCGGGACGACGCCCAGGAGGCGCTGCTCGCGCTGCCCGGCCTGGACGACCGTACGGTCGCCGCGATCCGGGCCCGCGCCCTCGGCGACCCCGACGTCGCGCCGCCCGGCACCGACGCCCCCGCCGGCTGGCGGCCCTGGCGGACGTACGCCCTCCACCACCTGGGCCTCGCGCCGGGGCGGAACCTCACCCCGACAGCACCGCTCCCAGCCACGCGCCCATGATCAGCAGGCAGGTGAACAGTTCCGCGAGGATGCTGGAGCCGCCCGCGCGCATCACGGTGCGCAGGGAGGCACGGGCCGCGTCGTGGCGGCCCAGGCGGAGCCGCTCGGCGAGGTAGATGCCGCCGATGAAGCCGGGGATCGCGCCGAGGACGGGGACGACGAAGAAACCGAGGAGTGCCCCGGCGCCCGCGTACACGGCCATGTGGCGGGTGGCGCCGCTCGCCCGCAGCCGGCGGGGCGGCAGCGCCCAGCGCACCACCTGGGACAGGAACAACACGACCGTCGCGCCGACGAGGACGGACCAGGCGACCGGCTGCGGATCCTTCAGCGCCCACCACAGGACCGCGGCCCACACCAGCCACGACCCGGGCACACCCGGGAGCAGCACCCCGCACAGTCCGAGCAGGATGACCAGACCGACCAGCAGGAGTTCCCACGCTCCCATCTGCCCAGCCTGCCGGACTCCGCGAGAACACGCAGGTCAAGACCGCGGTTCCGCAGGTGGCAGCGCCCCGGTCCCGGCGGGACCCCGGTGCCCCGGGCGGTCGTCGCGCGCCGCCGATTTTCCCGATGCCCCGTTTTCATCCGGCCCGTGCGGTGGACAATCGGGGGCATGAGCCAGCAGGGGGGAACGCCCACCGGCCACGAGGACGACTGGTGGGCGCAGTTGTACGACGACTCCACCGAGGACACCGGGCCGACGCCCGCCGCCGACTCGCTGGACGAGCGCTTCGCCTCGGCGGCGGGAGCGGTACGCGCGGACTCCGCGGACGCACCGAGCGGCGCGGACCCAAGGACGCCGAGCGGCGCGGACCGGGCGGCGGCGGGCGAGGCGCCGTCGGTTCCGGCGCCCCGGAGCGAACGGGCCGGGGCGGCCGACGAGGAGGAGTGGTGGGCGCCCGGGACCGCGCAGTCTCCGCCGCCGCCCTCGCCGCCCCCTCCCGCACCGCGGCGCGCCCCCTGGGAACCCCCACCGGACAGACCCGCCGGCCCCATCACCTTCCCACCCGGCCCCCTGCCCCCAGGGTTCGACGAAGGGGCACCCCGAGGCCCGGCCGGCCACGAGCACTCCCCCCAGAGCCCGGGGAACGACGAGCGCGCACCCCGAGGCCCGGCCGGCGGACGCACATCCCCAGGTCCGGAGCGGGGCGGGCGCGGGCCCCGGGAGACCGCCCGCGCGGACGCGGACGCGGACGCGGCCCCGGCGCCGTCCCCGCCCGCCCCCACCGCCTCCGCCCTCGGCACCGCGACCCCGTTCGGCGCGA
>NZ_BQUN01000088.1 GCF_026008495.1 Streptomyces sp. A012304
GCCGGACGCTGTTGGTTAATTCCGCCCTGCTGGATCTCATCCAGCGGGGCGGAGTGTTGCGAAGGGTGAGAGGCGGGTGGGAGCGAGGGGTCTGCCGGTGAGCCAGGCGTCGAGGCGTGTGAGGTTGATGGCGGCGCCGGTGAAGTGGTGCTGGAGGCGAGTTTTGGAGAGGCCGCGGTAGCGGGATCTGCGCAGGCCGAAAGCCTGGACGCCCTGGGAGATAGTTCCTTCGACGCCGGCGCGGTGGCCGTAGCGGCGGCGCCAGTGGTCGGTGTCCTGCTCGATGCGGGCTCGCCGGAGGATGTCGTGTTCGGCCTGCGTTCTGAGGGTGAGGTTGCGCCCGGTCTTGGCGTTGGTGCAGGAGGCTCGTAGTCCGCAGGGAGTGCAGTGGCGGGCGGCGAACCGGACGCGGGTGACCGCGGTGCCCTCCTGGCTTCGGGCCTCTCGCCATTGAACGCTGGTCTGTCCTCCGGGGCAGACGACCCGGCGCTGGTCCCAGTCGACGGTGAAGCGGGTGTTGTCGAAGACGTCTCCGCTCGCCTGTCCCCTCACGGTGCTGGCCTGGACGGGGCCGACAAGTTCCACGTTGTGATCGCGGCGGGCGTGGTGGATCTGCCCGGCATCGACGTATCCGGCATCCACGAGGTGTTCGTCGGGAAGCAGCCCGCGCTTGGCCAGGGCGGAGTGGATATCGCCCAGGACGACGACATCGGCCACCGGGGCCGGGGTGGTGTGGATATGGGTGATCAGGTGCGGGGCGTCAGGCTCACAGGTCTCGCTGAGGTGGACCTTGTAGCCGGACCAGTCCACCTCTCGTTTCGATCCGGTGCGGGCATCGGGTTCATGCGGGGTGCGTAAGCGGATCAGACCGGGCGGGGTGTTCTTCGGCTCGCGCCAGCGCACGACACCGTCGACGTGATGGAACTGCTGCACCCACGTCTGCCGCAGCATCTCCACCGTGGGCAGGCACCTCGGTCCGGGTGGGGCCTGCGCCGACCAGACGGCCTCCAGCAGCGCCATGCCGTCGGCGCCGCACTGGTCGCCGTGCGCGACGCGGGCGGCCCATCGGGAGGGGAAACGACTGTCCTCCGGCCGGACCGAGTAACGGTCGAACCACTCCGGTGCCACCACTGTCACCAGCCAGTCCCCGGCCACTTCGGCGATCTGGTTCAGTGCGGCGCGAAGCGTCTCGACCACGAACTCCAGCCGGTTCAGGTCCCGGGTCGCGGCCAGCACGTGGGTGGCATCCGTGCGCTGCCGTCCGCCGGCCTTCACCAGCCCCGCCTCCCCGGCCGCCCGCAGCACCGCGTCGAACACCGCACGGCCCGAGTCCGCCTCCACCAGCCGGGCGCGGAACTCGCTGAGCACGGAGAAGTCGAAACCGGTGTCGGTCAGCTCCAGCGACAGGGCGTACTTCCAGTCCAGACGCGAGCGGACCGCGTGGGCAGCCTGCCGATCGGTCAGCCCCTCCGCGAACTGCAACACCGACACCAGAGCCAGCCGGGCCGGCGACACCGCCGGGCGCCCCCGAGTCGGAAACAGTTCCCCGAAGTCGGCGTCGGCGAAGACCGGCCCGAGCACGTCCCGCATCCGCATCGCCAGACAGCCCTTCGGAAACACCGCACGAGCCACCCGCGCGGTCTCCTCCGGGATCTCCACCAGCTCCACCCCACGCAACGACACGGAACCCACCCCAGAAACACGACAACGGCCTGTACCACCCCAACGGAGTCGTACAGGCCGCCGTCACGCCCGCACCGGATTTACCAACAGCGTCCGGG
>NZ_BQUN01000089.1:0-87539 GCF_026008495.1 Streptomyces sp. A012304
GGCATTCGCGGTGAACCGGATCGACTGCCGGTGGTCCTTGCGGGACTTCAAGCGCGGTGCGCCCGGTTTCGGACCTTTGCGGGTGCCGGTGCGGGAGGCGAAGAAGTTGCGGTAGGCCCTCTCGGCGTCCCGCAGGGACTGCTGGAGGACCACCGCGGACACCTCGCCCAGCCAGGCACGCCCGGCTGTCTGCTTCGCCTCGGTGATCAGCTTCCGGGACAGCTGTCCGGCCGTCGGGAACGGCCGCCCGGCCGTCCGGGCGTCCTCGCGGGCGCGGACCGCGTCGTTGAACACGACGCGGGCGCACCCGAACGCCCTGGCCAGCGAGGCCTGCTGAGCGGCGTCCGGGTACAGGCGGAAGCCGTACCTGAGCTGCATGACCGTCACCCTACATACTTGGGTTATGGGTGAGATGCAGGAGATCAGAACTGGTCGTCACTGTGCTTTCGTGATGCACGTGCACTTGGTCTTCGTGACAAAGTTCCGGCACAAGGTGTTCATGGATGTCCACTTGAGGCGGATGGAGGACATCATGCGGTCGGTGTGTACCGACTTCGAGTGCGACCTGGTGGAGTTCAACGGCGAGGACAACCACGTCCACCTGCTGGTGAACTTCCCGCCCAAGGTCGCCGTGACCAAACTGGTCAACTCCCTCAAGGGTGTCTCCTCCCGCCGCCTCCGCCAGGAGTTCCCCGACCTGGTGCGCCGTTACTGGCGAACCAACAAGCTCTGGTCCGGGTCCTACTTCGCCGGAACCGTCGGCGGCGCCCCGTTCTCCGTGGTCAGCCAGTACATCGAACAGCAGAACCGGCCGGTGTGAGCAACACCCGGCTCCGCCGGGACCAGCCCTCGCAACGCCCCGCGCCGCAGACGACAAACCGCGGTGTCCGGCGCCGCCGGACCTGAGTCTGCGACGCTCCGCATCGCCACTGTCAGATTCGCCTCACCACCAGCCTGAAGGCCGATGCACTGCGAATGAATTCCGGTAGCGCGGGAGCGGGAAAGACTTGCCTGGTCGCCTCGTACGTCACAGCCGCCAGGGAGTCCCCATGCCGTTGCCCGCCCCGCTGACCGGTGTCGTCCCGCCGCTCTGCACGCCCCTGACACCGGAGCGGGAGGTGGACGTGCCCTCGCTGCTCAGGCTGGTCGACCACCTCGTGGCGGCCGGGGTGCGCGGCCTGTTCGTGCTCGGTACGACCTCGGAGGCGGCGTATCTGACGGACCGGCAGCGCCGGCTGGTGGTGGAGACGACCGTGACGCACGTCGGCGGTCAGCTGCCGGTGCTGGCCGGGGCGATCGACATGACGACGCCCCGGGTGCTGGACCAGGTCGCGTCCGTCACACGGGCGGGCGCGGACGCGGTCGTGGTGGTCTCCCCCTTCTACACCGCCACCCATCCGGCGGAGATCGCCCGCCACTACCGTCTGGTCGCCGCCGCGAGTCCGGTCCCCGTGCTGGCCTACGACCTGCCGTCCGCCGTCCGCGGCAAGCTCCCCGCCGATGTGGTCGTGGAGCTGGCGGCGGACGGGGTGCTGGCCGGGCTGAAGGACTCCAGCGGTGACCTGGCCGGCTTCCGCGAGGTCGTCGCCGGGACCAGGGCGCGCCCCGGCTTCAGCGTGCTGACCGGCTCCGAGCTGCTCGTCGACGCGGCGCTCGCGCTGGGCGCGCACGGGGCGGTGCCCGGCCTCGCCAATGTCGACCCGCACGGCTATGTCCGCCTGGACCGTCTGTGCCGTACGGGCGATCCGGCGGCGGCGCGGGCCGAACAGGAGCGGCTGTGCGCCCTGTACGGCATGGTGCGGGCCGGCGACCCGGCCCGGATGGGCGCGAGTTCGTCGGCGGTCGGCGCGTTCAAGGCGGCCCTGCACCTGCTGGGCGTGATCACCTGCCCGGCGACGGCGGAGCCCCAGGTGCCGCTGTCACCGCAGGAGGTGGAGGGGGTGGAGGGCCACCTGATCGAGGCCGGACTGCTGTGAGGCCGGGGGTCCTGATCCGGAATGGCATCCCCGGGGTGCCTTTCCGGATCAGGAGCCGGTCGCACGAGACACCTCTAGGGCACCGCCCCCGGGGTCACCAGCCTCGACTCGTACGCGACGATCACGAGCTGTGCCCGGTCGCGGGCGCCGAGTTTGCCCATGATGCGGCTGACGTGGGTCTTCGCGGTGAGCGGGCTGAGGCCGAGGGTCTCGGCGATCTCGGTGTTGGTCAGGCCGCGGGCGACGAGGGCGAGCACCTCGCGCTCCCGCTCGGACAGGCACTCCGGTCCGCCGGTCGGTGAGGGGGTCGCGGCCGGGCTGCGCAGGAAGCGGGCGATCAGCCGGGCGGTCGGCCCCGGCGACAGCAGCGCCTCCCCGGCGGCGACGGTGCGGATGGCGTCGAGCAGGTCGGCGGGCCGGGTGTCCTTCACCAGGAACCCGGAGGCGCCCGCGCGCAGCGCCTCGACGATGTGCTCGTCGGTGTCGTAGGTGGTGAGGACCAGCACCTTCACCCCGGCGAGGTCCTCGTCGGCGGCGATCAGCCGGGTGGCCTCGATGCCGTCGAGGTCCGGCATGCGGACGTCCATGACGACCAGGTCGGCACGGCGGGCGCGGGCCAGCTCCACCGCCTCCCGCCCGATGCCGGCCTCCCCGACGACCTCCATGTCCGGCGCGGACTCCACCAGCAGCGCGAACGCGGCGCGCACCAGTGTCTGGTCGTCGGCCAGCAGGACCCGGATCGCACTCATCGCCTCTCCCCCGTCGGCAGTACGGCACTCACCTGGAAACCGTTCCCCTCCCGCGGCCCCGCCTCCAGCGTGCCGCCCACGCTGCGGGCCCGCTCCCGCATCCCGACCAGCCCGAAGCCGGGCGGTCCGGTGCCGGCCCCGGCCCCGTCGTCGGTGACGGTCACCCGCAGGGCGCCGTCGTCGTCGTACACGCCCACCCGGACGCTCAGGTCGTCCCGGCCGCCGTGGCGGACGGCGTTGGTGAGGGCCTCCTGGACGATGCGGTAGGCGGCGGCGCCGACCGCGGGCGGGACCTCGGTGTGCCGCAGCGACAGTTCGACGCGCGCGCCCGCCGCGCGGGCGGTCTCGGCGAGGTCGGGCAGTCCGTGCAGCCCGGGCAGTGGGCCGCGGGCCTCGGGCGGACCGTGGTCGCGCAGCACCTCCAGCGTCGTACGGAGTTCGCCGCGGGCGGTGCGGCAGGTCTCCGCGATGTCGTCGAGGGCCTTGGCGACGGCCGCGCGGTCCAGGCGGTCGGGGTCGGCGTTCAGCACGTGCGCCGCGACGGAGGTCTGCACGCCGATCAGGGTGATGCTGTGGGCGAGCAGGTCGTGCAGGTCACGGGCGATGCGCAGCCGCTCCTCGGCGACCCGCCGGCGGGCCTCCTCCTCGCGGGTGCGTTCGGCGCGGTCGGCGCGTTCCAGGGCGGCGGTGACGTTCTCCCGGTGGACGCGCAGATAGCTGCCGAAGACGAGCACGGCGACGATCCACCCGGTGATGCGCAGGAACTCCACGATGCCGTCGAGGTTGGTGAGCGCGTTGAGGGTGAGCGTCGCACAGATCAGGACGAGGCCGGTGACCAGGGTGCGGCGGGCGGTGCCGGTCACGGCGACGGTGTACAGCACGAGCAGGGTCGGCGCGATGGGCGCGGTGTGGTTGTAGTCGAGGGCGTGGTAGGGCGAGAGCAGGGCGACCATCAGGCAGAGCGCGAGCATCGGACGCCGTCCGCGCCACACCAGCGGCACATGTCCGGCGAGCAGCAACGCCCAGCCGAGCGCGTCGGGTTCCCGCCCGTCGACGACGAGCAGGGCGATCGCCGAGTCCACGACGGCCAGTCCGGCCGCGAGCCAGGCGTCCGCCCGCGGGTGAGTGACCCAACGCCGCACCGTTCCCCCTCTCCCCCGTGACCATCCTGCACGAGCGGGCGCCCTTCCGGTGCGGAAGGGCGCCCTCCGGTCAGCTGCCGACCGGTTCACGTTCGCGCGCGCGGTCCTGCCCGGCCTCCGGCGCCCGCGACAGCCGCCCGGGCCACCACACCTTCCGGCCCAGCGCCACGCTCGCGCTGGTCACCAGGTAGGTGCGGACGAGGAAGGTGTCCAGGAGCACCCCGACGGCGATGACGAAGCCCAGCTCGACGAGTTGCACGAGCCCCATGTTCATCAGCACCGCGAAGGTCGCGGCGAGCACCAGCCCGGCGGAGGCGATGACCCCGCCGGTGGTGCGCAGCGCGGTGAGGGCGGCGGCGGCCGGTTCGGCACCGCGCAGCGACTCCTCGCGCATGCGGTGCATCAGGAAGATGCCGTAGTCCACGCCGAGCGCGACCAGGAACACGAAGGACAGCAGACCCAGCCCCGGATCGGTGCCCTCGAAGCCGAGGACCGGCCCGAACACCAGCCCGCCCAGGCCCAGCGCGGCGCCCCACACCGCGACCACGGCGGCCACCAGCAGCAGCGGCGCGACCAGCGACCGCAGCAGCAGGACGAGGATCAGCAGGACGGAGCCGAGCACGAGCGGGACGACGATCGCCCGGTCCCGGGCGTTGGTGTCCTCCAGGTCGATCTGCTGGGCGCTGGCCCCGCCGACGTAGGAGCCGTCGAGTGTCTCCCGCAGCCGCTCGATGGTCGCGGTCTCGGCCGCCGACTGCGGCGGCGCGGACGCGGTCACGCTGATCTCCGTCCACCCGTGGCCGGTACGGCCCTCGCGCGCGTCGGCGACGCCGTCGGTGTCCCGGATCGCCGCGAGGGTGGCGTCGGCGCGGCCGGCCGGGGTCAGCACGTCGATGGGCTGCGCGGAACCCTCCGGGTAGGCCTCGGCGAGGGTCTCCAGCGCCGCGACCGACTCGGGCCGGTCGACGAAGGAGTCCTGCTGCTTGACGGTGCCGGGCAGGTTCAGCGTGCCCAGCGCGAGCGCGCCGAGCAGTACCGCGCCGGCCGCGAGGACCGTCCTCGGGCGGCGGCCGGCGGAGGTGCCCATCGCGGCGAACAGCGACCGGCGCGTGACGGGTGTGCTGCCGTGGGCGGGCACCAGCGGCCAGAACACCCGGCGGCCCAGCAGCACCAGGAGCGCGGGCAGCAGGGTCAGCATCGCGACCAGCGCGCACAGCACACCGACGGTGCCGAGCGGTCCCATCCCCCGGTTGGAGTTGAGGTCGGCGGCGAGCAGGCACAGCAGTCCGGCGGCGACGGTCCCCGAGGAGGCGAGCACGGCGGGCCCGCAGCCGCGCAGCGCGGCCCGCATGGCGTCGTAGGGCCGCTCGATCCGCCGCAGTTCCTCGCGGTAGCGGGAGACGAGCAGCAGTGCGTAGTCGGTGCCCGCGCCGAAGACGAGGATCGTCATGATGCCCGAGCTCTGTCCGGACACGGTGGTGCCGAAGGCCTGGTTGAGGCCGTAGGCCACGCCCATGGACAGGTAGTCGGCGATGCCGGCGACGACGAGCGGCACCAGCCACAGCACGGGGCTGCGGTAGATGAGGATCAGCAGGACGGCGACCACGGCGACGGTGGTGTACAGCAGCGGCCCGCCGAGCGCGTCGTAGATCTTGCTGGCGTCGGTGGCGTACGCGCCCGTGCCGCCCACCTCGACGGTCAGCCCGCCCTCGCTGTGGGCGACGTCGCGCACGGCGTCGACGAACGCGTCGCGTTTCTTCTCGTCGGTGCCGGGCTCGTTGGTCGCGATCGGGTACATCAGGGTGGTGCCGTCCTCGGACGGGACGCCCTGCGGCGGTGCGGTCAGCGCGTGCTCCCCCGCGACTCGCGTGACCTGCTCCCGCGCGATCTCCCGGTCGGCGGCGGTCAGTCCGCCGTCGCGGTGGTAGACCAGCACCAGCTCGGTGCTCTCGCCGCCCGGCAGCTTCTCCTGGATCTTCGCCACCTGCGTGGAGTCGGCGTTCGCCGGCAGGTAGTCGGTGACCCGGTCACGCTGTACGTCGGCGAGCTTCGCGGCGAACGGCGAGGCCAGCGCCAGCACTCCCACCCACAGCGCGAGCACCACCCAGGGAACAGCGCGCTTGCCCTTCGTTTTCCCGGCCCCCATGGAACGGGCCTCCCTTCGGCACGGTCGTCCGGTTACGGGTTCCAGACTTCCGGCGCGGGACGGTCCGATCGTCGGACGTGCGGGCGAGTTCCGCGGTACTGCCCGGGGAGACGGGCCGGGCCCGTTACTCCCCGGGGAGTAACGGGCCGACGGTCATGGGTGGGGAAGGGCCCTTGTGGGTGGGCGTCCCGGACGTCCGTGCCGTCGGCCGGTGCGACCGGGAGGCCGGCGGCGCTACGACGGTGTCCGGGCCGCCGTCAGCAGGCGGTCGACCTCGTCCGCGGGGAGGGTGAGCGCCGCGCCCACGGTGGCGAGGACCTCCCGTTCGGCGGGTGTGTAGGGGCCGTCGGCCAGGGCGATGCGGGCGCCTTGGAGGAGGATCGACTCGCGGCCCACGGGGGCGAGGTGCGGGGCGAGCGGGTCGAGGGCCTCGTGCAGCTCTATGGCCAGGCCGGCGCCGCCGCAGGGTTCGCCGTAGACGCGGCCGGTGTCGGCGGCGAGGGCGTCGACGAGCACGGCGAGCTGCTCGCGGGTGCAGTCGGTGAGGCCGGCCGCGCGCACCGCCTCGGCGGCCGTGTCCAGGGACGCACGGGCGCAGCTGCCGCCCGCGGAGAGGACCGCGAGGGCGACGGTGTGGACGGCGTCGCGGAGCATCGCGGAGAAGCGGGTGGTGGTGGGGTGGTCCAGCACGTCGGTGCCGAAGTGGCGGCGGCAGGCCGCGCACTCGACGACCGGCGCGCCGGCGCCGCGCGGCAGCACGGGCAGGCCCAGCAGGCAGAAGCGGCGCCGGCCGGTCAGCCGCTGGTAGTTGCGGTCGCCGCCGCAGCCGGGGCAGAAGAACTCGCCGTCCCCGACGGGTGTCCACGCGGTACGGGTGCCCAGGATGCGGGCAAGCCCGTCGGCACGGCCGTCTCGTCCCCGTCCTGGCAGCACGTCGCACCTCCGTAACCCCGCGGCAGCATCGCCACGTCTGCGTGATGTTAGCCACACGGATGAGGCGGAGTCAGCACCCTGGACGAGACCTTTCCGTGACCTCCACGGTCGGATGGCCGATAACCGACGGGGCCCCGACCGCCGTATCCAGCGGTCGGGGCCCGAAACTCCCGGTCAGGATGGTCAGCGGGTCGCGCGGTTGACGGCGGAGACGACCGCCTTCAGCGACGCACGCGTCGTGTTCGCGTCGATGCCGATGCCCCACAGGACCTTGTCGCCGATCGCGCACTCGATGTAGGAGGCGGCCTGTGCGGAGGCGCCCTCGCTCATCGTGTGCTCCTGGTAGTCCAGGAGGCGTACGTCGATGCCGATGGACTCCAGGGCGTTGAAGAAGGCCGAGATCGGCCCGTTGCCGGAGCCGGACAGGACGGTGTCCTCGCCGTCGACGGTCGCCTCGACGGTGAGGGTGTCCACCCCGTCCGTGTCGGTCGTCGACTGGCCGGTGCGGACCTGGATGCGGCCCCAGGGGTTCTCCGGGTTGGGCAGGTACTCGTCCTGGAAGACGGCCCAGATGTCGGAGCCGGTGACCTCGCCGCCCTCGGCGTCCGTCTTCGCCTGGATGATCTTCGAGAACTCGATCTGCATCCGGCGCGGCAGGTCCAGCTTGTGGTCGTTCTTCAGGACGTACGCGATACCGCCCTTGCCGGACTGCGAGTTGACGCGGATGACGGCCTCGTAGGAGCGGCCGACGTCCTTCGGGTCGATCGGCAGGTACGGGACCGCCCACTCGATGTCGTCGACGGTGACGCCCTTCGCGGCCGCGTCGGCCTCCATGGCGTCGAAGCCCTTCTTGATGGCGTCCTGGTGGGAGCCGGAGAAGGACGTGTAGACCAGGTCGCCCACGTACGGGTGGCGGGGGTGGACCTCCATCTGGTTGCAGTACTCCCACGTCCGACGGATCTCGTCGATGTCGGAGAAGTCGATCTGCGGGTCGACGCCCTGGGAGAACAGGTTCATGCCGAGGGTGACCAGGTCGACGTTGCCGGTGCGCTCGCCCTGCCCGAACAGGCAGCCCTCGACGCGGTCGGCGCCGGCCATCAGCGCCAGCTCGGCGGCGGCGACGGCGGTGCCGCGGTCGTTGTGCGGGTGGACGGACAGGCAGACGTGCTCACGGCGGGAGAGGTTGCGGCCCATCCACTCGAAGCGGTCGGCGTGGGTGGAGGGGGTGGAGCGCTCGACGGTCGCCGGCAGGTTGAGGATGATCTCGCGGCCGGGGCCGGGCTGCCAGACGTCCATGACCGCCTCGCAGACCTCCAGCGCGAAGTCCAGCTCGGTGTCGGTGAAGATCTCGGGCGAGTACTGGTAGCCGAATTCCGTCTCCGGACCCAGCAGCTTCTCCGCGTACTCCATCACCAGCCGCGTACCGTCGACGGCGATCTGCTTGATGTCGTCCTTGGAGCCGCGGAACACCACCCGGCGGAAGACGGGGGCGGTGGCGTTGTACAGGTGGACCGTGGCGCGCTTGGCGCCTTTCAGGGACTCCACGGTCCGCTCGATCAGGTCCTCGCGGGCCTGGGTCAGGACGGAGATCGTCACGTCCTCGGGGATCGCGCCCTCTTCCTCGATGATCGAGCGCACGAAGTCGAAGTCGGTCTGACCGGAGGCGGGGAAGCCGACCTCGATCTCCTTGTAGCCCATCGTGACCAGCTGGTCGAACATCCGGCGCTTGCGCTCGGGCGACATCGGGTCGATCAGCGCCTGGTTGCCGTCGCGCAGGTCGGTGGAGAGCCAGCGGGGTGCGGCGGTGATGCGCTGGTTCGGCCAGGTGCGGTCGGGGAGGTCGACCTGCTCGTACCGGCCGTACTTGTGGATCGGCATGTGGCTGGGCGTCTGGCGGTTCGCCATGGTGCGGTGGCTCCTCAAGGTGTCCGGAAGGACGGCCGACAACGCAACGCCAAGCTCCGCGGGGAGGGGGTCGGCCTCGACTACAGGCCCTCGCCGCGGCAGCTAAGGAGAAGCAGCCCGAAACGCATAGTGCTCCGCACTCTAGCCGAGCCGTTTCGGGCGGGCGGGCCTGTCCCAGTATGCGGGACCCGAGGGACGAAACGGGCAAAACGTGTGGCATACCACTCGTGGGCGCAGCCCAGGGCCCTATGTCACCGTTTTTCACCAATCATGGTTGCCGCTGGTGACAAGGGGGTCACGCAGTGCGAGTGTTCCGTGCATGACGACTCACGGGGGCTTCGAGCCCGTCTTCTGCACCGTCGTACCGCCCCACGTCCTGGACCGTCTGGCGCGCCACGACGACCCGGCACTCTCCGGCCCCGCCCGCCGCACCCTGGTGCGCGACAGCGAGCTGCGCTCCCGGCGCCGGGTGACCACCGAGTTCCGCATGGCGGCCGCCCCGACGGCGAAGGCACCGTCGGACCGGCCGCTGCGCACGGTCTACGACGCCGAGCACGGCACCGAGCTGCCCGGCACCAAGGTCCGAGGCGAGGGCGAGGAACCCGGCCGGGACGCCACCGTCAACCGCGCCTACGCGGGCCTCGGCTCCACCTTCGAGCTCTTCCTCAAGGCCTACGGCCGCCACTCCATCGACGGCGACGGCCTGCCCCTGGACGCCACGGTCCACTACGACCGGGACTACAACAACGCCTTCTGGAACGGCGAGCAGATGGTGTTCGGCGACGGCGACGGCGAGATCTTCGTCGACTTCACCAACTCCGTCGACGTGATCGGCCACGAGCTGGCCCACGGCGTCACCCAGTACACGGCGAACCTCACCTACTACGGCCAGCCGGGCGCCCTCAACGAGTCGATGTCCGACGTCTTCGGCGCGCTCATCAAGCAGTACACGCTCGGCCAGACCGCCGCCGAGGCCGACTGGCTCATCGGCGCCGAGCTGCTCGCCCCGGGCGTCACCGGCCGGGCCCTGCGCTCCATGAAGGCCCCGGGCACCGCGTACGACGACGACGTCCTCGGCAAGGACCCGCAGCCCGCGACCATGGACGACTACGTCCGCACCGGCCGCGACAACGGCGGTGTCCACATCAACTCCGGCATCCCGAACCACGCCTTCTACCTGGCCGCCACCGCCATCGGCGGCTTCGCCTGGGAGAAGGCCGGCCAGATCTGGTACGACGTCCTGACCGGCGGCGAGCTGTCGGAGCGGGCCCTGTTCACCGACTTCGCGGGGCTGACGGTGAAGGCGGCACGCGAGCGCTTCGGTGACGGCGGCGAGGAGTTCCAGGCGGTGGAGAAGGCGTGGGAGCGGGTCGGGGTGCGGATCCTGTGACGGCGTACTAGACAGGGAGCATGCGGATTCAGGTGAGGCGTACGGGCGGTTTCGCGGGCATCGAGCGGCACGCCGAGGTGGACACGTCGGGACGGCCCGACGCACAGGAGTGGCACGACCTGGCCGAGCGCGCGCTCGCGTCCGGCCGGGGCGTGCCGCCCATCGGTGTCCCGGACGGCTTCAGCTACCAGATCACCGTGGACGGCAGGACCGTGTACGCGTCCGATCCCCGGCTCACGGACGACCAACGCAAGCTGATCTCCCGGGTGTTGAAGGAAGGCGCGTAACCAGCGGTTCCGGCCGGGACGTTGACTTCCTTTACCCGGGGTAAGCATGATCCCGCCCATGGCGACGAACCCGATACCCCCCTTCCCGGCCGGCTTCCTGTGGGGTGTCTCCACCTCCGCCCACCAGATCGAGGGGGCGGCCGACGAGCGGCTGCCGTCCGTGTGGGACACCTTCACGGCCGAGCCCGGGCGGGTGAAGGACGGTTCCACGGCGGCGGTGGCCTGCGACCACTACCACCGCTATCCCGAGGACGTGGCGCTGCTGTCCGGCCTCGGCGTGGACGCCTACCGGTTCTCCGTGTCCTGGCCGAGGACCCGCTTCGACGAGGGACGGGGCCTGGACTTCTACGACCGTCTGGTGGACGAGCTGTGCGCGGCCGGGGTACGGCCCGTGCCGACCCTCTTCCACTGGGACCTGCCCGACGGGCTGGACTGGCTGGAGCGGGACACCGCGCACCGCTTCGCCGAGTACGTTTCGGTGGTCGCGGAGCGGCTCGGCGACCGGGTGAAGAAGTGGATCACCATCAACGAGCCGGCGGAGCACACCCTGCTGGGCCATGCGCTCGGCACCCACGCCCCCGGCCGGCAGCTGCTGTTCGACGCGTTGCCGGCGGCCCACCACCAGCTCCTGGCGCACGGCCTGGCGGTACGGGCGCTACGGGCGGCCGGCGCGACGGACATCGGCGTCGCCAACTCGCACGGCCCGACCTGGCCCGCCTCGGAGGAACCGGCCGATGTGGAGGCGGCGGCCTTCTACGACCTGCTGCTGAACCGGCTGTTCGCCGACCCGCTGCTGCTGGGCGCGTACCCGGAGGGCCTGGGCGAGCTGATGCCCGGGGACGTGCGGTCCGACCTGAAGGTGATCGCGGAGCCGATCGACTTCTACGGCGTCAACTACTACGCCCCGACGAGGGTCGGCGCCCCGCAGGGCACCGAGATCGACTTCGGCGGGGTGCGGATGCCGGCCGAACTGCCTTTCTCCGTGCGGGAGATCGAGGGCGTCCCGGTGACGGACTTCGGCTGGCCGGTGGTCCCGGAGGCCCTGACCGAACTCCTCACCACCTTGAAGTCCCGCTACGCCGACCGTCTGCCGCCCGTCGTCATCACCGAGAACGGCTGCAGCTACCCCGGCGTCGACGACCAGGACCGCATCGCCTACCTCGACGGCCACATCCGGGCCCTGCACCGGGCCGTGGAGGCGGGCGTGGACGTACGCGGCTACTTCGTCTGGTCGCTCCTGGACAACTTCGAGTGGGCGGAGGGCTACGAGCGCCGCTTCGGCCTGGTCCACGTCGACTTCGAGACCCTGGAGCGCACGCCGAAAGCGTCGTACACCTGGCTGCGGGACGTCCTGAAGGCTCAGCGCTGACCGACGAGCGGGGACGGCGGCCTCAGAAGCCCAGCTTGCGGAGCTGCTTGGGGTCGCGCTGCCAGTCCTTGGCGACCTTGACGTGGAGGTCGAGGAAGACGGGCGTGCCGAGGAGGGCCTCGATCTGCTTGCGGGACTTGATGCCGACGTCCTTCAGCCGGCGGCCCTTCGGGCCGATGATGATGCCCTTCTGGCTGGGCCGCTCGATGTAGATGTTCGCGTGGATGTCGAGGAGCGGCTTGTCGGCGGGGCGGTCCTCGCGCGGCAGCATCTCCTCGACGACCACCGCGATGGAGTGCGGCAGCTCGTCCCGCACACCCTCCAGCGCCGCCTCACGGATCAGCTCGGCGACCATCACCTGCTCGGGCTCGTCCGTGAGGTCGCCCTCCGGGTACAGCGCGGGGCCCTCCGGCAGCAGCGGGATCAGCAGGTCGGCCAGCAGGTTCACCTGCCGGTCCCCGACCGCGGAGACCGGGATGATCTCCGCCCACTCGATCCCCAGCTCCTTGCCGAGCCGGTCGATCGCGATGAGCTGCTCGGCGAGCGCCTTGGAGTCGACCAGGTCGGTCTTGGTCACGACCGCGACCTTCGGCGTCCGCTTGATCCCGGCCAGCTCCTTGGCGATGAAGCGGTCACCGGGGCCGAGCTTCTCGTTCGCCGGCAGGCAGAAGCCGATGACGTCGACCTCCGCCCAGGTGGTGCGGACCACGTCGTTCAGCCGCTCGCCCAGCAGCGTGCGCGGCTTGTGCAGCCCCGGGGTGTCCACCAGGATCAGCTGCGCGTCCGGGCGGTGCACGATGCCCCGCACCGTGTGCCGGGTGGTCTGTGGACGATTGGAGGTGATCGCCACCTTCTTCCCGACCAGAGCGTTCGTAAGGGTGGACTTGCCCGCATTCGGGCGCCCCACGAAACAGGCGAAACCGGCCCGGTGCGCGGCCTCGGCCGACTGTTCGGATGACTGGGTGCGAACGCTCATGGCGCCCATTGTCCCTGATCCACGAGGCTGCGCCGTACAACCGGCCGGAGCCGCGCCACCCCGTGAGGTTCCGGAAACCCGCACGCAACGAAACGTCACGGAAACACACCCGTACGCGGCCGGTAACGCGGTGCGGTGACCCTCTGACGAGCCCCCGCACCGTTGGAGACGACCGTGATCCTTGCCGCTGCGCAGGTGGACACCGGCGACACCGCCTGGCTGCTCGCCGCCACCGCACTCGTCCTGCTGATGACCCCGGGCCTGGCCCTGTTCTACGGCGGCATGGTCCGCACGAAGAGCGTCCTCAACATGCTGATGATGAGCTTCGTGTCGATCGCGCTGGTCACGGTGGTGTGGCTGGCGGCCGGCTACTCCCTCGCCTTCGGCAAGGACGCCGGCGGCGGGCTGATCGGCGGCCTGGAGCACGTCGGGATGGCCGGTCTGGGCCCGGACAGCGTCCAGGGCACCGTCCCCACCCTGCTCTTCGCCACCTTCCAGCTCACCTTCGCGATCATCACGGCGGCCCTGGTCAGCGGCGCGATCGCGGACCGGGCGAAGTTCGCGGCGTGGCTGGTGTTCGTCCCCGTGTGGGCGCTCCTCGTATACGTTCCGGTCGCCCACTGGGTGTGGGGGCCGGGCGGCTGGATCCTGGAGCACCTCGGCGCCCTCGACTTCGCCGGCGGCCTGCCCGTGGAGATCACCTCCGGTGCCTCCGGACTGGCGCTGTGCCTGGTCCTGGGCCCGCGCCTGGGCTTCAAGAAGGACGCGATGCGTCCGCACAACCTCCCCATGGTGATGCTCGGCGCCGGTCTGCTCTGGTTCGGCTGGTTCGGTTTCAACGCGGGTTCGGCCCTCGGCGCGAACGGACTGGCGGCCGCCGCCTTCCTCAACACCCTCGCCGCCGGCTGCACCGGCCTGCTCGGCTGGCTCTTCGTGGAGCAGCGGCGCGACGGCCACCCCACGACCCTCGGCGCCGCCTCCGGCGCGGTCGCGGGCCTGGTCGCCATCACACCCTCCTGCGGCTCGGTCTCCCTGCTCGGCGCCCTGGTGGTCGGCCTCGCCGCCGGTGTCGTCTGCTCGTACGCCGTGGGCTGGAAGTTCAAGTGGAACTACGACGACTCCCTGGACGTCGTCGGCGTCCACCTCGTCGGCGGCGTCATCGGCACCCTGCTCATCGGCGTCTTCGCGGCCGAGTCGATGACCGGCTCCACCGAGGGCCTCCTCTACGGCGGCGGCCTCGCCCAGCTCGGCAGGCAGCTGGTCGCGGTCGTCGCGGTCGGGGCGTACGCCTTCCTCGTGACGTACGGCATCGCCAAGCTGCTGGACCGCACGATGGGCCTGCGCGCCACCGAGGAGCAGGAGCACACCGGTCTGGACCTTACGGTGCACGCCGAGACGGCATACGATCACGGCGTCCTGGGCCACGGCGCCCCGGTCAGTTCCTCCCCCGTCCCCTCCGCCCAGAAGGCAAAGACCCAGGCATGAAGCTCATCACCGCGATCGTCAAGCCGTACCGCCTCGACGAGGTGAAGACCGCCCTCCAGGCGCTCGGCGTGCACGGCCTGACCGTCACCGAGGCCAGCGGCTACGGCCGTCAGCGCGGCCACACCGAGGTGTACCGGGGCGCCGAGTACCAGGTCGATCTGGTGCCCAAGGTCCGTATCGAGGTCGTCGTCGAGGACGCGGAGGCGGACGAGGTGATCGACGCGATCGTCACGGCCGCCCGGACGGGCAAGATCGGCGACGGCAAGGTGTGGGCGCTGCCGGTCGAGACGGTCGTCCGGGTGCGGACGGGCGAGCGCGGCCCGGACGCGCTCTGAGCGGGGGAAACCCCGGCAGGTGTTCCTGAGGGAGGGCTCATGACCCGCGAACCGCTGCCCGCCGCTCCCCGGGCGCGGCGGCGGTGGCGCGGGGTGCCGGCCGGCCGGTGGATCCGCGTGCCCTGATCCACAGCGTCGTGCCCAGGGCCGTCGCGAGGCCCAGGACCACCGCCGCGAGCCACGGCAGCGCGAAGAAGGACACGCTCGCCGACTCCCGGGTGTCCTGCGCGCTCGCCGTCAACGTCACCTCGCCCCAGTCGAGTTGGGGCGCGCCCCGCCATGGCTCGCTCAGGCGGACCCGCTGGCCGGGCAGCAGCTCGGCGGGGATCCGGGTCAGGTCGCGGGTGAGGAGGGTGCGGCCGAACAGGCCCCGCGCCGTGAGCTCCACCTTCGGGTCGAGGGTGACGTTGCCGGTGTTGTGCAGGGTGTAGGAGATGGTGGCCGTGCTGTCGCCGAGGCCGGGCACGAGCGGCCGGTCGTGGCTGAGGCGGACGTCCTCGACGGTGAGCGCGGGCAGCGCCGGCCCGCTGACCTGGAGGTAGATCCGGGCGCCGACGGCCCGCTGGATGCCGAGCCCGACTCCGCCGCCGCCCTTGTCGACCCGCTCGTCGAGCGCCACGATCGCCCCGGGGTGGTCGCCGGGCTCGGCGCCCTCGGGCACCCGGAGGGTGAACGGCACGGTGACGGACGCGCGGCCGGGCACGGTCACCCGGTCCTTCGCGGGCTTCGCCCACGCGCCCACGCCCCGCATCCGCTCCCCCGCGCTCCGCACGGCGAACCCGCCGTCACGGGGGGTGTTGTAGGCGTCGGCGGCGTAGAGCCGGAAGGTGAGCGGCGCGTCGGTCTTGTTGGTGACGACGACCTTGTCGCTGACGCTCTGCCCGGGATCGGCGGTGACGTAGAAGTACGGCCGCGCGGCGACGGCCGTGGCGACGGGGTGCACCGACCAGCTGCCGTTGTCGGCGGCCCGGGCGGGCGCGGCCACCAGCGGCGACAGCAGCAGCGTCGGAAGGAGCGTCAGGAGGAGGACGTACGGCTTGCGCATGGGTGCGGACCCCCCACGGGCGACGGATGACGGGGTGGTCGGGCGGCCCCGTGCTGGGGACGCCCGGCCACCGGTGGACGGGTGGGTCAGGTGAGGGTGAGGGTCAGGACGCCGGAGTAGCTGCCCGCGGGCGTGAACGCCGGTACGTCGAGGGAGAGTCGGGCGTCGGCGGTGAACTCGCCGCCGGTGAGCGTGGCGTCGGGCGCGGAGGCCAGGGTCGCCCCGGCGGCGCCGACCACGCCCGCCGAACCGGCCCGGCAGGTGCTGGGGCTGCCCGCCTTGGTGGCACACGCCGGCGTCCAGCTCAGCTTCCCGGCCGCGATCTTGGCGCCGGGTCCGGTGAAGTCGGTGACCTTGCCGGTCAGGGACCAGCCCGCGGGCCCGCCGCGGAAGTCCTTGACGGTCACCGTCTGAAGAGCTCCGGTCGAGGCGCCGCCGGTGCCGAAGTCGACCGCCGAGAGCCGCACGGCGTCCCCGGCCTGGGCCATCGACAGGGTGCCCGCCTTCACGGTCGTGGTCAGCTTCTGACTGCCGTCCGGTACGGGCGTGTCGTCGACGACGACGTACGCGACGGGCCCGGCGCCCTTCTCCGCGCTCCACGCGCCGCCCTCGTACGCCACGATCCCGGTCGTCGTACGGTCGTTGACGACGAGGGAGCCGCTGATGGCGCCCTGGGCGTTGGCGGTGACGGTCGCCGTGTCGGCGGTCTGGACCGCCCCGGCGCGGCCGGCGAGGGTGACGGTCGCGCCCGGCGTGAAGTCGCTGCCGGTGACGGTGACCGTGTCACCCGGCCCGCCGGAGGCCGAACCCAGCGAGATGGCACGGGTGTTGGCCGGCGGGTTGTCGCCCGCGGTGATCGTCTCCGACACCGGTGCGGGCGGGTCGGTCACCGTGCAGGGGGTGTCCAGTTCCAGGATGTAGCTGGTGTGGATGTTGTAGTCGCCGGGCGAGAGGGTGATCGCGCCGGGCGCGGTGACCGTGAAGGTGCCGGTCATGGAGAACGACGGGAAGGGGCCCTTGCCGGGAACCGGATCGTTCTTCTTCGGCCCCGCGACGGTGACGCTGCCGCTCTGCGCCCCGCCGAGGGTGACCTTGCCGGTCGGCGTCATGATGTCGGCCGGCAGGGCCAGGTCGGTGGGGTTGCTCGCGGCGGGCTTGACCACCGTGTACGTCACGGTGACGGTGTCACCGACCTTCGGGGTGGCCTTGTCCACCGTGATCTTCCCGGTGGTGGTGCCGTCGATCGGCGGGATGCCCGCGATGGGCGGCGGGACGCAGTGCGTGGGGTAGTCCACGTCGACGGACGCGGCCGTGGCGGGCGCCGCCAGCGCCCCGCCGCCGGCGACCGCGAGCGCGGCGGCCCCGAGCAGCGCGCTCCAGCGCCGTCTTCGGGAACTTCGGGGTGTCGAACCCATTGGTGCCCCCTCCTCCAGGGTGCGGGCGCAGCGGCTCTTCTGCGCCGACAGGGGGCATTGACGGGCGGATCGCGTGAGAAGTCAATGGATGTGCCGGGTTACGCTGATGGACCGTCAGATGGCCTTTAACGCACAGCCACCTGACGGCCCATTACGCGCTTCTCAGTCGTACACGAACGGTCCCGGCGCCTGCGCCGCGTTCGCCGTGCAGGTGACGGTGATGCCGAAGACGACCATCTTCAGGGAGCCCTGGCGGAAGTCGAGCTTGTCACCGGAGGCCACGGTCCCGTTGAGCGGGCCGATCACGATCGGGGCGCCGGTGGCCATGGCGGGGTTCACCGTGCCGGTGAAGACCCTGGCCGCGCCGGTCGAGTTCGCCATCGTGAGCGTGGAGTTGATGGTGTTCGCACCGAGCGGGATCGGCGCGGTGATCGCGGTGGACGAGAGGGTGAGGGTGGCCGAGGTGCCGCTCTGGGTGGCCGTGAGGGTGGCGGCCCCGCCGCCGAACAGACCGCAGTTCGCGGTGACGGTCGCCGACGCCGGGGCGACGGCGGCGGCGGAGGGCGCGAGCGCCAGCCCGGTGACCGCGAGGGCCCCGGCCAGCAGTGCCGCACCTGTTCCGATTCGCTTGCGCATGGGGATTCCGGCTCCTTCCCGGATCTGCGAAGACGGACGGCCGGACGGGGCGGCGGGTGCGGGCACCGGCCCCGGTGGGGAATCTGACGGTCCGTCGGTTACGGTCCATTGAGGAGCCGGGGACGGGGCACGGCAAGGTTGAAATCCGGCCTAAATCGCGGCGGTCGCGTTCCCTCCCACCGGGACCGGTGAGCGGCCGCGGAAACGTGGGTCCAGGGGGGCGGGCCCCCTGGTGGGTCAGCACCGGTGAGCGGCCGCGGAAACCGGGGTCCAGGGGGCGGGGCCCCCGGTGCGTCAGCCCGCGGAGAGGGTCAGCCGGACGGCGCCGTCGGGTCCGGCCAGCAGGACCGGGACGCCCGCACCGCCCAGGTCCGCGACGGCCGCCCGGTCCTCGTCAGGGACACCCTCCGCCTCCGACACCACCGCCGCCGCCTCCAGCGACCTCGCCCCGGACGCCACCGCCATCGCCACCGCCGTCCGCAGCGCGCTCAGCTTCAGCGACGGCAGGTCGACGGTCCCGGCGACATAGGTACGTCCCGTCTCGTCCCGTACGGCCGCCCCCTCGGGCACACCGTTGCGGGCACGCGTGGCACGGGCCAGGGTGATGATCTTGCGGTCCTCGGGGTCGAGCGCGTTGCTGTCGGTCATGAGGTGAGCATACGGAGCACGGGCCGCGTCATCCGGCCACGGGGTACATCGCGCCCCGGCGCCCCTCCGGCGAGGCCAGCCACTCCAGCTTCCGCGCGGTGTTCGCCTCGTCCAGCGGAGTGTGCAGCACGATCATCAGATCGGGCCGCGCCGGCACCTTCATCGCCGTCGACTCCAGGACCAGCAGCCCGGCCAGCGGATGGTCCAGTTCCTTGCGGATCTGCCCGGCGTCCTCGATGTCCCGCTCCGCCCACAGGGCCGCGAACTCGCCGCTGGCCTCCTTCAGCTCCGCCAGCACCGCCTGGAACCCCTCGTCGTCCGGGCAGGCCGAGCACGCGGCCCGGAACTGGGCCACGACCGTACGGGCGTTGCGCTCCCAGCTCTTGGAACGGGAGCGGTACATCGGGTCGGTGAAGAAGTCGATGACGCAGTTCTGCGTGATGCCGGGCCGCATGCCGAGCACCATCGCGGCGGCGTCGTTGTACATCACGCAGTTGTAGTACATGTCCATGATGTGCGCCGGATACGGCATCCAGGTGTCGATCACCCGCCGCAGCCCGTCGCCCATGTCCCGCTTCTCGGGCGCGACCTCCGGCGCCGGCGGGTTCAGCCCGGACAGGACGTACAGGTGGCGCCGCTCGGCGTTGCTGAGCCGCAGCACCCGCGCGACGGAATCGAGGACCTGCGACGAGACGGAGATGTCCCGGCCCTGCTCCAGCCACTGGTACCAGGAGACGCCGACCCCGGCGAGGACCGCGACCTCCTCGCGCCGCAGACCGGGCGTGCGCCGCCGCGCCCCGCCGTCCGGCAGGCCCACGTCGGCCGGGCTCACCCGGGCCCGTCTGCTCATCAGGAACTCACGCAGTTCCCGCAGCCGGTGACTCTTCAGCGCGTCCGTCGTCGCGACCTCGGGCACGGACCGGTCCCCCTCGTCGTGTCTGGTGGTGCCACCACCAGCACAACTTGCCGCTCCCCACGGCTATTCCACCGCCCGCAGGCTCGTCCCCATGGCGATCGACACCACCTCCCCCGTACGAGAAGCGCCCGACACCCCCCGGATGTCGACGCGCGACGCACTCGTCCTGTTCGTGCTGTGCGCGGCCCAGTTCATGGTCGCGCTCGACTTCTCCGTCCTCAACGTGGCGCTGCCCGTCCTCGGCGCCGACCTCGGCATGAGCCCGTCGGCGTTGCAGTGGGCGATCACCGTGTTCGCGCTGCCGTCCGGCGGTTTCCTGCTGCTCTTCGGCCGCGTCGGCGACCTGTACGGCCGCCGTCTGCTGTTCCTCACCGGCCTCGCCCTGTTCGCGGCGGCCTCGGTGCTCGCGACGTTCGCCTGGAACCCGGCGTCCTTCCTCGCCGGGCGCGCGCTGCAAGGGCTCGGCGCGGCGGCCATCGTCCCGACGGGCATGTCGCTGCTGACCACGACCTTCCCCGAGGGGCCGACCCGGGACCGGGCGCTGGGCATCTCGGGCACGCTGATGTCGCTGGGCTTCACCGTCGGCATGGTCTCCGGCGGGGTCCTCACCGACACCCTCGGCTGGCGCTCCACGATGGGCCTGCTCACCGTGTTCGCCCTGATCGTGCTGCCGCTCGCGCCCGGTCTGCTGACCGAGTCCCGCACCCCCGAGCGCCCGCGCCTGGACGTGCCCGGCGCGGTCACCGTCACCGGCGGCCTGCTCGCCCTGATCTACGGCCTGTCGACGGCCGCCGACCACGGCTTCGCCCGAGCCGACGTCATCACCTCGCTGATCACCGGATCCCTGCTGCTGACGGTGTTCGCGGTCGTCGAGTCCCGCACGGCCGCGCCCCTGGTCTCCCTGCCGATGCTGCGCCGCCGCACGATCGCGTGGGGCAACCTGGGCGGTCTGGTCACCTTCTCGATGATGTCCACGGTCGTGTTCGTGCTGACCCTGTACCTCCAGGAGATCCTGGGCCTGTCGGCCTTCGAGACCGGCCTGGTCTTCGGCGTCCAGGGGGTGCTGTCGGTGATCGCGGGCTCCCTCACCCCGAAGGTCGTCGGCCGCTTCGGCGCCCGCCGCACCCTCGTCGGCTCCCTCGCCGGCCAGGGCGCGCTGGTCGCCGCGCTGCTCGGCCTGAACGCCGACACCTGGTCGGTGTGGCTCGCGACGGCCGCCGTCTCCCTGGCCAGCATGTGCCACCTGGGCGCGATCATCTCCTACGGCCTGATGGCCACCTCCGGCGTCCCCGACGAGGAGCAGGGCCTGGCCACCGGACTGGTCACCTCCACCCAGCAGGTGGCGCTCACCGTCGGCATCCCGCTGCTCGGTGTGCTGGCCACGACCTCCGACGACCTGCTGACCGGCGTCCGCACGGTCGTCGCGCTGGACGCGGCGATCGTCCTGGCGGCGGCGGTGCTGATCGGGCTCGGCCTGCGGCGCCGTACGACGGACCCGGCCTCAGGGGCGGTCGAGGCGGAGCCAGTCGGCGCGCGGTAGTCCGGCGACCACCAGGTCGTAGGAGTCCTCGATCAGCTCCCGGACCAGGCGGTCCGGGAGTTCGCCGTCGACGGTCACCGTGTTCCAGTGGCGCTTGTTCATGTGCCAGCCGGGGACGATCAGGCCCGGGTGCTCGGCACGCAGCCGGACCGCGTCCTCCGGGTCGCACTTGAGGTTCACGGTCAGGGGCCGCGCGTCCAGCGTCGACAGCGCGAACAGCCTGCCCTGGACCTTGAAGACGGAGATCTCCGGCCGGAACGGGAAGTCCTCCACCGCCGCTTCGAACGACAGGCAGAAGGCGCGCAGCTCCTGCGGGGTCACGCGGGCTCTTCCTCCTCCGGCTTCGGCACCGGCTCCACCAGCACCGTCACGATCTTGTTCCGGCGGCCGGCGGCGGCCTCGGCGGTCAGCCGGAGCCCGCGCCCGTCGGGCAGGTCGACGACGCTCGCCGCGCCGGCGATGGGCACGCGGCCCAGCGCCTTGGCGAGGAGCCCACCGACGGTCTCCACGTCCTCGTCGTCGTACTCCTCCAGGCCGTACAGCTCGCCGAGGTCGGTGATGTCGAGGCGGGCGGTGACCCGGTAACGGTCCTCGCCGAGCTCCTCCACCGGGGGCAGCTCGCGGTCGTACTCGTCGGTGATCTCACCGACGATCTCCTCCAGGATGTCCTCGATGGTGACGATGCCGGCGGTGCCGCCGTACTCGTCGATGACGACGGCGACGTGGTTGCGCTGCTGCTGCATCTCGCGCAGCAGGTCGCCGGCGTTCTTGGTGTCGGGGACGAAGGCGGCGGGCCGCATGGCCGTGGAGACCAGTTCGCTCTCCGCCTCCCGGCTGATGTGCGTCCTGCGGACCAGGTCCTTCAGGTACACGATCCCGACGATGTCGTCCTCGCTCTCGCCGGTGACCGGGATGCGGGAGAAGCCGGAGCGCAGGGCGAGGGTGAGGGCCTGGCGGATGGTCTTGTACCGCTCGATGACGACGAGGTCGGTGCGCGGGACCATCACCTCCCGCACGAGCGTGTCGCCGAGTTCGAAGACGGAGTGCACCATGCGGCGCTCCTCGTCCTCGATCAGCGACTCCTTCTCGGCGAGGTCGACCAGCGCGCGCAGCTCCGCCTCGGAGGCGAAGGGACCCCGGCGGAAGCCCTTGCCGGGGGTGAGGGCGTTGCCGATGAGGATGAGCAGCGACGGGATCGGGCCCATGATCCTGGCCAGCGGCAGCAGGACGTACGCGGCCGCCGTCGCCGTGTTCAGCGGGTGCTGGCGGCCGATGGTGCGCGGGGAGACGCCGACGGCGACGTACGAGACGAGGACCATGACGCCGATGGCGGCGAGCAGGGCGGGGGCGGTGCCGTCGATCTCCCGCAGGCAGGCGTGGGTGACCAGCGCGGCGGCGGCCATCTCGCAGCCGACGCGGACCAGCAGCGCCACGTTGAGGTAGCGGGTGGGGTCGGCGGCGACCTGGGCGAGCTTGGCGCTGCCGCGTCTTCCGCCGCGGACGGCCTCCTCGGCGCGGAAGCTGGAGACGCGCGCGAGGCCCGCCTCCGCGCAGGCGGCGAGCCACGCGACGACGACCAGGGCGATCGCGCCGGAGACCAGCGCGGGGCTCATGAGACGGTCGGCGCCGGAGACGGACCGGTGAGCCCCTTCTCCTCCCGCCACCCGTCGACGATGGCCGCCTGGAGACCGAACATCTCGGCCTTCTCGTCGGGCTCCTCGTGGTCGTAGCCGAGCAGGTGCAGCACACCGTGGACGGTGAGCAGCTGGAGCTCCTCGTCCATGGTGTGCCGCGTCGGCGCTTCCCTGCCCTGCTTCTCGGCGACCTCCGGGCACAGCACGATGTCGCCGAGCAGCCCCTGCGGCGGCTCGTCGTCGTCCTTGGACGGCGGCCGCAGCTCGTCCATGGGGAACGACATCACGTCGGTGGGACCGGGCAGGTCCATCCACTGGATGTGCAGCTGCTCCATGGCGTCGGCGTCCACGACGATCACCGAGAGCTCGGAGAGCGGGTGGATGCGCATCCGTGCCAGCGCGTAGCGGGCGATGTCGAGGATCGCCTGCTCGTCGACCTCGGTTCCGGACTCGTTGTTGACGTCGATCGACATGGTGCTGTGTCTGTCTACTTCCCCTTGTGCCCGGACTTCCCCCGGCCGCCCTTGTGCGCGCCGTTCTCCGTGCCGTGCTTGCTGTCGTACAGCTCGTACGCGTCGACGATACGGCCCACCAGCTTGTGCCGTACGACGTCGTGGGACGACAGCCGGGCGAAGTGGACGTCGTCGACGCCCTCCAGGATCTCCTGCACCTGCCTGAGGCCCGACTTGGTGCCGGTCGGCAGGTCGACCTGCGTCACGTCACCCGTGATCACGATCTTCGAGTCGAAGCCGAGGCGGGTGAGGAACATCTTCATCTGCTCGGGGCTCGTGTTCTGGGCCTCGTCCAGGATGATGAAGGCGTCGTTCAGGGTGCGGCCCCTCATGTACGCCAGCGGCGCCACCTCGATGGTCCCCGCCGCCATCAGTCGCGGGATCGAGTCCGGGTCGAGCATGTCGTGCAGCGCGTCGTACAGCGGGCGCAGGTAGGGGTCGATCTTCTCGTAGAGCGTGCCCGGGAGGAAGCCGAGCCGCTCGCCCGCCTCGACCGCCGGCCGGGTCAGGATGATGCGGTTGACCTGCTTGGACTGCAAGGCCTGCACCGCCTTGGCCATGGCGAGGTAGGTCTTGCCGGTACCGGCGGGGCCGATGCCGAAGACGATCGTGTGCTTGTCGATCGCGTCGACGTACCGCTTCTGGTTGAGGGTCTTGGGTCGGATGGTGCGGCCGCGCGAGGACAGGATGTTCTGCGTCAGTACCTCGGCCGGGGTCTCCTGGCCGTCGCTCGTCCCGTTCTCGCTCGCCCGCAGCATGGCGATCGAGCGTTCCACTGCGTCCTCCGTCATCGGCTGCCCGGTGCGGAGCACCAGCATCATCTCGTCGAACAGGCGCTGCACGAGGGCGACTTCCCGCGCCTCGCCGGTCGCGCTGATCTCATTGCCCCGGACGTGGATGTCGGCCGCCGGGAAAGCCGTCTCGATCACGCGCAGCAGCGAGTCGCCGGATCCCAGCACGGTCACCATGGGGTGCTGGGCGGGGACAGTGAACTGTGCTCTCGCCTTCCCCTGCGCGGGGGTCTGAGCGGTGGGTGTCTCAGTCATAGGCCGGCCCGAAGGCCTCTTGGTCCTCCCGGATGCGTCTCGCCTGCCACGAGGGCGGCCTGGCGAGTTCCAGGGTACGCCAGGGGGCCGACAACGCCGTAGGAGTTTTCGAACGGGCGGGTGGGCCGCTACGCCGAGCGGCGGAAGCCGATGGTCGGGACCGCGCGGCGGCGGGGCCAGGGGGTGGCGTCGTGGGCGGGGAGGAGGGAGGTGAGGGAGGTCAGGAAGGCGTAGCGGCGCAGGGCCTCGGGGTCCTGCGACTCGACCGACTGCACCTTGTGCCACCAGGCGGCGATCTCGGACCAGCCGGGAGCGGAGAGGGAGCCGCCGAACTCCTGGACGGAGAGCGCGGCGGTGAGTCCGGCGAAGGCGAGGCGGTCGGCGAGCGGCCAGTCGGCGAGGGTGCCGGTGACGAAGCCGGCCACGAAGACGTCCCCGGCGCCGGTGGGGTCGAGGGCCTCCACGGCGATCGCGGGGACCTCGGCGCTCTCGCCGGTGCGCCGGTCCACCGCGTACGCGCCCCGCGGGCCGAGGGTGACGACCGCGCACGGAACGTACTCGGTGAGGGCGTGCGCGGCGGCGCGCGGGCAGGTGGCGCCGGTGTAGCGCATGGCCTCCTCCGCGTTCGGCAGGAAGGCCTCGCAGTGCTTCAGGTCGGCGAGGCCCGCCAGGTCCCAGGCGCCGGTGTCGTCCCAGCCGACGTCGGCGAAGACGCGGGTGCCCCGGCTCGCGGCCTGGGCGATCCAGGGGGCGCTCCGGCCGGGCGTGAGGGAGGCCACGGCGGCGCGGGCGTGCGGCGGGGAGTCGGGGGCGAGCTCCTCGGTGGGCGGTTCGTGGCCGTGGGAGACCATCGTGCGCTCGTCCTCGTAGGCCATGGAGACGGTGACCGGGGAGTGCCAGCCGGGGACCGTGCGGGAGGCGGTGAGGTCGATGCCCTCGCCCTGTTCCAGGGCGTCCCAGCAGTACTCGCCGTAGTGGTCGTCGCCGAAGGCCGCCGCGAGGGACGTCCGCAGCCCGAGGCGGGCGAGAGCGGTGGCCATGTTGGCGACGCCGCCGGGGCTCGACCCCATCCCGCGCGCCCAGGACTCGGTCCCGCGCACCGGGGCGGAGTCGAGCCCGGTGAAGATGATGTCGAGGAAGACGGTGCCGGTGAGGTAGACGTCCCAGGGCGGGTCGCCCGGCGCGCGCAGGGCGGCCAGGGGGTCGACCTGGGCGTGGCGTGGGTGTCGGTGGTGTCCCTCTCCGGTGGACGCGGTGGACGCGGTCACGGTGCGCTCCCTGACGTGGTGCCGATCTGGCCAGTGTGCACCACGCCGCCGACAACACGCCGTGCGTCACCGCGGGAGCGGGGGCGCGTCAGCGCGGGAAGGGGCTCTCACCAGCGCGGAACCACCGGTGTCACCCACTCCGGATCGGCGACGCGCATGGCCGCCTCGTCGTCCCGCTCGCGCAGCGCGCCGTCGTCGTCCAGCCATCGCCGGTGCAGCGCGGCCAGCCGGTCCCGGTCGAGCCGCACGCCGAGCCCGGGGGCGTCGGAGACGACGACGAACCCGCCGTCGAAGGCCGGCCGCTCGGTGAGGACGTCCTCCGTCTGCCAGGGGTAGTGGGAGTCGCAGGCGTGGTGCAGACCGGGGACGGTGGCCGCGACGTGGGTCATCGCGGCGAGCGAGATCCCCAGGTGGGTGTTGGAGTGCATGGACACACCGACGCCGAACGTGTGGCAGATCGCGGCGAGGCGCTGGGTGTTGCGCAGCCCGCCCCAGTAGTGGTGGTCGGAGAGCACGACCTGCACGGCGCCGCGGGTGAACGCCTCCGGGATCTCGGCGAACGTCGTCACGCACATGTTGGTGGCGAGCGGCACGTCGGTGCCCGCGGCCACCTCGGCCATGGCGGGGGTGCCCAGCGCCGGGTCCTCCAGGTACTCCAGGACGTCCCCGAGTTCCTTCGCCACCTTCAGCGAGGTCTGCACGCTCCACGCCCCGTTGGGGTCCAGCCGCAGCGGATGCCCGGGGAAGGCCTGTGCCAGGGCCCGTACGGCGGCGATCTCCTCGTCCGGCGGGAAGACCCCGCCCTTGAGCTTGAAGGAGGTGAACCCGTACCGCTCCTTGAAGCGGCGGGCCTGCGCCACGATCCCGGCCGGGTCGACGGCGGCCCCCCAGTCGTCCTGCTCGCAGGCCACGCCCTCGGGGTGGGCGGCCCACTTGTAGAAGAGGTACGCGCTGTACTCGACGGCGTCGCGCACCTTGCCGCCGAGCAGCGCGTGCACGGGCAGCCCGAGCGCCTTGCCGAGGGCGTCGAGGCAGGCCACCTCGAAGGCGGAGACGACCGACAGCCGCAGCTTGTCGGCGGTCTGCACGCCCCGCAGTCCGCCGACGTCGACCTGTCCGGACACCCGCGACCGGTCGACGGCGAGCTCGTCGGCGATCGTGAACAGGCCGTTGAGGTCACTGACCCGGTGGCCCGTCAGCCGTTGGGCGAAGGGGCGGGCGAGTTCGAGGTACTTGGTGTCGCCGTAGGTCTCGCCGAGGCCGGTCGTGCCGTCGGCGGTCACCACCTCGACGATGAGCCGGGGGGTGTACGGCTGGTGCACGCCCTGGGTGTTCAGCAGTGGCGGGTCGGCGACCAGGATCGGGGTCAGCCGTACCTCGGTGATGGTCAGGTCGCGGGTCACAGGGCGGCTCCTACGAGGTCGAGTCCGGTGGTGAGGACGGCCTTGAGGTCGGCCAGGTCGGCGGCCGACGGGTCGGTGAGCGGGGCCCGCACCGGGCCGACCGGGCGGCCGCGCAGCCGGGCGGCGGCCTTCACCAGGGACACGGCGTAGCCGGGCACCCGGTCGCGCAGTTCGACGAGGGGGACGTAGAAGTCGCGCAGCAGCCGGTCGGTGGTCTTGTCGTCGCCGTCGCGCAGGGCGGCGAAGAAGGCGTTCGCGATCTCGGGGGCGAAGGCGTGCACGGCGGAGGAGTAGGCGGGGACGCCGACGGTGGCGTAGGCGCGGGCCTGGATCTCGGCGGTGGCGGCGCCGTTGAAGAAGAGGAAGCCCTGGGGGGCGGCGAGGGTGAGGCGCTGGAGGCGGTCGAGGTCGCTGTGGCCGTCCTTGAGGCCGATGACGTTGGGGATCGCGGCGACGCGGCGGAGGGAGGCCGCGGTGAAGGCCACCGGTCCGCGCTGGTAGGCGATGAGCGGCAGCGGGGTGCGGGCGGCGATGTGCTCCAGCTGGGCGACGAGGCCGTCCTGCGGGGCGGTGACGAGGTAGTGCGGCAGGACGAGGAGGGCGTCCGCGCCCGCTTCCTCGGCGACGCGGGCGAAGCGGACGGCCTGGGCCCAGCCGTAGCCGATGCCGGCGACGACGGGGACACGGCCGGCCGCCTCCTCGACGGCGGTCGAGACGACCTGCCGGTACTCGTCCTCGTCGAGGGAGAAGAACTCGCCGGTGCCGCAGGCGGGGAAGACGGCGCCGGGGTCGGTGGCGAGCTGGGCGGCGAGATGGGCGCGCAGGCCCTCGGGGTCGAGGGTGCCGTCCGCGCGGAAGCTGGTCAGCGGGAACGACAGCACGCCCCGCGCCATGCCCTCTCTCAGCCGTCCGGCCGTGTCCGTGTCCAGGTTCACCGGCATCTCCCTATGTAGATGACATCCACGTATGAAGATGGAGGCTAGATATGCGAACGCCACCCGTCAATGGGCCCGCCGGCGCGCACTACCATCGGCGCATGTCGGAGACAGCAGGCGCGGGCGGCGTCCGTGAGGTGAAGTCCGCGGCGCGCACGGTGGAGCTGCTGGAGCTGCTCGCGGCGCGCGGCGACCGGCCGGCCCGGCTCCAGGAGCTGGCGGACGAGCTGGGCGTGCCGCGCAGCTCGATGTACGCGCTGCTCCAGACCCTGATCGGCCGGGGCTGGGTCCGCACGGACGTCACCGGCTCCCTGTACGGCATCGGTATCCACGCCCTGCTGACCGGCACCAGCTATCTGGACTCCGACCCGCGGGTGCGGCTCGTCCGGCCCTACCTGGACGAGGCGTCCGAGGCGCTCGGCGAGACCATCCACCTGGGGCGGCTGGACGGGCGGGACGTGGCCTACCTGGCGACCCGCGAGTCGCACGAGTACCTGCGCACCATCAGCCGCGTCGGACGACGGCTGCCCGCGCACGTCGGCGCGCTCGGCAAGGCCCTGCTGGCGGAGCGCCCCGACGAGGACCTCCCCGAGGGCCCCTACGAGGCCCTCACCCCGCACTCGCACACCACCCGCGCGGCGCTGCTGGCGGACCTCGCCGGGGTACGGGCGCGGGGCTACTCGGTGGACCGCGAGGAGGGCGTCCTCGGCATCGTCGGCTTCGGCTTCGCGCTGCGCTACGAGCTGCCCGCGCAGGACGCGATCAGCTGTTCGGTGCCGGTGGCGCGGCTGACGCCTGGGCACGAGGAGCGGATCGTCGCGGTGATGCGGGAGATCCGGGCGAAGATCGAGGCGACGGCGCCGGGCGCGGCCGGGGCCGTCAACTGGCGCTGAAACGCGCTCTTCTACCCGTCTTCCCGCACCACAAACCCGAAGTGATCCACATCACCACCCCCGCGCTTCTTCGCGCACCGCGTGCTTGATACAAATTTCCCGCGCGTTCCCGTCCGTCGACGGCCGTCGCCCTCCCCCTCTTCGAGCCACTTCTTCGCATGCCCTGGGAACGCCCGTGTTCGCCCCCCGCACCACCCCCTGGCCCCTCGTCGCCCTTTTCACGGCCGGGTACCTCGCCCCCTATCTGCTGCCGACCGTCGTCGGCCGGCTCGACAGCGGGCTGCCGCTGACGGCCACCGAGGCGGGCGCCGTCGGCAGCGCGCTGCTGCTGAGTTCGGCGTCGGCCGGTTTCGCGCTGGCCTCGCGCGTGGAACGGATCGGGGCACGCCTGCTGGCCCGCACCGGCCTCGCGCTGGCGGTGCTCGGATACGGCGGCGCCGCCCTCGCCGCGAGCGTGCCCGCGGTCGTCGCGGGCGCGGTCCTCGGCGGGTTCGGATCCGGAACGGCCACCGCGGTCGCCGCCACCCGGATCGCCGCCCAGCCCGACCCGCACCGCGCTTCCACGCTCGGTCTGCTCGGGGTGTCCGCGCTGGCCGGCGCGGTGTATCTGACGGTCCCGCACCTCGGCGCCGGGCACGGGCAGCCGCTGGCCGCGATCGCGCTGACCGCGCTCGTCGTCTGGCCGCTGACGGCCCGTCTGCCCGGCCCCGCGCCGACCGCGCCGGCCCGGCGGGACCCGGCGGGCGGCACCCGGCCGCCCCACCTGCGCTCGGGGCTCGTGCTGGCCGCCGCCATGCCCTGCTGGTCGCTCGTGCAGAACTCCCTGTGGGGGGTCAGCGGGCGCATCGGCCTGACGCAGGCTCATCTCACCGAGGCCACCGTCGGCGTGATCTTCGCGGTGGCGCTGGGGGCCGGGCTGCTGGGCGTCCTCGGCGCGGGGGCGCTGGGGGCGCGGCTGGGCCGGGCGCTGCCGATCGGCGGCGGGACCGTGCTGATCGCCGGGTGCGTGGTGCTGAGCGCCTCCGCGACCGGGCCGGCCACCTTCGCCGCCGGTGAGATCGCCTGGAACGCCCTCTACCCGATCGTCCTGTCGTACCTGATCGGTCTGGCCGCGTCCCTGGACCCGCGCGGCCGTTGGGCGGTGCTGGTCGGTTCGACGTCCTCCCTGGGGACGGCGGCGGGACCGCTGACCGGCAGCCTCCTGTCCGCGCACGCCGGGTTCCCGGTGATGGGCTGGGTCCTGGGCGCCGCCCTGCTGGTCGTCGCCGTACCCATGACCGCCGTCGCCCTGCACACGTCCGGCCGACCCCTGCTGCCCGGCACGGTCCGCCGCCGGGGCGGCACCCCGACCGCCGTGGTGGCCGCCGCGACCGGTGCCCGGGCCGGCTCGGTCCCGCCGGTCGGCGCACCGGAGCAGCCGGTGGTGGAGATCGAGGTGGACGCCCCGCCCGTACCCGCCCGGCGCGCCTTCGACACGGCGGGCCCCCGGCCGACGGCCACCGCGCCGGGGTCCGCGGACTGAGGACCGGCCGGCTCCCGGCCGCGGTCCGCGCGCGGCGGTGGCGGCCTCCGGCGCGACGGGCGGCACGCCCGCCGCCACGGGCAGCGGCAGCCTCGCCGCCACCGGCGCAAGCTTGGCGTCCTGCCGTCGGCGGGGCTGCCGACGTAGACAGTGGTGCCGCCGGGGGCGACTGCGAGGCCGGCCCAGGACGCGGGCACGGCGGCCGGCCTGGACAGGCCCTTCACCCTGATCACCACCGAGGCGCTCGCCCAGTCCCAGCCGGACATCGTGCCGATGATGACGAAGGGCCTCGAGTCGGTCGGCGGCAGCGACGGGCTGCAGCCTGGTGGAGCGCGTCCGCCAGGCCTGCTGGTCAGGAGCGGAACTCGTAGGCCGCCACCTCGGCGAGATACCGCGCCCGCCGCTCCTCGTCGTCCTCCAGGAAGGAGGCGAGGAAGGAGTTGCGGGCGAGCTCCCGCAACCGCTCCTCACCGAGGCCCAGTTCACGGCGTACGGCGTCGAAGTTGTCGCCGGCGTACCCGCCGAAGTAGGCCGGGTCGTCGGAGTTGACCGTGCACACCAGCCCGGCGTCGAGCATCGCGGGCAGCGGGTGCGCGGCGAGGGCGTCGACGGCCCGCAGCCGGACGTTGGACAGCGGGCACAGCGTCAGCGGGATCCGCTCCCGCACCAGCCGCTGCACCAGCGCCGGGTCCTCCACGCACCGCAGCCCGTGGTCGACGCGCTCGACGCCGAGCACGTCCAGGGCCTCGGTGATGTACTCCGGCGGCCCCTCCTCCCCGGCGTGCGCCCCCCGCCGCAGCCCGAGCGCCGCGGCGGCGGCGTACACCTCGCGGAACTTCACCGGCGGGTGCCCGACCTCGGCCGAGTCCAGCCCGATGCCGGTGATCCGGTCCAGGTACGGCCGGGCCGCCTCCAGGGTCTCCATGGCCGACTCGGCGGACTCGTCGCGCAGGAAGCACAGGATGAGCCGGGTGGAGACGCCGTGGTTCGCCTCGCTCGCGCCCAGCGCCCGCCACAGCCCCTCGACGACCGTGCCCATCCCGACCCCCCGGGACAGATGGGCCTGCGGGTCGAAGAAGATCTCCGCGTGCCGCACGCCCTGCGCGGCGGCACGGGCCAGGTAGGCGTTGGCGAGGTCCTCGAAGTCCCGCTCGGTCCGCAGGACGGCCATCAGCTCGTAGTACAGGTCCAGGAAGGACTGGAGGTCCTCGAACCGGTACGCCTCGCGCACCTCGTCCGTGTCCGCGTACGGCAGTTCCACACCGTTGCGGGCGGCCAGCTCGAAGGCCAGCTCCGGCTCCAGGGTTCCTTCGATGTGCAGGTGCAGTTCAGCTTTGGGGAGGGGCATCAAAGCATCGTACGGCCGTTTTACCGCCGTTTCGGGACCGGCACTCGCAGCAGGTCGTGCGCCACGGTCAGCTCCCCCTCGAACCCGGCGGCCCGCGCCTGCCGCTCGAATTCGTCCCGATCGGAATACCTTTGACTGAAGTGGGTGAGCACGAGGTGCCGCACACCGGCGTCACGGGCCACCGTCGCCGCCTGACCTGCCGTCAGGTGTCCGTGCTCGATGGCGAGTTGGATGTCGTCGTCGAGGAAGGTGGACTCGATGACGAGCATGTCGCAGCCCTCGGCGAGCGCCTGCGCGCCCTCACACATCCGGGTGTCCATCACGAACGCGAACCGCTGCCCGCGCCGCACCTCGCTCACGTCCTCCAGGGACACCCCGCCGATCGCGCCCTCCCGCTGGATGCGGCCCACGTCCGGCCCCTTGATGCCGTGCGCGGCGAGCCGCTCGGGCAGCATGCGGCGGCCGTCCGGCTCGACCAGCCGGTAGCCGTAGGACTCGACCGGGTGGGACAGCTTGCGCGCCTCGAGCGTGTACGAGGCCGTCATGGCCAGCGGCCCGTCCCCGTCGACCGGCGCCTGGGTGATCCCGACGGTCTCGCGGTAGGCGGTGGCGTACCGCAGCCGGTCGAAGAAACGCTGCCCGGAGCGCGGGTAGTGGGCGACGACCGGGTGCGGGACCTTGTCGAGGTTGACGCGCTGGATGACCCCGGCGAGTCCCAGGGAGTGGTCGCCGTGGAAGTGCGTGACGCAGATCCGGTGCAGGTCGTGGGCGGCGACCCCGGCGCGCAGCATCTGGCGCTGGGTGCCCTCGCCGGGATCGAAGAGGAGACCCTCGCCGTCCCAGCGCAGCAGGTAGCCGTTGTGGTTGCGGTGCCGGGTGGGAACCTGGCTGGCGGTGCCGAGGACCACCAGTTCACGGACGGACACGGCGAATCACCCGGGGGGCCAGGTCAGGCCGCGCCCGCCGAGGACGTGCGCGTGGGCGTGCCAGACGGTCTGACCCGCGCCGCTGCCGGTGTTGAAGACGATCCGGTAGCTCTCCAGCTTCTCCTCCTCGGCGACCGCCCGCGTCTCGCGCAGCACGTCCGCGGCGAGCTGCGGCGCCTCGGTGGCGAGGGCGGCGGCGTCCACGTGGTGCGCCTTGGGGATCACCAGGACGTGGGTGGGCGCCTGGGGGTTGATGTCGCGGAAGGCGACGGTCGTCTCGGTCTCCCGCACGATGGTCGCGGGCACATGGCCCGCGACGATCTTGCAGAACAGACAGTCGTCCTGCGGCTCCCCTGCCATACGGATGCCTCCTCACGCCTTGTCGATCAGTACGGTGGGCATGCTATCGCCGCCACGTTCGCCGCCGCGGGCAGTAATGCCACCCGTGCCGCCCGGGGCGGCACGGGTGGGCGCGACGACACCCGGCTGCGCACCCCCGGTACCGGCCGGACGGCTACGGCAGAGCGGGCGGCACCTTCGCCGGCGTCTCCTCCAGAGCGGCCAGCGCCAGCCTCACCGCCTCGTCCAGCTGCACGTCCCGCCCGTCGGCGTGATCCTGCGGCCGGGCGACGACCTCCACATCGGGATCCACGCCGTGGTTCTCCACCCCCCACTCGTAGCCCTCCAGCCAGATCGCGTACTTGGGCTGCGTGATCAGCGTCCCGTCGACCAGCCGGTACCGGCTGTCGATGCCGACCGTCCCGCCCCACGTGCGGGTACCGACCACCGGCCCGATCCCCAGCGCCTTGATCGCCGCGTTGACGATGTCCCCGTCGGACCCGGAGAACTCGTTGGCGACGGCGACGACGGGCCCCCGGGGCGCGTCCATCGGGTAGCTGAACGGCCGGGTCCCCCGCGGCACGTCCCAGCCGACGATCCGCCGCGCGAGCTTCTCGACGACCAGCTGCGAGGTGTGCCCGCCCCGGTTCTCCCGGACGTCCACGACGAGCCCCTCGCGGGCCACCTCCACCCGCAGGTCGCGGTGGATCTGCGCCCAGCCCGGCGCCTGCATGTCCGGCACGTGCAAATAGCCGAGCCGTCCGCCGGACACCTGGTGGACATAGGCCCGCCGGTCGGCGACCCAGGCGTGGTAGCGCAGCGCCTCCTCGTCGGCGACGGGCACGACGACGGCGTGCCGCGGCTCGCCCCCGCCGGACGGCGAGACGGTCAGCTCCACGGCCTTGCCCGCCGTGCCGACCAGCAGCGGGCCGGGTCCGACGACCGGGTCCACGGGGTGGCCGGCGACGGCGACGATCGCGTCCCCGGCGCGCACCGCGACACCGGGGGCGGCGAGCGGGGAACGGGCGTCGGGGTCGGAGGTCTCCGGCGGCAGGACGCGGTCGATGCGCCAGGTGCCGTCCTCGTGACGGGAGATGTCGGCGCCGAGCAGGCCCTGGCGGGGGCCGTTGCCGTAGCCGCCACCGGGGATGACGTAGGCGTGCGAGGTGCCGAGCTCGCCGTGCACCTCCCACAGCAGGTCGACCAGGTCGTCGTGGGTCGCGACCCGCTCCAGGACCGGGCGGTAGCGGTCGAGGACGCCGTCCCAGTCGACGCCGCCGAGGTCGGCGCGCCAGAAGTTGTCCCGCATGATGCGGCCGGTCTCGTCGTACATCTGCCGCCATTCGGCGGCCGGGTCGACGATCTGCCGGACCCGGCCGAGGTCGACGGTGATGTTGGTGTCGCTGTCCTCGTCGCCGGAGGCGCGCCGGTCGCTGGGCACGACCTTGAGCTTGCCGTCGGTCCACAGCAGCAGCCGTTTGCCGTCGCCGCTGACGTCGAATCCGTCGACGTCGACGGCGAGGTGTTCCAGGCGGTGCTGGGCGAGGTCGTAGCGCTCCAGCTCGGTGTGCGGGTCGGGGTCCTCGGGGGTGGCGCGGGAGGCGCCGAGGACTCCGCGCACCGGGTGGCGCAGCCACAGCACGCCGTCCTTCGCGGCGCACAGCCCGGAGTAGCGGCCGGCCTCGACGGGGAAGGGCACTATCCGGTCGGCGAGGCCCTCCAGGTCGATCCGGGTGGCCGGGGCGCCCTCGCTGTCGGGGGTCTCGTCCTTCTCGGGCGCGTCGGAGGGCCGGCCGTGCCGCTGCGGCCCGAAGGGCGAGGGGGTGGTGGCGGCCAGGGTGATCAGGTGCGGGCGGGCGCCCTCGACGAAGGAGAGGTCGAAGGCGTGCTGGTCGTAGACCGGGTCGAAGGCGCGCGTGGACAGGAACGCCAGGTGCTTGCCGTCGAGGGTGAACGCGGGCGCGTAGTCGTGGAAGCGCAGCGGGGTGGCCTCGGTGACGGACAGGTCGGTGACGTTGGCGAGCCTGAGCTGGCTGAGCGGGCGGGGGCCGGGATGGGACCAGGCCAGCCAGCCGGAGTCGGGCGAGAAGACGAGGTCGCCGACGTCGCCGTCCTCGCTGCGGTCGACCTCGCGGACCTCGCCGGTCTCCCGTTCGACGAGCAGCAGCCGCCCGTCGTGCGCGGCGACGGCGGCCCGGCTGCCGTCGGGGGCCATGGCCAGCTCCAGGACGCGGCCGAGGCGTCCGGCGGCGAGGCGGCGCGGGGTGGTGCCGGGGGCGAGGCCGGTGGCGGGGGCGAACTCCAGGGCGTCCTCGCCCTCGGCGTCCGTCACCCACACCACCCACTCCTCGCCGTCCGTGCGGAAGGTGCGCGGCAGCCGGGCGCGGACGCCGGGTTCGGCGGCGAGCGCGCGGGCGGGGCCGGAGCGGTGGGTGACCCAGTGGACGGCGCCGCGCACCTCGACGGCGCTGCCGCGCGCGGTGTGGTCGGGGGTGGCGGAGCCCAGCCAGCGGGCGGCGGCCACGGGGCGGGGGCGGCGGTCGACGCGCTGCCCGCCGAGCCGGATGTCGAGCCGGCGCGGCTCGGTGCCGTCCAGGTCGTCCAGCAGCCACAGTTCACCGGCCGAGGCGTAGACGACCCGGGTGCCGTCCCCGGCCGCGTGCCGGGCGTAGAAGCCGTCGAGCGGGGTGTGGCGGCGCAGGTCGGAGCCGTCGGCGAGGGAGGAGTAGAGCGCGCCGGTGCCCTCGTGGTCGGAGAGGAAGGCGATCCGGTCCCCGGCCCACACCGGGTACTCGAGGTTGCCGTCGAGTTCCTCGTGCAGCCGGACGAACTCCCCGGTGCCGTCCCGGTCGATCCACAGCTTGCCCGCCGTGCCGCCCCGGTAGCGCTTCCAGTGGGCGGCCTCGCGGCCCATCGTCGCGGACAGCAGCACGGTGTGCGGGCCGTACGCCACGTTCCCGACGGGCCCGTAGGGCAGGGTGGTGGCCGGTCCGCCGTCGACCGGGACGGCGCGGGCCCAACTGCGGCGCAGGGTGGCCTGGTCGTGGGTGCTCAGGGCGAGGACCCGGCCGTCCGGTGTCCAGCCGCGCACCCGGGTCTGCCAACTGCCCCAGTGGGTCAGCCGGGTGGCGGGGCCGCCGTCGACGGGCGCGATGTGCACCTCGGGGGCGCCGTCGCGGGTGGAGGTCCAGGCGACGGTGGTGCCGTCGGGCGAGACGCGGGGCAGGGTGACCGGCATGTTGTCGGCGCTGACCCGCCAGGCGCGGCCGCCGTCGAGAGGCGCGAGCCAGACGTCGTCCTCGGCGGTGAAGGTCACCAACTCGCCGTGCAGATGGGGGAATCGGAGGTATGCGGCAGACGTCGCGGACTGTGTCACCCGATCACTCTAGGCAAGGGCCGCGCCCCTGGGCAGGGGTTTGACCGGTTCCGCGGTCCCGGTGGTGCGGTGCTCACTTGCCGTCGGCGGACCCGCAGTCCGAGTCGTGGCTCGCGCACCGGACGGTCTCGGTCACCGTCACCGTCACGGTGACCGTGGGCCGCCCCGGCTCGGCCGGCCGCCCCGATCCGGGCGGCTGGACGGGCGAGGGCGTCGCGGACGCGCAGTCGCCGAGGCCGCTGACCCGGAACAGCTGCTTCTTCCCCACGTCCGCCCTGAGGTCGCCGCGCACACAGGAGCCGTCGACCGCGCGCGTGACCTGGCCGGCGACGGTGATGTCCCGTCCGTCACCGGTCTCGCCCTCGCAGTCGACGGAGGCCACGGTCTGCTCCTCGGCCGAGGAACCGTCGTCGCCGTAGTCGGCCGTGCAGGTCAGCCACTGCACGTCCACGTCTCGGCGTTCGATCTCCGCCGTCGCCGTCTCGTCGGTGGTGTACGCGACGGCGGCGGCACTCACCCCGCCCGGCTCGCACGCCACGACCCCGCCGACGGCCAGGGCGACGAGCCCCGCCGCGAGCGCCCCGACCCGAATGCGTCTCAACGCCGCCATGCACGGCAGCGTGCCACCGCCCGGGCGGCCGCGGTAGGGCACATACCGCCATCCGCCGCCGCCCTCTACCGTGAACCCATGCGCAACCGCCGCCGCCCGAGGAAGCTCACCGTCGACGCGACCACCACCTACTGGTGGACGGTCCGTCACCACCACACGGACGGAACGGACTGCCGGGAGGTCCTCACCCTGCGACGGGACGACGTGCGCACCCGGATCGTGTTCCGGGACGGCCCGGGACGGGCCCTCGCGGGCGGCACCCTCCACACCGGCGGCGTCGTCAGCGGCGACCACTATCTGAACCTGCACGAGCCCGGCACGGTCCGCGCCCTCGTCGACGAGGCCCTGCGGCGCGGTCCGCTCCCGCCCGGCGGCGAGCTGGACGGCTGGGAACTGCTCCCCGCCGCCGCCGTCAGCAGGCGGCGAAGTCGGTGACCGGCGGCCGCGGCCGGCCGCGTCCCACGGCGCCCTCGGGCAGCCCGGGGCGTCAGGACCAGCGGCCGGTCCTGCCCAGGATCAGGGCGGCGGCCGCCGTCCCGGCGGTGGAGGTGCGCAGGACACTGCGCCCGAGGCGGTAGGCCTTCGCGCCCGCCTCCTCGAAGAGCGCCAGTTCCTCGGGGGACACGCCGCCCTCGGGCCCGACGACGAGCACGATGTCGCCCTCGGCGGGCAGCGGGGCGGTGGCCAGGGGCTCACTGCCGTAGTCGCGGTCCTCGTGGAGCACGGCGGCGAAGTCGGCCCGCGCGAGAAGCTCCGCGACCTGCCGTGTGGTGGCCGCGTCGGCGACCTCCGGGAAGCGGACCCGGCGGGACTGCTTGCCGGCCTCGCGGGCGGTGGCCCGCCACTTGGCGAGCGCCTTCAGCCCGCGCTCGCCCTTCCACTGCGTGACGCAGCGGGAGGCGGCCCACGGCACGATCGCGTCGACGCCGGTCTCGGTCATCGTCTCCACGGCCAGCTCACCCCGGTCGCCCTTGGGCAGCGCCTGCACGACGGTGATCCGGGGCGACTCGGCGGGCTCCTCCACGACGTCCTTCAGGGCGACGACCAGCCGGTCCTTGCCCTCGGCGGCGACCACCTCGCCCTGCGCCCAGCGGCCGGCCCCGTCGGTGAGGACGACCGCCTCACCGGGCCGCAGCCGCTTCACGGAGACCGCGTGCCGCCCTTCGGGACCGTCCAGCACGAACTCCGAGCGGCCGGCCGGGAGTTCCCCGACGACGAACACCGGAGCCGTCATCGGCCCTCACCCCGTTCCCCCGGCGCGGTGCGCGCCGCGTCGAGTTCGGCCAGCAGGACCTCCACCAGCTGCCCGGCGGGCAGGTCCCGGGCCATCCGGTGCCCCTGCCCCGCCCACAGCGCCATGCCCTGCGCGTCGCCCGCCTTCGCGGCCGCCTTGCGCAGCGGCGAGGTGAGGTGGTGGACCTCCGGGTAGGCGGCCGGCGCGTACGGGCCGTGCTCCCGCAGGAAACGGTTGACCAGGCCGCGGGCCGGGCGGCCGGAGAAGGCCCGGGTCAGCTCGGTGCGCACGAAGAGCGGGTCGGTCAGCGCCTGCTTGTGCACGGCCGCCGCACCGGACTCCGGCGTCGCCAGGAAGGCCGTGCCCAGCTGGGCCGCGTCGGCGCCCGCCGCGAGGACCGCGGCGATCTGGCTGCCGCGCATGATGCCGCCGGCGGCCACCAGCGGCAGGCTCACCGCCTCGCGGACCTGCGCGACCAGCGACAGCAGGCCGATGCCCGAGCCGTCGTTCTCCTGGATGTCACGGTGGGTGCCCTGGTGGCCGCCGGCCTCCACGCCCTGCACGATCACCGCGTCCGCGCCGGCCCGCTCCACGGCGACGGCCTCGTCGACGGTGGTCGCGGTGACCAGCGTGAACGTTCCGGCGCGGCGCAGCGACTCCAGGGCCTGGGCGGTGGGCACGCCGAAGTGGAACGACACCACCGGCACCGGGTTGTCCAGCAGCACCGCGAGCTTGGCGTCGTAGCCGTCGTCCCGGCCGCTGTCCGGGTCGCCCAACTCCGTCTCGTACCAGGCGGCCTCACCGGCCAGCTGGTGGGCGTACACCTCGACGGCGCCGGTCTCGGCCGACTCCGGCTGCGGCATGAAGAGGTTCACGCCGAAGGGGCGGGTGGTGAGCCCCCGCAGCTGCTTGATCTCCTGGTACATGCCGTCGGCGGTCTTGTAGCCGGCGGCAAGGAACCCGAGCCCGCCGGCCTCGGACACGGCGGCGGCGAGCTCCGGCACGGAGACGCCGCCCGCCATGGGGGCCTGCACGATCGGATGGGGGAAGAGATCGGTCAGCGCGGAGGACATGACGGCATGTTGTCACGTCCTCCGAACAAGTCCGAATCGGGCTGTCCCCTTGGCATGTGCCGGATGACGCCGACCCGTCACCGCCCGTTGAACGCGTCCTTCAACCGCGAGAACAACCCCTGCTGCCCCGGCTGGAACTGGCCCTGTGGCCGCTCCTCGCCCCGCAGCTTCGCCAGTTCCCGCAGCAGCCGCTCCTGCTCGGGGTCGAGCTTCGTCGGCGTCTGGACCTCGACGTGCACGATGAGGTCGCCGCGTCCGCCGCCCCGCAGGTGCGTGACACCGCGCCCGTGCAGCGGGATCGACTGGCCGGACTGGGTGCCGGGCCGGATGTCGACCTCCTCCAGGCCGTCCAGCGTCTCCAGCGGCACCTTTGTGCCGAGGGCCGCCGCGGTCATCGGGATGGTGACCGTGCAGTGCAGGTCGTCGCCGCGCCGCTGGAACATCGGGTGCGGCAGCTCGTGGATCTCGACGTACAGGTCACCGGCGGGACCACCACCGGGGCCGACCTCGCCCTCGCCGGCGAGCTGGATGCGGGTGCCGTTGTCGACACCGGCCGGGATCTTGACCGTCAGCGTCCGCCGGGAGCGGATACGGCCGTCGCCCGCGCACTCCGGGCACGGGGTCGGCACGATCGTGCCGAAGCCCTGGCACTGGGGGCAGGGCCGGGAGGTCATGACCTGACCGAGGAAGGACCGGGTCACCTGCGACACCTCGCCGCGGCCGCGGCACATGTCACACGTCTGCGCGCTGGTCCCCGGCGCGGCGCCCTCGCCGTTGCAGGTGGAGCAGACGACCGCGGTGTCGACCTGGATGTCCTTGGTCGTGCCGAACGCCGCCTCCTCGAGGTCGACCTCCAGCCGGATCATCGCGTCCTGGCCCCGACGGGTGCGCGAGCGCGGCCCGCGCTGGGACGCCGTGCCGAAGAAGGCGTCCATGATGTCGGAGAAGTTGCCGAAGCCGCCGGCCCCGAAACCGCCCGCGCCGGCGCCGCCGGACTGCGAGAGCGGGTCGCCGCCGAGGTCGTAGACCTGCTTCTTCTGCGGGTCCGACAGCACCTCGTAAGCGGCGTTGATCTCCTTGAACCGCTCCTGGGTCTTCGGATCGGGGTTGACGTCCGGGTGCAGCTCGCGGGCGAGCCGCCGGAAGGCCTTCTTGATCTCTTCCTGCGACGCGTCGCGGCGCACGCCGAGAACGGCGTAGTAGTCCGTGGCCACTTACGACTCCGCCAGGATCTGTCCGACGTACCGTGCCACTGCGCGTACCGCTCCCATCGTTCCCGGGTAATCCATGCGGGTCGGTCCGACCACGCCGAGTTTGGCGACTGCCTCGCCGCCCGAACCGTAGCCGACCGACACCACCGAGGTGGAGTTGAGTCCCTCGTAGGCGTTCTCGTGGCCGATGCGCACGGTCATGCCCGAATCCCCCGCCTCGCCCAGGAGCTTGAGGAGCACGACCTGCTCCTCCAGTGCCTCCAGGACGGGCCGGATGGTGAGAGGGAAGTCATGTCCGAAGCGGGTGAGATTGGCGGTGCCGCCGATCATCAGCCGCTCCTCGTTCTCCTCGACGAGGGTCTCCAGCAGGGTGGAGAGCACCGTCGAGACCGTGCCGCGGTCCTCGACCTCGAAGGCGTCCGGCAGATCCTCCACCAGACGCGGCACGTCGGTGAACCGGCGGCCCGCGATCCGGCTGTTCAGCCGGGCGCGCAGGTCCGCCAGCGAGGCCTCGCCGAACGGCGCGGGGCAGTCCACCATCCGCTGCTCGACCCGGCCGGTGTCCGTGATCAGCACGAGCATCAGCCGGGCGGGCGCGAGCGACAGCAGTTCCACGTGCCGCACGGTGGACCGGGTCAGGGACGGGTACTGCACGACGGCGACCTGCCGTGTGAGCTGCGCGAGCAGCCGTACCGTCCGGGCCACGACGTCGTCGAGGTCGACGGCGCCGTCGAGGAAGTTCTGGATGGCCCGCCGCTCGGGGGCCGTCATCGGCTTGACGCCGGCCAGCTTGTCGACGAACAGCCGGTAGCCCTTGTCGGTGGGGATGCGCCCGGCGCTGGTGTGCGGCTGGGCGATGTATCCCTCGTCCTCCAGGGCGGCCATGTCGTTGCGGACCGTCGCCGGGGAGACGCCGAGGTTGTGCCGTTCGGTGAGCGCCTTGGAGCCCACCGGCTCCTCGGTGCCGACGTAGTCCTGGACGATGGCGCGCAGTACCTGGAGCCGTCGTTCACTCAGCATGGGCGCACACACCTCCAGAAGTCGTCCCCTTGGCGCCTCGCCTGGCACTCGTCACTTCCGAGTGCCAGCGTTCCCCGGGCCAGTGTACGGCGGTGGGGTACACCCGGGGCAAGGTCGGCCCCGGGGGCGGGGTCACAAGAGCTAGCGTCGCGGTATGACGGTGACTTGGGAAGAGCTGGGGTGGGAGCGGGTCGCTGCGGGCGTCGGACGGTGCCGGCTGCCGGTCTGGGACTGCACCGCCGGGCTGGTCGTCGGGGCGGAAGCGGCCCTTGTGGTGGACGCCGGGTCGAGTCTCGCGGAGGGGGCGACGCTGCGGGCGTGGGCCGAGCGGCTGGCCGGTCACCGTGTGACTCATCTCGCGCTGACCCACCCCCATTTCGATCATGTCTTCGGTGCGGCGGCGTTCGCGGACGCGGAGGTGTTCGCGGCGGTGGGCGCGGAGTCGGTGCTGACGCGGGGCGGCCTCGGGGCCGAGGAGCTGCGCGCGGACGCGGTGCGCAACGGTCTGGACGGGACCACGGCGGCGGAGGCGGCGGACACCCTCGTCCGGCCCCGCCACCCGGTCTCCGGCGAGTGGACGCTCGACCTGGGCGGCGGCCGGCAGGTGCTGCTGGCGAACGTGGGCCCCGGCCACACGGCCCACGACCTGGCGGTCCTGGTCCCCGGTTCCCCGGAGGTCGTCTTCTGCGGTGACCTGGTGGAGGAGTCGGGGCAGCCGCAGGCCGGGCCCGACGCCGTCCCGTCCCACTGGCCGGCCGCCCTGGACCGGCTCCTCGACCTCGGCGGGCCGGACGCGCTGTACGTGCCGGGCCACGGGGCGGTGGTGGACGCGGCCTTCGTCCGCGCGCAGCGCGACGCGCTGGCGGCGCGTTTCGGCGTGTCGCCCTGATCGGGTCCCGGCTTCTCCTATCGTCATCCGAATGCGCCCACCCGTCTCCCGCCCCCGCCCTTCCGACGAGGGCCCTGCGGGCCCGCGCCCTCGTACGTACTCCGCCGATCTGACCCCTCCCTGGAAGAAGCAGCGGCCCGTCCCCGAGGTCCCGGCGGAGCCCGGCCTGGTGGTGGAGGAGCCCGGCACCGGCTTCTGCGGCGCGGTGATCCGCTGCGAGGCGGGCACGGTGACCCTGGAGGACCGCTTCGGCAAGCACCGGGTGTTCCCGCTGGAGCCCCGCGGCTTCCTGCTGGAGGGCCGCGCGGTGACGCTCGTACGGCCCTCGTCGGGCGGCCCGGTACGACCCACGCGTACGGCGTCCGGTTCGGTCGCCGTCCCCGGCGCACGCGCGCGTGTGGCCCGCGCCGGGCGCATCTATGTCGAGGGCCGGCACGACGCCGAGCTGGTGGAGAAGGTGTGGGGCGACGACCTGCGCATCGAGGGCGTGGTCGTGGAGTACCTGGAGGGCGTGGACGACCTGCCGTCCGTCGTCGCCGACTTCGCCCCCGGCCCCGACGCCCGGCTGGGCGTCCTGGTGGACCACCTGGTGCCGGGTTCCAAGGAGTGGCGCATCGCGCAGGAGGTGACCAGCGAACACGCCCTGGTCGTGGGCCACCCGTACATCGACATCTGGGAGGCGGTGAAGCCGTCGTCCCTGGGCATCGAGGCGTGGCCGCGCGTCCCGCACGGGCAGGACTGGAAGACGGGGGTGTGCCGGGCGCTGGGGTGGCCGTCGGAGAACACGGGCGCGGTGTGGCAGGCGATCCTGAAGCGGGTCGGGTCGTACAAGGACCTGGAGCCGGCGCTGTTGGGCAGGGTCGAGGAGCTGATCGACTTCGTCACGGGTGACGGTGGGGCCTGACGCTGCCGAGGGTGCCGCAGCAGGAACCATGCGGACCGGCCTCCGGTATCGGCACCCGCCGGAGTGATCAGTCCACCAGATCCCTGACCACCGCGTCCGCCAGCAACCGCCCCCGCAGCGTCAGCACCGCGCGCCCCTCGGCGTACGGTCCTTGCTGCAGGAGTCCGTCCGTCAGGGCGCGGCGGGACGCCTCAAGGCCCTCTTCGCGGAGGAGATCCAGCGGTGCGCCTTCCCTCAACCGCAGCTCCAGCAGAATCCGCTCGACCCGCCGGTCCTCCTCCGACAGAAGCTCCCGCCCCGCCCCCGGCGACCGCCCCTGCGCGAGCGCCGCCGCGTACGCGCCCGGATGCTTCACGTTCCACCAGCGCACCCCGCCGACGTGGCTGTGGGCGCCGGGCCCCGCGCCCCACCAGTCGGCGCCCCGCCAGTACAGCTCGTTGTGCAGGCAGCGTCCGGCCTCGGAGGTGGCCCAGTTGGAGACCTCGTACCAGTCGTAGCCCGCTGCTGACAGCGTCTCCTCCGCGATCAGGTACCGGTCCGCGTGCACGTCGTCGTCCGTCATCGGGACCTCGCCCCGGCGGATACGGCGGGCCAGCTGGGTGCCCTCCTCCACGATCAGGGCGTAGGCGCTGACGTGATCCGGCCCGGCGCCCAGCGCCGCCTCCAGCGACGCCCGCCAGTCGTCGTCCGACTCGCCCGGTGTGCCGTAGATCAGGTCCAGGTTCACGTGCTCGAAGCCCGCCGCGCGGGCCTCCGCCACGCAGGCCTCGGGGCGGCCGGGGGTGTGGGTGCGGTCCAGGATCTTCAGCACGTGCTGTCTGGCGCTCTGCATGCCGAAGGAGATCCGGTTGAAGCCGCCCCGGCGGAGGGTGTCGAGGTAGGCCGGGTCGACCGACTCGGGGTTCGCCTCCGTCGTGACCTCCGCGTCCGCCGCCAGCCCGAACTCGTCGCGGATCGCGCCCAGCATCCGCACCAGGTCACCGGCGGCCAGCAGGGTCGGTGTACCGCCTCCGACGAACACCGTGCGGACCTCGCGCGGGTCGTCGCCGAGGACCTTGCGGGCGAGGCGGATCTCGTCGATCAGGGTGTCGGCGTAGTTGTCGCGGGAGGCGAGGACACCGCCGGTGCCGCGCAGTTCGGTGGCGGTGTAGGTGTTGAAGTCGCAGTAGCCGCAGCGGGTCGCGCAGTAGGGGACGTGCAGGTAGAACCCGAGCGGGCGGTCGGCGGCCCCGGTGAGGGCGTGCGCCGGGAGCGCGCCGTCGTCGGGGACCGGCTCGCCGTCGGGAAGTGCGGAAGGCATGCCTTCCATTGTCCAGCACCCGCGGATGTACTACTCCGCCTGGAGCACCAGCAGCGCCAGGTCGTCCTCCGGCGGCTCGCCGCCGAACTCGTGCACCAGCCGCCGGATGCGCTCGGCGATCAGGTCCGCGTCGAGGCCCGCGCAGCCCGCGAGCGCGATCGCGAGACCGTCGCCGTCGTCGAACTGGCGGGAGCCCGAGCGGCGCTCCGTGACGCCGTCGGTGACGCACAGCAGGCTGTCGCCCGGGCACAGTTCCAGGGTCTCGCTGACGTAGGTGGCGTCCTCGACGACCCCCAGCAGGGTCTGCGGATGGGCGGCCGTGCCGACCGTGCCGTCGGGGCGGAGCAGCAGCGGCAGGGGGTGGCCGGCGGAGGCGAGGGTGCAGCGGACACCGCCGTCGTAGGGCACCAGCTCGCCGTAGAGGAGGGACAGGAAGCGGGTCTGGGGGCCGTCGCCGGGGTCGGCGGGCCCGACGAAGGCGCGGGCGGCGGCGTCGGCGGCCTCGGTGGCGTCGTCGAGGAGGAGCTGGTTGAGGCGGTCGAGGACGTCGGCGACGCCGTAGCCCTCGCGGGCCAGCAGCCGCAGCCAGGGCCGGGCCAGACCGATGACGACAGCCGCCTCGGGGCCCTTGCCCTGGACGTCGCCCACCGCGAAGCACCAGCGGCCGTCGCCCGCCGGGAACAGGTCGTAGAAGTCGCCGCTCGGCCCGCCCTGCTCGCGCGGCTCGTGCACGAGGGCGCTGCGCAGGCCGGGGATCTCGGCGACCGCGCCGGGCAGCAGCCCCCGCTGGAGGACGGCGCTGATGGTGGCCTGGCGGGCGTACTGGCGGGCCGCGCCGATGGCGAGGGCCACCCGGCGGCCGAGGTCCTCGACGAGCCCGGTGACCTCGTCGGGGAAGCGCAGCAGCCCGGCCCGCCCGATCACCAGGGTGCCGAGCGGGCGGCCGCCCGCGATCAGCCGGTAGGCGAGGGCGGCGCCGTGCGGGCCCAGCGCGGCGGCGGGCCACGGGTAGGCGGCCGGGCCGGAGCACAGCGCGTCGGCGGGGCGGGGCGGCTCCTTCTCCAGGGCCCGGCGCAGTTCCTCGACGCGGTGCTCGCTGCCGTGCCAGACGCGGGCCGGCCCCGGCCCGGTCCGTAACCCGCCCGCCCCGTCGCCCCGCCCGCTCAGCTCGTCCTCCAGCCACACCGCGCACCAGTCGGCCAGGCGCGGCACGATCAACTGGCCGGTGAGCGCCGCGACCAGCTCCTCGTCGAGCTGCCCGGCGAGCAGGTCGGAGGCCTCGGCGAGGAAGGACAGCGCGCCGCGGCCGAGCCAGTCCCCCTCGCGGACGGCGGGCTGCGGATCGGGGGCGAGGACCTCCGGGAGGCCGCCGGTGGCGCAGGGCGGCCCGGGCTCGTCGTCGCCGGTGCCGTGGGGCGGCAGCCGCGCCCACACGGTCTTCGCGCCCCTGCGGTACGTCACTCCCCAGGCGTCGGCGAGCGTCGCGACCAGCCGCAGGCCCCGGCCGTACTCCGGCGTCTCGTACGACGGCTCGGGCGTGCCGTCCCGGGGAGCGCGGGAGGGGTGGTGGTCGGACACCTCCACGACGACCGCGCAGCCGTCGGGCTCCTCCTCCAGCCGGCACAGCAGCTCGATGTCGGTGCCCGCGTGCACGACGGCGTTGGTGACCAGCTCGCTGACCACGAGGGTCGCGTCCTCGGCGAGCCGGCCGGCGAGCTCGTCGCCGCCGGGCGGGCCGAGCTCCGCCCACCGCGTCAGCGCGGCGCGGACGAGGTCACGGGCGGCACCGGGGGCGAGGGGGCCGCCGGCCAGGGTCGCCCGCACGTGCGGCTGCCCGTCCGCGTGCGCGGGCGCGCCACCGGCCCGGGACACGATCTCCCGTTGCGTCGGAATGGCCCCCATGCACAGCTCCCCGGGCAGCTCGGGCGGTTACGCCTCGGACAATGCCGCCAGGGTGACAGACCGGCCACGCCCCGCAGCGGGGGGTGACGGAAGTGGGGCGTCATGGGTGAGGGGGGAGTGCCGGATGTGCTCGGATCGAGAGCGGAGCCCCTCCACTTCTGACCGGGGTTGACCAAACCTGCCGGGGGCGCGGGTTGTGGCACCGGGGTCGCGGCACTGGCGCGGGGGCGCGAACCGGCCAACTGACCGCGCACGCGCCCCCTTGTACGGACCTACGCCTCCCGCGTCCCCGCGTACAGACCTACGCCTCCCGCGTCCCCGCGTACATCTCGTCGATCAGGTGCTGGTACTCCCGCTCCACGACCGGCCGCTTCAGCTTCAGACTCGGCGTGATCTCCCCGTGCTCCACGTCGAGATCCCGGGGCAGCAGCCGGAACTTCTTGATCGTCTGCCACCGCTGGAGTCCGGCGTTGAGCTCCTCGACGTACCCCTCGATGAGGGACACGGTCGCGGGCGCGGCGACGACGTCCGCGTACGGCTTGCCGCCCAGCCCGTTCTCCTCCGCCCAGGCCAGGATGGACGCCTCGTCCAGGGCGATGAGGGCCGTGCAGAAGTTCCGGTCGGCGCCGTGCACGAGGATGTTGGAGACGTAGGGGCACACCGACTTGAACTGGCCCTCGATCTCGGTCGGCGCGATGTACTTGCCGCCGGAGGTCTTGAAGAGGTCCTTCTTGCGGTCGGTGATGCGCAGATAGCCGTCGGGCGACAGCTCGCCGATGTCGCCGGTGTGGAACCAGCCGTCCGGCTCCAGGACCTCGGCGGTCTTCTCCGGCAGTCCGTGGTAGCCCTCCATGATGCCGGGGCCGCGCAGCAGGATCTCGCCGTCCTCGGCGATACGGACCTCGGTGCCGGGCAGCGGCTTGCCGACCGTGCCGGTGCGGTAGGCCTCGCCGGGGTTGACGAAGGAGGCCGCGGAGGACTCCGTGAGGCCGTAGCCCTCCAGGATGTGGATGCCGGCGCCGGAGAAGAAGAAACCGATCTCGGGGGCGAGCGCCACGGAACCGGAGACACAGGCGCGCAGCCGGCCGCCGAACGCCTCACGGATCTTGGCGTACACCAGCGCGTCGGCGACCTTGTGCTTGGCGGACAGTCCGAAGGGGACGCTCGCGGTGCCGGTGCGGCGGAAGTTGTCCTGGCTGGCCTTGGCGTACTCGCGGGCGACCTCGGCGGCCCAGCGGAAGATCTTGTACTTGGCGGGGCCGCCCGCACGCGCCTTGTTGGCGATGCCGTTGTAGACCTTCTCGAAGATGCGCGGCACGGCCGCCATGTACGTCGGCTGGACGACCGGCAGATTCTCGATGATCTTGTCGACGCGGCCGTCGACGGCGGTGACGTGCCCGACCTCGATCTGCCCGGAGGTCAGCACCTTGCCGAAGACGTGCGCGAGCGGCAGCCACAGGTACTGCACGTCCTCGGCGCCGATCAGGCCGGTCGCGGCGATCGCCTTCGCCATGTACGCCCAGTTGTCGTGCGGCAGGCGCACGCCCTTGGGGCGGCCGGTGGTGCCCGAGGTGTAGATGAGGGTGGCGAGCTGGTCCCGGGTGATCGCGCCGACCCGCTCCTTGACCAGGTCGGGGTCCTTCTCCAGGCGGGCGGCTCCGCGCTTCTCCAGCTCGTCGAGGGTGAGGACCCAGTCGGAGGTCTCCACACCGGCCGGGTCGATCACCACCACATGGGTGAGGTCGGGCAGCTCGGCGCGCTTCTCGACCGCCTTGGCGAGCTGGGCCGCGTCCTCGGCGATCAGCACCCGGCTGTCGGAGTCGGAGAGGATGAACGCCGACTCCTCGGCGTTGGTCTGCGGATAGACCGTCGTCGTGGCCGCCCCGGCGCACATGATGCCGAGGTCGGCGAGGATCCACTCGATCCGGGTGGACGACGCGAGCGCCACCCGCTGCTCGGGCCGCACGCCCAGCTCGATCAGACCGGCGGCGACGGCGTAGACCCGTTCGGCGGCCTGCGCCCAGCTCAGCGACTTCCAGTCGTCCGGCCCCTGCCCGGACGCCGCCGGCACCGGATAGCGGTATGCCTCCCCGTCCGGCGTGGCCGCCACGCGCTCCAGGAAGAGCCCCGCGACGGACGGCGGACGGTTCTCGATCTGTGTCTGTGTGTCGCTCACGACATCCTCCGGGGCCCGCGACGGCGCGGCTGGCTCAATACGACTGTTGTTTAACTCGCGAGTAACTATCGAGCAGAGATCAGACTAGAGCGCGACTGGCCAGCGCGTAAGGGGCGGCGGGCCCTCACTTCCTCCGGATGGCAGGCACAGGGCCCGCCGCGCGACAGCGCGACGGGCCCTGAAGATCGGCGTCCGGATGGCTATTTCTTGCCCTTGGCGGCACCGCCGCCGTCATCGCTGCTCAGCACGGCGATGAAGGCCTCCTGCGGAACCTCCACCGAACCCACCATCTTCATCCGCTTCTTGCCTTCCTTCTGCTTCTCCAGCAGCTTGCGCTTACGGGAGATGTCGCCGCCGTAGCACTTGGCGAGGACGTCCTTGCGGATGGCGCGGATGGTCTCGCGGGCGATGACCCGCGAGCCGATGGCGGCCTGGACCGGCACCTCGAAGTTCTGCCTCGGGATCAGCTCCTTCAGCTTGGCGACGAGCCGTACGCCGTACGCGTACGCCTGGTCCTTGTGGGTGATCGCCGAGAAGGCGTCGACCTTGTCGCCGTGCAGCAGGATGTCGACCTTGACGAGGCTGGAGGACTGCTCGCCGGTGGGCTCGTAGTCCAGCGACGCGTAGCCGCGCGTCTTCGACTTCAGCTGGTCGAAGAAGTCGAAGACGATCTCCGCGAGCGGGAGGGTGTAGCGGATCTCGACGCGGTCCTCGGAGAGGTAGTCCATGCCGAGGAGGGCGCCGCGCCGGGTCTGGCACAGCTCCATGATCGCGCCGATGAACTCGGTGGGCGCGAGGATCGTCGCCCGCACAACCGGCTCGTACACCTCGGCGATCTTGCCCTCGGGGAATTCACTCGGGTTGGTGACGACGGCCTCGGTGCCGTCCTCCATGATCACCCGGTAGACCACGTTGGGCGCGGTGGCGATCAGGTCGAGGCCGAACTCGCGCTCCAGCCGCTCCCGGATCACGTCCAGGTGCAGCAGGCCGAGGAAGCCGACGCGGAAACCGAAGCCGAGGGCGGCGGAGGTCTCCGGCTCGTAGACCAGCGCGGCGTCGTTGAGCTGGAGCTTGTCCAGGGCCTCGCGCAGCTCGGGGTAGTCGGAGCCGTCCAGCGGATACAGACCCGAGAAGACCATCGGCTTCGGGTCCTTGTAGCCGCCGAGGGCCTCGGTGGCGCCCTTGTGCTGGCTGGTGACGGTGTCACCGACCTTGGACTGGCGGACGTCCTTCACACCGGTGATCAGATAGCCCACCTCACCGACGCCGAGGCCGTCGGCCGGCAGCATCTCGGGCGAGTTGGTGCCGATCTCCAGCAGCTCGTGCGTGGCGCCCGTCGACATCATCCGGATCCGCTCACGCCTGTTGAGCTGGCCGTCGATGACCCTGACGTACGTCACCACGCCCCGGTACGAGTCGTACACGGAGTCGAAGATCATCGCGCGGGCGGGCGCGTCCTTGACGCCGACGGGGGCCGGGATCTCGCGGACGACCTTGTCCAGCAACGCGTCGACGCCGACGCCGGTCTTCGCGGAGACCCGCAGCACGTCGTCCGGCTCGCACCCCACGAGGTTCGCCAGCTCCTCGGCGAACTTCTCCGGCTGCGCGGCCGGCAGGTCGATCTTGTTGAGCACGGGGATGATGGTGAGGTCGTTCTCCATCGCCAGGTAGAGGTTGGCGAGGGTCTGCGCCTCGATGCCCTGGGCGGCGTCGACGAGGAGGATGGTCCCCTCGCAGGCGGCGAGCGACCGCGAGACCTCATAGGTGAAGTCGACGTGCCCCGGGGTGTCGATCATGTTGAGGATGTGCGTGTTGCCCGGGTCCTGGGTGGGCGCCCAGGGCAGACGCACGGCCTGGGACTTGATCGTGATGCCGCGCTCACGCTCGATGTCCATGCGGTCGAGGTACTGAGCACGCATCTGCCGCTGCTCGACCACACCGGTCAGCTGGAGCATCCGGTCGGCGAGCGTGGACTTGCCGTGGTCGATGTGCGCGATGATGCAGAAATTGCGGATCAGAGCCGGGTCGGTACGGCTCGGCTCGGGCACATTGTTAGGGGTCGCGGGCACGCAGGGTCCTGTCTCTTGAGGCGCCTTATGCCTCGGGTCGGATCAATACGTAGGTTCCATGGTCCCACGGGCGCCGACCGGGGACCGGTTTGGGCTGTTCTCCGGCCCACTGGTAGCCTGGGTGGCTGTGTCTCATGCCCTCTCAGCGCGAGGCACATCTCAAGAAATCACCCGGTACGGGAACCGTGCGGCACCGTGCGGCCCTGTGCCTGAACCTGAAAAGGCTCATTCGTGGCGAACATCAAGTCCCAGATCAAGCGGATCAAGACCAACGAGAAGGCCCGGCTGCGCAACAAGGCCGTCAAGTCCTCCCTGAAGACCGCGATCCGCAAGGCCCGCGAGGCCGCCGCCGCGGGTGACGTCGAGAAGGCCACCGAGCTCCAGCGCGCTGCCGCGCGTCAGCTCGACAAGGCCGTCTCCAAGGGCGTCATCCACAAGAACCAGGCCGCCAACAAGAAGTCGGCGCTGGCTTCCAAGGTCTCGTCCCTCAAGGGCTGAACTCCACCCCTGGACTGATCGCCGGGAGGACCAGAGCGGGCCCTCTCTCATCCGCTCCCGACCGGCACCCAGGAGTCACGCGCGGCCTGCGTTCGCCACGCGGGCGTGACTCCACCGAGCGTGAACCGAAGGCCCCGGCACCCCGCCCTTCCCCAGGACGGGAGCCGGGGCCTTCGGCGTGCCGACGCGGAATCCGGGCTGGTGCGCGCCGGATGCCGGCGCGCGATACGGGCTGGTGCATGCCGGATGCCGGTGCGACATCAGGCGTGGTGCATGCCGGATGCCGGTGCGACATCACGCGTGGTGCACGTCGGCCGTCACGACCAGAAGTCGTTGCCCTTGTCGATGTCCTCGACGCACTCGTCGAGATCGGTGATCTTGTCCCCGACGATCCGGAAGACGATGCCGCCCATCTCGTCGATGTGCTTGTCACCCCGGTCCGCGGTGAACCGGTGCACGGAGACGGCGTGCCCGCGGCCGTCCACGAACACGTTCCGCAACTCGACGCGGAACGATCCGCCCGTCTCCGAGTAGAGCCGGCCGTAGTAGCCGTCGAGGATGTTGTCTATCCCCTTGTAGTCCCCCGACAGCGGGTGGGAACCGGGCACGTGGTGTGTACAGTCCCCGGTCATCATGCCGCGCAGCGTCTCCATGTCCCCGCGCTGGAAGGCCTCGTAGCCCTCGCGGACGAGCATGGCATGCGGGTGCTCGGTCATGGCGCTCGCCACCTTTCCTGATCAGGCGATACGACTGATACGTCGTGATACGTCTGATTCTCCTCCCTGTGGACGAGGGAGCCAGTGGATCACCCCACGGTGACGGGCCGGACCGGTCACCGTCCTCTGGAACGGGCCGCCCGCGCGATCGCCACCACGGCCTTCTCCAGCGCGTACTCGGGGTCGTCCCCGCCGCCCTTCACACCCGCGTCCGCCTCGGCCACCGCCCGCAGCGCCACGGCGACCCCGTCCGGCGTCCAACCGCGCATCTGCTGGCGTACACGGTCGATCTTCCACGGCGGCATGCCCAGCTCCCGCGCGAGATCGGCCGGCCGGCCCCCGCGCGCGGCGGACAGCTTCCCGATCGCCCGCACGCCCTGGGCGAGCGCGCTGGTGATCATCACGGGCGCGACCCCCGTGGCCAGCGACCAGCGCAGCGCCTCCAGGGCCTCCGCGGCCCGCCCCTCGACGGCCCGGTCGGCGACGGTGAAGCTCGACGCCTCGGCCCGCCCGGTGTAGTACCGCCCGACGACGGCCTCATCGACGGTCCCCTCCACGTCCGCCACCAGCTGGGACACCGCCGACGCCAGTTCCCGCAGATCGCTCCCGATCGCGTCGACCAGCGCCTGGCAGGCCTCGGGCGTGGCCGACCGCCCGGTCGCCCGGAACTCGCCCCGCACGAACGCCAGCCGGTCCGCCGGCTTGGTCATCTTCGGACAGGCCACCTCCCGCGCCCCCGCCTTGCGCGCGGCGTCCAGCAGCCCCTTGCCCTTGGCCCCGCCCGCGTGCAGCAGCACGAGGGTGATCTCCTCGGCGGGCGCGGTGAGGTAGGCCTTCACGTCCTTGACCGTGTCGGCGGACAGGTCCTGCGCGTCGCGCACGACCACGACCTTGCGCTCCGCGAAGAGCGAGGGGCTGGTCAGCTCGGCGAGCGTGCCGGGCTGCAACTGGTCCGGGGTGAGGTCACGCACGTCCGTGTCGGCGTCGGCGGCCCTGGCGGCGGCCACCACCTCCTGCACGGCACGGTCGAGCAGCAGGTCCTCCTGGCCCACGGCGAGCGTCAGCGGGGCGAGAGGGTCGTCATTCGCGGTCTTCCTGGCCATCGGGGTAAGCATGGCACGGGGCACTGACAGTGGCCCCGCCTCCACCCCCGCTCCCCCTCCCTACGGCTCCTCCCGCCAGCCCTCCCACTCCCCGGCGAAGGCGTCCAGCTCCCCCGCGTCGAGCCGGCCCTCCTCGTCCCGCAGCACCACCAGCCACTGGGCGTCCTCCGCGTCGTCCTCCCCGGCCAGCGCGTCCCGGACGACCTGCGGCTGCTCACGCACCCCGAACCGCTCCCCGAGCGCCTCCACCACTTCGTCCGCGGAGTCCCGATCGGGCAGCACCAGCACATGTCTCACATCACTCACCCGGCCATTTTCCGGCACGCGCCGACACGTCGGAACAGCGCGGGTCCCGAGGACAACAGCACGGGTCCCGAGGACGCCGCCCCACGGGTGAGCACTACGGCACGACGGGGCAGCCCTCCGGAACGAGGGAGCAGCCCACCGGCACGGGGCAGCAGCCCACCGGCACGAGGAGCGGCAGCGCTGAGACGCGATGAGGCAGCGCTGCCGCAGGGCGGTCAGCCCTTCGGCACGATCTGCACGTCCAGGTCGATCCGGATGCTCGGACCCACCACGGCGATCCCCCGCGCCAGCATCGTCTGCCAGCTCACGGTGAAGTCGTCCCGGTGCAGCTCCGTGCGCGCCCGGCAGGCCGCCCGCGTCTCGCCGCCCATGCCGTTGCCCAGCCCGAGGTACTCGGTGTCGAGGGTGACCGTCCGCGTCACGCCGTGCAGCGACAGCGCCCCGGTGACGGCCCACCGGTTGCCGCCCTTGTGCACGAACCGCTCGCTGTAGAACTCGAGCGTCGGAAACCGCGCCACGTCCAGGAAGTCCGCGGACCGTAGATGGTCGTCCCGCATCCTGACGTTGGTGTCGATGGACGACGCGTCGATCACCACGTGCATCGCCGTCTGCTCCACCCGCTCCCCGATCCGCACCACCCCGGCGAACGAGTTGAACCGACCGTGGATCCGGGCGAGCCCGATGTGTCGCGCGGTGAAGGCGATCGACGAGTGCGTCGGCTCGATCTCCCAGTCCCCCGGCGCGGGCAGCTCGGGCGGCTGCGCCACCTGGAGGGTGACGTCACCGAGCGAGGCCAGCGTGTTCTCCCCGACCGTCGCCGTCGCCCGGTACGGCGTGTAGCCCTCGGCGGACACGGCCAGCCGGTACTCCCCCGCGGGGACCGTCGTCACGAACGACCCGAACGGATCCGTCCCGCCGCTCACCACCGTGCGCCCCATCGTGTCGCTCACCGCGTACTCCGCGTGCGGCACGGGCTCGTTGACCGGATCGAGCACCCGGCAGCTCAGCACCCCAGCGTTCGCCGGAGTCCGGAGCGCCGCGAGGGGGCTCGTCCGTTGCACCCGGTTCGTACGGCTTCCCAGCCAGCGGCCCAACATCCACGACACCCCTGTGCGACTCGACCTACCTGCTGCCGAAGACGCATTCGATCACCGATGCGGCTTTCGAGGCAAGACGAGCGCACATCACGGGAAACCAACGGATCTGGCGGATCTGGACCATGTGGCCGCTGTGGACGCTCTAGCCGGAATTCCCCCTTCCGTTCCTCGCCCGCTCCTGACCACCGCCGACTACCGCCGCACCACCTCCGGCACCCGGTCCAGCACGATCCCGAACCGCTCCCGGTACGCCGCGAGCACCTCCTCGTCGTCCGTCAGCTCCCACTCCTCGACCGCCCCGTCCGGCGCGGTCACCTTGAGCCGCCGCTCGCTGAGCGTGACCCTCCCTCCGTCCTCCGTGATCCGCGAACAGACCAGCGACCGGGTGAAGTGCGCGGTGGGAGAGGTGCACTGCCACCACGCCCCGACCACGAAGTCCTCGAGCACCCGTGGCCGCAGGTCCAGCCGGTACTCGGGCTTGCCGTTGCGGACGACGTCCAGGTCCACGCCCCCGCCCGCCCCGCCTCGCGCGCCCGCCGGGTCCGGCCCCGCCTCGGCGATCCGGAACACCCCACCCGGCTCGGTCTGCTCCCCTCGCTCCCCGAACCTCAGCGGGAAGTGGCTGTGCACCCCGAACCCGACGTCCGCCAGCCACTCGCTCCCGTCCGCCGCCCGCACCCGCAGCGCGAGATGGTCGTACGGGATCCCGAGCCGCCCCTCCTCCGTGTACACCCGCGCCGCGAGCAGCGTGACCTCGAACCCGAGGGCGCCGAGCAGCGCCCCGAACGCCCCGTTCAGCTCGTAACAGAACCCTCCCCTGTGCGCGCCCACCAGCTTGTCCAGCAGCCGCTTCTCCTCCAGCACGACCTCCTCGCCGAGATGGATCGACAGGTTCTCGAACGGCACGCTCCGCAGATGGCGCAGATGCAGGTCGTGCAGCGCGTCGACGGTCGGCCGCGCGGGACGTTCGGCCCCCAGGCGGCGGAGGTAGGCGTCAACCTGTTCGGCGTTCATGCCCTCAGTCTCCCGCCACGCGCAATCCCCTGCCCGCACCCGTCACGGCCAGCGCCCCGTCCCGGTCCGTGCGCAGCACCACCGCGCCGGTGGCCCGCAGCGCCGCGACCGTGCCGGGCGCGGGGTGGCCGTAGGGGTTGTCCGCGCCGCAGGAGATCAGCGCCACCCGTGGCGCCACCGCGCGGAGCAGGTCCGGATCCTGGTAGGCGGAGCCATGGTGCGCCACCTTCAGGACGTCCACGCCATCGAGCAGCGCGGCCGCCGGTGACCGTGCCAGCGCCCGCTGCGCCGGCGGTTCCAGGTCCCCCAGCAGCAGCATCCGCAACCCGGCCGACCGCACGAGCAGCGTCACACTCGCGTCGTTCGGCCCCTCGGGTTCCGGCATCCCCCGCGCCGCCGGCGTGGGTCCGCCCGCGAGGGTCCGAGAGCTCGGGGGAGGCCACAGCACCTCCCAGTCGAGGTCACCGAGCCGCCGCCGCTCCCCCAGCACGGCCCGTCTCAGCGGAACCTCCCGGGCCCGCGCCTCCTTCCGTACGAACTCCACCTGGTCGGCGGGTTCCTCGAACCCCGTCGTCTCGATCGCGCCCACCGCCCGCCCCCGCAGCACTCCCGGCAGCCCCGCCACATGATCGGCGTGGAAGTGGGTCAGCACGACGAGCGGGATCCTGGTGATGCCGAGGGTGCGCAGGCATCGGTCGGCGAGGGCCGGATCGGGTCCCGCGTCCACCACCACACCGGCGCCGTCGCCCGCCGCGAGCACCGTCGCGTCCCCCTGTCCCACGTCGCACATGGCGAGCCGCCAGCCCGGCGGCGGCCAGCCGGTGATCACCCGGGTCAGCGGCGGCGGCTGCACCACCACGAGCAGCAGCAGCGCCCCGCAGACCCCGCACAGCCACGGACGGCGCACCAGCCGCCGACCGAGCAGCACCAGCCCGCCGATGACGAGGGCGAGCAGCAGTGCCCCGCCCCAACCGCCCGGCCAGTCCACTCCCGCTCCGGGCAGCGCCGCGCCGGTCCACGCGACACCCGCGATCCACTCGGCGGGCCAACTCGCGCACCAGGCCAGCGCCTTGGCCACCGGCATCGCCACGGGCGCCGTGGCCAGCGCCGCGAAGCCCAGCACCGTGGCCGGCGCCACCGCGAACTCCACGAGGAGGTTGCACGGCACCGCCACCAGGCTCACCCGCGCCGACAGCACCGCCACGACCGGCGCGCACAGGGCCTGCGCGGCCCCGGCCGCCGCCAGCGCCTCCGCCAGCCGCGGCGGAACCCGGCGCCGGCGCAGCGCGGCGCTCCACCGCGGCGCCACCGTCAACAGCGCCCCCGTCGCCAGCACCGACAGCAAGAACCCGTAACTCCGGGCCAGCCACGGGTCGTACAGCACCAGCAGCAGCACCGCCGTCGCCAGCGCAGGGATCAGGGATCTGCGACGGCCGGTCGCGAGAGCCAGCAGCACCACGGCCCCGCAGGCCGCCGCCCGCAGCACACTCGGGTCGGGCCGGCACACCACGACGAACCCGAGGGTGAGCGCTCCGCCGAGCAGCGCGGTCAGCCGCAGCGGAATGCCCAGGCGGGGCGCCAGCCCGCGCCGCTCCGCCAACTGGGCCATGCCAGGCGGCCCGAGCAGCAGCGCGAGCATGATGGTCAGGTTGCTCCCCGACACGGCCAGCGTGTGCGCGAGGTCCGTCTCCTTGAAGGCCTCGTCCAGTTCCGGTGTGATCCGCGAGGTGTCCCCGACGACCAGCCCCGGCAGCAGCGCCCGCGCGTCCGCCGGCAGTCCGTCGGTGGCCGCCCGCAGTCCCGCCCGCAGCCGGCCCGCCACCCGCTGAGCCGTCGACGGCCCCCGCAGGACCACGGGACCCGCCCGCCGTTCCCGTACCCGCAGCACGGCCGCGATCCGGTCCCCGCCGGTCAGCGCGGGGGCCAGCCGCCCGGTCACCCGCACCCTCGTGGACGGCAGCAGCCCGAGCCACGTCTCCCCCGCCGGACGGCGGGCGAACCTGGCCGGTCCGCCGCTCTCCCGGCCGTCCACGACCAACAGCACCGGCGCCCGTGTCGCCACCGCCGCCCCGGTCGTCGCCTCGACCCGGCGGACCTCCGCGTCGATCAGCACCGAGTCCGCAGTGACGTGGTCGCCCTTCACCCGGGGCCGGGAGCGCCGGGGGTCGGAGGTGATCTCCACCTCCGCGGTGACCGTGGCGTACTCCCGCGCCCACCCCGGCACGGGCCCCCGCCGCAGATCGGCCCCGTGCAACCCGGCCGAAGCGGCGGCCCCGGCCACACACAGCAGCACCGCGGCGACAACCACCCGAGCCCGACCGATCTTCCTTCCCGACTCCGGCTCACCTCGCGCCCGACCGACGGTCCTCCCCACCTCCCGCTCACCTCGCAGCCGACCGAGCGTCCTTCCCGACTCCGGCACATCCCCCGCCCGCCCATGCGCCCGTTCCTCCGGCTCACCCCGCGCGCGACCAAGCACCCCTCCCGACACCCCCTCACCCCGCACCGGCCCCCGCCGCACGCCCAGGAGAACACCGGCCGCGAGTACGCAGCCGAGGGCGACGCAGGTCACCAGCTCCGGCGGCGCGTCGAGTGCCAGCGCCGCCGTCGCCCAGGCCGCGAGGGCGGGCGGTACCAACCGCAGGTCCACCGGCCCTTCCTGACGCGGGTGGGCCGATCCCAGCCGTTTCCCGGAGGCGAGGTGCACGGCCTGCCGGGGACGCGAGCCGGAGACGGCGCGGTCCCCGGAACCCGGGTACGCCGACGAGGCGTTGGTCTCCTCCCTCATGGCCGCACCAGGTTCCGCAGATCGGCGAAGCGCCGCTCGCCGAGAGGCACCCGGCAACCTAGCAAAGCATGCAAAGCGGCCCCGAACCGGTGCTACCAACACCGGCCGGGGCCTGACGGAACACCTGCTACCAACAGGAGACCCGCTATGGCACATGCTGCCACCCGCCGCGAGCACCGCGCCAAGCGCCGTGCCCTTCGCGCCACCCTCCGCCGTCGTACGGCCGAAACCCGCGCCACCCGGCGCGCCGTTCGCGCCGTCGCCACCGGCACCCCGCAGCCCGTCCGTACCCGCCTCGTCGCGGCCGGCCTCGACGACGCCACCGCCCGCCGCTTCGCCGGCGCCTTCTCCCGGGGCCTGGTCGCCGACGACGTCCGCGAGACGAAGATCAAGCTGAAGGCCCGCGTCACCCGCCGCGTGCAGGTGAAGCTGTTCACCGCCCGCACCTTCGCCGCCCGCCTGGCCACCTACCGGCCCAAGGACCGCGTCGTCGCCGCCCGCTTCGAGCTGCTGGCGGGGGTGGCCGCGTGATGTCGAACTCCCGCCGCCGTACCACCGGCAACCGCTTCGGTCTCCTGGCCACCCCGCACCCGGCCGACATCGCCGCCGAGCACGCCGAAGCCCTCGACACCCTCGACTTCGACAAGCTCATCGCCGCAGTGCCCGACGCCGTCGACACCGCAATGCAGCAGGCGATCCCCCACCGCTACAACCCCACCATCGCCGCCTCGATCGCCGCCGACATCACCGCCCGACTGTGCAAGGCGCGGCAGGGCGACGCCTACGAGTGCCCCGTCTGGCCCGGCCTCTGCGTCGAGACCGAGCCCGGCCACTACGACCACCACAACCACCGCAACTTCGTCACCGACAAGCGCGGCGAGCGCATGCTCGACATCGGGTTCATCCAGTTCTCCGACGAGGAGGGCGCGGCACCGCCCAAGATCTGCATCTCCGGCATGGGCAGCGAGGACTACGACCCGTCCGAGGTGCGTGAGAAGACGGCCGAGATCCGGCGCATGCTCGACGAGGCCGACGCCATCGCCGACCGGATCATCGCGCAGCGCCGGGACGGCGCGTGACCTCCCGTAAGGCCGAGCAGGCGCCCACCCTCGCCGGGGTGGGCGCCGTGCCCCCGGCCTCTCCCAGCATCGCCGCGCTCGCCGCCTGCAACAGCGAGCTGGAGACCGCGGTCCGGGTCGCCCGTACGCTGCTCGCCGACTACGGCGACTCCAGCCGGAACGGCTTCTCCTACCCGGAGGGATACGGCGCCATCTCCGAGGCCCTCCGCCTCGTGCTCCGCGCCCTCGACGCCGAGCCGGAAGGGTCCGCAATGGTGCGGACCCCTGGCGGTGACCAGCGCTGCCCGGCCGCGCACCCCGAGGACCCCACCCCGTGCGGCGGTCCGGTCGTCGTCACCATCCTCGACCGCGACAACGGCGGCGCCGACGGGTGTGAGCACCACGGCGCCCGGCTCCTCGCCTCCCTCGACGGAGGACGCGTCTACGCCCTCCCCGACGCCCCGGCCGGCGCTGCCATCCGCACCTTCAAGGTCGCGGGCAGCCTCCGCCCCTTCTGCTGGATGGAGCGGGGTGAGCGCCCGTGAGCAGCGAACAGCCCATGGTCACCCTCGACACCGAGGACTACGGGCCGGTCACCCTGCCCGAGCCCGGCTGGTGCGCCGGCCACACCGACCACCGGACCGACAGCCAGCGCATCGACCTCGACCACAAGGGACACGAGCACCGCCTCACCCACGACGGCGAACTGCTGTGGACCGCATTCCTCGCCCAGGCCCCCTACGCCAGCAGCCCGCAGGCCCGCGCCCTCGGCGTGTACGTCGAGCAGGGCAGCTACGCCCACACCCTCGACGCCACCGGCCTGTACGACCTGGCCGCCTCCTTCGACGCGCACGCCGACCGGCTCCGCGAACTCGCCGACCAGCTCACCCAACTCCACGACAGCGAGGGCCAGTGACCACCACCGAGCAACTGTCCACCGCGCACGCCGAGGTGAAAGCCGAGATCACCCGGACCGACACCAAAACCGGACTCCTCCTGGCGTTCGTCGGCGCCGTCCTCGCCGGAACCTGGACCGTCGCCCGCGGCCTCCCCCTGAACCTCCCCGCCTACCTCGCCGGCGGCACCGGTATCGCGCTGCTGGTCGCGGCGGCCGGACTGCTGCTGCGGTCGGTGCGCCCCAACCTGCACGGCCGCCACGGCTTCCCCCTGTGGGCCACCCTCACCCCCGAGGAGATCACCACCACCCTGACCGGCAGGGACCTCGCGGCCGACGTCGCCGGCCTGTCCCGGCTCGCGATGGTGAAGTACACCGCCCTGCGCCGCGCGGTCGACCTCACCATGGCCGGCGGCGCCCTGCTCGTCCTTGCCGCCCTGCTCGCGGCGGGCGGTGCCCTGTGAAGCGCTCGGTAGTGGCGCGCCCGACCGAGACGGCCGCCATCCGCGCCGCGGCCCTCTCGGCCCGGCCCATCCCCCCGGTCCACACGATCCTCGCCGACATGGTCACCGCCCACCGGGCGGGCGACCAGCACGGCGTCAACCTCTGCGCGCACCTCGCCGTACGCGCCGCCGCCCCCACGGAGGTGGGCGAAGCATGAACAAGCTCAAGCACGCCAGCACCTGGGCGCTGCCGGTCCTGCTGACCGTGATCGCCGTCGTGTGGGCCGTCGCCGCCATCGGCGGCATCCTCACCGCCACCGCGCACCCCGCGTTCGCGTACTCCGTCGCCGTCCTCTACGACGCCGTCTGGCTGTACGGGCTCGCGATGGAGACCGCCCACCGCCGGCAGGGATCCAACGCCCGGCTCCCCGAGGTCGTCGGGTGGGTGTTCCTCCCCCTCACCGTCGCGGTCCTCGCCGTGCACGGCGTCCTCGCCGGGGATGCCCTCGCCGCGGCGGTCGGCGCCATCGTTCCCGTCCTCGCCAAGATGACGTTGGTCATGGCCATCGACCGCGACCGCACCCGGATCAGTCCGAGGGCGCAGGCCGCCATCGACCGCACCCGCGCCGTCACCCGTGACCGCATCGCCGTCTCCCGGGCCGTCGCCGCCGCACGCGCTGACGAGACCGTGGCCGCCGCCGGCATCATCAAGGCCTCCCGGGAGGCCGAAGCGGAAGCCATCACCACCGCCCACGACGCGTACGAGACGTACGCCGAGATCGTCGACCAGCACCCCGTGCCGGACTGGCACACCGACCTTCCCGCCCTGGTCTCGGACCGCGAGTTGGAAGCCCTCCTTGCGGGGGGTGTGCCAGAGGGTGATTCCGCTGGTGGCACGGGGGGTTTCCCGCTCACGGTCACACCCGGCGGTCACGGTTCTGGCACGCCCCCGCTGGAGGGGCCCAGGGAGGCCAACTCCCGGGCGGTCGCGCTGCTCGCCGTCGAGCTGTACGCGACCGATCCGCCGCCCTCGAAGCGGAAGTTCCGGGAGGCGATGCGGGCCGGGATGAAGGCGCGCGGGCTGACCGGCGGGTGGGACGTGATCGACGCCCTGTACGACCGGGAGAAGGCACTTGCCGAGGGTGGTGACCCGTCGTGAAGCCGCTCACCGTCCCGGCCGTGGTCGTCTCGGCGGTCGTCCAGCCGGTCACCCTGGCGTTCGCCGCCGGTCTCCTCGCCCGCCCGCACCTGACCCGTAGGGGGTGGTCGAGGTGACCGAGGAGAACCCGCTCCAGAAGGCGGAAGCCGCCGTCCGCGCGGCCGAGACCGACACCGACATGGTCCGGATCGTCGCCGCCGTCCTCGCCGCCCAACAGGCCACCCAGCCCCAGCCGCCGGCGCCGACGCCGCGGTCCGTGCAGCGGCCCGTGGGCCTGTACGTCGCGGCCGGTATCGGCGGCGCCATCGCCCTCACATTCCTCGCCATGGCCGCCGCGCTCCTGGCGGTCGCCGTCGCGGTCGGCGCTGTCTGCGCGACCGTCTGCCTGCTCGTCCTCAAGAACCTGCTCGCCGACTACCAGAAGGGCCGCTGACCATGGCCGACGACCTCAACTTCAGCGACTTCACGGCCGGGGAGAAGGTACGCGTCGCCGCCCTCGTCGCCCGTATGGCCAAGCGCGGCGCGGCCGGCCCCAACGTCGACACCAGCGACCTGAGGCGGCGCATCGAGCGCATCGAGCGCCAGGCGCTCCGCCGCAAGCACAAGAAGTAGCCGCGCCCCGGGGCGGCCGTCCACCGGCCAGGGAAGACCGGCCACCCCGGGCCTCCACACCCCTGAAAGAGGCAGGAGACCTCATCATGACCGACACCTTGCCGCGGCCCGTGGTCAACGGGCACGCCGATCCGGCCGTGTCGCTGCTGAAGTTCGCCCCCGAGCCGCCGGCCTACGTCGCCGACGACGACGTCGTCGAGGCGGTCGACCGCCCGGACAACCCGCTCGCCGACTGGCTGACCGTGCCGGACGTGCCGATCCTGCCCGCGTGGGCCCGCTCCGCGGCATCCCTCAGGGCCAACACCGCGGCCCTCGGCCGACTGTGCGCGTGGCACGCCCGCTACCACACGCTCAGGGTGCCGAAGTACGCGTTCCGTCTCGCCTGGCTCGCCCTCAAGGGCGCCTGGCGTGGGATGCGCGGCTTGTGGCCGACCCTGGCCGCGCACGACCAGAGCGCCGCGGTGAAAGCCCTGCGCGCGCAGGTGAAGGCCAAGCCCGACGACGTCGACCTCGCCGTCCGGTACGCGCTGCTGCACCGGGAACGCACCCTTGCCCGCCGCTGGCGCTTCGGTGCCGCCGCCACGGCCGTCGCCGCCAGTGCGGTCGGCTGGTACCTGGCGCCGCCGCTGCTGCAGACCGCCGGCATGCTCGCCGCAGCCGTCCCGCTCGCCTACCTCGGGCGCGGCGACGACGCGCAACTGCTCGATAACCCGACGCCGCCCCTGCGCGTCGACATGTCCGCCCAGCAGCTCAACGACGCGCTGCGCGCCGCAGGCCTGCTCAAGCAGGGCAAGGGCGACGACGAGGGCCCCCGCGTCACCTGCGTCATGGGCCCGGTACGCGACGGGCGCGGCTGGTCGGTCATCTTCGACCTGCCCAAGGGTGGCGGGAAGACCGCGGCGGATGTCCTCGCCAAGCGCACGGCGATCGCCGCCGAGCTCGGAGTCGACGAGATCCAGGTCATCGCCTCCCGCGTCCGCGCGGCGGCCGGCGGCAACGCCGGGCGGGTGTCGATGTGGGTCGCCGACGACGACCCCTACCTCGGCACGCCGAACCCGTCGCCGCTGGTCAAGGCGGAGACGTTCTCCGTGTGGGACCCGATCCCGTTCGGGCAGGACGCCCGCGGCAACCGCATCACCGTGCCCGTGATGTGGCAGTCGCTGTTCTTCGGCGGCCTGCCCCGCCGCGGCAAGACGTTCACGCAGCGCCTGATGACCGCGGCCGGCCTGCTCGACCCTTTCGTCAGGCACTACGTCGCCGACGGCAAGGGCGGCGCCGACTGGATGCCGATGAAGGCCGTCGCGCACCGCCTGGTGATGGGCGCCGAGGACGACGCCGTCGAAGCGCTGAAGGCGATGCTGAAGGAGCTGCTGGCGGAGATGGAGCGCCGGTTCGTGCTGCTGCGCGGCCTGCCCGTCTCCGTCTGCCCCGAGGGCAAGCTGACCCCGGCCATCGTGGAGAAGTACAACCTGCCGGTCATCTTCGTGACCATCGACGAACTGCAGGAGTACTTCACCGCCATGGACCGCGAGGACCGTGAGCAGGTCATCAACGACCTGTGCCGCATCGCACGGCGCGGGCCGGCCGCCGGGTTCGTCTCCAACTTCGCCTCCCAGCGCCCCGACGCCGAGTCCGTGCCGACGAAGCTACGGGAGATCATCACCCTCAGATACTGCACGCAGGTCGTCGACCAGACCAGCTCAGACATGGTGCTCGGCAAGGGCAAGGCCGCCCAGGGCGCCGACGCCTCCGTGCTGTCCGAGGACCACCGTGGTACGGGCGTCCTCGTCACCGGGCCGGCGTCTTTCGTGACCGTGCGGGCCGACTTCCTCGACGGGCCCGGGTTCGCCGAGCTGTGCCAGCGCGGCCGTGCCCTGCGCGTCAAGCACAACCAGCTCACCGGGGACGCCGTCGGCGACGTCAGCGCGGCAGCAGACCAGGCCGGCGTCACCATCGCGCCCGTGCTGTCGGACTGCCTCGACGTGATGCGGCACGCCGACCGCATGCACACCGTCGTTCTCCTCGACCGGCTCGTGAACGTCGACGAGGACCGCTACGGCGACTGGGACGCCGAGCGCCTGGCCGCCGAGCTGGAGGCCGCCGGCGTCGACCGCACCACGAAGCAGGTGAAGGTCGACGGCAAGAACCTCGCCGGATACCGCAGGGCCGACCTCGAGGCCGCCGTGCCCGCCGAACTCCTCCTCGCCGCGCGGCAGGTAGAGGCCACCCCCTCTACGAACCCCGCTACGAACACCCCCGACGAGCAGAGCCCGGAGGGCGCCTGATGTAGAGGGGGCCCGCTACCCCGGTAGTGACCTCGGTAGAGGGCCCCCACCTGCGAAGTAGTGCCCGTAGAGGGGCGTAGGAGGCCCCCGTCCGCGCGTTCGGACGGGGGTCTTTCTGCGTTCACGTTCCGCTGGTGTCCGCGACGAAGCTGCCCATGCCCGGCGTCGTCACGATCAGGCCCTCGTCCCGCAGTGCGGCCGTGGCCTTGCGCACGGTGCCGCGGGCGACGCCGAACTCGGCCTCCATCCGCACCTCGCTGATGAGGGTGCGGGGCGGGTACTCGCCGGAGGTGATGCGGGTGCGCAGCACGTCGGCGATCTGTTCCCACTTCGGTCTCGTCGGGTCAAAGTCGATCACCCGCCCGACTGTAGATATACGGGCGTAACAGGGCATAGAGACACATAGCTATGCCTAGGCATAGACAGGGGTGTACAGGCTGCCTACCGTGGGCCACGGAAAGTGAAGCCTCCGCGACCGCGGGATCGGTCCGGAGGCATGGACGACAGCCCGAGGAGCCGTCGACATGCCGCAGCGTACGCAGCCGGAGCAGCAACCGGCCATCCCCGAACGCACCGTCATCGGCTGGTGTGCCTGGCACGAGGCCTACAGCAACACCGCGCGGCCGGTCCGCGACTCCAGCGGCGCCCGCCTGTTCGCCTGCGTCTCGTGCCGCCAGGCGTACGACCTGGTCCCGATCGGCGACCAGCCGTGAACGCGGGGTTCGTCGACGCGGTCGGGATGCTGCCCATGCCGAACGCGCGCAGCCTCGCCCGCAAACGGATCGACGGCGCCTGCTGCGTCTGGTGCGGGGGCACCGCCGTCATGGACCTGGGGCCGCGTCTCAGCGTCGTCGACGGCGCCCTGAAGCGGTGGGAGCCGCGGGCCTGCCGGCCGTGCGCCGCCCGCGAGGCTGCCCGGGTGTACGGCATCCACATCCAGTCGTGCGCCCGATGCACCCACCACGACTACTGCCCCGACGCCCGCGCGCTCCACGCCTTCTCCCGGGAGGGCCAGTAGCCGCCGCTCCTTCGGCCCGTCCTCACCCCCGTCGAGGGCGGACGGGCTTGCGTACAGGTCCATACAGGGCAACATCTTCGGCATGGACTTCTGCGACACCGTCCGCGAATGCTGCCGCCGACTCCTGGCCACGGCCACCGAGCCGATGACCGTCGCCCACATCGCCGCCGCCGTCGACACCACCCCGACACAAGCCAGTCGCGCGCTGCGGCAGCTCGAAGCCGAGGGCGCCGCCGTACGCGACCGCAGCCGGACGGGACGGCGCTCCGGCTGGACCCCGGACTGGTGGACCGCCGCCCGTATCAGCCCGTCCTCGGCAGGCGCCCCTGCAAGCGCAAGTCGTCCATCATCGACACAAGCCAGGTCTGCAACTCGAACTTCGACCCGATGGCCCCCCGGTTCGTGAAGGTGATGTTGTAGTTGTTCACCACCGTCGTCGGGGCGCTGCTGGTGCGGACCGCCCCCACACCGAGGGCCGCACCCACATTCCCCCCAGACACCCCCGCCGGCACCGGGCGCGCCGTCATCGGCACCGCCACCGCATCCTGCGCGGCCTGCGCCACCATGGCCGCTGCCCGCTCCACCAGTGCCGTCCGCTGCGCCATGCCTTCCGCCAGGGACTCGCCGATCGCCCGCCCCGAGTACAGCACCCATCCGCGTCCCGAGAACGGGCCCTCCTTCGCGGGCGACCCCGGGAAGAGGCCGCGGGCCTTGCTGACCACGCTGCTCACCGCGGAGACCACGTCACCGATCTTGCTGAAGATGCCGTCGACGAACCCCGCGATCAGAGCCCGCCCCGAGCTGTACAGCCTGCCGCCCAGGTCCCCGAGAGCCGACGCCGCGCGCCCCGGCAGACCGGACACCGCGCTCACGGCGTCGCCGATCTTGTCGCGGATCGCCGTCACCATCGACGCGCCGGCGCCCCGCGCTCGCTCCGAAAGCTTCCCGCCCAGACTCAGCAGGGCGGCGGCCGCACGCCCCGGCAGACCGCGAATCCACGACACCGCCTCGCCGATCTTCGTTGAGATCGTGGACACAAGAGCCGAACCGGCCTCGACCGCCCGCTGCTTCAGCTTCCCCGCCAGGCCCCCCAACGCGGCAAAGGCCTTTCCCGGGAGCTGCCCGAACAAGGTGTTCATGGTGCTGATCGCACCGGACACGACGCGTTTGGCGCCCTCCCACGCCCCGGAGAAGTCACCCCGCAACAGGGACGTGAGCGCGCTGATCGCAGGCACCACCACCGAGGTGAGAACCCGGGACAGATGCCCGGCGAACATCGCCGCCAGCTTGCCCACCAGCCCGATCAGCGGCGTGATGATCGGCATGAGGCCGGAGACGATCCCGATAGTGAGCTGACTCATCGCCGTCAGCAGCGGGCCGGCCGCCGCCAGCACCTGTCCGAACGCCGCACCCATCTGCGCGAGCGACGGGGTCAGCGTGACGATGAGCCGGGCCAGCATCGGGAACACCGTGCGGGCCATGGCCGACAGGTGCGTCGCCAGCGGGGTGATCAGGGCGGGGAGCTGCGCCAGGATGGGCGCCAAGGCTGTGCTCAAAGCCTGCCCGAGGAGTTTCACCACCGGTCCGGCCTGCGCGAACACGTCTCCGATGGCCGTGAGGAGCGGCACCAGCGGCGGCAGCAGCGACGCGATGAGGTTGCCGACGACCGGCAGCAGCGGCGAGAGAGCGTCGATCAGGACACCGACCGCGTCGGCGGCCGCCGCGAGAACCGGGCCGAGAGCGGCGATGATCGGCGAGAGGGCGTCCCCCAGGCTGCCGATCAGCCGCTGCACCGGAGGGCCGAGCGCGGTCAGGACGGGGGCGACAGCGCCGAGCGCCTGGCCCAGCAGCGGGGCCGCGGTCTGGGCGAGGGTCGCCATGGTCTGGAACAGGGCCTGCAACCCGGACTGCACCTGCGGTGAGGCGAACGCTGTCTTCAGCGCCCCGGTGATCTCCTTCAGCGTGCCGATGAAGCCGCCGCCGGACACCTGCGCCGCGGAGAACACCGAGCCGATGACGGAGCCGATGTTCCCCGCGATGGTGCCCAAGTCCTTCAGCAGCCCCACAGCGGTCTCGATCGCCTGCTGCATCGCCCCGGACTCGAACGCCCGCGTAAGGCTCTCGGACAGGCGCTGGATCGGCCCCTGCGCGGACTTCCCGAGCCGCTCGAACGTCGGCGCGGCCGCCGCCCCGATCTGCACCAGGCCCTGCACCAGCACCCCGGGGAGCGCCGTCAGCCCCTTCAGGCCGCGCGTCGCACCCCCGAGAGCCTGCCCGAGCGCACCGGACTGGCCGAGCCCGGTCGCGGTGTCGAGGACACCCCGGGCCATCAAGTTCAGCGTGCCGGCCGAGTCCCGCACTGCCGCCGACAGCTGCGGCATCGTCGCCGCCGCTGTCCGCTTGAAGGTGGTGTCGAGCTTCTCGAAGAGGCTGTCCTGCACCTGCGTACGCAGCGACTGGAACGCGGGCTGCATCGAGCGGAGCCGCTCGACGAACGCGCGCGCATTCGGGGAGAGCTTCTTCAGCGCCTCGGCGTACTTCTCCGGGTCGGACGGATCGAACGCCGCCGCGACCGCGTCGCCCACACCGGCCATGCCGATCTTCACCGCTGCTACGGCCGTACCGACGGCGATGATCCCGGTAGCGGCCACACCAGCCGCCGGCGCGATGTTGGCCAGACCCGCGACCAGGCCGGCCGCCACGGGGGCTGCGGCGCCGAGCTGGGCAGCGACACCGGCAAGACGGGCGCCGACCGCGCCCAGCGACCCGGCCACACCGGACAGGGCCCGCAGAGACAGACCGAGCCGGTCACCGCCCCCGGCCGCGTTCGTGAGACTGCGGTTGATCGCCGCGCCCTCGGCGACGAACCGGCCCCGCACGTCCCGAATCCGGCCCTGCGCATCCCGGGAGAACTGGTTGAGGGCGCGCAACGCCGGATCGGTGTTGGCGTTGACGTTGATCGTTGCGTCGCCGACCTGGCCGTCACCGGCAGGAGTACTCATAGACCGACGGTGCCGACGAAACCGCCAAGATCATTCCGGCGGGGTTGCGGACTCCAGATGCTTCATAGCCTGCTCAGCCGTCACACGGCCCGCACCCTCCAGCGCCGTCTCCAACACGCGCGACGGCGCAGGCTCAACCAGGCTGACGCCCGTGGCCGCTTCGACCTCGACGCGGATCCGCTCCACCTCCAGCACCGCCGCCCACACCTGATCGGTCCCGGACAGTTGCTGCGCCGCGAGGATCGCGGCCTCCAGCCGGAGAGCGCCCTCGTCGAGGATCTCCTCACGATCGCCCACCCGACACCTCCCTCACACGGTAGAAGCGGGTCCCGCCACCGCGCCGAGAGGGCAACACGATCTCCCCCACCTCCGGGCCAGCCGCGTGCACATGCCTGCGATGGCAGTACGGGCAACGCAGACACCACATCGGCGGATCGATGAACGTACGCGGCGGCCGCCGCGTCGCCTCCACCACCGGCAGCACGGTCGCGCCGCTCACTGCCGGCCCCGAGCCGACGCCCGACGCGGACACCCACAGCCGGCCGCAAGCAGGTGACCGCATGCGAGCCGTCCCGGCCTGGCCGCAGCCGCCCGCCCGTCGACCACGGCCGCATCCGCCGTCAGCGCCCGCAACGTCTGCTGCAACCGGATCGCACGCCGCTGGTCACCCTCCCGCTTCGCCACCTTCAACTGACCCCGCACCTCACGCAGCCGACGAGCGACCAGCGCCTTACCGTCGTCGTCCTTGTCCTTCACGGGCCTCGCCGCGACCACCGGCGCCCGCCGCCCGGCCCACTCCCGAGCAGCCTGCCGTTCGGCCGCAGACGGCCCCACAGACGCCGCAGACGGACGCTCCCCGCCCGGATGCACCCGCGCGGCGAGAGCAGCGAGCACAGGCCCGTACAAGCCCGGTCCGCACTTCTCGCACGGCTCCTGGTCGAACAGCGCCCGGAACCCCTCGGAGAACTGCGTCGGCGCCCAGCCGCCCAGCACCTTCGCGAAATCCTGCGCCCTGCACCACCGGCACCCGTCCCCCGAACACGCCGCCGTCAACGCCGCGTTCCCGAACAGCAGCCGCGCCACGTCCGACACCAGCGACAGGCGCCGCCGCTCCGCCTCCGCACGGTCTTGCGGAAGGTTGGCGCCGAGGTCCCTCGGATGCAGCACACGGCGCGTCTCCCGGGCCAGACGCACCGGATCCTGCATGCGCCCCGCCAGATCAGCCAGAGCCGCCGCCTGCCGAGCCTTGAGCACCTCGTGAACGTGCCGGGAGTCGAGACGGACGGGGTCGACGCTGAGCACTTCCAGCTCACCCCGGTTGATCCAGTTGCGTACGGTCTTCTCGGTGACACCGAGGTAGCGGCCAGCCTGAACGGCGCTGAGGATGCTCATGTCCGGGGACGGTAGGCACCCTCCCGGAAAGATCATTCCGGTGCCGGAAAGCGGGTACCGGAAACGGGGCTACCGTGACCCTGATGCCGTCCCGGGCCGGTTCGCAGGCACCGTCCCGGGACCGCGTCACAACGGCCCGCCCCTCCTTCGTGGTGTCAACGGGGCGGGCCACCACACGCCTACCGGCCCGGCCGCCAAATCCGCTCACCCATCGGCGACCCACCCCGCCGCCACGGCGACAACGCGCCCGCCGGCACCACCGGCTCCTCCCGCGGCCGCCAACCCGACCGCGCCCGCTCCGCCGCCAACGGAGACGCGAAACCCCTGGGCAACCGCCACAGCTCCGCCCGCACCGGCTCCTCCACAGCCCGCTGCGGCGCCCTACGCGCCCGCGCAGCCTGCCGCCGCTCCTCGTGCACCCGCTCGACGTGCTCGGCCTTCAGCGCCTCGTACGCGACCACGAGCGCATCGAACTCGGCCTGCCTGCCCTCACGCCGCATCTTCACCATCGCCCGCCGCATCCGATCCAGACGCGCCTCAACCTCGTCAGCCATCCCTACGACCCTCCTCCTCGTCGACCTCGGCGAGCAGCGCATCCACATCCACGCCAGGCTCGTCCGCCGTCAGCTCACGCAACCGCTTCTCCATCGCGGCCTGCGCCGCCTGGCCCTCGTCGACCACCGGCACCAGCGGCTCCGGCAACGGCTCACCCAGCAACCGAGCCTGAGCCGCCCGCACCGCCAACTGCCGCTGCCCCTCGTCGAGCTGCAGCACCTCAAGCGCCGCGGTCAACGCGTCCACCACGATGTGCCCCTGGTCGTCGAGATGCCGCTCAAACGTCACCGCGATCGGCTCCACCGCGTCCGTACCCAACGCCTTCGCCTGCCGCTCCAACACCTTCAACGCCGCCGTCACCGCCCGCGTATCACCCTCCATCGCCGCCGGCCACACCGCCGCCAACAGGGCGTCCGTCCGCTCCCTCGCGAGCAGCGCCGCATCCGTACGCGCGTCGTCCCCGACGCTCTCCCGCACCTCGGCAAGAACCTGGCTGATGCGCTGCTGACTGACGCCGTACGTCGCGGCGAGCCGGGCCTGCGTCCAGCCGCCGACGTACCGCGCCCAGATCTCGTGATCCCGCTCGTCGAGCCGATCAGGCATGGGTCACCTCCTAGTGAAAGCTTGTGCTCTGCGCGGCCGTACCGGTTCCGGAGCAGGCAGAAGGGCCCGACCGTCCGGAGACAGCCGGGCCCGTGGAATCCTGGGGGTGGCCGCCCCGGTACCCGCGGGGCGGCCGCTCTGCGTGCGGGTCAGGCGTCAGTACCAGGTCAGGTGCTGGCCGGGCGCGTCGAATGCACGGATACCGTCCGGGCGTAGTCGTTCCGTCAGCGCGTAGTACAGCTCGTGGCTGGCTGCGATGCGGTGTTCGTCGCAGGACACGACGCCCATCGGGATCCCGCTGGCGTGCTTCGCCAGGACGAAGCCGGTTGAGTCGTCCTCGATGACGACGTCCTCCACGGCGAAGGTCGCGAGGGTCGCTGGCTGGGTGCAGCCGTCCGGGTCCTGGCAGAGGATGCCCCTGCGTAGACGTGAGACTCGCTCCACTCGGGTCTGCAGGATCGCGTACCCGTGGTCGCGGATGTCGTCGGCCATCTCGTTCCCCGCCCCGTGGACGAGGGTCCGTTTGGTCACGTGGTTTTCCTTCGGTTGGCCGACCGCGGTCTGCGGCCGGAAGTCAGTGGTCGGTGTCTGGCATGGCAGACACGGGCTCGTCGTCCTGGCCGTCGTCGACGTCGTCCTCGTCGGCCCGCTGCTCGGCCTGGCGGCGCAGCTTGTTCGCATGCCGCGCTGCGAGACCACGCCGGCGGGCGGCCGACAGTTCGTCACGCCGCTGCTTCGCGGCCTGGACCCGGGCCCGCGCCGCCGCGATACGAGCCTGCACCTGCTGCTCCACATGGGATGCCATGGGCGGTCTCCGTTCAGGGGCGGAAGGTGCCGGGAACGGCGGCGCGCTGCGCTTGGATCTGGCGCCAGGTGGGGCACCAGTCGTCGTGCGCGATACCGATGGACCACAGGCCCGGCTCGAGCTGGGTCATGTGCTGCTCGGCGTTGCAGGTGTCGCAGCCGCCGGGGATGACGGCGCCGTCGAGTTCGGGCGGGATGACGCTCATGGGACTCCTGTCGTTATGTGCCTTATGTCTCTTGGTGGATCGGTGGACCGTTTCCGGTGGACCCGCGCATGCGCTCGGTCCGCTCAGCCTCATGTGCGAAAGTGGGGTTACTAGTTTAGTTTTCAACTACATGCGTTTTCGCAGATCAGAGCAGCTACACCCCCTCGGCGGCTCTCTACTCGCCCGACCGAAGCGATCACCCATCCGTCACACACGCCACCGGTCCACCGAGGTCCACCCGGTCCACCGGTCCAGCAGCAGCACGAAACGGACAGAACGTCACGGCGCACTCGGGGTCACCTCCACATGACCGTCGTCGTCCTCGACCAGCCATCCGCGAGCCACTGCAAGCTCGAAGCCTGCGGGAACCTCGTTGCGCCACGTGCTGCTCGCCTTCTTCAGCAACTGCTCACGGCGCACGCCCTCGCGGATCTTCTTCACGCACCAGCGGGCCCGTACCTCCAGCCGTGCGTCAGCACGGGCCACGGCGGTGTGCGCCTGCACGGCGTCCTGTACGCGCTCCTCACGCTTCGCCTGAGCTGCCGCGGCCTCTTCCCGCGATGCACGCTGGATGATGACCGTCCGCAACTGGCAGGACACCGCCCACATCTCCTCAGCCAACTCCCAGTCCTGCACCGTGACGCCGGTACGGGCTCCGTCGAGGAGCGCCAGCAGGGCGGCGAGTTTGGCCTTCGCAAGGTTGGCGTGGACGTCGAGCGGATCGACGGCCAGCCGACCCGCGTTGCGCAGCACCAGTTCAGTGCGGATCTTCCGCTTCACCTCGTCCGGCATCGTCATGGTGACGGCCTGGAGGTTCTGCGGATGCCCGAAGTCGATGTCCGGCGCGGGCACTGGTTCCATGGGGATATCGGGGTCGGTAGCGAGGCACCACACGAACCGCTGCGCCGTGCCGGTGATGTTGTCGCGGAGGACGACCAGAGCGTTGGGAGGCTGGAAGCCGGCGACCAGTCCCATGGCGTACGTGCCGCGCTTGATGAACCTGCGACGCTCGGCGGTGGCGTTGGTCTGCCCGAGCGTCCCGGCCTGCCACGCCGACCGGATCGAGGGCCATAGTGAGGCGCCGTCCCGGCCGGCGATGCGGATGAGCGTTTCGCCCTCGTCGACGTAGAAGTACAGGTTGTGTCGGACCTGCTTCCGCACCTTGACGGTCTTCGGCTGGTTCTTCTTGTCGAGCTGGTTGAAGTCCTCCGTCTCGACCTCGCCCATCATCGCCTCGGCGACGCCCTCGCCCGAGCCGATCGGAATGCCGTCGAGGAAATCGCGGTGATCGGGGTCGGGCGCTTCGAGGAGATCCTCAGACGCCTCGTTGGACGTGCTCTTACTGCTGCCTGAGCCGTCGATGATGCCGACGAACAGGTTGAGAGAAGCGGGCTTCTTCACGCCTGTGTCGACCTTGACGTTGTGGTCGATCATCCCGGCGAGCCGCGCCATGGTGGCATACAGCACGACATCGGCTGAGCAGCACATGGCGTGCGCGTACTGCCGGATTTTCTTCAACACGTCCCGCTGGTCGTAGAACGACGCGGGAAGCTTCCCAATGAGGGGTGCAGCGTTCTCCTCCTGCCCGTCGTCGAAGAAGTCGCCCATGGCCTGCTCAAGCTCGGTCGTCACGCTGCACCCCCACCGCGCCGAGGACGCATGGACGCACTGTGAAACGTGGCCTCCGCCTCGGAGCGAGACAGCCCGACGGCGTCCGCCGCGGAGAGAAGCGCAAACTCCGCATCGATCAGGTCCAGTAGCCCGCTCTGCGCTAGGGCGTGCGCCTTGCACGCTGCGACATAGAGCGAGTTGTTCCGGCCGTGCCAGCTATGGGGCGCGGCGTCCATGACGAGCTGCACCAGCTCGGCCATGAAGTCCCGCGTTCCGTCCTCAGTGGTGACGGTCGGGACGGCACGCAACGCCGGCCTCGGGCGGGGGCGCGGCACGAGGACAGACGGCCACGCCACTGTCGGGTGTCGGAATCGGCCGTCACCCGACCACTGGTACCGGCCGCCCGACTTGTGCACGGACGGGGCGAGCAGGATGTAGCCGTTGTGCTTGAAGTCGATCCCCGGGAACGGGGTACCGGGCAGCGACACCCCAGGGCTCTGATACAGGATGTGCAAGCCGTCGCCGCCCGTGATCTGCATGAGCGCGCCAGGCAGCGGGCCCACCTTCTCCTCGACGGCGCACAGCGACTTGTGACCACCGTTGCGCGGATCGATGTCGACGACGGCCCAGCCGTTCAGCTTGCACGGCGCACCGATGTTGGCGTCCGGTTCCTCACGCCACCATTTGCGGATCAGGTCCGGGTCAGTGGTGGCGCTGTAGAAGCCGTGGCAGGTGGGCACGCCGCACTGGCATTCCTCGGGGCGGTGCTGGACGTAGATGGAACTCTCCCGGTCGCAGCGTGGGCAGTTGGCGTACGGCGCCTTGCTGCGGCGGACGCGGAACACCCGGATGCCGAGGGCCGCATAGGTGAGCGCGGCCTCCGGGAGGCTCCGGGGGATGACGATGCTGTCGGTCACGCAATGTCCTTGCAGTTGCAGCCGAAGGTGCGCGCGATCTCCCACAGCTGCCAGCCACGGGAGGTCAAGCGCCGCATCTCGGCACGGAGTTCGCTGGCCGTGAGGCCGAAAGTTCTGGTGCAGCGCAGACGGCTGCGGCGGCGCTTCACAGGTCGACTCCGATCCGACGGAGCGCGGCCCGCGTGTTCGCCACCGCCCGGGCGCCGCCCGGCGTCTTCGACACCGACACGACTCCGCGACGGCCGGCCACTACGTAGTGGCCGCTCCCGCAGAGACGCACGGTGAAGCCCTGGGAGCGGGCCTTGTCGAGCAAGTCGCGGAGATCCTTGCCGTTCACCGGTCGGCCGCCTTCCTGCGGCACGACCAGTGCTCCGGCTTACCCTCCGGGCCGGGCATGCTGGCCGGCTCACCGCAGAAGCGGCACGACAGGATCTCGGTCTCCTCCACCGTGGCGGCCGGCGTGGCGGGCTCGCTGCATACCTTGTGGTGCGGTCGGCCGGTCTCGGGGTGCCGCAACAGGGCCGGGCGTCCGCATACGACGCAAGGGGCGGGGTCGCCGACGATGGCGCGCGACCAGTCGAGCCGGGCCGGTGTGGTCTGGTCGGGCGGTGCGCCCGTACGCTGGGACATGCGTCCTCCTACTTGAGTCGAGAAGACGTCGCCCCGGGTTCGCTTGCCGGCTGGACCGGGGCTTCGTCATGGATGGGCGTCAGGCCCCCAGCCGATCGGTAGTCGGCTGGGGGCCTTCGGCGTCCAGCGGGCCGCGCCGGGGCTGGGCGAGGCCGAGCAGGGCGACGATGCGCCTGGCCTGCGCCTCGGACAGGCCGCGGTCGGCGTAGAGGTCGGACAGCGTGATCTGCTGCGTCGGGGCGTCGGTCGGCGTGGCCATCAGACGGCCTCCTGGAGGGCGCGCAGCGCTTCGGCGTACCGGTAGAGGAGGGGACCGCGGGGGGTGCGGATGCCGGCCTCCCAGTGGCTCACTGCCTGTTTGCTGACGCCGACGACGTCAGCGAGTTCCTGCTGCGACAGTTCGGCCGCTTCCCGAAGCGCCCGGCGCTGGGCCGGGGTGGGCAAGTCGCGGTGAACGCGCAGGCGAGAGCGGATTTCATCCGCCACCGTGGACTGCATGTAGACAGGCTAGCGTCATCCGATCAGTTCGTCTACGAGGGTCGCGCGATCCGCTCACTTCGATAGATCGGATACGGTCATCCGCGCGTTTTCTGCGCTGTTGCTGTTGACCTGCTGTAGCGTGCGGTGCGACATTTCCGAGGTGATGAGCACCGTGCCGACTGAACAGCCGACGAACATGGATCTTGAGATCACCCCTCCGAGCCCCGACGAGATGGAGGGCGGGACTGTCGCGCACTTCCGGCATGAATCCGAAGACGGATGGACCGTGGCCGGCACTGTCTCGCGGTCGCCGAATGGCCATGTCATTTCGCACCTGGAGATCTGGCCTGGCCGTCCGGGAGACGCGCCAGGTGGCAGTGTCACCTCGAAGGTGCTGACCAGCATCCGCGTTGGCCAGATCATCGACGCAGTCCGGTACTGGGAAATGCAGATGAAGGTGCAGGCCATGGCCTCCCGGATGAAGCACGAGTCCGGCGACGAGCGTGCCGAGGCGTTGTTGGCCGAGGTCTTCAGCAACCCCATGCATGCGCCTGGATCACAGGTCACGATCAAGACAGCCGACGAGATCATTGGTGCCGCGCCCAAGGAGCCTCGGCCTGGACGTGCTCCCCTCCCGGACGAACTGATGCGTCAGGTCGCTGAGGGGTACATCTCCGAGTGCGGCCCCGGCCAGCCCCGCGGCGCGGTGAAACGGCTCGCGCAGCGTCTCGGACGCCCGGAAGCCACGGTTGCCCGATGGGTGACCAGGGCCCGGAAGGAGGGCTGGCTCGGGCCAGGAGCATCAGGGCGGGAGATCGGTGAACCGGGCCCCCGGCTGCTCGCTGCTCGGGCTGAGGGCGACGCGGAAGACATCTGACAGGGCAAAGCGAAAGGGCCCGTACGACCGGAGTCGTACGGGCCCTCTCCTTGCCTCAGTCCGTTATCGGGACGAGCCGGGCCGGGTCGAACTTGTTGCCCTTCGACCGGTCATGCGGCAGCACCCGGTACCCGGGCACCAGGGCGAGTACCACCTCCCGCTTATCCGCCGGCCTGGCCGCCGCCCAGTTCGCCCGCACGTCGCCCTCCAGCAGACGGCGCAGCACCCTCGGCGCCCGCGCGTGCACCAGCGCCCGGGACTCCCGGATCCGCTTCTCGACGATGCCGCGCGCTTCCCGGTACTCCGCGAACGTGATCTCACGCCGCGCGTACATGCCCGCCATCTCCTTCAGCTGCGCCTCGTCGGCGGCCAGCTCGGCGCGCGCGTCCTCGGTCACCTCGGTGTCCGCGACGGTCCGCAGTTGCTCCAGCACCTTGGGCCGACCAAGGAGATCCAGCACCTGGCGTTCGATCTCGTCCTCGACGATGGCGGCTTTGATGGCGATGCCCCCGCATCCGCCCTTCGGCTTCGCGCACCAGTAGCGGACGCCGTGATTGCCCTGCCAGCCCATCAGCGGCCGGTCGCACTTCGAGCAGACCAGCACGCCCGTGAGCCACCTCTGTAGCCCGAGGTCAACGTTCCGGGCGCGCCCGGCGAGCCGGGCACAGACCTCTTCCCAGGTGTCCCGGTCGAGGATGGCCGGCCAGACCGCCTCCCCCACCACCTCGTTGCGGTGCGCGCGCAGACCTGCGACGCGAGGTTTGGTAACCACGGATCTGACACTGCGCGAGTTCCACGGGGCACCCGTCACGGTCGGCACGTCGCGGCTCTGCAGGTCGGCGGCGATGGAGTTCAGCGACTCACCCGCGTCCGGGTCGACCTTCGCCCGCTGCTCGTCGGTCCAGCCATCCCACGTGCCGAGGATGCGCGCGGCGATCTCCTTCACGATCTTCGCCTCTTCGGGCACGATCTCTAGGTTGCTGCGGTCGTAGCCATAGCCCCGGAAACCTCCGCCACCCGGCTTGCCCTCCGCCGCCAACTCCTCGTGCTTGCGGGCGACGCGACGCGCGGTGTCTCGGGACGACTTGTTGGCCACGGCGCACATGATGCGCGCCATGGTGATGTCCGCGTCGTTGGCCAGGCGCAGTGAGCCCGTGACGGACTCCACCGGGATGCGCGGCCGGCGCGACTCCACCACGTCGATCAGGTCCTCAAGGTCGCGCGGGTCACGGGCGACGCGGTCGAGGTCGTCGGCAATCAAGCCGTCGTACTCCCCGGAGGCGAGCCCGTCCAGGGCGGCCCGGAAGCCGGGGCGCACGGTACGCAGTGCGGTGGTCCCGTCCGGAAGCTTGATCTTCCGGCGTTTGAAGGCGCTCGTGTCATCCTCGGGGATCACCTTGACGACCGTCCAGCCGAGCCGTGCGGCGAGCGCGCGAGCGTCCTCTTCCTGGCGGCCGATGCCCTTGGAGAACTCGGCGTAACGACGCTTCACATCCTCGGTCTCCTCTGGCTCTTCGGCCTCTTCGGTGGCCCGCTTGTAGCTGATTCGGAGGAGTAGCACAGCCCTTGATGGAGTCATGGTCGATAGGTTACCATCGACATGTCGGATCGCCGATGCCGTTCACCTCGCGCAGCTCGTCCACCGAGCGGAAACCGCCGTGCCGCGTCCGGTAGTCGACGATGTGCTGCGCCAGTACGGGCCCCACGCCCGGCAGCGCGTCGAGTTGCTCCACGGTGGCCGTGTTGAGGGAGACCGGAGCCGCCGGCCCCGCGCCCACCGGGCCGCCGACGGAACCGGCGCCAGGCGCCCCGCCCGCCGCGGGCCCGCCCACGACGACCTGCTCCCCGTCCACAAGGAACCTGGCCCGGTTGAGGCCGTCGGTATTGGTACCCGGCCGCACCCCGCCGGCCGCGCTCAGCGCGTCGACCACCCGCGAACCGGCCGGCAGCCGGTGGATGCCGGGCTTGCGCACCTTGCCGCTGACGTCCACGACGATCTCGGCGGCCGACGTGCCTCCCGCTCCCGGCGCCCCGGGCGGACCACCGGGCTTGTCCCGCCCACCCGTCTCCTCCACCGCGTAGGGAGCGGCCGCGCGCACCACTTCCGGTGCCTGCACGGACTGAGTACGTCCCGCCCAGAAGTGCTGCACGGCGAAGGCCATGACGGCGACCACCAGCACCGCGAGCGCGAGCACGCTCCTGCGTTCCAGTCCGCAGCGCGCCTGCAACCACACGGGCATCCGCTCCCGCAGAGCGAGCCCGGCCCGCCCCCGCCAGTCGCCGACCTCCCCCGGCGCCTCGGCAGGCACCGCACCCGCCTCGGACTCCGCGCCCTGGTCGCCCACGCTCCCCTCACCCGGTGGCCCCACCCCCAACTCCAACCGCTCCCCGCCGCGTTGCCCGAAAAGCAGCTCCGCCCTCCGGCGCAACTCTTCGGCCGGGGCATGACGGTTCCCCACGCGGCCACGTGGCGAGGAGAGCCGTCGGTGTCGGACGCGGCCGTCGGAGCCGGGTCGGCGGCCGGGACCGCTGGTCGCGCGCGTCGTACGTGAGCATGATCGAAGTGCCATGCGACGAGGATCGGGCATTCCACCGATCCGCGATGATCTTGCTCAATTTCGGTGGATGACGGCCCAGTTGTGGAGAGCCGCATCACCCACACGAGTGAAGGGGGAAGAGCGCCCAACCTCGTCTCACCGCGCCGAGACCACGGCTCCCAGCAAACCGGGCCCGGTGTGCGCCCCGATCACCGCCCCGACCTCACTCACGTGCAGCTCCGAAAGGCCGGGAACGCGTTCCCGCAGACGGTCCGCGAGGGCCGACGCCCGTTCGGGGGCGGCGAGATGGTGGACGGCGATGTCGACGGGCGCGGTGCCCGCCCGGTCCGCGACCAGCTCCTCCAGGCGGGCGATCGCCTTCGACGCCGTCCGCACCTTCTCCAGGGGTTCGATGCGCCCTTCGTCGAGCTGGAGCAGCGGCTTCACCGCGAGCGCGGACCCCAACAGGGCCTGGGCGGCGCCGATCCGGCCGCCGCGGCGCAGATAGTCGAGGGTGTCGACGTAGAAGTAGGCGGTGGTGCCCGAGGCCCGCTTCTCCGCGGCCGTGACCGCCTCGTCGACCGTGCCGCCCGTCTCCGCGACCTCGGCCGCCGCGAGCGCGCAGAAGCCGAGCGCCATCGCGATCATGCCGGTGTCCACCACCCGCACCGGCACCGGCGCCTCCCGCGCCGCGAGGACCGCCGCGTCGTACGTGCCGGACAACTCGGCGGACAGATGCAGGGAGACGATGCCGGTGGCGCCGGAAGCGGCGACCTTGCGGTACGTCTCCGCGAAGAGCTGCGGGCTGGGCCGCGAGGTGGTGACGGAGCGTCGCTTCTGCAGCGCCTGGGCGAGGGAGCGCGTCGAGATCTCGGTGCCCTCTTCCAGTGCCTGACCACCGAGGACGACGGTCAGAGGCACCGCGGTGATGCCGTGGCGCTCCATCGTCCCCTGCGGCAGGTAGGCCGTTGAATCCGTGACGATCGCGACATGGCGGGACATGAGCTGGAGGTTACCTGGCGTAGCGCCCGGACGGCAGCCCGGCCCCTCTGACCTGGAACACCCTTGACCGGATCAGGTCGTGCTCTCGGGGCGCGGCTTCTTCTGCCAGGGGTAGGTGGGGCGCGGGCCCGGCGGGGTGATGGCGGGCCGGGTCGGCTGCTCCGCAGTGTGCGGCCGGGGCGTCTCCGGCCAGGTCTGACTGTCGTCCGCCGCGTCGGCGGCGACCGGCGCGTCGGGCCAGGGTGCGGAAGAAGTCCGCGGGGCGGACGTCTGCGGGGGCTCTGTCGTGTCCCAGTGGCGCAGGGCGCCCGCCTCGACGTCGATCTGCGCGCTGAGCATGTCGAGGTCGTCGTCCGCGAAGCGGCGGGCCCGGTCCCGGGCCGCCCAGCGCAGCGAGTCCGCCGAGGAGGTGATGCGCTCGGTGCGCTCCCGCAGCGACGGCAACCGCTCGGCGAGCCTGGCCCGGTCGGGTTCGGACTCCAGGCGCTTGAGTTCGCCGTCCAGCTCCTTGCCGTGTGCGCTGAGGCGCTCGAACAGGCCGAGGGACTCCTTCAGGGACTCGTCCTCGGCCACACCCGCGTGCAGCGCGTCCTGGGTGGCCCGCATCGACGTGCGCAGCTTGAGGCGGAGCTGGGCGATCTCCCCGGCCGGTCCGATCTGCGCGAAGGACTTGGCGCGCAGGGTGTGGTCCTCGACCGTACGGCGGGCCTGGGTGATGGTGCGGTCCACGCCGCGCTTGGCGGCTCCGACCGCCTTCACCGTGGCGTAGGCGCCAAGTGCGATGAAGAGCACGAAGAGCAGGGCGAAAACGGCGATCACTGCTTCCACGGTGCTCCTCCTCCGATCTCCCGTGACGGTCGACGACGCATGCCGCGCCGCTCTTCAACGGTAAACGCAAAGGGCAGGTCCGGAGTTCCAGAAGAACCCCGAACCTGCCCGTAGGGGACTACCCCGAACTCGCCGGCGCCTACGCCGGAACGATGTTCACCAGCTTCGGCGCTCGCACGATCACCTTGCGGATGCCCGCCCCGCCCAGCGCCTTCACGACGTTCTCGTCGGCCAGCGCCACCTTCTCCAGCTCCTCGTCGGAGATGGCCGGCGGCACCTCCAGCCGCGCCTTGACCTTGCCCTTGATCTGCACGACGCAGGTCACGCTCTCGTCCACGACGTACGCCGGGTCGGCCACCGGGAAGTCCTGGTGGACGACCGAGTCGCTGTGGCCCAGCTTGCGCCACAGCTCCTCGGCGATGTGCGGGGCCAGCGGCGCGACCATCAGCACCAGCGGCTCCGCGACGGAACGCGGCAGCGCTCCACCGGCCTTGGTCAGGTGGTTGTTCAGCTCGGTGACCTTGGCGATGGCGGTGTTGAACCGCATGCCCTCCAGGTCTGCGCGCACCCCGTCGATCGCCTTGTGCAGGGCGCGCAGCGTCTCCTCGTCGGGCTCGGCGTCGACGACGGTGACCTCGCCGGTCGCCTCGTCGACGATGTTGCGCCACAGCCGCTGCAGCAGCCGGAACTGGCCGACCACCGCGCGCGTGTCCCACGGCCGGGACACGTCCAGCGGGCCCATCGCCATCTCGTACAGGCGCAGCGTGTCGGCACCGTACTCGGCGCAGATCGACTCCGGAGTCACCGCGTTCTTCAGGGACTTGCCCATCTTGCCCAGCAGGCGGCTGACCTTCTCGCCCTGGTAGTAGAAGGCGCCGTCGCGCTCCTCCACCTCGGCGGCGGGCACCGCGAAGCCCCGGCTGTCGCGGTAGACGAACGCCTGGATCATGCCCTGGTTGAACAGCTTGTGGAACGGCTCGGCCGACGACACGTGCCCCAGGTCGTACAGGACCTTGGACCAGAAGCGGGCGTACAGCAGGTGCAGCACCGCGTGCTCGGCGCCGCCGACGTACAGGTCGACACCGCCGTGCGGCTGCCCCTCGCGCGGGCCCATCCAGTACTGCTCGACCTCGGGGTCGACCAGCTTCTCGCCGTTGTGCGGGTCCAGGTAGCGCAGCTCGTACCAGCAGGAGCCGGCCCAGTTGGGCATGGTGTTGGTCTCGCGCCGGTACCGCTTGGGGCCGTCGCCCAGGTCCAGCGTGACCTGGACCCACTCCTCGTTGCGCGACAGCGGCGTCTCGGGCTGGGTGTCGGCGTCGTCCGGGTCGAAGGTGCGCGGCGAGTAGTCCTCGACCTCGGGCAGCTCCAGCGGCAGCATCGACTCGGGCAGGGCGTGGGCGACGCCGTCCTCGTCGTAGACGATCGGGAAGGGCTCGCCCCAGTAGCGCTGCCGGCTGAACAGCCAGTCTCGCAGCCGGAAGTTGACGGTGCCCTCGCCGATGCCCTTGCGCTCCAGCCACTCGGTGATGCGCGTCTTGGCCTCGACGACGCCCAGGCCGTCCAGGCTGACCTCGTCGTTCGACGAGTTGATGATCTTCGCCTCGTACGACGAGAAGGCGTCCTCCCACGTCGAGGTGTCCGTCCCCCGCCCGTCGGTCGGCTCGACGATGCAGTGGATCGGCAGCTCGAAGGCGCGCGCGAACTCGAAGTCGCGCTGGTCGCCCGCCGGGACGGCCATGATCGCGCCGGTGCCGTAGCCCATCAGCACGTAGTCGGCGATGAAGACGGGGATCTTGTCGCCGTTGGCCGGGTTGGTGGCGTACGCGCCGATGAAGACGCCGGTCTTGTCCTTGGCCTCGGCCTGCCGCTCGACGTCCGACTTGGAGGCGGCCTGCGCGCGGTAGGCGGCGACGGCCTCGGCGGGGCTCGCGTGACCGCCGGTCCAGACGTCGTGGGTGCCCTCGGGCCAGGCGTCCGGGGTGAACTTCTCGACCAGCGGGTGCTCGGGCGCCAGCACCATGTAGGTGGCGCCGAACAGGGTGTCCGGGCGCGTGGTGAAGACGGTGATGCGCTCCCCGTCGATCGGGAAGTCGACGCGGGCGCCCTCGGAACGGCCGATCCAGTTGCGCTGCTGCAGCTTGATGGCCTCGGGCCAGTCCAGCGCGTCCAGGTCCTCCAGCAGCCGGTCGGCGTAGGCGGTGATGCGCATGTTCCACTGGCGCAGCTTGGCCTTGAAGACCGGGAAGTTGCCGCGCTCGGAGCGGCCGTCGGCCGTGACCTCCTCGTTGGCCAGCACGGTGCCCAGGCCGGGGCACCAGTTGACCGGGGCGTCGGAGGCGTAGGCCAGGCGGAACTCGCCCAGGACGTCGGCGCGCTCGGCGGCGCTCAGCTCGCCCCACGCGCGCGTGTGCCCCGGTACGGCACGCTCACCGGACTCGAACTGGGCGATCAGCTCGGAGATCGGGCGGGCCTTGCGCGCCGTGTCGTCGTACCAGGAGTTGAAGATCTGCAGGAAGATCCACTGGGTCCACTTGTAGTAGTCCGGGTCGATCGTGGCGAACGAGCGGCGCTTGTCGTGGCCCAGGCCCAGCCGGCGCAGCTGGGACTTCATGTTGGCGATGGCCGCCTCGGTGGTGACCCGGGGGTGCTCGCCGGTCTGCACGGCGTGCTGCTCGGCGGGCAGGCCGAAGGCGTCGAAGCCCAGGGTGTGCAGGACGTTGTGGCCGGTCATGCGCTGGTAGCGCGCGAAGACGTCGGTGGCGATGTAGCCCAGCGGATGGCCGACGTGCAGTCCCGCACCGGACGGGTACGGGAACATGTCCATGATGAACTTCTTGGGGCGGGCCACGACGGCGGGGTCGCCCGCCAGGTCGCCCTTGGGGTTCGGCGCCGCGTACGTGCCGTCGGCGTCCCAGAAGTCCTGCCAGCGTGCCTCGATCTCGGCTGCCACGGCGGCCGTGTAGCGGTGCGGCGCGGCCGCCTCGGCGGTGGCAGCGGGGTTCGTCTCGCTCATGATCCTCAAAGCTCCATCGATCGTCTCTGCCAGCGGCTGTCACACTCGGGAAACGAAAAATCCCCTCGCACAGGAGGGGACGCCGCGCCGATTCCGAACCACCCGGTTCACCGGCGTTCGGGACTGATCAGCGCGGCTCGCTAAGCAGAAGGCGTACGGCACGCATGGCGCAAGGGTACCGCAGCGCTTGAGCAGACCGCGACGCTGTTGCGTATCCACTGTGAACACGTCAAGCACCGAGAGGCGAGGTTGAACCCGAGTCAAAGCTTACTTCGCGTAACAGCCGCTAAGGGACATCACAGCGGCCACATTGTCCTTTGATAACAGCGCAATAACTCAAACCTCGTACCCGTCGGTATGGCGCCACTTAGAGTGCGGCAGCGGGACCGCTTTCCCGAACTGCTCGGAGTTGCCCCCATGAACCCTCGTCGTAGTAACAGCTCGCTCCCCCAACCGGGCCGGTCGGCCTATGGGGTGGCGTCCGCTGTCGTCCTCATCCTCATACCCGTGATCGTGCTGGTCGGAGGCAGCCAGTTCCGCGAGTTCCTGAACTTCGGCGCGGGTGTGCTGTCCCTCGTGTCGCTCAGCTGTTCGGTGATCTGGGGTCTGGTCGCTCAGGACCGGATCTTCCTCAACACGCGCCAGCGGATCATCGGCCAGGCCGTGCACCGGACGATGGCGGTCGCCTCGATCGCGTTCCTGCTGCTGCACATCTCCGCGAAGATCGCGCTGGAACACACCGTGCTGATCGCCGCGATCATCCCGTTCTCGCTCGGCATCACCGGGACCGAGGGCCTGATCGGCCTCGGCTCCCTCGCCGGGCTGCTGATGATCTTCGTGGGCATCACCGGCGCGCTGCGCAGCAGGTTCGCCTCCCCGGCCCCGGTCGCGGCCCGCTGGCGGGCCATGCACATGCTGGCCTACCCGGCCTGGTGTGCCGCGCTGGTGCACGGACTCTACGCGGGTCGCGCGGCCAAGCCGATCTTCGTGTTCCTCTACGGCCTGTCCCTCCTGGGCGTGATGGCCGCCCTCGCGCTGCGGGCCGCCCCGCGCCCGTTCAAGCGCAGGATCGCCGACCAGATCGCCTCGGTCCTGGGCACCGAGGAGCCCGCCGGCCGCGACGCGCTGGACGCGAGCCGCGCGCGCATGGCGGAGGCCTCGTCGCTGCCGGGATACGACAGCCGCTCGGGCCGGTCGTCGACGGCCGACACCATGAGCTCCACGCGCATGACGCCGCCGTCGTCGCCGCTGTTCGACACGCCGGCCACGCCGGAGCCCGCGAACGGCTTCGCGGCCGCCTACCGCGCCGTGTCCACACCACCCCCGCGCGGGCAGCAGCCGTTCGCCGCCGATCAGACCGCGCGCATGGACATGCCGTTCGACACGCAGTCCACGGAGGCGATCCCGCGGGTCGACAGCGGTGGCAGCACCTCGGGCAGCTGGCCGATCCCGTCCCCGCCACCGGTCGGCGAGGCTCCCCCGTCCGCCTACGACCCGCTCCAGGACACGGGATTCAACATCCCGGTCTATGGCAATCCGGGCACCGGCGGATACGGCGGAAGTGACATGTACGACACCGGTGAGACGAACACCCGGTATGACACGTACAACCCGACTGACACGTACAACAGCGGTCCCGCCAATGAACCATCGCCCGGCGCGTCGTTCGACGCACCGGGTTCGGGCGAACCTTGGAACACGCCTTCCGGAGGCTATAGGTGAACGAGGCCCTGCCCGACGTCCCAGAAGTCCGCGTGGTCGGCCTTCCGCAGCTCACGTCGGGCTTCGACCTTGTCGAGAGACTCGATCTGCCCATGCACCTGAAGGTGCACGGACCGCTTGAGCCCATGGGCGGGGAGAAGCTCGCCCAGCTCTCCGAACGCATCAATCTCAAGGGCCGCGGCGGCGCGGGCTTCCCCTTCCACAAGAAGCTGCGCGCGGTGGCCGACGCGGCGATCAAGCGGGGCGTCCGGCCGGTCGTCGTCGTCAACGGCAGCGAGGACGAACCGGCCTGCCGCAAGGACACGGTGATGATCAACCGTGCCCCGCACCTCATCCTGGACGGCGCGCTGCTGTGCGCGGAAGCCCTGGGTGCCCGCACGCTCGTGGTGGGGGTCACCCGTGAGTCCACTCAGCGCTCCATGGAGGCCGCGCTCGCCGAACGCGGCCTGAGCAACGGCCGCCGCTCGGCACTGAAGGCGTTCGTGCAACGCAATCCGGTACGCATGGTCACCGGCGCGGCCGCCTCCCTGATCCGCTCGATCGACGGCGGCCCGGCGATCCCGCCCGGCCGCAAGACCAGCGCCTCACAGAACGGCGTCGGCGGTGCACCGACGCTGCTGTCGAACGCCGAGACCTTCGCCCAGCTCGCCATAGCCGCCCGCATCGGCCCCGAGCGCTACGGCAACACCGGCCTGTACGACGAGCCCGGCACCGTGATGCTGACGGTCTCCGGCGCGGTCGCCCGCCCGATGGTGATCGAGGTCCCCACGGGCGTCCCGCTGCGTTACGTGCTTCAGCTGGCCGGCGCCCCGCCCGTCCCGCAGGGTGTGCTCACCGGCGGCTACCACGGCAAGTGGATCGACGCGGCGACGGTCAACGAGGCGGTCGTCTCCCGCAACTCCCTGGACGCGGTGGGCGGGGCGCTCGGTGCCGGCGCGATCCTGCCGATCAGCCAGGAGACCTGCCCGCTGGGCGAGTCGCTGCGTGTGGCCCAGTGGCTGGCCGAGGAGAGCGCGGGCCAGTGCGGCCCCTGCTACCTCGGCCTGCCGGCCGCCGCGCGCGGCATGGAGGACATCCTCAACGGCGGCGGCCCGGCCGCCCTGGAGGCGCTGAAGCAGGTCGCGAAGAACGTGAAGCGGCGCGGCGCCTGCTCACATCCGGACGGCTCCGCGATGTTCCTGGAGTCGACCATCAAGGCGTTCACGGACGACCTCGCGGCGCACGTCCTGGGCAACGGCTGCGGACGGCCCGTGGAGGGCGTCCTGCCGCTCTTCGAGGGCGGCATGGCCCCGACGGGCATCCCGGGCGGCGGAGAGCCCGCGGACACCGGAGACAGCCGTCAGAAGATCTTCGTCGACTGGACGCTGTGCCGGGGCCACGGGCTGTGCGCGGACATCCTCCCGGAGGTCTTCCAGCTGGGCGCCGACGGCTTCCCGACGGTGGCGCAGGCGAGGGTGCCGCGCTACGCCGAGGCCAAGGCACTGCGCGCGGTACGACGCTGCCCCGCACTCGCCCTGCGCATCGAGGAGGACACGCGCGGCAAGGAGCCTTCCCGCAACCTGCCGGTTCTCTCCCAGGGCCGCGGCCGCCGCGCCCTCGGGCGCTGAACGGCCCGCCGAACCGCAACGACCCGGGGCCGCCCGCAGACAGGCGGCCCCGCACACCTCTCCCACATATCGCGAAGGCTCCCGCCCGCGCATCGGAACACTCGTACGGGAGGCTCTCCCGCGCGTCGCCCTGCGGGAGTTCCTCGACCGTCCCTGACCACACCGGACAACAAAGAGGTCCCGCCGGATCGAATTCGATCCGGCGGGACCTGTTGTGGAGCTAAGGAGAATTGAACTCCTGACCTCCTGCATGCCATGCAGGCGCTCTACCAACTGAG
>NZ_BQUN01000089.1:87549-104528 GCF_026008495.1 Streptomyces sp. A012304
GGCCACGCGGCGGAGCCGCATGTTCACCGTGTCGCCCGGTTTCCCTGGCGGCGACGCCAACATTACACGGTCCAGGGGGTGCACCACCAAATCGTTTCCCGTCTGTCCGGTTTTGACCGGAAAGCCGTCTGGAGGCCGTTGACGAACGATCAGGCGGTGACGAACGAGTAGAACCGCTTGAGCGTGCAGTGTTCCTCCAGGAGCCGGCCGTAGATCGGCTCGCCCTCCAGCTCCCGGTACGTCTCGATCGGGTCGCCTTTTATGATCAGCGCCCGCGCGCATTCCTCGCACCAGTACTGGTAATCGGGGTTGACCGGCTCCATGTCGCGGACGATCGGGGTGCCGCTTCCGCACCAGTCGCACTTCCGCCTGTGTGCACCCATGGGTCAGCTCCAGCTGTGGCCGCAGGCCGTGCACACGTAGGAGATGCCGCCGTTGTCCCCGAGCACCTGGGCGACATGCGCGGAACCGCAGGAAGGGCAGCTGAGCCGGGTGGCCGTTCTCCGTGTCAACGCCGCATCGAAGAGGTGACCGCCCTCTCCGAGGATGCTCGCAGGCATCGCTACTCCCTCCCGTCGGGCCGCGCCCCCTTCCGGCCGTTTGATTCTGCCACGGCCGGGCCAATACGGTCAGCGACGCCTCAGTACCAGTCCGGACACGGCACCCAGCGCGGCTGTCGTAGCGAGCGCGAACATGCATGCAAGAAGCGCTTCCGCAGAGGTATACGCCTGCGGGCCCCCGAGTGACTCAAGCCGGTCGAAGAACAGTGTGCCGAAGGCCGCAACGCCGATCAGCTGGCCGAGCTGGGTGACCGTGGCGAGCAGCCCGCTGGCGTCCGCCGCGTCCTCGGGACGGACGGTGGCCAGCGCCCGGGTGAGGGTGGGGCTGAAGGCGAGCGCGAGCCCGACGCCCACGCCGGCGTATGCGGCGTACGCCCCCGCGCCCCCGTGGTCGCCGCCCTCCAGGGCCAGGCCCACTCCGGTCACCGACAGCGCGGTGAGCGCGAAACCGGCGGGGATCAGGGCCCGTTGCCAGGCGGCCGGCCAGCGCCGCCAGGTCAGGCCGACCAGCCCGAAGACCACCGCGGTCGGCGCGAAGGTGAGACCGGCGCGCAGGGCGCTGTAGCCGAGACCGCCCTGGACGTGCAGCGTGAGCACGAACAGGAAGCCGCCGTTGACCGCCATGACAGCCGTGATCCGCCCGACGGCGAGGCCCATACCGGGGTGGCGCAGCACACGGGGCGCGATCAGCGGGGCGCCGCCGCGCCGGGCGAGGCGGGACTCGTGGCCGCAGAACAGGACGAACACGAGCGCGCCGGCCGCCAGCGACAGCCAGGACCACAGCGGCCAGTCCTCCTCCTGCCCGAGCACGAGCGGCACCGTGACGAGGGACACCGCCGCCCCGAGCAGCACCAGGCCGGGCCCGTCCAGGCCGCGCGCACGCTCCCCCGGCGCGCCCCCGCCGCGTGGCAGCACGCGCCGCCCCACGGCCAGCAGTACGAGGCCCACCGGCACGTTCACCAGGAACACCGGCCGCCAGCCGGTGCCCCACAGATCGGCACTGACCAGCACCCCGCCCACGACCTGTCCGGCGGCCGCGCCGACGGCGAGCACCGCGGAGTACGCGCCCAGCGCCCGCACCCGGGCCTCCCCGGTGAAGGTGCGCTGGATCAGGCTGAGCACCTGAGGGATCATCACCGCCGCACCGGCGCCCTGCACCAGCCGGAAGACGATCAGCTCGGTGCTGCCTCGGGCCAGTCCGCAGGCGAGCGAGGCGGCGGTGAAGAGGGCGAGCCCGACAAGATGGACCCGCCCGTGGCCGAACCGGTCGCCGAGCCGGGCGCCGGTGATCAGCAGCACGGAGTAGGTGATGGCGTAACCGGCGACGACCAGTTGCAGGTCGGCGCCGGAGGCGTGCAGGTCGGAGGCGATCGTGGGAGCCGCGACGTTCACGATGAAGACGTCGAGCAGCGCCATGAACTGGGCCGCGAGGACGACCGCGAGCAGCGGCCGGGACCGATTGTCGGTGCCGGGGTCTTTACTGGCAGCAGGACCCGAAGCGGGTGCGGGAGATGCGGGACCCGGGCTCGTCCGGGGTGTCGTCGTCATGCCGCAGAGTGTGCCGACACTCCGGTACGGGTGCCGAGAGCCCGCCGGTGCTGGTACTGACAGCACCTGGCAGGGCAGGGGTGAGGAATCGACCATGGGGAGCGTGACGATGGGGACAAGGGTGAGGACGGGGGCGGGGCAGCGGCGGCGGCCCGAGCTGGCGGCGTTCCTGCGCAGCAGGCGGGCCCGGGTGACACCGGCCGACGTGGGGATGCCGCCGGGCCTGCGGCGGCGTACGCCGGGGCTGCGGCGCGAGGAGGTCGCCCAGCTCTCCGGAGTGGGCGTGACCTGGTACACGTGGCTGGAGCAGGGTCGGCCGATCAACGCCTCGGCGCAGGTTCTGGACGCCGTGGCGCGCACACTGCGGCTGGACCCGCCGGAGCGGGAGCACCTGTACCACCTGGCGGAGGTGCCGTACGTGCCCGAGCCGGAGGCGCTCGTGCAGAGTGTGGGGCCGGAGATCCAGGGCATCATCGGCGCCCTCGTGCCCCGCCCGGCGGTGGTCTACAACTCGCGCTACGACATCCTCGCCGCCAACGCGGTCTACCGAAACCTGTTCATGACCCCGACGACGGCCTCCGTCAAGGTGCCGGCCAACGCGCTGTGGGAGCTGTTCACGGCGGACGAGGAGGAGTGTCCGCTGCTGTTCCGGGACACGGAGCTGCCGGTGATGGTGGCGACCCTGCGCGCGGCGTACGGGCTGCATGCCGGGGAGCCGGTCTGGGAGGACTTCATACGCGAGCTGTCGGCGGCGAGCGAGCTGTTCGCGCGGCTGTGGCGGTCCGGTGACGTGGCGGAGCCGGGCCGCCGCGTGAAGGTGTTCCGCCACCCGGTGGTGGGCGAGCTGCGGATGACGTCCGTGTCGCTGTCGGTCAACGGGATGCCGGAGTGCCGGATCGTGGTCTACACGCCCGGGGACGAGGAGACGGCGCGGCGCGCTGAGCTGTTGGGCGGCCAATGAAAAATCCCGCCCCCTGAGGGACGGGATCTTCGTGAACCGATCTTTGACAACTCGACAGAGTGTCGATCAGTGGAGCTAAGGAGAATTGAACTCCTGACCTCCTGCATGCCATGCAGGCGCTCTACCAACTGAGCTATAGCCCCTTGCTTCCATGCGATGGAGCCGCATGGTGTTTCGCCCCGCTCGGCGGGGCGAACAAGAAGAACTTTAGCCTGCGACCTGCCAGAAAGTGAAATCCGGGCCCCGGGGCGCTCAGGTGTCGTCGCCGAGGACCGGCTCCGGGAGCGTGCCGGCGTTGTGCTCGAGGAGGCGCCAGCCGCGGGCGCCTTCGCCGAGGACGGACCAGCAGCAGTTGGAGAGGCCGCCGAGGCTCTCCCAGTTGTGCGCCTCCAGGCCGAGGAGGCGGCCGATGGTGGTGCGGATCGTGCCGCCGTGGCTGACGACGACGAGGGTGCCGTCGTCCGGCAGCTTCTCGGCGTGCCGCAGGACCACGGGGGCGGCGCGGTCGGCGACCTCCGTCTCCAGTTCGCCGCCGCCGCGGCGGACCGGCTCACCGCGTTTCCAGGCGGCGTACTCCTCGCCGTACCGGGAGACGATCTCCTCGTGGGTCAGCCCCTGCCACACGCCCGCGTACGTCTCGCGCAGGCCCTCGTCGTGGGTGATGTCCAGGCCGGTGAGCGCGGCGAGCTCGGCGGCGGTCTTCGCGGCGCGCGAGAGGTCCGAGGCGACGATCGCGTCGGGCCTGAGGGAGGCGAGCAGCCGGGCGGCCCGGCGGGCCTGGGCCACGCCGGTCTCCGTCAGCTGGACGTCCGTGGTGCCCTGGAAGCGGCGCTCCACGTTCCACGAGGTCTGGCCGTGCCGCCAGAGGATGACGCGGCGGCCCCGGCCCGGCGTGCGGCCGGTCGCGGAGCCGGCCTCGGCACCGGGTGCGGTCATCACCACTCACCGCCCGGCTCGGCCGCCTCCTCGGCGGCCTGGAGCTTGGCGTGCTCCTCGGCCTTGCCGCGGGTGGCCTTGGCGTCGGCGGGCAGGTCGAGCTCGGGGCAGTCCTTCCACAGCCGCTCGAGGGCGTAGAAGACACGCTCCTCGCTGTGCTGGACGTGCACCACGATGTCGACGTAGTCGAGCAGCACCCAGCGGGCCTCGCGGTCGCCCTCGCGGCGCACCGGCTTGGCGCCGAGGTCCTTCAGCAGGCGCTCCTCGATCTCGTCGACGATCGACTTGACCTGGCGGTCGTTGGGGGCGGAGGCCAGCAGGAAGGCGTCCGTGATCGACAGCACATCGCTGACGTCGTAGGCGATGATGTCGTGCGCGAGCTTGTCGGCGGCCGCCTGGGCGGCGGTGTTGATGAGCTCGAGAGAGCGGTCGGTGGCGGTCACTACATGGCTTTCCGTCGGCGGTCGTTTGACCTCAAGGGTCTCACGGACCGCCGACGGCACCCCATGTGATGACGGGATCACACGCCGGGGCGGGGCTACGAGGTCGACGAGGGCTCGTAGTCCTGGCCCAGGACGACGGACACGTCCGCGTTGGCGGCGACCGTGCCCTTCTTCACCGCGCTGGTGGGCAGGCCCAGGGTCTTGGCGACCTCGGTGGCGTTCTCCTTGTCGGCGGCGTCGGCGTAGAGCACCTGGGAGGCGCCGCGGGTGTCCGCGGGGGTGCCGCCGTCCAGGAAGGTGAAGCCGCCGTTGAGGAGGACCACGCGCGCGTCCTCGGTGTGCGCCCTGGTGCCGCTGGCGTTCTGGACGGAGACGCTGACGGCGGCGTCCTTGTCGGGGCTCTTCGCGGTGCCGCCGAGGACGTCCTTGACGACGCTCTCACCGGTCTCGGCGCTGAGCGTGCCGTCGGCCTGGACGGGCAGCAGGGCCGTCTTGTAGTCGCCGCCCTTGGCGAGGTCGGCGAGCTTGGCGAGGAAGGCGCCGAGGTCCTTGTCGGTCAGCGAGGGGTCGAGGATCTGGGCCAGGGTCTGGATGGTGACCGTGGCGCCCTGCGCGTCGGAGGAGATCTTGCGCAGCACGCCCTGCATGACCTGACCGAACCGCTCCAGCTGGGCGTTCTGCGCCTCGCCCTCGGCGCGGTAGGTGGCGTAGGCGACGGCCATCTTGCCGCTGAGGGTCTGGTCCTCGCCCTTGTTGACGAGCGGTGCCTGGCCCTTCTTCTTGGCGGCCGGGTCGGGCACGGCGATGTCGGTGTCGACCTCGATGTTGCCGACGAGGTCGACGAGGTTCTGCAGGTAGGGGGTGTCGAGGCGCCAGGTTCCCTGGATCTGGGTGCCGAGGACGGTGTCCAGCGCCGCGCGCGTGCCGTCGGAGCCGTCCTCGTCGACGGACTTGGCGAGGGTCGTGGTGGTGCCGTCGTCGGTGGTCACGACGAGGGAGTTGGGCAGCAGGACGGTGGTGCCCTGCTTGGTGGTGGTGTTGTCGACGAGCAGCGCGGTGGCGGTGCCGCCCTGGGCGGTGTCGTGCAGGTGGACGACGATCACGTCGCGTTTCTGGGCGCCGGTGGCGGTGGTGGTGCCGGTCTTGGAGTCGTCGGAGGACGACAGTCCGGGCAGCTTCCCGGCGTACCAGAGGTAGCCCACGCCGCCGACCGCGGTCAGGGCGAGGACGACGACCAGCGCGACGAGCCGGCTGCGCGCGCGGCGCTTGGCCTCCTCGCGGCGCTCGGTGCGGTTCTCGGTGAAGTTCAGCCAGTCGATGACGTCCTCGGAGTCCGTGTCGGGCTCCTCGACGAAGGCGAACTGCTCGGTGTGGTACTCGCGTTGCGGGGCCGGGGACTCCGGTTCGGTCTCCGTCTCCTGCGGCGTCGGGCCGGCCTGCTGGGGGATGTAGGCGGTCTGCTCGGCGACGCGGGGCTGCTGCCCGCTGGTGGCGGTCTGCCCGTAGGGGTCGTAGGGGGCGCCGTTTCCGCCCTGCGGGGGGTAGGCGCCGGTGCCGTAGGGGTCCTGGACGGGGGCCTGCCGGCCGGTGTCGTACGGGTCGTAGCCGGGCGGCTGGTCCTGGCCCGGCTGCCCGTTCTGCTGTCCGCCCGTGGCGTACGGGTCGTAGCCGTAGCCCTGCTGCTGCCCGTACGGGTCGTAGGCCTGCTGTGGCACCTGCTGGGCGGGGACCTGCCGGTACACCGGCTGCCCGTACTCGTCGTAGCCGACGAGCTCGTACGGGGTCTGTCCGTAACCCGCGTCGTATCGGTCGTTCACCGGTGCCCCTCTCGGCTCACTCGCCGCGGTACAGCTCGCGCTTGTCGATGTAGCGCACGACTCCGTCCGGCACCAGATACCAGATGGGGTCGCCCTTGGCGACTCTCACGCGGCAGTCCGTGGAGGAGATGGCGAGGGCGGGGACCTCGACCAGGGAGACACCGCCCTCCGGGAGTCCGGGGTCGTTGAGGTGGTGGCCCGGCCGGGTGACCCCGATGAAGTGCGCCAGGGAGAACAGCTCCTCGCTGTCGCGCCAGGTGAGGATCTGGGCGAGGGCGTCGGCGCCGGTGATGAAGAAGAGGTCGGTGTCGGGGTTGAGGGCGCGCAGGTCGCGCAGGGTGTCCACGGTGTAGGTCGGGCCCCCGCGGTCGATGTCGATGCGGCTCACCGAGAACTGGGGGTTCTCGGCGGTAGCGATGACCGTCATCAGGTAGCGGTCCTCGGCCGGGGAGACCCTGCGGTGGCTCTTCTGCCAGGGCTCGCCGGTCGGGACGAACACGACCTCGTCCAGGTGGAACTGCGCGGCGACCTCACTGGCCGCCACGAGGTGTCCGTGGTGGATCGGATCGAACGTCCCGCCCATGACGCCGAGGCGGCGTTTGCCGAATTTCGACGGGCCGGTAGGCATGTCCTGCTCTCCCATGCGTGCAGACCCTACCGGCCCGGCCTGAGGGCACCGGCCGACGGATGCCCGGAGTGCCCCGGTATGGACATGGTGTGTGTCAGCGGTCGCGGTTGAAGCGGGTGGTGATCCACAGCAGCAGCATCAGGGCCACGAAGGCGCCACCGCCGGTCACCAGGGGGTTCAGGCTGTCGTGGTTGCCGCCGTGCTCCTCACCCTGGGCGGCGAGGGTGACCAACTGGGCAGCAGCGCTGTGGAAGCTCATCTTCGGCAGGACCTATCCGGTGTGGGCGGGATAAAGACGTCGGCCCATGGTAAGCGGGCGGCTCGGCGGCCATCACGCCGACTCCGCCGTTGGGGAGGGCCGGTTGTCTCCCGCGGTCGTCGCCCGGTCCCCGGGGAACCTTCCCGACGGCTCAGTCGTCCTTCCGCTTGTAGCCCCGCAGCAGGAACCAGGCGGTCAGCGCGCAGCCCAGGAGCATCACGATCAGCACCACCCGGAGCAGGTTCCCCGCTCCTTGTTGCTGGGCGGCACCGGCAGCCTCGGTGATCCAGGCTGCTGTGGGGGTGTGCTCCATGGCGCGGGACTCCTTCGCTGTAGTGCCCGTTCACCGTAACTCCGCCTAGGCTGGGCCCTGCCTCGGGGGCGCAAAGGCCCGCACAAGGGTCCGCAAAGGACTTCACATACAAAGGGCCACACACGCACCGGCCACACACACGCACAGTGGGGGATGACATGTCCGACGACGGCCACGAGCAGACCGGTCACGAGAACGTGCCGAGCCGACAGCGCAGGCGCTTCCCGGGGATCTCCTCGCGTGCGTACGAGCACCCGGCCGACCGTTCCGCCCTGGTCGCCCTGCGCAAGCTGAGCGGCTTCGACACCGTCTTCAAGGCGCTCAGCGGGCTGCTGCCCGAGCGCAGCCTGCGGCTGCTGTTCCTGTCCGACTCGGTGCGCGTCTCGGACCAGCAGTTCGCGCATCTGAACGACATGCTGCGGGACGCCTGCTACATCCTGGACCTGGAGAAGGTCCCGCCGATGTACGTCAACCAGGACCCGCAGCCGAACGCGATGTGCATCGGCCTGGACGAGCCGATCATCGTCGTCACCACCGGGCTCGTCGAGCTGCTCGACGAGGAGGAGATGCGCGCGGTCATCGGCCACGAGGTGGGCCACGCCCTGTCCGGGCACTCGGTGTACCGCACGATCCTGCTGTTCCTGACCAACCTGGCCCTGAAGGTCGCCTGGATCCCGCTGGGCAATGTCGCGATCATGGCGATCGTGACCGCGCTGCGGGAGTGGTTCCGCAAGTCGGAGCTGTCGGCGGACCGGGCCGGGCTGCTCGTCGGGCAGGACCTCCAGGCCTCGATGCGCGGTCTGATGAAGATCGCCGGCGGCAACCACCTGCACGAGATGAACGTCGACGCGTTCCTGAAGCAGGCCGAGGAGTACGAGGCGGGTGGCGACCTGCGCGACTCCGTGCTCAAGATCCTCAATGTGCTGCCGCGCTCGCACCCGTTCACCACCGTGCGGGCGGCCGAGCTGAAGAAGTGGGCCGAGTCCCGGGACTACCAGCGGATCATGGACGGCCACTACCCGCGGCGCTCGGAGGACAAGGACACCTCGGTCACCGACTCCTTCCGCGACTCGGCGTCGCACTACGCCGACCACGTCAAGAGCTCCAAGGACCCGCTGATGAAGCTGGTCAGCGACATCGCGGGCGGTGCGGGCACGCTCGGCGGCCGGGTCCGCCGGGGCTTCGACGGCTTCACCGGCTCCGCCCCGCCGAAGGACCGCCCGACGGACGCCCCGCCGCGCGACGACGACTGACGCCAGGACGACCGACCCGCCAGAACGACCGACCCGCCAGAACGACTGACCCGCCAGGACGACTGCCTCTGAGACAACTGTCCTCGAGACGGCTGTGTCCGAGGCGCCGCCCTGCTGGCGGGCGCCGTTCAGACCCTCGGCTGGGCGCTGGTCGCCAGCGCCCCGCACAGGGCCGGCGCGCCGCCCGTCGCGTAGGGGTCCGTGCCGGCGGGGGCACCGGCTTTGGCGGTCTGGCCGGCCAGGAGCGGGCGCAGATGGTTGGCGGAGTCCTCCGAGCAGGACAGCGGGCCTGCCTGGACGTAGGAGACGATCAGCTGGGTCTGGCGCAGCCGCAGGTCCTCGCGGTCGAAGCGGAAGTGCAGCTCGCGGCGGACCGTGAACAGTGAGGCCGGTGCCTTGGCGTCCGCTCCGGCCGGCCGCAGGGCGTACACGAAGGTGTGGTCGGCGGTGACCTCCAGGGTGGCGGAGTCGGCCTCGGCGGCCTGGAGGGTGCCCTGGACGCGGATCCGTTTGTCGGCCAGTTCGGCCCGGGCGGGGTCGAAGCGCACCAGCCATCCCGTCGGCGCGTGCCGCCCGTCCGCCGCCGGGTGGGCGAAGCTCTCGTCGAACTGGTCGAGCTGGTCGGCGTCGAGCAGCACCCGCACCGGCCGGACCTGCTGCCCGGTGAGCACCTCCGGGTGGAGCGAGGAGCGCACGACGTACTCCTTGGCGGTGGTCAGGGCGGTGACGACCTGGCTGTCCGAGAAGTGCGCGGTGCGCCGCGAGGGCGGCAGCGGTATGCCCTCGGCGCCGATGCGGTACTGGGCGGCGGGGCTGTGGGCATAGAGGAACTCCGGGTCGGCCGTGCCGGGGACGGCGCCCTGCGGGGCGAGCGGGATGACGGTCATCCGCAGGGGTTCCACGGGCCGGCGCGCGGCCGGGTTCTGGTAGGGGTTGCGGACCCCCATGTAGATCGCGGTGCCGAAGGCCAGGGCGATCAGTACGACGAGCAGCAGCGCCTGCCGGGACAGGCCCCGGCGCAGCGGCGGGCGGCGGCGCACGGCGGGCGCGTGGTCGGCGATGCGCTCCTGCGCGGAGTACTCCTGGAGACGGGCAGCCCGGACGAACGATTCGTCGAAGACGACGGATCGGTACTCGTCCTCTCCACCACCACCGGGAATTCCCTCGGGTGTCCCCTCCGGTGGGTCTCCGCGCCCGCCCATACTTTCAGGGTAGGTCGCGCGCAGTGCGCGTAAACGCTCCGCTGCGCGCCAAGTTCTGACAGGTCCTCATCCACTCCGGGGCCCGCCGCGGCGGCCGGGTTCAGGGCACGCGCGGGACGGCCGAGACGGGCGGCGCGGAGGAGTCGGCGGACGTGGTCGGATGCGGGCCGCCGCCCTGTTCCGGGCTGGTGGAGGCAGGCGGCGGGAGCTGGTCCCCGCTGCTGGAGGAGGCGCCCCGGTAGACCGCGGCGAAGGCCAGCGCGACCATGCCGACGCCCATCACGAGGGCGAGCATCCAGGCGACGGGCCGGTGCCAGCGGACCTGTTTGCCGTACGTGCCGAAGGCGCCGTAGCGGTCTTCGAGGACATCGGCGTCGTCCAGGTCGTCGTAGTCCGGATCATGGCCGAGATCGCCGGGTCCGTACGGATCGTCGTAGCGGTCGCCGCGCGCGCGGGCGCGACGGGCCTCGGCCTCGGAGGCCTCCGCTCTCGCCTCCGCGGCGGCCAGGAGGCGTTCGACGGCGGTCGGCTCGTGTACCACGGCCGCCTGCACGAAGGCCTCGTCGAAGACCACGGAGGCGAACTCTTCGTCCGACACCCCGCGGTCGTGGTCGTCGTCGGGCTCCCAGCCGTCCGGGAACGGCGTGCCCCCCACGTCCTCCGGCACGGATCCAGAGTAGACCTGGGGGGTCGCTTTGGGCAGACGGCGTAGAAATTCATCGACCGGGTGAGACCTCTTTCACGCGGCGCCCACGCGGGCGCGTGCGCCTGCCAGGCGCATATGCGCCCCCGGTCTCAGCGCCGTACGTGACCGTCGCCGGTGACGATGTACTTGGTGCTGGTCAGCTCGGGCAGGCCCATCGGGCCCCGGGCGTGCAGCTTCTGGGTGGAGATGCCGATCTCCGCACCGAAGCCGAACTGGCCGCCGTCGGTGAAGCGGGTGGAGGCGTTCACGGCGACCGTGGTGGAGTCGACCAACTGGGTGAAGCGGCGGGCCGCCTGCTGGGAGGTGGTGACGATGGCCTCGGTGTGGCCGGAGGTCCACAGCCGGATGTGCTCGACGGCCTTGTCCAGGGAGTCGACGACCGCGGCGGCGATGTCGTGGGAGAGGTACTCGGTCTCCCAGTCCTCCGCCACCGCCTCGACGACGGTCGCCTTGGAGTCCTTGGCGTACGCCATCACCCGTTCGTCGGCGTGGACGGTGACGCCGGCGTCGGCGAGGGCGTCCAGGGCGCGCGGCAGGAACTCGGCGGCGATGTCCTGGTGGACCAGGAGGGTCTCGGCGGCGTTGCAGACGCTGACCCGCTGGGCCTTGGAGTTGATGAGGATCTCGACGGCCATGTCGAGGTCGGCCTGGGCGTCGACGTAGACGTGGCAGTTGCCGGTGCCGGTCTCGATCACCGGGACGGTGGACTCGGAGACGACCGTCTGGATGAGGGAGGCGCCGCCGCGCGGGATCAGCACGTCGACGAGGCCGCGGGCGCGCATCAGCTCGCGCACGCTCTCGCGGCTCTCCCCCGGCACCAGCTGGACGGCGTCGGCGGGCAGTCCGGCGCCGCCGACGGCGTCGCGAATCACCCGGACGAGTGCCGTGTTGGACGCGTAGGCGGAGGCGGAGCCGCGCAGCAGCACCGCGTTGCCGGACTTCAGGCAGAGCGCGGCGGCGTCCACCGTCACGTTCGGGCGGGCCTCGTAGATGATGCCGACGACGCCGAGCGGGACGCGGACCTGACGCAGGTCGATGCCGTTGGGGAGGGTCGAGCCGCGCACGACCTCGCCGACGGGGTCGGGCAGCGCGACGACGTCCCGTACGTCGGAGGCGATGGCCCGCACCCGCTCCGGGGTGAGGGTCAGCCGGTCGATGATCGCCTCGCTGGTGCCGGCCTCGCGGGCCTTGGCGATGTCCTGGGCGTTGGCCTCGACGATCTCACTCGTACGGACCTCCAGCGCGTCCGCGATGGCGAGCAGCGCGTCGTCCTTGGCGGCCCGGGGCAGCGGCGCGAGGTCGGCGGCGGCCGCCTTGGCGCGGTAGGCGGCCTGGGTGACCGGGGAGAGGGCGTCGTACGGCGAGAGCGTGGTCATACGGGAAGGGTAGTGCGCCGCGCAGACCGGTTCACGGTTCGTTCCACACCCCGAGACATGCGCCGAGACGTCTCACCTGCCGCCCCGGCGGACGTCGGCGTCAGTAGGGGTGGACCCCCACGGGTGTCGCCGGCGGCGGACCGTAGCCCTCGGCGACGCGCTGGTGGTAGGTCTGGCGGTCGATGACCTCCAGGCCGACGATCTCCCAGGGCGGCAGTCCGGCGGTCTGGCGGTGCTCGCCCCACAGGCGCAGGGCGACGGCGGCCGCGTCGTGCAGGTCGCGGGCCTCCTCCCAGTAGCGGATCTCCGCGTGGTCGACCGCGTAGCGGCTGGTCAGGAGGAAGGGGTGGTCGTGGGCGAGCTGTTCGAGGGCGCGCCGCACCTCCGTCAGCGGGGCCTGTTCGCCGGAGACGCTCAACGTGACGTGCCACAGCCGGGGCAGGTCGTCCGGCCGTGGGGCCTTTGGCCCGTCGTCCTGCGGTCCGCGGTACTGGTCCCCGGCCGCGACGCTGGTCAGGGCACGTTCTTCGCCGGCCGCACGGGAGGACGCCCCGGCGCCGTCGGTACTGCCGCGGGCCGCCGCCACCCCAGGGCGCACTCGTCTCACGACGGCCTCCTTACGCAGCGCTCGTGCGGAATGTGTCCCGCTGAACATGTCCCAGAGACAAAGTTGAGCAGGCCGCACGGCTCCGCGGGGCGGTTTCACGGAACGTCCCCCACCGGTACGGGCCGTTCGAGCGCGTCCGGGAGAGGACGTTCGAGTCCCCTCAGGGGTGCAGGATCACCAGGTCGTCCCGGTGGACGACCTCCCGCTCGTACTCGGCGCCCAGCTCACGGGCGAGTTCCCGGGTGGACCGCCCGATCAGCCGGGGGATCTCCTTGGCGTCGAAATTGACGAGTCCGCGGGCCACCGCGTGGCCCCGGCCGTCGCGCAGTTCGACGGGGTCACCGGCGCTGAAGTCGCCCTCGACGCCGGCGATGCCGGCCGGCAGCAGCGACTTGCGCCGCTCGACGACCGCGCGGACCGCCCCGTCGTCGAGGGTGATCGACCCCTGGGGGGTGGAGGCGTGCTGGAGCCACAGCAGCCGGTCGGCGGAGCGCTTGCCGGTGGCGTGGAAGTAGGTGCCGGTGTCCGCGCCGGACAGGGCGTCGGTGGCGTGGACGGCGCTGGTGAGGACGACGGGGATGCCGGCGGCGGCGGCGATCCGGGCGGCCTCGACCTTGGTGACCATGCCGCCGGTGCCGACGCCCGCCTTGCCGGCGCTGCCGATCTCGATGCCCTCCAGGTCGGCGGGGCCCCGCACCTCCGCGATGCGTGAGGTGCCCGGCTTACTGGGATCGCCGTCGTACACGCCGTCCACGTCGGACAGCAGCACGAGGAGGTCGGCGTGGACGAGGTGGGCGACGAGCGCGGCAAGCCGGTCGTTGTCGCCGAAGCGGATCTCGTCGGTGGCGACGGTGTCGTTCTCGTTGACGATCGGGAAGGCGCCCATCGCCAGGAGCTTGTCGAGGGTGCGGGAGGCGTTGCGGTGGTGGGCCCGGCGGCTCATGTCGTCGGAGGTCAGCAGCACCTGGCCGACCCGGACGCCGTAGCGGGCGAAGGAGGCGGTGTAGCGGGCCACGAGCAGACCCTGGCCGACGCTGGCGGCGGCCTGCTGGCGGGCGAGGTCCTTGGGGCGGCGGCGCAGGCCCAGCGGGGCGAGGCCGGCGGCGATGGCGCCGGAGGAGACGAGGACGATCTCCTTCTCTCCCCCGCTGCGGCTCTTGGCGAGCACGTCGACGAGCGCGTCGACCCGGTCGGCGTCCAGTCCGCCGGACGCGGTGGTCAGCGAGGAGGAGCCCACCTTGACGACGATCCTGCGGGCCTCGCGCACGGCCTGCCTTGCCCCTGCCACCTTGTTCTTCGTCCCCTCGCGTAGTCCGGCTGCCCGGCTGGCAATCTACGCGAACGGGGGCACGGGCCGCGCCCGGGTTTCACGTGCCGGACAGACACCCTCCACAGTCGTTGCTCAAGGTTTTGCGTACGGCAAAGAGCTTGTGCCGGTTCCACAGAGACCTTGAAGACCTTCCAAATTTATTCTGAAGTTTCTGTCGCCTACAGTTCGCCCTGTGAAGCGTGTACTTCTGCGGTCGGGCAAGAGCCCCTTCGACGTGGTCCCGCTGGAGGAGGCCCTCCACCGGGACGTGATCGGCACCAATTCCGGCAACCTGATCTTCAGCGATGCCGCTCACAAGATCCTCACAACACCGAACGCCGAGGTCTTCTCGAACGGCATGCGGACCGATGTGAACGCGGCGGGGCAGATCAACGAGGAGTACGACGCCTTCGTCGTGCCGCTCGCCAACGCCTTCCGGCCGTCGTTCGAGGGGTCGCTGCAGCGGCTGACCCGGCTCATCGGCAAGCTGCGGATCCCGGTCGTGGTGCTGGGTGTCGGCGCGCAGATGGGCGTGACCTACGCGCCCGGGCGGCTGAAGGCCATGGAGCCCAGCGTGCGGGCGTTCTGCTCGGCGGTGCTGGAGCGCAGCCCGTCCATCGGCGTGCGCGGCGAGTTCACCGAGAAGTACCTCAACGAGATGGGGTTCAAGGACGTCGAGGTCATCGGCTGTCCGTCGATGTTCCTGCACGGCCACCGGCTCCCGGTGGAGAAGCGGGCGGCGGCGCTCGACCGCACCTCACGGATCGCGGTCAACGGCTCGCACACGGCGGGGAAGGGCGGCGGCCTGCACCGGGTCATCACCCGGGCGCACCAGCGGTACCCGAACCTGCTGTACGTCGGCCAGAACATCACCGACGCCCGGCAGCTGCACTGGCGGGACGTGAACTCCGCGGCCGGGCTGATCACGGAGATGCCGACCCACCCCGACCACCCGATGTACCGGGAGGGCAAGGTCCGGGTGTACGTCGACCCGGTCACCTGGATGGACGAGCTGCGGGAGTTCGACTACTCCTTCGGCTCCCGCATCCACGGCAACATCGCGGCGCTGCTGGCCGGCACACCCGCGACCGTCCTGGCGTTCGACTCGCGCACGCTGGAGCTGTGCCGCTACTTCGAGATCCCGCACAAGCTCCTCAGCGAGGTGCCCGAGGACCTCGACCCGGCCGACCTCTACGAGAAGGCCGACTTCAGCGCCCTCACCGGCAACCACAAGGAGCGCTTCGACCGCTTCACCACGTTCCTGGACCGCCACGGCCTGGAGAACACCTTCACGCACGGCGACGGCGGCGAGGCGTTCGAGAAGAAGCTGCGCTCGCTGTCCTTCCCGCCGGCTGTGACCCCGTGGACCGACGTCGATCTCGCCTCGCTGACCAGCCGGTTCGGCTGGCTCCAGCAGCGCATCACCGAGCTGGACACCCACAACGCCCAGTTGCAGCGTGAGCTGGCCCGCGCCCGGGTCGGCGCGCGGGCCGCGGCCAAGGGAGCCGATCTTGCCCCGTCGATCTACCGCCGCGCGAGACGCGCGGTGGGCGGACCGCTGCGGCGGGCGTTGAAGCCGGCCAAATAGCTGACGTCGACCGAACAGGTGAAGCCGACCGAACAGCTGAAGCCGGCCACATAGCCGAAGCCGAGCGAATCACTGAAGGCGACCCCATGGCCGCCGCCCGGCTATGCCGCCGCCGTATCCCTCGCCGCCACCTTGCGCTGCTGCGACAGTGTCCGCCGTATCTTGCGGGTCGCGCGGCGCAGGAAGGATTCGGTGGAGCCCTGGCGCCAGCCCGGGTAGGTCTTGGCCTCGCGGGGTTCGGCGAGGTAGACGCGGTCGGGTATGCCGGCCGTCGCGGAGCGGAAGTGGGGGTAGGCGAGGTAGAGCCGGGTGCCGCGCTTCTCCAGGACGGGGTCGGGCTCGCGCTTGTCCCGGATGAACGCTATGACGTCGGCGAGGAGGTCGGGGCGCCGCTCGGCCAGCAGGTGCAGCCGCAGCCGCTCGTGGACCTTCAGGCGCTGGGCGATGCCCTCGGTCCAGTAGGCGTCCATCAGCGGCCTGGCGAGCTCCAGCTTGGTGCGGCGTATCTCCTCGTCGTTCGCCAGGAACACCGGTCCGAACTGCGGCAGCAGGGTGACCAGGAACGGGCGGACCATGAGCACATCGCGCTTGGCGCCGGGCGGCAGCATCCGCGCGATCAGCTCCATCAGGGCGCGCGCCGAGTCGAAGCGCAGGGTGTAACTGCCGCTCTTCGTCACGTGCTTGCCGTCGGTGCGGCCCACCAGGTAGTAGCAGGTGTAGTCGGCGAGCACGGAGACGCCGTCGGCCCGCAGATAGGCCTCCATCGTGAACAGCGCGTCCTCGCCGGTCCACAGCGACTCGTCGAAGCGCATGCCGTGCCGCTCCAGCATCTCGCGGCGGAACAGCTTCTGGGCGCTCAGCGTGAACTTGATGTTGGAGGAGAAGACGTCCGTACGGTCGAGGGTCTTGCCCCACATCGACTGCGGCGGCTTGCGGTTGATGCCCTCCACCCGGCCGAGGACCACGTCCGTGCGGTTGCGGTCGGCCATGGCGACCATGCGCTCCAGGGCCTCGGGGCCGAGCCGGTCGTCGGCGTCCAGGAAGAAGACGTACCGGCCGGTGGCCTTGGCGAGGCCGACGTTGCGCGGGCCGCTGGGGCCGCCGGAGTTCGCCTGACGGATCACCGTGACGGCCATGGGGGCGCGGGCGGCGAACTCCTCCAGGCAGTCGCCGGTGCCGTCCGTCGAGCCGTCGTCGACCGCGATGACCTCCAGGCGCGCGGGGTCGATCGACTGCGCCTCGACCGACGCCAGGCACTCGACCAGGTACGGCATGGCCTCATAGGCACCGATGATCACGCTGACATCAGGATGCGGAAGGGCCACATCCCTCTCAGAACGCACCATTTCCCCCTCGTCAATACTCCGGCAATCCGATAGACGGAAGTACGTAGAAAGGGGTTGCCTCCGTTGCCCCATGTGTGCCGCATCACAGGAAACGGAAACGGCTCCCCCCCCCCCCCCCCCTCTCCCC
>NZ_BQUN01000089.1:104643-117095 GCF_026008495.1 Streptomyces sp. A012304
TCGTCAGTTCCGCGCCGCCGGTCGCCGCGGCGGCCCGGGAGGCCTGGCTGACGTTGCGCGCCTCCGCCTTCAGCGCGAGGTTGGCGATCGCCGTGTCGAACCGCTCGATGGAGGTCGGCTCGTCCGGGCCGAGCAGGTACTCCTTGAGTTCCTTGCGGTCCTCGGCCAGCGGGTCGGACGCCGGATCGCGCACCGCGTCCAGCAGTCGGCCGAGCCCGGCCGCGTCGTTGTCGAGGATGACGGCCGCGCGCACGGCGGTGTTCTGCCGCTTGAACTCCTCCACGCCCAGCTCCGCCGAGTCGGTCACCGCGTACGGCTTGCCGCTCGCGATGAAGTCGGAGACGACGCTGGAGATGTCGGAGACCATCGCCTCGGAGGCGTTGAAGCAGTCGTACAGGTGCGGTTCGGAGCCCGTGATGACGCGGTGCTCGAAGGAGGGGAAGGAGCGCCAGTAGGCGTCGTTCCACTCGGCGCGCAGCCGGGCGGCCTCCTCGTGCTTGCGCATGTCGACCAGGCCGTCGCGGCTCGTCACCGCCTCGTCGGCGTTCGCGTCGAAGGCGAGGGAGAGGCTGTCCAGACGGGCCTTGAGGCGGGTCAGCTCGGCCTTCGCCTTCGCCTGCGCCGCCGGGTCCGCGGTGAAGCGGGGGTCGGCGGCGCGCTCGGCGGCGGCCTTCTTGATCAGGGCGACGATCCGGCGGTGCGCGGCGCCGGCCTTGGGGTTGCGGGTGCCGGTGAAGGGGTGCGGCTTGTACAGCACACGGACCGGGGGATCGGCCGCGACCAGCTTCCGGACGATGTTCTCGCCGGCCAGCAGCAGCGAGGTGTTGCCCGGGTTGTCGTCCCAGCCCTCCCAGGTGGGGGCGTACAGGATCGTCGGGATCCGGTCGTCCGGGGCGCCCTTCCACGGCTTGATCGGCGCGAGCTGCGGGCGGCCGACCTCGACGATGTCCTCGTCGCGGATGCCGACGTCGGCGATGGCGTAGCGGTCGCGGCCCGCGCGGCCGGCGGTCCACACCTCGTCGTAGACCTTGCTGAAGGGGTTGACGCTGGCGGCCTTGTCGCTGTCGCCGTGGCCGATGAAGACGTGCTTCATGGTGGGCACGCGCAGCAGGTGGATGTTCTTCCCGGTGTTCGCCGAGTACAGCGCGACCCGCACCATGGACAGGTCCAGGTTCATCAGGTGCACACCGCCGGGCACGCAGATGACGGGGACCGTGGTGGGCGCCATCTTCTCCAGGATGTAGCGCTCGCGCAGGAGGATCAGCGGACGGGAGTCCATCTGCTCCATGGTCTTCAGCCACATGTTGATCTGGTAGGCCGAGTCGGGCGAGCCGGAGAAGTACAGCACCGTCTCCGGGCGGTACTCGCGCAGCCAGGCGCCGACGGCCTTCAATACCTTGGGCGCCTTCGGCGGGATGCGCGTGGCCCGCAGGAAGGGCATCAGCGCGAGGACGTACAGCGTTCCCAGGCCCAGGGTGACACCGACGCCGGCGAAGGCGGCCCGCTCGGAGTCGGTGAGGGCGTAGCCGAGCAGGCCCACGAAGGCGGCGAGGTCGAGGTGGAGCATCTTCACGCCGGCCCGGGCGAGCAGGCGGCGCGGCGGGGCGTCCGGGATGGTCAGGCGGGAGACGAGGTCGACGTTCCTGGTGACGATCGGCATCTGGCGGCGCTTGCCGATCAGGGTGACCAGCGCGCCGTGCGGAGCCTGGAGGCCGAAGAAGATCGTGAAGCAGGCGATCGCCGCGTAGAAGGCCCTCTCCTCCGAGTGGCCCAGTCTCGCCAGGAGCAGGATCAGCAGCAGCTCACGGATCAGGAAGCGCGTCGACAGACCGGCTCTCACCTTGCCCAGGAGGCTGATGAGGTAGCTGCCCTTGCGGTGGAGGTACAGATCCGCCAGGTACGTCACGGCGGCCGCGGCGGCGAAGGCGGGGACGCTCGGGACGAGCGCGGCCAGCATGAGGCCGGGGTACCCCAGCGTCATGAGAGCCGCCGCGGCCAGCTCGGCCGCGCTGCCCACCCGGGCGACCCGAATAGCGGTGCTTATCACGGAGGAACCTGCTCTGGGAGGGTTGCCGGTCATTGAAGTCATAGAAGCCCGAAAGTCCGGAAAATCCCTTCTGAACGTTTCAGGATTTTTACGGATTCAGGCCTCCGTGAATACTCCGTAAACGGGGAGCCACAGAGGCCTGAATTTCAATGGCTATTTGGACCTGATTATGCCATGCCGTCCTGCCGGTCCAGTACGCCGGCCAGCGCCTGCTCGAAGCCGGAGGCCCGGCTGGCGTCGGCGGTCGGGTCCTGCTGACGGACGTCGATGACATGGCCGGTCAGCTCGGACAGCAGCACGTCGAGGGAGGTGCGGGCGACGGCCTCGGAGGACAGCAGGCTGCCCGCGGGCTCCTGGCCGAAGGCCTTGGTGCGCATCGGGGTCGCCGTGCGCTCCGGGTTGATGCAGTTGACCCGGATGCCCTCGCCGGCCCACTCGTCGGACAGGGCCTGGGTGAGGTTCACCATGGCCGCCTTGGTGGACGAGTAGAGGCTGTACTCGGCGCGACCGCGGGTGTAGCTGCTGGAGGTGTACAGCAGCAGCTGGCCCTTGGTCTCGGCGAGGTACTTGTAGGCCGAACGAGCTATCTGCACGGGTGCCAGGTAGTTGACTTTCAGCGCTTCCTCGATGGTCGCGTTGTCGGTCTCGGCGAGCTTGCCGATGCGCAGCACACCCGCCGTGTTGACGACGTAGTCGATGCGCCCGGTCTCGGCGTACGCCTTGGACAGCGCGTCGTCGACCTCCTCCGGGTTCTCCACGTGCGTGCCGGTGGTGGAGCGGCCCAGGGCGTAGACGTGGGCGCCGTAGGACTCCGCGAGTTCGGCGATGTCCTTGCCGATGCCGTACGAACCGCCGAAGACGACCAGGGTCTTGCTGGTCAGCAGTTCGCGGTAGGCCTCCTCGCCGTTCTGCTCGGGCGCGGCGGAGGAGGCGAGCTGGAACAGCTTGTCGGCGATGAAGACGTCGACCGGCTGCGTCACCTTCATGTTGTACTCGTCACCGGCCACGACGTGGATCGGCACGTCCGGCAGGTAGCGCAGTACGACGGTGCAGTCGTCCGTGGCCTGGAAGTTGGGGTCGCCCGCCGCCACCTCGTACGCCTTGCGGATCGTCGACAGCTTGAACGCCTGCGGGGTCTGGCCGCGGCGCAGCCGGGAGCGGTCCGGGATGTCGGTGATGAACTCGCCGTCCTCGCCGTGGGTGCGCGTGACGATGATGGTGTCCGCCGAGGGGATCGCGACGTCGACGGCCTGGTAGCGCTCCAGCGCGGTGACGCAGTCGTCGATGACGCGCTGGGAGAGCAGGGGCCGTACGGCGTCGTGGAAGAGGACGTTGAGGTCCTCGCCCTCGGCCAGGTTCTCGCCCAGGGCGGCGATGGCCCGCTCGGTGGTCTCGTTCCGTGTGGAGCCGCCCTCGATGATCCTGGAGACCTTCTTGAACCCGGCCTTGGCGACGATCTTCTCGATGTCGGGTACATAGCCCGGCGCCATCAGCACGATGACGTCGTCCACGGAGTCGGCGTTCTCGAAGGTGGTCAGGGTGTGCTCGATGACTGCCTTGCCGGCGATCTTCAGCAGCTGCTTGGGGATCGACAGACCAACCCGCTGGCCGGTGCCACCGGCCAGGATCACTGCGGTGGTTCGGGGCTTGGCTATGCGCTGGGACACAGATGACCTACCTCGGGGCGACAGGGAACGGGCAAATGGTCCCACTTGCGGTAACCGCGATGCAAGGTGAGTGACCTTCCGTGCATATGTGCGCGCCACCTGCCATTCACCTTGCTCTGCTGGCGATTGACGGGACGCCGGTGAAGCTTCCCGGAAGTCTTCCGGTAATTCCTGTGAGTAACTCCACAGGTAGTCACGTTGCGTCACGCCGGAGTGACACGCTCTTCATACATATGACCGTCAGGAATAGGGCCGGTCTGCGAGACCATTGCGATGGAATTCTCTCGAAGATTCCACAGTAATTCGATTTCTTCCGGAGAGAAAACCGGGAGGTCCGGGACGGTGCGATACGCCCGTCAACGGCCGGCCGTCCACGGCGTCGGGGCGGATGCCGAAGGGGCGGTGGCCGCGGTGGGGCAAAGGAAGACCCGCCACGGCCATGCCGAGGCGGGTCACACAGAGCGCGGAGCGGCTCTAGAAGGGCTCGAAGCCCTCGAACTCCTGCACCGCCTCGTCCCGTTCGGCCTGGCGGTCGCGGCGGCGCTGGGCGGCGGGCCGCGGCGCCTCGAAGCGGTGGTCCTCACCGCGGCGGCCGAGCATCTCGGCGCCGGCGGTCACGGACGGCTCCCAGTCGAAGACGACGGCGTTCTCCTCGGGCCCGATGGCGACACCGTCGCCGGACCGGGCGCCCGCCTTCATCAGCTCCTCCTCGACACCGAGGCGGTTGAGGCGGTCGGCGAGGTAGCCCACGGCCTCGTCGTTGTTGAAGTCGGTCTGGCGCACCCAGCGTTCCGGCTTCTCGCCCCGGACGCGGAACAGCGGCTCGCCGCCGACCTCCTCGCGGGTGACGACGAAGCCGGCGTCGTCCACGGCCTTGGGCCGGATGACGATCCGGGTCGCCTCCTCCTTCGGCCTGGCGGCCCGCGCCTTGGCCACCAGGTCGGCGAGCGCGAAGGACAGCTCCTTGAGCCCGAGGTGCGCCACGGCCGACACCTCGAACACGCGGTACCCGCGCGCCTCCAGGTCCGGCCGGACCATCTCCGCCAGGTCCTTGCCGTCCGGTACGTCGATCTTGTTCAGGACGACGATGCGGGGACGGTTGCCGAGCCCGCCGTACTGCCGGAGCTCCTCCTCGATGATGTCGAGGTCGGAGACGGGGTCGCGGTCGGACTCGAGCGTGGCCGTGTCCAGCACGTGCACGAGGACGCTGCACCGCTCGACGTGCCGCAGGAACTCCAGGCCGAGGCCCTTGCCCTGGCTGGCGCCCGGGATGAGACCGGGGACGTCGGCGATGGTGTAGACGGTCGACCCGGCGGTCACCACCCCCAGGTTCGGCACGAGGGTGGTGAACGGGTAGTCGGCGATCTTCGGCTTGGCCGCGGACAGCACCGAGATCAGCGACGACTTCCCCGCGCTCGGGTAGCCGACCAGCGCCACGTCGGCGACGGTCTTCAGCTCCAGGACGACGTCCCGCAGGTCCCCCGGCTCACCGAGCAGCGCGAACCCGGGCGCCTTGCGGCGGGCGCTCGCCAACGCCGCGTTGCCGAGGCCGCCCCGGCCGCCCTGCGCGGCGACGAAGGAGGTGCCGTGTCCGACGAGGTCGGCCAGCACATTGCCCGCCTTGTCCAGCACGACCGTGCCGTCCGGCACGGGAAGGACCAGGTCCTGCCCGTCCTTGCCGGACCGGTTGCCGCCCTCGCCCGGCTTGCCGTTGGTGGCCTTGCGGTGCGGGGAGTGGTGGTAGTCGAGGAGTGTGGTGATCGACTGGTCGACGGTGAGGATCACATCACCGCCACGCCCGCCGTTGCCGCCGTCGGGGCCTCCCAGCGGCTTGAACTTCTCACGGTGGACGGAGGCACAGCCGTGGCCTCCGTTACCCGCGGCGACGTGCAGTTCGACGCGGTCCACGAAGGTGGTCATGGTCAGTGCCTCCAAAGACGTACGGGGATGTTTCCTGTGTCAACACGCGAAAGGCGGACCCGCCTTCCCCGAAGGGAAGTGAGGTCCGCCTCGCGAGACGTTCTGCGGAAAAGCCTGAGGTCAGGCGACCGGAACGATGTTCACGACCTTGCGGCCGCGGAAGGTACCGAACTCCACCGCACCGGCCTGCAGCGCGAACAGCGTGTCGTCGCCGCCGCGGCCCACGCCGGAGCCGGGGTGGAAGTGGGTGCCGCGCTGGCGGACCAGGATCTCACCCGCGTTGACGACCTGACCGCCGAAGCGCTTCACGCCGAGCCGCTGGGCGTTGGAGTCGCGACCGTTCCGGGTGGACGATGCGCCCTTCTTGTGTGCCATGTCTCCTCAGTCCCTTACTTCGCAGCCGCGGGGATCTCAGTGACCTTGATCGCCGTGTACTGCTGGCGGTGGCCCTGACGACGGCGGTAGCCGGTCTTGTTCTTGTAGCGCAGAATGTCGATCTTCTGGCCCTTGTGGTGGTCCACGACCTCGGCCTGGACCTTGATGCCGGCCAGCACCCACGGGTCGCTGGTCACAGCGTCGCCGTCGACAACGAGCAGGGTCGAGAGCTCGACCGTGTCGCCAACCTTGGCGGTGGAAATCTTGTCAACCTCAACGATGTCGCCGACAGCAACCTTGTGCTGGCGACCACCGCTGCGCACGATGGCGTACACGCGGATCTCTCTTTCGCTCGGAGAACGGCATCCCCGCAGGCCAGCCACCCGGCACAACACACGAGCGGCCTCTCCCGGTCACTGTCCGCACCCGGGAGGAAGAGGTTTACGGGGATGTGGCATGCCAGTCGACACGCCGACGGTCAAGATTACGGGGCCGGTGTTCGGGGGTCAAACCGGGCCGGTCCCCCACCCGCTAACTCCTCGTCCTCGGGCCTCTCGTCCGCTCGACGACGAACCCGGACGTGCCGAGGTCGAAGTCGAACGGGGCGGGGATGCCAGCGGACGCCCGCGGGGCACGTCGCCCCGAGACCGGCACCTCTTGCGAGACGGGTCTCAGAGAACGCTGATCCACCGATCCGCATGTCGAGCACACGGGCAAGATCCGCCCCTACGTCCCCGACTTGCCGAGCCAGTCGACATCCTTGGTGGAGTCGGAGGTCGCTCAGCGACGAGGGAGACGGCGGCACCATCGGCGTGGCGGCCTCCCACATCCAATGCGGATCGTCTGCGACGTGAAGATCCGAGTGGCACGCGCGATCGAACCGGAGAAGTCGGTTGACAAGAGTCTCAAAGCGGCATTGCTCAGCTCGTCGCTGTTGTAGTCGATCTGGCCATCCGGCAGGGCTGGAGCCTCGCGGCGCCTCGAAGGAGGGCCTCCGAGGTGGCCCTCGGTCGGCGTGCGGCAAGGTTCGTGCGTCCGCCAGTCTGGCAGTGCGAAGCCAGGGCGTGGCGGGTTCGCCGCTCGGAGGGGGCCGGGAGCTTCGCTCCCCGTCGGAGGGCACAGGCCGCGATCAAACACGTCGTTGATCGGGCGCGGTCGTCCGCGCTGGATGCCCGCGGCCGACAGGCGGCCCCAGTTGCGGCGACGGCTTCGTCGCCGGGCAGGATCGGGATGCCGGAGAGCCAGTCGGCGAGTTCCTGGCGGCTCCGGGTGCCCCCGTGGCGAATCTCGGTCCACTTGTCCAGTTCACTGAAGGTCACGAAGGTGATCAGCGGCTTGCGGCCGATCAGCCTGGTGGCGAGCGGGCCGGCGAGCTTGCGCCTGTGGGACAGCGAGGCGACGTCGGTGTCGAGGATGACAGGTTGCACGGCGGCGGCTCAGGCGACGTCGCGGTGGCGCTCGGCATACGTGAAGGCCAGGAACTCCTCCAGCTCCTCGTCGTCGATGGTGTCGGTGACCTTCTGTTTGAGTCTTGCCGGTGGTCCGGTCGGCGGCGAGGACCTCGTCGCCTTCCTTGACCTGTTCGATGGGTTTGCGGCTGCCGTCGGCTATGACGACTTCGGTTCCCGGCATGAAACTGTTGGCGGCAGCCATCGAGGCCACGTCCATCGCGGTGCTCGTGCACTCGACCGCGGTCTCGATCTTGTCGGCCACGTCGCCGGTCTTGTCCGCCGCCTTGGTGATGTCGCCGGCGTACTTGGCCGCCTTCGCCGCCATCCGTCCGGCCCTCGCTGGCGTGCGGTACCAGCCCGGCTTGCGGGCTCCTGCCCGCAACTGCGTCTGGGCGCGTGCCCGGCTCCCGGTTCCTGTTCGTGCTCAGCGCCGCGGTCGCTGGCCATGGAGCTTCGACCTCATGTGCGCCGAGAACGGCTCCGGCGGCGAGGCCGACGTTTCCCGTCACTCTTACCGCTTGCCGGCCTTCCCGTCCCTCCAAGAAAGCGCCTGTCGGTAGTACTCCCGCCGGTCTTCGTCCTCGTCCACGAACTCAAGAATGTCGAACGCGGCCTCGGCGTTCCCGGACACAGCCTCGGCGTACAGCGCCAAGATGCCCTCACGCACCGCGGCGACGCACTGCTCCTCAAGATCGGGGCGACCGGCCTCGATCTCGCTTCGATGCGACTCCCCTGTCACGAGGTACTCCAGCATCCCCAGGAAGTGTCTCCTGACGGCGTCGTGCAGCTCCTCCCCCAGCGCCGTGAGCATCACAGGCACGGCATGAGGGGCCACCTCGAAGAGCATGCTCTGCACCTCAAGGTGGTTCTCCAGCGTGTGCCCGATCATCTCCTGCGTGCTCCGGGCGTCCAACAGTTTGGCGAACGTGTCTGTCAGATGCGCACCCGACTGCCCGCAGCCGCAGCGCAGTGCGGACCAGTCACGGCGTGCGAGCTCAAGCAGCGACGTCCTCATGATCTCCTCGCGTCCAGCAGCGACCTCACTCACGCCGACGGGGACCCCAGTAGTGCACTCGCCGCGGCCACGGCCGCCTCGAGCGATGCGTACTCCCTTCCCTGGCTGGACTCCCCGGACTGCTGGACGCGGTAGCCCCCGTCCTGCAAGGAGATGCGAACGGCGCCCTCACGGTCGGTGAACGACCGGGACAGCTGGAGGGACCGATGACTCAGGTCGGGGAAGTACGAGCGAAGCACAGGGTCCCGATGGGCGGCGTCGACCAGGTCCCGGTCGTCGCAGAATTCCGGCGCGCTGCGAAGCCAGTCCCACTGAGCGGCAATCGGGTCCGGGCTCGCCAGAACCCGGGCGAGTTCAGTGACCCGCATGAAGGGGTACCTTGCGCTCAGGGAATCGTACGACGCCCCTCCTTTCCAGTGCGCCGCCACCTCCACGACCTGGGACAACTCTGCTGTCATGCCGTCGGCAATCTGGAGCCAGTCCTGCGCAATGTGCACCGCGAAGCACCTTTTACTACCGACGAGGCTCACAGTGACGCTGCCCCTTCCCGTGTCGATCAGCGCAAACGTGTAGCCGGCGAAAACCGCTTTGGACCGAGTGCCGATCTGGCCTGTATCCAAGCCGCCGACCTCGGCGGCAGCCTGGAGACCGGACACTCACTCCGACGTCAGGACAAACGCCCGGAACAGGTGGGAACCCTTACACCACTTCTCAGGACGCAACCCGGCCGCCAGCACTCCTGCCTCACTATCGCTGCAAGTTTCTTGGAGGTGTGGAATCTGACCGATATCGAACTGGGACGTTACTCTGCCGATCGAGATCGGGAGGACTACGGATGCTGACACTGGACGAGGCGGTTACCCAACAGTGGGAACCCTTCACTCGCTGACGGCGCCCTGCGCGCCGTCGCCATTCAACGCGCGGTTCCCGACCCCGCGACCATCGACCACATCCTCGACTTCCTCGTCCCGCTCGATGCCCACGACGGCTTGCGCTTCTGGCCGGCCGCGGCTGCCGCCGGATGGCCGGGGAACCGCGTACGCGCTTTCCTCGAGAACTGCGTCGCAGGTCCCCGCCCCGACAATCACTGAGGCCGCCGCCTCGTCTCTGAAGGGAAAATACCGGACGTATCGCCCGCTGCAGCATTCCCCAGCCTTGAAATCGCATTTGCTCCACGTAGGCAAAGTGCCGGGCGCCCGACTGTATCGAAAATACATACTACTCGGAACCGGCGACCCGACGACAAACGGAAATATCCCTATTCCCACCATCCAAGCGGTTCGCCACTGTCAGGGTCGTACACGTTTCCATACATCCACTCGACTCCCTGATCCGGCAAATTTGCCATGACTGATTCGATGGCTTCGAATCCTGCAGAGACCGGGATCGTCAATACAACGAGATTCTCGAGCTCGCCGTCAACTCGACCACCGAGTTGCGAGATTCCGCGCTTGAGTTCGTCGAGGGCTTCCATTGAAACGCTTTGATGGAAACACTGTACGCAAACGTTTCCACCTCGCGCAAGGATGTCAACTCGCGGGGGCTCGTGCGCGAGCTTGATCTCATCGCCGGCAGCAATGCCCTGGAAAAAGCCCGGAGACAGCAAGACCTTGTACCGGTCATCTCCCAGTGGCATCACCTTCACCCTCTCCTGGGCCTTCACTCCGTCATCGGACTCGACATCCAGGAGAAGAGTGTCACATCGCACGTTAATCGGATCTTCCTCTCGGGGCTCCACAGCTTCCTCTCTCAGCGCATGACATTCCCAACGAAGGCGCACCTCGATCCTGAGCGCTTCCATTGCAGGCCATGCCCTCGATGCAGAGGTTTCCCTGCGTCAGGTTCCCACCCTTGGAGCGCGGGACGTTGACATGACCTATCTGCACATTCGCGGGATTCTTCGTTGTCTGGCCACACCTCCAGCACGTGAGAACACCGTCATTCTCCGCCTGCGCCTTCCGGACCATTTGATTGCGGATGGACGAGGGAACTCGCTTACCAGCAGTGGGCCCGCCCGAACTCGCCGCCATTTGCGCGGGCGAGGCGATCTCGCCATCGCGAAGGATGAACAACGGCAGCTGCGTGCCGCATGCCGGGGTACCACTGGTCGGACTGGAATTGTGCACCAGGACCGGAGTCGCCCCGGCGGCCACATAGTACGTGTGCGTGGTGTCGACGGTGAGGTTGTAGACCGCCGCCTGTTGTGTCCAGGCGCTGACCGCGTCGACCTGGACCCAGGTGCCGGTGCCGGTCTGGAGCCATTGCCCGGGCTTGAGTTCGCCGGCCTTGAGCCATTTCTTCAGGTCGGGGATCCAGAAGGGGTGGCCGGCGGTCGCGGTGATGGTGTCGGTGGCGTGGCCCTTGTCGCCGTCGGTGTCGATCGTGAGCTTGACGAGCTTCTTCTCGCCCTTGCCCTCGATGGTGTCGGTGACCTTCTGCTGGGAGGTCTTGCCAGTGGTCGGGTCGGTGGCGAGGACCCCGTAGCGCCTTCGACATCCTCAAGAAGCTGTTGGTGACGAGATCTGCGGCGGATCCGCTCCATTGAAGGAGAGGAAGCAGTCCCGATTCATACGGGAACCCACACCCCCAAGGGCTGACGGGGGTTCCGTACTCAACGAGTACACTCAGCCGACTGGGTCACTCGATCGAATTTGTGAACTCGTGCGCATGTACCCGTGTCTGACTCGATGTCTGCGGTCCTCAGTTGATAGACCGCCGACTCGATATTCACCAGCAGAAGTTCATCTGTGTGAGCCTCTGTTCCAGGCAGAGCCGCATCGAATACGGCCAGCGGACCCGTCGCGTTCACCACCGGACCATCCACCCAATTGTCCACATCGTCGATCCCCCCGCGCACAACCTCGATGAATCGGGCATCACTGGAGGCCGAGATCCATTGAACAATGGCGCAGAACTCCTCCATGAAAGCGGTCGGGGCGGGGATATCACCGATCACCAGCGCCAGCCCGGAGTCCGGCACCTCTCCGAAACTCACCAATCCGGTGTAGCCTTCGACCTCACAGGCGGATTCGTAATCAGAGTTCGCGTAGCCGCCCCAGAGGTTTCTCAACGATTCCTCCACGACAATCATCGGCCCGCCCTCGACTCGACCCACGTGAGGTCCATGGCGCCCTCTCCCTAAAGGCATCCGCAAACCCACCCACGACCTGCACGCCCTGATGAACGCCATCCTCTACGCCGACCGCACCGGCATCCCCTGGCGCTACCTGCCCCACGACTTCCCACCCCACCAGAGCGTCTACGGCTACTTCGCCCACTGGGAAGCCGACGGCATCTTCGACCAGCTCACCGGCCTCCTACGCGGCAAAGTAAGCCAGGCCGAAGGCCGCACCAGCGAGCCCAGCGCCTGCCTGATCGACAGCCAGAGCATCAAAACCTCCGCCACCGTCCACCTGACCAGCCAAGGCGTCGACCCCGCCAAGAAAATCATCGGACGCAAGCGGCACATCGTCACCGACACGCTCGGCCTCCTGCTGGCCGTCGCCGTCACCGCCGCCAGCGTCCACGACTCCGCCGCCGGCACCCACCTCCTGAGCTAAGTCCGCGAGCACCACCCCACCATCACCAAAGCCTGGGCCGACAACGGCTACAAGACCAAAGCCGTCGAACACGCCGCCGAGATCGGCATCGACCTGGAAATCGTCCAGCGCGACCCCGCCCTCCGCGGCTTTCGCGTCCAGCCCCGCCGCTGGGTCATCGAACGCACCCTCGGCTGGCTCATGCACCACCGCCGCCTGGCCCGCGACTACGGAACCCACCCGCACCGATCAGCAGCAATGATCCAACTCGCCGCCATCAACCTCATGACCCGGCGACTCACCCGCGAGACCACCACCAACTGGCGCGACAGCTAAGCCAAATGAAACGGGCAACAGAGAACCAAACGCTCACTTACTGAGGTTGAACTCGTGGTGTCGTGCCGTTGGTCAGGCAGGTCTGATGGTCAGGCCGGTCTC
>NZ_BQUN01000090.1 GCF_026008495.1 Streptomyces sp. A012304
GGGTCGGGCCAGGCGGCCGCGCCGTTGAAGGCGATCGTGGCGGCGGTCAGCAGCCACGCCGTCTGCCGCAGGAGCGGGAAGGGGATGCGGATCCAGGTCAGCAGCAGGTCGAGGGCGAGCAGGACGCAGATGCCCGCGTCGATGCCGATCGGGAAGACGTAGGAGAAGTCCCCGAAGCCCTTCTTGACGGCCAGCTCGCGGACGGCCGCGTAGGAACCGGCGAAGCCGATGCCGGCGATGATCACGGCGCCGGTCACGA
>NZ_BQUN01000091.1:0-10315 GCF_026008495.1 Streptomyces sp. A012304
CCCGCTCCGGCGGCTCCCGCGGCGGCCATGGCGCCCGCCGCGGCGATGGCTCCGGCCGCCGCGATGACCCCGCCCCCCGCGGCGCCGATGGCTCCCGCCGCCGCGATGCCCGCGGGCCCCACCCCGCCCGGCGTCCCGGCCCGCGGCGGCCTCACCGCCGCCCAGGTGCGCGGTACCAACGGCCTCTCCCCCGCCGCGGCGACCGGCTGGCCCAACGCCCAGAGCTGGCCGAACGCGGCGGGTATGCAGGTGGGCTGACCGGCTAGGCCGGGTTCAGCCGCCACTGCTGGCAGGCGTTGTTCAGCCAGGTCCACTGGCGGACGTCGGCGGAGTCGGCCGTGGAGCAGTTGGCGACGTCCGCGACCTTGCCGGTGGCCTGGTTGACGATGCGGACGTAGTCGCTGTCGGTGGCCAGGAAGCGGAACCGCTGGCAGGTGTTGTTCAGCCAGCTCCACTGCCGCAGGTCGGCGCCGTCGGCGGTGGAGCAGTCGGCGGTGTCGAGGACCTTGCCGGTGGCCACGTTCACCAGGCGGCTGGTGTCGTCGCCCAGGTCCTCGACACGCCAGCGCTGGTTGGCGCCGCCGTTGCAGGTGTACTGGAGGACGTTCGCGCCGTCCGCCGTGGAACTCCCGGCGACGTCGAGGCACTTGCCGCTGTTGCGGTTGGTGAGGGTGTACGTGGTGGAGACGGTGGACGGCTCCCCGGAGGGACCCGCGAGGCTCGCGCCGAGGCGGACCGGCGTCCCGAGGTTCGGGGTGCCGTCGGCGTTCCAGGTGAACTTCTGCGCACGGGCCGTCCGCCCGTTGTCGCAGCCGTCCGACGCCGCGTCGTTGGCGTGGTAGACGATCCAGCTCTCGGTGCCGTCGGGTGAGGTGAAGAAGCCGTTGTGGCCCGGGCCGTAGACGCCGTTCGCGTCATTGCGCTGGAAGACCGGCGTGGACTTCTTCGTCCAGGAGGACGCGGAGAGCGGGTCGCTGCCGGTGAGGGTCAGCTGGCCGAGCTTGTAGTCGGGGGTCCAGCAGCCGCTCGCCGAGTAGATGAGGAAGGTCCTGCCGCCGCGCTGGAGGATCTCGGGCCCTTCGTTGACGGTGCCGTTGCGCTCCCAGTCGTAGGTCGGCGTGGACACGGTGGAGAAGCCGGTGGCGAGGGTGTACGGGTTGGACATCCGGGCGGCGACGAGGTTCTGGGTGCCGCCGCTGGCGCTGCCGAAGAGGTACAGCTGACCGTTGATGGTCGCGACCGTCGGGTCCAGCATCCAGGCGGAGTTGAGCTGGTTCTTGTAGGTGTACGGGCCGAGCGGGTCGGAGCCGGCGCTCTCCAGGACGTGCGTGCGCTGGGTGGGGTTGTAGTCGGAGACGTTCTGCCCGGCGACGTAGTACAGGTACCAGCGGCCGTTGAGGAAGTGCAGTTCCGGCGCCCAGATGTTGCAGCAGCGGGAGGGCGCGTCACCCTTCCACACCTCGATGTTCGGGGCGGTGGCGAGACCGGCCAGGGTGGCGGACTTGCGGATGGTGATGACGTCGGTCCAGCTCGTCGTCACCATGTAGTAGTTGCCGTCGTGGTACGAGATCCAGGGATCGGCGCCCTTCTGCGCCTTGACCGGGTTGGCGAACGAGGCCGCGCTCGCGGAGGGCTGCCCGAGGGACAGGGCCAGCAGCAAGGCGGCCAGCAGGGTCAGTAGGCGACGGGCCATCCGGTGCTCCAGTTCAGTGGGTTGATGCCGAGTTCGGGGGTGCCGTTTCCGGCTCCTTCGGTGGGGGCCCACCGTTCGTCATCTCGAACAGTGATCGTGTTGCCGGACGGGACCGTAGAATCGAACCCCTTGCGCGTCAATGGTCCGCGCAGCCACTCGAAAAACTTCCGGTGTTTCAGATCCCCGGGTCGGCCGGGTGGAGCTCCAGCCACCGGCGGGCGGCCGCCTTGTCACGTGCCGACCAGACGGCGTACTCCGACTCCGCCGCGTGTTCCGCGAAGTCGCGCAGCTCCTTGGCGCGGTGCGGCTCCGTCACCACGACCGTGCCGATCGAGAACTGGCTCGTGGTGCCGCCCACCAGGACGTTCCCGTCCAGCGACAGCATCCGGAACTCGGGCCGGCAGAAGGCGCTGCCCAGGGGGCCGGCGGCGCCCTCACCCATGATGTCCCAGGGGCCGCGCAGCTCCACACAGATCCACGGCTCGATGTCGGAGGCGAGATGGAAGCGGGGGTCCTCCGGCCGGAACAGCCCCCGCTCGACCGACAGCCGGTACCAGTCGGCGTTGGCCTTCTCGCGCAGCCGGGGGTCCTCGACGTCCTTCCAGGCCTCGCACAGCCGGTCCGACGCGGGCATGCTGAACATGGCGTTGGCGACCCCGGGCGGCATGAGCCCCTCCGGCGCCTCGTGCCCTGCGACCACGAACAGCCCGGCCCGCGCGACGGCGGCCGCCCACGCCTGGCGGGCGGAGACGAACCGCAGGTCTTCGATCGGCTGCCTGAGATCGCCCGGCAACTCCGCGCGCGCCGCGGCAGCCGCGCTCCTGAGGGCGTCCACCGCGGCGCGCAGGTGCGGGAGATCCCGCTGCTCGTCGAGGGCCCGGGACACCGCGAACAAGGGGGCGAGCAGCTCGGCCCGCGCCCGCTCCGGCAGAGCGTCCAGGGCGGCCGCGTCGTCCGTCAGCAACAGGTCGGCCACCCGCCGGGCCGCTTCCCGGTAGGCCGGCTCGCCGGACCCCGAGTTCACCCCTGTCTTCATTCTTGGTCCCCCTTCGCCTGCCCGTGCAGAAGGTCCGAGAGCAGGCGGGTCTCCACGTACGTGCCCTCGTAGCCGCCCGCGCGCAGGCTGTCCGCCGCCTCCCGGGCCTCCCGGAGGGAGAGCCCGAAGGCGTCACGGAACGCCTTCAGAACGCCCGCGCCGCGAACCTCGTCGTCCCTCGGCCTCAGACGGTGGAGACCGTGCTGCCCCACGATCGCCTCGCGCACATGCGCCGGGGACGGCCCCCAGCCGCCGTCGTGCGCGATGCCGCACACGTCGCAGGCCCACTCCGTCTCCCACCGCAGCCGGCCACCCATGACCAGTTGCACGGCCCACCCCACGCCGGGCCGGCCGCACCCCTCACACGCCCCCGAGAGCCGCGCCGCTTGTTCCGTCATGTCTCTCCCCCGCGCGCCGACCCCTCAGGCCCTAAACGACACGGCCGGTCGCGCGGGTGCGCGACCGGCCGTTCTCTCACCTCGTGCCGGCGGTCAGGAGATCAGTTTGATCGTCTGCCAGCCGGTGCCGCCCACCACGGCGGCGGGGCCGACCGGGCCGGTCTTGCGGCCCGGGACGAACTCCAGGCCCGCCGACGCGTTCGGCGTGGTGGTCCACAGGTCCGGCACGCCGTCACCGTCGGTGTCACCGGAGGCGGTGAACAGCGGACGGGCCGCCGTGGTCCAGCCGGTCGCGTACACCGTGCGGTTGGCCGGGACGCCCAGCGACGCCGGGTCGGTGCCGCCGTCGGGAACGCCGTCGCCGTCCGCGTCACCCCGGCTGCGGCCGTGGTACAGGTACAGCTCGCCGTTCTCGGTGTTGCGGGCGATCAGGTCGGTGAAACCGTCGCCGTCGACGTCACCGGGCGAGGCGAGCTGCATCTTGCCCCAGCCGCCGTTGCCGATCAGGTACCCCGGCTCGACCGTGCCGTTGGCGTAGCCGGGCAGGAACCACAGCTGGTCGCCGATGACCGCGACGAAGTCCGGGTTGTTCGACTCGCTGTCGGGCGTGATGTCACCGACGGACACGATCTGCTTGAGGTCCGCCGGGTTCGTCGCCACGTCCGTCTCCGGGTCCGGGAAGAAGTACACCTCCTGCTTGGTGTCCTCGGTGAACTCGCCCAGGCCGTTGTTCGGGTACAGCCACAGCTTGCCGTCGCGGCGCGCCACCAGGTCCTCGTAGAGGTCCGCGTCCCAGTCGCCGCGGTGGGTCAGCAGGGCGCCGTTCCAGCCGCCGCCCGAGGAGAGCGGGAGCATCGTCGCCATCTTGCCGCCGCCCGTGCCGCCGTACAGGCGCAGGTTGTCCGTGCCGTCGACGGCGAAGAAGTCGGGCAGGCCGTCGCCGTTGACGTCACCGGGCTTGTCCATCACGCCCGGGCTCTTCACATAGAAGCGGTACGGGTAGATGGGGCCGGGGTTGCCGCCCGCGTCGACGATCCGCACGTACAGCGTGTGCGGTCCCGGCGTCAGCGGGGTGGCCTCACCCGTTGCCGAACCGCCCTTGGTGGTGGGCCGCGCGGGGGTGCTCGGCGGGGTGCGGTCCAGGCCGTACAGGTACTCGGTCGCGCCCGTCTCGCCGTTGGCGCCGAACTCGAACACGCCCTTGGTGCGGGCCAGCGCGCCCTCGACCGGCTCGCCGTCCGGGGTGGTCTCCGGGTACAGGCCGTCCTTGGACGCCACGGTCGGCATCACGGTCGGCGCCTTGGGGTCGAAGGCGAAGCGGCAGCCGGGCGCGCCCTGCGACGGTGTCCAGTCGGAGGCGAAGGAGTCGTCGTGGACGTCCTCGGCCTGCGCCTTCCAGGAGAACTGGCCGTTGCTCGCGCCGACGTGCTTGGCAAGCAGTTCCTTGGGCACGGTCACCCGCGCCTGGGCTCCCTTGGAGGAACTCGCCTTGACGGTGACCTTGTAGCGCTTGTCGAAGATGACACCGGGCGAGGTGTCGTGCTTGCCGGTGGCCCACAGGTGGAACTGGACGTTGACCTCACCGCCGTCCGGGTCCCACACCTGCGCGGTCAGCCGGACGTCCGTGTTGCCGACCGTCACATACGAGGAACCGTTGCCGCACTGGTTGGTGCCGACCTTGGTGCTGGGCACGGTGTCCAGCGCCCAGGGGGCCTTCGGCGGGCGGTTGAACTCGACGATCAGCTTGGCGTCCGGCTTGAACTTCTTCCAGCTGTACTCGTCCCGGCCGTCCTCCGCGCTCTGCGGGGCCCGCAGACCGAAGGTGATGTTCGACCACTTCTTCTGCGACGCCTTGACCGCCGCGTCCTTGGCGTCGAAGTCGACCCCCGCGTTCGCGCAGCCGAAGGTCTCGTTGCCGTGGGCGACGGTGCGGGTGTCCTGGCGGGTCGACCAGGACGGCTGCTCGGCCCAGGTGGTCTTGGAGGGGATCGGGCCCGTCAGCCACAGCTCGACCGGCTTCGGCGTGCAGGACCAGGAGTGCGTCTCGGTGATCTGGAACTGCGCGTCGATCACCTTCACACCGGCGAGGAACTTCGAGCCGACACGGAAGAAGGAGCGGGCGGTTCCGCCGGAGGAGGACTCGTAGCCGACGCGCGCCTCGTCCGTCGTCTTGCCCTCCCAGCCGGTGCCGTTCCAGTAACTGGCCTTCGGGGTCGGGCGGTAGGCGATGGTCCAGGCCTCGCGGGTGCCGGTCATCCGCGGGTCGATGTAGACCGGGAACCGGGTGTCCGGCGCGTCCAGCAGCTTCTGATCGGGCGTCAGCACGATCTGCTCGCCGGTCACCTGGACGCCGACGTCACCGCTCTTGGTGCCCGGGGTGAACGGGGACGCCTCCGCGGCGGCGCTCGGGCCGCTCTTCGCGGCGGCGCTCGGGCCGGTCTCATCGGCGGGTGCCGCGGCGGCGCGCGGAGCGGTCTTCGCGGCGGCCCGCGGTGTGCTCTTCGCGGCGGGGGCCGGGGCCTGCTCCTCCGCGGTGCCCGAGGAGTCCCACATCCGGGCCGTGGACGAGGCGAACACCGTCTGGCCGGCCGCGTTCACCGCCCGCAGGGTGCCGGTCTCGGTGTCCTTCCGGACGTCCAGGCCCTTGGTGTCCAGCCCGAAGCCGATCTGGTTCAGCTCCGGACGGTCCGCCGCCTCGGGTGTCTTCACGATCAGCGCCTGGCTGAAGCCGTCCACCCCGGCCCGCACCGCCAGGTCGACCCCCGGGAACACCTCCGGGTAGGTCGCCGTCGCGCCGTCCAGGACGGGTTCGGGCAGGGCCTTCGGCCAGGTCAGGGCCAGTTCGCCGCCCTGGTCGGCGAGGGTCACCAGACGGGTGTCGCCGCCGGCGGAGAACGTGACACGGCCGGGTGTCGCCTTGGGCGAGACACGGCCGGCCACCTCGGTGAGCGTGGTGTCCACCGGGGTCCAGGCACCCTCCCGCTTCACACGGACGGGCAGGGTGTGCTGGGTGTGACGCAGATTGCCGTTGGGCAGGGCGTGCGTCTCGCTGGTCTCGGTGCGGGCGGACACCACCTCCACGGGCTTGCCGCTCTCGGCGGCCTGCCGCAGTGCGCGCTCCTCGGGGTCCGCGGCCACCGTGGTCGAGTCGGTGTCGGCCGCGGCCGCGGTGAGCGGCGCGATCGGTGTCAGCCCCAGTGTCCCGCCGGCGAGCACCGCGACGAGCGCGGCCCGCACACAGCGCCTGGTCGGGCGCTGTCTTCGGGATATTTCTGGCATGGGCGAATCCCCCCGGAGTCGTTGCCGTGCGGGCCTGGTCGTGGCCCGCTGCGCGCCCTTCCACACGCGGGCCGCGAGGCCGAACAGTACACGTCAACTGGGCTTTTCTTTGCTAACGCATGGTCAAAGTGGGGATTGTCGCATTGCCCAGGCTTTACTTGTCAGCTTGATCGGCAGCGCCTACTGTCTGACCGTTCAACACTCGACTACACAGAGTGAAGTAAGGGGGAGGTCCTTTAGTGGACCAATTGATAAGACAGCTACGGTACTTCGGCCACTGGCACAGATCCGTTTCCCTCTTCGTCGGCCTCGTGCTCTTCGTCGGACTGATCCCCGACGACGCGCGCGCCGCGGACGGAAGCACCCGGATCTCAGACGTGAAACGCGACCGATCCGTTCCCGGTAGGGAATTCGACAAGAAGCGCACCGAGGCTCCTGACCAGGCCACGGCGTCCTTCAGGCCCGCTGCGGGCAGGATCGCGACCGGCACGTTCACGACGCTGGTGACCGACAGCCGTGACAAGCTGCCCAAGCGCGCGCCGCTGACCACCGGCGCCACCCCGGGACTCCCGGGCACCCAGGGCTCGACCACCGTGCAGACCGGCATGGTGAAGGCCCGTCAGACGTCCGCCGCGAGCGCCAGGAAGGCGTTGCGCAACCGCGGTCTGACCCCGAAGCAGGCCGCCGCCGACGCCGGCACCGCCGTCCAGGTGCAGGTCAAGGACGAGGCCGCCGCCCGCAAGGCCGGCGTCCAGGGCGTGCTGTTCACCGCGGCACCCGCGAAGAGCGGGTTGGCCCCCGCCGCGTCCGGCTCCGTCGAACTGGAGTTGGACTACGCGTCGATCAAGGACACCTACGGCGGTGACTGGGGCTCCCGGCTCCGGCTCTACCGGCTTCCGGCCTGTGCGCTGACCACGCCCGGCCTGGAGCGCTGCCGTACCCGCACCCCGCTGCCGGGCGCCAACGACCCGACCGCGAAGACCGTCACGGGCACCGCCGATCTGGCGGCGGCGCCGACCGTGTTCGCCGCGGCGGCCGCCGCGTCCGGTCCGGGTGGCAGTCATGAGGCGACCTCGCTGTCGCCGTCCGGTTCCTGGATGGCGGGCTCGTCCTCCGGCGGGTTCTCCTGGACGTACCCGATCGAGGCGCCCGAGGTCCCCGGCGGCCCGCAGCCCGAGGTCGAACTGTCCTACTCCTCGCAGGCCGTGGACGGCCGCACGGCGTCCACCAACGCGCAGTCCTCCTGGATCGCGGAAGGCTGGGACTACGAGCCGGGCTTCATCGAGCGCAAGTACCGCTCCTGCTCGGACGACAAGGCCCCGATCAAGGACGACAAGGGCAACGACCTCAAGCCCAACAACACCGGCGACAGCGGTGACCTGTGCTGGGGCTCCGACCACGTCGTGATGTCGCTGGGCGGCAACACCACCGAACTCGTCAAGAAGGACGGCACCGACGAGTGGCGTCCCGCCGACGACGACGGCTCCCGCCTGGAGCACAAGTCCGGCGCCGCCAACGGCACCAAGACCGGCGAGTACTGGGTCCTGACCACCACCGACGGCACCCAGTACCACTTCGGTCTGAACAAGCTGCCCGGCGCCCCGGACGGCACGGTCACCAACTCGGCGCTCACCGTGCCGGTGTTCGGCAACCACCCGACCGAGCCGTGCCACGCGACCGCGTTCATGGACTCCGACTGCGCCCAGGCCTACCGCTGGAACCTGGACTACGTCGTCGACCCGCTGGGCGACGCCATGACCCTGTGGTGGACCAAGCGGACCAACTTCTACGGCCAGAACATGAAGGCCGACCAGCAGATCGCCTACACGCGCGCCGCCGAGCTGGAGCGCATCGACTACGGTCTGCGCTTCGACAAGCTGTTCGGCGTCCTGCCGGCCGGCCGGGTCTCCTTCACCCTGGCCGAACGCTGCGTGCCGACCTCGTCGTTCGACTGCGCGGAGTCCAAGCGGACGACGGCCAACGCCAAGTTCTGGCCGGACACGCCGCTGGACCAGGAGTGTGCCTCCGGTGCCAAGTGCACCGACAAGTACTCGCCGACGTTCTGGTCGACCAAGCGCCTGAAGAAGATCAGCACCAGTGTGCTGTCCGGCACCGCGCTGAAGCCGGTCGACTCCTGGACGCTGGAGCAGACCTACCCGGCCACCGGTGACGGCACCTCGCCCGCCCTGTGGCTGGAGTCGGTCACCCGCACCGGTCATGGCGCGGGCGCCACGGCCGACATGCCGAAGGTCTCCTTCGCGGGCGTCCAGCTGGACAACCGCGTCGACAAGGTGGAGGGCCTGCCGCCCTTCTCCCGGTACCGGATCAACGCCATCGACACCGAGACCGGCGGCCGGATCGGCATCAGCTACTCGCCGCGCGACTGCCAGGCCCTGGAGCCGAAGCGGATGCCGGCCTCGCCCGAGTCCAACACCATGCGCTGCTTCCCGCAGTACTGGACGCCCAAGGGCGCCCTCAACCCGGTGAAGGACTGGTTCCACAAGTACGTCGTCACCCAGGTCCGCGAAGAGGACCTGGTCACCGACAGCCCCGCCAAGGTCACCTCCTACGAGTTCCTCGGCGGCGCAGCCTGGGCCTACGACGACAGCGAGTTCACCGAGAACAAACACCGCACCTGGTCCCAGTACCGAGGCTACGAACGGGTCCGCACCCGCCAGGGCGCCGGCGACGACATCAAGCAGCTCACCGAGCACCGCTACTTCCGCGGCCTGCACGGCGACAAGCTGCCCTCGGGCACCCGGTCCTCGGCCGTCGAGGCCAGTGACGGCGCGAGCCACCCCGACCTGCCCCAGTACCAGGGCCAGCTCCTGGAACAGATCACCTACGAGTCCGACGGCGGAGCCATCGACTCGGCCACCGTCACCACCCCCTGGGCGGTGAACACGGCCACCCGCACACGGGCCGGCACCACCGCGCTGGAGGCGTGGATGGCCCGCCCGGAGACCGTCCGCACCCGCGAGCGGGTCAAGGGCGACACCTGGCGCACCTCCACCGAGACCACCAAGTACGACAGCTACGGCCTGCCGTACCAGGTCGAGGAGAAGACGCTGGGCGGCAAGCTCCGCTGCTCCACGGTCAGCTACGCCCGCAACACCTCCGCGTACCTGATCGATCTGGAGTCCCGCGAGAAGACCACGCTCGGCGCCTGCGGCACCACCGGCGGCGAGGTCGTCGAGGACACCCGCACGCTCTACGACAACCTGGCCTTCGGCGCGGCCCCCACCAAGGGCCTGCCCACCGAGGTCCAGGAGCTCAACGCCAAGGGCGACGGCTACATCACCATCGACAAGACCCAGTACGACATCCACGGCCGGGAGACCGCCACCTGGGACGCGGACAACCGCAAGACGTCCGTGACGTACACGCCGACGACGGTGGCACGCCCGACCAAGCAGGTTTCCACCGACCCTCTGGGTCACACGGAGACCACGGTGTTCGACGACGTCCGCGGCTTGCCGCTGACCGAGGAGGACGCCAACGGCAAGAAGGCCACGATGGAGTACGACCCGCTGGGCCGGCTCCTGAAGGTCTGGGAGATCGACCGCGACCCGGCGAAGGACAGCCCGACCGCGACGTACGACTACACCGTCCGCCGCGACGGCCCGACCGTCATCACCTCGCGGACAGTCAAGGACAACGGCCAGTACGCCGTGTCCTACGAGATCCTCGACGGCCTGCTGCGCGAGCGGCAGACCCAGGACGAGGCGGTCGGCGCGGGCCGGATCGTCAGCGACACCTTCCACGACAGCGCGGGCCGCAAGTGGAAGGAGAACGAGGCCTACTACAACAAGGAGGAACCGGAGCCGAAGCTGCTCCCGGTCGGTGACCAGGACGTCCCGTCCCAGACCCGCACCACCTTCGACGGCCTGGGCCAGCCCACCGCGGAGA
>NZ_BQUN01000091.1:10430-12409 GCF_026008495.1 Streptomyces sp. A012304
GTCCACGACGATCCCGCCGAAGGGCGACACCGTCACGGCGACCTTCGAGGACGCCGAGGGCCGCGTGGAGCGGCTGCGCGAGTACACCAACGCCGAGCGTACGAAGTGGCGGGACACCGTCTACGAGTACGACGACCTCGACAACCTGATGAAGGTGACCGCCCCGGGCGGCGCCGTCACCTCGTTCGAGTACGACAAGCGGGGCCGCCAGACGGCGGTCGTCGAGCCCGACGGCGGGCGTACCGAGATGCGGTACGACAACTCCGACAACGTGGTCGAGACGATCGACCCGTTCAAGCGGTCCCTGGTCACCACCTACGACGACGGCGGCCGTCCGACCACCCTGCGCGAGGGCAGCGAAACCGGCCCCAAGCGCGTGGAGTGGACGTACGACACCCTCGGCAAGGGCCTGCCCACGGCGCAGATCCGCTACGACAACGGCCTGGAGTACCGGGAGGAGGTCACCGCGTACGACGACGCCTACCGGGTGAAGTCGACGAAGACGGTGATCCCGGCCGAACAGACGGGTCTGGCCGGCACGTACGAGTACGAGTACGACTACACGCCGACCGGAAACCTCGCCTGGGTCCAGCTTCCCGGCCTGGGCGGTCTGGTGACCGAGCGGGTCGTCTTCCGCTACAACTCCGACGACCTGCCGATCTCCGTCGGCGGCGCGTCCACGTACCTCGCGGACGTCGAGTACTCGGCGTACGGCGAGATCCTGCGCACGGACTCGGGCCCGGCGGGCAAGAAGGTGTACGGCTCGTACATCTACGACGAGTTCACGCGCCGCCTCCAGACGGCCACCTTCGACCGCTCGGTCAGCCCGGTCCGCATCAGCGAGACGCGGTACGGGTACGACGAGGCCGGCAACGTCACCAAGATCACCGACGTGCCCGGCAGCGCGGCGTCCGACGCGGGCAAGCCCGACACGCAGTGCTTCGTCTACGACCAGCTGCGGCAGATGACCGCTGCCTGGACCTCGAAGACGACGGACGACTGCACGGCCGCTCCGTCGAAGGACACGGTCGGCGGTCCGGACGCGTACTGGCAGTCGTTCGAGTACGACGACGCGGGCAACCGCAAGAAGCTCGTGGAGCACGACCCGACGGGCGACACCACGAAGGACGTCACCCGCTCGTACGTGTACGGCAAGGAGGGCGTGGGCGGCCCGAACGCGCTGGCCGAGATCAAGTCGACCGGCCCGCAGGGCGAGCGCCTCAACACCTTCTCCTACGACAAGGCCGGCAACACCACCGGACGTCAGCACCAGGGCGTCAACCAGACGCTCGAGTACGACGTCGAGGGCAACCTGCACAAGGTGACCGAGCCGGTCGAGGGCGGGGGCACGAAGGCCACGTCGTACCTCTACGGCGCGGACGGCGAACGCCTCATCCGCACCGGAGCGGACGGCAGCCGCACGCTCTACCTCGGCGAGGCCGAGCTGACGGTCAACGCGGCCAACACCAGCGCGAAGGCCGAACGCTTCTACCCGCACCCCGACGGCTCGACGACGGTCCGCGCGACCGGCGGCGTCCGTCAGATGATGCTGGCCGACCACCACGGCACGTCCCACACGGTCGTGGACATGGTGGGTCCGGCGATGGGCGTCACCCGGCGCAAGTCGATGCCGTTCGGTGAGGCGCGCGGGCAGCAGCCCACCGCCTGGCCCGGAGAGCGCGGCTTCGTCGGCGGCACGGTCGACAAGGACACGGGGCTGACCCGGCTGGGCGCCCGTGACTACGACCCCGTCACCGGGCGGTTCATCCAGGTCGACCCGATGGTCGACTACAGCCAGCCGGCCACGCTGAACGCGTACGCCTACAGCAACAACGCGCCGGCCACCTTCTCCGACCCGTCCGGGACGTTCTTCCCGGTGCTGATCGGTATCGCGGCCCGTATCGCCATCCAGGCGGCGATCCGCGCGGCGGCCCGCCGTGCGGCGATCATCGCGGCCCGCAAGGCGGCCCAGGCGGCGG
>NZ_BQUN01000092.1:0-148580 GCF_026008495.1 Streptomyces sp. A012304
CGGCCCGGGACTGGTGGAGGGTCGGGGGGTGGTGAGGGGTCGGGACTGTAATTCATCATGTGATGAATAGTCCTCCTGGGGGCGGGAGGGCGTCAAGTGGGGGGTGAGGGGGGCGAGGGGGTGCCTGGTCAGGGGCGGGTGGCGAGCAGGAGTTCCACGTCGTAGGTCTCCTCGACCGTGCCGTCGGGGAAGGCGGCCAGCAGGTGGTGGCGTTCCTCGGTGACGAAGGCGGCGGTGCGCTCCTCGCCGTGGACCAGGAAGATCGAGTGGCTGGTGATGTTGGCGAGGTGGGTGTCGAGGGGGACGCGACGGCTCCAGCGGACGCGGCGGCCGGTGAAGTCGAAGCCGCTGGTGGGGGCGGTGTGGGTGCCGTCGCCGTTGATGCGGACGACATTGTCGATGCCGAAGTGACGCTGGACGCGGGCGGTCTGCGCGGCGATCCACGGCACGTCGAGGGCGCTCGTGTTCCACCACAGCGCGAGGGCGCCGCCGGGACGCAGTACGCGCAGGGCCTCCGGGCTCGCGCGGGCCGGGTCGGTCCAGTGCCAGGACTGCGCGTAGGTGAGGAAGTCGAGGGAGGCGGTGGCGAGGGGGAGGTGGTTGCCGTCGCCGCGGACGATCGGCACCTCGGGGAGGGCGCGGCGGAACTGCGCCGCCATGCCGTCGCCGGGCTCCACGGCGACGACGTTCGCGCCGCGGGCGTGCAGGAGGGCGGTGGCGATGCCGGTCCCGGCCCCGACGTCGGCGACCCGCGCACCGGCGAGGGGGCGGCCGGCCATGTCCTCGATCGCGTCCAGGAGGGCGGACGGGTAGGAGGGGCGGTTGGTGGCGTACTGGGCGGCGGCGGAGTTGAAGGAGTGGGCCCGGGCGGCGTCGGAGGGGCGTGTCATGGGGTCATGATGGTGGGCGGGTGTGGGGAGGGGAATGGGACGGGGTGCGGGGGGCGGGGCCCGGGTGCGGGGCCCGGGTGCGGGGTGAATCCTCTGGTCCGCCGTCGGAGCAGCGGGGGCATCGTCATGGCCGGGAGGGCGGCGGGCCGCGCTGCGGGCGGCGGGGCCGACGGAGCCGGAAACAGGCAGGTCGGGCGGCGGGGCCGATGGAGCCGGAAACAAGCAGGTCGGGCGGCTCTCAGGTGCGGTGGCGCTTTTTGGCGGGGTTGCCGGTGCGGCGGGTGGTGCGGCGTTCGTGACGGGTGCGGGCCTCGTCGTACTCCTGGCGGTGGAGTTTCTCGCCGGGGGCCTCGGTGAGCGAGCGGAAGAAGTAGGCGAGGAGGGAGCCGACGAAACCGATGGCCAGCAGGCCGCGCAGGGAGGCCTGGCGGTCGGGGTCGGGGCGCCTGGAGAAACTGTCCCAGGTGTGCCGGAAGGCCAGCGCGCTGCAGATCGCGAACATGACGACGACCAGCACGGTCACGAAGCCGCCGATGTCGGCGATGGCCAGGCCCTGGTAGGCGAAGCGCAGGACCAGGCAGGAGACGGCCGCGGCGGCGAGCGAGCCGACGGCCACGGCGATGCGGCGGGCCGGGTAGCCGCCGTCGTGGTCGACCCAGGTGGTGCCGAAGAAGCGGAGGGGTTCGGGGCGCGGGCCCGTGGGGGTACCCGAGCCCGGGGAGCCCGCCGAGGTGTCCGAGGTGCCGTTTTCGTCGCTCACGGGACGATTATGGCTCCGGACGGAGGGCGGGCTCCCGGGTGGGTCGCGCGTGGGTCAGGCGCAGCGCGGTGCGATGTAGCCGTCGCTGCCGGTCTGCACGTACGCGTCCGAGACGAACTGGCTGTCGGCGATGTTGTCCCAGATGTTCGTCGTGCCGTACGGGCCGGACACCAAGGTGCCCGAGGTCTGGCAGAAGATCGGCACGCGCGTGCCCTCGGGCAGCACCTTGACGATCGGGTAGCTGGTGCCCGGACCGCTGCGGACGTTCAGCCGGACACCCGGTGCGATCGGGTAGTACGTCACCGCCACGGCCGCTGTCGTGGTGACGCCCGCCTGGGCCTCGTCGCCGTCGCCGGCGGTCTCTTCGACATGCTCGACAGACATGTTTGACCTCCCCCGTTGGACCCCATGACTGCCATGGGGCCACGTTGATTCCCCCGAACCGCGTCATGAAACACCTCTACGCGACTCGCACGCGGAGGCTAGCAAGCCGCCTCGGTCTCATACGAGTCATCGACTAGGCTCCGTGCGTCGCGCGCGCGGCGGAACAGCACGGGGGTGGTCCATGGCGCCACAGCGCAACACCGGAGCGAACGCGGAAGCGGAACTTCCGGATTACGCCGGCCACTACCGGTTGGAGTCCTGCCTGGGCTCCGGCGGCATGGGTGTGGTCCATCTGGCCCGCAGCACCTCCGGGATGAAGCTCGCGGTGAAGGTGGTGCACGCCGAGTTCGCGAAGGACCCCGAGTTCAGGGGCCGTTTCCGGCAGGAGGTGGCGGCCGCGCGTCGAGTGAGCGGCGCGTTCACGGCGCCCGTCGTCGACGCCGACCCGGAGGCCGAACGGCCTTGGATGGCCACCCTGTTCATTCCCGGCCCCACGCTGTCGGATCAGGTGAAGCGGAACGGGCCCATGAACGCGGGCGAGTTGCGGCGACTGATGGCCGGACTCGCGGAGGCGCTGCGCGACATCCACCGGGTGGGGGTCGTGCACCGGGACCTGAAGCCCAGCAACGTGCTGCTCGCCGAGGACGGTCCGAAGGTGATCGACTTCGGCATCTCCCGGCCGAAGGACAGCGAACTGCGCACCGAGACCGGCAAGTTGATCGGTACGCCGCCGTTCATGGCGCCGGAGCAGTTCCGGCGGCCGCGTGAGGTGGGGCCGGCCGCCGACATCTTCGCGCTCGGCTCGGTGCTGGTGCACGCGGCCACGGGACGCGGGCCGTTCGACTCGGACAGCCCGTACGTCGTCGCCTACCAGGTCGTGCATGACGAGCCGGACCTGACGGGCGTACCGCAGAGTCTCGCGCCGCTGGTGCTGCGGTGTCTGGCGAAGGAGCCCGAGGAGCGGCCGACGCCGGACGAGTTGATGCGCGAGCTGCGGTCGGTGGCGGCCTCGTACGACACGCAGGCGTTCATACCGGCGCAGCGGGAGATCGGCGGGGGCGGCGCGGCGGACGTGCCCGCGGCGGACGTGCCCGCGGCGGACGTACCGGAGGGAGGAGCGGTCTCGTCCGGACCGCTGCGGGACGGGGGTGCGCGGGCGGCTCGTAAGCGGCGGCGGCTCGCGCTCGCCGTGGGCGCGCTGGTGCTGGTCGCGGGTGGTGGGCTCGGCTCGCTGCTGTGGCTGGGCGGGGACGGCGCGGAGGGCGCCGGGCGGGATCCGGGCGGCGGATCTCGGTCGGCGGGCACGTTCACGCCCTGGGCGACGAAGCCCGTCGCCGGGGGCGTCGGCGGGGTTCCGCAGTGCGCGTACGACGCGAAGCGGCTGCTGTGCGCGCAACCTGGGCTCGTGTCGGCGCTCGACGCGTCGGACGGGCGCGTGCTGTGGCGGCACGCGCTCTCCCCCGGTGACCGGCCGGGCGAGGCGCCGGTCCTCGCGGGCGGGCTCGTGCACGTCCTCACCCACTCGGGCAAGCGCGTGCAGGCCCTGGACCCGGCGTCCGGTTCCCTGCGCTGGCAGCGGGACGTCTCGGCGTACCCGGGCATCCGGTACGCCGGCGGCACGCTGCTGCTGACCGCCGCCGACGGCGAGGTGACCGGTGTGGACGCCGCGTCGGGCCGTACCGAGTGGACGCGGCGGATCGCGGGGGCGGGCGAGGCGTTCTTCCTGTCGTTCCCGGAGGACCCGCTGGCCTATGCGACGAGCACGTCCGACGACGGGCGGACCCGCGTCACGGCCGTCGACCCGGCCACCGGGGAGGTGCGCTGGGACGAGCGGCTCGACGGCGAGCTGACGCTGGTGGGCACCGCGCGCGACAGCCTGGTGCTGCTGGCCGGGAGCGGCGAGTACGGCAAGGCCGACGCCGTGGTCCGCTTCCACCCCGGGACGAAGGTGACGCAGCGGGTGGCGCTGACCGTCGCGCTCCAGCAGACGCGCGTCGCCGTGCACGGGGACCGGGTGTACCTGCTGGCCCTCGACGGTGCGCTGGTGGCCGTCGACACGCGCGAGGGCGAGCGGCTGTGGTCGTTGCAGACGGCGGTGAGCCGGGGGTCGGTGCCGGCCGCCGACGGCCGGCATGTGTATTTCAGCGCCGCCGACGGCCGTCTCCTCGCCGTGGACACGGACGCGGGGAAGCTGGTCGGGCAGACCGCGCTGCGGCTCGGTGCGAACTCCGGCGAGGTCGTGACGGCGCTGCCCGCGCCGGGGGTGGCCGGCGGCCGGGTCTACGCGGGCGCACCCGACGGGACCGTCTTCGCGGTGGACGGACGGGACCCGTCGGGCTGGTGACCGGCGCAGGTTCGGCCTCGGGCCAGCCCAACTTCGGCCTCGGGTCAGCCCAGCTTCGACACGTCCCGCACCGCGCCCTTGTCGGCGCTCGTCGCCATCGCGGCGTAGGCGCGCAGTGCGGCGGAGACCTTCCGTTCGCGGTTCTTCGGGGCGTACACGCCGTTCAACGTCTCCTTGCGGCGTGCGAGTTCCGCGTCGTCGACGAGCAGCTCGATCGTGCGGTTCGGGATGTCGATGCGGATGCGGTCGCCGTCCTCGACGAGGGCGATGGTGCCGCCGGCGGCCGCCTCGGGGGAGGCGTGGCCGATGGACAGGCCCGAGGTGCCGCCGGAGAAGCGGCCGTCGGTGATCAGCGCGCAGGCCTTGCCCAGGCCGCGGCCCTTCAGGTACGAGGTCGGGTAGAGCATCTCCTGCATGCCGGGGCCGCCCTTGGGGCCCTCGTAGCGGATGACGACGACGTCGCCCTCCTTGACCTGCTGGGTCAGGATCTTCTGGACGGCCTCCTCCTGCGACTCGCAGACGACCGCGGGGCCCTCGAAGGTCCAGATCGACTCGTCGACGCCGGCCGTCTTCACCACGCAGCCGTCGACGGCGAGGTTCCCCTTGAGGACCGCGAGGCCGCCGTCCTTGGAGTAGGCGTGCTCGGCGGAGCGGATGCAGCCGCCCTCGGCGTCGTCGTCGAGGGCCTCCCAGCGCTCGGACTGGGAGAAGGCCTCGGCGGAGCGGACGCAGCCGGGGGCCGCGTGCCACAGCTCGACCGCCTCGGGGGACGGGGAGCCGCCGCGGACGTCCCAGGTCTTCAGCCAGTCGGCGAGGGATGGGCTGTGGACGGCGTGCACGTCCTCGTTCAGCAGGCCCGCGCGGTGCAGCTCGCCGAGGAGGGCGGGGATGCCGCCGGCGCGGTGCACGTCCTCCATGTAGTACGTGCGGTCCTTCGCGACGTTGGGCGCCACCTTGGCCAGGCACGGCACCCGGCGGGAGACGGCGTCGATCTCGTCGAGGCCGAAGGGGACGCCCGCCTCCTGGGCCGCCGCCAGCAGGTGCAGGATCGTGTTGGTCGAGCCGCCCATCGCGATGTCCAGCGCCATCGCGTTCTCGAACGCGGCGAACGTGGCGACGTTGCGGGGCAGGACCGTCTCGTCGTCCTGCTCGTAGTAGCGGCGGGTGATGTCCATGACCGTACGGGCCGCGTCGACGTACAGCTGCTTGCGCGCGGTGTGCGTGGCGAGGACCGAGCCGTTGCCGGGGAGGGACAGGCCGATGGCCTCGGTCAGGCAGTTCATCGAGTTGGCGGTGAACATGCCGGAGCAGCTGCCGCAGGTGGGACAGGCGTTCTCCTCGATGCGGAGGATGTCCTCGTCCGAGATCTTGTCGTTCACGGCGTCGGAGATCGCGTCGACCAGGTCGAGCGTGCGGACGGTGCCGTCGACGAGGGTGGCGCGGCCGGACTCCATCGGGCCGCCGGAGACGAAGACCGTGGGGATGTTCAGCCGCAGGGCGGCGTTGAGCATGCCCGGGGTGATCTTGTCGCAGTTGGAGATGCAGATCAGGGCGTCGGCGCAGTGGGCCTCGACCATGTACTCGACCGAGTCCGCGATGAGGTCGCGGGAGGGCAGGCTGTAGAGCATGCCGCCGTGGCCCATGGCGATGCCGTCGTCGACGGCGATCGTGTTGAACTCGCGCGGGATGCCGCCGGCCTCGACGATCGCCTCGCTGACGATCCGGCCGACCGGCTGGAGGTGCGTGTGGCCGGGCACGAACTCGGTGAAGCTGTTGGCCACGGCGATGATCGGCTTCCGGCCGATGTCCGCACCGGGTACACCGGAGGCGCGCATAAGGGCGCGGGCGCCCGCCATGTTGCGGCCGTGGGTGACTGTGCGGGACCTCAGCTCGGGCATCGTCGCTCGCTCCTTCAGACAGATCTGGCTGTTATTGAGCGTACGCCGGTCATCCAGGGGGCGGGACGAGGTGTCCGGTATGCGGGATGAGTGTCTCGCCGGGGGTGGGGACCGGGGGTGCGCTGGCGGGGACGGGGATGGGGAGTGTCGGGGGTCGAGAGTAGCGGGGCTCGGGAGTGGTGGGGTGGTGGGACCGGTCAGAGGCCGGTCAGGTGTCGTTGTACGACGGGCGCCACGCGCGCGATGATCTGCTCCGGGTCGGCCGACGCCAGCGGCTCCACCTTGATGACGTACCGGAGCATCGCGGTGCCGACCAGCTGCGCGGCGGCCAGTTCCGCGCGCAGTTCCGCGTCCGGGAGGTCGATCCGGGCGGAGATGCGGCGCAGCACCTGCGAGGCGATCAGGCGGCGGAAGACGGCGGCCGCGGTGTCGTTGTTGACCGCCGAGCGGATGATCGCCAGCACGGGTGTGCGGGTGGTCGGGTTCTCCCAGATGCCGAAGACGAAGCGGGTCAGGCGCTCGCCCACGCCCTCCAGCGGCCCGTCGGCGATCGCCTCGGGCGCGTTCAGCGCGGGCGCGAAGGCGACCTCGATGGCCGCCGCGAAGACCTGCTCCTTGGTGCCGAAGTAGTGGTGCACGAGCGCCGAGTCGACCCCGGCTGCCTTGGCGATGCCCCGCACGGACGTCTTCTCGTAGCCCCGCTGGGAGAACTCCGCGCGGGCGGCGGTGAGGATCCGGTCCCGGGTGTCCGAGGCTTCGGTGCGCGGGGGGCGGCCTCGACGGCGGGGGGTGGGGTCGGTGCCGGTGGGGTCCGGGTGGCTGGTGCCGACAGGGCCTGGCGCGGTCGGTGCGGGGCTGGTGCCGGTGGGGCCCGGGGCGGTCGGTGCGGGGCCGGCCGTGCCGTTGGTGTCCCTGTCCGCGGGCTCGGGGTCGCCGGGGCGGTCGTGGTCGTGGTGGCGGGTGCCGGGGTTCGTCACCTGCGGGGGACCTTGAGGGCGGAGGCCAGGTGGAGGCGGGTGAAGGCGAGGGCCTCCGCCAGGTCGGCCTCGCGTTCGACGCCGGACATGGCGCGTCGGGTGTTGACCTCGATGACGACATGGCCGTCGAAGCCGCTCAGCGCGAGCCGCTCCAGCAGCTCGGCGCAGGGCTGGGTGCCGCGGCCGGGCACCAGGTGCTCGTCCTTGTTGGAGCCCATGCCGTCGGCGAGGTGGACGTGGCCGAGGCGGTCGCCCATGCGGTCGAGCATCTGCATCGCGTCCGTACGGGCCGTCGCGGCATGGCTGAGGTCGATCGTGAAGTGCCGGTAGTCGTCCTTCGTCACGTCCCAGTCGGGCGCGTACGCGAGCATCTCGCGGTCCCGGTAGCGCCAGGGGTACATGTTCTCGACGGCGAACCGCACGTCCGTCTCGTCCGCCATCCGCCAGATCCCCCGCACGAAGTCGCGCGCGTACTGGCGCTGCCAGCGGAACGGCGGGTGGACGACGACGGTGGACGCCCCGAGCTTCTCGGCCGCCGCGCGGGCCCGCTGGAGCTTGACCCACGGGTCGGTCGACCACACCCGCTGCGTGATGAGCAGGCAGGGGGCGTGCACGGCCAGGATCGGAACCTGGTGGTAGTCGCTCAGCCTGCGCAGCGCGTCGATGTCCTGGCTGACCGGGTCGTTCCAGACCATGACCTCGACACCGTCGTACCCGAGGCGCGCGGCGATCTCGAAGGCCGTCGCCGTCGACTCCGGATAGACCGAGGCCGTCGACAGGGCGACCTTCGCATCCGGGATGCGCACCACTGGTTCTGCCACGAGGGACAGGGTACGGTCCTCCGCTTCCCACCGGGGGAGAGTGGCCGTGCCACTCCCGCGGGGGCGCGCCGGTCGGCCACGCGCGCGTGAGGAGCGGGGAGGACGCCGAGGGATGGCCATAACGGCCGATTGTGGTGCCTTACGGGCAGGTGAGGGCCGGGTGGAGACGCGCGGACGGCCACTCGGCGGCGGCGTCAACGATTCGTGCGGCGCGGTTGTTCAGGAACGAGGAGGTGGTGCACCTCACGCGATTCACGCGATCGGCGCGCACACCGGCGCACGGATCGACGCACGGACCGGCATATCGACGCGCGAACCGGAATGCGAGACTCCGGTGCACCGGAGCCCTACCGGCACACGGGGCTCAGCCGCACCGGAGCCCTACCGGCACGGGACTCAGCCGCACCGGAAGTCCCACCAGTACGCGGGCTTCAGTCCCCCACCATGTGATCCAGTCGCCGCAGGATCACGCCCTCCCGCAGGGCCCACGGGCAGATCTCCAGCGTCTCGACGCCGAACAGGTCCATCGCGCCCTCGGCGACCAGCGCGCCCGCCAGCAGCTGCCCCGCGCGGCCCTCGGAGACGCCCGGCAGCTCCGAGCGCTGGGCGGCGGTCATGCCGGCCAGGCGTGGCACCCAGGCCTCCAGGGACTCCCGCTTCAGCTCCCGCTGGACGTACAGGCCCTCGGTGGAGCGTGCGGCGCCGGCGATGCGGGCGAGTTGCTTGAACGTCTTCGACGTGGCGACGACGTGGTCGGGAGCACCGAAGCGGCTGAACTCGCCGACCGTACGGGCTATCTCCGTGCGCGCGTGGCGGCGCAGCGCGCGTATGTCCCCCGGGTCGGGCGGGTCGCCGGGAAGCCAGCCGGCCGTGAGCCGGCCCGCGCCGAGCGGGAGGGAGACGGCCGCGTCGGGCTCCTCGTCGATGCCGTAGGCGATCTCCAGGGAGCCGCCGCCGATGTCCAGGACCAGCAGCTTGCCGGCGGACCAGCCGAACCAGCGGCGGGCGGCGAGGAAGGTGAGCCGGGCCTCCTCCGCGCCGGTGAGGACCTGGAGCTCGACGCCGGTCTCCTCCTGCACGCGCGCGAGGACGTCGTCGGCGTTGCTCGCCTCGCGCACCGCGGAGGTCGCGAAGGGCAGCAGGTCCTCGACACCCTTGTCCTCGGCGGCCTGGAGCGCCTCGTGGACGACCCCGATCAGCCTGTCGACGCCCTCGGGGTGGATCGCCCCGTCTCCGTCGAGGAGTTGGGCGAGGCGCAGTTCCGCCTTGTGCGAGTGCGCGGGCAGCGGGCAGGCGCCGGGGTGCGCGTCGACCACCAGCAGGTGCACCGTGTTCGATCCCACGTCGAGGACACCGAGTCTCATGGACGGAACGCTACTGCCACCTGCGGCGTCCCCGGCCCGCCGGTGCGGATCCTGAGACGGTTCCCGCGTGCGGTCCGGGGCGACTTACCCTGGACGCGTGCCAAAGACGAAAAAGGCGAAGGACGAAAAGGCCGACAAGACCGCCAAGGTGGACAAGGTTCACATCGCGGTCACGCCCGAGACGGCTTCCTCGCAGGCGACGTCACCGTCATCGAAGAAGTCCCGCAAGGCCCTGGCGGACAAGACCCGGCCGGCCGACGAGAAGGGCCTCGACTTCGCGCGCGCGTGGGTGGAGTTTCCCGACCCCGCGGACGACGACCAGGTCTTCCGGTGCGATCTGACCTGGCTGACCTCCCGCTGGAACTGCATCTTCGGCAGCGGCTGCCAGGGCATCCAGGCCGGCCGCGCGGACGACGGATGCTGCACCCTGGGCGCCCACTTCTCCGACGAGGACGACGAGAAGCGGGTCGCCGAGCATGTGGCGCGGCTCACCCCCGACATCTGGCAGCACCACGACGAGGGCACACGCAACGGTTGGGTCTCGGAGGACGAGGAGGGTTCCCGGCAGACCCGCCCGTTCCAGGGCTCGTGCATCTTCCAGAACCGTGCCGGCTTCTCGGGCGGCGCCGGCTGCTCGCTGCACATCCTTGCTCTGAAGGAAGGCCGCGAGCCGCTGGAGACCAAGCCGGACGTCTGCTGGCAGCTTCCGATCCGGCGCACGTACGACTGGATCGACCGGCCCGACGACACCCGCGTGCTCCAGGTGTCGATCGGCGAGTACGACCGGCGCGGCTGGGGTCCGGGCGGCCACGACCTGCACTGGTGGTGCACCTCGGCCACCTCCGCGCACGGCGCGGGCGATCCCGTGTACGTCTCCTACCGGGCCGAGCTGACCGAGCTGATGGGCAAGGCCGGGTACGACCGTCTCGTCGAGCTGTGCGAGGAGCGGCTGGCCTCGCAGCTCCCGCTGTTGGCACCGCATCCGGCCGATCCGGTGGTCTGAGGGGCGGCGTCCCGTGGGCTGAGGGATGGTGTTCCGTGGACTGCGGGGGCGGCGTCCCGTGGCCTGACCGCTGACGTGCGGCCTGCCGGACGACCGTCCCGTGCCTGACCGCTGACGTGCCGCCTGACGGACGACCGTCCCGTGGCCTGACGACGGTCCCACGGCCTTACCACCGCCCCACGGCCTGACGACCGCGTCCCGTGGGCCTGACGGCCCCGCCGGGCCCTCCGACGCCCCCGAAGGCTCTTCGGGGGCGTCTACGGCCTTCCAGGGCCTCCCCACGGTCGTCCCGGCGCGCGCGGCCCTCCCATGGCGCCCTCCCACGGTCCTTCTGGGGCCGCCTCGCGCGGCCCCCGCCGCCCCCTATGGCACAGCCGGGCTGGGTTCCCCGCCGCCGCCCCCGGAGGGCGGTGCGGAGCCTCCCGGGTCGGACGGCGACGGGTCGCTGGGTGTGGGGTCCGGCTCGGGCGAGGTCGGCGGATCGCTCGGCGTGGGCTCGGTGGACGGCGAGGCGGTAGGGGTCGGCTCGGGCTCCGGGTCGGAGGAGGGCGGCGGGTCGCTGGGGCGGCTGGGGTCGGGGTCGGCAGGGCCGGGCGCGATGCCGTAGCCCTCGATGGTGACGACCGCGCCCGCCGGGGAGATCGCCACGTGCGCGTTCCAGTGCCGGGACGGCTCGCGCAGGTGGTCGACGTACACCTTGACGGTGACGGACTCGCCGGGCCGGAGCGTGCCCGCGGAACGGCTCAGGTAGAGCCAGGGGGCGCCGGTGGACGCCGACCAGTGGACCGGCTCGCCGGCGTTCGGGGAGGCGGTGAGGGTGATCAGGGTCGTGTCGCCGCTGTTGCCGGCCGTCACGGAGAGGCGGTCGGCGCCCTTGGTGTCGAGTCCGGTGACGCTGACGACCTCCACCGAGACGTCCGTCTCGTCGTCCTGGGCGGAGCCGGCGCCGGGCCGGATGCTGGCGTTGCCCGCGTTCTGGTAGCCGCTCGCGGCCTCGCCGCCGAGGCCGCCGGAGTCGTGCGTGTCGCTGGCGCTGGCCGAGCGGCCGTCGGCCCCGTCGGCGGTCGGTGTGCCCCGGTAGGCCGCCCACAGAGCAAGCACGGGCGCGGCGACGACGGTGGCGACGACGGTCGTGGTGACGGCACGCGCGCGGAAGCGGTCCCGGCGGGCGGCGTGGTCCTTGGGGTCCATCGGGAAGCCGCGCCGGTCGAAACGCGGCGCGGCGGCGCCACGCGCGCGTGGGAGGCGCGTCATGAGCCCGTGGAGTTCCGCGCGGGGCGCCTCCAGGACGGGCAGCTCGGCCGGGGTGACGCCGGCGCCGGGCCAACGGCCGGGGGCCGCGCGCCCGGCGGCCCGGCGGCAGCGCGGGCAGTCGTCGACGTGCCGGACGAGTTCGCGGCGCAGGGCGGCGCCGAGCACAAGCTGGTGGTCGCCGGTGAGACGGGCCACACCGGGACAGCCCCCGGTCTCCACGACGGCGAGGGCCGCGCGCGTGCGCTCGACCTCGCAGGCGGCGGAGGCCAGCAGTTCGCGCGCGGCGGCGTGGTCCATGCCGAGGACGGCGGCGATCTCCTGGGCGGTGAGGTGGTGGCGTACGGCGAGTTCCAGCGCCTCGCGCTGCTCCGGGGTTGTGCCGGCGGCCTCCGGCCAGGCGAGCAGGGCGAGTTCGCGCCGTCGGCGCTCCTGGTCCTCGTCGGAGACGGACGGGTCGGCGGACTTCGCGCCGTTCTCCCGGTGGCCGGGACGGCCCGCCGCGTGAGTGCGCTGACGTTTCTGCTTGGCCTCGGCCAGCTTGCGCAGGCACGCCCAGCGGGCCAGCGCGTACAGCCAGGCCCTGCGGTCGCCGGCGGCGTCCGGGATCCGCTGCCCGCGCCGCTCGGCGAGCGCGAGAACGTGCCCGAGGGCCGTCATGGCCGCGTCGTGGTCGCACAGGACGGAGAGGCAGTAGGTGAACAGGCCGTCCAGGTACGGCTCGTAGGGCGCGGGCGGGCGCTGCGCCAGAGTGCGCCCCGCAGCGCGGTCGCGCGCCTCCCGGTGTGCCCGGTGCGCGCCGGTCGTGCGGGTCGAGGTTTCCGGGCTGCTGCTTGTCACCCGTGCGACCGTAGGCGTCCCGGAACTGCCGCTTCTGCCCCGTTGAGCCCTTTTAATCCGTATGGGTGAAACGATCCCTCATACGGGGACAGGAACGGGGCGTTCCGTGGCTCGTTCGTGAGGGGGCGGCCGATTCACAGGGGGTGCCCCCCCTCTTCCCGGCGCCCGCGGGCCCCCGCTCGTCCACAGGCCCCGCCCGTTGTCGGTGGCGGCGGTTACGGTTTCTCCCATGGCTGCCCGTACGAAGACCACCAAGGACCGCCCGTCCTACCGCTGCACCGAATGCGGCTGGCAGACGGCGAAGTGGCTCGGCCGCTGCCCCGAGTGTCAGGCCTGGGGCACGGTCGAGGAGTACGGCGCGCCCGCGGTCCGTACGACGACGCCGGGGCGCGTCACCACCTCGGCGGTGCCCATCGGACAGGTGGACGGCCGTCAGGCCACCGCCCGCCCCACCGGCGTGCCCGAGCTGGACCGGGTCCTGGGCGGTGGGCTGGTGCCCGGCGCGGTCGTGCTGCTGGCCGGTGAGCCGGGTGTCGGCAAGTCGACGCTGCTGCTCGACGTGGCCGCCAAGTCCGCGAGTGACGAACACCGCACCCTCTATGTCACCGGTGAGGAGTCCGCGAGCCAGGTCCGGCTGCGCGCCGACCGCATCGGCGCGATCGACGACCACCTCTATCTGGCGGCGGAGACCGATCTGGCGGCCGTCCTCGGCCACTTGGACGCCGTGAAGCCGTCCCTGCTGATCCTCGACTCGGTACAGACGGTGGCCTCGCCCGAGATCGACGGGGCGCCCGGCGGCATGGCACAGGTCCGCGAGGTGGCCGGCGCCCTCATCCGCGCCTCCAAGGAGCGCGGCATGTCGACGCTGCTCGTGGGCCATGTCACCAAGGACGGCGCGATCGCCGGCCCGCGCCTGCTGGAACACCTCGTGGACGTCGTCCTGCATTTCGAGGGCGACCGGCACGCGCGCCTGCGGCTCGTCCGCGGCGTGAAGAACCGCTACGGCGCCACCGACGAGGTCGGCTGCTTCGAACTACACGACGAGGGCATCACGGGCCTTGCGGACCCAAGCGGACTTTTCCTGACCCGTCGTGACGAACCGGTACCGGGCACCTGCCTGACGGTGACGCTGGAGGGCCGCCGCCCCCTGGTCGCCGAGGTGCAGGCCCTGACGGTCGACTCGCAGATCCCCTCCCCCCGCCGTACGACGTCGGGTCTGGAGACGTCCCGGGTCTCGATGATGCTGGCGGTCCTGGAGCAACGCGGCCGTATCAGCGCCCTCGGCAAGCGGGACATCTACTCCGCGACGGTCGGCGGCGTGAAGCTCTCGGAGCCCGCGGCGGACCTGGCGATCGCCCTGGCCCTGGCCTCCGCGGCGAGCGACACCCCGCTGCCCAAGAACCTCGTCGCGATCGGTGAAGTGGGCCTCGCGGGCGAGGTCAGACGGGTCACGGGCGTGCAGCGCAGGCTCGCCGAGGCCCACCGTCTGGGCTTCACGCACGCGCTCGTACCGGGCGACCCCGGCAAGATCCCCGCCGGCATGAAGGTCCTGGAAGTCGCGGACATGGGGGACGCCCTGCGGGTCCTGCCGCGCTCCCGTCGCCGAGACGCCCCACGGGAGACGGAGGACCGCCGGTAGACTTTGCCCAGGTCTCGCCCGTCCGTACGAACCGAGTGCGCGAAACGGGAGCGCCCCAGAACCTGCGACCGGAGGAGTGCAGTGGCAGCCAACGACCGGGCGGCAGCTCCCGGAAAGTCCGGTGGGAGTTCCGGTGCCGACGGCCTGATGCGCGCCTCGCTGAGCGCGGTGGCTCCCGGCACGGCCCTGCGCGACGGCCTCGAGCGGGTGCTGCGCGGCAACACCGGCGGACTGATCGTGCTGGGCTCCGACAAGACGGTCGAGGCGATGTGCACGGGTGGCTTCGTCCTGGACGTGGAGTTCACGGCCACGCGCCTGCGCGAGCTGTGCAAGCTCGACGGCGGCATCGTGCTCTCCTCCGACCTGTCGAAGATTTTGCGGGCCGGCGTCCAGCTGGTGCCGGACCCGACCATCCCGACGGAGGAGACGGGCACCCGTCACCGCACCGCGGACCGGGTCAGCAAGCAGGTCGGCTTCCCGGTCGTCTCGGTCTCCCAGTCGATGCGCCTGATCGCCCTGTACGTCGACGGGCAGCGCCGCGTCCTGGAGGACTCGGCGGCCATCCTGTCCCGCGCGAACCAGGCCCTGGCGACCCTGGAGCGCTACAAGCTCCGCCTGGACGAGGTCGCGGGCACGCTGTCCGCGCTGGAGATCGAGGACCTGGTGACGGTCCGGGACGTCTCCGCGGTGGCGCAGCGCCTGGAGATGGTGCGCCGCATCGCCACCGAAATCGCCGAATACGTGGTCGAACTGGGCACCGACGGCCGTCTGCTCGCCCTCCAGCTCGACGAGTTGATCGCGGGCGTGGAGCCGGAGCGTGAACTGGTCGTACGGGACTACGTCCCCGAGCCCACGGCGAAGCGTTCCCGCACGGTCGACGAGGCGCTGTACGAGCTGGACGCGCTCAGCCACGCCGAGCTGCTCGAACTGTCCACGGTGGCCCGCGCGTTGGGTTACACCGGCTCCCCCGAGGCCCTCGACTCGGCGGTCTCCCCGCGCGGCTTCCGCCTGCTGGCCAAGGTGCCCCGCCTGCCCGGCGCGATCATCGACCGTCTCGTGGAGCACTTCGGCGGCCTGCAGAAGCTCCTCGCCGCGAGCGTCGACGACCTCCAGACGGTCGACGGCGTGGGCGAGGCGCGGGCCCGCAGCGTCCGCGAGGGGCTGTCGCGCCTGGCGGAGTCCTCGATCCTCGAGCGGTACGTCTGACACGTGGCCGGGACCGGCCGGGGTACGTCCTGCTCCTGACCGGACCGGTCGGCCGGCTTCGGGCCTGCGCTGCCGCGCGACCCGCCTGCCGACCGGTCGGCTTCCGGCCGGGGCGGCGTCAGTCGGCCTTCAGCACGAACGACGTCTGCGCCTTCGTGAACCCGGGCACCTTGGCCTCCACCAGGTACGTCCCGGCACCGGCGGTCCCCGCCGGAGGCGTCGCGCACTCCGAGGCGCTCGGCCTGCGGTCCCACTTCACGGTGTAGGTGAAGCTGTCCCCGCCCGGCACTCGGTACAGCAGGCTCCCCGACACCTTCGGGCAGTCGTCCGACGCCCAGTAGCTCTCCGCGCTGCCCGCCTGAGTGATCGTCAACACCGCGCTGTTCGGCCCGAGATCGACCTTGCAGTCGTTCGCGGAGGAGTTCTTCGCCGTCAGCTGGAAGGTGGGCGTCTGGTCGGGCGAGTAGGTGTTCCGCACACTGCGCAGGCTCAACGACACCACGCTCGCGGTGCAGTCGGGCAAGGTGCTCCCGGCCGGCAGGGTCGCCGCCGAACCGCCGCTGACAGAACCGTCACCGGCACCGCCGACCCCCGCCGTACCGCCACCGCTGCCCGTGCCGGCGCCCCCGGAGCCGCCGGACGCCGAGCCGTCGCCCGTTCCCGCGTCCGATCCGGAACCGGACCCGCCGGAGCCGCTGTCGTCCGACTCGTCGCGCCCGCCCGGGTTTTCACTGATCGCGGGGCCCGATCCGGACGGACCCGGCGTGATGGAGGAGGCGGGGTTCTTGCCGTCGGACCCCTCCGCGCCGTTCTTGTCGCCTCCCCCGCCGGAGGTGGCGATCCAGGTGATCAGCAACGCCAACAGGGCGACCACGGACACCAGTACGACCCTCCGTCGCCAGTAGATGGAGGAGGGAAGCGGCCCGACCGGATTGCGCAGAGATCCCACGGCGCAAACTGTACGAGAGATCGCCGTGTTCCCTGGCCCCACCCGCCGCCCGGAGCACAACTTTTCCGGATCATCATCCCGGAAACGGCGGCCCCGCCCCCGACTTGCCCCGCTCCCGCCCGAAGTGGTCGCAGGACGTGACGAGAAGGGCGCCCGTCGCCCACCGTCCGTGACCATGGCCGCCTTTCGCGATCGCATGCCTTGCACCTCTGGCCATGACTCGCACCGGGGTTGGCACACACGCGCGCCTCCCCGCCCCCGCCGCGCGACCCACGCGTGTACCCGCCGACCCCGCCGCGCGACCCACCCGTGTGCCCACCGACCCCGCCGCGCGGCGGCACACCGGTACACACGTATGCCCACCGACCCCGCCGGACGGCGGTACGCGCGTGTGCCGCCCGCCCAACGCCGGGTGGCGGTACGCGCGTGTGCCCCCATGCTCATGGCAGGATCGGAAGGGTCATGACTGCGCCCACGAAGCCCCCGCACAGCAGCCCCGCCGACGCCATCCCCGGCCCGCTCCTCGGTGAGCGGCCGCTCTCCGGCGAACATCTGCACTCCCCCGTCATCGACTGGTTCGACGACAACGCCCGGGACCTTCCCTGGCGGCGCCCCGAGGCGGGTGCGTGGGGCGTGATGGTCAGCGAGTTCATGCTCCAGCAGACGCCGGTCAACCGCGTCCTGCCGGTCTACGAGCAGTGGCTGGACCGCTGGCCGCGCCCCGCCGACCTGGCCGCGGAGGCCCCCGGAGAGGCCGTGCGCGCCTGGGGCCGGCTCGGCTACCCCCGTCGCGCCCTGCGGCTGCACGGAGCCGCGGTGGCCATAACGGAACGGCACGGCGGAGACGTACCGGCCGAGCACGCGCAGCTCCTGGCACTGCCCGGCATCGGCGAGTACACGGCGGCGGCCGTCGCCTCCTTCGCGTACGGCCAGCGGCACGCCGTCCTGGACACCAACGTCCGTCGCGTCTTCGCGCGCGCGGTGACCGGCGTGCAGTACCCGCCGAACGCCACCACAGCCGCCGAGCGCAAGCTGGCCCGCGCGCTGCTCCCCGACGACGAGCCGACCGCCGCCCGCTGGGCCGCCGCCTCCATGGAACTGGGCGCGCTCGTCTGCACGGCGAAGAACGAGACGTGCCACCGCTGCCCGATCGCCGCGCGGTGCGCCTGGCGGCTCGCGGGCAAGCCGGCGCATGACGGTCCGCCGCGCCGGGGGCAGACGTACGCCGGCACGGACCGTCAGGTGCGCGGCAAACTGCTCGCCGTCCTGCGGGAGGCGCACGCGCCCGTGCCGCAGGCGGCTCTGGACCGGGTGTGGCACGAGCCGGTGCAACGCGCGCGTGCGCTGGACGGCCTCGTCGCGGACGGTCTGGTGGAGCCGCTGCCGGGTGGTCTGTACCGCCTGCCGTCGGCCTGACACCACTCGCGCCGCCGAGACCGCCGGAGCGTTCGACACATTCCCCGGCCCGCGAACCACCCCAAAGCGGGCCAATTCGAACGGACTCCTTACCCCGAACGCCCTTCCGTTACACAACCGACGGACAGCCGAGCGCTAGCCGCAGGCTGCCTCGGACAGTGCCGTGACAACACCTCCGTAGCTTCTTTTCCGTGCCCGGCAGCGGCACGAGGGCTACAAACCACAAGCGGCACACCGGCGGACGACAAGCCCGCCGGCACGGGGATACGGAGGCGGTTGACCATGGCGCAGGGAGAGGTGCTCGAATTCGAGGAGTACGTTCGCACCCGGCAGGACGCGCTGCTGCGCAGCGCCCGTCGGCTGGTCCCGGACCCGGTCGACGCGCAGGACCTGCTCCAGACGGCGCTGGCGCGGACGTACGGCCGTTGGGAGGGCATCGCGGACAAGCGGCTCGCCGACGCCTACCTGCGCAGGGTCATGATCAACACGCGGACGGAGTGGTGGCGGGCCCGCAAGCTGGAGGAGGTCCCCACCGAGCAGCTCCCGGACGCCTGTGTGGACGACTCCACCGAGCAGCACGCCGACCGTGCCCTGCTGATGGACGCGATGAAAGTGCTGGCTCCGAAGCAGCGCAGCGTCGTTGTGCTGCGACACTGGGAGCAGATGTCCACGGAGGAGACGGCCGCCGCCCTCGGCATGTCGGCCGGAACGGTCAAGAGCACGCTGCACCGGGCGCTCGCCCGGCTCCGCGAGGAGCTGGAGGCCCGCGAACTGGACGCACGCGCGCTGGAGCGTGAGGAGCGGGAGCGTTGCGCGGCGGCCTGACCGAGGCCGGGCCCACACCGGCCCGAGGCACCATCCAGGCGGCGATCACGGCGGCGACCGTGCTCGCCGCCCTCGCCCTTTTCGTCTCCTCGTGCACGACCGGCGGGACCGGCGCCCGGGACGAGGGGCCGGCAGCCCACTCCGACGCGGTCGCGGGCGCCACGCCCTCGCCGTCCGCCACCCCCAGCGACACGCCCGACCGGGAGGACGCGGTCGCCCTCCTCAAGGACGACCCCGCCGTCTCGGCGGACGTCAAGCGCGAGCTGAAGCCGTGCGCGGGCGACGAGTACCCGGTCGACGTGTCGTACGGCGACCTCACCGGCGGCTCCGGCGACGACCTCGTGGTCAACGTGATGTCCTGCGGAGACTTGATGGGCGTCGGCGCGTACGTGTACCGGGAGAGCGACGGCCGCTTCGAGAACGTGTTCCGGACCGAGGAACCCCCGGTGTACGCGGAGATCGACCGCGGCGACCTGGTGGTGACCAAGCAGGTGTACGAGAAGGGCGACCCGGTCTCCAGCCCCTCCGGCGAGAATGTGACCACGTACCGCTGGGTCTCGGGCCGCTTCGTCCAGGAGTACAGCTGGCACAGCGACTACAGCAGCGTGGTCGGCGCGGACCCGACGCCGGTGCCCGACAGCGGATGACGAGAGCGGCGGACGCGGCGGCTGACGACGACCACGGACAGCGGATGACGAGAGCCGCGGACGCGGCGGCTGACGGCCACGGACGGCAGATGGCGGCGGAGGACGGCGGCCACGGACGGCGGAGGACGGCGGCTCCTCGCTTCCGCGAAAAAACTTTCCCGGCGCGTGAACCGATCGGGCCGCCCGGACCGATGAAGGAGTGAACGCACCACGCGCCGCGAGCGTCCCATCAAGGGACCCTTCGACACCGACACCACCACGAGGACTGAGAGCACCGGGATGGCAGACCAGACCCACGTCCTGTTCGTCGAGGACGACGACGTCATCCGCGAGGCCACCCAGCTCGCCCTGGAGCGGGACGGCTTCGCGGTCACCGCGATGCCCGACGGCCTGTCCGGCCTGGAGGCGTTCCGGGCCGACCGCCCCGACATCGCCCTGCTGGACGTCATGGTGCCCGGCCTGGACGGCGTGAGCCTGTGCCGGCGCATCCGTGACGAGTCCACCGTGCCGGTGATCATGCTCTCCGCGCGCGCCGACTCCATCGACGTCGTCCTCGGCCTGGAGGCCGGCGCCGACGACTACGTGACCAAGCCGTTCGACGGCGCCGTCCTGGTCGCCCGGATCCGCGCCGTCCTGCGCCGCTTCGGCCACGCCGGGGGCGGTGACCGTGGCGAGCCCGCGGCAGCCGCCACCGGCGGTGTGCTGACCTTCGGCGAGCTGGAGATCGACACCGAGGGCATGGAGGTGCGCCGGGCCGGGCAGCCGGTGGCCCTCACCCCGACCGAGATGCGCCTGCTGCTGGAGTTCTCCTCCGCGCCGGGCACGGTCCTCTCGCGCGACAAACTGCTGGAGCGCGTGTGGGACTACGGCTGGGGCGGTGACACCCGCGTCGTCGACGTCCATGTACAGCGGCTGCGCACGAAGATCGGCCAGGACCGCATCGAGACGGTCCGCGGCTTCGGCTACAAGCTGAAGGCCTGAGCGGGGGCAAGGGGTATGCGGGGGATGCTGCGGCACCTGGTTCCGGCCCGTGTGGAGCGTGCGGGCATCCGCACCGGCCTGCGGTGGAAGCTCAGCGCGGCCATCGCGCTGGTCGGCGCGCTGGTGGCGATCGCGCTCAGCCTGGTCGTGCACAACGCCGCCCGGGTCTCCATGCTGGACAACGCGCGCGACCTCGCGGACGAGCGGGTCCAGATCGCCCAGCGCAACTACGACGCCTCGGGGCGGCCCAACTTCCCCAGCGTCAAGATCGACGACCCGGACCTGCCGCCGGAGCTGCGGGAAAAGGTGAGGGAGGGCCGCCGGGCGACGTTCGTCTCCGACCGCCCGGGCGGCATGCCGGACATCTGGGCGGCCGTCCCGGTCAAGGACGGGCATGTGCTGTCCCTGCACACCGGCTTCACCGACCGCAGCACGGACATCCTCAACGACCTCGACCAGGCCCTGGTGATCGGCTCCATCGCGGTGGTCTTCGGCGGCAGCGCGCTCGGTGTGCTCATCGGCGGGCAGCTGTCGCGCCGGCTGCGCAAGGCGGCCACCGCGGCGAACCAGGTCGCCAAGGGCGAGCCGGACGTCCGGGTGCGGGACGCCATCGGCGGGGTCGTCCGGGACGAAACCGACGATCTGGCCAGCGCGGTGGACGCCATGGCGGACGCGCTCCAGCAGCGTCTGGAAGCCGAGCGCCGGGTCACCGCCGACATCGCGCACGAGCTGCGCACCCCCGTGACCGGGCTGCTGACGGCGGCCGAGCTGCTGCCGCCCGGCCGGCCGACGGAGCTGGTCCTGGACCGGGCGAAGGCCATGCGCACGCTCGTGGAGGACGTCCTGGAGGTGGCCCGTCTCGACGGCGCCTCGGAGCGCGCCGAGTTGCAGGACATCCTGCTGGGCGAGTTCGTGACCCGGCGGGTCGCGGCCAAGGACCCCGAGATCGAGGTGCGTGTGGTGCACGAGTCGATGGTCACCACCGATCCCCGGCGTCTGGAGCGCGTGCTGTTCAACCTGCTGGCCAACGCGGCGCGGCACGGCAAACCGCCCATCCAGGTCACCGTGGAGGGCCGGGTCATCCGGGTCCGCGACCATGGCCCCGGCTTCCCCGAGGACCTGCTCGCCGACGGCCCGAGCCGCTTCCGCACCGGCAGCACCGACCGGGCCGGGCACGGCCACGGGCTGGGTCTGACCATCGCGGCCGGCCAGGCCCGAGTCCTGGGCGCCCGCCTGACCTTCCGCAACGTGCGCCCCGCGGGGGCACCGGAGCACATACCCGCGGAGGGTGCCGTCGCCGTGCTGTGGCTGCCGGAGCACGCGCCGACGAACACGGGGAGCTATCCGATGCTGCCCTAGGCCCTGCACCGGAGAGGGCGGCGTGCTTCTCCAGCACACCGCCCCCTCACCCCGGGAGGAGTCAGACGGTCTCCGCCACGGATGCCTGCGGCGCGGTCGGCTCGTCCGTCGTCCGCGCCCGCTCGGGGCCGGCGCCGCGCAGCGGTACCTCCTTGACGAAGAAGGACGCCACCAGCACGATCACGACCACGCCGGCGCCGAGGAGGAAGGCCGCGTGCGTGCCGTCGGACACCGCGTACTGGTACGCCTCACGGGCCGCCGCCGGAAGCTTGGCGAGGCTGGCGGCGTCCAGTTGCGCCGACTGCTCGGTGACCTGGGAGCCCAGGGCGCCGGCCCGCTCGGCCATGACGTCCTGGACCCGGCTGTTGAACAGCGCGCCCATGATCGCGACACCGAAGGAGGAGCCGAGCGTACGGAAGAGGGTGGTCGACGAGGAGGCGACGCCCATGTCCTTCATCTCGACGCTGTTCTGCGCGACCAGCATGGAGATCTGCATCAGGCAGCCCAGACCGAGCCCGAGAACGGCCATGTACACCCCGGAGACGAGCCGGGAGGTGTCGGTGTCCATGGTCGACAGCAGGTACATCCCGACGACCATCAGGACGCCGCCGAGGATCGGGAAGATCTTGTAGCGGCCGCTGCTGGTGGTGACCCGGCCCGCGACCATCGAGGTCACGAGCATCGCGCCGAGCATCGGCAGGAGCAGCAGCCCGGAGTTGGTCGCGGAGGCCCCCTGCACGGACTGCTGGTACAGCGGCAGGAAGAGGGTCGCGCCAAACATCACGAAGCCGGTGATGAACCCGATGACGGACATCAGCGTGAAGTTGCGGCTGCGGAAGATGTGCAGCGGCACGATGGGCTCGGCGGCGCGGGTCTGCCAGAACACGAACCCGACGAGCGTGGCGACACCGATGCCGATCAGCTCCATGATCCGCGCGGAGCCCCAGGCGTACTCCGTGCCACCCCAAGTGGTGACCAGGACGATGGAGGTGATGCCGACGGTCAGCAGCGTGGCGCCCAGGTAGTCGATGCGTGCCTGGGACCGCTTCTTCGGCAGGTGCAGGACGGCCGTGATGAGGCCGAGGGCGACCACGCCGAGCGGCAGGTTGATGTAGAAGGCCCAGCGCCAGCCCCAGTGGTCGGTGATGGTGCCGCCGACGAGCGGTCCGCCGATCATCGCGATCGCCATCACGCCGGCCATCATGCCCTGGTACTTGCCGCGCTCCCGTGGCGGAACCAGGTCACCGATGATCGCCATGACGCCGACCATCAGACCGCCGGCGCCCAGGCCCTGGACGGCGCGGAACGCGATCAGCTGACCCATGTCCTGGGCCATGCCGCTCAGCGCCGACCCGACCAGGAAGAGCACGATCGAGCTGAGGAAGACGCCCTTGCGTCCGTACATGTCGCCGAGCTTGCCCCAGATCGGAGTGGAGGCGGCGGTCGCGAGGGTGTATGCCGTCACCACCCACGAAAGGTGCTCCAGCCCGCCGAGCTCACCCACGATCGTCGGCATCGCCGTGCCCACGATCATGTTGTCGAGCATCGCGAGCATCATCGTGATCATCAGCGCGAGAATCACGACCCGCAGGCTTTTGGCCTGTGCGTCAGGTGTTTCGGTGTCCGTGTCGTTCGTACGCGAATCCGCCATCGTCCCCACTCCCCCAAGGCGCCTACTTACTTGCCGCCCGGCTAGTTCACTACACTTGGGAAAGTAGACCGGTAACTAGCCGGGCGTCAAGTAAGTTCTGGCCGGGCGGCAGGTAAGTTTTTCTTACCGAACGGCAGGGGATTTCCCCCGGAGGCCCGAGGAGTACGAGGATGGACGTCACCATGGACGGCACGAAGCAGCAGCGCCGCGGCAACACCCGCCAGCGCATCCAGGACGTGGCGCTCGAACTCTTCGCCGAGCAGGGCTACGAGAAGACCTCGCTGCGTGAGATCGCGGAGCGCCTGGAAGTCACCAAGGCGGCCCTGTACTACCACTTCAAGACCAAGGAAGAGATCATCGTCAGCCTCTTCGCGGATCTGACGCAGCCGATCAAGGACCTGATCGAGTGGGGCAAGGGCCAGCCGCACACCCTGGAGAACAAGCAGGAGCTCCTACGGCGCTACAGCCAGGCCCTCTCCGAGGCCGCCCCGCTCTACCGCTTCATGCAGGAGAACCAGGCAACCGTCCGGGAACTGCGCATCGGCGAATCCTTCAAGGACCGCATCAAGGACCTGCGGGACATCATCGTCGACCCCGACGCCTCCCTGGCCGACCAGGTCCGCTGCGCCAGCGCCATCTTCACGCTGCACGCCGGCGTGCACTTCCTCCAGGACCTCGAAGGCGACCCCGAGAAGAAGCGCGAAGCCGTCCTCGAGGTCGCCGTCGATCTGATCACCCAGGCACACCAGGGTTCGCAGCCGTCCTAGGGACGACCGTCACACACATCCGTCGTCAGACGGTCACGCCCTTGGAGCGCAGGAACTTCACCGGGTCGATCGCGGAGCCGTAGCTGGCGGTGGTCCGGATCTCGAAGTGCAGGTGCGGGCCGCTGGAGTTGCCGGTGTTGCCGGACAGGGCGATGCGCTGACCGGTCTTGACGATCTGGCCGACCTTCACGTCGATGTGCGAGAGGTGGGCGTACTGCGAGTAGACGCCGTTGGAGTGCTTGATGACGACGGCGTTGCCGTAGGCCGGGCCGTCACCGGCGCCGTTGCCGCCGGCCTTGACCACCTTGCCGCCGTGGGCGGCCTTGACCTTCGTACCGCTCGGGACGGCGAAGTCCTGGCCGCTGTGAGTGGACTGCCACATGTTGCCGGACTGGGCGAAGCTGGCGGACAGCTTGTACTTGGCCACCGGGTCGACCCAGGAGGCGGCCTTGGCTGCCTTGGCCGCCTTCGCCGCGGTCGCGACGGCGGGCTGGGCCGCGGGTGCGGCGGCCGCCGCGGTGGCGGACGCCACTCCGCTTCCCAGCACGACCGAGGCGCCCAGAGTGGCGGCCCCGACGGCCACGCGGGTGCGAAGCAGGGACGTACGGGAAGAACGGAACGTGACGCGCTGGAACATCGAAACCTCATGGGGACGGGGGCAGAGAAAACCACCCGGCGCACGGACGTCCGCCGAATGGGCCATTCCTTGGTAACCCCGAGGCCCGTTGAGCCCCAAACGTGTGACCTACGACGGTAGCTAGTATTTCGCACCGGAAAACTGCACTTCTTGACAGTCCTCCCCTTCAGTCCCTTTTTGCCGCAACTCCATGCCAGAGGCCTGCGTTGAGCGGGCAACTCGGGACCTAAAGTCCCTTTTGCACACATACGCACTTCCACTATTCCGTCTAGTAACGGACAAATCGCCTGTGCGGCATGTCACCGGCCGTCCGATTCAAGGGACTTCGCCATGTGACGGGGGCTACTCGCCTTTCGCGGATGACACTTGTGGCCCGCGTCACGAAGCGTGCACAAGGGTGTGACCGGGCTCTCACCCTCATCTACCGTCCAGTAACCCGCTGGTTCCCCTCAAGCCATCCCCAGCAATGAGCATGCTCACGACATCGGCAGCGCATCGACGCGAGAGGACCCCCACCCCCATGACCAGAGGCACCTGGACGCGCCGCATAGCCATGACCGCCGCGGCAACGGCCGCCGTCACCGCGATGGCCGTCCCGGCCGGCGCCCAGGCCGCGACGGCCACCAGCACCTCCACCGTCGCCTCAGCCACCGCCACCGCCGCGGAGGACGTCGACTACGCCACCTGGCAGGCGGACTGCCAGGCCGTGATGAACCAGGCCCTGCCGTACCTCAAGCAGCGCATCGCCGCCACCAAGCCGGGCGAGAAGCAGGCGATCGTCCTCGACATCGACAACACCACTCTGGAGACCGACTTCGGCTTCAGCTACCCGCAGCCGGCCAACAAGCCGGTCCTCGACATCGCCAAGTACGCCCAGGAGCGCGGCGTCTCCCTGTTCTTCGTCACCGCCCGCCCGGGCATCATCTCCGGCGTGACCGACTACAACCTCAAGTACGTCGGCTACCGCGTCTCCGGGCTGTACGTGCGCGGCTTCCTCGACCTCTTCAAAGACGTCGCCGCCTACAAGACCGCCCAGCGCGTCGACATCGAGAACAAGGGCTACACGATCATCGCGAACATCGGGAACAGCGCCACCGACCTCTCCGGCGGCCACGCCGAGAAAACGTTCAAGCTGCCCGACTACGACGGGCAGCTCTCGTAGTCCAGGGCATGCGAAAGGGGCCGGTGCTCAACAGCACCGGCCCCTTTCTTCGGCTCTCACCCCGGAGGGTCAGGCCTCCTTGCTCAGGTTCGGCCCGGCACCGCCGGCCGCCTGCTCGATCGGCGGGACGTCCGGCAGAGCGGACTTCTCCTCACCCCGGAAGGTGAAGGTCTTGCTCTCGCCCTCGCCCTCGGTGTCCACGACCACGATGTGACCGGGGCGCAGCTCGCCGAAGAGGATCTTCTCCGACAGCGTGTCCTCGATCTCGCGCTGGATGGTGCGACGCAGCGGACGCGCACCCAGCACCGGGTCGTAACCCTTCTTGGACAGCAGCTCCTTGGCGGACTGGGAGAGCTCGATGCCCATGTCCCGGTCCTTCAGGCGCTCGTCCACCTTGCTGATCATCAGGTCGACGATCCGCAGGATGTCCTCCTGCGTCAGCTGCGGGAAGACGACCACGTCGTCGACGCGGTTGAGGAACTCGGGCCGGAAGTGCTGCTTGAGCTCGTCCGAGACCTTGTTCTTCATGCGCTCGTAGTTGGACTTGGTGTCGCCCGCGGCCGCGAAGCCGAGGTTGAAGCCCTTGGAGATGTCCCGGGTGCCGAGGTTGGTCGTCATGATGATGACCGTGTTCTTGAAGTCCACGACCCGGCCCTGGGAGTCGGTCAGACGACCGTCCTCCAGGATCTGCAGCAGCGAGTTGAAGATGTCCGGGTGGGCCTTCTCGACCTCGTCGAAGAGGACGACGGAGAACGGCTTGCGGCGGACCTTCTCGGTCAGCTGGCCGCCCTCTTCGTAACCCACGTATCCGGGCGGGGAACCGAAGAGACGCGACACCGTGTGCTTCTCGCTGAACTCCGACATGTCGAGGGAGATCAGCGCGTCCTCGTCACCGAAGAGGAACTCGGCGAGCGCCTTGGACAGCTCGGTCTTACCGACACCGGACGGGCCGGCGAAGATGAACGAACCACCGGGACGCTTCGGGTCCTTCAGACCGGCGCGGGTACGACGGATCGCCTTCGACAGCGCCTTGACGGCGTCGTTCTGGCCGATGACCCGCTTGTGCAGCTCCTCCTCCATGCGGAGCAGGCGGCTGGACTCCTCCTCGGTCAGCTTGAAGACCGGGATGCCGGTGGCCGTGGCGAGGACCTCGGCGATCAGCTCGCCGTCGACCTCGGCGACGACGTCCATGTCGCCGGCCTTCCACTCCTTCTCCCGCTTGGCCTTGGCGGCCAGGAGCTGCTTCTCCTTGTCGCGCAGGGAGGCGGCCTTCTCGAAGTCCTGCGAGTCGATCGCGGACTCCTTGTCGCGGCGGACGCCGGCGATCTTCTCGTCGAACTCGCGCAGGTCCGGCGGAGCGGTCATCCGGCGGATGCGCATCCGCGAGCCGGCCTCGTCGATCAGGTCGATCGCCTTGTCCGGCAGGAAGCGGTCGGAGATGTACCGGTCGGCCAGGGTGGCGGCCTGGACCAGCGCCTCGTCGGTGATGGAGACGCGGTGGTGCGCCTCGTACCGGTCGCGCAGGCCCTTGAGGATCTCGATCGTGTGCGGCAGGGACGGCTCCGCCACCTGGATGGGCTGGAAGCGGCGCTCCAGGGCCGCGTCCTTCTCCAGGTGCTTGCGGTACTCGTCCAGCGTCGTCGCACCGATGGTCTGGAGCTCACCGCGGGCCAGCATCGGCTTGAGGATGCTCGCCGCGTCGATGGCGCCCTCGGCGGCACCCGCACCGACCAGCGTGTGCAGCTCGTCGATGAACAGGATGATGTCGCCGCGGGTGCGGATCTCCTTGAGCACCTTCTTCAGGCGCTCCTCGAAGTCACCGCGGTAGCGGGAGCCGGCGACCAGCGCGCCGAGGTCCAGGGTGTAGAGGTGCTTGTCCTTGAGGGTCTCGGGCACCTCGCCCTTGACGATGGCCTGGGCGAGGCCCTCGACGACCGCGGTCTTGCCGACGCCGGGCTCACCGATCAGGACCGGGTTGTTCTTGGTACGGCGGGACAGCACCTGCATGACCCGCTCGATCTCCTTCTCGCGCCCGATGACCGGGTCGAGCTTGGACTCACGAGCGGCCTGGGTGAGGTTCCGGCCGAACTGGTCGAGGACCAGGGACGTCGAGGGCGTGCCCTCGGCAGGCCCGCCGGCGGTGGCGGTCTCCTTGCCCTGGTAACCGGAGAGCAGCTGGATCACCTGCTGCCGCACGCGGTTGAGATCTGCGCCCAGCTTGACCAGGACCTGGGCGGCGACGCCCTCGCCCTCGCGGATCAGGCCGAGCAGGATGTGCTCCGTGCCGATGTAGTTGTGGCCCAGCTGAAGGGCCTCGCGGAGCGACAGCTCCAGGACCTTCTTGGCACGGGGGGTGAAGGGGATGTGCCCGGACGGGGCCTGCTGGCCCTGGCCGATGATCTCCTCCACCTGCTGGCGGACCGCCTCGAGCGAAATCCCGAGGCTCTCAAGGGCCTTGGCGGCGACACCCTCACCCTCGTGGATCAGGCCCAGGAGGATGTGCTCGGTGCCGATGTAGTTGTGGTTGAGCATCCGGGCTTCTTCCTGAGCCAGGACGACAACCCGCCGCGCGCGGTCGGTGAACCTCTCGAACATCGTTAATCGCTCCTCAGAGCGGTCAGGCAGTGGGGGGAACTTCCCCTCCCTGTCCTTCCGCAGCTTAGTCCCGCAAGCGGGGACCGCTCATTCCAACTGCCGACACCGTCGATGGCCTCCTGACCCCGAACGCCGACATCTGCTCCAACCCGATGGTGCGAGACGATGTTCCCGCAGGCCAGACAGTTACCCTCATCGCCAGTACGCCGATGGCGAACGTGAGACGGCCTTTCCTGCGTGTCGCCCCCTCCCACTAGGGATGTCTTACCCGCCGGCACCGACAGTCCATGCCGAGCGCACCGGTTCCCTCCGCTATGGGCGAACAACCTTGCGCCCCCCGGCACCCCCACACGCCCCCATTTTCGTCACTCTGCGCACTCGAACCGATACCCATCGTAACTCTCGGGGATTGTCGGCCGTTGCGCTTGGCATGGTTGGCCCAGTCCCGTCGGCGGCGGACCCCGCGGTCGCTGCGCGCATCACCGTCCCCCTCCCCCGCCGTCCGCTCCGGGCAGCGGATCTCGCCGATCCGTCCGACCGCTTGCGCGGCTGGTACGAGAACGAACTGGGGTGGGCGACGGTGCCCGGGGAGCCGGTACGACTTTCGACCGGTCTGCGCTTCGACGTCCTGGACGTGCCGGCCGAGGCCGGTCACGCGGCGCTGCGGCGCCTTGCGCCGGGCTCGCCGGTGGCGGCGCGGGGCGACCGGATGCGGCTGCTGGTGGCCGCGGGGAGCGCGGAGGAGCTGCCGGGGATCCTGCGGTGGCTGGAGTGGGGTGCGCTGCCGCTGGATCTGACGGCGATCGGCGCGGGCGGCGCCGTCGAGGCGCCCTCACTTCCCGGCCGGGAAGTCCCGGGATCGGTGCAGGGGGCCGCCGTGTGGGTGCGGCCCCCCGTCGCGGGGTGCGAGGTCGAGGCCTCGCTGCCGACGGTGTCGGCGTTGGGGGGCGGTGGGGGCGCCCCCGATCTGGTGAGGCTGGTGGACACGCTGGCGACGCACTGTCACCGTGTCCGGCTGCGGCGCCGCTGCGCTCAGCCGTTGGCCTGCTCGTAGGCCGCGCGGATCGTCGCGGGCACTCGGCCGCGGTCGTTGACCTCGTAACCGTTCTCCTTCGCCCACGCGCGGATCTGCGCGGTGTCCTGGCTGCCGCCGGACGTGGCACGCGCCTTTCCACGCCCACCCGAAGCACGGCCTCCGGTACGACGGCCGCCCTTCACATACGGGTCGAGAAGACCGCGCAGCTTGTCCGCATTGGCAGTCGTGAGATCGATCTCGTACGTCTTGCCGTCCAGCGCAAACGTCACGGTCTCGTCCGCCTCGCCGCCGTCGAGGTCGTCGACAAGAAGGACCTGAACCTTCTGTGCCACCGGATTTCCTTTCATCGATAAGGTGAGGGCCGGGGGTCTGCGGCGTCCGCCGTTTCGCCGCCCCCTGTTATATGCAGTACTGCAGTACGTCGGAAAGCAAACCGCTTTTCCTGGAAAAACACAAACCCCTGGGAGAGACCCGCAGCCCGCCCCACACCCGGAAACGTACGCGTTTCGGACATAGGGCACCGGGGCAAGGGGCGGTCGGCCGGAATGGACTCGGCGATCACAGATGCAGAAGCATCCGGCTGTTGCCCAAGGTGTTCGGTTTCACTCGTTCGAGTCCGAGGAACTCCGCGACGCCCTCGTCATAGGAACGCAGCAGCTCCGCGTAGACATCGGTGTCGACGGGCGTCTCGCCGATCTCCACGAAGCCGTGCTTGCTGAAGAAGTCCACTTCGAAGGTCAGGCAGAAAACGCGGCGAACGCCGAGCCAGCGGGCGGTGTGCAGCAACTTCTCCAACAACTGGTGACCCACGCCGGCGCCCTTGAGGCCGGGCTTCACCGCGAGAGTGCGCACTTCCGCGAGGTCTTCCCACATCACGTGCAGGGCGCCGCAGCCGACGACCTCGGCGTTGTCGTCCCGTTCGGCGACCCAGAACTCCTGGATGTCCTCGTAAAGCGTCACCGTCGCTTTGTCGAGCAGGATGCGGTCGCGGACGTAGGCGTCAAGCAGACGGCGCACCGCGGGGACATCGCTGGTCCGGGCCCGGCGGACGGTGATGGCTTTAGCGCTGACTTCGGGGCTCTGTGCTGACATGTTCGGACGCTATCGCCCACCGGTCTCCGTTGCTGAGCCGGGGTTCTCCTCGGCACTGGGCGCTTCTGCGGGTTCGGATGTTTCCGGTCCTTGGACGATGCGTACCGCGTCGCGGAGTGCCAGGCGCTGTTCGTCGCTCATCATCCCGAAGAAGGCGACGAGAGCGGCGGCGGGGTTGTCGCTCTGCGCCCAGGCGTCGTTCATCAGGGCGGCGGCGTAGGCGGCGCGGGTGGAGACCGCCTCATATCGATAGGCCCGGCCTTCCGCCTCACGACGCACCCAGCCCTTCTGATGGAGATTGTCCAAAACGGTCATCACCGTGGTGTACGCGATCGACCGTTCCCGTTGAAGGTCTTCCAGGACTTCTCGAACGGTCACCGGGCGGTTCCACTTCCACACCCGCGTCATGACCGCGTCTTCGAGTTCTCCCAATGGGCGAGGCACGTTCAGAACAATAGTGGGAGATCTCGCCAATCGCGTCCCGGACGGGCACATCATCGGCGAACGGGAACAAAAAGGGCGTACGACTCCCGGGGCGGGGAGCCGCACGCCGCTGGGGCCGTGGTGGCCGGAGGTCAGGCGTCGGTGTTGGCGGAGGTCTGGCGGGCGCCCTCCGCGCGCGCGAGAGCGGCGTCGACGGCCGCGTCCTCCTTGGCCTTGTTGGCGCCGCCCTGGGTCTTCACGATCACCCTGATCAGGCCGATGAAGAACACCGCCATGACGACGGGGGGCACGAGCGCGGAGACATAGTCCATGGATCCAGGGTAGCCAGGGAGGAAGCGGACACGGGGGCGGGGTCGGGGGTGTCGGACGGCGCGCGGGTGGCGGGCGCTCAGCCGGCCGCGAGCCGCTCCTGGGGCCCGCCCGGCGGCGGGGTGGGCTTGCGGCGCGGGAAGACCTCGCCCGGCGTGGGGACGGGCCGGCGCGCGGGCTCGGGGGCGGGCTTCACGGGGACGGGCCCGGGGCCGGGCGCGGGCGGCTTCTCGGCGGGCTTCTTCCGGGGTTCCTCGGCCGGCTCTTCCGTGAGCACCGCGATCCGCGCGGCCGTGTCGTCCCGGGGCACCGCGGAGCGGCCGCCGGGAAGGGCCGTGAGGGGTGTGCGCGACGCCGGGACCAGCGGGACCGTAGCCGGGCCCCTGCGGGCCGTACGGCGGGCGAGACGGGCCCGTACGTCCTGCTCGGCGACGATCTGGCAGCGGGCCAGGAGGGCGGCGGCGGCCGGATTGCCCCGCAGGGCGCGGAGTGCGGCGAGGTCGTCGGGGGCGGGGCGGTGACCGGCGGCCAGCACCTCCTCCAGGAGGGTGAGGTAGCCGGTCACGGCGCCCGGGAGCGCGGCACGGTAGCGGGCGAGGTCGGCCACCAGGAAGGCCCGCAGCCGGGCGGCCTCGCGCATCGCCTCGTCGAGGGACTCGGCTAGCCGGTGGCAGTCCTGGACGTCCTCGGCGGACGCGGGGCCGGGGTGGAGGGCGAGGGCGAGAGCGCGGCGGAGCACACGCAGCTCCTCCGCGCCGAACGCCATGCCGCCGCGGGATCCGTATGGCGTGGGCATGCGGCGACGATACGCGCTAATCAGACAAATTTGACATAAGGGGCCGGTGTGGCGCGGGTGATTCCACCGCGCGGCCCGCACCCGTCACCCGCCCGCGCCCTCACATGCGTGCCACGTTCCGCTCGTACACCAGCCGCAGTCCGATCAGCGTGAGCCACGGCTCGTGCTCGTCGATGACCGAGGACTCGCCCAGGACCATCGGGGCCAGTCCGCCCGTGGCGATCACCGTCACGTCATCCGGGTCGTCCGACAGCTCGCGTGCCATGCGGCTGACGACGCCGTCGACCTGGCCCGCGAAGCCGTAGACGATGCCGGCCTGCATCGCCTCCACCGTGTTCTTGCCGATGACGCTGCGGGGGCGGGCCACCTCGATCTTGCGCAGCTGGGCCGCCTTGACGCCGAGTGCCTCGACGGAGATCTCGATGCCCGGGGCGATGACACCGCCGACGTACTCCCCGCGCGCGCTGATCGCGTCGAACGTCGTCGCCGTGCCGAAGTCGACGACGACCGCGGGGCCGCCGTAGAGCTCGTTGGCGGCGACCGCGTTGATGATGCGGTCGGCGCCGACCTCCTTGGGGTTGTCGAAGAGGATCGGCACGCCCGTCTTCACGCCGGGCTCGACGAGGACGGCGGGCACGTCGCCGTAGTAGCGGCGGGTGACCTCGCGCAGCTCGTGCAGCACGGACGGGACGGTCGCGCAGATCGCGATGCCGTCGATGCCGTCGCCCAGCTCCACCCCGAGCAGCGGGTGCATGCCCATCAGGCCCTGGAGGAGGACCGCCAGCTCGTCGGCCGTACGGCGGGCGTCCGTCGAGATGCGCCAGTGCTCGACGATGTCCTCACCGTCGAACAGGCCGAGCACGGTGTGCGTGTTCCCCACGTCGATCGTCAGCAGCATGGCCGGTTCCCGCTCCTACTCCGCCGCTCGCAGGTCCAGGCCGATGTCGAGGATCGGCGAGGAGTGGGTCAGGGCGCCCACCGCCAGGAAGTCGACACCGGTGTCGGCGTACGCCTTGGCGTTGTCGAGGGTGAGCCGGCCGGAGGCCTCCAGCAGGGCCCGCCCGCCGACGATGCCGACGGCCTCGGAGCACTCCCCGGGCGTGAAGTTGTCCAGCAGGATCAGGTCGGCGCCGGCCTCCACCACTTCGCGCAGCTGGTGCAGGGTGTCGACCTCGACCTCGATCGGCACGTCCGGGAAGGCCTCCCGTACGGCCTGGAAGGCCTGGGCGACGCCGCCCGCGGCGACCACGTGGTTGTCCTTGACGAGGGCCGCGTCGGACAGCGACATGCGGTGGTTGACCCCGCCGCCGCAGCGGACGGCGAACTTCTCCAGGGCGCGCAGGCCCGGCGTCGTCTTGCGGGTGTCCCGCACGCGTGCCTTGGTGCCCTCCAGGACGTCCGCCCACGCGCGCGTGGCGGTGGCGATGCCCGACAGCCGGCACAGCAGGTTCAGGGCGCTGCGCTCCGCGGTGAGCAGGTCACGCGTGCGCGTGGTGACCGACAGCAGCTTCTGGCCGGCCTCCACGCGGTCGCCGTCCTCCACGTGCCGCTCGACCTCGAACTCGTCCGAGCAGACCACCGAGATCACCGCCTCGGCGACTCTGAGGCCCGCCACCACGCCCGCCTCGCGGGCGGTGAAGTCGGCGGTGGCGACCGCCTCCGCGGGAATGGTCGCGACCGTCGTCACGTCCACGCCGTGGTCCAGGTCCTCCTGGATGGCGACGTTGGCGATGTCCTCGACCTCGACGGGGTCGAGCCCGGCGTCGGTCAGGAGCTGGGCGAGCGCGGGGTCCAGCCCGCACTCGGCGTACTCGGCGTACTCGGCGTACTCCTCGTCGCCGTCGGCGCCACAGGCACAGCCGTCGCCGCAGCCGCCGCTCTGGACGAGGGGAAGGTCCTCGGGGGTGCTCACTTGTGTCACTGCTCCTGCTGGTGCTGCCGGGTCGGGGGGAAGTCTGCGGTATCGGTGGTATGTACGGCGAGGGTGCGGTCCGGATTCAGTCGCACGACGATGTGGCGGCGCCAATGGGTGTCGTCGCGCTCGGCGTGGTCCTCGCGCCAGTGGCAGCCCCGGGTCTCCTCGCGCTGCCGGGCGGCGGCGACCAGGACGCGGGCCACGCACAGGAGGTTGGTGGCCTCCCAGGTGTCGACACCGGGCTCGGCGGTCTTGCCGTTCTCGGCGAGGGCGTCACGGGCCTCCGCGTGCAGCCGCTGGAGCTGGTCGGCGGCCGTCGCCAGCGACTCGGCGGAGCGCAGGACACCCGCGCCCTCGGTCATGATCCGCTGGATCGCGAAGCGGGCCTCGGGACCGAGGAGCGGGTGCGCGGGCTTGTCGGGCTGCTCGACGGGGGCGGGCACACGCGCGTGGAGCCCGGCCGCGGCCCCGCTGTCGGCGATGTCGGCGGCGATGCGCTCGGCGTAGACCAGGCCCTCCAGGAGGGAGTTCGAGGCGAGCCGGTTCGCGCCGTGCACGCCGGTGCAGGCCACCTCGCCGCACGCGTACAGGCCGGGCACGGTGGTCCGGCCGTGGGAGTCGGTGCGCACGCCTCCGGAGGCGTAGTGGGCGGCCGGGGCGACCGGGACGGGCTCGGTCACCGGGTCGATGCCGTTCGCCCGGCAGGCGGCCAGGATCGTCGGGAAGCGGTGCTCCCACATGTCGGCGCCGAAGTGGCGGGCGTCGAGGAACATGTGCTCGGCGTCCTGCTCCTGCATACGGCGCATGATGCCCTTGGCGACGATGTCCCGCGGCGCCAGCTCGGCCAGCTCGTGCTGCCCCACCATGAAGCGCACGCCGTCGGCGTCGACCAGGTGGGCGCCCTCGCCGCGCACCGCCTCGGAGACGAGGGGCTGCTGGCCCTCCGCGTCGGGGCCGAGGAACAGCACGGTCGGGTGGAACTGGACGAACTCCAGGTCGCTGACCTCCGCGCCCGCGCGCAGGGCGAGCGCCACGCCGTCGCCGGTGGACACGGACGGGTTGGTGGTCGCGGAGAAGACCTGACCCATGCCGCCGGTGGCGAGGACCACCGCGGGGGCGTGCACGGCACCCACGCCGTCGTGCTGGCCCTCGTCCATCACGTGCAGGGTGACGCCCGCCGTACGGCCCTCGGCGTCGGTGAGCAGGTCCAGGACGAGCGCGTTCTCGATCGTGCGCACGCCACGCGCGCGTACCGCCTCGACGAGCGCGCGGGAGATCTCCGCGCCGGTCGCGTCACCGCCGGCGTGCGCGATACGGCGGCGGTGGTGGCCGCCCTCGCGGGTGAGCTGGATGCCGCCCTCGTCGTCGGTGTCGAAGTGGGCGCCGGTGGAGATCAGCCGCCGTACGGCGTCGGGGCCCTCGGTGACCAGGATCCGCACCGCGTCCTCGTCGCACAGGCCCGCGCCCGCGACCAGCGTGTCGTCCAGGTGCTGTTCGGGGGTGTCGCCCTCGCCGAGGGCCGCGGCGATGCCGCCCTGCGCCCAGCGCGTGGAGCCGTCGTCCAGGCGGGCCTTGGTGACGACGACCGTCGTCAGGCCGGCGGCCTCGCAGCGCAGGGCGGCGGTCAGGCCGGCGACTCCGGAGCCGACGACCACGACGTCCGCGGAGATGGACCACCCGGGCGCGGGCGCGTGCAGTCGTATGCCTGTGCTGGTCACGAGGCGGCTCCGAAGGTGAGGGGAAGGTTGTCGATCAGCCGGGTCGTCCCGACCCGGGCGGCGACGGCGAGAACGGCCTCGCCGGTGAAGTCGTCCCCGATCTCGGTGAAGTCGGACGGGTCGACGAGCGCGAGGTAGTCCAGCTCCAGCGGCGGGTCCAGCCGGGCGGCCTCGTCGAGGACGAGGCGGGCGGCCGCGCGGACGGCCGCGGCGGCACCCGGGACGGCCGTGGCGACGGCGTGCGCGTCGGCCGCCGCGCGGGACTCGCCTATGGCGCTGAGCGCCTCGGCACGCGCGTGCGTGGCGGGCACCTCACGCGCGCGTGCCCGCAGCGCCTCCTGGGCGGCGTGCCGGTCACGGCCGGCGAACAGCGCCTGGGAGAGCGCGAGCGCGGTGCGCCGCTCGGCCGGGGAGAGGTAGCGGTTGCGGCTGGACAGGGCCAGTCCGTCGTCCTCGCGCACGGTCGGTACGGCGACGATCTCGACGCCGAAGTTCAGGTCCCGCACCATGCGGCGGATCAGGGCGAGCTGCTGGGCGTCCTTCTGCCCGTACAGGGCCACGTCGGGCCGGGTGAGGTGCAGCAGCTTGGCGACGACGGTGAGCATGCCGTCGAAGTGGCCGGGTCGGGAGGCGCCCTCCAGGCGCTCTCCCATGGGGCCCGCGGCGATGCGGACCTGGGGCGCTCCGCCGGGGTAGACCTCGTCGACGGACGGGGCGAACACGACGTCCGCGCCCGCCTCCTCGGCGATCTTCAGGTCGGCGTCCAGGGTGCGCGGGTAGCGGTCGAGGTCCTCGCCCGCGCCGAACTGCAGCGGATTGACGAAGACGGTGACGACGACCTCGCCGTCCGGCCCGGCGATCTCGCGGGCGGTGCGGACGAGGGTGGCGTGGCCCTCGTGCAGGGCGCCCATGGTCATCACGACGGCGCGGCGGCCCGCACGCGTGCGTGCGTGCAGTTCGTCGGCGGTGCGCAGCAGGGTCGTGGTCATCCGGCATCTCCCTCGGCGCCGTTGGTCCCGTTGGCGAGTACCCCGAGAAGGTCCTCGGCGAGTTCCGGCTTGAGCAGTCCGTGGGCGAGCGCGCGGTCGGCGGTCGCCCGGGCCATCGCCAGGTAGCCGCTCACGGTCTGCGGGGCGTGCTTGCGCAGCTCCAGGACGTGCGCGGCGACGGTGCCCGCGTCCCCGCGCGCGACGGGGCCGGTGAGCGCCGCGTCGCCGGAGCGCAGCGCGTTGTCCAGGGCGGCGCCGAGCAGCGGGCCGAGCATCCGGTCGGGCGCCTCGACGCCCGCCGTGCGCAGCAGCTCCATGGACTGCGCGACCAGGGTGACCAGGTGGTTGGCGCCCAGGGCGAGGGCCGCGTGGTAGAGCGCCCGGTTCTCCTCGGCGATCCACTCCGGTTCGCCGCCCATCTCGATGACGAGGGCCTCGGCGGCCAGCCGCAGCTCCTCGGGCGCGGTCACGCCGAAGGAGCAGCCCGCCAGCCGCTGCACGTCCACGGGCGTGCCGGTGAAGGTCATCGCCGGGTGCAGGGCCAGCGGCAGCGCGCCCGCGCGCAGGGCGGGGTCGAGGACCTTCGCGCCGTACCGGCCGGAGGTGTGCACGAGCAGCTGCCCGGGGCGGACGGCGCCGGTCTCGGCGAGGCCTTCGACGAGTCCGGGCAAGGCGTCGTCGGGCACGGTCAGCAGGACCAGGTCGGCGCGCTGGAGCACCTCGGCGGGCGGGACCAGGGGCACGTCGGGCAGCAGCTCGGCGGCGCGTCGCCGGGAGGCGTCGGAGACGCCGGAGACGGCCACCGGGCGGTGTCCGGCGAGTTGCAGGGACGCCGCGAGCGCGGGGCCCACGCGGCCGGCGCCGACGACGCCGACGGTGAGCCGCGCGGGGCGGTCCTGGGGGTCTGGCTGGTGGACTGTACTCACGCGACGGCGGCCTTCCCGTTCCAGTCCGCTCTGGGTACCGGACGATTTCTCGTCATGTTAACGCGATCGGTTCCCGCAGCCCCCGGTCGTCCACAGGCTGTGGGTTTTCCAACAGTGGGTTTCCGACCGCGGCGGGGGCGAAAACCCAGGCGTGAAACGCGGGTGCCCGAGCGGTCCGGCACGCGGCATGATCGCGAGCATGACGGACACGGACGAGCGCGGCGGCGAGGCGTCGGCGCGGCAGCGGCTGCGGGAGCGGCGGGCGGCCGCCCATCGGAAGGCGGAGCGCGTCCTGTCGCGCCCTGGCTTCCTGGGCACCCTGCGCGAACGGCTCACGCTGCTGCACGACACGGCACCGGGCGTGTACGACCTGGACGAGCCGGCGGACATCTACGGCAACGGCGTGGTGGAGGCCCTGGAGGAGCGCGTGGCCGCCCTGCTGGGCACGGAGGCCGCCGTGTTCTTCCCGACCGGCACGATGGCCCAGCAGGTCGCGCTGCGCTGCTGGGCGGGCCGCACCGGCAACCCCGCGGTCGCCCTGCACGCGCTGGCCCATCCCGAGGTGCACGAGCGGGGCGCGTTCACCGCCGTCAGCGGGCTGCGCCCGGTCCGGGTCACCGGCGAGCCCCGGCTGCCGACGGCGGACGAGGTGCGTGCCGTCGAGGAGCCCTTCGGGGCGCTGATGCTGGAGCTGCCCCTCAGGGACGCCGGGTTCGTGCTGCCGTCCTGGGAGGAGCTCACCGAGGTGGTGGAGGCGGCGCGCGAGCGCGACGCGGTGGTGCATTTCGACGGCGCGCGCCTGTGGGAGTGCACCGTCCACTTCGGCCGCTCCCTGGACGAGATCGCGGGCCTGGCGGACAGCGTGTACGTGTCGTTCTACAAGTCCCTCGACGGCTTCGGCGGTGCCGCGCTCGCCGGGCCCCGGGCGCTGGTGGAGGAGGCGCGGGCCTGGCGGCACCGGTACGGCGGCATGGTCTTCCAGCAGTTCCCGACGGCGCTGTCGGCGCTCGCCGGTCTGGAGCGGGAGCTGCCCCGGCTGCCTCGGTACGTCGCCCACGCGCGCGTGGTGGCCGGCGCGCTGCGCGAGGGGTTCGCCGGGGCGGGTGTGCCGTGGGCGCGGGTGCACCCCGAGGTACCGCACACCCACGAGTTCCAGGTGTGGCTGCCGTACGAGCCGGACGTCCTCGCCGAGGCGGCCGCGCTCCAGGCCGAGGAGACGGGGACGATGCTCTTCGCCGCCGCCTGGGACCGGGGCGGTCCGGGTCTGTCCTTCACCGAGGTCACCGTCCGCGCCGCCGGCCTGGAGTGGTCGACGGACGACGTACGGGCGGCGGTGGCGGAGTTCGTGACGCGGCTGGCGCGGGTCAGCGGCCGGCCGCCGGCCGATGGCGCAGCAGGCGGTTGAGGGCGCGGCGCAGCCGGCCCCGGGCGGGGCGGCCCGCGAGGACGGCGTGGAACTGCCGGCGGTCCTGGAGTTCGCGGACCAGCTGCCAGTCGTGGGCGCCGGGCGCGGGCGGGGCGTGCTCACCGTGGCGCAGGGCGCGGTGCAGGTCGAGGGCGTACTGCTGCGTGATGCTCATGGCTGGGTGCCCCTTCGGGACGTGGGATCAGGGATCCGGAAGGCTCCGCGGCTGCCTCGGAGTCCCCAGGTTGCGCACGGGCGGCGCGCCGCGTCGCGTCGATTGACGGCTGCCGTCAATCGAGGGCCGCGTTGTCGGTGGCGGGGTGCACCATGAGGGCATGAGCGTGAGCATCGACATCGCGGGGCTGCGGCCGGAGAGGATCGCCGTCGTGCCCTCCCCCCTGGCCGAGCTCGGCATGGCGCTGCACGCGCTGTCCGAGCCGGGTCACCATCCGGGCCTCCAGGGCTGGGTGACGAGCGTCACCGCGCGCCTGGACTCGCACCTGGCCGACCGGATGTGCGAGGCCGACTTCCTGTGGCGGACGACGTTCTCGGACATCTTCCTGCCCTACGCGGGCGTGCCGGGCCGCGGCACGCTCCCGGGCGCCACGCTCGCCGAGGAGCTGGCCCTCCTGGACAAGCTCACCGACGAGCAGTTCGTGGACGCGGCCCTGGAGTTCACGTGCGTGATGACGCAGGACGCACCGACGCCGGTCGACCTGTCGGACCCCGGCCTGCGCAGCCGGGCCCTTGAGGTGGCGGCCTCCCGCGGCCCTCAGCAGGTGCGGTTCACCCAGCGGCTGCTGGACGATCCGCCGAGCGTGCGCGCGTGGCTGCGGCGATTTCTGGAGGACTGCGACGAGGCGTTCTTCGCGGAGGCCTGGTCGCGGCTCAGCCACCAGCTGGCGGCGGACGCCCGGCACAAGACGGAGCTGCTGCGCCACCGTGGCCTGGCGGAGGCGCTGGCGGCGGTCTCTCCCGCGGTGAGACTGGACGAGGCGGCCGGGCGGATCGTCGTCGACAAGCTGCTCGAGGGCCACACCGCCACCGCCGGCGGCGGCCTGCTCCTCGTCCCGACCAGTTTCGGCTGGCCGCATCTGACCGTGCTGCACCGCCACGGCTGGCAGCCACTGCTGCACTACCCGGTCGGCTCCCCCGAGCTGGCCTCACCACCGTCGGTCGAGCAGCTCACGTTGCGGATGACGGCCCTGTCCCACCCCGTACGGATGCGGATCTGCCGCCATCTGGCCCGCAGCGCGTACACCACCACCGAGCTGGCCCAGGTGCACGGCATGACGGCGCCCGAGATATCCCGGCACCTCGGTGTGCTGAAGAAGGCGGGGCTGGTGGTGACGCGCCGGCGCGGCAGGTACGTGCTGCACCAGCTCGACGTGACGCGGGTGGCCCGGCTGGGCAGCGACTTCCTGGAGGGCATCCTCCGGTAGGCCGCCGCGCGGGTGGGCCGTCAGTCGAAGCGGATGTGCGCGACGCCCACCCGGGCCTGGCGCAGCCGGGTGCGCAGTCGGCCCTCGGTGTTCGGCCTCAGCGTCAGCCCGGCCAGGACGGCGATGCGGTCCGCCGTCTTCGGCACGGTTGACTGGTCCGTCCACAGATGCTCGGCGAACTCCTCCTCGCGCAGCCGCTCCAGACAGTGGTCGAGCTGCTGAAGAGCCCAGCTCTCCCGGCGCGGACCGGCGTTGCGCCCGGATCGTCTCCCGGCCAGGTGCGGAAGGAGATGCCCGAGGCCGCGCTCGCGCAGCCGCTCCACGACGGTCTCGCGCTCGGCGAGGAGCGTGAAGTGCCGTACGTCGTGGCCGAGTTCCCGCAGTCTGCCGACCGTCTCGGCGAAGTAGCGGGAGTCGGTGACCGTCATGGGGGCGATCACCACGCCGTCGTGCCGGGTGAGCGCCAGGTCCAGGACCTCGACGACGCCCTGCCGCCAGGACACCAGGTCCTGGAAGTTCCCGCGCAGTTCGGGCGGCAGCATGCGGCGCAGACCGAAGCCGGCGTGCTCGGGGTCGCAGACGACACTGCCGGGCAGGCGACGCCGTATCTCGTACGCGGTCTGGGTCTTGCCGCCCCCGAAGGGCCCGTTGATCCACAGCAGCATGCCGCGCACCTTAGTGGCCGCCGGTTACGGGTGGTGCGAAACCTTGACCTCATCTGCTCGCGCCACAGATACGTCGCAGGTGGAGGAGGACTGTCCTCTCAGCGCCCGCCGGCCCGCACCAGACCCGTCTCGTACGCGAGGACGACCACCTGTACCCGGTCCCGCAGGCCGAGCTTGGTCAGGATGCGGCCGACATGGGTCTTGACCGTCGCCTCGGACAGCACCAGCCGGGCCGCGATCTCCCCGTTGGACAGGCCCTGGGCGACCAGCACCATGACCTCGCGTTCCCGCTCGGTGAGCCGCTCCAGTTCCCGGTGCTGGGGTTCCTTGCCGGTGCTGGGCAGCATCGGCGCGAACCGGTCGAGGAGCCGGCGGGTGGTGGAGGGGGCGACCACCGCGTCGCCGCTGTCCACGGACCGGATGGCGGCGAGCAGCTCGCCGGGCGGCACGTCCTTGAGCATGAAGCCGGAGGCGCCCGCCTTCAGCGCGGAGAAGGCGTACTCGTCGAGATCGAAGGTGGTGAGGATCAGCACCTTCGGCGGGTTCGGCTCCGCGCAGATGCGCCGGGTGGCCTCCACGCCGTCCAGCTTCGGCATGCGCACGTCCATCAGCACGACGTCGACCGCCGTGGAACGCACCACCTGGAGGGCCTCGACGCCGTCGCCCGCCTCCGCCACGACCTCCATGTCCGGCTGGGCGGCGAGCACCATCCGGAACCCGGTGCGCAGCAGCACCTGGTCGTCGACGAGCATCACGCGGATCGTCATCGGGTCCTCTTCCATGGGGTCGTGTCTGGCGGGATGGGGGCGTGACAGGTGTCAACCAGCGGCGCGCGTCGGCGTCAATGCGCCGGTTTGAGCGGGAGCAGGGCGCTGATGCGGAATCCTCCGCCCGGACGCGGGCCCGCGTCCAGGGTGCCGCCGACCATGCCGACCCGCTCGCGCATGCCGATCAGCCCGTGTCCCTGGCCGTCGACGCCGCCCTCCTCGTACAGCTCGTGCGGAGCGCCCTTGCCGTCGTCCTCCACGAGCAGGCCGAGGCCGTCGTCGAAGTAGACCAGGCGCACACTCGCCCCCGCGTTCGGCCCGCCGTGCTTGCGCGTGTTGGTCAGCGCCTCCTGCACGATGCGGTACGCGGTCAGCTCGACGCCGCTGGGCAGTGGGCGCGGGGTGCCCTCGACCTTGAAGTCCACGGGCAGGCCCGAGCCACGGCACTGCTCGACGAGGTCCTCGATCTGCTCGACGTCCGGCTGCGGCACGTACTCCCCGCCCTCCTGGTGCTCGCCGGTGCGCAGCACACCCAGCAGGCGGCGCATCTCGGCGAGGGCCTGGCGGCCGGTGGAGGAGATCGTCTCCAGGGCCTTCTTCGCCTGGTCGGGGGCGGCGTCGAGGACGTAGGCGGCGCCGTCGGCCTGGACCACCATCACCGAGACGTTGTGCGCCACGACGTCGTGCAGCTCGCGCGCGATACGGGCGCGCTCGGCGGCGACGGCGACCTTCGCCTGCGCCTCGCGCTCCTTCTCCAAGCGGGCGGCGCGCTCCTCCAGCTGCGCGAAGTAGGCGCGGCGGGTGCGTATCGAGTCGCCGAGCACCCAGGCCAGGGCGAACGGCACCGTCAGCAGGACGCAGATCACGATGCTGCCGGCGATCGTCGAGTCCCGCTCCGGCCAGCGCAGCTGCGCCACGGTCGCCGCGCTCAGGCCCATGCCCAGCGCGAGCCGGGAGGCCCAGCGGGCGCCGGTCGCGGCGACCGTGTAGACGATCACCAGCAGGGCGAAGTCGGCGGGGCCCGTGGAGATGTTCAGCACCAGTTGCGCGAGGCCTACGGCGCAGGCGAGCAGCAGCATCTTCTCGGGCATGCGGCGGCGCAGCGCGATCACCAGGCACAGCAGCAGCGTGACCGGGACGATCAGCGCCGGGGCGTCCGTGCCCGTGGCCTCCTGGCGTGTCGCCTCCGCCATGAGCGAGATCCCGAACAGGACGACGGCCCAGAAGCCGTCGACCCCGGTCGGGTGCGTGCGGAGGAAGTCATAGAGGCGCTGCACGTAACCCAGCGTAGGGAAGCGCGATGCGTGCAGGGGTCAACCGGAGGATCGATCCGGTGACGATGTGCGTACTCCGCAAGGTGGAGGACGTGATCACCTGTGCGCCTAGTCTGGCCGGATGGCGGACACGACGACGGGCTCGGGCGAGTGGCGCGGCTGGCGGGCGGCGACCGAGGCCGCCCTGTACGGGACGGACGGTTTCTACCGGCGCCCCGAGGGCCCGGCGGGCCACTTCCGTACGTCGGTCCACGCGTCGTCGCTGTTCGCCGGGGCGGTGGCGCGACTGCTGTGCCGGGTCGACGAGGCGCTGGGCCGGCCCGCGTCGCTCGACTTCATCGACATGGCCGCCGGGCGCGGCGAGCTCGTCACGGGGGTGCTGGCCGCGCTCCCCGCCGAGGTGGCCGCCCGCACGCGCGCGTACGCCGTCGACATCGCCGTCCGCCCCGAGGGGCTCCCTCACCGGATCGAGTGGCTGCGCGAGCCCCCGCCGGGGATCACCGGGCTGCTGTTCGCCAACGAGTGGCTGGACAACGTGCCCGTCGAGGTCGCCGAGGTGGACTCCGCCGGCGTACCCCGCCTGGTCCTGGTCCGCGCCGACGGCACCGAGCGGCTCGGGGAGCCCGTGTCCGGCGCGGAGGCCGATTGGCTGGCCCGCTGGTGGCCGCTGCCGCCCGAGGAGGGGCTGCGCGCCGAGGTCGGCCTGCCCAGGGACACCGCCTGGGCCGCCGCCGTCGCCTGCGTCGCGCGGGGTCTCGCGGTCGCCGTGGACTACGCGCACACGGCGGACGGGCGCCCTCCGTTCGGCACGCTCACCGCCTTCCGGGAGGGCCGGGAGACGAGCCCCGTCCCCGACGGGTCGTGCGACATCACCGCGCATGTGGCGCTGGACGCGTGCGCGGCGGCGGGCGCCGCGCACGCGGCCCGGCTCCTCCCCCAGCGCGACGCCCTGCGCGCCCTCGGCATCACCGGCGCGCGCCCCCCGCTCGCGCTCGCCTCCACTGACCCCTCCGCGTACGTACGCGCCCTCGCGAGCGCCGGGGAGGCCGCCGAGCTCACCGCGCCCGGCGGACTGGGCGACTTCGGGTGGCTGCTCCAGTCGGTTGGAATTCCGAACCCACTCGGGCCGAGCGACTGACAGGCCGAGCGACTGACGGGCTGAGCGAGCGCGTGGCCGACTGCCTGAGCGACCGCGTGAGCGGAGCACTGAGCCACCGCCCGACTGAAGCGCCGAGCGCCAGCGTGGCTCCTCGCCGTCCCGGCTACTTGTCGATGTCCCCGACCACGAAGAACATCGACCCCAGGATCGCCACCATGTCCGCGACCAGCGTCCCCGGCAGCAGCTCGGTGAGCGCCTGGATGTTGTTGTACGACGCGGACCGCAGCTTCAGCCGGTACGGCGTCTTCTCGCCCTTGCTGACGAGGTAGTAGCCGTTGATGCCGAGGGGGTTCTCGGTCCACGCGTACGTGTGACCCTCGGGCGCTTTCAGCACCTTCGGGAGCCGCTGGTTGATCGGGCCGGGCGGGAGGTCGGCGAGGCGGTCCAGGCAGGCGTCCGCGAGGTCGAGCGCGTTGTGGCTCTGCTCCAGGAGGCACTCGAAGCGGGCCAGGCAGTCACCCTCGGTGCGGGTCACCACCTTCAGGGTGTCCTGAAGCTCCCCGTACGCCAGGTACGGCTCGTCGCGGCGCAGGTCGAAGTCGACGCCCGAGGCGCGCCCGATCGGCCCGCTCACGCCGTACGCGTGCACGGCCGCCGGGGTGAGCGTGCCCACGCCGCGCGTCCGCCCCCGGAAGATCTCGTTGCCGAGCACCAGGTCGTCGAAGACGTCCATCCGCGAGCGGACGGCGGCGACCGCGCCACGCGCGCGTGCGGCCCAGCCCGCCGGCAGGTCCTCCTTGAGGCCGCCGACGCGGTTGAACATGTAGTGCATGCGCCCGCCGGAGACCTCCTCCATCACGTTCTGGAGGACCTCGCGCTCGCGGAAGGCGTAGAAGACCGGCGTGATGCCGCCGAGCTCCAGCGGATACGACCCCAGGAACATCAGGTGGTTGAGGATCCGGTTCAGCTCCGCGAGCAGCGTGCGCGTCCACACCGCGCGCTCGGGGACCTCCATGCCGAGCATCCGCTCCACGGCGAGGACCACGCCCAGCTCGTTCGAGAAGGCCGACAGCCAGTCGTGGCGGTTGGCCAGCATGACGATCTGGCGGTAGTCACGCGCCTCGAACAGCTTCTCCGCGCCCCGGTGCATGTAGCCGATCACCGGCTCCGCGCGCGTGATGCGCTCGCCGTCCAGCACGAGCCGCAGCCGCAGCACACCGTGCGTGGAGGGGTGCTGGGGGCCGATGTTGAGCACCATGTCGGTGCTCTCCGCGGCACCGCCGATCCCGACCGTGGTCTCCGTCGTAGGAGTCATGGACCCAGTCTCCCCTACGTACGCTGGCCGTATGGAAACGGGGAGCCCGGGGGGCGCCGGGACGACGGAGGCGGGGGCGGGGGCGGGCGAGCCGGTGTGGACGGGGCTGCCTCCGGGACTGCTGCGGATGCGTCGGCTGTTGCTGGTGGTGTGGCTGGGACTGGCCGCTCTCGGCGCCGGGCTGCCGCTCTGGCTGCTGGTCGGGCCGGCCTGGTCCGCGTTCGCCCTGCTGCCGCTGGCCGCGATCGGCGCGGGCTGGGTCATGCTCGGCCGCAACTGGCGCTCCTGGCGCTACGCCGAGCGCGCCGACGACCTGCTGATCAGCCGTGGTGTGCTGTGGCGCGAGGAGACGGTCGTGCCGTACGGGCGCATGCAGCTGGTGGAGGTGACCTCGGGCCCCGTCGAGCGGCACTTCGGGCTGGCCAGCGTGCAGCTGCACACCGCGGCCGCCGCGACCGACGCGACGATCCCGGGCCTGGACCCGGCCGAGGCGGAGCGGCTGCGCGACCGGCTCACCGCGCTCGGCGAGGCCCGATCGGCGGGGCTGTGACCATGCCGGGCGTCGAGGACGCCGTGGCCGACGGACGGGCGCGGCAGGTCGTCGTCGAGCGGCGGCTGCATCCGGTGACACCGTTCCGGCGGGCGTGGGCGCCCGTCGCGGTGGTCGCCGGCTGGGCGGTGCACGACCCGAACCAGGCGCAGGAGCAGCTGACGCGGCTGACCACCACGATGCTGCTGATCGTGCTCGCCGTCGTCGTGCCGGGCGCCGCCCTCTACGGGTTCCTGTCCTGGTGGTTCACCCACTTCGCGGTGACCGACAGCGAACTGCGCATACGCACCGGCCTGTTCTTCCGGCGCACCGCGCACATCCGGCTGGAGCGCATCCAGGCGATCGACGTCACCCAGCCGCTGCTCGCGCGGATCGCGGGTGTCGCCAAGCTCCGGCTGGACGTCGTCGGCGCCGACAAGAAGGACGAGCTCGCCTTCCTCGGCGAGGGCGAGGCACGCGCGCTGCGGGCCGAACTCCTCGCGCGCGCGGCGGGCTTCGCGCCCGAGACGGCGCACGAGGTGGGCGAGGCGCCGGCGCGCGAACTGTTGCGCGTGCCGGCGCGCGAGCTGGCGATCGCGCTGGCGCTGACCGGCGCGACCTGGGGCGCGCTGGCCGCCGCGCTCGTCGTCCCGCCGGTGCTGTGGCTGGCCACCCACAGCGTGTGGACGGTCCTCGCGACCGGCGTGCCGCTGCTCGGCGCGGCGGGCGCGAGCAGCGCGGGCAGGTTCGTCGGCGAGTACGACTGGACGGTCGGCGAGTCGCCGGACGGGCTGCGCATCGACCACGGCCTGCTGGACCGCGCGCACGAGACGGTGCCGCCCGGCCGGGTGCAGACCGTGCGGATCGTCGAGCCGCTGCTGTGGCGGCGGCGCGACTGGGTGCGGGTCGAGCTGGACGTGGCCGGCTCGGCCAACTCGGTGCTCGTGCCGGTCGCTCCGCGCGCGGCCGCCGAGGCCGTCATCGCGCGCGTGCTGCCCGGAGCGACCGTCCCGGCCAGGGCCGCGCTGTCCCGCCCGCCGCGCCGGGCCGGACGGTGCGCCCCGCTGTGGTGGCGCGGCTACGGGATCGCCGTCACGGACACGGTGTTCGCCGCCCGCCACGGCCTGCTGCGCCGCAACCTGGCCCTCGTACCGCACGCCAAGGTCCAGAGCGTACGGCTGACGCAGGGGCCCTGGCAGCGGCTGTGGCGCGTCGCCGACGTACGCGTGGACACCGGGGCCGACAAGACGGTCACAGCGCGTCTGAGGGACGCTCAGGAGGCCGCGGAGCTGCTGCGCGGTCAGGCGGAACGGTCACGGACCGGGCGCCGTGACGCCCGGCCCGACCGGTGGATGGCTTAGTTCAGGAAACCGCGCTGCGCAGTCGCTGGAGGTCGATCTGCTCGGTCTCGTCGTGGGCGGTCAGGTCGATCACCTGGCCCGCACCGCGCGACTCCTCGTCCGCCGGCTTGAACTCCGCCTCGGCCTCGGCCTTGTGCAGCGCGAGCGCCTCCTGGCCGACGACGTCGGCGAGGTCCTCGTTCTGCACGGCCTCCAGCGCGTCGGACGTCGACGGCTTCTGCGTACCGAAGAAGTCGAACCCACCTCGGGCCGTCGGAGGCCGCACCGGCTGCGCGGCCGGTACGACGGCCACGGCGGTCGGCACCGTGAAGTGCCCGGAGGGGCGCTGCACGGGGGCGGGGGCGGCGGAGCGGGGGACGAGCGCGCCGGCGTCGGAGCCTACGGCCTGGGCGTCGGCGGGCTCCGCTTCGGTGGGCGTCGCCGCTGCGGTCGGCTCCGGATCGGTGGGCGGCTCCCCATCCGACTGATCTTCCTGGGCTTCCGGGCCTTTCGCGGTGTCGGCTGCGGTTTCGGCGTCCGCGGCGTCCGCGGCGCCGGAGTCCCCGGCGTCCCCGGCGTCCTCGTGTTCGGCGTCGGTGTCGGCGTCCGCTGCGGCCAGGGCATCAGCGGCCTCCGCGTCCTCGGCCTCCGCGTCGTCCGTCCGGCCGGTGTCGGCGGTGGGCTCCTGCGAGGCCGTGTCCTCGGCCGGGGTCTCGTTCTCCTCGGCGGCCGGGTGGGGGGCGGCCGCGCGCGTGTGCTCGTCGACCGCCTCGGGCTTCCCCTTCGCCTCGTCCTCCTGAACGGCCTCCGCCTCGCCGTCGGCGTCGGCGGAGTCGGCCCGGGCGGGCTCCGTCCCGGCGGGCGGCTCGTCGCCCCGCGCCGGCTCAGCGACGTCGGTGCCGAACCGGGCGAGCGCGGCCTGCGCGCGCAGGAACAGCTGGGAGCCCTCCGGGGAGAAGACGGAAGGAATCTTCGGCTGGTTTTCGCCCTCGGCCTCAGCAGCCCCGGCGGCCTCACCGGTCTCGGCGGTCGCCTCAGCAGTGTCAGCCAGCTTCTGCGTGCTCCGCGCCGGCATCAGCTCACGCGCGGAGGACGAAGGAGCCGAGGAGGACGGGCCCGTGTTCTCTATCTCGAGCAGACGGCGGCCCTCCAGGGCGGTCGCCCGCTCGGTCTCGGCCGTGGCGTAACGGCGCAGCAAGGCCGCGTGCTCGTTGCGCAGCCCGGCCAGCTCGGCGCGCTTGGCCCGCAGGCGCTGCTCCAGCTTGACGCGCAGCTCGCGCGATTCCTCGAGGTCGCTCTCCAGCTCGGCGACACGTTCCTCGAACCGCCACTCGTCGCCCGCACGCGCGCGCGTGAGGTCGGCGACCTGCTTGCCGGCCTGGATGTCCCAGCGGCGCATCACGACCGCGCCGAGGACCGCCGTCACCGCGGCGGCCCCGGCGAGCACCCGGAGCACGAGTTGCTCCGTGAACACCCAGGGGCCCAGGGCGCAGACGACCGAAACGCCTGCGATCGCCGACGGGGGCAGCAGCCTGTGCAATGGCGGGGAATGGCGGTGACGTCCACGTGGCATGGCCAGAAACTTACCGCGCGTAGGCGAATGTTGGTGCCCCACCCCGTAAAAACACAGCCATCCCGAAGCCTTCACAAGGGATCAGGAAGGCATTGCCGGAACAGCACTGCCGCCGAATTCGACAACAGACAAGATCATTTCCGGTCGGGGCCGCCGCGGAGTCTCCCCACAGCCGCCATAGCGGCCTCCGCGGCGGACGCAAGGCCGCCTTCGGCCGACGTCACGGCCCTTCCTTCGGCCGAGGTCACCGGCCGCTCAGCCGCCCGCTGATCCACTCCAGCGTCGGCGGGATCTCCCGCCGCCAGGTGTTGAAGTTGTGTCCGCCGGTGTCGAGTGTGATCGACGAGATCCTCGTCTTCTTCGTCGCTTTCACCTCGTCGATGAACTTCAACGTGGCCTTGTAGTTGGATTCTCCGACCCTGCTGCTGGTGACGAGCAACGAGGTGGCGGGCGCGGGCCGGTGCTTGATGAACCACCGCAGGTCCGCCTCGTTCCGCAACGTCTCGTCACCCTGGAAGAGATCACCGGTGGTCGGGTCGATCGGCGCCTTGTAGTACGCCGACAGGCCGGCGCCCGCCGCGAACACGTCCGGGTGGTGCATCGCCAGCTTCAGCGCGCAGTAGCCGCCCGTGGAGTTGCCGATGATGCCCCAGCTGCCGGGCTTCTTGCTCACCCGGTACTGGGCGCCGATGGCCTCGGGCAGGTCCTTGGCGAAGAACGACTCGGTCTGCGGTCCGCCCGGGATGTCCACGCACTCCGTGTCGCGCGGCGGCGCCACCGTCGGCCGCAGCATCACCAGGATCATCGGCCGCATCCGGCCGTCCGCGGCGAGCTCGCGGGCCGTGCGCGGGTAGTGCAGCTTCTCCACCAGCGCCTCCGCCGTACCGGGATAACCCGTGAGGACGACGGCCGCCGGGAACGTACGCGTGCGCTGGCCCGGATCGAAGTACTCCGGCGGCAGATACACGAACGCGGGCGTGGCGATGCGCGTCGTACGGCCACTGATGGCGACCTTCTGTATCTGCCCGGTGACCTGCGGCCGGCCCGCGCTCCCGCCCGACACGCGCCGCGTGTCGACCACCCGGAGGGCACCCGCCGGTCCGCCGCCCGCGTGGTCGACGACGACGCCCTGGTCGTCCTCCTGGCCGAACAGGTCCGACCAGCTCGCGTAGAACCCGAACGCCTGGTTGGCGGCGAGCCCGACCGCCGCGAAGAGGGCCAACTGGGTGGCGAACAGCAGGCCCACGCGTCCGCTGACGGCACGCCAGCCACGCCCCGCCAGCCGTGGCCACAGCCACACCGTGCCGATGAACAGCGCCACGGCACACAGGACCGACAGCAGCAGCACTTTGTTGCTCGTGAGACCCATGAGGTGCTCCAGCCTCCGCTCTCCGCCCGGACTCCCGCACTCCCCCACGACCTTCGCGAGGCTTTGTCCCGGACTTTCCTTCGCCTTTTCAACGGCTTTGAGGAGTCGAGTGAACCTCTCCCCCCGAGACACCGTCCTAGAGGGCGCAATGTCGCCGGATGCCCGAATCGGCACCGGGTCCAAGGTCTCTCGCGGAACTACGGGATGCGATGTCTGTCAGGGAAGATGCGGAAATGTCGGGCGGGGTTCCTAGCCGATCAAGCCGGATGCGGAAGCTGATCCGGGGCCCGCGCCCCGAGTCCGTACCCGCCCTCGTCGGCCGGGCCTGTGCCCTCGTGGGACTGCTGGATGTCGCCGCAGGCGTCTTCCCGCGGTTCCGGCACAGCCGCATGCACACGCTCGCCGAAGTGCTGCCCGGCGCGTTCGGCCCGTTCGCCGCCGCGCTCTCGCTCAGCGCCGGCATCCTGCTGCTCCTCCTCGCGCACGGCCTCAAGCGGGGCAAGCGGCGCGCGTGGCGCGCGGCGGTGGCACTGCTCCCGGCGGGCGCCGTCGCGCAGTTCACCTACCGGCACTCCTTCGTCGGCGTGCTGATATCCCTCGCGCTGCTGGTGCCGCTGATCGTCCACCGCGACCAGTTCCGGGCCCTGCCCGACCCGCGCAGCCGTTGGCGCGCACTCGCCAACTTCGTCCTCATGGGCGCCGGTTCGCTCGTCCTGGGCCTGGTCATCGTCAGCGCCCACCCCGGCCGCCTGATCGGCGACCCGAGCATGGCCGACCGCATCACCCACGTCGTCTACGGCCTCTTCGGCTTCGAGGGCCCCGTCGACTACCAGGGGGACGCCTCCTGGACCGTCGCCTTCTCCCTCGGCGCCCTCGGCTGGATCACCGCCGTCACCACGATCTACCTCGCCTTCCGCCCCGAACACCCGGCCGCCCGCCTCACCGAGGAGGACGAGGCCCGGCTGCGCGCCCTGCTGGACAAGCACGGCGGCCGCGACTCCCTCGGCCACTTCGCCCTGCGTCGCGACAAGGCCGTCGTCTTCTCCCCCAGCGGCAAGGCCGCCGTGACCTACCGCGTCGTCTCGGGCGTGATGCTCGCCAGCGGCGATCCCATCGGGGACGTCGAGGCCTGGCCCGGCGCCATCGAGCGCTTCATGGACGAGGCCAAGGCCCACTCCTGGACCCCCGCCGTCATGGGCTGCTCGGAGACGGGCGGCGAGGTGTGGACCCGGGAGACCGGCCTCGACGCCCTCGAACTCGGCGACGAGGCGGTGGTGGACGTCGCGGATTTCTCGCTCGCCGGCCGCGCGATGCGCAACGTGCGTCAGATGGTCAAGCGCATCGAGCGCGCCGGTTACGAGACCCGGGTACGTCGTATCCGTGACCTCGGCGAAGGCGAACTGGAGCGCATCCGGCAGGCCGCGGAGGACTGGCGCGGCACCGACACCGAGCGCGGCTTCTCCATGGCCCTCGGCCGGGTCGGCGACCCCTCCGACGGCGACTGCCTCATCGCCACCGCCCACAAGGCCGACCCCGAACCCGGCCCCTACGGCGACCTGAAGGCGATCCTCCACTTCGTGCCCTGGGGCACCGACGGCGTCTCCCTGGACCTGATGCGCCGCGACCGCGCGGCCGACCCCGGCATGAACGAACTGCTCATCGTCGCCGCCCTCCAGGCCGCCCCGAAATTCGGCATCACGCGCGTGTCGCTGAACTTCGCGATGTTCCGCTCGGCCCTGGCGCGCGGCGAGAAGATCGGCGCCGGCCCGGTGCTGCGCGCCTGGCGCGGGCTGCTGGTGTTCCTCTCGCGCTGGTTCCAGATCGAGTCGCTGTACAAGTTCAACGCCAAGTTCCAGCCCCGCTGGGAACCCCGCTTCGTCGTCTACCGGGCCTCCGCCGACCTCCCCCGCATCGGCCTGGCCGCCATGCAGGCCGAGGGCTTCGTCAACCTGGCCCTCCCCCTCCCGCGCTTCCTGCGCCGCCGCTCGACCACCGCACGCGTGTGCGCGCACGCCGTGGCGGAGCGGGACATGCGGGCCGCCTAGGCCGCGGGTGCCCGGGCCGCGCGGCGGCGGGGCACCCGCCTGGGCCTACGCTGAACATATGAGCAAGCAGAGCGGACGCGGGCACGTCGACGGCCTTCCGGCGTGGGACCGCTGCGCGGTCATGGGGGTCGTCAACGTCACCCCGGACTCCTTCTCCGACGGCGGCCGCTGGTTCGACCCGACGGCCGCCGTCAAGCACGGCCTCCACCTGGTCGCCGAGGGCGCCGACCTCGTCGACGTCGGCGGCGAGTCCACCCGCCCCGGCGCCACCCGCGTCGACGAGGCCGAGGAACTGCGCCGCGTCGTCCCCGTCGTCCGCGACCTCGCCTCCGAGGGCGTCGTCGTCTCCGTCGACACCATGCGCGCCTCCGTCGCCGCCCAGGCCCTCGCCGCCGGCGCCGCCCTCGTCAACGATGTCAGCGGCGGCCTCGCCGACCCCGAGATGATCCCGGTCGTCGCCGACGCCGGCGCGCCCTTCGTCGTCATGCACTGGCGCGGGTTCCTCGCGGGCGGCAACGTCAAGGGCGCCTACGACGACGTCGTCCGCGAGGTCGTCGACGAACTCCACGCGCGCGTGGACGCCGTCCTGGCCGGCGGCATCGCCCCGGACCGCCTCGTCGTCGACCCCGGCCTCGGCTTCTCCAAGAACGCCGAGCACGACCTCGCCCTGCTCGCCCACCTCGACCGGTTGCTCGCCCTCGGCCACCCGTTGCTCGTCGCCGCCTCCCGCAAGCGCTTCCTCGGCCGCGTCCTGGCAGGCCCCGAGAGCGCGCCGCCGCCCGCGCGCGAGCGCGACGCCGCCACGGCCGCCGTCTCCGCCCTCGCCGCGCACGCCGGCGCATGGGCGGTGCGCGTCCACGAGGTACGCGCGACAGCGGACGCCGTACGGGTCGCACGCGCCGTGGAAGAGGCCCGCGCAACGGACGCCACGCCGGGCGCGAACACGCAGCACCAGGCGCGGCCCGACACGAACGCGCCCGCGCGTGACGCGCAGACCGCGGCAGACGTACCCGCCGCGCGCCCTGCCTCCCTCCCGCACCACCCCGGCGGCGCGGAAGGAGCCCGGTGAGCGCCCCCCACACCGACGTCGAACAGGTCGAGGCCGCCAACACCGCCTTCTACGAGGCGATGGAGCGGGGTGACTTCGAGGAGGTGTCCTCGCTCTGGCTCAGCCCCTCCGACCTGGGCGTCGACGAGTCGTACCACGACCCGGCGGACGTGGGCGTGATCTCCTGCGTGCACCCCGGCTGGCCCGTCCTCACCGGCCGCGGCGAGGTGCTGCGGTCGTACGCGCTGATCATGGCGCACACCGACTACATCCAGTTCTTCCTCACCGACGTGCACGTGTCCGTCACCGGCGACACCGCCCTGGTGACCTGCACCGAGAACATCCTCAGCGGCGGGCCCGCCCCGCGGGCCGGTGAGGATCTGGGGCCGCTCGTGGGCCAGCTGGTGGTGGCGACGAACGTCTTCCGCCGCACCGCCGACGGCTGGAAGCTCTGGTCCCACCACGCCTCCCCCGTCCTGGCCGAAACCGACGAGGACGAGGACGAGGAGACGCCTTCCTGACGCCCAGCGGGTAGGTGACAAGGGACCGTACGGCCCACCCGGACGAGGACGGATGGCCCACACGAACCAAAGAAGTGGTTGGAATCACGAACCCGCGGGTAGGGGCGGCTACCAACCCGTGAGCCACCGGATTCTCCAGGGGAAACGCAGGGTGAAACATCCCGCCCCCGGCCGGGCCGCGGCCCCCGTGGCCCGGCCCCGTCCGTGCTCGCAGGTAGATTCTTTCGAGGCCGGTGTGCCGCCCGCACACGGTACGCACCGGCTGGGACCGACGATTGCAGGAGTGATTCGCGTGGATCGTGTCGCGCTGCGCGGCCTGAGGGCCCGCGGGCACCACGGCGTGTTCCCCGAGGAACGCGAGGAGGGCCAGACCTTCGTCGTGGACCTCGTCCTGGGCCTGGACACCCGTCCGGCCGCGGCCGACGACGACCTGGCGAAGACCGTGCACTACGGCATCGTGGCGGAGGAGGTCGTGGCCGTCGTCGAGGGCGAGCCGGTCAACCTCATCGAGACGCTCGCCGAGCGCATCGCCCAGGCCTGTCTGAAGCACGAAGGGGTCCAGGAGGTCGACGTGTGCGTCCACAAACCGAACGCACCGATCACCGTCCCCTTCGACGACGTGACCGTCACCATCACCCGGAGGCGAGTATGACCGCGTTCTTCACCGAGGGTCACAGCGACCCGACCGTACAGCCGGTGCCCGCCTCCGTCGTCGAGAAGGTCGACGCCGCCGACACCACCCTCCACAACCCCAAACGGGCCGTCATCTCCCTCGGCTCCAACCTCGGCAACCGCCTGGAGAACCTCCAGGGCGCCATCGACGCCCTGGAGGACACGCCCGGTGTCCGCGTCAAGGCGGTCTCCCCCGTCTACGAGACCGCGCCCTGGGGCGTGGCACCCGACAGCCAGCCCTCGTACTTCAACGCGGTGGTCGTCCTGAAGACCACCCTCCCGCCGTCCTCCCTGCTGGAGCGGGCCCACGCCGTCGAGGAGGCCTTCCACCGCGTACGGGACGAACGCTGGGGCGCACGCACCCTGGACGTCGACATCGTCGCGTACGCCGACGTCGTCTCCGACGACCCGCAGCTCACGCTCCCCCACCCGCGCGCCCACGAACGCGCCTTCGTCCTCGTCCCGTGGCACGACGTGGAGCCCGGCGCCCAGCTGCCCGGGCGGGGCGCGGTCTCCGACCTCCTCGACACCGTCACCCGCGAGGGCGTCGAAGCCCGCAAGGATCTGGAACTCCGGCTGCCCGAGTAGTCGTTAAGGTCAACACGACCACACTCCGGGGAAGTCGAAGGGACACCGTGAGAGAGCTGCGCATCAGGATGCTGGCCGGCGTCTTCGTCGTCGCCGGCGTCCTGTCCTGGGCGGGCGCCCGCCTCTGGAACTCGATCGGGACCCTCCCCAGCGTCCCGCTGGCCGCCCCCATCGTCCTCGCCGTGATCGCCGCGATCCTGCTGGCGACGGCGCTCTCGCTGCGCTCACGCCTCAAGGCCCAGCGCGAGCGCCGCCCCGAGGCCAAGGGCGTCGACCCGCTCATGGCGGCCCGCGCGGTCGTCTTCGGCCAGTCCAGCGCCCTGGTCGCCGCCCTCGTCTCCGGCATGTACGGCGGCGCCGGCGTCTTCCTCCTGGAATCCCTCGACATCCCCGCCCGCCGCGACCAGGCCATCTACGCCGGCTTCTCGGTCCTCGCCGGCATCGCCGTCATAGCGGCAGCCCTCTTCCTGGAACGAGTCTGCAAGCTCCCGGAAGACGACGAACACAACGGAGCGGGCACAGCTCCGGCGGCGTGAGGCCGCCACCGGTACGGGGAGCGGAGCGACAGCGCTCCCCACGGCGTCAGCGCGCCATGATCAGGCTCATCGCCTCGTTGCGCGTCGCCGCGTCCCGCAACTGCCCGCGCACCGCCGAGGTGATGGTCTTGGCGCCGGGCTTGCGGATGCCCCGCATCGACATGCACATGTGCTCGCACTCCACCACGACGATGACGCCCCGCGGCTCAAGGATCTTCATCAGGGAGTCCGCGATCTGCGTGGTGAGTCGTTCCTGCACCTGCGGGCGGCGCGCGAAGACATCCACGAGACGGGCCAGTTTGGACAGTCCGGTGATCTTGCCGCTGGTGGACGGGATGTAGCCGACGTGCGCGACCCCCCTGAACGGCACGAGATGATGCTCACAGGTCGAGTACACCTCGATGTCCTTCACGAGCACCATCTCGTCGTGTCCCAGATCGAACGTGGTCGTCAGCACGTCCTCGGGCTGTTGCCAGAGCCCCGCGAATATCTCCCGATACGCCCGAGCCACCCGCGCCGGAGTCTCCCTCAGGCCCTCGCGGTCCGGGTCCTCGCCGACCGCGATGAGGAGTTCGCGGACGGCGTTCTCGGCTCGTTTCTCGTCGAACTCACCGATGGAGCCCTCGCCGTCGAGCGTCACGGGGTCGGTCATCTGGTGCCTCGTTCCTGTCTGTCCTGCTGACGGGCATCACGGAAATGCCGCGCCCCCCAGGCTAAATCCTGGGGGGCGCGGCATCCATTCCCGGGTCGCTCAGCTCTCCGGACGCTCCTCGGGGGCCGGCTCGGCCACCGGGGCGGGGTCCGTCGCGGTGGACTTGGCGGTGGTGATCGCCGGAGTCGCGCCGTTGGCACCGTTGGTCAGTGCGAGCTCCTTGGGGGAGAGCACCGGCGGGCGGGTGGACGGCGTGCGCCGCGAGGAGCCGGTCCAGGCGGGCCGCGGCGGGCGCTTGACGATGGGGGCGAAGATCTCGGCGATCTCCTCCTTGCCCAGCGTCTCCTTCTCCAGCAGCTGGAGGACCAGGTTGTCGAGGACGTCGCGGTTCTCGACCAGGATCTCCCAGGCCTCGTTGTGCGCGTTCTCGATGAGCTTCTTGACCTCTTCGTCGACCAGCGCGGCGACCTCTTCCGAGTAGTCGCGCTGGTGAGCCATCTCACGGCCGAGGAAGGGCTCAGTGTTGTCGCCGCCGAACTTGATGGCGCCGAGACGCTCGGTCATGCCGTACTGCGTGACCATCGCGCGGGCCGTGGCGGTGGCCTTCTCGATGTCGTTCGCGGCGCCGGTGGTCGGGTCGTGGAAGACCAGTTCCTCCGCCGCTCGGCCGCCCAGCATGTAGGCGAGCTGGTCGAGCATCTCGTTGCGCGTGGTCGAGTACTTGTCCTCGTCGGGCAGGACCATCGTGTAGCCGAGGGCGCGGCCGCGGGACAGGATCGTGATCTTGTGGACCGGGTCGGAGTTGGGTGAGGCCGCCGCGACCAGGGCGTGACCGCCCTCGTGGTACGCGGTGATCTTCTTCTCCTTGTCCGACATGATCCGGGTCCGCTTCTGCGGGCCCGCGACCACGCGGTCGATCGCCTCGTCCAGCATCTGGTTGTCGATGAGCTTCTTGTCGGAGCGGGCCGTGAGCAGCGCCGCCTCGTTCAGCACGTTCGACAGGTCGGCGCCGGTGAAGCCCGGCGTGCGGCGGGCGACCGCCGCCAGGTCGACGTCGGGCGCGACCGGCTTGCCCTTCTGGTGGACCTTGAGGATCTCCAGGCGGCCCTGCATGTCCGGGCGGTCGACCGCGATCTGGCGGTCGAAGCGGCCGGGGCGCAGGAGGGCCGGGTCGAGGATGTCGGGCCGGTTGGTGGCGGCGATGAGGATCACACCGCCCTTGACGTCGAAGCCGTCCATCTCGACGAGCAGCTGGTTCAGCGTCTGCTCGCGCTCGTCGTGACCGCCGCCGAGGCCGGCGCCGCGGTGGCGGCCGACCGCGTCGATCTCGTCGACGAAGACGATCGCCGGGGCGTTCGCCTTGGCCTGCTCGAAGAGGTCACGGACTCGGGAGGCACCGACACCGACGAACATCTCGACGAAGTCGGAACCGGAGATCGAGTAGAAGGGGACGCCCGCCTCGCCGGCGACGGCGCGCGCGAGGAGCGTCTTGCCGGTGCCGGGAGGGCCGTACAGGAGTACGCCCTTGGGGATCTTGGCGCCGACGGCCTGGAACTTGGCCGGTTCCTGAAGGAATTCCTTGATCTCGTGGAGCTCCTCGACGGCCTCGTCCGAGCCTGCGACGTCGGCGAACGTCGTCTTCGGGGTGTCCTTGGTGATGAGCTTGGCCTTGGACTTGCCGAAGTTCATGACTCGGGAGCCGCCGCCCTGCATCTGATTCATCAGGAACAGGAAGACGACCACGATGAGGACGAAGGGGAGCAGTGAGAGCAGGATGCCCACGAAGGGGTTCTGCTTGGACGGCGACACGGTGTAGCCGTCCGGGATCTGCTTGTCCTGGAACTTGGTCTGCAGCGTGTTGGCGATGGTCACGCCCTGGTCGCCGATGTAGCTCGCCTGGATCTTCGAGCTGCCCTCGACCTTTGTGCCGTCCTTGAGCGTGACCTTGATGATCTGCTCGTCACCGGTGGTGAGCTTGGCCGACTCGACCTTGTTGTCGTTGATCGCTGCCACGACCTGGCCGGTGTCCACCGTCTTGTAGCCGCCGGACGAGCCGACGACCTGCATCAACACGACCACGGCAAGGACGGCCAGCACGATCCACATGACCGGCCCACGGAAGTATCGCTTCACGTCCATCCATACGGAGCGGTGCCGCCCCGTCCCTCCTGCCATAGTGAGTTTGATAAGACAGTTCTTCTGACGGTACCCCAGCTTCGCCGCCCGAAGCCGCACGGGACGGCTGGCGAACCCGTCTGCATGCTCCAACGGCGCGAGGCCCGCCGGGGTTCCCGATCTTCGTACGGGGCTGAGCCCTTCGGGTCAGCCGCCGTAGACGTGGGGCGCGAGCGTACCGACGAAGGGGAGGTTGCGGTACTTCTCGGCGTAGTCGAGGCCGTAGCCCACGACGAACTCGTTGGGGATGTCGAAGCCGACCCATTCGACGTCGATGGCGACCTTGGCGGCATCGGGCTTGCGCAGCAGCGTGCAGACCTTCAGGGAGGCCGGCTCGCGCGAGCCGAGGTTGGAGATCAGCCAGGACAGGGTCAGGCCGGAGTCGATGATGTCCTCGACGATCAGGACGTGCCGGCCCTTGATGTCGGTGTCGAGGTCCTTGAGGATCCGCACCACGCCGGAGGACTGGGTGCCCGCGCCGTACGACGACACGGCCATCCAGTCCATGGTGACGGGGGTGGACAGGGCCCGGGCGAGGTCGGCCATGACCATCACCGCGCCCTTGAGGACGCCGACGATCAGCAGGTCCTTGCCCGCGTACTCCGCGTCGATCTTCGCGGCCAGCTCGGCCAGCTTCGCGTCGATCTCTTCCTTGGTGATGAGTACCTGCTTGAGGTCGGCACCCATGTCTTTCGCGTCCACCCGCATCACTTTCGGTCGTCCCACCGGCTGGCCGCCCCTCTCCGAGGTGCTCGGAGGGGCAGGGATTCAGCCTTGCCGAATCACCAGTCTGCCACCCTGGCGCTGGGCGACGACTTTGCCGGGAAGATTGATGGCTCCTTGACCGCGCCAGCCGGTGATCAGCCGGTCGACCTCCTCGATGTGCCGGGCGAACAGTGAACCGGCCGGGGCGCCCGCCTCGATGGCGGCGCGGCGCAGGACGCGGCGGCGTACGGCGGGCGGCAGGGCGTAGAGCTTCGCGCACTCCAGGAGGCCCGCGGAGTCCCGTACGGCGGCCTCGGCCTGGCGGGCCCAGGTGTCGAGGGCGTCGGCGTCGTCGCGGGAGAGCTGGGCCGTCCGGGCGAGGGCTTCGACGACGCCCTTGCCGAGGGCCTTCTCCAGGGCGGGCAGGCCTTCGTGGCGCAGCCGGGAGCGGGTGTAGGCCGGATCGGCGTTGTGGGGGTCGTCCCAGACGGGCAGGGACTGGACCATGCAGGCCTTGCGCGCGGTCTGCCGGTCGAGTTCCAGGAAGGGGCGGCGGTAACGGCCGCCGGCCCCCGAGACCGCGGCCATTCCGGACAGGGAGCGGATGCCGGAGCCGCGGGCGAGGCCGAGGAGAACGGTCTCGGCCTGGTCGTCGCGGGTGTGGCCGAGGAGGACGGCCGCGGCGCCGTGGCGGTCGGCGGCGGCGTCGAGGGCGGCGTAGCGGGCGTCGCGGGCGGCTGCCTCGGGTCCGCCCTCGCGGCCGACGGTGACGGCGGTGGACTCGACGGGGTCGAGGCCGAGCTGGCGCATCCGCAGGACGACCTCGTCGGCGCGCTGGTCGGAGCCGGCCTGGAGACCGTGGTCGACGGTGACACCGCCCGCGCGGATGCCGAGCTTGGGGGCTTCGAAGGCGAGGGCGGAGGCGAGTGCCATGGAGTCGGCCCCACCGGAGCAGGCCACGAGCACGAGCGGCGAGGGCGGACGCTCGTGCGGGCTCGTCTCTTCGGTGAGGCGGGCGTGTTGGGTGAGGATGTCGTGGAGGACGCGGCGGACCGCCAGGCGTATCGCCGCGACCGCAGGATGGGGACCCATTGTCCGGTTCCCTTCATGAAGTTTTCGGGGGTGAACCCGAGGTCGGTCACGCAGAGTGTGTAGATGGTGACAGAACCGGGCCGTTCCCCGAGCATTGCACGCCTACGCGGGCCTCACGGTCCCTCGGACGGGTGATTGAAGGGGCGTTCGCCTGCCGTCGGCCGGTTTCGGGCCACAGGGGTTCACCGGCTCACGGTTCGGCCCTGCGGTGCACCCGTGCGACCCAGTCCGCCGGTTTGGCGATCTCGGCCTTGGTCGGGAGGGTGTTGGGCGAGGTCCACACGCGGTTGAAGCCGTCCATGCCGACCTGGTCGACGACGGCCCTCACGAAGCGTTCGCCGTCCTTGTACTGCCGGAGTTTGGCGTCCAGGCCGAGGAGTTTGCGCAGGGCCATGTCGAGCCGGGAGGCGCCCTTGGCGCGACGCTGCTGGAACTTCTCGCGGATCTCGGAGACGGTCGGTACGACGTCGGGGCCGACGCCGTCCATGACGAAGTCGGCGTGGCCCTCCAGGAGGGACATCACGGCGGTGAGGCGGCCGAGGATCTCGCGCTGGGCGGGGCTCTGGACGAGTTCGACCAGGGAGCGTCCGCCGTCGTCCTCCTCGCCCTCGGGGCGGCCGCCGGCGAGGGACTGGGCGGCCTCGCGGACGCGTTCGAGGAAGGTCATGGGGTCGACGTCGGTCTCCGCGAGGAACGACTGGATCTCGCCCTCGAGGTGGTCGCGCAGCCAGGGCACGGCGGAGAACTGGGTGCGGTGGGTCTCCTCGTGCAGGCACACCCACAGGCGGAAGTCGTGGGGGTCGACGTCGAGTTCGCGTTCGACGTGGACGATGTTGGGGGCGACGAGGAGGAGGCGGCCGCCGCCGTCGGTGCCGGCGGGCAGGTCGCGGGTGGCGGGGGCGAAGGTCTCGTACTGGCCGAGGACGCGGGAGGCCAGGAACGACAGGAGCATGCCGAGTTCGACGCCGGTGACCTTGCCGCCGACGGCGCCGAGGACCACGCCCCCGGCGCTGTTGCTGCGGCGTTCCTGCATCTTGTCGAGCAGGGGTTTGAGGATCTCGCGGAAGCCGGCGACGTTGGCCCGGACCCAGCCGGGGCGGTCGACGACGAGGACGGGCGTGTCGTGGATGTCGTCGGTGCCCATACGAGTGAAGCCCCGGACGTGTCCTTCCGAGGCCTTGGCGTGCCGGCGCAGTTCCGCGACGACGGCGCGGGCCTCGTCGCGGCTCACTTCTGGGCCCGGCCGTACGAGCCGGGTCGCGGTCGCGACCGCGAGATTCCAGTCGACCATCCCGGAAGAGGCACCACCGATGCTCGTCATGTGTCAACCGTACGTGAGCACGGCCGCCGGGGGCAGGGCGTGGGGTGGAGATCGGGGTCGGGTCAGGGTCGGCCGGTCATCGGCAGCCGCATGCCGCCACCGCCGCGGCCACCCGGTCCAGGGCGGCCTGGGCCTGCCTGGTGTCGGCGGTGTCGGAGGCGAGGAGGGCGAAGGACAGCAGGCGGCCGTCCCGGTCGACGACGGTGCCGGCCAGGGTGTTGACGCCGGTCAGGGTGCCGGTCTTGGCGCGGACGAGGCCGGCGGTGCCGTCGGTGGAGCGGCTGGTGAGAGTGCCGGTGAAACCGGCGACGGGCAGGCCGGTGAGGACGGGGCGGAGGTCGGGGCGGGCGGGGTCGGCGGTCTTGGCGAGGAGGCCGGCCAGGAGGTTGGCGGTGAGGCGGTCCGCGCGGTCGAGGCCGCTGCCGTCCTTGAAGGTGACGCCGGACATCGGCAGGCCGAGCTTCTTGATCTGGGCGTGGATCGCGCGGCCGGCGCCGGCGAAGTCGGCGCGGACCCCGGTGGCGACGGCGGTCTGGCGGGCGAGGGCCTCGGCGATGTCGTTGTCGCTGTGCGTGAGCATGCGTTCGACCAGGACGGACAGGGGCGGGGAGGAGACGGTGGCGAGGGTCTGCGCGCGCGTGGTCGCCTTGGAGGGGCCGGGGTGGCTGGTGTGGATGCCGTGGGCCCGCAGCAGGTCGGCGAACTTTCTCGTGGCGTCGGCCGCCGGGTCGGCGACGCGGGTGGCCGGGCCGCTGGTGGAGTCGTCCGTGCGGCCTTCGTCGGCCATGAGGGCGGTGACCCGGGCGAGGTTGGGGTTGACTCCGATGGGGTGAACTTCGGAGCCGGCGTACAGGGTGGTGTCGTAGGAGAGCCTCAGCTTTTTGATGCCGCGTTTCTTGAGGGCTGTGGCGGTCTGGGCGGCGAGGGTGCGCAGGCCGGCGTGGCCGTCGGCGTCGGCGCGGGCGGTGAGGGTGGGGTCTCCGCCGCCGACGAGGACGAGTTCCTTGTTGTCGGGGTTGCCGGGCTCCAGTGCGGCGCGGGTGGTGAGGCGGTGGTCGGGGCCCATGGCGGTGAGCGCGGCGACGGCGGTGGCGATCTTCGTGGTGGAGGCCGGGGTGAGCGGCTGGTCGGCGCCGGCGTCGTACAGGCGTCGGCCGGTGGCCACGTCGACGACCGAGGCGGTGGTGCGGGGACCGAGGGCGGGGTCGGCCACGAGGGGGTCGAGGGCGCCCGCGAGGGCGGCGAGGCCGGGGAGGGTGCCCGGGACGGCCTGCACGGCGCTCGTGGTGGCGCCGAGACCGGTGAGGACGGTCGCGGCGCTGGGGGCGGGGCGCGGTGTCCCGGCCGCCGTTTCGGAGGTCGCGGGCCCTTCGGGGGTGTTGCCGTGATCTGCGCCACCCGTCCGTCCGAGTGCGGCGGCGCGGTCCCGCTCGGCCGTACGCTGACCGGTGGAGTCCCAGGGGCCCGCGGCGGTGACCACGCCGGCGGCCAGTGCCAGTCCGGCGGTCGCCGCGCCGGCGGTGTACTGCCAGGTCCTGAGGTTTCCGGCGGTCTTCGGCCGCGTGTTCCGGGCGAGCCGTGGTGTCGCCGCCCGCGTCAGCCGTGCGATCTGCGGCTTCGCGGCGGCCGCGGTGCGTGCGAGGCGCGGCCGTACGATGCCCGCGGCCCGTGCCAGACGGGGTCGTACGGCGTCCGCGGCTCGCACCACGTGGGGTCTCGCGGCTCGCCAAGGCCTCAGCTCCGGCACGAAACACCAGCCCCTTTCGCGATCACACACCTGCGTGAGGGACACTTAACCACCAGAACTATGTGCTGATCATGGAGGAGCCACCGGTGGAGTTCGACGTCACGATCGAGATCCCGAAGGGTTCGCGGAACAAGTACGAGGTGGACCACGAGACCGGTCGTATCCGCCTGGACCGTCGACTTTTCACCTCGACCGCCTACCCGACCGACTACGGCTTCGTCGAGAACACCCTCGGCGAGGACGGCGACCCGCTGGACGCGCTGGTCATCCTGGACGAGCCGACGTTCCCGGGCTGTCTGATCCGCTGCCGCGCGATCGGTATGTTCCGGATGACGGACGAGGCGGGCGGCGACGACAAGCTGCTGTGCGTCCCGGCGACCGACCCGCGTGTGGAGCACCTGCGTGACATCCACCACGTGTCGGAGTTCGACCGTCTGGAGATCCAGCACTTCTTCGAGGTGTACAAGGACCTGGAGCCCGGCAAGTCCGTCGAGGGCGCCAACTGGGTGGGCCGTACCGACGCCGAGGCGGAGATCGAGCGGTCGTACAAGCGCTTCAAGGAGCAGGGCGGTCACTGACCTCTCCCGCTGAGGGCCGCACGCACCTCGCGTGCGGCCCTTTTCGTGTCCGTGTACGAGTCCGGGTGCGGGTATCCGCGCATACTGAGGCCGACGGAATGTGTCGTTCAGGGAGCGTTGCTCAGTGACGGAGGCGGAGGACCGCAAGCCGCGGTCGGACGAGGCGCGCGGCACGTTCGATCCCGAGGTCACCTCCGAGTTCGCGATTCCCGCGGGGCTGGCGGTCCCGAGGGCGGGGGGCGAGTCGGAGACCACGTCGGAGTTCGCGGTTCCGGTGGGGCTGGACGCGCCGCAGCCGGTGTCGGCGGAGCCGGAGGGATCGGCGTTCACACCGCCCCGTACGTACAGCGCCCGGCGTGCGCCCACCGCGTTCACGCCCGCCGAGGGCTTTCCGGTGGTCAGCCTCACCAAGGACGTGCCCTGGCAGGACCGGATGCGCACGATGCTGCGGATGCCGGTGGCCGAGCGGCCCGCGCCGGAGCGGGTGGTGAAGGCGGAGGAGGAGGAGGGTCCGGCCGTCCCGCGCGTGCTCGACCTGACGCTGCGTATCGGCGAGTTGCTGCTGGCGGGCGGGGAGGGTGCCGAGGACGTGGAGGCCGCGATGTTCGCGGTCTGCCGGTCCTACGGGCTCGACCGCTGCGAGCCGAACGTCACCTTCACCCTGTTGTCGATCTCCTACCAGCCGTCGCTGGTGGAGGATCCGGTGTCGGCGTCGCGGACCGTGCGGCGGCGGGGGACGGACTACACGCGGCTGGCGGCGGTCTTCCAGCTCGTCGACGATCTCAGCGACCCGGAGTCGCACATATCCCTGGAGGAGGCCTACCGGCGGCTCGCGGAGATACGCCGCAACCGGCACCCGTACGCGACCTGGGTGCTGACTTCCGCGAGCGGGCTGCTCGCGGCGGCGGCCTCGGTGCTGGTCGGCGGTGACGCGATCGTGTTCGTGGCGGCCGCGATCGGCGCGATGCTCGGTGACCGGCTGGCGTGGCTGTGCGCGGGGCGCGGGCTGCCGGAGTTCTACCAGTTCCTGGTGGCGGCGATGCCGCCGGCCGCGATCGGGGTGGCGTTGACGCTGACGCACGTCGACGTGGCGGCGGCGGCGGTCATCACCGGTGGGCTGTTCGCGCTGCTGCCCGGGCGGGCCCTGGTGGCGGGCGTCCAGGACGGTCTGACGGGTTTCTACATCACCGCGGCGGCCCGGCTGCTGGAGGTCATGTACTTCTTCGTGGGCATCGTCGTCGGGGTGCTGGTGATGCTCTATCTCGGTGTGCAACTGGGCGCGCACCTCAACCCCGACGCGGCCCTCGGCAGCGCAGAGCGGCCGCTGGTGCAGATCGGCGCGTCGATGCTGCTGTCGCTGACCTTCGCGGTCCTGCTCCAGCAGGAACGATCCACCGTGCTGGCGGTGACGCTCAACGGCGGTGTCGCCTGGTCGGTGTACGGCGCGATGCACTACGCGGGCGGTATCTCACCGGTCGCCTCCACCGCCGTCGCGGCCGGGGTCGTCGGACTGTTCGGGCAGTTGCTGTCGCGGTACCGGTTCGTGTCGGCGCTGCCGTACACCACGGCGGCGATCGGGCCGCTGCTGCCGGGGTCGGCCACCTATTTCGGGCTGCTGGCGATCGCTCAGAACGAGGTGGACACGGGGTTGACCCATCTCACCAAGGCCGCGGCGCTGGCGATGGCCATCGCCATCGGGGTGAACCTGGGGTCGGAGGTGTCGCGGTTGTTCCTGCGGATCGGGTCCCCCGAGAAGCGGCGTGCCGCCAAACGGACGCGGGGTTTCTGAGCCCCCCGCGTCCCTTCCCTGCCTTCGGCTCCCGCGGAGCTGGGCCTAGTAGCCCTGGTTGTAGGGGTACTGGCCGTTCTGGTGCTGGGGTTCCTGCCAGCCCTGGGGGTACTGCTGCTGCGGCTGCTGCGGCGGGTACTGCTGCTGGGGGTACTGCTGGCCGTAGGACTCGTGCTGGTAGCCGTTCCGGTACTCGTCCTGGCCGTGGCCGCCGTAGGGCTCGTGCTGGTCGATGCGGCGGAGCTGGGTGGTGGCGTCGTCCATCAGCTGGGGCTGGGGCTCGGCGGCCGCCGCGGGCTGCTCGGCCGCCGCGCGCTTCTTCTTCCCACGCTCGCGCAGGAACTCGACGATGATCGGGACGACGGAGACGAAGACGATGAGGATGAGGATCGCCTCGACGTTCGTCTTGATGAACTCGATCTGGCCGAGCCAGTAACCCGCGACCGTGACGCCGGTGCCCCAGGCGATGCCGCCGATGACGTTGTACGCCAGGAACGTGCGGTACTTCATGCTGCCGGCGCCCGCCACGATGGGCGCGAACGTCCGGACGATCGGCACGAAGCGGGCGAGGACGATCGCCTTGGGCCCGTACTTCTCCATGAACTCGTGGGCCTTCTCCAGGTTCTCCTGCTTGAAGAGCTTGGAGTTGGGCCGGTTGAAGAGCCGGGGGCCGAGGAACTTGCCGATCATGTAGCCCACTTGGTCCCCGATGACGGCGGCGATCACGATCAGCGTGCAGACCAGCCACAGGGGCTGGCTGATGTACTGGCCCTCGGCCACGAAGAGGCCCGCCGTGAACAGCAGGGAGTCGCCGGGGAGGAAGGCGAAGAGACCGGACTCGGCGAAGACGATCAGCAGGATGCCGGGGAGGCTGAAGGTCTCGATCAGGTAGTCCGGGCTGAGCCACTCGGGGCCTAGCGCAAGCGTGGTCACGGGATGTGGCTCCTGCTGTGGGGTGACGGGCTGGGGGGTGGCCGCCCAACGGGCTGGGTCTGGCTGCCCAAACGTATCAACGCTGACGGCCCCGCCCAGGTTCCATGGGCGTTCCCAGGATGCACTGTGCCCGTCCTTGGGCAAACCTGTGAGCATGGGCATCGAGGACTACGGCGGCGGGCAGGGCCCCCAGCCGGACGTACTGGTCGTCACCACGAACGACGTACCCGGATACCGGGTGCAGCAGGTCATCGGCGAGGTCTTCGGGCTGACGGTGCGCTCGCGGCACATCGGCAGCCAGATCGGCGCGGGCCTGAAGTCGATGATCGGCGGTGAGCTGAAAGGGCTCACCAAGACGCTCGTCGAGACCCGCAACCAGGCCATGGAACGCCTCATCGAGCAGGCACGCGCGCGTGGCGCCAACGGCGTGCTGATGTTCCGCTTCGACGTGACGGAGGCCGCGGACGTGGGCACCGAGGTGTGCGCGTACGGCACGGCCGTGGTCCTGACCCGGGAGTGAGGCTCCCGGGTCGGGAGGTCAGCCGGTACGGCGGGCGGCGTTGGCGACGATCGCCTCCTTGAGGTGCTCGGCGAGGCCCGGACGCATGGCGTCGTAGAACGCCTTGAAGCGCTCGTCGGCGACGTACATCTCGCCCAGGCCCTGGTGCAGCTCGTAGGAGCACTCGTAGAACCAGCCGCAGATGTGCTGCCGGTGCTCCTCGGCCATGTCCATGGCCGCCTCGCCGGTCGAGGGCTCGCCGGCGGCCATCAGGGCGCTGTAGCGCTCGCTCCAGTCGGCCACCTCGGCCTGCATGCGTGTCCAGTCCTCCTTGGTGTAGCTCGCGGCCCGGCGCTGTGACTCGGCGTAGGCCTCGGTGCCGCCCCAGCGCCGCTCGGCCTCCTCGGCGTACTGTTCGGGGTCCTTGTCGCCGAAGACCTCGAAGCGTTCCTCGGGGGTGAGATCGATGCCCATCGTGCGTGCCTCCATGGCGTGTTCCACGGCCGCGGCCATCTTCTGCAGCTTCTCGATCCGGGCGGTCAGCAGCTGGTGCTGGCGGCGCAGGTGCTCGCGCGGGTCCGCGTCCGGGTCGTCGAGCAGGGCGGCGACCTCGTCGAGCGGGAAGCCGAGCTCCCGGTAGAACAGGATCTGCTGCAGCCGGTCGAGGTCGGCGTCGCTGTAGCGCCGGTGGCCCGCGGGGCTGCGCTCGCTCGGGACGAGCAGGCCGATGTCGTCGTAGTGGTGCAGGGTGCGCACCGTGACTCCGGCGAAGCCGGCGACCTGTCCGACGGAGTAGCTCACTTCGTCCGCTCCTTCTTATCGGTACGCGCTCCACAGTGGGTCCTCACGTCACGTGAGGTGCAAGCCTGTTCCACCCCCGGACGCGCTCGTGACTGACCTTCCGGGCCGGAATGCCCTGAATACCGAGAGCCGCTGAGGCTCTGGGCGACGGGCACTGACGACGACTCCGGTGGGGGCGGCCACCGCCTTCCACCGCTAACGGCTCAGTCGCCCGAACCGGCGTACCGCCAGCGGGAAGAAGACCGCCAGCAGTGCCAGCGGCCACAGGACCGCCGGCCACACGTGCCCCGGTTCCCCTCCGGGGGCGCCGAACAGGTCGCGCACCGCCGTCGCCGTATGGGACATCGGGTTCCACTCGACGACCGTGGCGAGCCATTGCGGCATGGAGCCGGGTGCGGCGAAGGCGTTGGAGAGGAAGCCGACCGGCCAGACCAGGATCTGGACGGCCTGGATCATCTCCGGCTTGCCGGCGACCAGCGCCAGATGGATGCCGATCCAGAGCATCGCGAAGCGGAACAGCAGCAGCAGGCCGACGGCGCCCAGGAAGGCGCCCGCGCCGCCGTGGGCGCGCCAGCCGAGCGCGCAGCTCACACCGATCAGCACGGCCAGGCCCAGCACCGACTGGAGCATGTCGGCCACCGAGCGGCCCACCAGGACCGCCCCGTCGGCCATCGGCAGCGACCGGAAGCGGTCGACGACCCCCTTGTCGAGGTCCTGGGTGACGGCGAGCATCGTGCCCTCCAGGCCGAAGGCCATGGTGAGCGCGAGCATTCCGGGGACCAGGTACGCGAGGTAATCGCCGCTCACCCCGCGCCCGCCGCCGACCAGGTAGCCGAACATCAGCAGCAGCATCACCGGGAAGACCAGCCCGACGACCAGCCGGCCGGGCTGCCGCGCCCAGTGGGCGAGTTCGCGCCGGGTCATGGTCCAGGAATCGGTCAGCGCGTAGGTGCTCACACGGCCTCCTTCGTACGGTCGTCCTGCCCGGTCAGGTGCAGGAACACCTCGTCCAGCGTGGGGCGGCGCAGGGCCACGTCCTCGGCCTCGACGCCGGCCTCCTCCAGGGCGCGCACCACGGCGGAGAGCGCGGCCATGCGGTCGGTGACGGGGGCGCTGAGCAGACGGCGGTCGCGGTCGACCCTGATGTCGTCCTTGGCCACGGGCAGCAGCGCGAGGGCGGCGCCCAGGTGGCGCTCGTCGCGCAGCACGACGTCGATGCGGTCGCCGCCGGTGAGCGCCTTCAGTTCGTCCGCCGTCCCCTCGGCGATCACCCGGCCCCGGTCGACGACCGAGATGCGGTGGGCGAGCTGGTCGGCCTCCTCCAGGTACTGGGTGGTCAGCACGACCGTCGTGCCGCCGCCGACCAGTGAGCGGACGGCGGACCACACCTCGGCGCGTCCGCGCGGGTCGAGGCCGGTCGTGGGCTCGTCCAGGAAGAGCACCTGCGGGTCGGTGATCAGGGAGGCGGCCAGGTCGAGCCGGCGCCGCATGCCGCCGCTGTAGGAGCGCACGGGCTTGCGGCCGGTGTCGGTGAGGTCGAAGCGCTCCAGGAGTTCGTCGGCGCGCACGCGCGCGTGGCGGGCGCCCAGGTGGTGGAGGCGGCCGAACATCTCCAGGTTCTGGCGGCCGCCCAGCCCCTCGTCGAGCGCCGCGTGCTGGCCGAGCAGGCCGATGCGCAGGCGGACCTCACGGGCCTGGCGCACCACGTCGTGCCCGGCCACCTCGACGCGGCCGCCGTCCGGGCGCAGCAGCGTGGACAGGATCCTGACCAGGGTGGTCTTGCCGGCGCCGTTCGGCCCGAGCACCGCGTGCACGGTGCCCCGGGTGACCTCCAGGTCCAGCCCGTCCAGGGCCTGGGTGTCGCCGTACCTCTTGCGTACGTTCTCGACGGTGATCGCCGCGTCTGCCATGTCGCTCCCCCGACTCCTCTATTAGTCAAACTTGACTACACGCTCCAAGGTAATCCCCGTAACTCGACTCGTCAAACTTGATTAGTGGGCGTCCTGCGGATGTGGTTCATCCGTCGCGTAGGGGTTCTCCTCGTCGTCCGCGAGGATCCCGACGAACGGTTCGCCCTCGCCGGCGAAGGTGTAGGAGCCGCCCTCAATCCGGCCGATCAGCCCATGGGTCCACGCGGCCTCGGCGTCGGCGGTGTGGATCCAGAGGTTCATGATCTCGCCGATGTGCCCGAGCTGCTCCGGGCCCTGCTCGGGCACATAGTGCTCGGTCACGGCCCCGCGCCACTCCTCGATGCGGCGGATCCGCTCCTTCAGCAGCGCCACCGCCTCGGCGCGCGGCAGGTCCACCATGAAGCCGATCGCCGCCGACTTCATGTCCATCTTCTGGTCGTAGGAGGTCAGCGCCTCGCGCAGCAGCCGGAGGTACTCCTCGGTGCCGCGCTCGGTGATCTCGTACTCGGTGCGGGGCGGGCCGCCGGCGGTGGACGGTGCGACCTCGTGCGCGTGCAGCAGTCCCTGCTTGGCCATCTGCTTCAGGGCGTGATAGATCGAGCCCGGCTTGGCGGTGGACCACTCGTGGGCACCCCAGTACTCCAGGTCGTTGCGCACCTGGTAGCCATGGGCCCGCCCGTGCTGACGGACGGCGCCGAGCACGAGGAGACGGATCGCTGACATGCCGTCCAGCCTAGGCGGTGTCGTGTGGATCTTGCCGCCGGTCGCGGGCCGGAAGGCACCGTGCCGCGGAGCCGGCGACCGGTCCGCGCGGCCTCACCCCGGCGTCGCGGCCCGCCCGGTCAGAACGGGAAGCCGCCGCGGCCGTGCTGGACCGAGATCCACTTCGTGGTGGTGAAGGCCTCCAGGGTGCTCTCGCCGTTCAGGCGGCCGAGCCCGGAGTTCTTCTCGCCGCCGAAGGGGACGATCGGCTCGTCGTGCACGGTGGCGTCGTTGACGTGGAACATCCCGGTGTCGATCCGCCGGGCGAAGGCGACGCCCCGCTCGACGTCGGCGGTGTGGACCGCGCCGCTCAGACCGTACGGGGTGTCGTTGACGAGGCGGACGGCCTCCTCCTCGTCGTCGAAGGTGGAGAGGAAGACGACCGGGCCGAAGACCTCCTGCCGCAGCAGCGGGGAGTCGGCGGGTACGCCGGTCAGGACGGACGGCTCGACGAGGTTCTCCCGGGTCTCGCCGAGCACCAGGGCGGTCGCGCCCTCGGCCAGGGCCCGCGTGACGATGCTTGAGACGGCCTCCGCCTGCGAGGAGTTGATCAGCGGGCCGATGACGGTCCGCGGGTCGCGCGGGTCGCCGGCCTTCAGCGTGCGCACCTTGGCGACGAACTTCTCGGTGAACTCCTCCGCGACCGACCGGTCGACCAGCACGCGGTTGGCGGCCATGCAGACCTGGCCCTGGTGGACGAAACGGCTGAAGACGGCCGCGTCGACGGCGTGGTCGAGGTCGGCGTCGTCGAGGACGACGAGCGCGCTGTTGCCGCCCAGTTCCAGGACGGAGCGCTTGAAGTGCGCGGCACAGACGGTGGCGACGTGGCGGCCGACCTGGTCGGAGCCGGTGAAGGAGATGACCCGCGGGACGGGGTGCTCCAGGAAGGCGTCGTTGATCTCCGCGATGTCGGTGACGACGACGTTCAGCACGCCGCGGGGCAGGCCCGCGTCCTCGAAGAGCTTGGCGATCAGGGTGCCGCCGGCGATCGGGGTGTCCTGGTGCGGCTTGAGCACCACGCCGTTGCCCAGCGCCAGGGCCGGGGCGACCGACTTCAGGGCCAGCAGGAAGGGCACGTTGAAGGGGCTGATGACGCCGACGACACCCACCGGGACCCGGTAGACACGGTTCTCCTTGCCGTCGATCGGCGAGGGGAGGATCTGGCCCTCGGGGCTCAGCGTCAGGCGTATCGCCTCACGCAGGAACTCCTTGGCTATGCCGAGCTCGAAGGCCGCCTTGCCCAAGGTCCCGCCCAGCTCGTCGACCAGGACCTCGCTGATCTCCCGCTCGCGCTCCTCGACCAGCCGCAGCACCCGCTCGAGTACCGCGCGACGGGCGTAGGCGTTGGTGGCGGCCCACTCCTTCTGGGCGCGGGCGGCGGCGCGGTATGCCTGATCGATCTCGTCGACCGTGGCGATGGTGATCGAGGCGAGCTTCTCGCCGTTGTAGGGGTTGAAGTCGATGACGTCCCAGGAACCTGTCCCCGGACGCCACTCGCCGTCGATGTACTGCTGGGCCAGGTCGGTGAAGTAGGACGGCATGTGATCCCTCAATCCCCTGAAGCGGGCGTTCGGCGCGGAACCCGATCGACGTCACGCTCTGATCACACGTCATCGTACGTGTGACGCATGGGAGTTGGGGTACGTACTGACGGCCTTGGGGAAAACCCTACGAGAGCTGGAGGAGCCCGCGCAGCAGGTCCCGGCTCTCGTCCGGCCCGGGGCTGTCCTGCTGGAGCTCCTTCAGGGCCTGCTCGTACTGGGCGACGTCCTCGCGTTTGTCCAGATAGAGGGCGCTGGTGAGCTGCTCCAGATAGACGACGTCCGACAGGTCGGACTCCGGGAAGCTCAGGATGGTGAAGGCGCCGGACTCCCCGGAGTGCCCGCCGAGGCCGAACGGCACGACCTGAAGCCGTACGTTGGGACGTTCGGAGATGTCGATCAGGTGCTGGAGCTGCCCGCGCATGACCACGCGGTCGCCGTACGGCCGGCGCAGCGCCGCCTCGTCGAGGACGATGTGGACCTCGGGGGCGTTCTCGGCGACGAGGCACTTCTGCCGCTCCAGGCGCAGCGCCACGCGCCGGTCGATGTCCTCCGCGCTCGCGCCCCTCATGCCGCGCTCCACCACGGCGTGCGCGTACGCCTCCGTCTGGAGCAGCCCGTGCACGAACTGCACCTCGTACGCCCGGATCAGTGAGGCCGCGCCCTCCAACCCGACGTAGGTGGGGAACCAGTTGGGCAGCACGTCCGAGTAACTGTGCCACCAGCCCGCCACGTTTGCCTCCCGGGCCAGGGAGACCAGTGCCTGGCGCTCGGACTCGTCCGTGACGCCGTAGAGCGTCAGCAGGTCTTCGACGTCCCGTGTCTTGAAGCTCACCCGGCCCAGCTCCATGCGGCTGATCTTCGACTCCGAGGCGCGGATCGAGTACCCCGCCGCTTCGCGCGTGATGCCGCGCGCCTCACGCAGTCGCCGTAGTTGCGAGCCGAGCAGCATGCGTCGCACCACCGATCCGGGCTCTCCCGCGCTCACGTTCGCCAGCCTCCCCAACCGTCCTCAGGGCCCGCAGTCTGCCACTAAAACACTTCGAGCAGTACTCGTCCGATTACACAGACGGAAAGAAGCCAAAGGATACGCGCGGATCGGCGCGGGGGAAGAGTGAGGAGAAAGCAAGGGAACTGCCTCTGAACGGCGAGAAGATGGCGGAAAAAATGGCCAAGAAGCGGTACGGGCGGGTCCAATTCGGTCACGTGCACGTGCATCTGCCCTTGCATCTGCTCTGCGCATCGGAAACCATGGTCCCGCGCCACCGCTGCATCGCAACGACCGCGAATCCCGGGAGTGCCTCGCATGGGGACGAATGGATCGACCATGCTCGAGCCGTTACGGCAGGGCCCTCCGCCGCTTGATCCCGCGGCCGCGTCCAACGCCGCGTCCTGCGCACTGCCCGCCCGCTTCGAAGCGGTGCGCGAGGCACGGCAGTTCACCCGCAGAACCCTGGACCAGTGGGACGTCGGCGACCGCTTCGACGACATCTGTCTGGTCGTCTCGGAACTGGTGACCAACGCACTGCGGCACGGACTGCCGACGGACGTCGGCCCGCACGCGGCCGGTGAACAGCATCCCCCCGTGCGGCTGCACCTGATGCGGTGGGCCGAGCGGCTGGTGTGCGCGGTGCGCGACCCCAGCCGGGACTGCCCGCTGCCGCGCGAGGCGGACGACTTCTCCGCGGAGTCGGGCCGCGGCCTGCTCCTCGTCGACTCCTTCGCCGACGGCTGGGGCTGGCACCCGCTCGCCGGCAGCCTGGGCGGCAAGGTCGTCTGGGCGCTGTTCCGGCTGCGCACGGCGGCCGAATGACGAACCGCGGCGCCTTTCGGCGCCGCGGCTCTACGCGCATTGCGACCCCTTGTGCACCCATTTCTCCGGCGTGCCGCCCCGGAGAAGCCGGAGGTCAGCTCGCGATCAGGTGGTCGAACTCGCCGTCCTTGACGCCCAGCAGCATGGCCTCGATCTCGGCCCGCGTGTACACGAGCGCCGGACCGTCCGGGAAGCGTGAGTTGCGCACGGCGACATCCCCACCGGGCAGCCGTGCGAACTCGACGCAATTCCCCTGCGAGTTGCTGTAGCGGCTCTTCTGCCAGGCAACCCCGTGCAGCTGCGTGGCCGTCATGCCGTTGTACACGTCGTACCCCCCGTCAACGTCGTGGTCCACAGGTCGCTCCCTGGTGGTGCACTGGCTGGTGTGGCTATTGATGCCGTTGTCAACTGTCCCGGATCATAGCCCTGTTCACGTGCAGCTGCATGGGCAGATGCACGTGCACGCGGGGTGCTGGCGTGGTTACAGCTTCGACCCCCGCTCGACCGGGTCCGGGCGGTTTTCACCGGACCTTCGCGCGACTTGTGCACAGAAAGAGACGCGTCGGGACGGCTTCGTGTTCCGTCCACTCGGACACGGTTCGGACTACGGGACGCGACCGTCGCCGACGAGGTCGACCGGAATCCGTCCCCCCGATCGGACGCCCACGGTCCGCTCGGCGCGGCGGACGGCCCTCCGCCCGGCCCGGGCCGCCACCGTTCCGCCGCCGGCGGCCCCGGCCCCGTGCCCCCGTTCCCGCCGTGAACAGGCCGGGCCCGCCCACGCCGGCCCCTCGCCGGCCGGGGCGGCACAACGCGATCGCCCCTGTGGACGACGCGGGGGTCGTCCACAGGGGCGAGGGTCGGCCGGGCCGTGCGCGGCAGCCGGCCGTACGGCGTTCGACGGGGGCCGTCCGGAGCGGCGCGCCGCGCGGAGCGGACGGCCGCCGTGGCGCGCCTCCCGCGAACGGCGGTCCGCCGGTCGCGGTACGGCGATCAGCGGCTGCTGTACGGCAGCAGCGCCATCTCCCGGGCGTTCTTGATCGCGCGGGCCAGCTGCCGCTGCTGCTGGGCGGAGACCCGGGTGACCCGGCGGCTGCGGATCTTGCCGCGATCGGAGATGAACTTCCGCAGCAGGTCGGTGTCCTTGTAGTCGATGTAGACGATCCCGGCCTGGTCGAGGGGGTTGGGGCGGTTCTTGGCGGGCTTGCGCTCGGTCTTGCGGGGCATGGGCTCAGACCTCCAGGAGGGTGTCGAAGGCGGGGGGCAGCCGCTTCCAGGCGTCGTGGCCGGCGGCGTACTCGGCGTCGGTGAGCAGGCAGGACTCCAGCAGCCGTTCCAGGCCGTCCCGGTCGAGGCCGGGGGAGGTGAAGACCAGGTGCTGGCAGCGGTCGCCGTGCTCGGGGTGCCAGTCGAGGGCGGCGGCGGCGCGGCGCACGGGCGGGACCATCTCCCAGGCCGCGTCCGGCAGGGAGGCGAGCCAGGGGCCGGCCGACTCCACGCACAGGGCTCCGCCGGCCGCGTCCCAGTGCAGCAGCGTGTCCGCCTTGTCGGCGAGCCAGAAGCGGCCCCGGCTGCGGGCGGCGGCGCAGGTCAGGTCCTCCAGCGCCGCGTACAGCCGCTCCGGGTGGAAGGGGCGGCGGCGGTGCCAGACGAGGGTGCTGACGCCGTGCGCGTCGGCCTCGGCGGGCAGCAGGGCGCAGGCCGGGTGCTGGGCGGCGGCGGCCGCCTCCACGTCGAAGCCGGCGAGGACGGCGGCCGCGAGTGGGGTACGGGCGGGCGGGAAGGAGGTGCCCGCCGGGTCCCACGGGTGGCCGCCCGGGACGGGGACCCGACGGGCCGTCGGATGCAGCTGGGCCAGCAGCTCGCGGTCCTCGTCGTCGGCCTCCGGGGAGTCGACGACGGCGAGGACCGGGGCGTACTCCAGCTGGCGCGCGAAGGTGTCGGCGACGGTGCGCTGGTCGGTGGCGGCCGCGGCGAGGCCCGCCTCGGCGAGGTCGTCGCCGTTGCCGAGGCAGGGCAGCAGCAGCGCGGGGTCGACGGCGGTGACGACACCGGTGACGGTGAGGCCGCCGGCGACGACCACCTCCGCCATCGCCTTGGGCTCGACGGAGTCCCACAGCTCGACGACCGCGAGCCGGGTCGTGCCGTCGTCGGCGAGGCGGAGCAGCTCGGGCACGAGGTCCTCGCGCAGGGCGCAGCAGGCGCAGTCGTTGACGAGCGGGGCCTCGCCGGTGTCGCGGACGCCGTGGGCGTCGCGGACCGTGCGCACGACCGTGCCCTCGGCGGCCGTCGACAGGTCGTGGTGGAGGACGACGCTGCCGGGGACGTCGGCGAGCAGCCGGGCGACGGTCGCCCTGCGGGCGTCGGCGTGCAGGCCCGCGACGATGACGACGGGGAGGTCGGCCACCGGGTCAGCCCTGCTTCCCGTACCGGCGCTCGAAGCGCTCGACGCGGCCGGCCGTGTCCAGGACGCGGGCGGTGCCGGTGTAGAAGGGGTGGCTGACGTTCGAGATCTCGACGTCGACGACCGGGTAGGTGTTGCCGTCCTCCCACTCGATCGTCTTCTCGCTCGTCATCGTCGAGCGGGTGAGGAAGGCGTAGTTCGCGGCGCGGTCACGGAAGACGACGGGACCGTAGGCCGGGTGGATTCCCTTGCGCATGGCGGTTCCTCAGCGCTCCTCTCGGAAGTCGACGTGCCGGCCGACGACGGGGTCGTACTTGCGCAGGGTCATGCGATCCGGGTCGTTGCGGCGGTTCTTGCGGGTGACGTACGTGTAGCCGGTGCCCGCGGTGGAGCGGAGCTTGATGACCGGGCGCAGTTCGTTGCGAGCCATGCTGCTATCTTACTGAAAATGAATTCCATTAACAGCAGCGATCGAGGAGAGGTACGTCACCCGTGTCCGCGCACTGCATGCTGACCGGAGCCCAGCCGGGCTTCGGCAACCGCATCTCCCACTCCCACCGGCGCACGTCCCGCCGCTTCGACCCCAACATCCAGTCCAAGCGCTACTGGCTGCCGAGCGAGGGCCGGTACGTCCGGCTGCGGCTGAGCGCGAAGGGGATCAAGACCGTGGACGCGATCGGCGTCGAGGCGGCCGTGGCCCGGATCCGGGCGCGGGGGGTGCGGGTCTGATGGCGAAGAAGAGCAAGATCGCGAAGAACGAGAAGCGGCAGGAGATCGTCGCGCGGTACGCGGCGCGGCGGGCCGAACTGAAGGAGATCATCCGCCGCCCGTCCACCACGGAGGCGGAACGGCTCGCCGCCCAGCGGGAGCTGCGCCGGCAGCCGCGTGACGCGAGCGCGACACGCGTGCGCAACCGCGACCAGGTGGACGGGCGGCCGCGCGGATACTTCCGGGCGTTCGGACTGTCCCGGGTGAGCCTGCGGGAACAGGCGCACGCGGGGTATCTGCCGGGGGTGCGGAAGGGGTCTTGGTAGGGGCGAGCCCCAGGGGCCGGCCCGGGGCCGGCCCGGGCCGGCCCCGGGGCCGACCCGGGCCGCCGCGCACGGTGCCGAGGAGGGCCGACTCCTGGTGCCCGGAGCCCGTGGGTGGTGGAGGCGCATCCCAAGGCGAGGCGGGCCGGCTCTTGGTGCCGGGTGGGGGCCCGCGCGTACGGCGGAGCCGCGTCCGAAGCCGAGGCGGGTCGGGTCGGCTCGGGGGCTGGTAGCTTGCTGCGGTCCGCAGGGTCGTTCGAGTGACGCTAGGGAGCTTGCAGTGACTTCGGTGTTCTTCTCGCGGTCCTCGGCGGTCTCGCGGGGCGTGCGGGGTGCGGTCGTGGCCGGTGCGGTCGCGGGCGCTCTCGTCCTGAGCGGGTGCAGTGACGACGGAGGGTCCGACGACGGCGCCCCGGCGACGCCGAGCGGGGCCACGTCCGACGCGGACGGCGGGAGCCCGTCCGGCTCCGCCTCCGCTTCCCCGTCCGGTTCCGCGTCCGCGTCCGCCTCCGGTGAGCTGGAGGGCAGCTGGCTGGGCACGACGGACGGCAAGGCCGTCGCGCTGGTCGTCACCGGCGAGCAGGCCGCCCTCTTCGCGACCGGCGGGACCGTGTGCAGCGGGACCGCCGGTGAGGAGGAGGGCATGCGGATGATCCACCTCAAGTGCACGCGCGGAAAGAACGAGCGCACGACCGGCATGGTCGACTCCGTCGACGCGAACTCCCTGAAGGTCACCTGGGAGGGCGGGGTCGGGCAGGAGACGTTCACCAAGGCGGAGGGCGGACAGTGGCCGTCGGGGCTGCCCACGGCCGGGCTGGGGTCGTAACCCAACGCCGAATGGGGCAGGGGCGCGCAACGGTTCGGGGTGCTGGTGCGTGATGATCCTTCGAGCACCGTCACGTCGTCCAAGGGACCATTCATGCGCGCCGTTCCGATCACCGTCACCGCTCTCGCCGCCGCCCTGCTCCTGACCGCCTGCGGCGGTGGGGACAGCAGTTCCTCCGGCGGCTCCTCCAAGGGCTCCTCCAAGGGCTCCTCGAAGGGCAAGAACAGCGACGGCAAGGCCTCCGCCTCGGCCTGCGACCTGGGCGTGGAGGTCGGCCCGGTCAACGCCGCCCCGGCCGCCGGGGACACCGGCAACGTCACCGTCACGCTCACCAACAAGGGCGCGCAGTGCACCCTCGACGGCTTCCCGACGGTGGAGTTCCAGGCCGGAGACACCACCGTCGCCGTACCGCGGGACGAAGCCGCCGAGGCACCGAAGGTGACCCTCGCCGAGCAGGGCACCACCTCCTTCACGATCACCTATGTGCGCGGCGAGGACGGCGGCGACAAGGGCCTCGCCGTGACGACGGTGAAGTACGGCCTGCCGGGCGCCTCGGCCGACGAGAGCTTCCCCTGGTCCTACGGCGCGGTGGCGCTGAAGGGCGAGGACGCGCCGGACGCCTCGGTCAGCGGCTTCCAGCAGGCCGGCGACTGATCCCGCGCCGTACGTATCTCCCGCCTCGGTCTAGCCGGGCCGGGGCAGTCGGGGCCGGGAGTCCAGGCGGGCGCGGTCCGCGGCCTCGGCGCCCTCGGTCCAGCCCGCCTCGTCGGTGACGCCGCGCAGGCGGGTGGTGACCGTCTCGGGGAACATCCGGTCCGTCGCCGCCGTGACCGCGACCTCGCGGGAGGCGAGGACCGGCAGCAGGTCGTCGGTCACCTGGGTCTCGGCGGCGGCCGTGAGGCGGGTGCCCACACGGTGGGCGTAGGCGGCCAGAAAGGACTGCCGGAAGGTCTTGGTCCGCTTGCGGCCGCCGGCGCGCTGCGCGGCCTCCGCCTTCGTCATCGCGGACTGGGCCTGCACGAGGAGCGAGGTGTAGAGCAGCTCCACCGCCTCCAGGTCGGCTTCGAAACCGACGACCGTGGAGAAGCAGAATGGTTCGTTCCACACCGCCCGGCAGTGGTTCGCTGCGGCGACCGCGTCCAGCAGCACCGCCTTGGCCTGCTCGTACGGCGGCTCCACGCCGATCCGGCAGGCGCCGGGCGTGTCCGGGGTCGGCGCCTGCGCGTCGAGCAGCGCCTCGTCGACGCTGTGCCGGGCCATCAGCTCCTGCGCCTTCGCGGTGAGCGCCTCCGCCTCCTCCGGGAACCCCGTCGCCTCCGCCTTGGCGAGCAGGGCGCGGATGCGGGTGAGCATGCGGGAGTGGGCCCCGGCGGCCGTCCTGCGGTGGGCGGCGGCTTCCTGGAGGGGCTCCAGGGCGGGCAGGCGCAGCAGCAGCCGGTACAGCTCCAGCACCGTCGTGGCGTACGAGAAGCGGTCGGTGCGGGCCGCGGCGACCGCGGGGTCGGCGGCCGTGGCGGCCAGTTCCTCCAGCTGGGCCGCCCAGCGGCGGCCCCGCGCCCGGTCGTGCGGCGCCTGGGCGCGGATCAGCGCGGCGGCGAGGCCCACATGGACGTCGTCCAGCTCGCGCCGCACCATCCGGACGACGTCCGCGGGCTGCCAGCCGCGCCGCCAGAGCGTCGCCACGAACTCCTGCCCGCGCCGCGCGAGGTCGGCGTCCGCGGCGGGATCGGCGGCGAGGAGGGAGGCGCCCGTGTCGAGGGCGGTGTCGCCGGTGGCGTAGAGGGCGGCCTCGAAGGCGCGGTCGACGGTGGTGGGCGTCCTGCTCATCCGGTGATGGTGTCACGCGCGCGCCGCAGCTCCCCCAACCCCTTCGAGGTGACAACCTCGGGTTGACACCCTGGGGGCTGTCAACCTACGGTTGACACATGACGATGCGATCCGAACCCAGTGCGTCCGTCCGCCTCGACGACCTCATCGACGCGATCAAGAAGGTGCACCCCGAGCCCCTCGACCAGCTCCAGGACGCGGTCATCGCCGCCGAGCACCTCGGTGACGTGGCCGACCACCTCATCGGCCACTTCGTGGACCAGGCCCGCCGTTCCGGCGCCTCCTGGACGGACATCGGCCGCAGCATGGGCGTGACCCGGCAGGCGGCGCAGAAGAGGTTCGTGCCGAAGGAGTCGGCCGACCTCGACCCGAGCCAGGGCTTCAGCCGGTACACCCCGCGCGCGCGGAACGTCGTCATGGCCGCCCACGCCGAATCGAAGACGGCCGGCAACTCCGAGGGACTGCCCGTCCACCTGGTCCTCGGCCTGCTCGCCGAGCCGGAGGGCATCGCGGCGAAGGCCCTCGCCGAACAGGGCGTCACCCCGGAGGCGGTCCGCGAGGCCGCGACGGCCGCGCTGCCGCCCGCCGCCGAGGAGGTGCCCGAGCTCATCCCCTACGGCTCGGACGCCAAGAAGGTCCTGGAACTCACCTTCCGCGAGGCCCTGCGCCTCGGCCACAACTACATCGGCACCGAGCACATCCTCCTGGCCCTGCTGGAGTTCGAGCACGGCGAAGGGGTGCTCAGCGGGCTCGGCGTCGACAAGACACGGGTCGAGCTGTACGTGCAGACGGCGCTGGCGGAGATGCTGAAGGCTCGGGAGGAGCAGGGGGAGGAGCAGCGGGAGGACTGAGCGGCTCGGGCGGCGGGGCGTGCTCCGGCGCCGGCGGCGCCGTGGGGCTCGCGGGTGGGGCCCGTTGTCAGACCCCCCTGCCACACTCGCGGCATGGCCGAACGATGGGCGCTCGCTCCGGTCGAGGGTGGTGGCGTGGAGCTCGCCGCCCTCGGTCCCGACGGGCTGCCCGCCGGGCCGGTGGTGCGGGAGCCGGACCTGGTGGCGGCGGTGCGGGCGCGGCCCCGGGTCGGCCGGTGGGTCTGGCGTTCGACGGCCGAGGTGTATCCGCGTCTGCTCGCCGCGGGGGTGCGAGTGGATCGGTGCTACGACGTCGAGGACGCCGAGACCCTCCTCCTGGGTCACGAGGGGAGGTACGGCGAGCCCCGGTCGGCCGCCGCCGCCCTGGCCCGGCTGCGCGGCGGCCCCGTGCCGCCGGACCCGCCGCAGCGCTCCGCCGCGCCCGGCGCCCAGTCCTCACTGTTCGAACCGGAGGACGCCGGGCTGCCGCTGGCGGACCTCCTCGCCGTCTACGCCGAGCAGCAGCGGCGGCACGACCGGGCGGAGCACCCGGAGCGGATGCGGCTGCTGACGGCGGCGGAGTCGGCGGGGATGCTGGTGGCCGCCGAGATGAACCGGGCCGGGCTGCCGTGGAGCGCCGAGGTGCACCGCCAGGTGCTGCACGACCTGCTGGGCGAGCGGTACGCGGGCGGCGGTGAGCCCCGGCGGCTGGCCGAGCTGGCGGACGAGGTGTCGGCGGCGTTCGGGCGGCGGGTGCGGCCGGACCTGCCCGCGGACGTGATCAAGGCCTTCGCGCAGGCCGGGATCCGGATCAGGTCCACGCGGCGCTGGGAGATCGAGTCGCTGGACCATCCGGCGGTGAAACCGCTGATCGAGTACAAGAAGCTGTACCGCGTCTGGGTGGCGCACGGCTGGTCCTGGCTCCAGGACTGGGTGCGCGAGGGGCGGTTCCGGCCGGAGTTCCTCGCGGGCGGGACGGTCACCGGGCGCTGGGTGACCAACGGCGGGGGCGCGTTGCAGATCCCCAAGGTGATCCGGCGGGCCGTGGTCGCCGATCCGGGCTGGCGGCTGGTCGTCGCCGACGCCGACCAGATGGAACCGCGCGTGCTGGCGGCGATCTCCCGCGACCCGGGGCTGATGGAGGTGGCGGGCCGCGAGAGCGACCTGTACCAGTCCGTCTCCGACCGGGCCTTCTCCGGCGACCGCGACCAGGCCAAGCTCGCGGTGCTCGGCGCGGTCTACGGCCAGACCTCCGGCGACGGGCTGAAGAACCTCGCCGCGCTGCGCCGCCGCTTCCCGCGCGCGGTGGCGTACGTCGACGAGGCGGCGCGGGCCGGCGAGGAGGGGCGGCTCGTGCGGACCTGGCTGGGGCGCACCTGCCCGCCCGCGGTCCGGGCGACGGAGGACCCGGCGGAGGAGGCGGGCATTCCCACGGGGGACGAGGAAGCGGCCGACACCCCGCAGTGGGTGGCCGGATACGCCTCCTCCGACGCCCGCGCGCGGGGCCGCTTCACCCGCAACTTCGTCGTCCAGGGCAGCGCCGCCGACTGGACGCTGCTGCTGCTCGCCGCGCTGCGCCGGGCCTGCGCGGACCTGGCGGCCGAGCTGGTGTTCTTCCAGCACGACGAGGTGATCGTGCACTGCCCGAAGGAGGAGGCGGAGACGGTCGTCGCCGCGATCCGGGAGGCGTCCGACCTGGCCGGGCGGCTGACGTTCGGGCAGACGCCGGTGCGGTTCCCGTTCACCACGGCGGTGGTGGAGTGCTACGCCGACGCCAAGTGACGGCCTGCGGGGCGCCCACCAGTCGGTGATCCGGCCACACTGTATGTGCGGTACTGGCCCGACTTGTCCGTTCCCCGTGCAGCGCGCACGCTGAGGACAGTGGAGGGCGTCATGACCCGCCGCGTCATGACCCGCCCGTGTGAAACAGGCAGGGATTCGACCAGGAATGGACACCAGCAGGCCGGTTTCCGCAGAAGAACCCCGTCACTCGGCGCATCCGGGCGATGCCGCCACGGCCACCGTCAGTCCGCGCGGCATCGTCACGGGATGGAGCGAGGGCGCTCGGCGGCTGCTGGGGTACCGGGCCTCGGAGGTGGTGGGGCGCGCGGCGGTGGCGCTGCTCGACGCCACGGGCGTCCCGCGCGCGGCCGGGTTCGTCCCGGTGGGTTCACAGGAGTGGAGCGGGGCGACGGCCCTGCGCCACCGGGACGGTCACCGCGTCGAGCTGGTCCTGCGCTCCTCCCCCGTGCTGGACGGCGACGACGAGACGCTGGGGTTCGTGGTGACCGCCACCCCGGGGCACGACTTGAGGATGGTGGAGTGGGCCTACGCGCAGTCCTCCGTCGCGATGTCCACCTTCACCACCGAGACCGGCCGCTGGTGGCCGAACCCCGCCGCCGGCGACGGGGACGGATCACCGTATCCGGACGTGCTGGACGGCGAGGGCGAGTTCCTGCGGCACGTCCGGCTGGTCGCCGAGCAGGCCGTGCCGATGCGGTACGAGTACTGGGCGCCGGGGCCCTCCCCCTCCCGGGAGCAGGCCTGGATCATCGAGATGTGGCCCGTGCGGGATCCCGGCACGGACCGGGTGTGCGGCGTCGGCACGGCCGCGTTCGACAGCAGCGAGCAGCACTGGGCCCGCCGGCGGCTGGCCCTGCTGAACGAGGCGGGCGCCCGGATCGGCACCACCCTGAACGTGGAGCGCACCGCCCAGGAGCTGGCCGATCTGGCGGTGCCGGGGCTCGCCGACTTCGTCAGCGTGGATTTGCTGGACTCCGTGACCCGCGGGGAGGAACCGGCCGCGGGCCCGGTCGGCACGGACGTGGTGCTGCGGCGGGTCGCGCACCAGTCCGCCGCGCCCGGGGTGCCGGAGGCGGCCGTCGCGCTCGGCGCCGTCGACACCTACCCCGGGTTCTCGCCGCCCGCGCGCTGTCTGTCCACCGGGCGGCCGGTGCTCAGCGGGGAGGACGACCCGGACTTCGTGCGGTGGATCTCCGGCCACGAGGCCAGAAGCGCGACGGTACGCACCTACGGCTTCCACTCGATCATGGCGGTTCCGCTGCGGGCCCGCGGGGTCACGCTCGGCGTGGCGGTGTTCGCCCGCGGCAGCTCCTCGGGCCGCTTCGAGCAGGACGACCTGATCCTGGCCGAGGAGCTGTCGGGCCGGGCGGCCGTCGGCGTCGACAACGCCCGCCGCTACACCCGGGAGCACACCAACGCCCTCACCCTCCAGCACAGCCTGCTGCCGCACGGGCTGCCCCGGCAGGTGGCCGTCGAGGTCGCCTACCGCTATCTGCCGGCCGGTTCGGGGGCCGGTGTGGGCGGTGACTGGTTCGACGTGGTGCCCCTGTCCGGGACTCGGGTCGCGCTGGTCGTCGGAGACGTCGTCGGACACGGCCTGCACGCATCCGCCACCATGGGGCGGCTGCGGACGGCGGTGCGCACCCTCGCCGACGTCGACCTGCCGCCGGACGAGCTGCTCACCCACCTGGACGACCTGGTCACCCATCTGACCTACGACGACGAGAGCGTCCCCGGCGGGATGCCGTCCGCCGGGGAGATCGGCGCGACCTGCCTGTACGCCGTCTACGACCCGGTCTCCCGGGTGTGCACCATCGCCAGCGCGGGCCACCCGCCGCCGGCCGTGCTGTACCCCGACGGCAGGGTCACCGTGGTGCGGCTCTCCCCGGGGCCGCTGCTCGGCGTCGGCGGCCTGCCCTTCGAGGCCACCGAGGTGGAGCTGCCGGAGGGCAGCCTGCTCGCCTTCTACACCGACGGCCTGGTCGAGGCCCGCGACCACGACATCGGACTGGGCCTGGACCGGCTGTGCCGCGCCCTCGCCACGCCCGTCCCCTCCCTGGACGTGACCTGCGAGGCCGTCCTGAAGGCGCTGCTGCCCGACACCCCCGACGACGACGTGGCCCTCCTGCTGGCCCGTACCCGCGCGCTGCACACCGACCAGGTCGCCGCCTGGTCGCTGCCCGCCGACCCGGCGATCGTCGCCGACGCCCGCGCCCAGGCCTCCCGCCAGCTGGCCGTGTGGGGGCTCCAGGAGGCGGCGTTCGTCACCGAGCTGGTGGTGAGCGAGCTGGTCACCAACGCCATCCGCTACGGCGAGGTGCCCATCGGCCTGCGGCTGATCCGCGACCGGACCCTGATCTGCGAGGTGTCCGACGCCAGCAGCACCGCCCCCCACCTGCGCCGCGCCCGCACCTACGACGAAGGAGGCCGCGGTCTGCACATGGTCGCCCAGCTCACCCAGGGCTGGGGCACCCGTCAGACCTCCACCGGCAAGACCATCTGGGCCGAGCAACCCCTACCGACCGGCTGACGATGACGACCCCACGACAGACCCCGGAGCCGGAGAACGAGCCTCGCGCTCGCGGGGAGACGGACGGGCCGCCGACGGGCGACGCCGCCCCCGCTCCCACGGGCACGCACACCCTCGGCCTGGTCTATCCGCCGGCCGGCGCGGGCGGCGACTACACCGGCATGCAGCTCGCCTTCATCGGCGGGGTGGCCGAGTCCGCCGCCGGCTACGACCACGACCTGCTGCTCTCCCCCGCCAACCGGGCGGCGGACGCCTCCTTCCGGCGGATGGTCGACGACGGGCGGGTCGACGGGGTGATCGTGATGGAGATCCGGCTGGAGGACGACCGGGTGGAGTACCTCGTCCGGCGCCGCTTCCCCTTCGTCACGATCGGGCGCAACAGCCGGGCCGAGGAGACCAGCTGGGTCGATCTGGACTTCGCGGCCCTGGCGCGCGGCTGTGTGTACCACCTGGCCGACCTCGGACACCGCAGGATCGCCTTCGTCAACCGGTCGGAGCAGCTGTTCGACAGCGGTTACGGCTTCGCGCGCCTGGGCCTGGAGGGTTACACCAAGGCCATGGCGGAGCAGGTGCTCACCCCGCGCGCCTACCTCTGCGGGGACGACGTCGCCGCGGGCGAGACGGTCCTGGAGCGGATCCTGCTGGACGACCCGGCGACCACCTCCCTCGTCACCATGAACGAGGCGGCGCTGGAGGGCCTGTACCGGGGGCTGACGCGGCACGGCCGCAGTGTGCCCCGCGACTTCTCCGTCGTCGGCGTCGCGGCCGGCCGCTGGGCGGAACAGGTGAATCCGCAGCTGACCGCGGCGGAGATCCCCGCGAAGGAGATGAGCCGGACGGCCGTCGACCTGATGATGCGCCGCCTGACCTCGCCCGGCTCCTCCCCGAGGCACGTCCTGCTGAAGCCGCTGATCTCGCTGCGGGAGAGCACCGGACCCTGCCGACCGGTGCCGGGTTCCGAGCCAGAGACCGAATTCCCGGATATACCTGACTTTCCGGACTCTGATTTCTGAGGGACTGTCCTTGCCGAGGCACTGTCCGCACTCGGATCTCCGAGCCCACCGTCCCGTCCCCGTGCGCCACCCCTGGGAGCAGACCATGTCCTACGCCGTCGACCGCCGTGGCTTCCTGCGCGTGGCGGGCGCGGGGGCGGCCGCCCTCGGTCTCGGACCGGCCCTGGCCTCCTGCGGCTCGAACCAGCAGAGCGGCACCGTCACCCTCACCTGGTGGGACTACTTCACCCTGGACAACTTCCAGCCCGCCTTCGCACGCCTGATCAGCGACATCGAGTCCAACGTCGACGTGCGGATCGAGCGGCGCACCTTCCCCTTCGCGGACCTGGAGCGGCAGCTCACCCTGGGCGCGGTCTCCGGCGACCTGCCGGACATCGCGATCGTCGACAACGTCTCCATGAACTCCCTCGGCGGCAGCGGACTGCTGGCCGATCTCACCGAGCGGGTCGAGGAGTGGGGACAGGCGGACAAGTACTACGAGGGACCATGGGCCGGCTGCCAGGTCGACGGCAGGACCCTCGGCCTGCCCAACAACAGCAACTGCCTCGCGCTCTACTACAACGCCGGCCTGCTCGACGCCGAAGGCGTGCGGCCGCCCACCACCTGGGACGAACTGGCCGCCGCGGCGCAGCGGCTGACCAGCGGCAACCGGTTCGGCCTGGCGCTGAGCGCGATCCGCACCGAGGAGGGCGTGTTCCAGTTCCTGCCGTTCCTGTGGCAGGCCGGAGGCGACCTGAACACCTTCGCCACCCACGGCGCGACCGCGCTGTCCTTCCTCGACGACCTCGTCGCCAAGGGCTCGCTGTCCGAGCAGTGCGTGGGCTGGACCCAGCAGGACGTCAACACGCGTTTCCTCACCCAGCGGGCCGCCATGCAGATCAACGGCCCGTGGCAGCTGCCCACCATCCGCCCGTCGAACGTGGAGTACGGCGTCGTCGCGCTGCCCCGGGACAAGGAGGCCGCGACCTGCCTGGGCGGGGAGAACTGGGTGGTGATGGAGAGCAGCCAGAACCAGGACAAGGCATGGGAGGTCCTGGAGTACGCCCAGCGGCCGTCGGTGCTGGTGCCGTACCTGGTGGCGCTCGGCAACCTGCCCGCCCGCAAGGACCTGGCGAGCGCCGGCACCTGGGCGTCCGACCCGGCCCTGCGGCTGTTCCTCAGCCAGCTGCCGCTGGCCCGCCCGCGCCAGTACGGCCCGCGCTACGCCGACGCCTCGACGGCCATCGCGGAGGCCGAGCAGGCGGTCCTCACCGGTACGGCCGCCCCCTCGGCCGCGGCGCGATCCGCCGCCGCGAAGATCGACAAGGCGCTGGAGGGCAGGTGAGGCCACGCCTTGCCACCCGACCTCGCTCCGACCTCACCCTCTCCGCCCGCCGCCGACGGGCCGGCTGTCTCTTCTCCCTGCCCGGCCTGGTCTTCCTCGGTCTCTTCCTGGCCTATCCCCTGCTCTACACGGTGTGGACGTCCGTCCATGACGTGGGTCTGCGCCAGCTCCTCGGTGACGGCGCGCCCTTCAACGGCCTCGCCAACTACCGGGCCACCGTCTCCGACCCCGACTTCTGGCACGCCGTACGCCTCACGGCGGTGTTCACGCTGGGCTCGCTGCTCTTCCAGTTCGTCATCGGCTTCGCCCTGGCCCTGCTGTTCGTCCGCCCGTTCCCGCTGAACGGGCTGCTGCGCTCGCTGGTGCTGCTGGCCTGGCTGCTGCCCCCGGTGGTCAGCGGCACCCTCTTCCGCTGGATGCTGGACGAGATCGGCGTCTACAACGCCCTGCTGCGCGGGATGGGCCTGGGCACCCTCACCAACGACTGGCTCACCGACCCGAGCACGGCCCTCGGTGGGGTGGTCTTCGCCAACGTCTGGGTGGGCGTGCCCTTCAACATGCTGCTGCTCCTGGTGGGCCTGCACACCATCGACCCGCAGCTGCACGAGGCCGCCGCGCTCGACGGCGCGGGCGCCTGGCAACGGTTCCGCTGGATCACCCTGCCGTTGATGCGGCCAATCTCGGTGACGGTGCTGCTGCTGGGCCTCGTCTACACCTTCAAGGTCTTCGACGTGATCTTCGTGATGACGGGCGGCGGGCCGGTCGACGCCACCAGCGTCCTGTCGCTCTACGTGTACGAGGTGTTCTTCCGGTTCTTCCGCTTCGGCGAGGGCGCCGCCGCCGGCCTGCTGCTGCTGCTCGTACCGCTGCTGGTCGGTGTGCTGTACGTGCTGCGGCTGCGGCGGGAGGGGGAAGCGGCGTGAGGAGCCCGAGGGGCTGGCCGCTCACCGCGTTCGCCGCGCTGGTCACCGGCGCGTTCCTGCTGCCGGTCTACTGGATGGTCAACACCAGCCTCACCGACGCCGACCGCACGCTGGTCGAGGACGCCCGCTGGATCCCCGCCCCGGTCACCACCGAGAACTACACGACCGCGCTCGCCGACGACGCCCTGCCGCGCGCCCTGCTGAACAGCCTGGTCATCTCCTGCGGAGTGGTGGCGCTCACCCTGCTGCTGGGCGTGCCCCTCGCCTACGCGCTCGCCCGGATCCGGATGCGCGGCTCCGGCACCATGGTCCTCGCGCTGCTGGTCGCGCAGCTGCCGCCCAGCATCGTGCTGGCGGCGCCGCTGTTCATCCTCGAACGCCGGGCCAATCTCGACGACACCCATCTGGGGCTGATCGCCGCCGACACCACCCTCACGCTGCCGTTCGCGGTGATCGTGCTGCGCCCGGTGCTGCGGACCATCCCGAGGGAGCTGGAGGAGGCGGCCCTGGTCGACGGCTGCGGACCGGTGGGCGTGCTGCTGCGGGTGATCCTGCCGGTGATGCTGCCCGGGGTGGCCGCGGTGGCCGGGCTGTCCTTCCTGATCGGCTGGGGCGAGTTCGTCTTCGGCCTCACCCTCGGCGCCGACCCCGGCGTCCAGCCCGTCACCGTCCTGCTCAACGCCTTCGTCGGCCAGCACGGCACCGCCTGGGGAGCCCTGATGGCCACCGCCACCCTGGTCTGCGTCCCGGTCGTCTGCGTCTTCGCGCTCTTCCAGCGCTTCGCCGTGACCGGCCTGTACACGGCGAGAACCCCGGACCGACGGTGATCGGTCCGGGGTTCCCGGGTGCGGGGGTCAGGCCCCCTGGGGCCAGCGGCGTCGTACGTCCTCGCGGACCGCTCGCAGGAACTCGGCCGGAGGCCGGTACCCGTGGTCCAGGACGTAGTGGGTGATCAGGTTCGGGGCGACGTAGAGAGTGCCGTCGTCGGAGCGGACTCTGATCTCCGCGCTTCCCAGCGCGTATTTCGAGTCGAATCTCTCCGACCAGGCGTACTGCAACTCCGGCTTTCCGCAGAAGGTGCAGTAGTGCCACCCACGACTCTGCTCCTCCAGCAGATGCCCCAGATCGGCCAGGTTCTCCAGGTCCTCGATCTCCACATCACCCTGCGGGAAATCATGGCCTTTCATGAGCCAGCCGATGGTCATTCCCTCCGGTGGGGAGTAGTAGTCGTAGTCGTAGAGACTGAAATCCGGGTAGTACGGCACTCTCTCGCTCGATTCTCGAACCGGGACGGTCGGCTAACCGAAGTGCAGGGCGTTGAACTCACGGCAGATCGCCATGTGGACGTCGCCCATGCCTTGGCTGATCACATTGCTGATGTTGGTCGCCTCGGTCACCGTCCGGCTCCCTCCCATGATGTTCAGATTCGTGGGCGGGGCGATGATGTAGTCGGGCAGGATGGATCCCGGACCGAAGGATTCTACCGGGCTGGGAGCATCGGGTCCGCCCTTCTCCACCGCCTTGCCCACGGAATCGTTCAGCTTCATGTTGTGCGGGATGTAGAAGTGCAGGGTGGTTCCCTGCGGAACCATCATCTGCCGGGAATTCTGGCCGTGGTACCCGTGCCCGGCATAGACCGTTTCACCGTCGGCGCGCTTACCGGTTTCCACGCTTTCCGGGCCCTTGTCCTTCGCGCCCACGTTCTTCTGTTCGCGGCCCTTGACCACCAGCGGCTGGTCGTTGTGGTCCTTGCGGGTGGTCCGCTTCGACGAGGCACCGGACCCGCGGTCACCGCCCGCGTCGTCCTTCGCCTTCGCGGGCTTGTCCGGCTTGGGTGCCTCCTTCGGCTTGGGCGCCGGCGGCGGGACGACCTCGTCCGCGGCCTTGGTGGCCTTGCTCGCGTCGGACGCCGCCTCGGTGGTCTTGTCGGCGGTCTTGACCGCGTCGACCGCCTCGTCGACGTACTTGGCTCCCTTGGCCGCCGTCGCCGCGTATCCGGCGAGCGGAATGGCGGAGGAGAAGGAGAGCCCCGCGTCGACGTAGTTGCCCTCGGCCAGGTACCAGGCGCCGTTGATGACGTCGGCGGCCTCACCGAGGACCGGCACCAGGCCCACGACGTCGAGCGTCGCGTGACCGATGTCGGACCAGCCCCACCACAGGCCCGTGGGGTCGGGGAAGACGACCGGGTTGTTGCGGCCGTAGGCGTAGGCGTTGAGGTGCTGGGGGTCGGTCAGGTCGAGCACCGGGTCGACGGACAGGAAGCGTCCGGTGGCCGGGTCGTACTGCCGGGCTCCCATGTGGACCAGGCCGGAGCCCGGGTCGTTGGTCGCGCCGACGAAGCCCTTCTGACCGGGGATCGCGCCGGCGGTGCCGCGCACCTGCCCGAAGGGAGTGGTGCGCCGCTGGGTGACGGTCTGCGTGGCGGCGTCGACCGAGATCTCGGCGGTGCCGTTGTAGCCGCCGCCGAGCCAGTACACCTGGGTGGACGAGGTGCGGATGGCGACGGTGGCGCCGCCGAAGACGTAGTAGCGGACCGCCGTCTTGGTGTCGTCCGAGGTCGCGGCGGTGTTCTTGGTGTCGACGGTGAGTTCGGTGTCGCCCAGGTACAGCGTGGACTTGCCGTACTCGCGCCGGATGAGCCGGTTCCCCGAGGCGTCGTAGACGTACGAGGTGTGCTTGGCGAAGATCCACCGCTGCGCGGCGGTGCCGTTGCAGTCGTGGAGCGTGAGGTCGGTGCCGTCGGCCGTGGCCGAGGACGGCACGTCCAGGCACCGGCCGGAGGCGTTGTGCCGCAGGCCGCCGTCGTCGCGGACGCTCCACCTCTGGTTGGCGTCGGCCGGGTCGCAGGCCTGGACCTGGACGGCCGCCGACTGCGCGGAGCTCGCGGGCTCGGCGCACACGCCGAGGGCCTTGAGCTGCCCCTCCTTGGTCAGCTCCCAGTTCTGCGCGTCGGTCGTGCCGCAGGTGTGGATCTGTACCGGGGTGCCCGCCGCCGTGGCCGAGCCCTGGACGTCCAGGCACTTGCCCGCCAGGCCCGTGACATGGCCCTCCTCGCCCACCTTGGAGGTGGAGGCGAGCCTGCCCTGCGCGTTGTAGCGCAGCACCTGGTTGACGGCCGCGCCGGCCGCGGAGGCCTGCTTGGTGCGGCTGACGGTGTTGCCGGCCGCGTCGTAGCCGTAGCTGTCGGCGGTGTTGGTGGTCGCCGTCACCGCGCCGGAGGTGTTGACCGTCTCGGTCTTGACGGAGGTGCCGCGCAGCGCGTGGACGGGGAAGACCCCGGCATTGTTCGGCGTGTAGGTGCTGGTGACCCGCTGTGCCGCGGTGCCGCCCGCCGCCGGGTTGACCGGGTTGCGGACCTCCTCGGTGCGGTTGCCGGCCGCGTCGTAGGTGTACTGGTGCCAGTACGGGGCCGGGCCGCCGATGGTGCTGCCCGCGGTCGGTTCGGCGCAGGTGGTGGACGTCTGCGTCCACGCGTCGGTGAGCCGGCGCAGGTAGTCGTACTGGAAGCACTGGACGTCCGGGGTCTTGCCCTCGGGGGTGTCCGCGAGCTTGGTGACGTTGCCGGAGGCGTCGTACGCCCAGTTGAGGTCGGTGTCGGGGGTGGCGACGGACTCGCGGTCGAGGCGGGTCCGGGCGAGCCTGCGGGTGCCTTCCTCGTAGAAGTTGGTGATCCAGGTCTGCTTGGCGGAGCTGCTGGTGCCGAGCGTGAACTGGAGCGGTTCACCGAAGTTGGAGTAGGTGGTGTCCCGGACGTAGTCCGTGGCGCCGTAGGAGTAGACGGGCTGTCCGACGGTGTTGAAGCCGTAGGTGAGCTTCTCGGAGGCGAGGTTGCCCGCCGCCGGGAGCGTCATCGACTTCGGCGTGCCGTCCACCCGGTACTCGGCGGTGGTGGTGTACGAGCCGCCCAGACCGGTCTCGGCGCCGGGCACGGTCACCGTGGTCTTGGTGGGACGGCCGCCCACGTCGTACGCCTCGACCGTGGACTTGTACTCGTGGCCCCCGCTGAAGGTGCTCGCGGAGGTCATACGGCCGATGCCGTTCGGCGCGACCGTGTCGTAGACCCACGAGTTGAGGACGGTCGCGCCGTTGACGATCCTCGTGGTGCGGCCGAGGTTGTCGTAGCTGTAGGTGAGCGTCTGGCCGAGCGCGTCCGTGGTCGTCCTGACCCGGTCGAACTCGTCGTACGTCATCGACGTGGTGCCCTTGTCGGGGTCCACGGCGGTCTTCTTGCGACCGAGCAGGTCGTACGTCCACTTCCAGACGTTCTTGCCGGTCGTGTCGGTGACCTGCTGGAGACGGCCCGCCTTGTCGTAGTCGTACGTCGTGGTGCGCGCGACGCCGCTGGTGTCGGCGGACTCGTACTCGACGAGCTTCGTGGTGCGGCCCTGGGCGTCCTTCCAGGTGGTGCTGGGCGTGCTGCCGGGCGGCGGGATGGTGGTGGTGTGGTCGCCGTGGAACGTGGTGGTGCCCCGCCACTTCACGGCGCCCGCGACCTTGAACGCGGTGGCCGTGGCCCGGCCCGCGCCGTCGTACGTCGTCTCGGTCGCCGGCGGAGTCCCGCCCACCGCCGCCGACGAGTCCACCAGCTGGGTGTCCGGGTCGTTCAGGTTGTAGAACGGCCCGTGCTGGATGATCGCCAGACCGCGCGAGTCGTACTCGGTGAGCGTCAGGACGCGGCCGGTGTTGGGCGTCGGGGCCTGCGTCTGCCGCTCGCGCAGCAGGCCGTCGTAGAGGGCGTGGCTGACGGTGACGTTGCCGTTGGCGCGCAGCGTCTTGGTGGTGACGGAGGTCGGGCCGTCGGCGCGGATGGAGTAGACGTACTCGGTGTTGGGCAGGTCGCTCGCCTTGGCCCGGCCGGGCAGCCACACCTTGGTCAGCCGGCCCAGCGCGTCGTACGCCAGGTCGGTGCGCTGGGAGTTGGCGTCGACGGTGCTGGTGACCAGGCCCCAGGCGGGGTCGACGACCGAGGTGGTGCTGTGCCCGGTGCCGCCGGCGGCCGCGGGCGGGGTGGTGACCTTCATGCCCGTGACCGGGCCGCCGGTGGCGGGGGTGTAGGACGTGACGGTCTTGTTGTCCTTGGTGTCGTAGCTCGCGGTGACGCGTCCGTGGACGTCGTACTCGGTGCGGCTGACGGTCTGCAGGACGGGCTTGCCGTCGGTGTAGCCGGTGACGCGCTGCGAGGAGGACACCTCGCCCTGGGTGGGCTCGGCGCCGTAGGCCAGCCCGTCGTACAGGGTGCGCACGTCGGAGACCGCGTCGCCGGGCAGGCTCGCGGTGGTGTCGCAGCCCACGGCGACGGTGTGGACCCGCTTCACCAGGGTGAGCAGGGTCCGCTCGTGATTGCGGGCGTACTCGTAGCGGGTGCAGGAGTCGTCGGTGGTGTCGGCGTTGGCCTTGTCCGCGCCGATGTCGCCCAGGTCGGACGACTGCCTGAGCATGCCGTAGGAGTCGTACTCGTGGACGATCGCGGTCCGGCGCACCGCCGAGCCGTCCAGCGCGGTCCGGGTGTCCACCCGCGCGGTGCCGGTGAGCTGCGCCTTGTCGGAGCCCTCGGTGGCGGTGGCGGCCGACAGCCACGGTGTGTTGACCGAGCCGGTGACCTCCTTGGCCGCGCGGTCGGCGGCGGTGTCGGCCGGGACGGAGGAGTAGGTGCGGGTCTCCAGCAGGTAGCCCTGGAGCCGGTCGGCGTCCTGGACGCGGGTGCCGTCGGAGGCGGTCGTCCAGACGTCCTCGCTGCCGCCGTCCTCGTTCGCCCGGTCGCCGTCCATGCCGCGCAGGAAGGTGCTCTCGCTGCTCAGCTGCTTGGTGGTGGAGTCACCGGTGACCGTGCGGACCGTGCGGAAGCCCCGGAACTGCGACCAGGTCTTCTTCTTCGCCTTGGCGATCTCGCTGTCGTCGTAGCGCCAGGCCGCGCCGCCGAAGTACGAGTACTTGGTCACCTTGTCGACGCCGGGCACGGTCGCGTCGTCCTCGGCGACGGTGTCCACGACGTACTTGTGGAACCAGTCCTCGTCCTCCCCGATGCTGCCCTCCTCGGACCAGAAGGACGGGAAGCAGCGCCTGGTGTTGTTCCACGGCGTCCGCGTCTCGCCGGCCGCGCACTCGGTGTCCTTGTACGTCACCGAGGTGACGCCGCCGGTCTCGGAGCGGATGGCCCGGATGCGCCACTTGCCCATGGGCAGCCGGCCGTCGGTGTTGGCGTACACCCGGTTGTTGTTCTTGACGCCGTAGAAGACGGTCTTCAGCGGCTCGCTGGTGGCGCCGTTCGCCTTGCCGGTGTGGGTGATGGACTGGAGCCACAGGGAGGCGGTGGAACCGTCACCGGTGTCGGGGTAGCTCTGGTCGAGGGTCCAGGTGTCCACCGGGGCGTAGCCGCCGCCGGACTTGCGGACCTCGGTGGTGACGGAGGTCAGCCGCTTGCGGGAGAAGAACGACGGCGACCACTGCTCCTCGCAGGAGTCGGTGTCGGTGCAGATCTGGTCGAACGGCACGTCCGGCCAGTTCGCGGCGGTGCTCTCCTTCAGGTCGCCGGGCTCGCAGTCGGCGGCGGCGGCCTTGCAGCGCTCGGCGACGCCGAAGACGACCCGGGCGGGCGCCTCGGTGGTCAGGTCGGCGCCCTTGCGCTCGCCGTACTCGATGCGCTTGAGGTAGCCGCCCCGGTCGTAGGCGACGGAGACGTCGTCACGGTTGGCGCCGTAGCGGTTGGTCTCCTTCTCCCAGTACAGGGTCATCGAGTTGTCGTGCGTGTCCAGGACGTAGTCGAGGTTCCAGCGCCAGGTCTGGTTGCAGCGGGACTCCTTGAAGGTGTCCTTGTGGCAGGGCTCGCCGGAGTCGTCGCCGTAGACGGGCGTCTGCCAGGCGGAGTCCTGGGCCTCGGAGTCGTCGGCGGACCGCTTGTTGCGGCCGAAGTAGTAGCGGGTTCCGTCGGTCGTGGTGACCAGCCAGAACTCCTTGCTCTCACCGGAGTTGAAGCCGCCCGACCAGCGCTCGATCTTCGTGCCGTCGTCGGTCTTCAGCCGCCAGGTGCCCTCCAGCTTCATGTCCGGGTTGCCGTCGAGGGTCCTGGAGGGGTCTGCGCCGGACTTCTTGACCAGCTCGCCGTTGCGGCCGCCGAAGGACATGGTGGCGTTGTCGGAGACCCAGCACTGGTCGTACTTCTCCTCGCCCTCGGTGTCGTGCCCGTCGTCCTTGCAGGAACGGTAGGAACGCTCGATGTAGCCCTGGGAGAGGTCGAAGCCCTCACCGACCCAGCCGGTCTGCCCGCTGGTGGAGGACGTACGGCCGTCCACCGAGCCCGAGTTGTACGACAGCTGCAACTGCGGCGAGGGGCCGGCGACGGCCGGCGGCACCCGCAGCGGGTACTGCCAGGAGAACGAGCCGGAGTTGCCGGCCATCTGCCAGGTGCCCGCCGGGGTCAGCGGCGTCGCGGCGAAGCTGCCGTTCGGCCCGGAGGCGGCGGCGGAGACCGCGACCACGGAGGCCGCGGCGGCGGAAGCGGCGAGGGTGCTCTTCGCACCGGCCGCCGCCTTGGGCGCGGCCGGGACGCCGACCTCGGCGGTCAGTGTGCCGGTCTTCGCGTCGTTGGCGGTGTCCAGGACCGTGCCCGCGGCGCAGCCGGCCGCCGTCGGCGTGGTCAGCGCGCAGGCGGGGAGCTGGACGAGCCGCAGCCGGGTGGCCCAGTCGCCGCCGTAGGCCTTGGCGTACTTCTTGTAGTCGACCTCGACGGTGACCCGGCCGGCCGCGGCGGTGCCGTCGGCGCGGGCCAGTGTCAGCACGGGGCCGTCGATCCCGGCGCGCCGCGAGGAGGCGCGGTCCAGGACCCGTACGGAGACCTTGCCGGGGACCTGCGCGGCGAGGGTGCCGGCCGTGCGGTCGCGGGTGGCGCCCTTGGCCGAGACGAGCCCGGCGCGGACGGCGGACGGGGCGGAGACCCGCACCGGGAGCGTGCCGGCGCGGCCCTCGACCGCGGCCTCGGGGGTGGTGAGGTCGCCGCTCAGGGCGCGCTTGCGCAGGCTCGCCAGGGGCAGTTCGGCGACGGCGGTGCCGGCCGCGGGCCACACCGGCGCGGGTGTCGCGGCGCGGGAGGCCTTGGCCGCGTCGTCCGGCGGGAGGGTGGTGTCCCAGGGGATCGGCTCGACCGGGACGGACTCCATCGTCTGGGTCTTGGGCCGGCGCTTCTCGCGCGCCGCCTCGTCGACGTCGTCGGCGTGGGCCGGCGGCCCCTGGAGGATGGTGAGGGCGAGGACGCCCGCCAGGCCGGCGGCGATGGAGCGGCCGGCGGCCCGGATTCTGTGTGGGACTGGTCGGGTTCCGGGGGGTGCCCCCCTGCTAAGGCGCATGGCGCGACCTCTCTGTCTCTGTGTCGTCCGGCGCTCTGGGCGGCCGGCGTTCCCCACCCGGGGCAGCACGAGGCGGCACGCCCCGGCGCATCGAGCAGTCGTCGTGCGTGAAGGTGCTGAAGGGTGTGGAAAGGCGGGCCCGCACGGCCGGTCGAGCCGTGCGGGCGCCGTGCCGCGGGGTCAGTCGGTGTTCGCGGCCTTGTCGATGTCACGGGCGCCGAGGACGGTCGGGTAGACCCGCACGTCGTCGATGTCGCCCTTGAAGGGGTCGGCGAAGGCGCCGTTCCAGCGGGCGCGGCCGACGTGGAAGCCGCCGTCCGCGTGCCAGACCTTGGTGGGGTCGTAGCTGGTGCCGTCCTCGTTGGAGGGGATCACCTGGTCGCTGCCCTGCTCGACGCCGTTGACGTAGAGCGTGATCTGGTTCTTCGACGGGTCGAACACCCCGGCGAGGTGGACCCACTTGCCCACCGGGGAGGCGCCGGGCGCGGAGGCCCGGGCGCGGGCGGCCTCGGTGCCGGTGGTGGCGTCGCGGTGGCGGCCGAAGACCCAGCCGTAGGTGGTGGACCAGTAGAGGACGAAGCCGTTGCCCTTGTCGCCGGTCTGGCTGACGACCGCGCGGTTGGCGGAGACGTCGGAGACCTTGGCGCGGGCCATGACCGTGAAGCCCTGACGGGTGTCGGTCAGGCTGGTGGCGGTGGCGTGGTCGGTGGCGACGCCGTCGAGGCGGAGCGCGCGGTCGGTGGTGACGGCGGTGTTGCTGCCCGCCACCCAGGTGCCGCCGGAGACGGTCAGCGGGTCCTTGTCGGCGGCCGTGGAGGAGGCGGAGTCGGCGGCGGTGGTGCCGCTGGTCTCGTCCATCCGGTAGGAGGCCACCGCGCAGCTCTCGGCGGGCGGGTCGTCACAGGCGCGGCCGGACTGGAAGACGTAGTCCTCCACCGGGCCGACGTTGCCCGCCTCGTCGACGCTGGCGACGGAGAGCACGTTGAGGCCGAACTTCGGTACCGCGACGGAGACTCCGGTGGCGGCGGCGCCGCGGGTGGCCGGGTCGGTGGAGGCGGCCAGGGTGTCGGTGTTCAGGCCGTACACGAAGCGGTCCACGTCGTTGCCGTAGGCGGTGTCCACCGAGCCGTTGGGCGAGAAGGTGAACTTCGGCGTGGTGCCCGAGACGATGTCGCCGGTGGTCTCCAGGGTCACCTTCGGCTTGGTGCTGGGGCGCTGGCTGTCGTAGGAGAACTCGCACCAGTCCGACCACGGGCCCTCGTCGATGCCGTCGCTGGCCTGGGCGTGCCAGTGGTAGGTGTGCCCGTGCTTGAGCTTGTTGTCGGGGATGCCCTTCTCGAAGGTGCCGTCCGCCTTGTACGCGGTCCACAGGTCGCCGCCCACCTGGACGTCGGCGGCGTCGGGCAGCATGTCCCAGACCCGGTAGAGGGTGCGTACGTTGTGCGGGTCGGGGTCGGAGACGTTGACGGTCATGACGGGCGTGTCGTCGCGGATGAAGGGACGGCCGCCGCCCGTGACGCACGAGGTGGTGGGGCTGGTGGTGCGCTCACCGCTCGGCTTGCTCGGCAGGGTGTTGTAGAAGATCTGGAGCGTGCCGCTGTCGCCCTTGAAGCGCTTCCAGCCGCCGGCCGCGTCCTCGTCGGCGGCGCGCAGGGAGAAGGCGATCGCCGAGCCCGAGCCGGCCTTGGAGCGGACGGTCCTGGTCAGGTTCTCGTTGCCTTCCTCGGGGTTGTCGTTGAAGGCGACGGAACCGTTCTCGCAGCCGTACTCCTCGTTGCCGTAGGCCACCTTGCGGTCGCCCATCAGGTCGCCGTCCCCGGGCTTGTTGTTCCAGGTGGTGTCCTTGGAGAGCCTCCCCGCGTCGACCAGGTGCAGGTTCACCCAGCTCGGCTCGCAGTTGTAGGAGAAGGTCTCGTAGACGTGGAAGGTGGCGTCGTAGATCTTGCGGTTCTCCCAGCCGTCCAGGTTGTACTCGAAGTACATCCGGCCGACGTAGTTGGTCCCGCAACCGCCGCTGGTGCAGCGGCCGATGCCCTTGTCGTCGTCGAAGTTGTCGTACGTGGTGGAGGGGTGGCCACTGTTGGCCCAGGTGTAGAACGACCGGGACGCGGACTTGTCGGGCTTGTCGACGTTGAGCGGCGGGTCGATGTACAGCGGCAGACGGGAGGCGTCCACGGAGTCCAGCAGGGCCGGGTCGGGGGTGAGCTTCACCGTGTCGTCGTCGATGTCCAGGTCCACCTGGGCGTGGGTGTCGCCCGGCATGGGGGCCGCGGCGGGGTCCTCCTGGAGCGCGTCCTTGACCGGGTCGCCCGAGGCGTGGGCGCCGGCCTCGCTGCCGGAGTCCCACATCAGCGGGGTGCCGCCGGAGAAGACGGACGCCCCGGTGGTGGCGTCGACGACGGAGATGCCGCCCTCGGCGTTCTCCTTGATCCGCAGCCCGTCGTTGCTCTGCGTGAGTTCGATCCGCGAGAGCGCCGGGTTGTCGGCCGCGGCCTCGGTCCGCACGACCAGCACCTGGCGGAAACCCTCCGCACTGGCTGTCATGTGCAGATCAACTCCAGGCAGTACCGAGCGGTACTCGGCGGTGTCGCCCACCAGCACCGGCTCGGGCAGCCGGCCGGGCCACCGCAGGGCGGCGGAACGGCCACCGTCCGCGACGGCCACCAGCGGGTCGGTGCCGCCGCCCGAGAACTCGACGTCGATCAGCGCGGTCCGCGGCCCGACCGAGCCGTCCGGCTTGAACTCCAGCGCGGTGTCGATGTCCTTCCAGGAGCCGTCCGGCTGCGGCGCCCAGCGGGGCGCGGCCGACAGCTCGCTGCGGAAGCCCCCTTCGGGCAACGCGAACACGCGCTCGGCGACCCCACGCTCCTCGGTCACCTCGACGGGCTCCCCGGTGCGCTGCGCCTGCTCGGACGCGGTGGTCGCGGCGTCGGGCACGGACGCGGGCGGCTGGTCCCCGTCCTCCGCGCCGGCGACACCGGCCCCCATCGCGCTCAGCATCAACGCAGGCCCGAGCACGAGCGCTACGGCACGGACGGCGGCTCTGGGCCGTCTCCGGGCATGACGGATCGCCAACTTCACTCCCCCGTTTCCGGCAACGCCGGAGCATGTGAACAACCTGTGGTCAGTAGGTGAAGGCGAGCATAGGGCGCCAAGTGGCTTGTTGTTGCTGGGGATTTAAACGGGCGAAAGGGGATGGAGGGGGTGCTGAGGGGCAATCAGTTACGTGATCTGAATCACATTTTGTGATCGTTTTGAGGTCGCCCCTTGATCGTTTCTGGTCACCTGTGGCGGGGGTGTCTGTTCCGGTTCCGTGTGGACATGCGTTCCGGTCGGCGCTTCGGACGGGGGTGCGTGTCACTGTGGACCTGATGGACACGGGGCACCGGTTGGCGCGGGGGGAACGGCGTGCGGCTGTCGAGGGACATCACCGGGTGGGCGTTCGTGGTGGAGAGGGACGGCCGCAGGACGGCCGGACTCGCGGTCGGAGCGGCGTCCGTCAGCCCGTTCACCACCGGCGCCGGCGCGGGCGGCAGCCTGTTCACCCGCGCGCACGCCTGGGGCCTGCCCGTGCTGCTCTCGCTGGACGACCTCGCCCTCGGCGCCCCCGTCGACCCCCGCTGGCGCGTCACACGGGACGAGGCCGGAGTCCTCACCGTCCACGGTCCCGACGGGGAGCGGTTCGCGCACGACCTCGCGCTGGACGTACCGCCGGGCTGGCGCGAGACGGCGGACGCCTCCGGCTCCGTCCTGCTGGTCGTCTCCCACGTGCTGCCCGCCACCGACGACCCGGCCGGCGCGCTCGCCCAGGAGACCCGCCGGGGGATGGTGTGCGCCGGCCCCGTGCGCTACGGCCCGCCACGCCGCGAGGACCACGGCGAGCCCGTGGTCACCCTCCTCCTCGACCCCGTCGGCGAGCTGACGGAACTGGCGCGGTTCGTCTGCGACCGCGTCCTGTCGCTGGACGCGGCCAAGCGACGGGCCCGCGACCTGGAACGGACCCGGCAGGCCCTGGCCGAGCACCACGCGCCGGCCGGCCCGCCCACCGGGACCCTCGCCGACCTGCTGTTCCGGGACGAGTTCCTCGACCACCGAGGGCTGACCGAGTTCGCGTACGTCTACTGGTGTCTGGCCGCCGAGGTCGCCGACGCCTGCGCGAGCCCGGCCGCGTGGCGGACCGCCGCGCTGCACACCCTCGAGTCGGCGGTCCCGCTGCTGGCCGACCGGTGCGAACGCGCGGTCTTCGAGGAGGCCGACGCGGTGGCGGCGCGGCTGATCGACGAGGTGAGCGACCCCGCCGAACGGCAGGCCGCGCTGCTCGCCGCCGCACGGCTGCGGACGGCCACCCGGGGACCGGAGGACCACGCCGCCGACGACTACGCCCGCACCGGCCTGACCACCTGGTCCGCCCGCTGGACGGCGGACCTGTACCGCACGTGGTTCACCGACGAGCGGCCCCTCCAGGCCGACTCGCCCCGCCTCCTGACGGAGGCCGGCCACCTGGTGGCGCGGGCGCTGGAACTGGACGGCGGCACGCGAAGACCCCGGCTCCTGGCGTCGTTGTCGCAGATCACCGGGGACGAGCGGGGCGTGCGCCCAGGGGACTCGCGGGGCGTGCGCCAGGACCTCGCCCGCGCCGCGCTCTCCGCGTTGCTCGACGACTCGTCACACCTCGGTCAGCCGGACCTCGCCCTGTTCCTGCTCAGGGTGGTCGACGACGTTCCCCCGGAGACGGTCGGCGCACTGCTCACGGCCGTGTTCGGGACGCCCCTGGCGGACTGCGTCGCCGCCCACGGCACCACGACCACCGCGAAGGTGATCAGCCAGGGCGTCAATCTGGCCCGGGAGCGCGCCGACCGCCCACTGCTGCGGATCGTGCTCGACCGGGCGCGGCGGCTCGGCTTCCGGTGGGACGCCGCCCACCGCAGACAGCTGATCGAGGCACGGCTGCACGTCCTGCCCGACGACCCGCTGGACTGCCCCGGCCCGGGCCAGGCGCTCGGCGTCTCGTTCCCGGAGTCCTGGACGCCCGCGCAGCGGTCGGCGGCGCTGCTGCACACCGCCGCGCACGCCCGCGACCGGCGGCAGCCGGCGCTGGGGGTCGCCCTGCTGAAGCAGGCGGGCGACCAGGGGAGCGAAGAGGCCCGGCTGCTGACGGCGGACCTGTACCACCAGGCGGCCGAGGCGGGCGAGCCGGCGGCCGGCCCGGTCCCGTTCCCATGGGGCTACTACACGTACGCGGCCCTCGCCTACGCCTCGCTCGGCTTCGAGGCCCTGGCCCGGGCGAGCCTGGTGCCGTTCGCACAGCACCTGGACGGCCTGCGCGGGGACGAACTGCGGGGTGCGCTGTACGCCGTCATCGTGGACCTGCCGAACTTCGACCCGAGCGGCGCGCCGGAACTCGGCGGCATCCTGCGCGACCTCGTGCACACGGCGGTCTGGCGGCTCACCGTGGAGAGCGGGACGCTGCCGCTGGGGCTGATGCTCGGTCTGCACCAGGCCGGCAAGGGATCACAGCTCGGCGCGTGGTGGCGGATCGACGGCCCGCTCACGCTGCCCCCGCACCTCCAGCACGTCCTCGGCAGGCTGCGCGACCGGGAACGGCCCGCCGCCGTCGGCGGCGCGTCGCCGAACCTGCTGACCGCGCTGGACGCCGACCTCCGCCCCGGCGGGCACGACGACCCGCAGGTCGCCCGGAACCTGCGGTGGCGCGTCTCCTCACTCATCGACGAGGAGCTGCGCCGCCGCTCGACTCCGTTCGTCGACGACCGCCACCTCTGGGCGACGGCGCACGACCTGCTGGACGACCGGACGGTGCTGCTGACCTGGTTCCTGCCCGCGGCGGTGCGCGGGGCGGCGGTGCTGCTCACGGTCACCCGGGAGGGCCGGGACCTCGTCGTGCAGCTCGGCGAGGACGAGGAGAACAGACAGGAGGACCACGACCGGCATCCGGTGGCGGACCTGGTCGAGGCGATCCGCACGGAGGTGCAGCGCGACCCGCTGTTCGCAGACGTCACACCGGAGGGCCGCCGGCTGCTGGAGTCGGGCGAACTGCCGCTCGGCCCGGCCGAGCGGTGGGCCGAGTGGCGCGCCCGCGGCAAGGACCGTGTGCTCGCCTGGCCGCACGGCGCCCTGCACTACCTGCCGTTGCCGCTGTGCCACGTCGGCGGCCGGCCGATCGCCGACGACTGGACGGTCACCACCATCGCCGGCCTGGAGTCCCTGGCCCCCGCCGCAGGACCGGTACGCCCGCGGCGCACCGCCGTCCTGGCCTCCGCGGGCGGTGGCGTGCCCTACGGTCTCCCCGCCGAACCCGCGCTGGACGAGCACGCGCGGAAGGTCGCCGAGGCCGTCGGCGCGCGGGCCGTCACCGGGGTCGCGGCCACCCGGGACCGGCTGCTGGCCGAGCTGTCGACGGCGGACGTCGTCCACCTCGCCGTCCACGGCACGTCGGACCAGGACGCTCCCTGGCTGCACTGCCTGTACCTCACCCCGGACGGCGACGACGACGGCCGGGTCTTCGCCCACGACTTCCTGGAGGCCGATCTGCGCGGCGTCCGCCTGGTGACGCTCGCCGCCTGCGAGTCGGCGCTCGGCCGGTTCGACCGCGGGGACAACGTCCGGGGCATCCCCACGGCACTGATCACCGCCGGCGCGCAGGCCGTGGTCGGCAGCCTGTGGCCCGTGCGCCCGGAGCCGGCCACGTACTTCCACCACCACCTGCACCTGCGGATCGCCCGGGGCGCGGATCCGGAGCGCGCCTTCCGCGACGCCCAGCTCGCCACCCGCGCCGCGTATCCCCACGGCCGTGACTGGGGAGCGTTCACCTACCTGCGCGGTAGGCAAGAGCAAGGGGGCAGCCCATGACCGACATCCGGTTGCACGACGTCGACCTCGTGCCGGAGCGCACGCTCGGCGCTCCGGCGGACGACGGACCGCTGCGCGGCCGGCTCACCTTCGGCTGGGACCTGCTGCCCGCCGACCACGCGGGCGCGCCGGCGGACTGGCTGACCTATCTCAGGTCCATACCCGACCGGGAGTTCCGGCAACTGGTGATGGTGTGCTCGTTCCGGCCCGAGACCCCCGAGGGCAAGGGCGCGTTCCGCCATGCCTCCCTGGGCGTCGCGCTGTCCACACCGGACGGCGGGGCACAGCCGATCGCGCGGCTGATCGACCCCGGCGAGCGCACCCGGCCGGTCGGCGGCCCCGGCACGGGCCTGAACTTCACGGTCACCACGGGGGTGGTGGACGTGGGGGTGGAGCGGCCGCCGGGCGGCGGGCCGGCACGGGAGGAGTGGATCGTCCGGGGGCACGGCGCCTCCCAGCCGAACCCGCAGTGGGAGTTCCGCCGGGTCAAGCGTTTCCCGCTGGTCGGGGACCACCCGGTGGCGGCGCTCGTGGAACTCGTGCCCGGGCGGCTGAACACGGCGGAGGTGCTGATCGCGGCGGAACTGGAGCATCGCAGCTGGGGCGTGCGCCGCTACCGGGCACGTCTTCAGCCGTCGCCGCACACCATCGTGCTGAGCGAATGAATTGCCGCGCTTTCCCTCCGGGGAACGTCCCCGTTCACGCGAGCACCGAAATGCCGATCCTCCGCGACAGAGAACATGCCGGAGAAAAACCATTTGACGCGCCCGGAAACACCGAACACGCGCGGAATAACATGAACACAGGGCCGAGCGCGATGCCCCTCATGGAGGGAATGCCCCGCACGGAGGGAGTTCCTCTCATAGAGGGAGTTCCTCTCAGCGAGAAGCACCTCGGGTACCTCTCATGAGGGGGCACCGCGCTCTCTCAGGTTTCGGTTCAGTGCCAGTACTTCATGACAATTCCTCCTCCCCCGTTGTCATGGCCGCAGACTGATCTCGAAGCGGTCGAGACCGCGAAGGGTCAGATTGCGGCGGTGTTCTGGTTCCGCGACCGCCCGCGCCTCGGGATACTCCGTGGCCAGGGCCGTGAGGACCGATCCGGTCAGCCGGATCGCCAGGGACGCACCCAGACAGGCGTGCGCCCCGCGCCCGAACCCCAGGTGCGGATTCGGAGCGCGGTCCAGTCGCAGCTCGGTGGGGTCGGCGAACCGCAGCGGGTCGTGGTTGGCCGCGCCGAGGAACAGCGTGACCGGGTCACCCGCTCGAACGGTGACGCCTCCGATGTCGGTCTCGGTGACGCAGACCCGGGCGTCCGCCTGCACGGGTGCGTCGAACCTGATCAGCTCGTCCACGGCGGTGCCCCGGTCCGCCGCGCGGAACGCCTCCGGCGCCCCGGGGGTGGTCAGCAGGGCCGCGACGGCGTTGCCGAGCAGCCGGGACGCCGATTCGTAGCCCGCGTGCAGCACGGCGCGCAGACTGTTGCGCAGGACGGCGGGGTCGACACCGCCGTCGTCGGCGTGTTCGGCGACGTAGGCGATGAGGCCGTCCTTGGGCGGGTCGCCGAGCCAGCCGCCGGCGTACTCGGCGAGTTCGGCCCGCGCGGCGACCGCGGGCTCGTGCTTCTCGGGCCACAGCCCGGCGTCCATGCCGTCGACGACGGTGCGGGACATCGGCACGAACCAGGCGAGGTCGGGAGCCGGAACGCCGAGGAAGGCGGTGATGAACCGCAGCGCGAGCGGTTCGGCCAGCTCCCCGACGAAGTCGAACGACGGCCGCCGCGCCACCCCGGCGAGCAGGTCCCGGAGTTCGAACTCCATCCGCTCGTGCAGCGCCTGGCGGTCCTGGGCGCGGAAGCCGTCGAGCAGCAGATGGCGGATGGCGGTGTGCTCGGGCGGGTCGAGCGTCTGCACGCTCAGCAGCGGGGCCGGTATGTCCTCGCCGGCGCGGCGCCAGTCGGACGCGAAGCGGGCGCTGTCGGTGAGGACGGCGAGGCAGTCGGCGTGGCGCGTGAACACCCACGAGCCCAGCAATTCATGCCAGAAAACCGGGGTTTCCGCACGCAGCCGGGCATAGGCGGGATAGGGATTACGCAGGTTGGACGGATGCGCCAGGTCCAGGATCGGGTCAGCGACGGACATCTGATCCACGAAAGCGTCTCCCCCCGCATCGCGAGCCACATGATTGAGGCCTTTGAATGCTTCCGAGCCGAACTGCGCGAAACGCCGATTCGCCGGTGGGCGGAGCGTCTCACCGATGCATCTCCGTACTGATCTTCGGTGACGGTACCACGCAACTCGGCCGACTGGTATGACTGTTCGACTGAGAACTTTCGTTTTCTTTCGGGGAGTCGGGGATGCCGGAGCAAAGCCAGACAATCGTCCATGACATGCCGCTGAACGTCGCCCAACAGCCCAATCCGTACCCGCTCTTCGAGCGCATTCGGGAACACGGTGTCGTCCAGCGGGTACGGCTGAATCCGACCCTTGAAGTCTGGATGGTCACGGGGTACGACGAGGCCGTGTCCGCGCTCACCGACCCGCGGCTGAGCAGCAGCCCGGTGCGGGTGAACGGCCTGGCCGAGGAGATGGCCCACCAGGAGCGCACCAACGTCCTGATGGCGAGCATGCTGGTCGCCGACGGCGCCGATCACACGCGGCTTCGCAACCTCGTGTCCAGGGCGTTCACCGCGCGGCGCGTGGAGGCGCTGGCGCCCCGCGTCCAGGCGCACACCGACGCCTTCCTCGACGCGGTCGCGCCGCGCGGAACCGCCGACCTCGTGGCCGAGTTCGCCCTGCCGCTGCCCATGGCCGTGCTCAGCGAACTCATCGGCATCCCGGCCGAGGGACAGCCGGATTTCGCCAGACTGGCGGTCGGGCTCATCATGCCGCCCAACACCGCGGAGCGGCTCGCCAAGGGCGCCCGCGCGCGGGCCGAACTGACCGAGTTCTTCGAGCCGTTGATCGCCCAGCGCAAGGCCGAGCCGCGCGACGACCTGCTGAGCGCGCTGTGCGCGGCCCAGGCCGAGGAGCGGATCAGCGACCGTGAACTGACCGCCATGGCCATCCTGCTGACGCTGGCCGGGCACGAGACGACCGCGAGTCTCATCGCCAACGGCGTGCACGCCCTGCTGCGCCATCCCGACCAGTGGGCCGCGCTCCAGAACGACCCCTCGCTGCTCCCCGGCGCGATCGAGGAACTGCTGCGCTACGAGGGTCCGGTCAGCCGGGGCGTCGCCCGCTTCACCGTCGAGGACTACGAGATCGCCGGCGTCACCGTCCCGGCCGGCGAAATGATCATCATCGGCCTCGCGGCGGCCAACCGCGACCCGGCCCGTTACGACCGGCCCGACATCCTCGACGTGGCCCGCCGCGAGGTCCCGCAGCAGCTCGCCTTCGGCCACGGCGTCCACTTCTGCCTGGGCGCCCCGCTGGCCCGCGCCGAGGCGAAGATCGCCATCGGCACGCTGCTGCGCCGCTTCCCCGACCTGGAGCTGGCCGATCCGTCCCAGGACCTGACCCGACGCGAGGGCATCCTGCGCGGGATGGCCGAACTCCCGGTGAAGTTCACACCGCGGACCTGACCCCCGTACCCGCCGCCACGCGACGAAGAGGAAGCAACCCATGGCACCGACCTCCGACACCGCGGAGTTCGACGACATCGCCCCCACGTACGACGAGTCGCGCGGGGGCACGGCCCGAGCCGCCGGTTTCGCCGACCAGCTGGCCCCGCTGCTGGACCCGGCGCTGCCGGTGCTCGACATCGGCGTCGGCACCGGCATCGTGGCCGCCGAGCTGACGGCCCGCGGCTTCGAGGTCGTCGGGGTCGACCTCTCCCCCGGCATGCTCGCCCGGGCCCGCGCCCGGCTGGGCCACCGGGTGGCGGTGGCCGACGCCGGCCGGCTGCCGATCCGGTCCGCGTCGGTGTCGCAGGCGGTGTCGACCTGGCTGCTGCACGCCGGTCCCGACCGCGCGGCCGTCTTCGCCGAGGCCGCCAGGGTGCTGCGCCCCGGCGGCCGCTATCTGGTGATCCCGGCCCGGGGCATGCGCCCCACCGACGACATCGGCCGGATCGTCAACGAACTGGAGGACCGCCTCGACCCCGCCGGCACCCGCCAGGACGGCCCCGAGTACCTGGCACCGACAGCCGCCGCCCACGGCCTCTCCTACGACGGCACCGCCGCCGAACGCCCCACGACCTTCGAGATCTCCCCCCGGGCCATGGCGGACTCCCTGGCCAGGGGCCTGTTCACCGGCGCCTGGCCGATCACCGACCAGGACGAGCGACACATCCTGACCGAAACCCGCACCCGCCTGCTGTCCCTACCCGCCCCCGACACCCCCAGGACCCGACACATGACCGACTTCGTCATGCTCTTCACCAAGCGGCGGTGCCCACGTGAGCCGGCTCGGGTCAGGTGAGGGTGACCTCGACCGGCAGCTTCTTGATGCCGTTGACGAAGTTGGAGCGCACGCGGGGGACGTCGCCGGCGAGCTTGATGTCGGCGATCCTCGGGATGAGCTCCTCGAACATGATGCGGATCTCGGTGCGGGCGAGCAGGTTGCCCAGGCACAGGTGAGGGCTGCCCTTGCCGAACGTCACATGGTCGTTGTCGGCGCGGGTGACGTCGAAGTCGTACGGGTTGCCGAAGACCTCCTCGTCGCGGTTGCCGGAGGCGTACCACATGACGACCTTGTCGCCCTCCTTGATGTGCTTGCCGCCGAGTTCGACGTCCCGGGTCGCAGTGCGGCGGAAGTGGTAGACGGGGGACGCCCAGCGCAGGAACTCTTCCACCGCGACGGGAATCAGGGACGGGTCGTCCTGGAGGCGGGCCAGCTGCTCGGGGTGCTGGAGGAGGGCCAGCATGGAGTGGGTGATGGTGTGGCGGGTGGTCTCGTTGCCGGCCACGACGAGGAGCAGGAAGTAGTTGTCGAAGTCCTGCGGCGAGAGGGGTACACCGTCCTTCGGGGTGGTGTTCACCAGCTTCGACACCAGGTCCGTGCCGGTGCCACCGCGCCGCTGCCGGGCCAGCTCGCGGCCGTATTCGAAGACCTCCAGCGAGGCGGGCGAGCGGAAGGGCAGGTGCCGGTACTTCTCGCTCTCCGCGCTGTCCAGCAGGACATCGGCGTAGTCGGGGTCGGTGTTGCCGATGATGCGGTTGCCCCAGTCGATGAGCTGCTGGTTGTCCTCCGGCGGAACATCGAGGAGTCGGGCGAGGACGTTGATGGGGAAGTCGGCGGAGACCTCCTTGACGAAGTCGAAGGTCCCCTTGGCCAGTGCCGCGTCCAGCGTGGTGGCCGTCAGACCGCGCAGGAAGTCGGTGTAGCTGTTGATGACGCTCGCGCCGAACTGGCGCTGGAGCAGGCTGCGCAGGGCGCGGTGGCGTACTCCGTCCAGCTCCAGGATGGAGGCACGCGTCTTGATCTGGTCCTCGTCGACCTCTTCGAGGTTGACGAACTTCGTCGAGGTGAAGGTGTCGGCGTCGCGGTCGACGCGGGCGATGTCGGCGTGCCGGGTCACGGCCCAGAAGCCGGAGTTGGGTGCCTCCTCGGGCTGCCAGTGCACCGGGTCCTGGTGGCGCAGGGTGTGGAACATGCGCCACGGGGTGATCCCGTCGGTGAAGTTGTCCAGGTCGGCGAGGTCGACGTCCGCCAGCGGCATCGGTTCGTTCACGGCGGCGGTCGGGGTCTCGGTCGTCATCGCATGGCTCCCAGTCGTCACAGGTGGTAGGCGTACTCGGTGAACTCCCAGTCGGTGACGTGCCGTTGGAAGCGTTCGGTCTCGTTGCGCTTGTAGGAGAGGAAGGAGGTGGTGAAGTCCTTGCCGAGGACGTCGGTCAGTTCCGTGTCCGCTTCCAGGGCGTCCAGCGCGGCCGGCAGGCTCATGGGCAGCACGGCCGCCCTGGTGGTGTCGTAGCCGTACCCCTCCAGGGGGGCGGGGGGCTCCTCGCCGGCCAGCACCCCGAGCAGCGCGGCGGCGACCGTGCCCGCGATCAGCAGGTACGGGTTGGCGCTGGCGTCACCGAGGCGCAGCTCGAACCGGGCGCCGGAGCCGCGCTCGGGCGGGATGCGGACCATGGCGCTGCGGTTGTCCAGGCCCCAGTCGATGAGCCAGGGCGCGAGGGTGTCGGGGCCGAAGCGCTTGTAGGAGTTCACGGTCGGGTTGGCCAGTGCGGCCAGGGCCGGGGCGTGGGCGAGGACGCCGGCGACGGCGTGGCGGGCGGTGGCGGACAGCCCGTACGGCCCGGCGGGATCGTCGAAGGCGTTGCCGGCGCCTTCCTCGTCGGAGCTGTCGCAGGACAGGTGGAGGTGGAAACCGGAGCCTCCGGCGTCGTTGAACGGCTTGGCCATGAAGGTGGCGAGCTTCCCCTCCTTCCGGGCCAGCTCCTTGACCGCGGACTTGAAGCGGAAGGCGCGGTCCGCGGCGGACAGGGCGTCGGAGTGGGTGAGGTTGATCTCGAACTGGCCGCCGTCGAACTCGTGGTTTCCGCTGGTCACGCCGATGTTCATGTCCCGCAGCAGGCGCAGTGTGCGGAGCAGGTGGTTGTCGCCGTCGGCGCGCAGACCGGCTGTGTAGACGACGCCGGTCGCGCCCGAGTACCGCTTCCAGCCGCTCGGGGAGGCCGGGGCCTCCTCGCACAGGAAGTACTCGAGTTCGGGGCCGACCACCGGACGCAGGCCGTGTTCAGCGCACCGGTCGAGGACGGTGCGCAGCAGGTCACGGGGTGACTCGGGTGCGGGCAGGCCGGTGGCCGGGTCGGTGGCGTCGGCGAGGCAGGAGGCGACACCGGGCTCCCAGGGGAGGGGGACCATGCTGTCCAGGTCGGGCCGCACGGTGATGTCGGGCAGGCCGGCGTCGAGACCGCCGGAGACGGGGACCACGTCGCCCTGGGGGCTGGTGTGGTAGACGGCCCGGCAGAAGGCCAGGCCGTGGTCGCAGGCCGACGGCAGGTGGTCCAGCAGGATGTCGCGTGCGCGGTCGGTGCCGATGAGGTCGGGATAGGTCACGCGCACCACGTCGATGCCCTCGGCGGCGAGCCGCTGCATGTGCTGACGGAGGCTGGGGGTTGGGGCTGCGCTCACCGATGTCTCCTCGGGCGCTTGGGGTGTGGATGGCGAGGGGGCTCAGAAGGCCGGCAGGGGTGGGGTGGAGGCGAATTGTTTGATGTCAAACGGTAGGAGTCCCGCGGGTGCCCCGCAAGGGGCGCTGGAGAAAAAAATTATCCGCATGGATAGGTATTGACCAGGGTCAGTCGGCTTCCTATGTTGTTTGAAGCCAAATGAGTAAGGGTCCGGTCGATCGTCGGACTCTTGGCCGGGGCCCGGCCGACAGCGGTCGGGCCCCTCTTCCTCCCCTCGCCCCCGCCCCGACGCCCTCACTTCCAGGAGGACCGGCCATGAAGGTCGTCGTCGACATGAACAAGTGCCAGGACCACGGCCAGTGCGTCTTCGCCGCCCCCGATGTCTTCTCGATGGACGACAGCGGCCACCTGGCCTACGTCTCCGACCCCGACGACGCGCTGCGCGACGAGGTCGAGGAAGCCGCCGACGTGTGTCCGCTCCAGGCCATCCGTATCGAGGGCTGACCATGACGTCGAGGAGCGCACGCATCGTCGTGGCCGGCGCCTCCATGGCCGGCCTGCGCGCGGCCGAGCAACTGCGGGCCGCCGGCTGGACCGGAGCCATCACGCTCGTCGGTGACGAGCCGCACATGCCCTACAACCGGCCGCCCCTGTCCAAGGAGGTCCTGGCCGGCAAGGCACCCTTCGAGTCCCTCGCCTTCCGCCCGCGGGCGAGCGTGGCCGACGCGGAATGGCGGCTGGGCACCAAGGTCGTCGCCGCGCGGCTCGCGGAGAACATCGTCGAGTTCGGCGACGGCGAGGCGCTCTCGTACGACGGTCTGGTCGTCGCCACCGGAATGCGGCCCCGGCGCCTGCGCTGCCCCGGCCCGCTCGCCGGCCGGCACACGGTCCGCACCATCGACGACGCGCAGGGCCTGCGGCAGGCCCTCACCAGGCCCGGAGCCCGGGTGGTCGTGGTCGGAGGCGGCTTCATCGGCTGCGAGGTCGCCGCTACGGCCGTCGCTCTGGGCGCTCGCGAGGTGACCGTCGTCGACCCGCTGCCCCTGCCGATGGTCGGCCCCCTGGGCGAGCTCCTCGCCAGGGCCCTGCTGAAGCGCCACGAGGAACGCGGCGTGCGCTTCGCCCTGGGCACGGGCGTGACCGGCTTCACCGGCGACGACCACGTCACCGGCGTCGCCCTCGGCGACGGCACCGTGCTGCCCGCCGACGTGGTGGTCGAGTCGGTCGGCTCGGTCGCCAACACCGAGTGGCTGGACGGCACCGGCCTCGATCTGAGCGACGGCGTGCTCACCGACGAGCACCTGCGCGTCGGCGGACGGCCCGACGTGGTGGCCGTCGGTGACGTCGCCCGTTTCCCCAACGCCCGCTACGACGGCGTACCGCGCCGGGTGGAGCACTGGTGCATCCCCACGGACACCGCCAAGCACGCCGCGAAGACCCTCGTCGCCGGGCTGACCGGCACCGGCCACGACCTGTCCCCGTTCGCGCCGCTGCCCACCTTCTGGAGCGACCAGCACGACTTCCGCCTGCAGTCCTTCGGGGCACCGGTACTCGGCAAGAGGGACGTGCGCGTGCTGGAGGGCGACCTCGACGGTGACGTCGTCGTCGGCTACCACGCCGGTGGCCGGCTGGCCGGTGTCGTCGCCCTCGGCGGTCAGGCCGCGGCGGCCGCCGCCTCCCGATACCGCGCCGAACTGCTCCAGCAGCCCGCCCCCACCGCCTAAGGACCTTCTGATCATGACCACCGTCCGTGGATTCTTCTCCCCCAAGACGGCGAGCGGAGCCTCGTCGCTGATCCCCTCACCGCCCTGGCGGTACTCCGGGGACCTGCTCACCGTCGAGTACCGCACCGACCCGGCACGCGTGCGTGAACTGCTTCCCGAGCCACTGGAACTGGCTGACGAGGACCCGGGAGCGGTGGCGCTGATCTGGGCCGACTGGCAGTCCTGCTCGGCGTCCGGCGAGGAGCTGCTCGACCCCGTGCTCTCCCAGTACAAGGAGGCCTTCGCGGTCGTCCGCTGCACGTACCGGGGACAGACCTACTCGCGATGCGTCTACATCTGGGTCGACAAGGACTTCGCCATCGCGCGCGGGCTGCACCAGGGCTACCCGAAGAAGCTCGGCTCGATCCACCAGACCCGCCCGCACCCGTACGGCCCCGCGCCGCGCATCGAGGCGGGGGCCCGTTTCGGCGCCACGCTCGCCGCCGCCGACCGGCGCCTCGCCCACACCGTGGTCACCCTGCGCGAGCCGTCCGAGACGAACGGGTTCGTCAACGCCCACCCGATGGCCCACCACCGCTGGCTGCCCTCCATCGAGAAGGGCAAGGGCCTCGCCCTGGACGAGCTGATCGAGTCGGGCGCCGCGTCCTTCGAGGCGGGACAGGCCTGGCGCGGCGACGCCGAGCTGGAGCTGTTCGAGGCGCCCACCGAAGAACTGGCCCGCCTGGAGATCCGCGAGCCGATCGCCGCCTACTACCGCCAGGTCGGCGTCGTCTGGGACGGCGGCCGACTGCTGGAATCCGGCACCTCCGGCGCCGAGTAGCCCCCACCACCTCGTGAGACCGGAGGAACAGAGCATGAGCGCACACACCATCACCGTGGCCGGGGTCGCCGTCGACACCCGGCACTGGATCGGCGGCGAGCGCGTCGCCTCGGCACAGACGTTCCCGGACGTCTCGCCCATCGACGGCAGCACGATCGGCGAGATCTCCCGGGGCACGGCCATGGAGGCGACCGCCGCCGTGGCCGCCGCGAAGGCCGCGTTCCCCGCCTGGGCGGCCACCTCCCGCGCGGAACGCGCCCGCGTCCTGCACGCCATCGCCGACGGGGTCGAGAAGCGGATCGAAGAGCTCGCCATCGTAGAGACCACCGACAACGGGGCCCTGCTGCGCTCCCACCGCCGGGGCGTCATGCCCCGCGTCGCCCACAACTTCCGCTTCTTCGCCGACTGGCTGCTGAAGCTGGAGCACGAGGACTTCGAGACGCGCGGTCACTCCAACCACGTCAGCTGGGACCCGGCCGGCCCCTGCGTCCTGATCACCCCGTGGAACGCCCCGCTGATGCTGGCCAGCTGGAAGGTCGCGCCCGCCCTCGCCGCAGGCGACACGGTCGTCCTCAAGCCCGCCGAGTGGTCGCCGCTGACCGCCTCCCTGTTGGCCGACATCGCCGCCGAGGCCGGGCTCCCGGCAGGCGTCCTCAACGTCGTGCAGGGCTACGGCTCCGAGATCGGCGACGCGCTGACCTCGCACCCCGACGTGCGCCGGATCAGCTTCACCGGCTCGGTGCCCACCGCCAAGCGGATCGCGGAGTCGGCGGCCGCGAACCTCACGCCCCTGAGTCTCGAACTGGGCGGCAAGTCGCCGCTGCTGGTCTTCGCCGACGCGGACCTGGACCTCGCCGTCGGTCTGGCGGTGGAGCAGTACGACAACGCCGGGCAGGTGTGCCTGGCGGGCACCCGGCTGCTGGTCGAGGAGTCGGTCGCGGAGGAGTTCACGCGCCGGTTCGTCGAGAAGGCGAGCGCGCTGAAGCAGGGTGATCCGCGCGACGAGGCCACCGACGTCGGGCCGAACATCCACCCCCGCCAGCTGGAGAAGATCGACGGGTTCGTGCAGCGGGCCGTGGCCGCCGGGGCCCGTGCCGTCATCGGCGGCCACCGCGGGGACGGCCAGTACTACGCGCCCACCCTGCTCACCGATGTCGCCCAGGACTCGGAGATCGTGCAGGAGGAGGTCTTCGGCCCGGTCCTGACGCTGCAGACCTTCGCGGACGAGGACGAGGCCGTCCGGCTGGCCAACGGCACCCGCTTCGGCCTGGCCGCCACCGTCGCCACCGGCGACCCGGAGCGCGCCGAGCGCGTCACCGCACGGCTCGTCGCGGGCACGGTGTGGGTGAACTGCTTCTTCGTCCGCGACCTGCGGGCCCCCTTCGGCGGTTCCCGGCTCTCCGGCGTCGGCCGCGAGGGCGGCACCTGGAGCTTCGACTTCTACTGCGACGTCAAGAACACCGTGACCGCGCCGAACGGATGGACCAACCATGGGTGAGATCGTCGGGGCGGGCCTCCTCGCCCACGTCCCCACCATCGTGCTGCCCGAGGAGACCCGGCTGGAGCTCAACGGGGGCAAGGAGATCACCCTCGTCACGGGCCTGAACCAGCTCCGCGAGGAGGTCTTCGCGCGCGACGACTACGACACCGTCGTCGTCCTGGACTCCCACTGGGCCACCACCGTCGAGTTCGTCGTCACCGCGCAAGCCCGCCGCGCCGGCCTGTTCACCTCCGAGGAGCTGCCGCGCGGGATGTGCCGGATGCCGTACGACTTCCCCGGTGATCCCGAACTGGCGGAGAACGTCGCGAGGTTCGCCGACAAGCACGGCACGTGGATCACCGCGATCGACGACGACTACCTGCCGATCTACTACGCCACCGTCAACCTGTGGAAGTTCCTCGGGGAGGGGCTGCCGGACAAGCGGTGGGTGACCATCGGCGTCTGCCAGACCGGCGACATGGAGGACCATCTGCGGCTCGGCCGCGCCCTGGCGGACGGTATCGCCGCCACGCCGGGGCGGCGCGTACTGCTGATCGCCTCCGGTGCCCTGTCGCACACCTTCTGGCCGTTGCGCGAGCTGCGCGAGCACGAGGCCAGCGATCCGGTGCACATCTTCACGCCCGAGGCCCGCGAGGCGGACTTCGAGCGCATCGCCTGGTTCAAGGAGGGCCGTCACGACAAGGTCCTCGACACCATGGACGAGTTCTGGAAGTACAAGCCGGAGGCGAAGTTCTTCCACTACCTGATGATGGCCGGCGCCCTCGGCGAGCGCGCCTGCGTCGCCGAGGCCCGTCAGTACGGCGAGTACGAGAACTCGATCGGCACCGGCCAGGTGCACCTCTGGTTCGACCGCCCCGAGGGCGGCTGGACCGGCAGCCCGACCACGACCTCCCGGGAGACCGCCCATGCCTGAGTACCGCCGGATCCTCCTGGACGGCGCCGCCGTCCAGGTCACCGTCGACGGTGACGAACTCGTCGCCGGGGACGGCCGCCGCGTCAAGACCGAGGACGCACAGCACCTGCCCCCGGTCGTCCCCTCCAAGGTGATCGCGGTCCACCTCAACCACCGCAGCCGCGTCGACGAGTTCCGGATCGACCTCCCCGACACGCCCACCTACTTCCACAAACCGACCTCGGCCCTCAACTCCCACAAGGGCGCGATCGTCCGCCCCGAGGGCTGCAAGTGGCTCAACTACGAGGGCGAGGTCGCCATCGTCATCGGGAAGACCGCGCGGAACATCTCCCCGGCCGAGGCGGGCGAGTACATCGCCGGCTACACCATCGCCAACGACTACGGACTGCACGACTTCCGTGACACCGACGCCGGCTCCATGCTCCGCGTCAAGGGCTCCGACACCCTGTGCCCGCTCGGCCCGGGACTCGTCACCGACTGGGACTTCCACGGCAAGTCGCTGCGCACGTACGTCAACGGGCAGGTGGTGCAGGACGGTACGACCGACGAGATGAAGTGGGACATGCACTACCTCGTCGCCGACATCGCCCGCACCATCACCCTGTACCCCGGCGACGTCCTCCTGTCCGGCACCCCCGCCAACTCCCGCCCCGTCCAGCCGGGCGACGTCGTCGAGGTCGAGGTCGAGGGCCTTGGGCGGCTCACCAACCACATCGTCACCGGCCCCACCCCCGTCCGCGCCGACGTCGGCGCCCAGCCCACCGAATCGGAGGAGGTGCTGTCCACCGCGCTCGGCGGCGACTGGGAGTTCCGCGGCATCCGCCCACCGCGGCGATGACGCCCTTGCGGCGGTCTGCCGGTTGCGACGTGCGGGTAGGGTCGCGCTCATGAGCGATTCCTCCGAGAAGCCCCCGGCCAGGCCCCGCAAGCGCGTGGACTACGGGACCGGCCGTGAGGCCCTGCTCAACGCGGCCGTGCGCGTGGTGGCCCGGGGCGGGCTGCGCAAGCTCACCTATCGCGCCGTCGCGGAGGAGGCGGGTGTCACGCACGGACTCGTGGTGCACCACTTCGGATCGCGGGACGCGCTGATCGAGGCAGCCCTCGAACACGCGGTGCGCACCAGCGCGAGTACGAGCTCGCTGGAACCCGGCACGGGCGACATCGCGGACTTCGCGGCGGGACTGGCGGACATGGTCACCCGCGAGCCGGCCATGCAGACGTTCCAGTACGAGCTCATGCTCGAGTCCCGGCGCAGGCCCGAGCTGCTGCCGCAGATCCGCGCGCTGTACGACGAGTACTTCCAGGCCACGGAGAGGGAGCTGTCCCGCAGTCTGCCCGCAGGCACCAGCCCTGCCCTGACCCGGCTCGTCTTCGCCGCCCTGGAGGGTCTCGTGCTGCACCAGCTGGTCCTCGACGAGCCGGACGTCACCGAGGCCGCGCTGAAGGAGCTGCGGTCGCTGCTGACCCGGCAGCGTGGAGACGCAGAGTAGTCGCCCCTGTGGCAGTTCCTGCCATAACAGCAGGTCAGGACGAGTCCCCGTCGCAACGGCGATGGGGACTCGTCCTGTTTCCGCCGCCGTGAAGAGTCGATTACGTGGGCGCGAAGTATTGACGAAATTATCCGAGTGGATAATTCTCGCCGTGCAGGGCCACTGGTCGCCCTCCCCTCTCCCACTCCCCAGCTCCCTCCGCCTTGCGCCCGATACGAGGAGTGCCACGACATGACCGTCACCACCGCCGGACCCGCGTCCGCCACCGAGGACCTGCTGCCCTTCCGCGACCCCGGCTTCCGCGCGGACCCGTACCCGTACTACGCGCGGCTGCGGCGGGAGCACCCTGTCTACAGGCATCCGGTCGGCCTGTACGCCGTCTCCCGCTACGAGGACGTCGCCCGGCTGATCCGCAACCCCACCCTGAGCGTGCAGCAGCTCGACTTCGGGCCGGCCACCCCGATCCACCACACCATGCTGGGCAAGGACGCCCCCGACCACACGCGGCTGCGGCGGATCACCAACCGCTGGTTCACGCCCAAGGCCGTCGAGGAGTGGTCCAAGGTGATGCGCGCCTGTGTGGAGGCCGTGCTCGACGAGGTCGATAAGGGCGACGGCACCCTGGACGCGGCCGGCGGCCTCTCCCTGAAGTGCACCTTCGAGACGACCTGCCACATCTTCGGCATCGAGCCGACCGAGATGGACGCCGTCCAGCGCAAGACCTACGAGATCGGGCTGAGTCTCGGCCCCGGCGGAAACGACGAGGAGGCCCGCGCCACCACGGAGGCGTTCGCCTGGTTCGCCGAGTACATCCGCCGGCTCGTGGCCGACAAGCGAGCCCACCCCGGCGAGGGCCTGATCGACGCCTTCATCGCCGCACAGGACGAGGGCAGGATGACCGAGGAAGAAGTCGTCTACACCATCTTCCTGTTCTTCGCCGTGGGCCACCTCGACGTCAAGCACCTGATCAACCACGGCATCTGGCTGATGACGCAGCAGCCCGAGCTGTTCGCCGCATACCGGGACGAGCCGGAGGCCCGGCTGGGCATCATCAACGAGATCCTGCGGATCGACACGCCCGAGTCGATGGTGGTGCGCCTGACCACGCAGGACACGGTCATCGGCGACACCACCGTGCCGGCCGGAGAGGCGCTGGCACTGCTCATCGCCTCCGCCAACCGCGACCCCGAGGTGTTCGCCGACCCCGACACCTTCGACCACACCCGCCCGCTCGCCGCCGGCCAGCACCTGGCCTTCGGCTCCGGCATGCACGGCTGCGCCGGCCAGGTCCTGGCCCGCGCCGAGGCCGACATCGTCTTCAGCTCGATCGTCAATCGCTACTCCGGCGTCGAGCTCGCGGGCGAGCCCGCCTATGCGCACACCGAGTTCCTGCGCACGATCACGCACCTCCCCGTCCGTTTTCGCTGATCCCCCGACCCCTCCGAGAGACAGGAGCCGTCATGAAGGTCGAAGTCGACCTCAAGAAGTGCCAGGACCACGGTCAGTGCGTGTACGCGGCCCCCGACCTGTTCGGGCTGGACGACGAGGGACGCCTGTCCCTGCGGTCGCGGGCGACCGACGTCTACGTGGCCGACGTGGACGAGGGGAGCGCCGAGGAGCTGTACGAGGCCGCCGAGGTCTGTCCGCTGCAAGCCATCACGGTGCACTAGTAGACGGGACCGTGGGTCCCACCCGAGGAGTACGCGGCCGGCATCCCGGCCGTCGTCCGGTCGGTCGTCGTACGACTCGTACGCCGGGGCGCGGCCGACCGGACCGCCGCCTGAGTCACGGTCCTGTAAAGACCTCGCCTCCACAGAAGCATCTCCCCGCAACCCCTTGCCAAACGGATAGTTCCAGCTCACCATGAGGCAACTCGTTTGGCCTAAAACAAATTCCCCGCCCCCCTTCCCCGGCAGGTGATTCGAGTGGACAGTCAGACCGCGACTCCCGTGCAAACCGGTCCTGATGCATCCATGGCAGGCAGGCTCAAGCCCGATTCTCTCGGTGTCCTGGGCATTCTCTTCTTCGTTCTCTCCGCCCAGGCGCCGCTGACGGGCATCGCGGGGGCCGTGCCCATCGCCGTCGCCATCGGCAACGGCGCGGGTGCCCCTGCCGCCTACCTCGCGGCCGGCGTCGTCATCCTGCTGTTCTCCGTCGGATTCGTCGCCATGGGCCGCCATGTCGTGGACGCCGGAGCCTTCTACACCTACATCGGCAAGGGCCTGGGCCGCCCGGCCGGTTCCGGCAGCGCCGGAGTCGCCCTCTTCGCCTACTGTGCCGTCCAGGCCGCCATGTACGGGCTGTACGGCGCCACGGTGAGCGGCCTGGTCGAGCACTACTCGGGCGCCCGTGTGGCCTGGTGGGTCTGGGCGCTGGTCACCATGGTGATCGTGCAGGTCCTCGGCGCGTCGGGCATCGAGATGGGCGCCAAGATCCTCGCCGTCTTCGTCCTGGCGGAGTTCAGCATCCTGATCGTCTTCGCCCTGGTGACCCTGTTCAAGGGCGGCGGGCCCGAGGGCCTCGGCTTCACCGACAGCTTCTCGCCGTCCGCCGCGCTCACGGGCGCCCCGGGTGTGGCACTGATGTTCGCCGTGGCGTCGATGTTCGGCTTCGAGGCCACGGCCATCTACGGCGAGGAGGCCCGCGAACCCCGTAAGACCGTCCCCCGGGCCACCTACCTGTCGGTCGCGGTGATCACGGGCTTCTTCGCCTTCACCTCGTGGATGCTGATCTCGGCGCACGGCGCGTCCCGGGCGACGGGCGACGCGGGCGAGGCGCTGCAGAGCGGCGACGCGGCAGGCTTCGTCTTCGCCCCGATCGCCGCCCTGTTGGGCGGCTGGGTGGGCGATGTGCTGCCGATCCTGCTGGCCACCTCCCTCTTCGCGGGCATCCTGGCCTTCCACAACTCCGCCAACCGCTACCTGTTCTCCCTCGGCCGGGAGGGTCTGCTGCCCCACCGGCTGACCGCCATCAACCGGCGCCACTCGCCCTGGGTCGCCGGCACGGTGCAGACCGTGCTCTCCGTGCTTCTGGTGATGCCCTTCGCGATGCTCGGCAAGGACCCGGTGCTGACCCTCTTCTCCTGGTTCAGCGGGGTCGCCGTCCTCGGCGTCATGCTGTTGTACTTCCTGACCTCGGCCTCGGTCGTCGTGTTCTTCCGCCGCTCGCGCGCCGACACCCGCCCGTGGAACACGCTGATCGCCCCCGTCCTGGGCGCGCTCGGCATCGGCGGCGCCATCTGGCTCATCGTCGCGAACTTCACGACGCTCATCGGCGGTGACCGGACCACGGCCCTATGGCTCCAGGTCACCGTTCCGGCGGTGCTGATCCTCGGCGTCGTCGCCGCCCGGCTGACGCGGTCCCGGGTGGAGACCACCCACTGAACACCGCGATGCCTCACCGATACGGCCGGAGCCTGCGCCCCGGCCGTATCCGGCCTTTGCCGAACCGCGTGAGTCGTTTGCCGTCAAACGAAACGGATGAAACGGAGAGGGAGAGCGCGTGCTGAACGCCACCCATGAGGAACTGCTGCGCCGGGCCAAGGAACTCGATCTGCCCACGCAGCACCACATCGACGGCAGGAGCGAAGCCGGTGGCGGTGGATCGTTCGCCGTGATCTCCCCGCGCGACGGTCAGAGCCTGGTCCAGGTCGCCGACGGACGGGAGGCAGAGGTCGATCTCGCTGTCGCCGCGGCCCGCCGCGCCTTCGACACAGGGCCGTGGCCGCACCTGGCGCCCGCCGAGCGCGGCCGGGTCCTGCTGCGGATCGCCGAGCTGCTGGAAGAGCGACGCGAGGAACTGGCGCTGACCGTGAGCCTGGAGATGGGCAAACCGATCACGGACGCGTACGCCATCGAGCTGCGCGCCGCGATCAACACCTTCCGCTGGTACGGGCAGCTCGCCGACAAGCTCACGGACGAGTCTCCCCATACCGCACCGGACGCGCTCGCCCTGATCACCCGGGAGCCGACCGGTGTCGTCGGCGCCGTCGTGCCGTGGAACTTCCCGCTCACCTTGGCGAGCTGGAAAGTCGCTCCCGCGCTCGCCGCCGGCTGCACGGTCGTCCTGAAGCCGTCGGAGTCCTCTCCGCTGTCCGCCCTCCTGCTCGGCCGCGTCGCCACCGACGCCGGACTGCCGCCGGGCGTCCTCAACGTCGTGACCGGTGACGGGCCGGTGGCCGGCCGGGCGCTCGGCCTCCACCCCGGCGTCGATGTCCTGGCCTTCACCGGCTCCACCGCCGTCGGCCGGCACTTCCTGCGCTACGCCGCGGACTCCAACCTCAAACGCGTCTGGCTCGAACTCGGCGGCAAGTCACCGAACATCGTGCTGCCCGACGCCCCGGACCTGGAGAAGGCCGCGGCGACCGCGGCCTGGGGCATCTTCTTCAACCAGGGGGAGATGTGCACCGCCCCCTCCCGGCTGCTGGTCCACTCCTCCATAGCCGAACAGGTCACGGAGGCCGTCGTGGCGCGGGCGCGCGAGCTGCGGGTGGGCGACCCGCTCGATCCGGCCACCGAGATGGGAGCACTGGTCGGCGCCGGCCACCTCGGCAGGGTCCTGGAGCATGTCGCCTCCGGCCTGGAGGAGGGTGCCCGGCTGCGCGTGGGCGGGGGCCGGGCCCTGACCGAGACCGGCGGCAGCTACCTGCGGCCCACCGTGTTCGACCGGGTCGACCCCGGTATGCGGCTGGCCCGCGAGGAGATCTTCGGCCCGGTCCTGTCCGTCCTCGCCTTCGACGACCTCGACGAGGCGGTACGGCTCGCCAACGCCACCGAGTACGGCCTCGCCGCCGGCCTGTGGACCTCCGACCTGTCCACCGCCCACAAGGTCTCACGCGCGCTCAAGGCCGGCACGGTCTGGGTCAACTGCTACGAGGAGGGCGACCTGACCGTCCCCTTCGGCGGCATGAAGCAGTCGGGCAACGGCCGCGACAAGTCCGCGCACGCCATCGAGAAGTACACCGAACTGAAGACCACCTGGATCCAGCTGTGACCCCTGCGCACCCACGACCCCTGATCGCGATCCCGGCCCGGTTCGCCGCCACCACGTCCGCGCTCCGCTACGCCGCCGAGGTCAACGCCCGCGCGCTGGTCGAGGCGGTGTGGCGGGCCGGGGGCGAGCCGGTGAGCATCCACCCCGCCGACCCGGCCGCAGCCGATGTGGCCGACCGGCTCGCCCGCTTCGACGGCGTGCTGCTCCCGGGCGGCGGAGACCTGGCCCCGCACCGCTACGGAGCCACCGACACTCATGACAGCGTCTATGACGTCGACGACCTCCAGGACGTGTTCGACCTCGAAGTCGCCCGGCGGGCCCTGGACTCGGGCCTGCCCCTGCTCGCGATCTGCCGCGGGCTGCAGGTGGTGAACGTCGCCCTCGGCGGCAGCCTGGAACAGGACATGGGCGGCGCGGACCGCGAACACCGGCACATCGTGCACCCGGTCGCCATCCAGCGCGGCACCCTGCTCGAACAGGCCACCGGCGCCGAGAAGACGGAGGCGTCCTGCTACCACCACCAGCGAGTCGACCGCATCGGTGCCGGGCTCAAGCCCACCGCGCGGGCCGCCGACGGCACGGTGGAGGGGCTCGAACTGCCCGCACACCGGGGATGGTTCACCGCGGTGCAATGGCACCCCGAGGACACCGCGGACCAGGACCCGGCCCAGCAGGGCCTGTTCGACGCGCTGGTGCACGCCGCCCACCACAGACACTGAAAACGACATGGCTCTCTTCGGCCACGAGCGCCAGGCACCCCGCCTCGCCCCCCGAACTGGACGACGTTGCGCTGGGCCGGGTGCTGAGAGGCATCGCCGCCGCCCGGGGACCGGGACCGCAGGACCTCGCCATCACCCAGGCGGAGCGGCTCCTGCGGAACACCGGTGACGACCGGGACCGCCGCTGCCAGGAGATACGTGCACGCGATCCTTGGCACCGGGAGGCGCACCCGCAGATCAGCGACTACTGCGGTCGCGGGTAGGTGTGCGTGCGGCTCTCCGGCCGTACGGCGAGCAGGCGGCGTGGGGGCGGGACCTTGCGGCCCTGCCCCCACGCGCCGCGCCTGACGTCAGCCGCGCTCCGCCGCCTCGACGATGTTGGTCAGCAGCATGGCACGGGTCATCGGCCCCACTCCGCCGACCGGCGGCGCGAGGGTGCCCGCGACCTGCTCGACGTCCGGGTGGACGTCTCCGAGGATGCCCTCGACGGTCCGGGTGATGCCCACGGACAGGACCGTGGCGCCCGGCTTGATCCAGTCGGGCCTGACCAGATGGGCCACGCCGGCCGCGGCCACGACCACGTCGGCGGCGCGAGCGTGGGCTGCGATGTCCTGGGTGGCCTCGTGGCACAGGGTCACCGTGGCGTGCTCGGTGCCGCGGGTCAGCATCAGGCCGAGCGGGCGGCCCACGGTGAGCCCGCAGCCGATGACGCAGAACTGCTGTCCTTTGATGGGCACGCCGTTGCGCCGCAGCAGGTCGATGATGCCGCGCGGGGTGCAGGGCAGCGGCCCCGGCATGCCCAGCACGAGCCGGCCCAGGTTGGCGGGGTGGAGCCCGTCGGCGTCCTTGGCCGGGTCGATGAGCTCCAGCACGGCGTGGGTGTCGATATGGGCCGGCAGCGGCAGCTGGACGATGAAACCGGTGCAGGCCGCGTCGGCGTTGAGCTTGAGCACGGCGGCCTCGACATCGGCCTGGGTCGCCGTGCCGGGCAGTTCCAGCCGGATCGACGCGATGCCGACCTGGGCGCAGTCGCGGTGCTTGCCACGGACGTAGGAGTGGCTGGCGGGGTCGTCGCCGACGAGGATGGTGCCCAGCCCGGGGGCGATGCCCCGGCTTCTGAGCAGCTTCACCCGCTCGGCGAGTTCACGTTTGGTCTCGGCTGCCGCGGCCTTCCCGTCGAGCAGCGTCGCGGTGGTCATGTCGTACGAGCCTCTCGGTGCGGGCGTCAGGCGAAGACGACGGTGCGGGAGCCGGTGAGAACGACGCGGTCCTCCGCGTGCAGCCGGACCGCCCGAGCCAGCACGACCCGCTCGACGTCCCGGCCGATCGCGACCAGTGCGGGCGCGGTGTGACGATGACCGACGCGGACGACGTCCTGCTCGATGATCGGGCCCTCGTCCAGGTCGGCGGTGACGAAGTGGGCGGTGGCGCCGATGAGTTTGACGCCCCGGTCATGGGCCTGGTGGTAGGGCTTGGCGCCCTTGAAGCCCGGCAGGAACGAGTGGTGGATGTTGATGACTCTCCCGGACAGCTTGCGGCACAGGTCGTCGGAGAGGACCTGCATGTAGCGGGCGAGCACCACGAAGTCGACCTGGTGCTCGGCCACCAGGCGCAGCAGCTCGGCCTCCGCCTCGGGCTTGGTGTCGCGAGTGACGGGGAGATGGACGAAGGGGATGCCGTACCGTTTCGCGACCGGTTCCAGGTCGGGGTGGTTGGAGACGATCAGCGGGATGTCGACGGGCAGTTCGCCCAGGTCCCAGCGGTAGAGCAGGTCGACCAGGCAGTGATCGAACTTCGACACCATCAGCAGTACCCGGCGGCGCTGCTCCTCGGGCCGGACGGTCAGGACCGGGTCGAAACGGGCCAGCCGCAGCGTGAGTGCGTCCCGCAGGCTCTCGGTGTCGGCCTTGGGCGTCTCCAGGGACACACGGATGGTGAAGACGCCGGTGCCCGGATCGGAGAACTGGGCGCTCTCCAGGATGTTGCCCTCGGCCTCCGCGACGCCCGCGGCGAGCGCGTGGACGATGCCCGGCTGGTCGGGGCAGCGGAGCGTGAGAATGTGGCGTTGCACGTCGGGATCTCCGTCGGGTCAGGCCCGCACGCGGGCGCGCTCGGGGTCGTACACGGGTGTGGGCCGGACCGTGGCGTCGGCCTTGGAGCCGTCGGCGGCGACGGCGGTCAGCGCGGTGCCGGACTTCACGGCGTCGCGGTGCACCCGGGCCAGGCCGAGGGTGGCGCCGCCGAGGACGGGGGAAGGCAGCGCCATCGTCACGTAGCCGATGTCCCGGCCGTCCAGTTCCAGCCGGGCGCCCTCGGCGGCCTCCGGCGCGGCGTCCACGACGACGCTCACGACACGCCCGGTGACACTGTCCTTCATGGCCAGCAGCGCGTCCCGGCCCTGGAAGGGGCCCTTGTCGAAGTCCAGCGCCCAGCCCATCCGGCACTCGAACGGGGTGACCGTGTGGTCGTACTCCAGCTCCCCCATGATCATCCCGGCCTCGGTGCGGCAGGTCAGCAGGGCGATGGCACCGAAGGCCCTGATCCTCAGGTCGGCACCGGCCTCGAAGACCGCGTCCCACAGCTCCAGCGCGCGCTCCCGGGGGACCTGGATCTCGTAGCCGAGTTCGGCGGTGAACCCGAGCCGGCTGACCTGTGCGGGGATGCCCGCGATGAGGGCGTCGCGCAGGAAGGTGTAGTAGGGGTCTCGTACTCCTCGGCCGGATCACCGATGGCCAGCGGTACGGCGTTGCCGTAGATGTCGATCCACTCCTCGACCCGGTCCGCGTAGCGAGGGGCGAACGGGGTGGTGCTCAGTCCTTCGGGGACGGCCATGGGAACTCCAGCGGAAAGGGGAGACGTGCGCTGCAGCGAGAATCTATCCATATGGATAACTTGTCAACAGGATAGATTGATCTCCGTGGGACGAGCAGGCCGAGGGAGGGCGAGTGACTGCCGTGGCAGAGACGGACGGTGAGGCCGGCCAGGAGGCCCGGCCCGGTTATGGCGAAGGCCGGGCGGCCCTCCTGGAAGCGGCGGTCAGAGTGGTGGCCCGTGGCGGACTGCGGAAACTGACCTACCGCGCCGTCGCCGCCGAAGCCGGTGTCACGCACGGGCTGGTCGCCCACCACTTCGGTTCGCGCGACACGCTGCTCGAAGAGGCGCTGCGGTGGTGCGTCACACGCAGCATCGAGACGTCCTCGCTGGTGCCCGCCAGCGGAAGGCTGGAGGACTTCGCGGCGACCCTGGCCGACTTCATCACGGCCGACCCGGACATCCAGGCCTTCCAGTACGAGCTGAAGCTCGAATCCAGCCGGCGGCCGGAGCTGCGCCACCACGTCGACCTGCTCTACGACGCGTACCGCGACGCCGTCCGCGAGGCACTGGCCTGCTTCGACGTGTCGCAGGAGATGACGGAGATCGTCTTCGCGGCCCTGGACGGCCTGGTCTTCCACCAGGTCACGTCCGGCGCACCTGACCGCACCGAGAAGAGCGTCGACGCCTTGCGCCGTCTCCTCGCGGCCCATCGCGCGCAGGCGTTGCCGGGGGCGTCCGGCGGTACATGAATGAGCCGAAGCCCTCCCGCACCGACCTCGGGGGCGGCGATGACGAGCATTTCCGTAGGCGACGAACGGTGAGCCCGACAGAGCGCCGGCCGACCGCATACCGACGAACGCCCGGGCCCGAGCCAGACGTGACACCGTCACCAGGCGGTACGCGTCTCGGCCGGTCGCTCCACCGCAGCGACAGGTCTTCGACCGCCGCTGCCTGCCGGAAGCCCTCACGACCCTGTTCCGGCGCGCAGCGGCCCACGGTCACCGCGGCGGGCAGCCGGGCGGTCGCGCCCGATCGGGCACGTCTGCGGAGAAACCGGCGTCGCGTACGAGTGCGGCGATGCGAGCGGTCATCTCGCTGGAGCGCAGGCTGAGGCGCGACAGCAGCCGGTCCGCCAGGTCGAGTTCATCGTCGGCGCGGAGCGGGTCGGCATCGCGTCCTCGGGACGCTGTTGGACCACCCCGGAGACAAGGTCCGGATGAGCCGGCCCGACCAAGGCCACCCTGCGCTGATGCACCACTCCAGGCCGTCCCTTCTGGGGGGCAGATCATGCATCAGACGGGATCTTCTCGAACCGACAATCTCGGTGGTGTTGTGGCACGCGCCTGCCCCATTGTGACTGAAAGGTGAACATCATCACTCCGCGTCCCAGGTACAGCTCCACCGCATTACGTCCTGACTGGGAGGAGCTGCCCCAGCACGTCCATCACCTGGTCTCACAGCATCTGGGTGGGGAGGTGACCGCCGACCGAAGGCCGGAAGCGGGTTCACCCGCGGCTTCGCCGCCGTGGTCCACGGACCAGCCGGCACCCAGTTCGTCAAAGCGGTGAGCAGCGTGGACTCCGGCGTGATCGCTGACTGCTACACGCGAGAGGCGGAAATCAACCGGGCGCTGCCCGAGGCGGTGCCGGCCCCCGGCTGCTCTGTAGAGAGGGGCGGGACGGGTGGCTGGTGTTGGGGTTCGAGGCCGTGGAGGGCGGTCGGATGCCCTCGGAGCCGTGGCGGCTGACTGAGCTGACCGCCAGCCTGGACGCCTACGCGGCGGCGGCCGAGGTGCTCGCGGCGCCGTCGCCGTCGATGCTGCAACTTGGTCTCAAGCACGTCGAGGCCAGTGGAGACTTCGATGACTGGCGGGCCCGCGGTAATGCACTACGACCTGCGCCAGGACAATGTACTGATCGACGCACACTCAGCAGCGTGGATTTGTGACTGGAACTGGCCGATGCCGCCCTGGCCGCCCTCTCAGGCTTCTTTCTCGTCTCCGGTGCACAGCCTCCCCCGATTTCGGCTCCCCGTTTCTGCGCCGGCACCAGACGTGGATCGGCGAAGCCGCCCTGCGATGGCTTGCCGATCGACGCGGATGATCGTTCTGAACCGATTCCCTTCGGTGGTCGGACACCGCGGAAGCTCAAATGGCTGCGTGTGGCTGACCCCCGATAGACGGCGACACCCAGATCCACCGAGGACGGAGCGGCGAAATGAACACCAGCAAGCCCGACCTGCCACCGCTCGGCTGGCAGGCTCAGATCCTGCCGGAGTTGTCCCGGATCGCCGCCGGCGATGAGCGCATCCGCGCTCTTCGCACGTATGGATCCGCGAACGGCCCTGCGCTGGACGCCGACGTATGGTCCGACCTTGATCTGCTTCTGGTGGCCGAGGACCCGGCTGCCGTGGCAGAGGACTTCTGTCGGCAGGTTGAGAACTCCCTCGCCCCCGCGTTCGCTTCCCATCGCAGCGACACGGCCGACAAGTACGTCATCCGCCTCGTGCTGTTCGATCTGCGTCGTCTCGACATCGCCGTGGTGCCTCCTTCCAGCGGATACGAACCTGTACCGAGGTCCGCCCCAGCCGAGGGAGTCGAGGACACCGTGACCGGGCTGGTCAACGCATTCCGGTTCGACGCCGTGCTCGCTGCCGTCAAGGCTGCTCGCGGTGACATGCTGATCGGCGCCCACCTGACGCTCCAACTCGCCCGCCACATTCTTGTCATCGCCATGCTGATCCGTGATCGCGAGGCTGGGACCAACCACCACCGCTTCGGGGGCACCCGATGGGACGCGTGGACAGCGCGGCTGGCTTCAGTCCCCGCTCCCTACACGCGCGCCGGAATCACCGCGGCCATCCGCTACTACGCCGACGCCCTGGACGAGCTGCTATTGACCGGCTTCGGGCTCGGCCACCTCTCCGATGACCAGCCTCTACGAAATCTCCTGGACGCGATCGATGCTCGCGGCGCGACGGCACCAGATAGATGACGCTGGCACCGTCCGGCAGCGGGCGGTCTGACTGGTACGCCCCCCCACCGCCACCGGCTCCACTTCCAGGCCGCGTGTTAGCAGTACGGCGGTTGTCTCCGTGACCAACGCCTTGAACTTCACGGTGCTCTTCACATCCGACACGCGACGCAGCGTAGGAGGTAACCGCGCGCTCCCCAACCATCAGCCCTTGTCGAGTGCCTACAAGGGAGGCACCGGCGGACAGCCGTCCCGAATCACGGCCCCGCCACCACCCATGCCACTCCCGCAGCCCTCGCCAACGTCAGCTGCTCGGCCACTCCTCGGCCACCCCGTTGCGGTGGCGCTGCACCGTCTCTGTCCAAATGGCCGCCCCTTGGCCACCCCTTGCATTTGGAGGCCTTCCGAAGGTCCCCACCACCTACCGGTGAAGCGTAAAGGAAAGGAAAAAGACCCAGGTCAGATAGGATCTGACCTGGGTCTTGAAAGAGCCGCCTTCGGGATTCGAACCCGAGACCTACGCATTACGAGTGCGTTGCTCTGGCCATCTGAGCTAAGGCGGCGCGCCGTCCGCACCATGGTGCGATCAGCAACATCGGTAAGTCTACACAGTTTCCTGGGGTGCTCCGCACCACCCCCGGAGGCGGTGGCTCCGGGGGTGGTGCGGAGCACTAGGTGCAGCGTTTTCCGGACGCCGGGGGCTTTCCGTGGAGGAGGTAGGTGTTGATCGTCGAGTCGACGCAGGCGCTGCCGCGGCCGTAGGCGGTGTGGCCGTCGCCGTCGTAGGTGAGGAGGCGGGCGGAGGAGAGCTGGCGGGAGAGGGCCCGGGCCCACCGGTAGGGGGTGGCCGGGTCGCGGGTGGTGCCGACCACGACGATCGGGGCCGCGCCCTTCGCCTCGATGCGGTGCGGCTCGCCGGTGGGCGCGACCGGCCAGTACGTGCAGTTCAGGGCGGCCCAGGCGAGGCCCTCACCGAAGACCGGGGACGCCTTGCGGAAGGCGGGCAGGGCCTTGCGCACGGCGTCGGGGCCGTCGAAGGCCGACGGCAGGTCCAGGCAGTTCACGGCCGCGTTGGCGAACATCAGGTTGGAGTAGCCGCCCTCGGCGTCCCGCTCGTAGTAGCTGTCGGAGAGGACGAGCAGTCCGGCTCCGTCCTTGTCCCGGAGCGCCGCGGTGAGCGCCTCGCGCAGCTGCTCCCAGGTGCTCTCGTCGTACATCGCGGCGATGACGCCGGTGGTGGCGAGGGACTCGGTGAGCCGGCGGCCGGCCGGGTCGCCCGTGGGCAGGGGCCGTGCGTCGAGCCTGCTGAAGAAGGCCTTGAGGTTCCCGCCGACGTCGCCCGGCCTGGTGCCGAGCGGGCAGTCCGACCGGCGCGCGCAGTCCTTGGCGAACGACCGGAACGCCGCCTCGAATCCCGCCGTCTGGTCCAGGTTCAGCTGCCGCGCGGGCAGCGACGGGTCCATCGCCCCGTCCAGGACGAGCCGCCCCACCCGCTCCGGGAACAGCCCGGCGTACGTCGCCCCGAGGAACGTCCCGTACGACGCCCCCACGTACGTCAGTCTCCGGTCCCCGAGGACCGCGCGCAGGATGTCCATGTCGCGGGCCGTCTCGATGGTGGAGACATGCCGCAGCAGCCGGGCCGAGTGGGCGCCGCATCCCTCCGCGAACTTCTTGTACGCCCCGACGAGCCCGTCGGTCTCCCGCTGGTCGTCGGGCGTGCCGTCGATCTGCGTGTACGCGTCCATCTCGCGCCCGTCGAGGCACTCCACGGGCTCACTGCGGGCCACGCCCCGCGGGTCGACGGCGACCATGTCGTAGCGGGCGCGGACCTCGGCCGGGTAGCCGATGCCCGCGTACTGCTGGAGGTAGCCGGCCGCGGAACCGCCCGGTCCGCCGGGGTTCACCAGCAGCGAGCCGAGCCGCTCACCCGGCCCGGTCGCCTTCTTGCGGGTGACGGCGAGCCGTACGTCACCGGCGTCCGGGTGCGCGTAGTCGAGCGGCGCCTTCATCGTGGCGCACTCGAAACCGGGCGCACCGCAGCCGCGCCAGCGCAGTTTCTGCCCGTAGTACGACGCGAGCGCGGGCGGTGTGGCCGACGGCAGCGCGGCCAACGCCGCCTGCGCCGCCGCGGGGCTTGCGGAACTGGTCGAGCCCCCGGAGGAGCAGGCCGGCACGAGCAGGGCGGCGAGCGAGAGAAGGGTGACGCCGGTCCGGGATCTGCGGGAGGTGCGCCTGATGTACATCCCGCGAGCGTAACGCTGAGCGATCATCCGAACGCGTCGTGTACACGGGTTGCCACGGACGAGTTAACCCCGGTCGATGGGGCGCGCCCTGGCCGGGCAGTCCATGACGCGTCGATCCGAGGCGCCTCGGCGTCGGCTCGGTGTCCCCGGCCCGAGCGGTCCGTGGCGCCTTGATCCGGCGCGCCCCAGTCGACCCCGTGTCCCCCGCTGAGCGGATCCATGACGCCGCGATCCGACGCGCCCCAGCGTCGACCCTCGCGCCCAGCCCGAGCGGTCCGGCGCGTCCCTGGTCCGGGGCGCCCCGCCCGAGCCGCCCCGGCCGCTCAGCCCGTTCTCAGCGCCATCGTCATCGCCTCGACCGCGAGCAGTGGAGCCACATTGCGGTCCAGGGCCTCCCTGCACGCGGCGATGGCCTCGATCCGGCGGAGCGTGGACTCGGGGGTGCTGCCGCGCGCGAGCCGCTCCAGGGTGTCCTCGGCGTCCGCGTTGGAGAGGGCGACGCGGGAGCCGAGCTGGAGGGCGAGGACATCGCGGTAGAAGGCGGTGAGATCGGTGAGCGCGAGGTCGAGGCTGTCGCGCTGGGTGCGGGTCCTGCGGCGCTTCTGCTTGTCCTCCAGGTCCTTCATCACGCCCGCCGTGCCGCGCGGCATCCGGCCTCCCTGGGCCGCGCCCAGCGCCGCCTTCAGCTCCTCGGTCTCCTTGGCGTCCTTCTCCTCGGCGAGCTGCTTGGCGTCCTCGGCGGCGGCGTCGACGAGTTCCTGTGCGGCCTTGAGGCACCCGCCGATGTCCTCGACGCGCAGCGGCAGCTTCAGCACGGCGGCCCGGCGCTCCCGCGCGGCGGGGTCGGTGGCCAGACGCCGGGCGCGGTCGACATGCCCCTGTGTGGCGCGGGCGGCGGCCGCGGCCACGTCGGGTTCGATGCCCTCGCGCCGTACCAGCATGTCGGCGACCGCCTCGACGGAGGGGGTGCGCAGGTTCAGGTGGCGGCAGCGGGAGCGGATGGTGGGCAGGACGTCCTCGAGGGAGGGGGCGCACAGCAGCCAGACCGTCCGCGGGGCCGGCTCCTCCACCGCCTTGAGGACGGCGTTGGCGGACTTCTCGTTCAGCCGCTCGGCGTCCTCGACGAGGATCACCTGCCAGCGGCCGGTGGCGGGCGAGGTGTAGGACTTGCGCACCGTGTCGCGCATGTCCTCCGCGAGGATCTGCGTGCCGACCGCGGCGACAGTGGTGACGTCGGCGTGTGTGCCGATGAGCGCCGTGTGGCAGCCGTCGCAGAAGCCGCAGCCGGGGGTGCCGCCGAGCGCCCGGTCCGGACTCACGCACTGGAGCGCGGCGGCGAAGGCGCGCGCCACCTGTGTGCGGCCGGCGCCGGGCGGGCCGGTGAACAGCCAGGCGTGCGTCATCTTCGACGCCTCGGGCGGCGGCGCGTCGGAGGCGGCCGCGGTGACGAGCGCGTCGGCGTCCCGGGCGGCGGCGGTGAGCTGCTCGCTCACCTTCTCCTGCCCGACGAGGTCGTCCCACACGGTCATGGGTCACGCCGCCCTTTCCCACGGGTGATCACGGTCGATCACCGTCCACACGGTTCCACACGGTCGCGCAGGGTTCGCCGCGGTCCGTCGCGATGCGCCGGCCGGTTTCCTTCGCGGGTTCCATTGTGGAGGCAGCCACTGACAACGCCCGGGGGCCGGGCCTTCAGCGCCGCCGGCCCCGCCCTCGGCCGCCGCCCTGACCGTCGTCGAAGCCGTCGTCGTCCCGGTGCGGGCCGAGCAGCTCGTCGGCGAGCGACGGGAGGTCGTCCAGGGGTGTCTCCTCGGCCCAGTCCGGCCGGGGGCGCCTGGGCGCGCCGTCCTCGTCGACCTGCGGCAGCTCACGGGTGCGGCCCTCGGAGCCGTCCGGCCCGGACCCCGGCCGCTCGTCACGGAAGTACCCCGGCGGCACCCGGTCGACCGGACGCTCCCCGGGCACGGGCGGCAGCACGGCCGTCTCGTCGGCGGGCCCCGCGTCCCGCACCGGCGGCAGCACGGCGGTCTCGTCGGCGGCGGTCGGCGTCGGTGGCTGCGGCAGCTCGGTCGTCACCTCGGCGTCGGGCCCTTCGGACGCCCCAGTGGTCGTCCCCGCGCCCGCTCCGGGCTCCTCCAGCGGCTCCTTGTCCATCCGCACGCGCGGCAGCACCGCGGTCTCCTCCACCGGGCCGCCCGACGCGTTGGTCGGCGTCACCACCGGCGTCGGCACGGTCGCCGCGTCCGGCCCGATGCCCGAGGCGGGGGCGGGCGGTGTCCGCCTCGGCCCCGCCTGGGCCGCCGCGGCGGCCTGTTCCGCCGCACGCCGGGCCTCCTCGGCCCGCAGCAGCGCCTCCTCGGCCTTCCGCTGCTTCTCCAGGCGCAGCGCCTCGGCCTCGGCACGCAACCGGGCCTCCTCCTCGGCCTGCTTGCGGCGCCGCTCCTCCTCCGCCCTGCGACGGGCCTCCTCCTCGGCGCGGGCCTTCTCCTCGGCGAGCAGCCGCTGGCGCTCCTCCTCCGCGCGCCGGCGTGCCTCCTCGGCCCGCAGCCGGGCCTCCTCGGCCTGCCGCTCGGCCTCACGGCGCTGCGCCTCCTCCAGCTCGCGCCGCTTGCGCTCCTCCTCCTCGGCGCGCAGCCGGGCGAGCTGCTCCTGGCGCTCACGCTCCAGGCGCTCCTCCTCGGCCTTGCGCCGGGCCTCCTCCTCGGCCTTCTTGCGGGCCTCTTCCTCGGCCTTCTTCCGCGCCTCCTCCTGGGCCTTGATCTCGGCCTCGGACAGCGGCAGCAGCTGGTCGAGCCGGTGACGGACGACCGCCGTCACGGCCTCCGGCTCCTGGCCCGCGTCGACGACCAGGTAACGGCCGGGGTCGGCGGCGGCCAGGGTGAGGAAGCCGGAGCGCACGCGCGCGTGGAACTCCGCCGGCTCCGACTCCAGCCGGTCCGGTGCCTCCGTGAACCGCTCGCGGGCGGTCTCCGGGGAGACGTCCAGCAGCACCGTCAGATGCGGCACCAGGCCGTTCGTCGCCCACCGCGAGATCCGGGCGATCTCGGTCGGGGACAGGTCACGGCCCGCGCCCTGGTAGGCCACGGACGAGTCGATGTACCGGTCGGTGATCACCACGGCGCCGCGCTCCAGGGCGGGCCGCACCACCGTGTCGACGTGCTCCGCGCGGTCCGCCGCGTACAGCAGCGCCTCCGCACGGTGCGAGAGTCCGGCGCTGGAGACGTCCAGCAGGATCGACCGCAGCCGCTTGCCGACGGGCGTGGCTCCCGGCTCACGGGTGAGGACGACCTCGTGGCCCTTGCCCCTGATCCACTCGGCGAGCGCCTCTGCCTGGGTGGACTTGCCGGCGCCGTCGCCGCCCTCCAGGGCGATGAAGAAGCCGTTCGCCGCCGGGGCCTGCGCCGGGTCGTCCCCGCCGAGGAGCGCGTCCCGCAGGTCCTGCCGCAGCGGAACACCGGACCGGTCGTCGACCTTGGCCAGCACCAGCGCGGCCACGGGCAGCAGCAGCGCGCCCACCAGCATCAGCGTGAACGCGGCGCCGCCGTGCGCGAAGACGAACTTGCCGCTCTCCATCCGGTGCGGCCCGATGAGCGCGGCGACCAGCGGGGCGATCAGCGCGCCCAGCGCGACGAGGACCCGCACGATCGCGTGCAGGTGCCCGGTCACGCGTGTGCGGCGGTGGTCCTCGGTCTCCTGGTCCAGCAGCGCGTGCCCGGTGTTGGCGGCCACGCCCGCGCCGACACCGGCCAGTGCCAGGATCAGCAGCACCGAGGTGACGTCCGGGACCAGCCCGGCAGCGAGGAGCGCCACACCGGTGAAGGCGATCGCCAGCGCCAGCAGCCGGCGCCGCGACAGCGACACCAGCGCCTTCGGCGCCGTACGGACACCGATGACGACTCCGCCGGTCAGCGCGAGCACGAACAGGCCGTACAGCACCGGACCGCCGCCCAGGTCCTTGGCGTGCAGCACCGCCACGGCGACGGCGGCCGCGATCGCGCCGGCGACGGCCGCGCAGGCGAGGACCAGCAGCGGGATCGCGCCCGTGCGACCGGTGTCGACACCGCCGGCCGTGCGGGGCCGGCGCAGGCCCTCGAGCGGGGACCGCGCGCGCGGGGTGCGCGTGGCGGGCAGCTCCAGGAACACGACGACGGAGAGGGATCCGGCGAACAGGCCCGCCGCGACGTACGAGGCGAGGGCCGCCTGGTGCTGGGCGAACCAGGAGATCCCGGCGCCCAGCAGATTGTTGAACAATGCCGCCAGGAGCAGTGTGGCCGCGCCCAGCGGGATCGCCAGGAACCCGGTGCGCAGCGACAGGCGGCGCAGCGCGTCGAGGTGGTCCGGCAGCGGCCGTACCGTCGCGCCCTCCAGGGGCGGGGCGGGCAGCAGCGCGGGGGCGGCGCTCTCCCGGGCGACCGTCCAGAACCGCTCGGCGACACCGGTCACGAACACGGTGACCAGCAGCAGCGCCAGGGCGTCGTCCGGAGTCCAGTCGATCCACAGGGGCGCCACGAGCAGCAGGGCGGCGCGCAGGCCGTCCGCGCCGACCATGGTCCAGCGGCGGTCGAGCGGGCCCTCCGGCGAGGTGAGCGAGGTGAGGGGTCCGAGGAGGACGGCGCCGAAGAGCAGGGTGGCGAGAATCCGCACCCCGAAGACGGTCGCCACCGCGAACGCCACGCCCCGGTAGCCGCCTCCGAAGGAGCCCTCGGCGATGGCGGCCTGGAGGGCGAGGAGGACGAGCACCAGGAGGGCGAGGGCGTCCCCGACGCCGCTCACCAGTTGCGCGCTCCACAACCGCTTGAGCTGCGGCTGGCGCAGCAGGGAGCGGACGGCGCGCTCGCGGGAGTCCGCCACCAGGGCGTCGTCCGGTGCCGGGTGGTGGCCCGTTGGCTGCTCGGCTCGCGTCATGCTTTCAGCCTATCGGCAGCGACTGACAGCCCGAGGCGCCCGTCCGCGGGTGCGCACGCCCCGACACCAAAGTGATGACGGGGCGTGCGTCGCGCGAAGCAGGCGTGAAGAAAGCCGTGAGACACGCGCTCAGTCCTCGGAGGCCGACCTCGAAGCCGTCGTCCTCTTCGCCGTCGTCTTCTTCGCGGCCGTCGTGCTCTTGGCGGTCGTCGTCGTCTTCGCCGCGGTCTTCTTGGCGGCCGTCTTCTTCGCCGGCGCGGCCTTCTTCGCCGCCGTCTTCTTCGCGGGCGCCTTCTTCGCCGTCTTCTTGGCGGGGCCCTTGGCCCGCTTCTCGGCGAGCAGCTCGAAACCACGCTCAGGAGTGATCGTCTCGACGCTGTCGCCGGAGCGCAGGGTCGCGTTGGTCTCCCCGTCGGTGACGTACGGCCCGAAACGGCCGTCCTTGACGACGACCGGCTTGCCGCTGACCGGGTCCGCGCCCAGCTCCTTCAGCGGCGGCTTGGCCGCGGCCCGGCCGCGCTGCTTGGGCTGGGAGTAGATCTCCAGCGCCTCTTCGAGGGTGATCGTGAAGAGCTGGTCCTCGGACTGGAGCGACCGCGAGTCCGTGCCCTTCTTCAGGTACGGGCCGTAGCGGCCGTTCTGCGCGGTGATCTCCACGCCTTCCGCGTCGGTGCCGACGACACGCGGCAGCGACATCAGCCGGAGGGCGTCCTCCAGCGTGACCGTGTCCAGCGACATCGACTTGAACAGCGAGGCCGTCCGCGGCTTGACAGCGTTCTTGCCGGTCTTCGGGGTGCCCTCGGGGAGCACCTCGGTGACGTACGGGCCGTAGCGGCCGTCCTTGGCGATGATCTGGTGGCCGGTGGCCGGGTCGGTGCCCAGCTCGAAGTCGCCGCTCGGCTTGGCGAGCAGCTCCTCCGCCAGCTCGACGGACAGCTCGTCCGGCGCGAGGTCCTCGGGGATGTCGGCGCGCTGGTGGCCCTCCCCGTCCTTCTCGCCGCGCTCGATGTACGGGCCGTAGCGGCCGACCCGCAGCACGATGTCGTTGCCGACCGGGAACGACGACACCTCGCGGGCGTCGATCGCGCCCAGGTCGGTCACCAGCTCCTTGAGGCCGCCGAGGTGGTCCCCGTCGCCGTTGCCGGCGTCGGCCGCGCCGCCCTCGCCCGTGCCCTCACCGAAGTAGAAGCGCTTCAGCCACGGCACGGCCTGCGCCTCACCGCGTGCGATGCGGTCGAGGTCGTCCTCCATCTTGGCGGTGAAGTCGTAGTCGACGAGCCGCCCGAAGTGCTTCTCCAGGAGGTTGACCACGGCGAAGGAGAGGAAGGACGGCACGAGGGCCGTGCCCTTCTTGAAGACGTATCCGCGGTCGAGGATGGTGCCGATGATCGACGCGTACGTCGACGGGCGGCCGATCTCCCGCTCTTCCAGCTCCTTGACCAGCGAGGCCTCGGTGTAGCGGGCCGGGGGCTTGGTGGCGTGCCCGTCGACCGTGATCTCCTCGGCGCTGAGGGCGTCGCCCTCGTCGACCTGCGGCAGGCGGCGCTCGCGGTCGTCGAGCTCGGCGTTCGGGTCGTCGGCGCCTTCGACGTACGCCTTCAGGAAGCCGTGGAAGGTGATCGTCTTGCCGGAGGCGCTGAACTCGACGTCCCGGCCGTCGGCCGCCGTGCCGCCGATCTTCACGGTGACCGAGTTGCCCGTCGCGTCCTTCATCTGGGAGGCGACCGTCCGCTTCCAGATCAGCTCGTAGAGCCTGAACTGGTCGCCGGTCAGACCCGTCTCGGCCGGCGTGCGGAAACGATCACCCGAAGGGCGAATCGCCTCGTGCGCCTCCTGCGCGTTCTTGACCTTGCCGGCGTACGTGCGCGGCTGGGCCGGCAGGTAGTCGGCGCCGTACAGCTGCGTGACCTGGGCACGGGCGGCGGCGACGGCGGTGTCGCTCAGCGTCGTGGAGTCGGTACGCATGTACGTGATGAAGCCGTTCTCGTACAGCTTCTGCGCGATCTGCATGGTGGCCTTCGCGCCGAAGCCGAGCTTGCGGCTGGCCTCCTGCTGCAGCGTCGTCGTACGGAACGGGGCGTACGGAGAGCGGCGGTACGGCTTGGACTCGACGGACCGCACGGAGAAGCGGGTGTTCTCCAGGGCGGCGGCCAGGGCGCGGGCGTTCGCCTCGTCGAGGTGGAGGGTGTTCGCGCTCTTGAGTTGTCCCAGGGAGTCGAAGTCGCGGCCCTGCGCGACCCGCCTGCCGTCGACGGTCTGGAGGCGGGCGACCAGCGACGACGGGTCCGACGAATCCCCGGCGCGGCCGGTCGCGAAGGTGCCCGTCAGGTCCCAGTACTCAGCGGAACGAAACGCGATGCGCTCGCGTTCCCGCTCGACGACGAGTCGGGTGGCGACGGACTGGACACGGCCGGCCGACAGGCGCGGCATGACCTTCTTCCACAGGACCGGCGAGACCTCGTAGCCGTAGAGGCGGTCGAGGATGCGGCGGGTCTCCTGGGCGTCGACCAGCTTCTGGTTGAGCTGGCGCGGGTTGGCGACGGCCGCCCGGATCGCGTCCTTGGTGATCTCGTGGAAGACCATCCGCTTGACGGGGATCTTCGGCTTGAGGACCTCCTGGAGATGCCAGGCGATCGCCTCGCCCTCGCGGTCCTCATCGGTGGCGAGGAAGAGCTCGTCGGAGTCCTTCAGCAGGTCCTTGAGCTTCTTGACCTGCGCCTTCTTGTCCGCGTTGATCACATAGATCGGCTGGAAGTCGTGTTCGACGTCCACACCGAGGCGGCGGACCTCGCCGGTGTACTTCTCCGGCACCTCCGCGGCGCCGTTGGGGAGGTCGCGGATGTGCCCGACGCTCGCCTCGACAACGTATCCGGGGCCGAGATAGCCCTTGATCGTCTTCGCCTTGGCAGGCGACTCGACGATGACGAGTCGGCGGCCGCCCTTCGCGGTCTCGCTGGTCGGGGACAACTTCGCTCTTCTCTCCGGTCGACGCTGGGGCCTCCCCAGGCCTTGCTCCCGGGGTCGGGTCATGGTGACGCTGCGGAGTGTGACGGTACATCCCGCCCCCGTGTCAAACGGGAAAAGCCCGCAACGGCCACTCGAACGGTAACCCGACTTCCGCCATTCCTGCCGCCCGGAGTGTCGACCGACTCTTTTCCGCCGGTCCGGAGCCCAGCTTCTCAATTATCCGCCCGAGCGGCCTTACGCGGTTCTCACGCAGCTCTCCGCAAGATCTTCCGTGGCTCTTGGGCGGCTCTTCACAGGCGGGTGAGACACCACGCTCCGAGGCTCAGCGCGACGACCGCGGCCAGCGTCGCGAGGGTCGCCGATGCGACGGGGTTCACACCCTGGGCGACGGGCTGCCCCTGCCGCACGCGGACCGCCGTCCATGTCAGCAGACCACCCCCGAACAGCGCGAACACCGCTCCGGCGAAGATCGCCGCTTCACTCTCCATGATCGTCCGCGCCCCTTGTCTCCCACCCGCGCGTGTCCCGGCCCGGCGAGGCTGACACGCGCGGACGGCGCCCGGGCGAACCCTGGGTGAACGGCTGGTCGCTGGACGGGGGCGACGGGCCGGACGGGCGGGCGCGGCCGACGGGAGGGCCGGCGGGGGCGCCTCACTCACGCCCTGCCGGGCGTGGGTGCCTTTCTCGCCGTCTTTCCGTCCTCAGCCTCCCGGACCGCACACATGATCTTGGTGAGACACCCATGAGCGGGTGTACAGAGCGACTCGAATTTGTCGCCGCACAGCTTGATCGCGTTGTCTCTGCCGTTCTCGAAGCTCATTTCGACGGGCCCATGAACGGTTCCGATCACCTGATCCGTGCGCGGATCGGGACCATCCGCGAGGCGGAGGCGCAGCCGGCGGGAAGGGATGCGGATGCGGATGCGGCGCGAGCCCGAGCTGCCACGCAAGGCCGGGGCACCACGGCGAGGCCAGGCCACCACGCGAGGCCGGGGCGCCGGTGTTTCTCAGGCCGGCTCCAGGAAGCCCTGCTGCACCAGCGTCCGGATCTGGGCCGGTGTGCGGTCGCGCAGCAGCACGGGGTCCTCGCCGACGAGTTGCGCGATGGCGTCCAGGATGCGGCCGGCGCTCAGCGAGCCGTCGCACACGCCCGCGAAGCCCGCGCCGACGGTGTCGACCTTGGTGGCCCGGCGCATGCCGCGGTTCTGACGGAGCACGACGTGCTCCGGGTCCTCGGCGCCGGGCAGGCCGACCTGCTCTTGCACGACCTCCGGCGCGAGCCTGAAGTGCCCGGCGAGCAGCGCCGCGTCGTCGTGCGCCCGCAGGTAGTCCAGACGCTCGAAGTGCGCCCGGACCGTGTCGCCGAGCGGCTGCTCGACCGGGTGCGGCCACTCCTCCACGGTGATGACGGGCTCGGCGGAGTCCGTCCTGCGGAGTGTGATCCAGCCGAAGCCGACGGCCTTCACCTTGCGCGCCTCGAACTCGTCCAGCCACGCGTCGTAGAGCGCGCGGTACGCGTCCGGGTCGCCGCGGTGGTCACCGGCGTCCCTGAGCCACAGCTCGGCGTACTGTGTGATGTCCTGCGTCTCGCGCTGCACGATCCACGCGTCGCAGCCGCGCGGCACCCATGACCTGAGCCTGTCCTGCCAGTCCTCCCCTTCGACGTGCTGCCAGTTGGCGAGGAACTGCGCGAACCCGCCCACGTTCAGCCGTTCCCCCGCCTGCTGAACGAGCGAGCGGCACAGATCGTCCCCGCCCATCCCGCCGTCCCGGTACGTCAGCCGGGCACCGGGCGAGATGACGAACGGCGGGTTGGAGACGATCAGGTCGAACGTCTCGTCGTCGCGGACCGGCGCGAACAGCGAGCCCTCGCGCAGATCGGCGGCCGGCACGCCGGACAGGGCGAGCGTGAGCGCGGTGATGTGCAGCGCGCGCGGGTTGAGGTCGGTCGCCGTCACGCGCGTGGCGTGCCGCGTGGCGTGCAGCGCCTGGATCCCGGACCCGGTGCCGAGGTCGAGCGCGGCGGCGACGGGAGCGCGGACGGTGATGCCGGCGAGCGTCATGGACGCGCCTCCGACGCCGAGGACGACTCCCTCGTCCCGGCTGCCGATGCCGCCGGCGCCGCCGACCGCGCAGCCCAGGTCGGACACGATGAACCAGTCCTCGCCGGCCGGCCCGCCGTACGGCCGTACGTCGACGGTCGCGGTGATGTCGTCCTCACCCCCGCGCCTCAGCCAGCCGCTCTCCACGCACGCGTGCACGGGCAGGACGTCCTCCACGCGCGCGTACGGCACCGGCTGCTGGAGCAGGAACAGCCGTACGAGCGTCTCGAGCGGTGTGTCGCCCCGGGTGGCCCGCAGGGCGGGCACGGTCTCGCTGCGGGCGAGGGCCGCGTACGCGGGGGCTCCGAGCAGGTCGAGGAGGCCGTCGGCGGTGAAGGAGGCGGCGAGCAGGGCCGCACGGAGCCGGTCGGCGACGTCGGGGCGGTCGGCGGAGGGCAGGGGGGACAAGGTGGCGTCACTCACGCCCCCATTGTGTCCCGCCCGCCGCCCGCGCGCCGTCAGCTGGTCGTGGCCCGGGCGGACGCCGACGCCGCGACCTTCTTGCAACTGTCCTGCTTGGCCATGGCGTTCTTGACGTCACCCTGCTCCAGGTTCTTCAGCGCGGCGTTGCCGCTCTTGCTGAGCTTGCCCAGTTCGGTGGCGATGCCCTGGAGGCCGTCGGCGAACTTCGCCTGGTCCTTGGTGTCGAGCGCGTCGACCTTCTTCTTCAGATCGGCGTAGGAGGCGGAGAGGCCGTTGAGGGCGGTGACGGCGTCCTGCTGCTTCTTCTCACCGTCCTCGACGCCGGGCGGCGTGCCGGCCTTCTGCACGGCCTGCGCGAGTGCCTTGTAGGCGTCGGACATGTCCTGGAAGGCCTGCGAGTCGGTCTTCTGGACGTTCGCGGGGGCGTTGTTGTCCGTGGCGGCCTTCTTGATCGCGTCGTTGGCCGCGTCGACCTTCGCGTCCTGGGCGGGCAGCGCGTCACAGACCTGCTTGGCCCAGGCGTCGAGCTCCTTGTTGCCGTCGTCGCTGCTGCATCCCGACAGCGCCAGTACCAGTACCGCACCGCCGGACAGTGCGGCCGCGAGCTTCTTGTTCACCGGATTGGTCCCTTCCATGGCTCTCGGCCCCGGAACATACACGCCGAGCGGGCGACAACCCCAGGATGAATGTCCGCAATATGCGCTCATACATCCATTTACACCAGGAGAGAGAAGGCTCACGGGTTCGGCCGCGGGGGCAGCGGAACGGGCGGGCGACGCGTCAACACGCGCCGTCCGCCCGCCCTTTGAGCTGGGAACCGCCGCGGATCCTAGGAAACCACCGCCGGATCACCCGACTTGGCCGAAGTCGCGGCGTTGTCTTCGTCACCCACGGCGATGCCACGCCGCTTGGAGACGTACACCGCGCCGACGATCACCAGGAGCGCGAGGACCGCGATCAGGACCCGTACGCCGACGTTCTTGTCGTCGCCGTAGCTGAACTTGATCACCGCGGGCGCGATGAGGAGCGCCACCAGGTTCATCACCTTCAGCAGCGGGTTGATCGCGGGGCCGGCGGTGTCCTTGAAGGGGTCGCCGACCGTGTCGCCGATCACCGTGGCCGCGTGGGCCTCACTGCCCTTGCCGCCGTGATGGCCGTCCTCGACGAGTTTCTTGGCGTTGTCCCAGGCGCCGCCGGAGTTGGCGAGGAACACCGCCATCAGCGTGCCCGCGCCGATCGCGCCCGCCAGGTACGCCCCGAGCGCGCCGACACCGAGCGTGAACCCGACGAAGATCGGAGCCATGACGGCGAGCAGACCGGGCGTGGCGAGTTCCCGCAGGGCGTCCTTGGTGCAGATGTCGACGACCTTGCCGTACTCCGGTTTCTCGCTGTAGTCCATGATCCCGGGCCTCTCGCGGAACTGCCGCCGCACCTCGAAGACCACCGAGCCCGCCGACCGCGACACCGCGTTGATCGCCAGCCCCGAGAAGAGGAAGACGACCGCCGCGCCCGCGATCAGGCCGACGAGGTTGTTGGGCTGGGAGATGTCCATCATCAGGCTCATCGGAGCCCCGTCCCCGCTCAGGCTCTCGCCCACGTCCCGCGCGCCGGTGGTGATCGCGTCGCGGTACGACCCGAAGAGCGCCGACGCCGCGAGCACGGCGGTGGCGATGGCGATGCCCTTGGTGATGGCCTTGGTGGTGTTGCCGACGGCGTCGAGGTTGGTGAGCACCTGCGCGCCCGCGCCCTGGACGTCGCCGGACATCTCCGCGATGCCCTGCGCGTTGTCGGAGACCGGCCCGAAGGTGTCCATCGCGACGATCACGCCGACCGTGGTGAGCAGGCCGGTGCCGGCCAGGGCCACCGCGAACAGCGCCAGCATGATCGACGTACCGCCGAGCAGGAACGCCCCGTACACGCCGAGACCGATCAACAGGCCGGTGTAGACGGCCGATTCGAGGCCGATGGAGATGCCCGCGAGGACGACCGTGGCCGGTCCGGTCAGCGACGTCTTGCCGATGTCCTTGACCGGGCGCCGGGTGGTCTCCGTGAAGTAGCCGGTGAGCTGCTGGATGACGGCGGCCAGGAGGATGCCGATCGCCACCGCGACGAGGGCGAGAACCCGCGGGTCGCCGCCCTTGCCCTGGATCGCCGCGTCGGTGACGCCGTCGAGGTCCGCGTACGACCCCGGCAGGTAGACGAAGACGGCGACGGCGACCAGCGCGAGCGAGATCACCGCGGAGATGAAGAATCCCCGGTTGATCGCGGACATGCCGCTGCGGTCCGTGCGGCGCGGGGCGACCGCGAAGATGCCGATCATGGCCGTGACCACGCCGATCGCGGGCACGAGCAGCGGGAACGCGAGCCCGGCGTCACCGAAGGCCGCCTTGCCGAGGATCAGCGCGGCTACCAGGGTGACGGCGTAGGACTCGAAGAGGTCGGCGGCCATGCCCGCGCAGTCGCCGACGTTGTCGCCCACGTTGTCGGCGATGGTCGCGGCATTGCGCGGATCGTCCTCCGGAATGCCCTGTTCGACCTTGCCGACCAGGTCGGCGCCGACGTCGGCGGCCTTGGTGAAGATGCCGCCGCCGACCCTCATGAACATCGCGATGAGTGCTGCGCCCAGACCGAAGCCCTCCAAGACCTTCGGCGCGTCGGCCGCGTACACCAGCACCACACAGGAGGCGCCGAGCAGGCCGAGCCCCACCGTGAACATGCCGACGACGCCGCCCGTGCGAAATGCGATCTTCATCGCTTTGTGCGAGACGGTGGTGAGATCCTTTTCCGGTTCACCTGCCGCGGGAGTCGCTTCCCGAGCCGCAGCGGCGACGCGCACATTACTGCGGACGGCGAGCCACATGCCGATATAGCCGGTGGCCGCCGAGAACGCCGCTCCGATCAAGAAGAAGACCGATCGTCCGGCGCGTTGATTCCAGTCGTCCGCAGGCAGCAGCATGAGCAGGAAGAACACGACGACGGCGAATACGCCGAGAGTGCGCAGCTGCCGAGCCAGATAGGCGTTGGCGCCTTCCTGGACGGCCGCCGCGATCTTCTTCATGCTGTCGGTGCCCTCGCCGGCCGCGAGCACCTGGCGCAGAAGCACGCCCGCGACCACGAGCGCCGCCAGTGCGACGACCCCGATGACCACCACGAGGAGGCGGTTTCCGTCGGTCAGCACTGCGGCTGCGAAGGTTGTGGGGTGGTCCAACCGATGAGGGGTAGAAAGCCCCGCCATTCGTCCTCCTTGACGCTTGGGCTGAGCTCAAGATGTGGACGGATTGTAGGTACCGGAACCTGATCAAAACAGTGCGCGGTAAATGGAATTCACCTTCGCAGGCAGGTCGGAAGTAATGCCTTCGAGGCATTCAGTTTCGTGAATTGCTTCACGAATTAAGGACAAGATTCACTTGGCGCTGCCGGCCGCAGCGGGATTTCAAGATTCACTTCCTGGCAACCACTGTAAACGCGGTCTTCGTGGTCCGCACATGACGAAGGGCCCCACGGGTGGGGCCCTTCGGTCATGGGTGACAGCGCCGGGGTGCGGCGCGGTGGTCAGGCCAGGGGCGCGGCCGACAGAGCGGTCGGCCAGGTCATACGGATCAGCCCGCCGTGCTCCCCGGCGGATACCTGGACGTCGTCGACGAGCCCGCTGATGACCGCGAGGCCCATCTCGTCCTCCTCCGCCTCGACGTCGACGTCACCGCCGGAGCCGGACGCCCGGTCGCCGGGCGTCGCATGCCGCGCCTCGTCGCCGACCTCGATGGAGAACTGTTTCTCCTCTTCGATGAGCGCCACCTTCACCGGCGCGCTGATGCCGCCGTTCTGGTGGAGCCCGACGGCGCGGGAGCAGGCCTCACCGACAGCGAGTCTCACCTCGTCGAGGACGGCCTCGTCCACTCCGGCCCTGCGCGCCACCGCTGCCGCCACCAGCCGGGCGGTCCTGACGTGCTCGGGCAGCGCGCTGAAGCGGAGTTCAACGGTGGCCATGCATCCCCCTCCGAACTACGGGCGTGCGGTAGGGGGGCCGGGCCGCCGAAGCCCGGTCCCCCGGTGTTCAACTGTGCTGCCGCCCCGGGCGCGGCTGTTCACGTGCCCGGGAACGGGATCAGTCGTCGGTCGGTCGGGTGATCAGTCGGTGGCCGCCACCGCTTCGTCGACCGAGGTGTGGATCGGGAACACCTTGGTGAGACCGGTGATGCGGAAGATCTTCAGAATGCGCTCCTGGTTGCAGACCAGGCGCAGCGAGCCCTCATGGGCGCGCACGCGCTTCAGGCCGCCGACCAGCACGCCGAGCCCGGTGGAGTCGAGGAAGTCCACGCCCTCCATGTCGACGACGAGGTGGAAATTCCCGTCGTTCACCAGCTCGACCAGCTGCTCGCGCAGCTTGGGCGCGGTATATACGTCGATTTCGCCACCGACCTCGACGACCGTACGATCGCCGACGGTACGGGTCGACAGGGACAGGTCCACGGATCCTCCAGCACCTTGCTATCGAGCGGTCGCCCCTCGGGACACCTCGGCAGGAGCCCCCGGGACGGTTCGCCAGCCGCGATGGCATTCAATCACTTACCGGCAGGCGTGCACGACGCCTTGGCTCCATTGTCCGTCACGCCAGTGACACACTCGGTGCCGATGGCCAAGAATCACCGATCCGATCGACCCCCGGCCGAGGCCGCGCCCCGCCTGTCGCCGGGCGCGGTCCTGGACCGGCTCGCCCCGGGACCGAGCCGGGCCTCGCGCATCACTCATACGGAGCACTTGCCCCCGCGCGCGGGCCGCCATGCCGTCTGGCCTGACCGGATTCGCCCAGAAGTGATCGCGGCCGTGCAGGCCTGTGGAATCGATCATCCCTGGGCCCACCAGGCGCGCGCCGCCGAGCACGCCCTGGACGGCGAGTCGGTGGTCGTCGCGACCGGCACGGCGTCCGGCAAGTCCCTGGCCTACCTCGTCCCCGTCCTCTCCACCCTCCTGGACGGCTCCCAGGCTCCGAACGGGCGCGGCGCCACCGCCCTCTACCTGGCCCCGACCAAGGCGCTCGCGGCGGACCAGTGCCGATCGGTGAAGGAACTTTCACAACCTCTCGGCACCGCCGTACGCTCGGCCGTGTACGACGGCGACACGCCGTTCGAGGAACGCGAGTGGATCCGCCAGTACGCCAACTACGTCCTGACCAACCCCGACATGCTGCACCGCGGCATCCTCCCCTCCCACCCCCGCTGGTCCTCCTTCCTGAAGTCGCTGAAGTTCGTCGTCATCGACGAGTGCCACACCTACCGCGGCGTCTTCGGCTCCCATGTCGCCCAGGTGCTGCGCCGACTGCGCCGCCTGTGCGCCCGCTACGGCTCCTCCCCCGTCTTCCTGCTGGCCTCCGCGACGGCGGCCGAACCCGCGGTGGCCGCCGGCCGGCTCACCGGCCTCCCGGTGGTCGAGGTCGCCGACGACGCCTCCCCGCGCGGTGAACTGGTGTTCGCCCTCTGGGAGCCGCCGCTCACGGAGATGCAGGGCGAGAAGGGCGCCCCCGTCCGCCGGACCGCCACCGCCGAGACCGCCGACCTGCTCACCGACCTCGCCGTCCAGGGCGTGCGCACGGTCGCCTTCGTGCGCTCCCGGCGCGGCGCCGAGCTGATCTCCGTGATCGCCCAGGAGCGCCTCGCCGAGGTCGACCGCTCCCTGGCCCGGCGTGTCGCGGCCTACCGGGGCGGCTATCTGCCCGAGGAACGCCGCGCCCTCGAACAGGCTCTCCACTCCGGTGAACTGCTCGGCCTCGCCGCGACCACCGCACTCGAACTCGGCATCGACGTCTCCGGCCTGGACGCCGTCCTGATCGCCGGCTACCCGGGCACGCGCGCGTCCCTGTGGCAGCAGGCCGGCCGGGCGGGCCGTGCCGGGCAGGGGGCGCTGGCGGTGCTGATCGCCCGGGACGACCCACTGGACACGTTTCTCGTCCACCACCCGGAGGCGTTGTTCGACCGTCCGGTGGAGTCGACGGTCCTCGACCCCGACAATCCCTACGTCCTCGCCCCGCATCTGTGCGCGGCCGCCGCCGAACTTCCGCTCACCGACGACGACTTCGCGCTGTTCGGCCCGGAGACCGAGGGGCTGCTGCCGCAGTTGGAGGCCGCGAAGTTGCTGCGCCGCCGGACCAGGGCCTGGCACTGGACGCGCCGGGAGAGGGCCGCCGACCTCACCGACATCCGCGGCGAGGGCGGCCGGCCGGTGCAGATCGTCGAGGAGGGCACCGGTCGTCTGCTCGGCACGGTCGACGAGGGCGCCGCCCACTCGACCGTCCACGAAGGCGCCGTCCACCTGCACCAGGGCCGTACGTACCTCGTGCGGTCACTGGACCTGGAGGACTCGGTCGCCCTGGTCGAGGAGGCCAGCCCGCCGTATGCGACGGTCGCCCGCGACACGACGTCGATCTCCGTCCTGGAGACGGACGTCGAGATCCCCTGGGGAGACGGCCGCCTGTGCTACGGCTCCGTCGAGGTCACCAACCAAGTGGTCTCCTTCCTGCGTCGACGTGTCATCACCGGTGAAGTGCTGGGCGAGTCGAAGCTCGACCTCCCTCCTCGTACGCTGCGCACGCGTGCCGTGTGGTGGACGGTCACCGAGGACCAACTGGACGCCGCCCGGATCGCCCCGGAGATCCTCGGCGGGGCCCTGCACGCCGCCGAGCACGCTTCCATCGGCATGCTGCCCCTCTTCGCGACCTGCGACCGCTGGGACATCGGCGGCGTCTCCATCCCCCTGCACCCCGACACCCTCCTGCCCACGGTCTTCGTCTATGACGGCCACCCAGGCGGCGCGGGCTTCGCGGAGCGCGCCTTCCACACCGCCCGCGCCTGGCTCACCGCCACCCGCCAGGCCATCGCCTCCTGCGAGTGCGACGTCGGCTGCCCGTCCTGCATCCAGTCCCCCAAGTGCGGCAACGGCAACGACCCGCTGCACAAGAGGGGCGCGGTGCGGCTGCTGACGGAGCTATTGCGGGGGGCGCCGGGGGAGGAGTAGGTACCCGGGGGGTGGGTGCGGCGGCGTTGGGACAGCGCTGCCCGGAGTCAGGGATTCACGGCTCGGGAGGCGG
>NZ_BQUN01000092.1:148770-159957 GCF_026008495.1 Streptomyces sp. A012304
CCGGCCCCGGTCTGGGCAGCGCCCTTCCCGATACCGGCGGCACTGGCTCGGACCCCCTCGAGGCCTCCCCAGAAACCGGCGGCACCGCCCCCGCAGGGCCCGCCCGTGCCCTGGCCTCGGCTTTGAACGGGCCCCGGCCCGAGGCGGCCGTCACGTCCGAGATCTCGCCCACCATGGTGCACCGCACGAGCCGCGTGCCCTGGGCCCGGGCCACTCGGTCAGCCCGGGCACAGGCCGCCGTGGGGCCGTCCGTCCAGTGGTCGGCGGCCGCCAGTGCCGCGAGGTCGGCACCCCCGGCGGCCCGGTGCCGGGCGGCGACGGCCTGGCCCAGGGCGAGGACCACGCCGAACACCACACACAGCACGGCGAGCGCACCGAGGCTCCAGACGGTGGCCGAGCCCCGGTCGGAGCGCCCGCACCGGCCCCGGCCTGCCTCAGGGCGCCCCAGCCTCCCCGCTCCGCCAGGACAGTCGGTGCGGCGGCTGCCGGCACCCCTCACGGCCCCGTCCCCCAGCCCGCGGGCTCTCACGCCCCCATCTCCCGCCCTGCGGGCTCTCATGCCCCCGTCCCCCAGCCCGCGGGCTTTTATGCCCCCATCTCCCGCCTTGCGGGCTCTCATGCTCCCGTCCCCCGCCCCGCCGGCTCTTACGCTCTCGTCTCCCAGCCCGCGGCCGATCATGGCCCCGTCTCCCACCCCGCAGGCGCTCATGACCCGGTCTCCCACCTCGCCGGCGCGTCCTCCGTCGCCGCCACGGCCTCCTCCCGCACCTCGAACGGCAGCCCCCGCAGTAGCGGTGGCCTCGCCACGACCACCACCCGGACCTGGTCGCCCTCCCGGCTGACCGATACCCGCGCCCCGCTCGGGGCCGCCGCCCGGGCCGCCGCGACGACCGCGTCGGGCGGGTCCTGCCGTGCCGCCGCCCGGGCGCCGGTCCTGGCCGCGTCCACGCACTGGATCTGAGCGGCCATGACGAGCAGCCCCCACACCAGCGCCATCACGAACGCCACCAGTACCGGCAGCACCACGGCCGACTCCGCCGTCACGAACCCCCGGTCCGCGCCCCGCCGCCATCCGTACTCACGCCCCCGCACTGAGGGCTCGTTTCACGATGCCTTCCAGCTCCGCGGTGACCGCCCCGCTCGTCACCACCTTGTAGAGGAGCACCGCGAACGCCACCGCCGCGACGATGCCCATCGCGTACTCGGACGTCACCATGCCCGCGTCCCGCCGCGCCGCACGCAGCCTGCGCACCAGGGCACGCAGCCGTGCCCGTACCGCCTTGCTCATCTCAACCCCCGTAAGGTTCGTTCCTGCTCATTCGCGATGTGTCGATTTGTTCGGGCTGTATTGGTTTGCGCTTCAGTCTTGCTCTGTCGGTTTCGGTCCCTTTCATTCCTCGGTCAGGGGCCGTCCCCTCCCAGCGCCCCGCCCGCCAGGCCGATCACGACGGGCGCGATGCCCACGGCGATGAAGGCGGGCAGGAAACACAGCCCGACGGGTGCGGTGACCATGACGGCCGCCCGGCGTGCCCGGGTCGTCCCGGCGCGGGCCCAGTCGGCGCGGGCGTCGGCGGCGAGCCGGGCGACCGGTCCGGCGGCCGGCAACCCCGACTCGTCGGCCCGCTCCAGCAGCCGAGCCAGGGCAGCCGCGCCCGGCGCCGAGGCCAATCTCCGCCATGCGGTGGCGGGTTCCCCGCCCAGCCGCACCTCGGCCGCGCCCCGCGCCAGCCCCTCCCCGACGGGGCCGCCCAGCGCCTCACCCACCGCCTGGGCCGCGACCACCGGACCGGCTCCCGCCGCGATGCAGGCCGCCAACAGGTCCGCGGCGAGTGGGAGTTGCCGGGCCGCGGCCCGTGCGTCGGCCTCACTCACGGAACCGTCCGGCTGCCGTCGACGGCGCCACCGCCACAGCCCCACCGCGCCGACCAGCCCCAGGGCGAGACCGATGAGGTCACCGCCCACCACCCATCCGGCGCCCACCACCGTCACCTCAGGCAGCCATCGCCGCGCGGCCTCCCGCACTCCAGGACGCGCCGTCTCCGTCGTCGCCGAGACGGCCAGCAGCTCGGCCAGCCGCTGCCGCGTCCTGCGCTCCTGTCTGACGGCCTTCAGCCAGCGCCCCGCCCATCCGAGGACCAGCGCGATCCCCACCGTCACCCCCAGCCTGTGGACAACCTCCGCACTCATTTCGCCTCCGCTCCGCGCACGATCCGCGCCGCCCACCACAGGCCCACCGTCTCCAGTGCTCCGCCGACGAGCAGGCACCCCAGCCCCGGCCCGGTGTGCAGCAGGACATGCAGCGGGTCGGCGCCAAGCGCGGTCCCGAGGAGCAGGCCCAGGACCGGAAGGCCGGCGAGCATCACCGCCGTGGCACGGGCGCCCGCCAACTGCGCTCGCAGATCGGCCCGTAGGTCGCGTTCCGCGCGCAGCGCCCCTTCGAGGCGGTCGAGTCCAGCCGCGAGACCTGCGCCCTGGTCGACGGCCACCCGCCAGCACGCCGCGAGCCCCAGCAGTCCGTCGGCGCCCGGCCGCCGTGCCGCGACCGCGAGCGCACCGGGCACGTCCCCGCCGAACCTGGCCGCCGCCAGCACCGCCGCCTGCGCCGCGCCCAGTCCCCCGGAGTCGCGGGCGGCCCTCTGCAAGGCCTCGCCCGGCTGCCGCCCCGCACGTACCTCCCCGGCGAGCGCCGCGCACAGCGCGATCACCGCGTCCGCACGGCGCTCCCCCGCCCGGCGCGCCTCACGAACCCGCCGCATCCGACGCGCCAAAGGCACTCCGGCCGCCCCCGCGACGACCGGCAGCACCGAGGCACCCAGCACCGCCACGGCCAGCCCGAGGACCAGCGACCACCACTCGGGCCGCCACCGCCCGCGCATCCGCCGCAGCTCCCCCGCGAGGTCCTGCCACGACGGAGGCCCACTGCCGACCACCCCGCCTCCCGCGAGCAGCAACTGTGCCCGCCGGGCCGCCGAATACGGTCCGCCCCACAGCCAGGCCGCCGCTCCGACGCAGGCGACGGCCGCAGCCATCGGCACCTCACCCCATACGTTCATCACCGCTCCCGTCCCGTTCACCTGACTCGCTCCCGTCACCCCGCAGCAGCTCCCTCAGCCGCTCCCAGCCCCGCTCGTGGGCGAAGGCCTCCGCCTGCCATCGCAGCGCCGGAACCGTCCGCACCAGCCCGCCGGAGTCGCGCTCCAGCACATGAACCTCGGCGATCCGCCGCCGACCTGCCGGATCGCGCGCCAGATGCAGCACCACCGACAGCGCGGCCGCCAACTGACTGTGCAGCGCGGCCCGGTCGAGCCCGGCCGCCGTGCCGAGCGCCTCCAGGCGGGCCGGGACGTCCGCGGCGGCATTCGCGTGGACGGTCCCGCAACCGCCCTCGTGTCCGGTGTTGAGCGCGGCCAGCAGATGGACGACCTCCGGCCCGCGCACCTCGCCCACGACCAGCCGGTCCGGCCGCATCCGCAGGGCCTGCCGCACCAGGTCCTCGAGCGTGACGAGCCCCGCCCCCTCCTGGTTGGCCGGTCTGGTCTCCAGCCGCACGACATGCGGATGATCGGGGCGCAGCTCCGCCGAGTCCTCCGCGAGCACGATCCGCTCCCCGGGTCCGACCAGCCCCAACAAGGCACTGAGCAGGGTCGTCTTCCCGAACCTGAGACAAAGACACCACTAGGGGTGCAGACTTCGGGCATGAAGCCCACTCCAACGGGGGGCGCCCGCACGCGCGCCGTCATCTATTGCCGCATCAGCCAGGACCGCACCGGCGCAGGCCTCGGCGTCGACCGCCAGCGCGAGGACTGCGAAGCCCTCGCGCTGCGTAACGGGTGGGACGTCGTCGAGGTGTACGTCGACAACGACGTGAGCGCCTTCAGGAAGGGCAGCAAGCGCAAGGACTACGCCCGGATGCTCGCCGACCTCGACGAGGGAAAGGCGACCGTCGTCATCGCCTGGCACACCGACCGCCTCCACCGCTCGCCGACCGAGCTGGAGGGCTACATCGACGTGTGCGAGCGGCGCGGCGTCTCCACCCACACCGTGCAGGCCGGCGAGATCGACCTCGCCACGCCGTCCGGGAGGATGACCGCGCGGATCCTCGGCGCCGTCGCCCGCCAGGAATCCGAGCACAAGGGCGAGCGCGTCGCCCGTGCCCGCCGGCAGAAGGCCCTCGCCGGGGAGTGGATGGGCGGCATCCGCCCGTTCGGGTGGGGCATGCCCACCGGGGAGACGCGCACCGTCGCCGACCGGAAGACCGGCGAGGAGACCGAGGTGCCCGTCCTCGACATGCTCAAGGCCGTGCCCGAGGAGGCTGAGGCCTTGCGCTACTGGACGGACGAGATCCTCTCCGGAGGGTCGATCCGGTCGCTCGTGAAGTGGTGCGCCGACAAGGGCGTCACCACGACGCGCGGGAACCCGGTCACCCACCAGGACCTGCGGGACATGCTGCTGCGCCCCAGGAACGCCGGGATCGCCGTCTACCGGGGCGAGGAGGTCGGCCGCGGCAAGTGGGACCCGATCGTCGAGGAGACGAAGTACAGGGCCGTCGTGGCGATCCTGAAGAACCCGGATCGCAGGACGACACCCGGGGCTACGCCGAAGTGGCTGGGGTCGCTGCTGTACCGGTGCGGCCGCGGGGACTGCACCGAGTTCGTGTACGTCACCCAGTCCGGCGGGCGCCTGTATCCCAGCTACCGGTGCCAGACCGCTCACGGCGGCGGCCGGCGGGCCGAGGTCGTCGACCAGTACGTCGAGGACACGATCGTCGAGCGGCTGTCACGCGACGACGCGCACGAGTTGCTGCTGCCCGCCCCCGACGACGTGGACGTGGCCGCCCTGCAGGCGGAGGCCGAGGGGATCCGGGGGCGGATGCGGAACCTGGCGGGCATGTACGGGGCCGGCCAGATCGACGAGGTGCAGTTCACCGAGGGCACGGACACGGCGCGCGCGCAACTGGAGGGGGTCACGCAGCAGCTTGCCCGGGCGGCGCAGGTGGATCCACTGGTGGAGCTGGTGGGGGCGAAGGACCCACGGAAGGCGTGGCGGGCGATGCCCCTGGACCGGCAGCGCACCGTGCTGCGGTCGCTGGTCGAGGTGACGCTGAAGACCCCGCGCCCGGGGCGGATGCCGGACGGCGGGTACTTCGACTACGACGCCGTCGTCTTCGCATGGAAACGGGGCAGCGCGTGACTCAGTCGGAGTCCCCGGGGAGCCGGCCCAACCGGGCGAGTTCTTCCTCGGCGTCTTTGAGCATCTTCTCGTAGTCCGCCTTCTTCTGAGGGTCCTTCTCCTCGCCGATCGCATGCTGGATGCCACTCTCGTCGATCAGCCATTCGAGCTCAATGCGTCGTTCATTGAGGACACTTTGCGCTTCGTTATCGGTGAGCGGCCTCACTCCAGGGGGCGGGAGGAAGCCCTTACGACGGGCGCTGGACACCCACTTGGCCGCTGTCGAGTGGGGGGCATGGAAATGGTTTGCCACTTCTCGCGTCGGCGGCAAGCCGATCTTGTCAGCTGATAGGTAGATCTTCGCCACCTCGTGCAGGAAGTCATCAGTGATCCTGTTCCGCTTACGCTTGCCTGGCGCGGCGGCGGGCTGGTCGCGGGCGAGCGCGTATGCCTCGGCTGCTTGCGACTGAAGCTTTTCAATCCACCGCATCGCGGCACTGGGCCGATTTTCATACGCGACCACTGCGCGAGGTCCGTGAGCGGGCGCCATGTCTGCGTCTGGCCTGCCGCCCTCTTCCATAAAGGCGGCGAGGTAGCGGGTCATCAGCGCTACGGCCATGGGCTTCCAACGCCCGGTTGGGACGATCTTTCGGAACTTCTCGTAGGCGATTGGCAGGTCTGCCCCAGCGCTGCGGGCTTCGCTTAGCGTCAGCTCACCCTCGAAGACGTGGAAGTGAAGAAACAGCGCGAAGTCGTCGTCCCCGGGCCATCCCTCGCCCCACATGGCCTCGGTCCCAACAGCCAGGTGGAAGAACTCAGGGAGCAGGACTGTGCCCACCTGCATGAGCTCGGGCAAGTCTGGGATGTCGTCCAGGGCGTGCCACGGGTGCACTGAGTAGTGCCATCCCGGTGGGGGGTTCAGGTAGTCGTCCACGGCATCATCCTGCCCGCATCGGCAAGGCATTGGCAAGACTTAGGGAAGCCTTAGCGGTTAGCCACTTCTGTCACTCCATTGCCTGAATGGCAAGGGTATGGCTAGGGTGTGGGCATGGCACAAGCGCAAGCGCTGCGTCTCGCTGACCTGCGCTCGGCCCTGTCCACCGGGGAGGCCGAGCAGTTGCGGGTGGCAGCACAGCTTTCGATCGGTGAAGTAGCCCAGGCCTGCGGGGTGGACCAGTCCACCGTGTGGCGCTGGGAACGTGGGACGCGCAAGCCACGTGGCGAGGCCGCACTTGCCTACGCCGACCTTCTTGAGTCCCTACGCCAACGATCCTCGTCACCCGACGAGAGGGAAACGGCCTGACAGTGGCAAGGCCACGGGCCACCCACTTCGGCGCCGCCCCCGTGTACCAGACGGGGGCGCCAGCCGGAAACGACGAAGAGGCCGGGTACCAGCCGGCCTCTCCAGAAGAGCAATCCATCTCCACCGCGAAGTAAGAAACGGAACGCGCTCATGAGCAATCTTGCCATTTCCGCGCCACCCGCGTCGACCCTGCCCGAGCAGAGCGTCACCGCCAGCCTCACCGCAGAGGTGATGAACGACCTCGAGACCGGCCAGCCCACGCTGGTCGCCAGCACCCACGGGAACCAGGGTGACCTTCAGGTGGTCACCCCAGCCCACCTGCTGGCCAAGGTCGTCGAGCAGCACAAGCAGCTCGACAGAATCGCAGCCCTCGCCCGCCGGTGGGACGCCCAGCAGCGCAAGTCCCCCGGCGACGAGATGACGGACCGGGTCCTGACCGCGAGCCTCGAAAGAGTCATAGCCGCCCTCCCCTCGGCTGTTGCCGAGGCCATGCAGTCCGCCCTGCCGGAGCGATACACGCCCGAACTGGCCGCCCAGTTCGTCGAGGCCATGACCGCCGAGCTGCGCCAGGCCCAGAAACCCGAGGGCTACCCGCTCACCGCCGCCCAGCGCGGCGCCGAGTGGATGCTCCGCTGGGGCTGCACCCCCGACTGCATCAACGACCACAACACCCCGAACGCTCCGGAGTGGCACGCCGCCGTCCGGGTCGAGACCGCCATGCGCGACATCGACTCCTCGTACAGCCGTGAGGAGAACGCCCAACTGCCGTGGCTCGCCGCGCAGGTCGTCGTCACCAACGACAAGCCGCAGGCCTACGGCCGTGAGACCCGCGTCTGGATCGACTACGGGACCGCTACGGGCGAGCTGAGCCCGGCGGAGGCCCGCCAGGCGCTGGACGCGATGCGCGGGTTCGTCGCGGAGTTGGAGTCCGTCGTAGTCCACGCCGAGGAGAGCGCGGCCGACGACTTCGAGGGTGACCCGGAGATCGCTCGCCTCGACCGTGAGGCGGATGACCGCCGGATCCGCGCCATCACGGAGGCCCGCTCGTGACGGCGTTGCCCGCCGAGGCGGCGGCCGGGGGTGTGCAGCTCGTGGACACCCCCGGCCGCCCGGCCCGACCCGACCGTCCCGTCCGCTTCGCCGACCCCGCCCGCAACGCCGCCTACTGGGCGCGCATCGACCGCATCGTCGACGCCGCCCCGCCGCTGACCGACGAGCAGCGCGCGGTGATCCGCACGGCGTTCGCCGCGAGCCGCCGGGAGGCGGCGTGAAGGAGAGCACCCGCCCCGAGTGCGGCCACTGGATCGGCGCGGAGCGACGGCACTGCAAGGAAGTCGACGGCGTCCGCCACTACCTGCCCGGCCACCGCTGCCCCGCCCACACCCCGAACGCCTTGCGCGGCCTGCCCGAGACCCCGCCCGGGCCCGGCTGGCCCGTGCACCGGCTGACTCCCGGTTCAGCGCCGGCCGCCCCGTCCACCCGACAGGGCGATGCCATCGCCGACGCCCTGTTCGTCGACCTCGAAGGCATCCGCGCCCGCTACGAGTGCCTCCGCCCCGGCTGCACCCAGCCCATCGAGGGGCCCGTCTACGGCGACGACGTCAAGCCGTTCGTCGACACCATCCGCACCGACCACCCCGTCCGCTGCACCGGAGAGTCCCGTTGAACGACGCACAGACCCCCGACCTCCGGGCTTCCGCCCGCGAGCTGCACGACGCCGGTCTGTGCGTACTGCCCGTCCGGCCCGACGGCAGCAAGGCCCCAGACGTCCGCGGCTGGACCCAGTACAAGGTCGACCGTTCCACCCCCGAAGAACACGACCGATGGTTCGGTGACGGCCGGCGTACCGGCATCGGCATCGTCACCGGCGCCGTCTCGGGCAACATCGAACTCATCGAGTTCGAGGGCCTGGCCATCAAGGAAGGCCTCCTCGACGGGGTCGCCGAGCTCGCCAACAACAGCGGGCTCGGTGACCTCTGGCAGGCCGTCACCACCGGCTGGGCCGACCAGTCGCCCTCCGGCGGCGTTCACTACAAGGTCATCGTCAAGGGCAGGCCGGTCGCCGCGAACAAGAAGCTCGCCCGCCGCCTCGCACACGAAGACGAGTACACGCCGGAAGAGCGTCAGCGCGTCGCCGAGAAACCCAACATCAAGATCGTGCGGGTTCTCATCGAGACCCGAGGTGAGGGCGGCTTCGTCGTCATCGCCCCGTCGCACGGCCCCACGCACCCCAGCGGTGAGCCCTACATCCGACTCGCCGGCGGCCCCACCACCATGGCCGTCGTCGAACCGGAAGACCTCGACGCGATCTACGCCCTGTGCCAGGCCTTCGACGCGATGCCCGCCGAGGAGAAGGCGAAGACCGCCCCGCGACCGAAGCGCGAACTGCCCGCCGGCTACGTGCGGCCCGGTGACGACTTCGAGAACAGAGCCAACTGGACGGAGATCATCGGCGAGGAGTTCGACCCGATCTTCACGCGCGGCCAGACGACCTACTGGCGGCGCAAGGGCAAGCCGCGCGGGATCTCCGCCACCACCGGCCACGCCTCCGACCGAGACCGGCTGTACGTGTTCAGCACGTCCACCGTGTTCGAGACGGAGACGCCCTACGACAAGTTCGCCGCGTACACCCTGCTCACCCAGGGCGGCACCACCCTGGAGGCGTTCAAGCGCGCCGCCACCGATCTCCGCAGCAAGGGGTACGGATCCGAGCCGCCGCGTCAGCGCCTGCGGTCGGTCCCTCGGCAGACCGGTCCGTTCACCGACGGTTCGTCCGCCCTCGACCCCGACAACCTCCCGGACCCGGAAGAGCAGGACACAGCCGGCGGCCCGGACCTCCACATCGTTCCCGTCAAGCCCGAACTCGACATCACCAACGAGGCCGACGCCATCGAGGGCCTCCTCGCCATCATGAGCGAGCAGAAGCTCCCCGGCCTGTACAAGCGGTCGACCGGCCCGTGCTGGGTGTACGAGGACGACCAGGGCAACCCCCTCGTCAAGCAGCTCGGCACGGACAACCTCCGGGCGTACCTCGCCGAGCACGTCACCACCTACCAGGTCGTCCGCGACCCGCTGACCGAGGGCACCAAGGAAGTCCGCGAACTGGTCATGCCGAAGACCTGCGGCACCATCCTCGGCCGCAAGGACTGGCCGCTCCTGCCGCTCCGGGGCGTCGTCACCTCACCCGTCGTGCGACCGGACGGAACCCTCGTCCAGGCCCCCGGATACGACCGGGGCACCGGCCTCTACCTGCACCCCCGGGTGCCGCTGCGTCGCCTCCAACCGCAGGTCACCGCAGAGTCCGTACAGCGCGCCAAGGACATCGTCCTTGGGCAGATGCTGGCCGACTTCCCGTTCGTCGACGACTCCGACCGCGCCCAGTACCTCGGGGCACTGCTGTCCCCGATCATCCGCCCCTACGTGCCAGGGCCGACGCCGCTCGTCCTCATCACCAGCACCTCCCAGGCCTCCGGCAAGACCCTCCTCAAGGACGCCTTCGGCTACGTCTACGGGCTCGCCGAAACGCCCTGGCCGGAGAACGACGCCGAGCTCCGCAAGTCGATCACCGCGAAGCTGTGGGACTGCGGCGACCCCGTCATCGCCATGGACAACCTGCCCAACGGCAGCGTCATCAGGTCGGCCATCCTCTCCTCGCTCCTGACCAGCGCCAAGTGGAGCGACCGCCTTCTAGGCAGCACCACCTCCATCACCATGCCCAACGACCGGCTGTGGGTCCTCACCGGCAACAACATCCGCACCGCCGGGGACAACGCGCGCCGCACCCTCTGGGTACGCCTGGACCCGAACTGCCCAAACCCCGACCAGCGCGACAACTTCACTGTCGGAGACCTGCGGGCCTGGCTGGAGCAGAACGCGTCCACCGTCGTCGCCGCCCTCGTCACCATGGTCCGCGGCTGGCTCGCCGCCGGCGCGAACACCATCAATACCCGCATGGGCGACTACTCCCGCTGGGCGTCCGTGATGGCCGGGATCCTCGACTACCTCGGCGTTCCCGGATGGCTCGCTGACCGTGACAACCAGGCCACCTTCCTCGACGACGAAGCCCAGGAGTGGGCCGCGTTCCTGACGGAGTGGAACTCCAAGGCGGACCTGGCCGGACGGGCGGTCACGGCCAAGGAACTGCTGGGCCTGAAGGAATCGGTTCCTCGGCTCCACAACGGCGACGTGCCGTCGCCCAAGCAGCTCGGGCACTGGCTGAAGGCCAGGGAAGGTCGCTACTACGAGGATCTGAAGATCGTCCTTGTCTACGACCGGAACCTGAAGCAGAACCGCTGGCGCGTCGAGCAGTGGGGAAGCGGCCGGTGAGCGCGAGAACCCCGCATCTGCGGGAAAGTTCCCGGGAAGCCCAAGCGGCCGGTGACCTGCCCGTTTACGGGGTTACGGGGAAGTCCGGAATGGCTGGCACTCTCCCCCTATACGGACGCGCATCACGTACATCACATGCAACAAGCGTGTGCATGCGTCACCGCATAAATGGTTCTCCCCATACGTGTAGACCCTCCGAAACATTCCGGAGAACCCCGCAAACCCCGCAAACGCCCTGCTCAGAAAGCAGATGGCTTCGGCGGGACATCCCCGCAGACATCCCCGCAACATCCCCGCAGAACCCCGCAACCGAGAGCCGAGGTGACCGAGTTGTCTGATACGCCCGAGACGTTCACGCCCCGCCCGTACCAGACAGAGGCCATCAAAGC
>NZ_BQUN01000093.1 GCF_026008495.1 Streptomyces sp. A012304
CCACCCTCACCGCGCCCCCTACGTCCCCTCCCCCCGCCAAGCGTCCCGCCACCTCCGCGCCCCCACCACCCCGGCCGCATGCCCCTTGCCCACACAGTGCACGGGCAACAGGCTCAGCCCCCACCCCCCGGCCACGACCGCCCCTTCCAGCACTCCGGCCTCGGGGGCCACCGCGAGCCGCGCCACAGCCCACCACCACAGCGCGCCGAGCCCCAGCGCGGCCCCCCGGCGCACTGTCCGACCCGTCACGGCGGCCACCTCCAGCCCGACGCCACAAAGTAGGCCTGCCCTTGCCGGAGCCTCACCCGGCGGACACCGCTGGAGGCACCCCGGCCCCTCCCACCATGACCGCCCCACCCACCACCGGCAACCACACACCCCACCCAATCCCCCCACGGCAGAAACACCCACCCCCCACAATGCGAAAACCCCGACCGCACCCCTCCGCATCCGGAAGGGACCCCGGCCGGGGCCTCGTGGCTCACACCTCAGGTCACCCGTCAGGGTCACCCATCCGTGTAAGCCACCACACGTCGTGGGCTCACGCACTCATCCGCGCGATCCTCACGCGGCGACCACATCCACCGCCTCGGCAGGCGCCTTGATGGTCACCCGCTCCGGTGGCACACCGGTCACCGACACGGAACCCAGCATCGGCCGAACCGGCGTGGGCACAGGCTCGCTGGGGGTGGCGGCAGCAGACTGGGCCAGCTCGGCGAGGGCGAGCTCGTCGCTCACTTCCCGCATGAGCTCGGACATCCGTACGTCCAGCGCGTCGCAGATGGCGGCGAGCAGCTCGGAGGAAGCCTCCTTCTGCCCCCGCTCCACCTCGGAGAGATAGCCGAGTGAGACTCGGGCGGACGAGGAGACTTCGCGCAGAGTACGGCCCTGGCGCTGGCGCTGCCGACGCAGCACGTCACCCAGCAGGCGACGGAGCAGAATCATCGGTGGCTCCCTCCTCGGACCGCGTAGCCGCATCCTTCACGCCCCACCGTACCGCCTCGCGCTGCGGCCGTGCGGGGAGCGATGTCGTGTTCACTCAGGGCTGCAAACATCAAAACCCCCCGTTCTGTTCCGTATCCTGTGCCCGCTCATTCCCGGTCTGTTCGCCCGCAAGCTCTGTCAGAAGCACTGCGAGTACGCTCCGTACACTCTCTCTACGAATTTCCGCGCGGTCGCCGTTCAACCGCAGGGCCTCCACTTTTCCGCCAGGGGCGGAACCGGAATCCGCCCCGAACGGGCCGTCCACCGCGACGAAGACCGTCCCGACGGGCTGCCCGTCCTGGGGCTCGGGGCCCGCGACACCTGTCGTCGCTATGCCCCAGTCCGCGCCTAGTGCCTCACGCACGCCGACCGCCATCTGGGCCGCGACCTGCGCGTCCACCGCTCCACGGGCGGCCAGCAGAGCGGCGTCCACACCGAGCAGTTCATGCTTCAGCGCGGTGGCGTACGCGGTCACCGACCCCCGGAACGCCTTGGACGCCCCGGGCACCGATGTGATCTCCGCCGCAACCAGACCGCCGGTCAGCGACTCGGCCACGGCGAGCGTCTCGCCCCTCACCGTCAGTAGTCGCACCACGTCGGCGGCCGTGGAACTCACGCTTCCGTCTCCTCCGACGCGGCCTTGCGCTCGGCGATCCCCTGCCGGCGCAGCACAATGGCCTGTCTCACATAGTCGAGCCCGGTCACCACGGTCAGGACGACCGCCGCGGCCATCACCCAGAACCTCAGGGTGGCCAGCCATCCCGTGAGCGCCAGGACGTACATCCCGACGGCGACGCCCTGGGTGAGAGTCTTCAGCTTGCCACCGCGGCTCGCCGGGATGACGCCGTACCGGATGACCCAGAAACGCAGCAGCGTCACACCGAGTTCCCGGCCGAGGATCACGATCGTCACCCACCACGGCAGGTCGCCGAGCGCGGAGAGGCAGATCAGGGCTGCCCCCATGATCGCCTTGTCGGCGATGGGGTCGGCGATCTTCCCGAAGTCGGTGACGAGGTTGTACGTCCGCGCCAGGTGCCCGTCGAACAGGTCGGTGATCATGGCGATGGCGAAGGCCGCCCAGGCGAAGGAGCGCCACGCCGGGTCGTAGCCGCCGTCGGCCAGCATCAGCGCGACGAAGCCGGGCACCAGGATCAGCCGGAGCATCGTCAGCAGGTTGGCGATGTTCCAGACGCTCGCCTGATTGACGGCCGCCGCGGCGATCTTCCCGCCGCGCGGCGTCCTGCCACCGCCCGGCACCCCGTCACCACCAGAGCCGGCAGACTCACCACCGGAAGCGGCAGACGCACCACTCGACGGAACGGGCTCACCACTCGACGCGGCAGACCCCCCACCGGAGTCAGCGGACCCCCCACCCGACGCCCCGGAAACGGCGGACGCCTCACCCGACGCCCGGGGAACGCCAGAGGCACCCCCCGACACACCAGGCGCCGAAGACGCACCATCCGATGCCCCAGCAGCAGACGACGCGTCCGATGCGGCCGCCGCCACGCCTTTCGCCGGCGAGGAGCCTCCCGCGGCCGATGCCGGGACACCCGTCATCTGTCCGCCTCCTCACTCCACCCGGCCGAGACCGTCAGGGGCTCGGCCACCAGGTCGACACCCTCCGTACCGACCACCTTCGCCTCGACCATACGACCGACGGCGAGGCCCTCGCCCGGTGTGAGCAGCACCTGGCCGTCCGTCTCGGGCGCCTGGTGCGCGCCGCGGCCGTACACGCCCTCCTCGTCCACCGACTCCACGAGCACGCGCACGCTCTGCCCGACCCGCTCCTCGGCCCGCTGCGAGACGAGTTCCTCGGCGAGGCGGGAGATCCGGGCGAGCCGCTCGGCGACGACGTCCTCGTCGAGCTTGTTGTCGTAGGTCGCGGCCTCGGTGCCCTCCTCGTCGGAGTAGCCGAAGACCCCGATGGCGTCCAGTCGCGCGTGGTTGAGGAACCGCTCCAGCTCGGCCAGGTCGGCCTCGGACTCGCCGGGGAAACCGACGATGAAGTTGGAGCGCACACCCGCCTCGGGAGCCTTGCCGCGGATCGTGTCGAGCAGCTCCAGGAAGCGGTCGGTGTCACCGAAGCGGCGCATCGCGCGCAGCACGTCGGGCGCGGAGTGCTGGAAGGACAGGTCGAAGTAGGGGGCGACCTTCGGGGTCGAGGTCAGCACGTCGATCAGCCCGGGCCGCATCTCGGCGGGCTGGAGGTAGCTGACGCGCACCCGCTCGATGCCGTCGACCTCGGCCAGCTCGGGCAGCAGCGACTCCAGCAGTCGGATGTCGCCGAGGTCCTTGCCGTAGGAGGTGTTGTTCTCGGAGACCAGCATGATCTCCTTGACGCCCTGCTCGGCCAGCCACCGCGTCTCGTTCAGCACGTCCGCGGGGCGGCGTGAGATGAAGGAGCCGCGGAAGGAGGGAATGGCGCAGAAGGTGCAGCGCCGGTCGCACCCGGAGGCGAGCTTGACCGAGGCGACCGGGGAGCCGTCCAGACGGCGGCGCAGCGGCGCTCGGGGGCCGGAGGCCGGAGCGAGGCCTTCCGGAAGATCCTGGGGCCCGTGGCCCGGCAGCGCGACCGCGGCGGCCGATTCCTGCCGCTGAGCGGGGCTGATCGGCAGCAGCTTGCGCCGGTCGCGGGGGGTGTGGGAGGCGTGGATCCCGCCGGACAGGATGGTCTGGAGGCGGTCGGAGATGTCGGTGTAGTCGTCGAAGCCGAGCACGCCGTCGGCCTCCGGGAGGGCCTCGGCGAGATCCTTGCCGTACCGCTCGGCCATGCAGCCCACCGCCACCACGGCCTGCGTTCTGCCGTGTCCCTTGAGGTCGTTGGCCTCCAGGAGGGCGTCGACGGAGTCCTTCTTGGCGGCGTCGACGAAACCACAGGTGTTGACCACGGCGACGTCCGCGTCCGCGGCGTCCTCCACGAGCTGCCAGCCGTCCGCCTCCAAACGGCCTGCGAGCTCCTCCGAGTCCACCTCGTTACGGGCGCAGCCAAGGGTGACAAGTGCGACGGTACGGCGTTCAGGCATGGGCTCAAGACTACTTTGTCTGACTGACACCCCCTGTCGACGGGGTTGGCGATCTTCGCCGACCCCGTCCACCGGGACGTCGAGCGTCACCCGGCCTGCGGGTCGCCCTTGGTGTACGTCAGCCGCTCCACCGAGCCCGGCTGGAAGTCGTCCTCGATCTTCTTGCCGTTGACGTGGAGCTGGATGGCCCCGGCGTCGCCGAGGACGAGGTTGATCTTCTCGCTGTCCTGGAAGGTCTTGGTGTCGCCCTGCTTGAGCAGTCCGTCGAACAGCAGCCGGCCGTTGTGGTCCTTGGCGGAGATCCAGCTCTTGCCGTCGGCGGCGCTGACCTGGACGGTCACCTTGTCCTGGGGCGCGGCTGCGATGGCGCTGTCGGAGGGTTCGGGCGTCTTGTCGGCGGGCTTCTCGGCCTTCGGGGTGGGCGGGGCGCTCGGGCTGGTCGCCGGGGTGCCCTCGGCGACGTCCTGGGTGGTGCCGTCGCCGCCCTTGAAGGCGGTGAAGCCGACGAACCCGATGACGACGACGATCGCGGCGACCATGGCCGCGGTCCAGTTCGGCCCGCGCCGCTCGGGGCGGATGCGTTCCGCCTCGAACAGCGGCGCGGCCGGGGTCGGCGCGGGCCGGCCGCCGTGCGCGGCGTCGTACTGCTCGATCAGCGGGGCGGGGTCGAGGCGGACGGCCCTGGCCAGGGTCCGGATGTGACCGCGCGCGTAGACGTCGCCGCCGCAGGCCGCGAAGTCGTCCGCCTCGATGGCGTGCACGATGGCGATGCGGACCCGGGTGGCGGTACTGACGTCGTCGACGGTCAGCCCGGCCGCGATGCGCGCCTGCTGCAAGGCGCGGCCGATGGAGGGGCGGGCTTCCTCGGAGACGTCTTCGAACGGACGCTCGTCTTCAGGGGAGTTGCCGATGGACACGGGGGCGCCTTTCGAGCGTGTAGCCACCTGTGCTGGAGGTTCAGTCTAGGGGGGGTGCGAAAGGGAGGGGCAACCGGACGGTGGGACTTTGTACGCCATCGGTATGGCCGGACACGCCGATGACGGGCCAGGTACGACCCCATGGTGGACCCGTACCTGTACTATCGCTCAACTTGACGTACGCCAAAGGGAAACGGTTGCCCGTCGCTCTCTAACGGGTGAGTCACGGCCGTCCGCCGCCCCCACGGGCACGTCTACCCTTCAGACTCCCCGCGGATCACGGCGAGCACGCCGTCCAGGTCGTCGGGCTTCACGAGAACGTCACGCGCCTTCGACCCTTCGCTCGGTCCGACGATGCCCCGGGACTCCATGAGGTCCATCAGCCGTCCGGCCTTGGCGAAGCCCACCCGCAGCTTGCGCTGGAGCATGGACGTCGACCCGAACTGCGTGGAGACGACCAGTTCGGCCGCCTGGCACAGCAGGTCGAGGTCGTCGCCGATGTCCTCGTCGATCTCCTTCTTCTGCTTGCTGCCCACGGTGACGTCGTCCCGGAAGACGGGCGCCATCTGGTCCTTGCAGTGCTGCACGACGGCCGCGACCTCGGTCTCGGTGACGAACGCGCCCTGCATTCGGGTGGGTTTGTTCGCCCCCATCGGCAGGAACAGCCCGTCACCCTTGCCGATCAGCTTCTCCGCGCCCGGCTGGTCGAGGATGACCCGCGAGTCGGCGAGCGAGGAGGTGGCGAACGCGAGCCGCGAGGGCACGTTCGCCTTGATCAGGCCGGTGACGACGTCGACGGAGGGCCGCTGCGTGGCGAGCACCAGATGGATACCGGCCGCACGCGCGAGCTGTGTGATCCGCACGATCGCGTCCTCGACGTCCCGGGGCGCCACCATCATCAGGTCGGCCAGCTCGTCGACGATCACCAGCAGATAGGGGTAGGGCTGGAGCTCCCGCTCACTGCCCTCCGGCGGCTTGACCTTCCCCTCCCGCACCGCGCGGTTGAAGTCGTCGATGTGCCGGTACCCGTACGCCGCCAGGTCGTCATACCTGAGGTCCATCTCCCGTACGACCCACTGGAGCGCCTCGGCGGCCCGCTTGGGGTTGGTGATGATCGGCGTGATCAGGTGCGGGATGCCCTCGTAGGCGGTCAGCTCGACGCGCTTGGGGTCGACGAGGATCATCCGGACGTCCTCGGGGGTCGCCCGCATCATGACCGAGGTGATCAGACAGTTGATGCAGGACGACTTGCCGGAGCCGGTGGCGCCGGCCACCAGCATGTGCGGCATCTTCGCCAGCGAGTGCATGACATAGCCGCCCTCGACGTCCTTGCCGAAGGCGACCAGCATCGGGTCGTCGTCCTCCGCGGACTCCGCGAGCCGCAGCACGTCACCGAGGTTGACCATCTCCCGGTCGGTGTTCGGGATCTCGATGCCGACCGCCGACTTCCCGGGGATCGGCGAGATGATCCGCACGTCCGGGCTGGCGACGGCGTACGCGATGTTCTTCGTCAGCGCGGTGATCCGCTCCACCTTCACTGCGGGGCCCAGCTCGACCTCGTAGCGCGTGACCGTCGGGCCGCGGGTGAAGCCGGTGACGGCCGCGTCGACCTTGAACTCGGTGAAGACGGTCGTCAGGGAGGCGACGACGGCGTCGTTGGCCGCGCTGCGCGCCTTGCCGGGCCCTCCGCGCGTGAGCAGGTCGAGCGACGGCAGTGCGTAGGTGATGTCGCCGGACAGCTGGAGCTGCTCGGCGCGCGGCGGCAGCTCGCGCGGCTGCTCGGGAGCGGCCTTGGTCAGGTCGGGCACCACGCCGGAGTCCTTGAGCTTCTCCTGCTCGGGACGCGCGGCCGGGGCCGGGACAGGCGTCGGCGTGGTCGGCTCGCGGTCGCCCACCCGTACGCCTTGCGTGAGGTCGGCGACGATCGGAGAGGGCGGCATACCGTGCAGGACGGCCCCGTCCAGGTCGGCCGCGGCGGCGGCCGCGATGTCCACGGCGTCCGGCTGGCGGTCCATCGCCGGCTGCGGCACCGAAGAGCGTCGGGGCCGGCCGCGCCGCTGCGAGAGCGCCTCCTGCTCGGCGCCGTCGGGGTCGTACGCCTGGGGGGCGCCGGAGCGCCGCCGGGGGCGCGCGGGCAGCCCCTCGCGCCACTGCTCGTCATAACGCGCGTCGTCGTCGCTGAACTCGTCGTACGCGTCCGCCTCGGGGTCGTGCAGCACACCGAGGCGGACCCCGAGCTGCCGCAGCCGCTGCGGGATGGCGTTGACGGGCGTGGCCGTGACCACCAGCAGCCCGAAGACCGTCAGCAGGACGAGCAGGGGTACGGCGAGGACCTCACCCATGGCGTACGTCAGCGGGGTCGCCGCGCTCCAGCCGATGAGGCCGCCGGCGTCCCTTATCGCCTGCATGCCGTCGCTGCGGGCGGGCGAGCCGCACGCGATGTGGACCTGCCCGAGCACGCCGATGACCAGCGCGGACAGGCCGATCACGATACGACCGTTGGCCTCGGGTTTCTCCGGGTGCCGGATGAAGCGGACGGCGATGACCGCGACCAGGATCGGCACCAGCAGGTCGAGGCGGCCGAAGGAGCCGGTCACCAGGATCTCGACGAGGTCGCCGACCGGTCCGCGCAGATCGGCCCAGGTGCCCGCGGCGACGATCAGCGCGATGCCGAGCAGCAGCAGCGCGACACCGTCCTTGCGGTGGGCGGGGTCGAGGTTCTTGGCGCCGTTCCCTATCCCGCGGAACACCGCGCCCACAGCGTGGGCCAGACCCAGCCAGACGGCGCGTACGAGCCGGTACACGCCCCCGGTGGGATTGGGTGCCGGCTTGGGTGCGGGCTTCTTGGCCGCGGCCTTCTTGGCGGCTGCCTTCTTCGCGGGCGCCTTCTTGGCCGGGGGCTTCTTCGCGGCGGCCTTCTTCGCCGGAGCCTTCGCGGGAGCGGCCGCCTTCTTGGCGGGCTGCTTCTTGGCTGCGGAGGGACGTGAGGCCATGGGTGTGAGGTTACCGGTGGAGACGACAGGGGACACGTGTGCCCACCGCTTCACCCGTTCGTGTCGTCCTTGCCGGGGTGTGAAGCTGACGCGCGCTCACGCGCAACGTCCGGCGCCGCACGCGTCAGTTGGGTTCAGTTCTGCGACGGCACCGACGCCGCGCCACCGCCCGCGCCCGGTTCCAGCGCGTCCAGCGCCCGCCGCAGGCCGGTGAGTTTGCGCTCCAGGTGCGCCGCCGTGGCCACCGCGGCCGCGTCCGCCGACTCGTCGTCGAGCTGCTTGGACAGGGCCTCGGCCTGCTCCTCGACGGCCGCGAGCCGCGCGGACAGTTCGGCGAGCAGCCCGGCCGCCTCCTTGGCACCGCCACCGGACGCCGTCCTGCCCCCGCCGCCCTCCAACTGGAGCCGCAGCAGGGCCGCCTGCTCCCGCAGCTGGCAGTTCTTCATGTACAGCTCGACGAAGACCGAGACCTTCGCGCGCAGCACCCAGGGGTCGAACGGCTTGGAGATGTAGTCCACGGCGCCCGCCGCGTATCCGCGGAAGGTGTGATGCGGGCCGTGGTTGATCGCCGTGAGGAAGATGATCGGGATGTCCCGCGTCCGTTCTCGCCGCTTGATGTGCGCGGCCGTTTCGAAACCGTCCATTCCTGGCATCTGGACGTCCAGCAGAATGACCGCGAAGTCGTCCGTCAGCAGTGCTTTGAGCGCCTCTTCCCCGGACGATGCCCGCACCAGCGTCTGATCGAGCGCCGAGAGGATCGCCTCCAGCGCCAGCAGATTCTCCGGCCGGTCATCGACCAGGAGGATCTTGGCCTTCTGCACCATGGCCCGCCCTCCTCGCCCCGGCAGTGCACCGGGCGCCGCCCCTGGGGACGACTCCTTTGCGCCGCCCTTCCTTGTGCCGGTCATGGTAGCCGCACCCCGACCGTCGCCACACCCTGTCACCGCGATGTCACTGTGCACATAGCAGGAACGCGGCACGAGACCAGAAGGTTCCCCGAATCCCGCCCCGCTACACGGCGATGGCCACCCTGAGTCAGCAACTTCTCCGACCTGCCGATGGTTCCCGTCACCACGCTCGTCACGCCCCCCTCATCCACTGTTCCATCACCGACAGCAGATGATCGGGATCGACCGGCTTGGTGACGTAGTCGGAGGCGCCCGACTCGATCGCCTTCTCCCGGTCGCCCTTCATCGCCTTCGCGGTCAGCGCGATGATCGGCAGCCCGGAGAACTGCGGCATCCGCCGGATCGCCGTCGTCGTCGCGTACCCGTCCATCTCCGGCATCATGATGTCCATCAGGACGACCGCGACGTCGTCGTGCTGCTCCAGCACCTCGATGCCCTCACGGCCGTTCTCCGCGTACAGCACCGACAGACCGTGCTGCTCCAGCACGCTGGTCAGCGCGAACACGTTGCGGATGTCGTCGTCGACGATCAGCACCTTCTCGCCGCCGAAGCGGATACCCCGGTGCGCCTGCGCCTGCACCTCGTGGCCCACGGGCCCCCACTGGTCCGGCTGCCCGACACGCGCCTCCCCGCCGGCCACCGAACGCCGCCGCCGCCTGAAGAGCGCCGCCGGACCGTTCTGCGTCTCCTGGTACGACTTCACCTCGGCCGGCGTCTCGATCTCCGCCTCGGACAGCTCCGCCCCCTCCCCCGTCCCGTTCTCGGACGCCAGGAGCTCACCGGCCTCCAGCGCGGACATGGCCTGCTGGTAGCCCTGCGGCGGCAGCTCGCTCGGATGCAGCGGCAGATACAGCGTGAACGTCGACCCGCGCCCAGGCTCGCTCTGCGCGTGGATCTCACCGCCCAGCAGCTGCGCGATCTCCCGCGAGATGGACAGCCCGAGGCCGGTACCGCCGTACTTGCGGCTGGTGGTGCCGTCGGCCTGCTTGAACGCCTCGAAGATGACCCGCATCTTGCTGGCCGCGATACCGATCCCGGTGTCGGTCACCGAGAACGCGATCAGCGGAGCGTCCGCGTCGGCCAGCGAACCGGCCTCCAGCAGCTGCTCCCGGATCGCCACCGGCACATCCGCCCCGGCCGGCCGGATCACCAGCTCCACCGACCCGGAGTCGGTGAACTTCACCGCGTTCGACAACAGGTTGCGCAGCACCTGCAACAGCCGCTGCTCGTCGGTGTGCAGCGTGGCAGGCAGCTCCGGCGACACCCGCACCGACAGGTCGAGCCCCTTCTCCGCGGTCAGCGGACGGAAGGTGGCCTCCACGTAGTCGACGAGCTGGACGAGCGCGATGCGCGTCGGGGAGACGTCCATCTTGCCCGCCTCGACCTTCGACAGGTCGAGGATGTCGTTGATGAGCTGGAGCAGGTCGGAGCCGGCGCCGTGGATGGTCTCGGCGAACTCCACCTGCTTCGGCGAGAGGTTGCCCTCCGCGTTGTCCGCGAGCAGCTTGGCCAGGATCAGCAGCGAGTTCAGCGGCGTCCGCAGCTCGTGCGACATGTTGGCGAGGAACTCGCTCTTGTAGCGCATCGACACCGCGAGCTGCTCGGCGCGCTCCTCCAGGACCTGCCGCGCCTCCTCGATCTCGGTGTTCTTCACCTCGATGTCGCGGTTCTGCCGGGCCAGCAGCTCGGCCTTCTCCTCCAGTTCGGCGTTGGACGCCTGAAGGGCCTTCTGCCGCTGCTCCAACTCCGCCGACCGCTCCCGCAGCTGCTCGGTCAGCTCCTGCGACTGCTTCAGCAGCTGCTCCGTCTTGGTGTTGACGGAGATCGTGTTGACGCTCGTCGCGATCATCTCGGCGAGCTGGTTGAGGAAGTCCTTCTGGATCTGCGTGAACGGCGTGAACGACGCCAGCTCGATCACGCCGAGCACCTTGCCCTCGAACAGCACCGGCAACACGATCACCTGCGCGGGCGGCGCCTCGCCGAGCCCCGAGGAGATCTTCAGATAGCCGCTCGGCGCGTTGGAGACGAGGATCGTCCGCTTCTCCTCGGCGGCTGTCCCGACCAGCGCCTCACCCGGCCGGAACGACGTCGGCATCGACCCCATCGAGTAGCCATACGAGCCCAGCATCCGCAGCTCGTACTGGTCGCCGCTGCCGTCGGCCGGCGGCATCGCCAGGAAGAACGCGCCGTGCTGCGCGGCGACCAGAGGCGGCAGCTCGCTCATGATCAGCGAGGCCACGTCCTCCAGATCGCGTCGGCCCTGCATCAACGCGGACACGCGCGCGAGGTTGCCCTTCAGCCAGTCCTGCTCCTTGTTGGCGATCGTGGTGTCGCGCAGGTTGGCGATCATCTTGTTGATGTAGTCCTGGAGTTCCTGGATCTCACCGGACGCGTCCACGTCGATCTTCAGGTTCAGGTCACCGCGGGTCACCGCGGTCGCCACGCGCGCGATGGCACGCACCTGCCGGGTCAGGTTCCCGGCCATCTCGTTCACCGACTCGGTGAGGTCGCGCCAGGTGCCGTCGACGTCACGCACGCGTGCCTGCCCGCCGAGCTGCCCCTCGGTGCCCACCTCGCGGGCCACCCGGGTGACCTCCTCGGCGAACGACGACAGCTGATCGACCATCGTGTTGATCGTCGTCTTCAGCTCCAGGATCTCGCCGCGCGCGTCGATGTCGATCTTCTTCGTCAGGTCACCCTTGGCGATGGCCGTCGTCACCATGGCGATGTTGCGCACCTGACCGGTCAGGTTGGACGCCATCTGGTTCACCGACTCGGTGAGGTCCTTCCACGTGCCCGCCACACCCGGCACATGCGCCTGACCGCCCAGGATGCCGTCCGTGCCCACCTCACGGGCCACCTTGGTGACCTGGTCGGCGAACGAACTCAGCGTCTTCACCATCGTGTTGAACGTGTCGGCGAGCTGCGCGACCTCACCGCGCGCCTCGATCGTCACCGTCCGTGTCAGATCGCCGTTGGCGACGGCCGCGGCAACCTGGGAGATGTTCCGCACCTGAACGGTGAGGTTCTTCGCCATCAGGTTGACGTTGTCGTTGAGGTCCTTCCAGATGCCCGTGACACCCGGAACGTGCGCCTGGCCGCCCAGGATGCCCTCCGTGCCCACCTCACGGGCCACCCGGGTCACCTGCTCGGCGAACGAGGACAGCTGGTCCACCATCGTGTTGACGGTGGTGACCAGCTCGAGGATCTCGCCCTTGGCGTCGACGGTGATCTTCTTGGACAGGTCGCCCTTGGCGACCGCGGTGGTGACCTCGGCGATCTGGCGCACCTGGATGGTCAGGTTGTTCGCCATGAAGTTCACGGACTGCGTGAGGTCCTTCCAGGTGCCGGAGACACCCTGCACCTCGGCCTGCCCGCCGAGGATGCCCTCGGTGCCCACCTCACGGGCCACACGCGTGACCTCCTGCGCGAACGACGACAGCTGGTCGACCATCGTGTTCAGCGTGTTCTTCAGCTCCAGGATCTCCCCGCGCGCGTCCACGGTGATCTTCTGGGAGAGGTCACCGCGCGCCACCGCGGTCGCGACCTGCGCGATGTTGCGCACCTGCGCGGTGAGGTTGCCGGCCATGCCGTTCACCGAGTCCGTCAGGTCCCGCCACACACCGGCCACACCGGGCACCTGCGCCTGACCGCCCAGCCGGCCCTCGGTACCCACGTCCCGCGCCACCCGGGTCACCTGGTCGGCGAAGGCGGAGAGCTGGTCGACCATCGTGTTGATGGTGTTCTTCAGCTCGAGGATCTCCCCGCGCGCGTCGACGTCGATCTTCTGTGACAGGTCACCCCGGGCGACCGCCGTCGTCACCTGCGCGATGTTGCGCACCTGCGAGGTGAGGTTCCCCGCCATCGAGTTGACGGAGTCGGTCAGCTCCTTCCACGTGCCCGACACACCGTCCACCCGGGCCTGACCGCCCAGCCGGCCCTCGGTACCCACGTCCCGCGCCATCCGCGTCACCTGATCGGCGAACGACGACAGCTGGTCCACCATCGTGTTCACGGTGTTCTTCAGCTTGAGCATCTCGCCGGAGACGTCGACGGTGACCTTCTGCGACAGATCACCGTTGGCCACCGCCGTCGTGACCTGGGCGATGTTCCTCACCTGTCCGGTGAGATTCCTGAACGCCGTGTTGACGGAGTCCGTGAGGTCCTTCCACGTCCCCGCCGCGCCCGACACCTGGGCCTGACCGCCCAGCTCACCCTCGACACCGATCTCCCGCGCCACGCGCGTGACCTCGGCACCGAAGGCCGACAGCTGGTCGACCATCCCGTTGACGGTGTTCTTCAGCTCCAGCATCTCGCCGGCCACGTCCACCGTGACCTTCTGCGACAGATCACCGTTGGCCACCGCCGTCGTCACGGCGGCGATGTCCCGCACCTGCGTCGTCAGGTTCCGGAAGACGGTGTTCACCGAATCGGTGAGGTCCTTCCACGTCCCCGCCGCACCCGGCACATTCGCCTGACCGCCGAGCCGCCCCTCGCCACCGACCTCGTTGGCCACCCGCGTGACCTCGTCCGCGAAGATCCGCAGCGTCTCGGTCATCTGGTTGATCGTCTCGGCGAGCTGCGCGACCTCACCGCGCGCCGGCACGGTCACCTTCCGCGACAGATCACCGTTGGCGACCGCCGTCGTCACCTCCGCGATTCCCCGCACCTGGGCCGTCAGGTTCCCGGCCATGGTGTTCACGGAATCGGTCAGTTCCTTCCACACCCCGTCGACGCCGGACACCTGCGCCTGACCGCCCAGGATGCCCTCGGTGCCCACCTCACGGGCCACACGCGTCACTTCGGAGGAGAACGCGGAGAGCTGGTCCACCATCGTGTTGACGGTGTTCTTCAGCTCCAGCATCTCGCCCTCGACATGCACGGTGACCTTCCGCGACAGATCGCCCTTGGCGACCGCCGTCGTCACCAGCGCGATGTCCCGCACCTGAGCGGTCAACCGCTCCGCCATCGTGTTGACGGACTCCGTCAGGTCCTTCCACGAACCGGACATACCGCGCACCTGGGCCTGACCGCCCAGCTTGCCCTCGGTCCCCACCTCGCTGGCCACCCGCGTGACCTCGTCGGTGAACGTCGACAACTGGTCGACCAGGTTGTTCACCGTCCGCCCGACCTTCAGGAACTCCCCGCGCAGCGGATGCCCCGCCCCCTCCGGCGTGTGCGTCCGCAGCTCCATCCGGGGCGACAGATCACCCTCCGCCACCGCCGACAGCACCCGCCCGACCTCGGAAACAGGCCGTACGAGGTCGTCGACCAGCGCGTTCGAGTTGTCGATGGCGGTCGCCCAGGACCCCTCGCAGGCGCCCGTCTCCAGCCGTTCCGTGAGTTTTCCCTCACGCCCGACCATGCGCCGAACTCGCGACAACTCACCCGTGAGGTGGAGATTGCGGTCCGCCACCTCGTTGAAAACCGCCGCGATCTCCGACATCACGCCGTCACCGGATACGGTGAGCCGCTTGCGGAAGTTCCCGTCCCGCATGGACACGAGCGCTGCCAGCAGCCGGTTAAGGGCCGCCGTGTCGACCACGGTGGTCCCGCCCCGTGAGGTGCGCTGCCTGCTCAGGGACTGGCCGCCTTTCGCGCGCGCCTTCGTGCCCCGCGTCGCTGCGCCAGACTCCACTTGTCCCTCCCACAGGGATCGACCGTCCTATTGCCCGATGTAATCAGGCAGGCCCGGGGGGCTGCTGCCCGCCGTACACATAAGACACCCAGTCTGCCCGGACCTTCACATGAAGACTGCCCAGTGTTTCACCCTCGCCGAACTCGGCCATAACAGTTCGGCAGCGCGCACACACGGTCCGCACACCCTGGGGGCGGAAACACCGCTGACCGGCATCCGTACGGACGGGGAAGGTAAGTAACCTTGCATGCGGCTGTCCAGCCGCACCGGTCCGTCCGGCCTGGGCGGTGGCACGAGCACGAGCGGGCATCGGAGGGCGGCCGCACACATGACCACCGGACTGATCCCAGGGGGCCAGCCCCCGGAGCCCCGGCCGAGCGGCACGCTGCCGCAGCAGCGGCGCGAGCAGGAGGGCCGGGGAGCCCTGCACGTCGACAACCGGCCGAGGAGTTCTGTGATCACCGCGCGCGCGGCTGCCAGCTTCGAGCCCGTCGGGCGATCGGTCGCGACCGCCCGCTCCTTCGTCCGCGACACCCTCCAGGGCTGGGGGTTCGCCGACATCGTCGACGACGCCGTGGTCCTCACCAGCGAACTGGTGACCAACGCCGTGGTCCACGCGGGCACCCACGCCGACGTCCTGTGCCTGCGCACCGGCGACGGCGTACGCATCGAGGTCTCCGACCGCTACCCCGAGCGCGAGATCCCCCTCCAGGGCCACCCCTCCACCATGGGCAGCCCCGACCGCGAGGGCGGCCGCGGCCTCCAGCTGTGCGCGGCCATCGCCGGCCGCTGGGGCGTCGATTACACGCCCACGCACAAGCAGGTGTGGTTCCAACTCGACCTGCCCGACCGCCCGGTGGGCACCCGCGCGGCCGGCCCGTCGCTGCCCGCGGACCTTCTCCCGCTCGCCGACAGCCGCGTCCGCGTCGCCGTCGTCCAGATCGACCGCACGGGCGCCATCTCCGCCTGGAACGAGGACGCCGAGGAACTCTTCGGCTATCCGGCCGACCAGGTCACCGGCAAGCCCCTCACCGACCTCGCCGCCTGGCCGCACACTCCCGGTACCAGCACCGGCATCGCCGAGGCACTCCAACTCTCCCGCTGGGAGGGCAGTTACGGCATCCGCGGCGCCAACGGCCGGGTGACCCCGGTGTACGCCTCCCACCTCCGCGTCCGCGACACCGACGGCGACCCCTCCACGGTCTGCCTCCTCGTCCGCGACCACGAACGGGCGGTCCTGCAGACGCCGTTGCGCCTCCCCGCCTCCGACGCGGCCCCGGCCGGCGACGGCCAGAGCACCGACCCGTTCGAGGTGTTCATCGGCTCCCCGGCCCCTGACGACCTCGACGGCCTCCTCCAGCGCACGGTGGAACGCGCCCGCGACATGCTCGACGGCGACTCCGCTTTCCTGCTCCTGGCCACCGACGACGAGACGGAGTTGGAGGTCCGCGCCTCCACGGGCCTGCCCTCCGCCCGCCAGCGCTTCGCGCGCGTGCCCGTCGAGGCCGGCCCCGGCCGCTACGGCTCGGCCCGTATGCCCGCCGTCCACGACGATCTGCTCGCCGTCCCCGGCGCCGTACCGCTCCTCAGCGGCACCGGCATGCGCTCGGTGGTCACTGTCCCGCTGAAGGTCGAGGGCCGCCTCACCGGCTCCCTCGGCGTCGCGGCCGAGGCCCCCGGCAGATACTCCAACGAGGAGGCTCTGCGCCTCCAGTTCGCCGCCGACCGCATCGCGCTCGCCGTCGAGTCGGCCCGCCTGGGCGAGCTGGAACGTCTGCGCCGCGGCTCCCTCAGTTTCCTCGTCGAAGCCTCCGACCTGCTGGCCGGCACCCTCGACCGCGACCAGACCCTGGCCCTCATGGCTCAGATGACGGTCCCCACGCTCGCCACCTGGTGCGCGGTCTACACGATCGCCGACCAGGCCTCCGACCCGTACCTGTCGTACGTGCTGCACGAGGACGAGGAACTCATCGACGGCATCAAGTCGTTGCTCTCGAAGATCGCCCCGCCGGACCCGGTCCCCACCCCGGGCGCCCGCGTCTGGTCGGCCCCGGGTGAGGCGGCGCACGAGGCGGCCCTGCGCAGTTCCATGCGCAGCCTCGGCCTGACCGGCGGCCCCACCCACCAGGTGACGTCGGGCATCGGCCCCACCCTGGCCACGGCCTCCGCGGTGGGCGGCGAGACCGTCGTCCTCCCCTTGGTCGCCCGCAACCGCGTCATCGGCATGCTGACCCTCGGCAAGCCCACCGACGAGCACTTCCGCCAGGAGATCCTGGAACTGGCCGAGGACCTGAGCCGCCGGGCGGCCCTCGCCCTCGACAACGCCCGCCTCTATTCGGAGCGCACGGCGATCAGCCAGTCCCTCCAGCGCAGCCTGCTGCCCCCGGAACTGCCCGACATCGACGGCGTCGAGGTCGAGGTCATCTACCGCGCGGCCGGCGAGGGCAACGAGGTCGGCGGCGACTTCTACGACGTGTTCCCGATCAGCGACGGCGCCTACGGCTTCGCCATCGGCGATGTCTGCGGCACGGGCCCGAACGCCGCCGCGGTGACGGGCCTCGCCCGCCACGCGCTGCGCCTGCTGGCCCGCGAGGGCCTCAGCGGCCCGGCGGTCCTGGAGCGCCTGAACTCCGCGATCCTCGACGAGGGCGCCCGCAGCCGCTTCCTGACCCTCCTCTACGGCGAGATGCGCCCCCAGGAGGACGGCAGCGCCGAACTGAAGGTGGTCTGCGCCGGCCACCCCCTCCCTCTCCGCCTGCGTCAGGACGGCACGGTCGAACCGGCGGCCGAACCCCAGCCCCTCCTCGGTGTCATGGAGGACCTGGAGCTCTATGAGCAGACGGTGACCCTCGACCCGGGCGACGTCCTGCTCTGTGTCACGGACGGCGTCACCGAGCGCCGCGAGGGCACCCGAATGCTGGGCGACGACGGCCTCGCTGATGTCCTCACGACTTGTACGGGTCTGACGGCCGGCGCGGTCGCGGCCCGCATCATGCGCGCTGTGGAGCGCTTCGCGTCGGACGCGCCGTCCGATGACATGGCGATCCTGGCGATGCGCGTGGCCTGAGGGAGGCATGAAAAACCCCCCGCCCGAATGGGCGGGGGGATTTTTTTGCGGAGCCCCCAAACGGAATCGAACCGTTGACCTTCTCCTTACCATGGAGACGCTCTGCCGACTGAGCTATAGGGGCCTGTCACTTTTCGAGGTTTCCCTCGCGGCAACGGAATAGAGCATACCCCGAACGGGCCCCAGTTCCAAAACCTTCCGGAGACCGGCTGCAACAGGCCTGCGAGCGGGTTGCCCGCGGACCGATCCGCTGCGTGTCTCTCGGTCGGCGACGCGTCCACGGCGCCGTGTCGAGGCAGCTCGACGGTTCCGCGCGCCGGCACGATGACCTCGTCACCGACAACAAAAAAGGGTTGGGCTCCGAACCGAAGTTCAGAGCCCAACCCTCTAAAAGGAGTTCGGCGGCGTCCTACTCTCCCACAGGGTCCCCCCTGCAGTACCATCGGCGCTGTAAGG
>NZ_BQUN01000094.1 GCF_026008495.1 Streptomyces sp. A012304
CACGAGAGCGGAACCAGGAGGAGGAATAGTCCTCCCGGCTCACAGCGTCCTCGCTGTGTTTTTTTCAAAGGAACCTCATCCTCGGCGTTCACTGCCGGGGACGGGGTATCAACTAATCTGGCGTTGATTTTTGGCACGCTGTTGAGTTCTCAAGGAACGGACGCTTCCTTTGTACTCACCCGAGAGACTCTCTCAGGCTTTCCTCCGGGCGCTTCCCTTCGGTCTTGCGTTTCCGACTCTATCAGATCTTTTCTCGACCCGATTTCCTCGGTGCTTTCCAGGTTCCCGCTCTCGCGGTTTCCTTTCCGGCGGTTCCGACTCTATCAGATCCTTTCGGCGTCTGATTCCCAGTCAGCGGGGGTGTCTTCCCGGCTGTTGGGCCGTTCCGACCTGTGAGACTTTAGCGGATTCCCGGACCCCGAGGCCAATCGGGGCTGCGTCCTTTCGAACGCGGATTCCTCATTTCGCGAATACGCATACCAATGACACGACGGCAGACGAATCGACTGCTCGCCGAGGAGTGGTTGGTACTTGCGGAATGGCTGTCCGGGGACCGACCGAGGTCGGCGCTCACGTCGGACAACTCGGAGAACACTACGTATCGGCCTGGGGTGTGTCAACCCATGTCCCAGGAGCACCCCTGGGGCGTACTCTGAGGCACATGACTACGCGTACGTGCACCCAGCAGTGGTGGGCCGCCTGACGGCGGCCGGACTCACGTATGCGCTCACGGCCGCCGCCTCGGCGGCCGTTTCTGTTTCTCCCTCCTGAGGGGCGGCCGGCCGGGTGCGGCGGCCTCGACCAGGAGGTGGAGAGATGAAGCGGGTCTTCAGCGGGATCAAGCCGACCGGGCATCTGACGCTGGGGAACTATCTGGGGGCCATGCGGCAGTGGGCCGGGGTCGATCAGCACCGGGCCGACGCGCTGTTCTGCGTCGTCGATCTGCACGCGTTGACCGTCGATCACGATCCGGGGCGGGTGCGGCGGCTCAGTCGGCAGACGGCGACGCTGCTGCTGGCGGCGGGGCTGGACCCGCGGCTGTGCACGCTGTTCGTGCAGAGCCATGTGGACGAGCACGCGCGGCTGTCGTATCTGCTGGAGTGCGTGGCCACCGATGGCGAGATGCGGCGGATGATCCAGTACAAGGAGAAGGCCGCTCGGGAGCGTGAGCGGGGTGGGAGCGTGCGGCTGTCGCTGCTGACGTATCCCGTGCTGATGGCGGCGGACATCCTGGCCTACGGGACCGACGAGGTGCCGGTGGGGGACGACCAGGCGCAGCACGTCGAGCTGACGCGGGATGTGGCGCTGCGGTTCAACCAGCGGTACGGGCAGACGTTCGTGGTGCCGAGAGCGACGCATCCGGCGGTGGCGGCGCGGGTGATGAACCTTCAGGAGCCGGCGTCGAAGATGGGCAAGAGCGATGACTCCGGGCCCGGGGTCGTCTATCTGCTGGACGAGCCGGACGTCGTGCGGAAGAAGGTCATGCGGGCGGTCACCGACAGTGGGCGGGAGGTCGTGTACGACCGGGAGGGGCGGCCCGGTGTGGCGAACCTGCTGGAGATCCTCGCCGCCTGTACGGATGGGGACCCCGAGGCCCTGGGCGGTGCGTACGCGTCGTACGGCGCTCTGAAGAAGGACACCGCGGAGGCCGTGGTGGAGGTGCTCAAGCCCGTGCAGGCCAGGCATCGGGAGCTGTGCGCCGATCCCGGACATGTGGAGGGGGTGTTGCGGGAGGGTGCGGAGAAAGCTCGGGCGATGGCCCGGCCGGTGGTGGACGCCGCCTACCGCGCGATCGGGCTGCTGCCCGCGGTCGCCGAGCCGGTGCTGAACGCGGCGCGGTAGGCGCGGGGGCCGGCGGCGAGGCGCGATGCGATGCGCCGGCGCATCGCGACCTCGCTGCCGAAGCCGGCGCGGCGGGCGATCTCGGGCATCGGGAGATCGATGTGTTCGAGGAGTCGGCGCGGTGACCATCGAGCGGGCGATGGTGGCTGCTTCGGCGCCGCCGCAGAGGGTGGTGAGGGTGGTGCCGCGGGCGGGGGCTCGGCGCTGGGCGTCGAGGACGGGTGGGGTGAGGTGGTCGTCGAGGCCGGGGACCGGGGTCAGGGCGGCGCGGGACGGCCAGGTCAGGGTGCGGTCCGGGAGGAGGGTGAGACCACCACCTAGGAGGTGGTGGCCCGCGGCGGGGTGACCTGCCGCGGCCCGGGGGTCAGTCCTTCTTGCCGGAGGCCAGTGCGCGGCTGCGATCGCGGGCTGCTTCGAGAGCGGCGATGAGGGCGGCCCGTACGCCGTGGTTCTCCAGTTCGCGGATGGCGCTGATGGTGGTGCCGGCCGGGGAGGTGACGTTCTCGCGGAGCTTCACCGGGTGCTCGCCGCTGTCGCGGAGCATCGTCGCGGCGCCGATCGCGGACTGGACGATCAGGTCGTGGGCCTTGTCGCGAGGCAGGCCGAGCAGGATGCCGGCGTCCGTCATGGCTTCGACCAGGTAGAAGAAGTACGCCGGGCCGGAGCCGGAGAGTGCGGTGCAGGCGTCCTGCTGGCTCTCGGGGACGCGGAGGGTCTTGCCTACGGCGCCGAAGATCTCCTCGGTGTGGGCGAGGTCGGCCTCGCTGGCGTGGCTGCCGGGGGAGATGACGGACATGGCCTCGTCGACGAGGGCGGGGGTGTTCGTCATGACGCGGACGACGGGGACGCCGGTGGTGAGGCGTTCCTCGATGAAGGCCGTGGTGATGCCGGCGGCGCCGCTGACGACCAGGCGGTCGGCGGGGACGTGCGGGGCGAGCTCTTCGAGGAGGGTGCCCATGTCCTGCGGCTTGACCGTGAGGATGAGGGTGTCGGCGGTCTTGGCGGCTTCCGCGTTGGTGACCGGGGTGACGCCGTAGCGGGTGCGGAGTTCCTCGGCGCGTTCCGGGCGGCGGGCGGTGACGAGGAGGTCGGCCGGGGGCCAGCCGCCTCGGAGCATTCCGCTGAGGAGGGCCTCGCCGATCTTGCCGGTGCCGAGGACTGCGACTTTCTGGGTCATGGCTGGGGTGTCCTCCGGGGGTGTGCGTCGTCCTCGCTCATCCTCGCACCGGGGGACCGGGGTGTGCGGTGGGTGTCCGGTGGGCGGGACGTCGGCTCATGTCGTCCTGCGACGCAGTGTCGCCGCCCCCAGGCCGAGGACGAGCAGGGCGCAGCCCGCCACGACGAGGACGTCGCGGACGAAGGCGGCGGTCATGTCGGTGTGGTGGAGGACCTCGTTCATGCCGTCGACGGCGTAGGACATGGGCAGGACGTCGGAGAGGGCTTCGAGGGCGGGGTGCATCGTGTCGCGGGGGGTGAACAGGCCGCAGAGAAGGAGCTGGGGGAAGATCACCGCCGGCATGAACTGGACCGCCTGGAATTCCGAGGCGGCGAAGGCCGAGACGAAGAGGCCGAGGGCCGTGCCGAGGAGGGCGTCGAGGAGGGCCACCAGGAGGAGGAGCCAGGGGCTGCCGGTGACGTCCAGGTCGAGGAACCAGACCGCGAGGCCGGTGGCCAGGGCGGACTGGACGATGGCGAGGGCGCCGAAGGCGAGGGCGTAGCCGGCGATCAGGTCGGCCTTGCCGAGGGGGAGGGCGAGGAGGCGTTCGAGGGTGCCGGAGGTGCGTTCGCGGAGGGTGGCGATGGAGGTCACCAGGAACATCGTGATCAGCGGAAAGATCCCGAGGAGGGAGGCGCCGATGCCGTCGAAGGTGCGGGGGTCGCCGTCGAAGACGTAGCGGAGCAGGAACAGCATCACGCACGGGACGAGGATCATCAGGGCGATCGTGCGCGGGTCGTGGCGGAGCTGGCGCAGGACGCGGGCGGCCGTGGCGGTGGTGCGGGAGAGGTTGAGGGGGCTGGTGGGGGCGAGGTTCGTCGGTGTGCTCATCGGGTCTGTTCCTTCGCGCGGGCGGCCCGCGCCGCCTCGTCGACCAGGTGGAGGAAGGCCGCCTCGACCGTGTCGGTGCCGGTGCGGGTGCGCAGGGCGTCGGGGGTGCCGTCGGCGAGGATCTCGCCGTCGCGCATCAGCAGCAGGCGGTGGCAGCGTTCGGCCTCGTCCATGACGTGCGAGGAGACGAGGAGTGTGGCTCCGCGGGTGGCCGCGATGTCGTGGAAGAGCTGCCAGAGGTCGCGGCGCAGGACGGGGTCCAGGCCGACGGTCGGTTCGTCGAGGACGAGGAGTTCGGGGGTGCCCAGCAGGGCCACCGCCAGGGAGACGCGGTTGCGTTGGCCGCCGGAGAGGTTGCCGGCGAGGGCGTCGGCGTGGCTGGTCAGGTCGACGTCGGCGATGGCCCGGGTGACGTGCTCATGGCGGCGGTCGGCGGCCGGGCGGCCGGGGTCGAGGATCGCGGCGAAGTAGTCGAGGTTCTGGCGGACCGTCAGGTCGGCGTAGACGGACGGAGCCTGGGTGACGTAGCCGACGCGGGTGCGCAGGGAGGGGTGGCCGGCGGGCCGGCCGAGGACGTCGAGGGCGCCGGTGACCTTGGCCTGGGTGCCGACGATGGCGCGCATCAGGGTCGACTTGCCGCATCCGGACGGGCCGAGGAGTCCGGTGATCTGGCCGGGCGGGACGGTGAAGTCGAGGGAGCGCAGGACGGTGCGGGGGCCTCGGACGACGGTGAGGGCGCGGGCGTGTACGGCTGGGGGGTGGGGG
>NZ_BQUN01000095.1:0-16641 GCF_026008495.1 Streptomyces sp. A012304
GGGCGGGCGGGTGGGGGGACACCCGCCTCCCGCTGCCGCCGGGGAGGTGGGCGGACGTGGTGACGCCCGGACGCGAGTTCACCGGGTACGCGCGGGTGGCGGAGGTGTTCGCGCGGACGCCGGTGGCGCTGCTGGAGCGGGTGGGCTGAGCGGGTGGGCGTGCGGCGGGCCGTTGTCCGCCGCGGATGCTTCCGGGCGCCCCCGGGAGGCTCCCGACGGTGTCCTTGACAGCGCTCGGAGTCCGTGGGGTACTGCGGAGGCGAAGGCCGGGCGGACATGTCGGGGGTGAGTCTCCTGCCGGAGCAGCGCTACCCCACCGTGACCGAACTGACCTCTGCCGTCCGGGCGCTGGCCGCGCGCCGGCCCGGACTGTGCGCGCTGCGGCAGGTGGGGCGCTCCCGTGCGGGCCGCCCGCTGCACCTGCTGTCCGTGGGGCATGCCCGGCGGGCGGTGCTCGTGGTGGCCGGGGCCCACGCGAACGAGCCGGCCGGCGGGTCGACACTTCTCGCGCTGGTCGAACGGGTCCTCGGGGAGAGAGGGCTGCGGGACGGCACGTCCTGGCACTTCCTGCTGTGCGCGGACCCCGACGGGGCGAGTCTGCACGTGACGCCGGCTCCGCGCAGCCTGCTCGAGTACCACCTGGGTTTCTTCCGGCCCGCCGCCCAGGAGCAGCCGGAGTGGTCCCCGGCCGTGCTGCCGCCCGACCGGCTGCCGCCCGAGACACGTGCCCTCACCCGCGTCATCGACGAGCTGCGCCCCTACCTCCAGGTGACGCTGCACGGCACCGATCTGGGCGGCAGCTGGGTGCAGTTGACGAAGGACATCCCGGGGCTGGCCGAGCCGTTCGCCAAGTCCGCGGCGCAGCTGCACATCCCGGTCGAGACGGGCGCCTCCGACGCGGCGGGCTGGCCCGCGTCCGGGCCCGGCGTCCATGTGATGCCGCACGCCGGGGCGGGCGCGGCGTATCCGAGCATGCCGGACGACGCGCGGCACAGCACCTGGTACCACGCCCACCGTTACGGCGGCCTCACCGCGGTCGTCGAGGTGCCGATGTGGGCGAGCGACATGGTGGACGACCCCGCCCCGCATCCCGACCCGGCCGCCGCGATACGGGGCCTGGCGGGCCGGCTGCTGCGGGAGGCCCGGGAGGTGGAGCGGGTGCTCGTGCAGGCGCTGCCGCGTCTGGAGGGCGTCGACGACCCGCTGCTGCGGGCCGCCCGCTGGGTGCTGGAGCTGGTGCCCGACCTGGCGGCCGACTGGACGCACGTCCCGCCGGCCGACACGACCATGGCCCACATCGGCAGCGTGGACGCCTTCGCGCGCCGGCTGCCGCTGCGGGCGGCGGCGATGCTGTGGCGGGTCCTGCACGAGCACCACGACCCGGCGGCACCCCGCCTGGAACACCTCGTCGAGACCTGGAGCGACGCCTTCGCCGAACGCTTCCGCGCCCGCTGGGTGCCCCTGGAGCATCAGGTCGAGCACCAGTCCCGGACGGTCGTCGCGGCGGCCCTGCACGCCCGGGCGGGCGCGACGTAGGACGCCGCGCCCGGTGTTCCGTGTCCCACGCGCGCGTGTCCGCCCGTGCCCGGACACCGGGGTCCCAAGCCCGGCGTCCGGCGTCCGGAACCGGCCCGGGATCAGTTGTCCGGCACGGCAGGCGGTTCGGTGAGTTCCTCATTGTCGAGGGCGAACACCGCGCCCGTCTTCGCGCTCATCACGCAGGTGTTGGAGAAGTCCTGCGTGTACGCCACCGGGCGGCCGTTCCACCGGCCGGTGGCGTGGGCGGTGACCGGGGCGTACACCATGGAGCAGATGGCGTCCTTCTTCGGCGGGATGGCGCGGATGTCGCCGTCGACCGCCGCCAGTTCCGCGCAGGCGTCGGCGGCGCGGGGGTGCCCCTGGGGTGGGTCGCACAGCAGAAGGGTGCCGCGGCTGTTGCCGTACCGGGCGTCGCCGTGGGTGAGCGTCAGCTGGAGCCAGTTGCCGGGCACTGCGCCCGGCGGGGATGCGGCCGCCCGGGCGGGGGCCGTGGCGCCGGCCGCGAGGAGGAGGCCGGCCACGGCCGGGAGAGCGCGCCGTACGGCCGTCCTGAGCGGGTGGCGTCGTCGCGCCGGGTGAGGGGTGGGGAAAGATGTCATACCCGGTGCATCGGCACGGCGGGCCGAGTTCCCCAGTCCGACTCACCCGATCGTGCGCCCACGGGCCCCTGTCGGGCGGCCGGTACGAAAGCGTCGAGCACGACTCGTGCCTGGTACTCCACCTGGCGCTCGACGGGGATCCACCGGGCCGCGCAGCCGTCGTGGAGGTCGGCGCACCAGGCGTCGAGGAACCCGTCCGGCTCCGGCAGCACCTTCCTGCCGGCCACGCCGCGGCGGCGACGGCTCACCGGGTGCCCGGTGAACGCGCGGTGAGTCACGGCGCGGCAGGTACGTCGACACCGCCCGGAGCCGGGTGACTTGGGGGATCAGTTCGCCGAGAGACGGAACGCCATCCGCCCGAAGGCGACCTGGTCGCCCTCGCGGACGACGGCCGCGCCGATGACCCGACGCCCGTTGACGGTGGTGCCGTTGGTGGAGCCCAGGTCGCGCAGCACCCACAGGCCGCCCTGGCGGCTCAGTTCGGCGTGCACCCGCGAGACGCTCTCGTGGGTGAGCCTGAGGCCGCTCGCGGGGTCCCGGCCGATGCGCAGCGCGTGCTCGGTGCCGGGGTGCGGCAGCAGCAGCTTGGGCAGCCGCTCGGCCCGCCAGGCGTGCCGCAGCCGGACGGTGAAGCCGGAGACCGCCTCGACCGTGCCGAACACCAGGCGCGCGAGGCGGCTCTCCTGGGGCAGGTCGGCGGTGAGGACGGCGAGTTCGTCGGAGCGGCGGGCGGCGAGGGCCAGTTCCATGCGGCGCACGAACGTGTCGTGCGACAGGCGGCCCATGGCGACGCCGTCACGGAGCACCTTCAGCGCCCTGTCGCGCTCCGCGTCGGACAGCCGCGCGGGGTACGTGTTGAACTCGAAAGACGACGTCACGCTGGTGATTGTCGGTCAGTGAACCGCGAGTGTCCAGAAAACGGGAAAACGGTGCTCCTCCCGCGTGTGCCCGGGTGTTCCACCGGCGGATCGATGCCGTGTGGAGCACGATGGACGGGCTACGTCACGGTGGGCAGACGAAGGGGAACCGTCCGTGCAGTTCGAGGTGTGGGCACCGCAGGCCGAACGGGTGACGCTGATGTGCGACGGCGTCACGCGCGCGTTGGAACGCGATCCGGAGCGCGCGGGGTGGTGGACCGGCGAGGCGGAGGCCACCGACGGCACGCGGTACGGCTTCGCGGTGGACGACGGCCCGGTCCTGCCGGACCCGCGCTCGCGCCGCCAGCCGGACGGGCCGGACGGGTTGAGCGCGGTCGTCGACCACGGGCGGTACGCCTGGCGCGCGCGGTGGTCCGGACGGCCGCTGCCGGGGGCGGTCCTCTACGAGCTGCACGTGGGCACGTTCACCGCCGAGGGCACTCTCGACGCGGCGGCCGAACGCCTCGGACACCTCGTGGAACTCGGCGTGACACACGTCGAGTTGATGCCGCTGTGCCCCTTCCCGGGCCGGCACGGCTGGGGCTACGAGGGGGTGTCGCTGTGGGCGGTGCACGAGCCGTACGGCGGTCCCGAGGCGCTGAAGCGGTTCGTCGACCGGGCCCATGAGGTGGGGCTGGGCGTGGTGCTGGACGTCGTCCACAACCATCTGGGCCCGTCCGGCAACCACCTGCCCGCCTTCGGCCCGTACTTCACGGACACGCACCACACGCCGTGGGGCGCCGCCGTCAACCTGGACGCGCCCGGCTCGGACGAGGTCCGCACGTACCTGCTGGGCAGCGCGCTGGCGTGGCTGCGCGACTACCGCGTCGACGGGCTGCGGCTGGACGCGGTGCACGCGCTGGCCGACACGCGCGCGTACCCCTTCCTGGAGGAGCTGTCGGCGGCCGTGGACGCCCTCGCGGCCGAGACGGGCCGGCCGCTGTTCCTGATCGCCGAGTCCGACCTGAACGACCCGCGGCTGATCACACCCCGGCGGGAGGGCGGGCTCGGACTGCACGCGCAGTGGAACGACGACTTCCATCACGCCCTGCGCACCGCGCTGACCGGGGAGTCCCAGGGCTACTACGCCGACTTCGCGCGCGACCCGTTCGCCGCCCTCGCCAAGACCCTCACCGGCGGGTTCTTCCACGACGGCACGTACTCCAGCTTCCGGGGCCGCCGGCACGGGCGTCCGCTGGACCGCGCCCGGGTGCCCGCGCACCGGCTCCTGGGCTACAGCCAGACCCATGACCAGGTCGGCAACCGCGCCCAGGGCGACCGGCTGTCGGCCTCCCTCTCCCCCGGCCTGCTGGCCTGCGCGGCGACCCTGACGCTGACGGGGCCGTTCACGCCGATGCTGTTCATGGGCGAGGAGTGGGCGGCCGGCACGCCGTGGCAGTTCTTCACCGACCACACCGACCCCGACCTCGCGGAGGCCGTACGGCGGGGCAGGCGGCGGGAGTTCGCCGCGCACGGCTGGGCCGAGGAGGACGTGCCCGACCCGCAGGACCCGGCGACCCGCGACCGCTCCTGCCTGGACTGGTCCGAGCCGCAGCGCGAGCCCCACGCGCGCGTGCTGGACTGGTACCGCCGCCTGATCGCCCTGCGGCACGCCCACGCCGACCTCACCGACCCCGACCTCGCCGACCTCAAGGTCGCCCACGACGCCCGGGCCCGCTGGCTGGCCTTCCGCCGTGGCGACATCCGCGTCGCCGTCAACCTCGGTGAGGAACCGGCCGCGATCCCCCTGGGCCCCCGCCCCGCCCGCGTCCTCGCGTCCTGGGAGCCGGTCCAGGCCCCGGGCCCGGACGGGTTGCTGCATGTGCCCGGGGAGGCGTGCGTGGTACTGGAGCAGGAGTGAGGCGTCACTGACAGGTCGGGGCGAGTGGGGCGCCCCCCACGGATCGGGGCCGCATGGGGCGCCCCCCGAAAGGCCGGGCCCGAGCGGGGCGCCCTCGGCGAGTCCCCCTCCCAGGTCGGCCATGACTGCGACGGCCGTCTAGGGGCCCTCCATGTCGTCCTCGCGGAAGTCCGTCACCCGTTCCAGCAGGATCGCCTCCCAGGCGCGGCGCAGTCGGTCGTGGAGGAGGGGCAGGGGGTCGGTGCCCTGGTCGTCGAGGCGGTCGGCGAGGCGGATGACGGTGTCGCAGCGGGCCAGCCACAGGCCGCGCAGGCAGGGGCGGGCGCCGTAGCCGGCGAGGGTGGCGGCGCGGACGGCGGCGCCGGAGCCGACGGCGAGCGCCAGGCCCGCGATGTCCTCGGCGGGGTCGCCGAGGACCGCCTCGCCCCAGCCGAGGACGCCGCGCACCCGGCCGTCGGCGCTGACCACGAGGTGCTCGCCGCGCAGGGCGTGGTGGACGAGGACGGCGGTGGCGGGCTGGGCGGCGAGCTGGGCCGCGCCGGGCCGGGTGAACTGGTGCAGACGCGCCGGGTCGAACTCGTCGGCACGGGCGAGTCGTTCGGCGGCGGCCACCGCCATGCGGCGCAGCGCCTCCAGGGAGCGCGGGGCGGCCCGCCGTACGCCGAGTGCCTCGGCCTGGCGGGCCGGTACCTCGCGCAGCCCGCCGAGCAGTCCGGCCAGGTCGGCCTCGCCGACGGCCGACACGTCGTGCTCCTCGGCCGTGCCGCCGGGCACCCTGGTGTCCAGGGTGTAGGTCAGCCCCGGGGACCACTCGCCGTGCGCGACGCTCGTCGGCACCGCGACCGGGACGTGCGGGCGGACCAGGTCGCGCAGCCGCAGCTCGCGGCGCTGGAGGACGGACGTCTCGCGGTCGGGGGCGAGCCGCAGCACATGGTGGGCGCCGACCCACCAGGTGGAGTGCCCGGCGCTCTCCGCGACGGGCCGCACGTCGGGTCCGGCTGTGCCACCCGGGCCGTTCCTGCCCGTGGTGCGCTCCTCGCCCTCCTTCAGGAGCGCGCGGACCAGTCGACGGACGGTGTCCGCGGTGGGGGTGGGTGGCTGGGTCATGGTCGCGCCATTGCCGTTTCGGTGGGATGCCGGGGACTGGGGAGGTCAGCTCAGCCCACTATGACCAGGTCGCGGGTGGTGTCGTTGAGGCGGCGGCCGCCGTCCTCGGTGACCGTGACGATGTCCTCGATGCGGACCCCGAACCGGCCGGGCAGGTAGACACCGGGTTCCACGGAGAAGCACATGCCGGGCACGAGCGGCTGTTCCTCGCCCTCGATCATGTACGGCGGCTCGTGGGTGGTGACACCGATGCCGTGGCCGGTGCGGTGGATGAAGTACTCGCCGTAGCCGGCGTCCGCGATGACGGCGCGGGCGGCCCGGTCGACCTCCTGGCAGGCCACGCCGGGCCGTACCGCCCTGAAGCCCGCCTCCTGGGCCGCGCGTACCAGGTCGTGGACCCGGCGTTCCTCGTCGGTGGGTTCACCGACGTGGACGGTGCGGGAGGTGTCGGAGCCGTAGCCGTCCTTGAGGCCGCCGAAGTCGAGGACGACCATGTCGCCGTCCTGGATGACACGGTCACCGACCTCGTGGTGCGGGTTGGCGCCGTTGGGGCCGGAGGCGACGATGGTGAAGTCGACCTGGGAGTGCCCGAACCGGCGCAGCAGGTCGGCGAGGTCGGCGCCGACGTCGGACTCGCGGCGGCCGGCGAAGGGAACCTTCCGGATCTCCTCGAACGTGGCGTCCGCGGCGGCTCCCGCGGCGGCCATCAGTTCCAGTTCCGCCGCGTCCTTGACGGCGCGCAGCATGGGCAGGGCCTCGGTGAGGGAGGCGTAGGAGCTGTCGGGCAGAGCCTTCTGCAGGGCCAGCAGGTGCATCGCCCAGGCGTTGTCGCTGACGCCGAACCGTCCGCCCGCGTCGAGGAGTCCGGTGGCGGCGGCGTAGGGGTCCTTGCCGTCGGTCCAGTCCCGCAGGGTCAGCGCGGGGGCGCCGGCCGACTCGGCGGCGTCGGGGGCCTCCAGGGTCGGCACGACGAGGACGGGGTCGCGGCCGGGGACGAGGACGAGCAGGGTGAGCCGTTCGGTGACGGCAGGCGGCGCGTAGCCGGTGAGCCAGACGAGGTCCGGGCCGGGCGCCACCAGGAGCCCGGCGAGCCCGGCCTCGTCGGCCGCGCGCACGGCCCGCTCCATCCGCGCCCGGTAGTCGTCGACGGTGAAGGGCGCGGGGGTACTGCCGGTCATCCGGGCCTCCCTGGAGGGACGTGGTGACGGACGAGGTGACGGACGAGGTCACACTACGAGCAGCATCCTGCCCGGACAGCGGGGGCGGCGCGAGCCGATTCACACGGCTTTCGGCACGAGCGCGGGACGCGGCCGGCCCGAGCACGGGGCCACACCCGACCGGGCCGCGGAACGCGGACGGCCCCAGCACCGGGCCACAAGGCGCCGGCAGGTCAGGTGACGACCCCCGGGACCACCGCCAGCCGCTGATGGGCCCCGCTGCGGTGCCGGACCGTCAGCTGGACCGCACGGCCCGGCCGCGCCTCGTCGACCGCGTGCGCGAGGTCCGTCGCCGAGTCGATCCTGACGCGGCCGAACGCCAGCAGGACGTCTCCGCGCACCAGCCCGGCCGAGAAGCCGGGGCCCGGGACGTGGACGGCGACGATCTCGGCGCCGCCCCCGCGCGCGTCCACGGCCTCCACGCCCAGCGTGGCGTCCACGGGCGGTCGGGACGGCGTGCGGGTGTCGGCCGGCGGGGACGGGCTCGGGCGGTTCTGGCCGGTCGCGGCGCCCGGCGTGCCCGGTGCGGGCCGGCCGGCCTGCCGTTTCAGTTCGGCCAGTTCCCGCATGCCGATCACGGTCGCGCCGACCGTGCCGAGCCCCACGCCGGACAGCACCAGGACCGTGCCGACGAGCAGGCCGGACAGCAGGGTCGTCAGCCGTCGCCCCCGACGGCGCGCGGCGTGCGGGCGCCGGTTCGGGCCGCCCGGTGCGCCGCCGTCATCGGGGTGCCGGCCGGGCAGGGGCTTGGGACGCAACGCGGTGTGTTCCATGGATCGCCTCCGGCTGGTGCTCTACCCCGCGCACCGGCGCCCCACGAGCCACGAAAGAGTGAGACTGCCCCACGGTCACCAGCGGTAGCTTCCGGCTCACCTGCCTCCGGACAGGGCGTCCGCCCACGCCCGGACGGCACCCGTCGGCGTGCCGCTGTAAACGAGTTCGGTCCGGTGGACGACCCGGGGCGCGGTGAGGGGGACGGCGACCGTGCCGGGGACGTGGGTGGCGGCCGAGCGGGGCAGCAGGGCCAGGCCGTGTCCGGCGGCGGCCAGCGCGGTCAGGACGTGGACGTCGGTGCCGTCGTAGCGCAGGGCGGGCCGGAAGCCGTCGCCGCCGTTCGCGTCGCGCAGGTGGGCCAGCGGCAGACCGGTGTCGGGCGCGTCGAGCCAGCGGGCGTCGGCGAGGTCCGCGAGGCGCAGTCCGGCACGCCGGGCGAGGGGGTGGCCGGTGGGCAGCAGGACGCACACCTCCTGCTCCGCGATGCCGTACGTGGTCAGCGGCGCGACGTCGGGCAGGCGCAGCGGGTCGCTGGGGGCGGCGAGGCCGTCGACGAGCCCGACGTCGGCCGTGCCGTCGGCGACGGCGGCGGGCACGACGTCCCGGGCGAGGACGCGCAGCGTCACCCCGGCGGGCGGGAGCGCGGCGAGTGCGGCCGGGACGAGGGCGGTCGGGGCGGTGGCCAGTGTCAGGCGGTGCGCGGGGGCGGCGGCGAGACGGGCGACGTCCGCGCGGGCCGCGTCCAGGCGCAGCAGCAGCGGGCCCGCGTGTTCGAGGAGCCGCTCCCCGGCCGCCGTGGGGGCGACGGGGCGGCGGGTGAGCAGCGGCGCGCCGAGGTCCTGCTCCAGGGCCGCGATGTGCTGGGAGACGGCGGACTGGGTGTAGCCGAGGGCGCGGGCGGCCTCGGAGAAGGAGTTGAGGCGGGCCACGGTGACGTAGGTGCGCAGCAGGTGCGGGTCCATGGGCTCAGCGTGCACCAGCCCCCATCAGAACTGCTTATGGAGGGTGCAGTAATCATCGTTGGACGTGAAGTGCGGCCGCCCGGAGGATGGGCGCATGACCGACAGCGCAGCTCAGATCGCCAAGGTCGCCCTGGTCGGCGACCACTCCCCCACCGTCGTCTCGCACGCCCGTGTCCCGCTTCTGCTGGAGGCCCTCGCCTCCCGGGAGCGGCTGGTCCTGGACGCCTACTGGATCCCCTCGCGGGACGCGGAGGCCGAGGGCGCCGTCCGCGGCTTCGACGCGGTGTGGGTCCTGCCGGGGAGCCCCTACCGCAGCGAGGCGGGCGTGCTGTCCGCGATCCGCACCGCCCGCGAGGAGGGCATCCCCTTCCTCGGCACCTGCGGCGGCTTCCAGCACGCCCTGCTGGAGTTCGCCCGCGGTGTCTGCGGGCTGACGGGCGTGGCACACGCCGAGAACGACCCCGACGCCGACGACTTCCTCATCGAACCGCTGGCCTGCTCCCTCGCCGGCCACCAGGACACGGTCCTGCTGGAGCCGGGGTCGCTCGCGCACTCACTGCTCGGCGCCGAGCGCACCGTGGAGCGCTACTCGTGCCATTACGGCCCCTCCCGCCATCTCGACACCCTGCGGGCGCACGGCCTGCGCTTCAGCGGGCGGGACACCGCCGGTCAGGTGCGGATGGCGGAACTCCCCGGGCACCCCTTCTTCCTGGCCTCCCTCTTCCAGCCGGAGCTGTCCGGCGACGGCGCGCGCCCGCACCCGATGATCCGGGGGCTGGCGCGCGCCGCGGTCGAGCACGCCGCACGCCGGCCGGTGACCCGGCCCGTGTGAGGCGTCAGCCGACCCTGAGCGCGGGAACGGCCGGCGGGTGGTCCGGGAGGAAGCCGTGGGCGCGCCGGGCGAGGTAGGCGGACTTGTAGCGGTCGACCTCGCGGTGCCAGTTCAGGATGCCCGCCAGCCAGTTCTCCAGGTCGGCCACATAGCCGTCCATGGCGGCACGGCCCTGTGCCGAGAGGTCGAAGTCGTCGTACAACACGGGCAGTTCGTGCGCGACCACGTGCTCGAACTGCTGCATGCGCTGGGTCATCAGATCGTGGACGATCCCGAGCGCGGTCGGGTAGTCGCAGCCGAAGAAGTTCTGCACGACGAGGACCGCGTTGTGGATCTCGCCCTCGTACTCGATCTCCTTCTGGTACGAGAAGACGTCGTTGATGAGGCAGGCGTAGTCGATGGCGGCGTTCTCCAGGGAGCGGACCGGGCCGCTGCGGTAGATCTCGGGCGGGACGGCGGGGCCGTGGCCCATCCGGCACAGGCTGAGGGTGAGGTCGGAGCCGAAGGTGGCGCGCCGCATCTCCAGGTAGTCGACGGGGTCGGGGACGCGGTTCTGGAGCTGGTTGGACAGCTCCCACACCCAGCTCTCGGTCATCACGTCGACCGAGGCCCTGAGGGTGCGCTTCTGCTCGGCGGTCATCTCCGCGGTGGTGCGCGCCCACAGGTCGATCAGGGCGCGTTCCATGGCGTTGACGGGGACGACGGTCGTCTCCTCGCCGTCGACCGGCATGCACGACGAGAGCCGGGCCGTGGTCAGCCGGGCGGCGGCCAGATCGCGGCGGTGGCCGTAGACGAGCGGGTAGTAGTCGTCGCCGTAGGTGCCGAACGCGAGCCAGGCGGCGCTGAGGTCGAGGGCCTCGGGGGTGGCGTCGGGGTCGAGGCCCGCCGAGCACAGCGCCAGGTCGCAGGAGGCGAGTTTGTCCTCGTCCCACACGCCCTCCGACAGCATGCCCGTGCGGCGGGTCCACTCCAGGAGGTGGTGCCGGGCGCGGTCCAGGTGCGGGCTCAGCTCCAGCCGGAACGGCATGTGGAAGTCGGGCAGCAGCGACGGGCCGACCTTCTGGTACGGCACGTGCGTGTAGGCGCGCAAGCGTTCCGCGGCGGCCGAGGCGAGGAGCGCGCCGACGTCGGCTGCGGACGTGCCGGGGCCGGTGAGTTTCTGCCAGGGCGTGCCGCTGGTGGCGCCCTGGTTCATGTAGCGGCTGGAGCGCAGGTGCCATTCGTGGCCGCCGGACTGCCAGTCCTGGAGTCCCTTGGTGTAGGCGGCGATCGCCGCGACCTCGTCCGGTGCGAGTCCGTTCTCCACGGCCAGCGCGGGCACTTCGGTCAGCGCGGTGTGCTCGAACTGGTGCAGGCGGGAGGTGAGGATGTCGTTGACGGTGTCGGCGGCCTGCTGGGTGGTGCAGCCGAAGAAGGTCTCCAGGACCAGCACGCCGTTGCTGTTCTCGCCCTCGTCCTCGACCTCGCGCTGGTAGGAGAACAGGTCGTTGCGCAGGTGCACGGCGTCGGAGAACGTCTCCATCAGCACCCGCAGCGGCCTGGATCCGGCGACGGAGGCGGGGACTTCGGCGGTCGCGTACTCCACGAGCCCGGCGGACCAGGGGGCGCCGCCGACCTTGCGGCGCATCTCGATGTACTCGACGGGGTTGGCGATCCGCCCCTCGTTGATGTTGGACAGTTCCCACATCGACTCGTTCAGCAGGTGCTCGGTGGCGACGGCGAAACGGCGGCGCCAGTCGGCCGACATCGCCGGCACCGTACGCGCCCACAGGTCCGCGAGGCCCGCCTCGACCGGGTTCCGCGGCTCCGGCACGGGCGTCGACAGGTCCAGCGGCATGAACAGCGGCAGCCGGTCCAGGTGGGCCTTGCCGGCGGCGCGGTCGGGGGTGCGCTTGAACATGTCGAGGAAGTGGTCGTCGAAGAAGAACACCCACACGTACCAGTCGGTGATCAGCGACAGGGCGGGCCCGTCGCAGTCGGGGTGGGTGTAGGCGCAGAGCAGGCCGTAGTCGTGCGCGTCGAGGTCGGCCTGCTCCCAGATCCCGGACCCCTCCAGCATGCCCATCTCGCGCGCCCACTCGGTCGAGTGGGCGCGGGCCTCGTCGACGTGCGGGTTCAGCCGCGCGGGGTACGGCATGTAGAAGTGCGGGAGTTCGAACGGCTGCGTCATGGCCGGGGCCCTACCCGTGGTCCCGGACGGCCATCCGGGACACGGCACATGATCACACCATCGCGTGAATCCGGCGGCATTCCTTGCGATTCACGCCCTCTTGCCGCACCCCGCAGCGGCGGTCACCGTGGTCGCATGACCTCCCTCCCGCTCTTCACGCTCCCCCATGAGCTGCACGGCGACGGCGCCCACAAGGTGTTCGCGGTGCACGGCTGGTTCGCCGACCGCTCCGCGTACGCGCCCGTCCTGCCCGACCTCGACCGTACGGCGTTCCAGTACGCGCTGGTCGATCTGCGCGGCTACGGCGCCGCCAGGGACGCGGCCGGCGCGTACACGACCGCCGAGGCCGCGCTGGACCTCGTCGCACTGGCCGACCGGCTCGGCTGGGACCGTTTCTCGGTCGTGGGGCACTCGATGGGCGGCGCGATCGGGCAGCGGCTCCTCGCGCTGGCCCCGCACCGGCTGCGCCGGCTGGTCGGCGTCTCCCCGGTCCCGGCGTCGGGGCTGGCGCTGCCGCCCGAGCAGTGGGAGCTGTTCGCGGACGCGGCGCACCGGCCGGAGAACCGGCGCGCGATCCTCGATGTCACGACGGGCGGCCGTCGACCGGCCGCCTGGCTGGACCGGATGGTCGCGCGCTCGCTGGAGGTCAGCGACCCGAAGGCGTTCCGGGCCTGGCTGGACTCATGGGCCGGGGAGGACTTCCACCGGCGGGCGGAGGGGGCGACGGTGCCCGCGCTGGCCGTGACCGGCGCCCTCGACCCGGCGCTGTCGGCGGCGCTGATGCGTGGGACATGGCTGCGCTGGTACCCGCGCGCGGAACTGCACGAGCTGCCGTCGGCCGGTCACTACGCGATGGACGAGACGCCGCTGGAACTGATCCGTGTGGTGGAGGACTTCCTGCGGGCGGACGAGGAAGGGTCCACGCGGGCCTGACCCCCTCTCAGCCGCGGACCTGGATCAGGGCGTGCGTCCCGCCGGTGCGCCAGCGCTGGTCCTCGGCGGCGACGAGCGCGGCCTCGGTGTCCGCGGTCAGGCCGGTGATCACATCGGACTTGAGGGTGCGCAGGGCGGCCACCGGGCCGGGGAAGTGGGCGGTGACCTCCGGGAAGGGCGTCGTCGGCGGCCAGCGCCGGTCACCCACCAGACGGCGGTAGTTGAGGTCGCCCTTGACGAGGGTGAGGGTCGCGGCGGCGAACTCCGCGCGCAGGTCCGGTGGCATCTCCTCGTACGGCAGCGGGGCGGCGGCGAAGGGGTGGGCGCGGACGGTGAGGGTGCCGTCCGCCATCGCCGACCAGAGGCGCCGCCCGTACGCCGAGGCCGCTCCCGGCGCGGCCGCCAGTCTGCGCAGGGCGTCCACGACGTCGGCCGGGGTCGCGTCGGAGACGTAGTACGGGTACGGCTTGACGTGCAGCACCACCCGGGCCGTGTGGCCGTGGGCGAGGAGATGGGCGGCGAGGAGGAGGTCGGGGACGAGTTCGCGGCCCGCGTTGTCGGCGACCAGGCAGAGGGTGCCGTTCCCGGTGGGCGCGGCCGGCAGCAGCGACCACAGGGTGTCGCTGTCGTCGGCGACCAGGCCCGGGGCGGCGGCCCGGCCCTCCGCGTCGGCGTCGGACAGCCGGAAGCCGAGGTCCGCGCGGTTGCCCCAGAGCGAGCCGTGCAGCAGGGCGTGGGCCCGCTCCTCGGCGGGGCGGGACTCCAGGTCGTCCAGGACGGCCAGTTCCTCGTCGGTCTCCGGCGCGTCGAGCTCGGCGAGCTTGAACGGGCGGAACGGGTCGAGGCCCTGCCAGGGGCCGGGCCCGAAGTAGCCGACCGCGTCGAGGAGCCGGCGGTAGAACCAGCTCTCGGACCACAGCCAGGGCACGTCGAACCAGGACCGTCCCGTGTACGTGTCGAGGCCCCAGGTCCGCCACCGGTCCCGGTCGTGGGCGTCGGCGGGGAGGGGTTCGATCACGCCCTCGGTGCAGCTGACCAGGAGCGCGTCCAGGGCGCGGTGGATGTCGGGGTCGTACGGGAAGGCGTCCCGTACCTGCCGGATGATCGCGGGGTGGCGTTCGGCCAGGACACCGTGCGGGAAGGAGCCCGGTTCGTCGCCGAGGATCACGGGCGGGGCGGGGGTGCGGGGCATGCCGATCACCGTATCGCGGGGGCGCGCGACGGCCGGGCACACGCGCCCCGGGTCACGGGGCGCCCGCCTCAGACCACCGCCATGATCTCCCGCTCCAGCCGCGCCGCGAGGCTCAGATAGCGGGGGCGGCGCGGTACCGGCACCAGCCCCCGGACGAGCACGTGCCACATCTCGGCCATGCGGCGCGGGAGGCGGGCGGCGGGCTCGCGGGAGCGGCCCACGACGCGGGTGCCCACGAAGAAGCAGACCAGCGAGTGGGCGACGGCGTCCACGTCGACGTCCGGATGGATGTCGGCCTCCTTGACCGCGCAGACGAGCCGCCGTGAGATCAGCTCCAGCAGCTCCGCGAACGGGTGCGGCAGGGGCGGCCGGACCGCGACTCCCCCGGTGGCGAGTCTGAGGCCGGCCCGGGCGATCGGACCCTCGACCGACAGGCGCGTCATGGCGAAGGTCAGGCGCATCACCGACTCCAGGGCGGGACAGCCCCGTTCGTCGATCTCGACGGCGACTCGGCGAGCCGCCTGCGACTGCAACTCCATGATCGCGTGGGCCAGGTCCTCCTTGGCCGCGAAGTGGAAGTACAGGGCGCCTTTGGTGACATGGGCGTGCTCGACGATGTCACTGAGGCTCGTCGATTCGTAGCCATGCCGGTCGAACAGGTCGGCTGCGGCCGTGATGATCGTCGCGCGGGTCTGTTCCGCGCGTAACTGCCTCGCCATCGACTGCACTCCTGGGGCCGTAAACGAACGGGTCATGCTGTTTTTTTCTTACCCCCAGTAAACAATAGCTCACCGTGCGACGGTACCGACCGTGCATTCGAAGACCGTCCACTCCCCCTGTGTTCCATAAACTCGTATCTCGCCCGTGGGACCCTCAACGGCCTCGATCCAAAGGGGTTCGTCCAGCTCGGCGTACCGGTGGAAGACCGCGTCATAGGCGTTCGGGGACCGCTCGCCGCCCGTCCGGAGCAGGGCCGCCTGGCGGGCCGCCTCCAGCAGGAGCATGCCGGGGACGTGGTCCAGAGGATGATCAAAGAAAACGGGGTGCGCGGTATCGACTCGGAGCCGTCGACGGTCCCCGCGGCCCGGGGCGGGCTCGGTGAGCACGACGTCCGCGGCCAGGGCGCGGCCGACGTCGGCGGCGGGCACGCCGGGCGGCACCGGCAGCGCGGTCACGGTGTCCGGGGTACGGCCGCCGCGCAGCCTGCGGTAGACGGGCTCGCTGACGCAGGTGAAGGCCACGTCGGCGGTCGCGACCCGCTCGCCGTCACGCAGGACGCGCGCGGTGTAGCGGGCGGCGGCGGGGTGCCGGCCCCGGTACTGGAGGTCGGTGAAGAACAGCTCGACCTCCGGCTCGGCCGGCAGCGCCCCGACACCCAACTTCCCTGCGACCGTGGTCACTTGAAACCTCTGGAGCACGAACTGACGGTCCAGCGGGACGTCGTACTCGGTGTGGGTGATGAGGGTTCCGCCCTGCCGGATGGTCTCCACGACGAGCAACGGGTCATAAGCGGACCGGTCGGACGACACGTGTAACCCGTGGGCGCGCGGCCACTGGGCGGTCACCGTGAAACGGTCGGTGCCGACCCGCCGCCAGCCGGTGAGAAGGGTCTCCGCGACAGCCGCGCGATGGACCAGCTGGCGTGGCACGGTCGCGGTCAGGGACGGAGCGTCGGCAAGCTGCCGCGGTCGAGTCATGTCTCTCCCTACGGTCCCCCGAAGGCCACGGCAGACGGCGAACCGTCCGCTCCGGTGAGCGTTAGAATACGAGGCGACCGGTTTGTTTTCAATGAGATCAGTCGGCGGCATCCTATGATCGGGCCGACCTCGCAGACGATCGCGGGTGTCGGCAACTCGGTGCCGTGAAGGGGCTCTTATGGCGAAACAGGAGCGCGCCATCAGGACGCGCAGGGCGATCCTGGAGGCGGCCGGCGCGGTCTTCGACGAGCACGGCTACACCTCCACCACCATCGCCATGGTCCTGGAGCGTGCCGAAGTCACCAAGGGCGCCCTGTACTTCCACTTCGCGTCCAAGGAGACCCTGGCGCAGGCGGTGCTGAACGAGCAGGTGCCCTTCGGGGCGGTGCCGCCGCAGCCGTGCAAGCTTCAGGAGATCGTCGACATGACGTTCGTGGTGGGGCAGCGGCTGCTGGACAACGCCCTGCTGCGGGGCAGTGTGCGGCTCGCGGTGGACCAGGAGACGCCGTCGGGGGTGGACCACGGGGAGCCGTTCCGGCAGTGGGCGCGGGCCCTGACCGGGCTGATGGAACTGGCGCGGGAACGGGGCGAACTGCTGCCGACCGTGCGGCCGAGGGAGACGGTGGAGCTGCTGGTGGGCACGTTCACCGGCATCCAGCTCATGTCGCGGGCGCTGACGGACCGCGCGGACCTCGGGGAGCGGCTGTCGGTGATGTGGTCCCACATGCTGCCGAGCATCGCGGTGCCCGGTCTGCTGCCCGGTCTGGACACCCGTGCCGACCGGGGCGTGCGGGTACTGGCCTCGCTGGAGCGGGCCGCCTCCTGAACGACGTGCGGCGGG
>NZ_BQUN01000095.1:16783-22370 GCF_026008495.1 Streptomyces sp. A012304
GCCGACCCGTGTCCTGCGCGGCGACGTCCTGGACGCGCAGCTTCCAGGTGCCGTTGGCGACCTCGCTGGAGGCGTCCACCGTGTAGGTGGCCACGACGTTGTCCGCGGAGTCCGAGGTGCTGGACGCCTTCAGACGGTAGGCGGTGCCGTCCGGGGCGATCAGGTCGACGACCAGGTCACCGCGGTAGGTGTGGGTGATGTCCACGCCGACCTGGAGGGTCGAGGGCGCGTTGCCGGTGCGGCCGGTGACCGCGATGGAGGACTCGATCGCGGAGCCGTTGTCCGGGATGCTGACCGCGGTGGTGTTGGTGAAGGTGGTGCCCCCCGTGGAGCCGCCGCTGGAGCCGCTCACCGCCTGCACCGTCTTGGCCGCGTCCGCCAGGCCCGCGCCGCAGCCGCCGGAGCAGGCGCCGGGCAGGGCACGGGCGTTGGACTTGATGGCCGACTCGATCTGCGCCGGGGTCAGCGAGGAGTTCGCCGACTTCATCAGCGCGGCCAGGCCCGCGATGTGCGGGGTGGCCATGCTGGTGCCCTGGTAGTAGGCGTAGTTCTCGGTGGACGGCGTCTTGGTGCCCGAGTTCAGCGTGGACAGGATGCCGTTGGCGGTACCGGTGCTGGTCTGGCCGCCGGGCGCCGAGATGTCCACGAGGGAGCCGAAGTTGGAGTAGGACGCCTTGGCGCCGGTGCGGCTGGTGGCGGCGACCGAGATGACGTTGTTGCAGTTGCCCGGCGAGTGGTTCGCCACGTTGTCGTTCTCGTTGCCCGCGGCCACGACGACGGTGGTGCCGCGGTTCACGGCCGCGTTGATCGCGCTCTGGGTGGCGGAGCTGCAGGCGCCGTCGCCACCGAGGCTCATGTTGATGACCTTGGCGACGTTGGTGTTGGCGGGCACACCGGAGACGGTGCCGCCGGACGCCCAGGTGATGGCGTCGATGATGTCGGAGTCGTAGCCGCCGCACTTGCCGAGGACGCGGACCGGGGAGATCTTCGCGCCGTAGGCGATGCCCGCGACACCCTTGCTGTTGTTGGTGACGGCGGCGATCGTGCCGGCCACGTGGGTGCCGTGCCAGGAGGAGTTGGAGGCCGGGATGCCCGCGCCGCACTCGTTGGCGTTGTACCAGTCGCCCGGGTCGGCCGGGTTGCTGTCACGGCCGTTGCCGTCGACCGCGACGGCGGTGTCGGCGATGAAGTCGTAGCCGCCGACGATGTTCGCGGCGAGGTCGGAGTGGGCGACGTAACCGGTGTCGATGACGGCGACGGTGACGCCGGTGCCGGTGGTGGTGTTCCAGGCGCCAGGCACGTTCATGCCGGCGGTGGCCTCGAACAGGTCCCACTGCTTGCTGTACTCGGTGTCGTTCGGGTCGGCCTTCGGCTTGTTCAGGCGGTCCGGGACGACGTAGGCGACCTGCGGGTCCGCCCGGTACTCGGCGACGACCTCGGCGACGTCCGCCTTGGTGAGGTTCTCACCCAGGTCGACCAGGGCGGCGCCGGTGCCCAGACGGCGCTGGAAGTCGACGTCCTCGCCGGCCTCCTTGCCCTTGGCGGCGGCGTCGGCCTCGGCGGCCGGGTTCGACTTCGCTTCCTCCGCGCCGGACTTGTAGCCGACGATCAGACGCTCGGCCGGGGTGCCGGGCGCGGCCTCGGTCTGGGCGGTCGGGACGGCGGCGGCCTGGGGCGTGCCGTCCTGCGCGACGGCGACGGACGCGGTGGAGGCGGCGGTGAGGAGGGCCGCGGAGATCGCGGCGGCGGATATCAGCTTCCGTCTCATGGCGGGGGAGGTGCGCAAGGGCGTGCCTTTCGTGGCCTGCTCGACAGGGCGGGAGCAGCGGTCGATTCGCTTCGTCGTCGAAGCGCGGGGGTGAATCGAGGAGCAACGCGATGGCCGGCCAGGCGCGGAGCCGACCCGCCGTGGGGTTACCTGTGGGTCAGCTGTGCTGGAACGATAGGCAAAGGATCAGTGGTTCGGATACAGGGGAAACCCTCGATCCGGCCGGAAACACACCCTCGTCCGCGCGGCCCTGACGGCGAATGACCGGTTTTGCTCCGGCGACGTCCGGTACGGCGGGGTAGTGAACGCGGCGGGGCTGTTGCCCGTACCGCACGGCAGACACCGTCCAGCGCCGGCCGAGGAGACACCCCCGATGCGCCGCAGCACCGCACACCGCACCGCCGTCCTGTCGGCCGCCGTCCTCGGCCCGCTCCTGCTGGGGCTGTGCGCGGCGGGACCGGCCCGGGCGCACGGCGCGCCGACGGATCCGGTGAGCCGGGTCTACGCCTGCTCCCCGGACGGCGGCGCCGACGCCCGGGGCGCGGCCTGCCGGGCGGCGATCGCCGCCAACGGGGAGCCGTTCACCGCCTGGGACAACCTGAGGGTCGCGGACGTGAACGGGCGGGACCGACGGGTCATCCCCGACGGAGAGCTGTGCAGTGGAGGGCTGTCCGCCTACCGGGGGCTCGACCTGGCCCGCGCCGACTGGCCCGCGACCCGGCTGACCCCGGGCGGGACACTGCGGATGACGTATGTGTCGACGATCCCGCACACCGGCACGTTCAAGCTGTACCTGACGAAGCCCGGCTACGACCCCGCACAGCCGTTGACCTGGGACGATCTGCCCGAGCGACCCTTCGCGGAGGTCAGGGACCCGGAGCTGGAGGACGGCGCCTACCGGATCACGGCGAAGCTGCCCGCCGACCGGACGGGGCGTCAGGTGCTGTACACGATCTGGCAGAACAGCAGCACGCCGGACACCTACTACTCGTGCTCCGACGTGGTGTTCCCGCAGGCTCCGGCCGAGCGGCCCTCGCCGGCCGCGTCGGCGCCGGCGCCGGTCAGGACACCGGCGTCGCGGCCCTCGGCCGACCCGTCGGTTCCGGCCACGCCGACGGCGGCCGTCGCCTCGGCGCGGCCGGGCGTGGGCGCGGGGGGTTCCCCGGCCCGCGCGGCGGGCACGCCGAGCGCCCCGGCGGCGGAGGCCACCGGGGCGGGCGCGGGGCCGTCCGCGCCGATGGTGGCGGGCGGCGCCACGGCGGTGCTGGTGCTCACCGCGGGCGCCGCCCTGGTACTGCGGCTGCGAAGGCGCTGACCTTCGCGTGTTGTCGGACCCGGTGTGTCCGGGGGTCAGTTGACGACGACCGCGGCGCCGCCGGAGGTGACCGGGGCGTACTTGGCGCTGAAGAAGGCGTTGGCGAAGCAGAGCGAGGAGCCGCTCACCTTGGTGAACTGCTGGTTGGTGAAGGCGATGCTGTTGTCGGCGTCGTCGGCCGTGCCGCTGAGGCTGCCCCCCTCGTAGACGCAGCTGACGCTGCCGAGCAGGGTGCGCAGGACGACCGTGGTGCGGATGTTGGAGCCGGCGGCCGCCGTCACGGTGACGGTGTCGTCGGAGGAGAGGGACGCGGTGTACGGCAGGTTGTTGACCGTGATGCTGGTGACACCGAGCACGCCGAGGACGTTCGAGGTGCAGTTGCTGAAGGTCTGCGCGGTGAGCGACTCGGTGGCGGTGCCGGGCGCGGTGGGGTTGGAGGTGACCGTGGCCGAGAAGCTCGACGAGGTGCAGGAGACGCCGCTGGTGCCGGTGGCGCTGGAGTAGAAGGTGGCGTTGGTGCCGGTGGCCAGGGACGCCTGGACGACGTCACCGACGGCGACGTCGCCGTTGGCGGTGGTCAGGACCGCGGGGTCGGCCGCCGAGGCGGGGACGGCCGCCGTCAGCGACAGGGCGGCGACGGTACCGGCGGCGGCGATGAGGGAGCGGGTGCGCATGGGGGTGCCTCTTCTCTCAAGTGGGGGGTGGTGCAGGGGAGTCGGTGGAGCCGTGGGGGGATGTGGGACGCGGGTGCCGAGGCCCGCCGGTGCCGGCCCGTGACGCCTTCTCCGTACGCGACGGACCGGCAGCGGAAACGGCGACGGCCGCGGCCGGCAGGGGGGAAGCGGCCGTGGGCGGCGCCATGGAGGGATCGGACTCGGGGCGCGTGAGGGCCCGTGCTGGATGCCCGGGCGGGTGCGGGGTCCGGCCGCCGGTGATCGACGGCCGGACCGACTGGTCCGGGAGCGCGGACGACTTCTCGCCGCGCGGCGGATCCGGCGCCACGGATCCGGGCTGAGCCACGACGGTTGTAGACCTGATGGTCTGTCAACGTCAAGGAGTTGTATGCAAGTTGATGGTTCGACTCCGGGTCGGCAGATATATGCGGAAGGCGAGGAGCGGGGCCGCACGGCAGGACAAGATCACAGGCGGTACACAATGAGCACCGTTTTTCCACATCTCCCTTGACCCTTCGCTGTAACCATCGGTAACTTCCGAGTTGGCTACTGCCGCGTAACGAGAAAGCCCTTGCGATTCCGGGAGTCGTGGGGAGGCGTACGCGACAGCCGCTGTCCGCGCCAGGACAACGCGCCGCTGAAGCCCAACCCGCATGACTATGCCCATGGGAGCAGACATGGCCTCGTCCTCGGACGTCACGTCGTCCGCCGAGAACAACCCCGGGACCCCGGAGAGCGGTTCCGCAGAAAGACGCGGCCGGGTCCGGCTGCGCCGGGCCGCCGTGATGGCGGTGCCGGCCACGTGCGTCGCCGCCACGCTCGCCGTCCTCACCGCCCAGGGAGCGCTGGGTGTGCAGTTCGCGATCTCCGGCATGCCCTTCGTGGTGACCGCCGACAAGCTCGAGGGCGACGGCTTCGCGCAGTTCGGCTCGCTGGACCACATGATCGAGGACAGTCCCAACCAGGGCGACACCGGCGGCCAGGTGCTGGTCGTCACCTCGGTGGTGAAGAGCGGCAAGCTGACCAACCTGTGCCAGAGCGTCGACCTCGGCGGCATCCAGCTCGTCCTCACCGCCGGCAACAAGGGCACGAAGGTCAGCGTGGAGAACCTGGCCATCGACTCCGACGACATCACCGGCGACGCGGCGTTCAACAACATCGAGATCGGCCGTGACGCCAGCACGTTCGACAAGGTGAACACGCGGGGCATGCCGGGCGTCTACGGCCAGCAGGCGGACAAGGTCGTCATCACCGACCTGTACCAGCACAACTACGCGGCCACCGCCGCCGTCTTCAAACTCCCCGACCTGCACATGCGATTCGGGAGCAAGGGCTGCCCGCAGTGAGCCGCTTCCGGCAGTGGCGGGGGCGCCGGCCCTTCGCGGGCGGGCTGATGCTCGCGCTGGGCGGCGGGTGGATCCTGCTGACCATGAAGGCGCCGCTCCCGGTCATTCTGCACATCGGCATGCAGGGGCTGGCGGGTTACCTCCTGCCGACCCTCATGCTGCTGAGCGGATTGCTGATCCTCTTCAACCCCTCGCAGCGCCTGTTCTACTCGGTCATCGGCGTCCTGGTCTCCTTGGGCACGTGGCTCACCTCCAACCTCGGGGGCTTCCTCGTCGGCCTGCTCCTCGGTGTCGTCGGCAGTTGCATGGCCTTCGGCTGGCTGCCGGACCAGGAACCGCGCCGCAGCCGCCGCCAACGCCGCGAGGAGGCACGGGCGGCGGCCGCGAAGCCGATGCTGTCGGAGGCGGGCGAACCGGCCACCTGAGCCCCCGCCCGCGACGGCAGGGCCCGCCATGTGAGGCCCGGCCCGCGACGGCAGGGCCC
>NZ_BQUN01000095.1:22582-233796 GCF_026008495.1 Streptomyces sp. A012304
GGCGCCCGGACACAAGGACCCGCCGCCGAGCGCCGCAGCCGCGGCGACACCCGTCCGCCCCGTGGCCACCGCCGAGGTCGGCGGACGTGCGCCACCCCACCGCCCGCCGCAGGCCTGAGCGCCCCACCTGCGTCACGGGCCCGGGCGGCGAGCCGCGCCGAGCCCGGCGGCGTCCGGGCCGAATCCCTTCGCCCAGCCCGGCGGCATCCGGCCCGAACCCCTTCGCCGAGGGCGGCGGGCGTGTGCCGGCCGCCCCACGCGCGCGGGACCGAGGGCCGCCCCCCGCCCGTCGGAAGGCCGTATTCGCGCGGCGGCTGTGAAGGAACGCCCCTCCGGCGCACGAACGCCCTGCCGGCTTCGGCCCGTGGCCTCGCTGGAAGGTTGTGCCGCGTGGACATCGGCATCACGACGCCCACATCCCATCGCGATGTACAGCGCGGTGGTCCGCAAGCCGTGATCCCCGGCGCGCGCCGGACGACGCCGAACGGATTCCGCGGAAATTGACGATCCTTCAATCCACCTGCGTAGACGTCCCTTTTCCAGGCCTGTCGGCAGGGTTCCGCATCACAATGCGGCAGCAGCACCTCACCCCAAGTGGTTGTTCACTTGACTACCGGCGGTCACTCACGGTTGGCTCCGAGCCAGCGACAGCCTCCCGCCGGTGCACACCCTCGTCGTTCCGGCGGCGCTCGCCCCGTCCTCCTGCTCTGCCGCACAGCGAGGTGCAGCCCCCCATGAACACTCCCCTCCCCGCTTCCCGGTCGCGCGGTTCCTCCAGATCCGTGCCGCTCGCCGCGCTGACCGCGGTCTGCTGTCTGCTGCTCGCCGGCTGCTCCGGCGCCGCCGCGTCCGGCTCGGACGCGGACACGGCGGGCCGCTCGGGCGACCGGATGAAGGTCGCCCTGGTCACGCACGGCGGGAAGGGCGACACCTTCTGGGAGCTGGTGCGCAAGGGCGCCGACGCGGCGGCCGCCAAGGACGGTGTCGAGCTGACCTACGCGAGCGACGCCGACGCCGCCGGGCAGGCCCAGCTGGTGCGGGACGCGATCCGCGACCAGGTCGACGGGATCGCGGTGACCCTGGCCAAGCCGCAGGCGATGAAGAGCGCGGTGGCCGAGGCCAGGGCGGCCGGCATACCCGTGGTCGGCCTCAACTCCGGTATCGACGCCTGGCGCCCGCTCGGCGTCATGGAGTACTTCGGCCAGGACGACAGCGTCGCCGGCCGTGCCGTCGGCGACCGGCTCGACGGCCTCGGCGCGCGGCACGCCCTGTGTGTCATCCACGAGCGGGGCAACGTCGCCCTGGAGGCGCGCTGCGCGGGCGTGAAGAAGTCGTTCGCCGGCGACACCGACATGCTCTACGTCGATGGAACCGACATGGACGCGACGACCACCGCCGTGACGGACCGCCTCCGGCAGGACCCCGACATCGACGAGGTCGTCACCAACGGCGCCCAGTACGCGCTCGCCGCGGTGCGGGCCGTCGACACGGCGGGCAGCAAGGCCGAGGTCGCCACCTTCGACCTCAGCGCGGACCTGGTCGACGCGGTCCGCGACGGCCGCGTGCAGTTCGCGGTGGACCAGCAGCCGTATCTCCAGGGCTACCTCGCCGTGGACGGGCTCTGGCTGCACCGGACCAACGGCAATATCAGCGGCGGTGGTGTGGCCCCCGTCCTCACGGGCCCGGCCTTCGTCACGAAGGCCAACGTCGCCGAGGTGGCGCGTTTCGCCGCCGACGGAACCCGCTGAACGGGCGGCCGACCGCTCTCCGTTCCTCCCCCGATCCCTCCGCTCCCCCGCCCCCACTCCCCGCTGATCGCCCTAGGACGACCATGTCTCCACGGACAGGTGGCCGGCGCCGCCGTCTCGGCTCCATACGTCTCTCCCTGATCCTCCTGGCGCTGGTGCCCGGCGTCACCCTCACCGCCATGTGGGGCGTGACGACGATCCAGATGTTCTCGGAGGGGCTGCGGCTGCGCGAGCAGACCGAACTGAGCCGCTCGACCGGCGCCATGGGGACCGAGGCGACACTCGCGTTGCAGCAGGAGCGCAGCCTGTCGGCCGTATGGCTGGCCGACCCCCGCGGTTCCCGGGCCCCGCTGGAGGCGCAGCGGAAGGTGACGGACGCGGCCGTCGCCCGGCTGGTCTCCCGGGCGGACGACATCCAGCAGGCGCCCGCCCGCGTCCGCGACCGGCTGTACTCGGTCGTGGCCTCCGTGGGCAGCCTGGAGTACTACCGGGGCCAGGTGGACGACCCCGTGCACATCACCGCCGCGCAGGCGCTGGACCAGTACACCTCGATCATCGACGACCAGATCCACGCCTTCCACGAGCTGTCCCAGGTCGACGACGGCGACCTCACCTCGCAGGCCGGCCCGCTCGTCGGCCTGGAGCACACCGCCGAACTGGTCTCCGAGGAGGACCTGCACCTCACCCTGGCCGGGCCCGAGGGGCGGATGGACCAGAAGGAGTGGGCCGAGTTCGCGCAGACGGTGAACACCCGCCGCTGGCTCGTGCAGGACCAGGTCCTCCCCTCGCTCACCGGCGACGCGAGGACACAGACGGAAGAGATCCTGAACAGCCGGGAGTGGCATGCCCTGGAGGCCGTGGAGGACAAGGTGCTCGCGGCCCGGGCGAACCAGCGGGAGAACGGCGACATCCCGCTGCCGGACGTGCAGAAGGAGTGGCGGGCCGCGCTCATCGAGGTCTCCGACCAGTACTCGGTCCTCATCCGCGAGCAGACCGCGGGGCTCCTCCAGCGCAGCGCGGACGAGGCGCGCGACCTGCTGGTCAAGGCCGGGGCGCTGAGCGCCGGCGGGCTGGTCGCCCTGCTGCTGTGCGTCGGCATGTCCTGGCGGATCACCCGCTCGCTCTCCCGGCGGCTGCGCGGGTTGCGGATGGCGACGCTGAGCCTCGCGCACGAACGGCTCCCGGACGTGGTCGCCCGGCTCGACCGGGGCGAGACCGTCGACGTGGACTCGGCGACCCCGCCGCTGGACTACGGCGGCGACGAACTCGGCCAGGTGGCGCAGGCGTTCAACACGGCACAGCGCACCGCCGTGCACACCGCGGTGGAACTCGCCGACACCCGGCGCGGCTTCCAGAAGGTCATCCTGGGCATCGCCCGGCAGAGCCAGAACCTGGTCAACCTCCAGCTGAGCAAGCTCGACGCGCTGGAGCGCCGGCACCAGGACCCGGAGGTCCTCAAGGGCCTGTACGAACTGGACTCCGCCGCCAGTCAGTTGCGCCGGTACGAGGAGAACCTCGTCATCATCAGCGGCGGCCGGCCCGGACGCCGGTGGTCGGAGCCGGTGTCGCTGATCGACATCCTGCGCAGCGCCGTCGGTGAGGTCGCCGAGTACCAGCGGGTGGAGGTGCACGCCGACGAGGAGGTGGCGATCGCGCCGCCCGCCGTGGCGGACGTGATCCATCTGCTGGCCGAGCTGATCGACAACGCGACCTCCTACTCGCCGGCGCCGAACCCGGTCGGGGTGCGGGCCGCGATGGTGGCCAAGGGCCTGGCGATCGAGGTCGAGGACCGGGGCCTGGGCATGTCCGAGGAGGACTACGCCTCGTTCAACGCGCAGTTGGCGGTGGAGCCGAAGTTCGACGTGGTGGCGCTCGCCGACGACCTGCGGCTGGGCATGTTCGTGATCGCCCGGCTGGCCACCCGGCACGGCATCGCCGTGACGCTGCGCTCCTCGCCGTACGGCGGGACCACGGCGATCGTGCTGGTCCCGCACGACGTCGTGGTCCGCGAAACATCCGACGCAGCGCTCGCGGCGCTCCCGGCGGTCCCGCAGGAGGGCCCGCCGGACGACACGGCCGTCCCGCCGCAGCCCTCGTCGGCCGCGGAGGGCGGCGGCACGTCCGGCGCCGAGGCCGATGGCACATCCCTCGCGGAGGCCGGCGGTCCTTCCCTCGCGAAGGCCCGAGGTATGTCCCTCGCGGCCCCGGAGCACAGCAGGCCGGACGAGGCGCGGCACGCGGGCGTCGGCGACGACACCTGCGGGGCCGGGCCGGGAGCGCCGGCCGGCGCGGGTGTCCGGGCGCGCGGGGCGACGGCGGCGACGGCCACGGCGGCACCCGCCCGCCCCGACGGCCTCGCCCCGCTGCCCCGCCGGATCCCGCAGACCAGCCTCGCCGACGAGCTGCGCGAGGAGCCCGCGCCGACCGAGGAGGACGGTTTCCCCGACGACTTCACTGCGGAGCGCGCGGCCTCTTCCCTCGCCGGTTTCCAGCGCGGCACGCTGCGGGCACGCGACGACGACGCCGACGAGCCGCCGTCCGCCCCCGAGGAGACGGCCGCCGCGCCCGCCCCCGGCCCGCGGGTCACCGCCGCGGGCTCCGCCCAGACCCCGACACCGCCCGCCGACCGCTCATGAAGGACACCGCCATGACACACTCCGTCCCCGCCACGAACACCCAGCTCGACCAGTTGCTCACCGGTCTGGTGGACCGGGTCGCCGACGTGCACCAGGCCGTCGTGCTCTCCGAGGACGGGCTGGTGGTGAGCAAGTCCACCGGGTTCCCGCGCGAGGACGCCGAACGGCTCGCGGCGACCGCGTCCGGGCTGATGAGCCTCAGCAAGGGCGTCAGCATGGACTTCCGCGGCGGCCCGGTGCGCCAGGCGCTCATCGAGATGGCGCGCAGCTACCTGATCCTCACCTCGGCCGGACCCGGCGCCCATCTCGTCGTGCTGACCGGCTCCAACGCGGACGTCGGCGTGGTGGCGTACCAGATGAACATGCTGGTGAAGAAGATCGGTGAGCACCTCAGCGCGGCGCCGCGGACCGGTGGCGGTCCCGCCGTGCGCACCCACGGCGGGTGAGGTGACCGGAGACGACGAAGCCGGCCGGCTCGTCCGGCCCTTCACCCTCACCGGCGGGCGGACCCGGCCCAGCCGCGCCGACTTCACGCTCATCACGACGGTGACCGCGGTGGACCCGCCGCCCGAGCGGGCCGCGCGGCCGCAGCCGGAGCACATCCGGATCCTGCGGCTGTGCGCCCGGCCGGTCGCCGTGGCGGAGGTCGCGGCCCGGCTGGACCTACCGGTGAGCGTGGTCGTCATCATGCTCTGCGACCTGCTGGAGGCGGGCCTGATCACGGCCCGGCCGCCGCGTTCCGTCGCCGGGGCCCCGGATCTGGAGCTGCTGCAGAAAGTGAGGGACGGCCTTGGCCGCATCTGATGCCACCGCCGCCGGGACGCTCGCGGCGCCCGACGCGGTGAAGATCCTCGTCGCCGGCGGCTTCGGGGTCGGCAAGACCACCATGGTCGGATCGGTCAGTGAGATCCCGCCGCTGCGCACGGAGGAGCCGCTGACCGTGGCCGGGCTGGGCGTCGACGACCTGAGGGGCATCGAGGAGAAGCGGTCCACGACCGTGGCCCTCGACTTCGGGCGGATCACCATCGGCGACGATCTGGTGCTGTACCTCTTCGGCACCCCGGGGCAGCAGCGGTTCTGGTTCATGTGGAACGACCTGGCCGTCGGCGCGCTGGGGGCGGTGGTGCTGATCGACGTGCGCAGGCCGGAGTCGAGTTTCGCCGCGATCGACTTCTTCGAGCGGCGGGGCATCCCCTTCGTCGTCGCCGTCAACGGCTTCCACGGGCGACACCCCTATCCGGCGGAGGAGATCAGGGAGTCGCTGGCGCTGCCGACGGACGTTCCCGTGCTGCTGTGCGACGCGCGGGAGCGGGAGTCGTGCCGGGACGTGCTGATCGCGCTGATCGACCGGCTGATCGCGGACGTCGTGGCCTGAGTCCGGTCAGCGGGCCCCCGCGGCGCGCAGGACGGCGGCCGTGCCCGGGTGCGGTCCGGCCAGCGCCCACTCCAGCGGCGTGCGGCCACTGCCGTGGTCCTCGCGGAGGTTGGGGTCGGCGCCGTGGTCGAGGAGGGCGCGGACGGTCTCGGTGTGGCCCCAGCAGGCGGCCGCGCACAGGGGTGTGCCCTCGGCGCCGGGGCCGGCGCTCTCGGCGTCGGGCGGGGCCCCGGCGGCGAGCAGCCTGCGGGCCAGGGCGGCCGAGCCGTTGACACTGGCCGTGTACAGCGGGGTGGTGCCGTCGCGGTCGGCCGCCGCGGGGTCGGCGCCGGTGCGCAGCAGCGCGTCGACGCGGGGCGCGTCGTCGCACAGCACCGCGCCGATCAGGCCCTGGGTGAGTTTCTTCTGCCGGCGTCTGTTCACAGGGCGGGACTCCGACCGGGCCGCCGGCGCGGCTCGTTCACCATTGCGCGAGCGCCGGCAGCAGTTCGGCCGCCGCGGTCACGTCCCCGGTCAGGGGGCGGTCGTCGAGTCCGGCGGGCAGTGCGGCGTCGGCCAGGGTGTAGGCGGGGGTCGGCGGCGGCGCCGGGTGCAGGCGCAACGCCCTCACGGCGGTGACGAGTTCGCAGGCGAGGACGGTGACGTAGGCGTCCGTCGCGCGCAGGGTCTGCCGGGCGGCCTGCCCGGCGAAGCTGGCGGCCTCCTCCAGGCCGTGGGAGAGGACGGCGTGGCCGGTGGAGGCGGGCGCGGCGCACGCGCGCAGCTCCGCGAGCGCCGAGTTGGCGGTGTACTCCAGGATCATCGTGCCCGAGCTGCTCGCCGGGCCCGCGGCGAGGAACGCGGGCAGGCCGGTCAGCGCGGGGTCGCCGAGCGCCGTCAGCCGGGCGACGGACAGCTGGGCGGTCTGCAGCAGGGCGAGGTTAGCGGCCTCCAGGGCGAGCCCGAGGGGTGCGGCGAAGAAGCCGCCGTGGTGGTAGGCCGCGGTGCCGTCGGGGGCGACGAGGGGGTTCTCCGAGGGACAGTTGATCTCGACCTCGACGACCTCGCGCAGCCGTTCGGAGGCGTCGAGGGCACAGCCGTGGACCTGGGGGAAGGCACGGAAGCCGTAGGGGTCCTGGATCCGGCGGCCGGGCCCGGACGGCCGGTCCGGCAGCCCGAGCAGCCGCCGCACCTCACCGGCCGCGCGGGCGGCTCCCGGGTAGGGCCGCAGGGCGTGCACGTCGGCGGCGTAGGCCTCCGACGAACCGGAGACCCCGGCCAGCGACAGCGCGGCCACCACGTGCGTGGCCCGCAGGAGCCCGTCGAGCCGCTCCCGGCCGATCGCGGCCTGCGCGAGCACCAGAGCGTTGCTGCTGAGCAGCGCGAGCGCGTCACCGGGGAGGAGGGTGACGGGGGCGGGAAGACGCCCGGAGGAGACGTCGGGGCGCGGCCTCGACACCGGTGCGGGCTCCATCCGCCGACGGCGAGGACCGCTCCCCCGGGCGCCGGCCGGCGGCTCCACCGGGGTGACGGCCCCGTGCCCGGGCTCCTCGTCCGCCCGGTGCGGGCAGGAGGCGTCCCACGGCGGAACCGACCGCCCGTCGGTGGGGTCATCCGGGTGCGGCCCGCGCGAGGCGCCCGCCGGCCGCCCCTGCCGCAGGCCCGCCCACTGCTCGGGCGAGGCGTGCGTCGGCTCCCCGGGCCGTGGCTCGGTGCGCGGCCCGGCCGCGGCGTCCGTGAACCGCCCCGCCCCGGCACCGTCGGGCTCCTCGGAGGAGACGCCGTCCGGAGGGACTGACGGCACGTCGGTGGGCGGCCCGGGTGAGGTGTCCGGCGAGGGGACGGCGTCCCGCTGACCCGGTACGGCGTCCGGCAGGTGCCCGGCCGCAGGGGCGGCCCGCGGTCCGGGCCCGGCCTCGTTCTCCGGTGCGGGTGGGGACAGCCAGGGGCGTTCGCCGATCAGGGTCAGGCCGGTCTGGGCCAGGGCCGTCAGGTCGCCGGTGCCTATCCCGCCGTACTCGTGGACGGCCGGGTGGACGCCGAGGCGGAGGGCCTCGGCGAGGGCGTCGATGAAGGCGGGCTGGATGCCGGAGCCGCCGGCGAGGAGCTGGTTGGCGCGGATCGCGAGCATCGCGCGGATCTGACGGGCGGGCAGCGGGGCGCCCGCGCCGCCCGCGTGGCTGCGCAGCAGCCGCAGGCCGTGGCCGGTCTCGTCGTCCTCGTCGACGGTGACCGAGCGGTGTGCGCCGACGCCGGTGCCACGGCCGTAGAGCCGGCCGGCGGCGGCCAGCCGCTGGGCGGCGTGCCAGGAACGTAGGGCCCGCTCCCGGGCCCCGGGGTCCACGGCGGGCACGGCCGCGCCGTCGGCGAGCGCGATCAGCTCGCCGACGGTGAGGGTCGTTCCGTCCAGGACGACCCGGCCGGCCTCCGGGACGGGAGGCACCTGGGCCGCTCCCGGTGCTGTGGTGTCCAAGCCGCGAACGTCAGCCCAGGCCGACCGACTTCAGCCAGGCCTTGGCCACGTCCAGCGGGTCCTTGCTCTCCAGCTGCACCTGGTAGTCCAGGTCGAGCAGCGTCTTGGTGTCGAGCTTGGCGGAGACGGCGTTGAGCGCGGCGACGCCCTCCTGGGAGAGGCCGCTCTTGTAGACCAGCGGCGTCACGTTGGCGAAGCCGAAGAGGTTCTTCGGGTCCTGGAGGACGACGAACTTCTCCTTGGTGATGGTCGGGTCCGTGGTGAAGATGTCCGCTGCCTGCACGGTGTTCTTCTTCAGCGCGGCCTGGGTCAGCGGACCGCCCGCGTCCAGCGCCTTGAAGGTCTTGAACTTCAGCCCGTAGACCTCCTCCAGGCCGACCATGCCCTGGTGACGGGTCTGGAATTCGGGCGAGCCGCCGAGGACCAGCTCGGGCGCGATGTCCTTGAGGTCGGCGAGGGTGGACTCCCCGGTCAGGTTGTACTTCTTCGCGGTCTCCGCGTTGACCGTGACGGAGTCCTTGTCCTCGGCCGGCGACGACTCCAGCAGCGTCAGCTTGGAGTCGAGCTTGGTCTTCACGGCGGCGTTCACGGCCGCGAGCGAGGTCTGCGCGGCCTTCGGGTCCAGGTAGGCCAGCAGCGAGCCGTTGTACTCCGGCAGAACGGTGATGGAACCGTTCTTGAGCAGGCCGTACGTGGTCTCGCGGCTGCCGATGTTGGGCTTGTAGGACACCTTGATGCCCTTGGCCTTGAGGGCCTCGCCGTAGATGTCGGCGAGCAGAATGCTCTCGGCGAAGTTGTTGGATCCGACCACGACGGTCCCGCTGTCCGCCTTGTCCTCGGCGAGCGGGTCGGTGGTGTCGTCGGACGAGGAACATCCCGCCAGCAGGACCGTCATCGCGGCGAGCACGACGGCCGTCGCGCCGGGGTGGTTCCTGAAGGGCCTGCTGCGGTGGGCGTTGGAAGTCACGTTTCCCGTTCCGGGCTCTGGGGGGTCAACGGCGGAAACCTCTGGCCTGATCCAATCCACCCGCTTCTTGATCAGTCAAGTATCACCGGGTTACCGATTGGCTTCGATTGCTGGCCAGTTGTGGTCCAGATCGGACTGCGCTTCGTAATGGATTCTTGACTTGGGGCCACGCCTCGCCCGCAGGAAGAAGCGATACTGTCACCGCAGTTGACGTCGGCCACAGCGGCGCGCATGTGTGCAATACCCCCATGAAGGAGGCCCGGTGTCCACGAAACCTGTGGACGCGCCCCGCTCGGCATCCCCGTCCGCACGCCGGGGGCTGCGGGGTTTCGCCGACCGGTGGCCCTTCCAGCGCAAGCTCAACGTCCTGGTCGGCATCCCGCTGACGGTGATCGCGCTGCTGCTGAGCTACCTCATCGTCGACCTGGTGAACGAGTCGAACCGCGCCGAGTCGGCGGCCCGGCTGGTGCGTGACAGCACGCAGGTCGCCCAGTTGGTGGCCGCGGTGCAGACCGAGCACCAGCAGGCGATCCTGCTCTCCGTGCGCCACGAGGCGTCCTTCGACGGGGGCACGCCCTCCAGCACCGCCTACCGGGTGGCCCAGCTCGACGTGGACGCGCAACTGCGCAAGGTGCGCGAGATCTTCGGCGACCGGCTGCCGGCCACCGAGGCGCAGGCCCTGAGGGAGATCGAGGGTCTCGCCGGTCTGCGGGACACCATCGAGGCGGGCTACCTGCCCGCCGACAACATCGACCCGGCGTACGCGGGAGCCGCCGACGGCCTCATCGACGGGCTGGGCCTCGACCGCAACTCCGCCCTCGCCACCACCTTCACCGGCAACCTGCTCGACTCGCTGCTGCGCGCCGACGCCGCGCACGGCGCCTTCGAGACCGGCGTCTTCTCGGCGCGCACGGGTGACAGCAACGCCCTCATCGAGTTCACCGGCGCGGTCGGCTCCTACGATGTGTACACCTACCAGACCGAACGTTTCGCCCGGTTCGCCACCGAGGCACAGACCGACGAGCTCAACGGCATCGAGCACAACCCCGCGATGGCGACGATCGGCCAGCACTACGCCGAACTGGCCGTCGACCCCAGCGCGTTGCAGGTCGAGTCCACCGCCGAGCTCCGCACCACCTTCCGGCAGGCGCTCGACTCGTACCACCACTACAACGAACAGGCCGAGACCCGGCTGCAGATCACCGCCTCACTCATCGGCCAGATCGCGGACCGGGCCGACGACGCCGCCACCAGCGCCCGCTGGCGCGCCTGGCTGCTGCTCAGCCTGGCACTGCTCGGCTTCGCCGCCTGGATCACCTTCGCCGTGCTGGTGCGCCGCTCCGTGATCCGCCCGGTGCTGGCGCTGACCGGTGCCGCGCAGGAGGTCGCGGACGTCGCCGGACGCGAGCTGGCCCGGGTGGCGGACGACGACGCCGAGGAGAGCGGTCCGCCACGGCTGCGCGAGCTGCCGGTCACCGCGGACGACGAGATCGGTGAACTCGCCGACGCCTTCAACAACGTGCAGACGACCGCTGCCGCGCTGCTGGAGCGCCAGGTGCTCAGCCGCCGCAACGTCGCCGAGATGTTCGGCAACGTCGGACGCCGCGTCAGCAACCTGACGACACGCCAGCTCGCCCTGATCGACGCGGTGGAGCGCGGCGAGACCGACCCGGAGCTGCTCGAGCGCCTCTACTCCATCGACCACATCGCGGTCCGTCTGCGGCGCAACGCCGACAGCCTGATGCTGCTGGCCGGGATCCGCGAGACCGTCCTGGACGCCGATCCGGCCGCGCTCACCAACGTGGTCCGTGCCGCGCTCGGCCAGATCGAGGGCTTCCAGCGGGTACGGCTGCACGCCGGGACCGAGGCCATGGTCGAGCCCGACATCATCGGCGACCTCACGCTGATGGTCGCCGAACTCGTGGAGAACGCCGTGTCGTTCTCGCCCGAGGGCAGTCCCGTCGAGGTGGCGGTCGACTCCGATGACGGCGGAGCGACGATCACCATCGCCGACCACGGCCTCGGCATGAGCGCCGAGCGCCTCGCGGAGGAGAACGCCCGTCTGGTGCGCCGCGAACGCCTCGACCTCGTCCCGACGAAGGTGCTCGGCCTGTTCGTGGTCGGTGCGCTGGCGCGCCGCTGGGACATCGCCGTCACCCTCTCCCGCACTCCGGGCGGCGGTGTGACGGCGGAGGTGTCGATCCCGTCCGCGCTGCTGCTGACGCTCGGCGCGGTGGGCGTACCGGCGGCCGTCCCGTCCTCGTCGGCGGCCGAGGCGCCGTCGTCGGCGGGCAGCCCGACCGGTCCCTCCGCGTCGACCTCCACCCCCTCCTGGGCGTTGGACGACGACCGGAGGCCGAGCCCCCTGCCGCGCCGTGTCCCCCGCCGCGACACGGCCCCGGCCGAGGACACGGCGCCTTCGTCCACCGACGGAGCGAAGGACGCCGTGCCCGCGCCGCAGGACGCCTCAGCCGCCGGGCAGGACCGCGTGCCCGCGACGCCGGAGCACGCGCACGCGCGGCAGAACGGCGCGCACCCGCGGCAGGACGCCGTGGCCGCCGCTCGGGGCGCCGCACACGCGGCGCAGGACGCCCCGCGCGCGTCCACCGCCCTCAGCCGTACGGCCGAGGGCGGGGCGGACGACCGTACGACGGAGCCCGCGGCCCACGGCGACACGGCGGAACGCCCCGCACCCGGCGGTCCGGCAGGGTCCTCGGCGCACGCCCGTGCGACCGGGTCCGACGCCCGGCACGAGCACCGCGGGGCGCGCGCCGAGGAGCCCACGGACCACGCCGAACGGGCGCGGCACACGGCGCCGGCACGCACCGGCGACGTCGCGGGACACCCGGCCGACGGCACGGCGCCCACGGCCGACGCCCCGCCCCCGGAGCGCGCCCGCGGCACCGACGCCGTCCGCCCGGCCGGCTCGGTGGAGCCGGCCGCCGGACAGGTCACCGCCGGTGGTGCGCGGCCGTTGCGGCGGCGGGTGCGGGGGGCGACCCTGCGCACGACCGCCGACGCCGCCCAGCACACGGCGCGCCAGGCCGTGCGGCCCGCAGACGCGGACGCCGTGCGCAGCGCGCTGGAGGAGTTCGAGGCGGCCGTGGAACGCGCCCACCGCGACACCGGCGGCGGTACCGGGGAGCACCCCCGCCCCGTCGTCCCGCACGCCGCCGACGACAATGACCCCGAGAACGACGACCACCGGAATCCCACGCACCACCAGAACCACCTTCCGGAAGGAGCCGAGCAGTGAGCACGTCGACAGGTGGGACTCCCACCGGAGACGCCACGCCGACCGACCTGCGGGCCGCGGCAGCCGACTTCACCTGGCTGCTCAACCGTTTCGCCACCGAGACCGCGGGGGTGGTGGACGCCATCGCGGTGTCCTCCGACGGCCTGCTGATCGCCGTGTCGGAACTGCGTGAGCACGCCGACTCCGAGCGGTTGGCCGCGATCGTCTCCGGCATCACGAGCCTCGCCGCGGGTGCCTCCGGCAACTACGGACTGGGCGGCCTGAACAAGGTCATCATCGATCTGGAGGGCGGCCATGTGCTGGTCTCCGCGATCGGCAGCGGCGCCGTGCTCGGCGTGGTCACCGACAAGGAGGCCAAGCTGGGCAACATCGCCTACGAGATGACCGTGTTCGCCAACCGCGCCGGTGCCGCGCTCAGCCCGCAGCTCGTGCTGGAGCTGAAGAACAGCGTCGGCGCCGGCAGGTCGCGCTGACCGGCTGTCACCGCACAGACCGCCGGTCCAGAGAGGAAGCGAACCAGCGATGGCGGACGGCCGTACTCCGCGCGGCGCCGGTGAGGACGGCGTCGTACCGGTCGGTCCCGCGCCCGCCGTACGGCCCTTCCTGGTCACCGCCGGCCGGGTGGCGGGCGCGGGCGAGGCCGCGTCCGGCCGGCCGATGCCCGTCGAGACCCAGCTGGTGGCCACGGCCGCCGGGCTCGACGCGCTCGACCGGCTCTCCTTCGAGCAGCACGACATCGTCGCCGCCTGCCGGGTTCCGCAGTCGATCGCGGAGATCGCGGCCCGGCTGCGGCTGCACCTGAACGTCGTGCGGGTCCTCGCCGAGGACCTGCGCGCGGCGGGGCAGCTGTCGGTGCACGTGCCCGACTCGGGCGCCACCCATGACGCGTCCGTCCTGCGCCGGCTCATCGATGGCCTCCGCGCCATCCCCGACTCCCGGGGGGTACTCCGTGACTCCGACTGAACCGCTCGCCCGGCACTCCGGCGGGCAGGCCCTGGTACGGCCGCCGCTGCCGGTGAAGCTGGTGATCGCGGGCGGCTTCGGCGTGGGCAAGACCACCGCCGTCGGCGCGATCTCCGAGATCGAGCCGCTGACCACCGAGGCGGCGATCACCGAGGTCGCGGCCGGGGTGGACGACCTGACCCACACCCCGCGCAAGACCACGACCACGGTGGCGATGGACTTCGGGTGCATCACCATCGACCCGACGCTGAAGCTGTACCTGTTCGGCACGCCCGGGCAGGAGCGGTTCGGGTTCATGTGGGACGACATCGTGGAGGGCGCGGTCGGCGGGCTCGTCATCGTCGACACCCGGCGTCTCGACGACTGCTACGCCGCCGTCGACTACTTCGAGCACAGGCGGATCCCGTTCGCGGTCGCCGTCAACGCCTTCGACGGCCACGTCGAGCACACGCTGGACGAGGTCCGCTGGGCCCTCGACGTGGCCGAGGGCGTCCCGGTGCTGGTCTTCGACGCCCGCGAGCGCGGTTCGGTACGGGACGCGCTGCTGGTGGTCCTGGAACAGGCGCTGGCCCGGTCGGAGCGGTGAGGGACGGGGAACACCCCGCCCGCGTCACGTCGTGCGGCATCGACGCCGTCGCCGTACGCCCGACCGCCGCGGAGCGCCTGACGGCGCCGGCGCGATCCGCCCGGCGGTCCGGTCATACAAGTGCGCGCCTTCTCCCGTCGTACGGCTGAACAGGAAAGCCTTACGGCGAAGGGGACACGATGGCAAAGCGATCCGCGAAGCTGGCGGCCACCGGGCTGGCGCTCGGCGCGGCCCTCTCCCTGCTCGGGACGGCGCAGAGCGCGCCCGCCGCCGCGCAGGGCGTGAGCACCACCGCACAGGCGATCCCGGCCGCACCGGGCGGCGCCCAGGCCGCGCCCGCCGCCACCGCCGACTACGCGGCGACCGTGCAGGTGAACAGCAACCTGCGCGCGGCCCCGTACACCAACAGCCGCATCTGGGGCACCACGACGGAGGAGTCCGAGGCCGGCATCGCGTGCTACACCCGCGCCCAGCGCGTCACCGCGGGCGGGTACACCACGGACGTCTGGTACTTCGGGCAGGTCATCGACTACCGCGCGGGCCACACCTACAACCACGTGTGGGTATGGGGCGGCAACGTCAACGTCGGCGCCGACCCGGCCCCCGGCATCCCCGCCTGCTGACCGCCGCTAGCCGCCGCTCCTGCGCACCCCGGGTGACACCGTCACCCGGGCGACCGCCCAGAAAAGCCCCAGCGTCGCCAGGGCCATCGCGGCGGTCAGGGTGGCGCCGCCCACGACCTTCTCGTAGTCGCGCTGGTAGAGGCCGTCGATGATGTAGCGGCCGACGCCGCCGAGGCTGACGTACGCGGCGATGGTGGCGGTGGAGACGATCTGGATGGCCGCCGAGCGCAGACCGCCGAGGATCAGCGGGAGCGCCACGGGCAGTTCGACCCGCAGCAGGATGCCGGCCTCGCGCATGCCCATGCCGCGGGCGGCGTCCACGGGTGAGGGGTCGACGGAGCGGACGGCCTCGTAGGTCGTCACCAGGATCGGCGGGACGGCCAGGACGACCAGCGGGATCATCACCGGCACGAGCCCGAAGCCCAGCAGGACGAACATCAGCACCAGCAGACCGAAGCTGGGCAGCGCCCGCGCCGCCGTGGCGATCAGCGCGAGCGTGTTGCCGCCGCGTCCGGTGTGGCCGGTCAGCAGGCCCACGGGCAGGCCGATGACGGCGGCGATGGCGAGCGCGGTCAGCGAGTACTGGGCGTGTTCGAGCAGCCGGGTGGGGATGCCGTCGTAGCCGTGCCAGCGGGCGCTGTCGCTGAAGAAGGCGCTGACGAAGCGGAGCACGTTCATCGGACGGCGTCCTCCAGGGCGACCGCGGTCGGTTCGGGCCGGGCCTGGGCGCCGGCCGTGCGGCCACCGCGCGGCATCCAGGGCGTCAGCAGCACGCGCAGGCCGATGAGCAGGGCGTCCACGACGATGGCCAGGACGGCCGTGCCGATCACGGACAGCCACACCAGACGCGGCTGGTTGTAGATCATGCCGTCGTGGAGCAGATTGCCGAGCGCGCCCTGGTTGCCGATGAGCGTGCCGACGCTGACGAGGGAGATGCTCGACGCCGTCGCCACCCGCAACCCGGCGATGATCGCGGGCGCCGCGATCGGCAGCTGCACCTGGACGTAGCGCCGCAGCGGCCCGAAGCCCATGGCGGTGGCGGCGTCGAGGGTCTCCTGCGGCACCGAGCGCACGCCGTCCACGATCGCCGGGACGAACACCACCAGGCTGTAGACGGCCAGCGGGATCATCACGGTGATCTCGCTCTGGCCGGTGTAGTCGATGAGGACGACGAAGAAGGCGAGCGAGGGGATCGCGTACAGCACGGTCGTCACCCACAGCACGGGCGGGTACAGCCAGCGCAGCCGCACGCACAGCTGGGCGACGGGCAGCGCGACGACCAGACCGGCCAGCACCGGGAGCAGGGCCTCGCGCACATGCAGTCCGACCAGGCCGAGATAGCTGTGCTGGAGGTCGCTGGGGAGGTCGAACAGGCCGTTCACCGCACGGTCTTCCGGGTCTTGCCGTCCGCCGCGTCCCGCGGGCCCGTCGGGGCCGGGCGGGCCCTGTCGTCCGCGCCGGCGCGTCCGCGCGCGTGGGCGCCGCGGATCGCCTCGCCGATGGCCTGCTGGGAGACGACGCCGCTCACCCGGCCCTCGCCGTCCACCGCGACGGCCCAGCCGGTGGGCGAGAGCACGGCGCAGTCGAGCGCGGCCCGCAGCGAGCCGGTACCGGCGACGAACGGCCGTCCGTACGGCAGCAGTCGCTCCACGTCGACCTTGCCGGCGGTCAGCTCACCCGGTTCGCTCCAGCCGAGCGGCTTGCCGTCCAGGCCGGTGACGAGGAGGTAGGGCACGTCGGCCGTGGCGCGGTCGGCGATCTGCTCGGCGGTGGCGTCGATCGCGACCACCGGACCGGTCAGCAGCTCCAGTTCCCCGGCGGAGAAGAAGGACAGCCGCCGGATGCCGCGGTCGGTGCCGAGGAAGTCCTCGACGAACGCGTCGGCGGGGTCGGACAGCAGCTCGGCGGGCGGCGCGTACTGGGCGAGGCGGCCGCCGGTGCGCAGCACGGCGACCATCGTGCCGAGCTTGACGGCCTCGTCGATGTCATGGGTGACGAAGACGATCGTCTTGCCCAACTCGTCCTGGATGCGCAGGAGTTCGTCCTGGAGGCCCTTGCGTACGACGGGGTCGACGGCGGAGAACGGCTCGTCCATCAACAGCACGGGCGGGTCGGCGGCCAGCGCCCGGGCCACGCCGACGCGCTGCTGCTGTCCGCCGGAGAGCTGGTAGGGGTAGCGCTTGGCGAGCGAGGCGTCGAGTCCCACCCGGTCCATCAGCTCCCGGGCCCGCGCGCGGGCCCGGTCCTTGCTCCAGCCGAGCAGCCGGGGCACGGTGGCGATGTTGTCGACGATCGTGCGGTGCTGGAAGAGTCCGGCGTTCTGGATGACGTAACCCATGGAGCGGCGCAGGGTGTCGACCGGCTGCTGCCGGCTGTCGACGCCGTCGATGAGGATCGTGCCCTCGCTGGGTTCGACCATCCGGTTGATCATGCGCAGGGTCGTCGTCTTGCCGCATCCCGAGGGGCCGACGAGGACGGTGATCGCGCGGTCCGGTATCTCCAGGGAGAGCCGGTCGACCGCCACCGTGCCGTCCGGGTATCGCTTGGTGACTGAATCTATCCGTATCAAAACGCCGAATACCCTTCGGGTCTGGCCGTTTCCGCCCGCTCTCGACCGTCTGAGGCCGGGCCGTTGCGGGGAGAGTCTAAACCTCTTGTGTTGCGGGGGGTTTGACGGCCGAGGGCGGGTTCACCGGATCAACAGGCCGCCACCGCCCCGCCGCGCGTGGCGCGCGCTCGCCTCGATGGCGCGCTGATTCCCGCTTTCCCCACAGGCGTGGCTCGGGGATCCCCCGGAGACGGGCCCGACGCTGTCCGACTACAGCGGCCCGTACCGCCCGGACGCCTCCGACGTCGGCTGGGCGACCCGGGCAGGGCGGGCCGCCGGCTCCACCGGTGGCCCGCCCTGCGCGTACCCGAAGCGCCAGGCCAGCACGATCGCCGTCCATCCCAGCGTCCACAGGCCCACCGCGAGGGCCCCCACCGTGAGGCTCATGCCGCCGCGGCCCCCGCTCCCGTCGCCGTGGGGAACCCCGGGGTGCGCAGCACGCGCCGTTCCGCGTCCACCGCGTACACCTCGCAGCCCTCCTGCCCGGCCGCCCACTCGACGCCCTCCGCGCCCATCGCGAAGGCGGCCGTCGCCACGGCGTCCGCGACGGTCAGCGTCGGGGCGACGACGCTCACGCTGAGCAGCCCGGTCGCCGGCGCCCCGGTGCGGCCGTCGACGATGTGGTCACCGCGCTCGTAGCGCGCCGAGGTCGCCACCGCCCCCTCGGTCAGCTCCAGGACGGCGCACAGCTTGTCGGCGAACTCCGGGTGCCGTACGCCGACCCGCCACGGGCCGCCGCCGACGACCACGTCACCGCCGGCGTTGAGGCAGAACCGGCGGGCCCCGGCGGCCGTCAGCAGTCCGGCCGCCCGCTGCACCGACCAGCCCTTCACGATCGCGCAGGGGTCGAAGTCCCGGCCGGGTGGGCGGGCGTCGAAGGCGCCGCCGGTGGCGAGCCGGTACCGCTCGCACAGGTCGAGGACCTCCACGAGGTCGGCGCTCAGGTCGCCGGCCGGCAGCTCGCCACGGCCGTACCGGGACACCTCGCTGCCGGCCTTGAACGGGCTGAACCGCTCGTCGACCTCCCGCAGCCAGGCGAACACGGCGTCCGCGGTCTCCTCACCCACGTGCTCGTCGTCGACGCGCAGGGAGACGGGGAAGCCCATGACGTGTTCGACGCGGTGCACGTCAGGCGCCCCGCGCGTCGATCGCGGCCTGGAGGGACTCCTTGTAGCCGTCGCTGGTGATGGTCGCGCCGGAGACGGTGTCGATGTCCGCGCTCTGCGCCTGGAGCGTCTGAGCGATCAGCTTCGGCACCGCCGCAGTCGTCTGCGGATGATTCGGCTGCTTCAGCATCCGCACCGCCGAGATCCCGTCACCCGCGAAGGTGACCTCGACCTGCACGTCACCCTTGTCGGTGTTCACGGTGGGGCCCGCGACGACCCGGGAGGCGGCCGAGGCCGACGCGGACGCGGCCTGCGCGTCGATCGCGGCCTGGAGGGACTCCTTGTAGCCGTCGCTGGTGATGGTCGCGCCGGAAACGGTGTCGATGTCCGCGCTCTGCGCCTGGAGCGTCTGAGCGATCAGCTTCGGCACCGCCGCAGTCGTCTGCGGATGATTCGGCTGCTTCAGCATCCGCACCGCCGAGATCCCCTCACCCGCGAAGGTGACCTCGACCTGCACGTCGCCCTTGTCGGTGGTGACGACGGTGCCCTTGACGACGGTGGCCCCGGACGCGGAGCCCGTCGAGGCGGCGGACGGCGTCGACACGGGCGCCGCGGCCTCCGTGGTCGACGCGCCCGTGGACGGCTCGTACCGCCAGACCGGGACGAGGCCCGCGATGGACAGGATCAGGACAGGTATGGCTCGCTTCACGATGTCTCTCTCATCCCGCCAGGCTGAAGCGTTCGAAGTGGATCTGCTGCTTGGGCACGTCCAGCTCCCGCAGGCTGCCCAGGACCGCGTTCATCATCGGCGGCGGCCCGCACAGGAAGACGTCCCGGTCCGCGATGTCCGGCACGAGCCGGATCAGCTCGCCCGCGGCCAGCAGATCGGGCACCGGCGGCCCGGTGACCAGGTGCAGCTCGGCACCCTTGGCGTGGGCGAGGTCGCGCAGCTCGTCGTAGAGGACGGCGTCGCGGTCGGTGCCCACCCGGTAGATGACGACGGCGTGGCCGTGCAGCTCCTCCAACAGGGCCCGGATGGGGGTGACTCCGACGCCGCCGGCGACCAGGACGGCCTCCGGCCGGGTGCGGTGCATCGCGGTGAACGCGCCGTAGGGGCCCTCCGCGAAGACGCGGGTGCCGGGCGCGATGTGGCGCAGCCCGGCCGAGCCGTCACCGGCGGCCTTGGCGGTCAGGCGCAGGGTGCGGCCGTCGGGCGCGGCCGACAGGGAGAACGGGTTCGCCTGCCACCAGCGGTCCTTGGTCAGGAACCGCCACAGGAAGAACTGGCCCGCGCGGGCCGGCAGCCGGTCCAGGTCGCGGCCGGTGATGTACACGGAGACGACGTTGTCGGACTCGGGGACGACCCGCTCGACGCGCAGCTGGTGGCGCCAGTTCCGCCACAGCGGCAGCACCAGCCGGCCCACGAACACCGAGCCGAGGGCGACGGTCCACAGGCCGTACCAGTAGGACGTGGCGGCCGAGTTCGACGTGAACGTCGTCCCGACGGCGACCTGGTGGGTGAAGGCCAGCACCACGGCGACGTAGGTGTACAGGTGGATGAAGTGCCACGTCTCGTAGGCCAGCCGGCGTCGCGCCCAGCGGGCGGAGACGGCGCCGACGACCAGGATCAGCCCCGTCGCGACGACCGCGCGGAACACGCCCTCGACGGTCTCGGCGAGGTCGACGAGCTGGCTGACCGGGTCCAGCGAGGAGGACTCGGCGTAGCCGAAGGCGATGAACACCACATGCCCGACCAGCGTCCACAGCAGGCCGAAGCCGGTCCAGCGGTGCCAGTTGGTCAGCCGGTCCATGCCGATACGGCGGTCCAGCCAGGGCAGCCGGGCGACCAGCAGCAGCTGGAACGCCATCAGCAGGGCGGCGTACAGGCCGATGAACCGGCCGAGCACCACCAGGGCGTTGGACGCGAAGCCCGCCTGGACGGCGAACACGGTCACGGCGGCCGCGTTGGCGGCCAGCACGGCGTACAGGCCGGTGCGGGCCACCACTTTGGGCCGTATCGCCGTGGTGGGGGCGGGAGGCGACTGGACTGTCGTCACGGACGGAAACTCCTTGATCGGGTCCTCAGGACACTGAGCTTCGCAATCCCGAGCTGTCGATATCCTGTCGTACAACTTTCAAGAGCTTATCGATCTGTGCGCACGGGAGACCGGGGCCTGGTGGAGGGGGACGCGTGCCGCACTATGAGCGGGTGGAAAAAGTGCGACTCCTCGTGGTGGACGACGCCCCGCCGATCGCCGATCTCGTGGCGACGGTCGCCCGGTACGAGGGCTGGGAAGCGGTCACCGCGAACACGGGCGAGGAGGCGCTGCGCCGCGCCGCGGAGTTCCGCCCGGACATCGTGGTGCTCGACCTCATGCTGCCCGACCTGGACGGCTTCGGCGTCCTCGACCGGCTGCGCCGCTCCGGGACGATGGTGCCGGTGGTGTTCCTCACCGCCCGCGACGGGGTCGCCGACCGGGTCGCTGGACTGACCCGGGGCGGCGACGACTACCTGGTCAAGCCGTTCGCGGTGGAGGAGCTGATGGCGCGGCTGCGGACCGTGCTGCGGCGCAGCGCGGGCCCCGCCTTCCAGCGGTCGGTCCTCAGCGTCGGTGACCTGACGATGGACGAGGACACCCGTGAGGTGCGGCGCGGCGAGCGGACGCTGACGCTCACGCCGACCGAGTACGAGGTGCTGCGCTACCTGATGCGCAAGTCGCCGACCGTGCTGACCAAGGCGCAGATCCTCGACCATGTGTGGGAGTACGGCTTCGGCGGCCGCTCCAACGTCGTCGAGCTGGTCGTCAGCCGGCTGCGCCGCAAGCTCGACGCGACGGGCGCGCCGCTGATCCACACCGTGCGCGGCTTCGGGTACGTGATCCGGCGGGCGGCGGAGTGATCGGCCGGTTCGTGCGGGCCTACCGGGGCCTGCGGCTCGGCACCCGGCTGGCGCTGGGGCTCGGCGCGCTGTCGCTGGTGGTGTTCGCGGTGGTCGGGACGGCCCTGACGACGTACATGCGGGACTATCTGTCGGCGCAGCTCAACGAGCAGCTGAAACTCGCCCAGCTCGCCCAGTCCAAGAGCATCGCCGAGCACGGCACCCTCCAGGGCAAGAAGTACTACCGCTGGTACTACGCCGTGTACGACGTGTCCGCCGGCACGCCCGTGCTGCGCACGCCGGAGGAGCCCACCGACGTGCCCGACGACGTCGAGGAACTGACCTCCCTGGCGAAGGCGCAGAGCGCGGCGCACACCGAGCTGGTGCGCACCGAGCACCTCGCCGGCAAGGGGCTGTACCGGCTGCGTGCCTGCGAGGTCGAGCCCGGTGTGGTGCTGGTCAGCGCCGCGCCGATGGACGACATGGAGGACACTGTCGGGCGGCTGGTCAAGATCCAGGTGGTGGCGTTCGGCGTCGCTCTGCTGGCACTGGTGGTGCTCGGCCGGAAGATGCTGCGGCGCGGGCTGAAACCGCTCAGCGACATGGCGCACACGGCCCACGGCATCACCTCGCACGATCTGACGGAGTCGGCGGCCCGGCTGCCGCTGCGCGCGGACCGGCCGGGCGGCGGTGCGGAGGTGGAGGAGCTGCGCACGGCGTTCAACACGATGCTGGAGCACATCGACCGCTCCCTCGCCGTGCGCGCGCAGGCCGAGCAGCGGCTGCGGCGCTTCGTCGCGGACGCCTCGCACGAACTGCGCACCCCGCTGATGTCGGTGCGCGGCTACGCGGACCTCTTCCAGTACGCCGCCGCCAACGCGCCCGAGGAGCGCGACAGGCATCTGGCGCGGCTGCGGGCCGAGGCCGCCCGCATGGGCGTCCTCCTGGACGACCTGCTGCTGCTGGCCCGCTTGGACGCGGCGGAGATCGAGACGCCCCTGCGGATGGAGGACGCCGACCTGACGGAGCTGGTCGAGCAGGCGGCCGACGCGTTCCGCGCGAGCCACCCCGGCCATCCGCTGACGGTCGCGCCGGGCCCGAAGGCGGTACGGCTGCGGCTGGACCCGCAGCGGGTCCGGCAGGTCCTGGACAACCTGCTGACGAACGCGGCCGTGCATACCCCGGCCGGCACACCGGTGTCGGTGGAGGTGGCGCTCGGCGCGGACGCGGCGCTGGTGCGGGTCACCGACGCGGGCCCCGGCATCCCGCCCGAGGACCGCGAGCGGATCTTCGACCGCTTCTACCGCGTCGACAAGGCCCGCAGCCGGGACCGCGGCGGCAGCGGCCTCGGCCTGGCGGTGGCCCGTTCCCTGATCACCGCCCACGGCGGCACCCTCACCCTCGCCGACACCCCCGGCCGCACGGCCTTCACGGTCGCCCTGCCCCTGACGGCGCCGACGCCGCCCGGTGACGGAGGTCCTGGGGCGGGCCCGGCCGTGGACGGCGCCGCACCGGGCGCGGCCGGGCTCCGGCGCATCGGACCTTTGAGCCGGTGAGCACGCGGGTACGGTCCCGTCCGTGGCTTATGTACTGGAGAACGCGGCCGCGGCGAACGACCCCTGGGAGGGCGTGGACGCCGACGCGCTGACGCGGGCCGTGCGGGCCCAGGAGGCACGTCCGGTGCCGGGGATCGAGGACATGGCGGCCTACCTGTACGCCCAGGTGGCCGACACCTCCCACCGTGACGTCGTCGGGCCGCTGCTCGACGGCGGCGGCGCGAGCGGTGTCGTCGTGCGGCGCGGCACGGTCCTCGCGGCCTGGGGCGATCCGACGCGCGTGGAGATGGCGTACAGCGCGACGAAGAGCGTGCTGTCCCTGGTCGCCGGCGTCGCCCACGACGACGGTCTGCTGCGCCTCGACGAGCCGGTGTCCGCCTCGCTGACCCTGCCGCAGTTCGCCGACGGCCACGGGCGGTCGGTCACCTGGAGGCATCTGCTGGAGCAGACGAGCCAGTGGGAGGGCACCCTGTGGTCCAAGCCCACCGCGGCCGACGCGCAGAGCGCCCACCGGTACGCCGGGTCCGTGGGCGGCCCGCCCGGCACGGGCTGGGCCTACAACGACGTCCGGGTCAACCTCACCGCCCTCGCGCTGACGGCCCTGACCGCCCGCTCCCTGCCCGACCTGCTCCGCGAGCGCGTGATGTCCGAGGTCGACGCGTCCGCCTCCTGGTCCTGGCACGGCTACGACACCTCCTACGTCGAGGTCGACGGCAGCCTGCTGCCGGTGGTGTCGGGCGGTGCGCACTGGGGCGGCGGCCTGTGGATCAGCGCCCTCGACCTGGCGCGGATCGGCCAGCTGTGCCTGCGCGGCGGCTCCTGGAACGGCAAGGAGGTGCTGTCCGCCCGCTGGATCGAGGAGCTGTGGACGCCGTGCCGGGTGAAACCGGACTACGGCCTGTCCTGGTGGCTCAACGACCTCCGCACCGTGTGGCCCGCCGCCCCCGCCACCGGCCGCTGCGCCCGGGGCAACGGCGGCGGCCACCTCCTGTGGGTCGACCCGGCCCGCGACCTGGTGATCAGCTCACGGTGGGGGGCGCGGGTGGAGCGGCTGCTGGCGCAGGTGTCGGCGGCGGTGCCGGAGTGCGGAACGCGTCCGTCGTCCCACGGTGACGCGGGCGGCGGCGCGCCGGGGCGGGGAGCGTCCGTCGTCCCACGGTGACGCGGGCAGCCGACGCCGACCGGGGTGGCCGTCCACGGGCGGCCACGGGCGGACGAACGGTTGTGCGGTGGGCGGGATGAGCGGCGGGCGGCACGGGCAGACATCTCCCAGCCCCACCCCGCATCTCTCCGCCGCACCGCACCCCGGTCGCCCCTCCGCCCGCACACCGTCGGTTTCCGGACACCGCGTCGTCACACCGGAGGGGAACCTTTCTCCCGTCCCCTGCCCTGCCTCGCCCCCCGATCCGTCACCCGCCGAGCGCGGGGTGACGCGGAAGGACGACGTGCGCCGTGTCCCTGCTGCCGCTCGACGGTCCCGCCTCCCCGACGCCCCACGCGGACGACCGCCCCCTGCCGACCCCCGCTCCCCGCCCCGCCCTGACCTCCGCCGCCGTCCGCCGCGCCCTGAGCCTGCTTCCGCTGCTGCTGCTCGGGATCTGGGCCGCGATCGACTGGCGGGCCGTGCGGGACGGCGCCGCCCACCTCGCCACCGCCGACCCCTGGTGGCTGCTGGCCGGGCTGCTCTTCACCTGCCTGGGCTGGGTCGCCGCCGCCTGCGTCCGCCAGGGCGCGATCCCCGACCGGCTGCCCAAGGGACTGCTGCTCGCCTCCCAGGTCGCCGCGGGCGCCGCGAACCATGTGCTGCCGGCGAGCATCGGCGCCCACGCCGTCACCGTCCGCTTCCTGCGACGCCAGGGCGTCCCGCTCCCCCGCGCCACCGCATCCATCGCCCTGTATTCACTGGTCAGGGCCCTGGCGAAGACACCGCTGGTGCTGGTGTTCCTGCTGGCGGCGCCCGCCGCCGTACCGCCCGCCGCGCTGCTGCCCGACGGGCGCACCCTGCTGCTGGCCGGCGCGGGCCTGCTGCTGGTCCCCGCCACGGCCACCGCCGTCCTGGCCCTGGTCCCCGCCTGGCGGCGCCCCGCGCTGTCCTTCGTCCGTACGGCGCTCACCGACGCCCGTCGTCTGCACACCCGGCCCGCCCGCTGGCTGCCCCTGTGGGGCGGCGCGCTGGCGGCCCCGCTGCTCCAGGCGTGCGTGGTCGCCTCGGTCGGCACGGCGCTCGGCGTGCCCCTGTCCTGGACCCAGCTGGTCTTCGCGTTCCTCGCCGCGAGCACGGTGGGCGGCGCGGTCCCCGCCCCGGGCGGCATCGGCCCGATCGACGCCGCCCTGGTCCTCGCCCTGGCCGGCTACGGCACCCCGCTCGCCCTGGCCACGGCGACGGTCATCGGCTATCGCGTGCTGACCGTCTGGCTGCCGCTGCTGCCGGGCATGCTGGTGCTGTCCGCCCTGGTGCACCGCGAGGCGCTCTGAGCGGCCGTCACTCCTCGGCCGGCGTCAGGCGCAGCGAGACGCTGTTGATGCAGTACCGCTGGTCGGTGGGGGTCGGGTAGCCCTCGCCCGCGAAGACGTGCCCGAGGTGCGAGCCGCAGCGCGCGCACCGGACCTCGGTGCGCACCATCCCGTGCGAACGGTCCTCGATCAGCTCCACCGCGTCGCTGTCCTTCGGGTCGAAGAAGGACGGCCAGCCGCAGTGGGAGTCGAACTTGGTGTCGGAGGTGAACAGCTCGGCACCGCAGGCCCGGCAGGAGTACACGCCGCGCGTCCTGGTGTCGGTGTACTCACCGGTGAACGCGGGCTCCGTCGCGGACTGGCGCAGCACGGCGTATTCCGCCGGGGTCAGCTCCGCCCGCCACTGCTCGTCGGGCTTTTCGACGTCGTACGACATGAGGGCCAACCCCTTGCTTCCGTTAGTTGCCTGCGAGACGGTCCAGGATCCGCGGGCCCAGGTCGGTCACGTCGCCCGCGCCCATGGTGAGAACGAGATCACCGGGCCGGGCCATTCCCGCGATCACGGAGGACACCGCGTCCTTGTCGTGGACCGCGGTGACGTCCGCGCCCGCCGCGCGGGCCGCGTCGATGATCAGCTCGCTGGTGACGCCCGGGACCGGGTCCTCGCGGGCCGGGTAGATGTCGAGGACGACGGAGGCGTCCGCCAGGGCCAGCGACCGCCCCATCTCCTTGCCCAGCTCCTGGGTGCGGGAGAACAGGTGCGGCTGGAAGACGACCAGGATGCGGGCCTCGCCCGCCGCCGCGCGCATCGCCTCCAGGTCGGCCGTCATCTCCGTCGGGTGGTGCGCGTAGGAGTCGATGACCTGCACGCCGGCCTCCTCGCCCTTGAGCTGGAGGCGCCGCTTGACCCCGGTGTACGCGGCCAGCGCGGGGGCCAGTTCGTCCGCCGGCACCCCGAGGGCCGCGCCCGCCGCCAGCGCGGCGACGGCGTTGTGCGCGTAGTGCCGGCCGGGCACGGAGACCGTGAAGGTCAGCTCCCGCCCGTCCAGCAGCACGGTCACCCGGCTCTTCAGCCCCTGCGCCTCGACGGCCAGCACCCGCACGTCGGCGTCCTCGGCCTCGCCGTACGTCACCACGCGCACGCCCTCGACGCGCCGGGTCAGCTCGCGGGCGCCCTCGTGGTCGGCGGAGATCACCAGCGTGCCGCCGGGCACGATCTTCCCGGCGAACGTCTCGAAGGACTCGTAGATCTCGTCCATCGACGCGTAGTTGGCGTGGTGGTCCAGCTCCACGTTGAGGACGATCGCGACCTCGGGGGCGTACTTGTGGAAGCTGCGGTCGGACTCGTCGGCCTCGGCGACGAAGATCTCGCCCTCGCCGTGCAGCGCGTTGGAGCCGGGTGCGTCCAGGTCGCCGCCGATCGCGTAGGACGGGTTCAGCCCCAGCTCGCTCAGCGAGACCGCCAGCATGGACGTCGTGGTGGTCTTGCCGTGGGTGCCGGCGACCGCGATCGGGCGCAGCCCGTCCATCAGCCGGGCCAGCGCGTCCGACCGGTGGACCACCGGGATGCCCAGCTCGGCCGCGCGGGCCAGTTCGGGGTTGTCCGCGCGGATCGCGGACGACACGACGACACAGCTCGCGTCGTCCGCCAGGTGCTCGGCCGCGTGCCCGATGTGGACGGTCGCCCCGAGCGCCCGCAGCGCCTCCGCGGTCGCCGACTCCTTGGCGTCGCTCCCGGCCACCTTGGCCCCACGCTGAGCGAGGATCTTGGCGATCCCGGACATCCCGGCCCCACCGATCCCGATGAAGTGCGGTCGGTCCATGGCGGTAGGAAGGCCGGGTGCCATGCGAGTTCTCCCAAGATGCGGTGCGTAGGACAGTGCGAGGGGCCCCAGCCTATTGCGTACGGGAGCGCGCCCGGCCCGTGGCCCGCCCCCTAGGCCTTGCTGTGCGAGAAGAGCTTCAGCACCGGCACGCCCACCTTGTGCCGGGCCCTCGACGCCCAGTCCCGGTGGAAGAACTCCTCCACGTAGTGCGGATCGGTGAGAACGATCACCTCGTCCGCCCCCACCTCCTGGACGACGGCCTTCAGCGCGTCCAGGGGATGGTCCTCGACCAGCCGCCCCTCCGCCGCGCTGCCCGCGGTGCGCAGCGCCGTGAGGGACACCTCAAGCGCTCTCTCCCCGACGCTCAGCGCCTCCTCCCCCTCGGGGGTCTGCCCCTCGCGCACCGCCTCGTCGAGCTCGCCGAGGGCGATGTCGTCGATGGCTCTCAGCAGCCGGTCGGCCTGTTCGCCGCGCGGCTGGAGCAGCACGTGGAAGGAGACCGGCTCGTCCCCGTGCAAGGTGGTGACGAACTCCACGTCCGCGGACGTCAGGGCCTTCTCGATCATCAAAACGCTTGTGAACACCAGCGCCCCATTCTCCTGAGAGGACCCCCGTGGCCCTCAGCCTGCGTGGGCCGGCGCGGCCCTGCGGAAACCACCTTCCCCGCGCTCGCACGGGGCTGCGAGTCCTAGTCTGCCCACCCGAACTTAACCGGAACGGCATATTCCGCTGAATTCGGGACTCCGGTGGCGCTGAGCCCGAATGCCCCGGATTTCGCGTCTCACACCAGTCTTTTTCGGCAACGTCAGGCCCGGTCGCTCCGCGCGTACCGCCCATACAGGAAGCCGCCCTCCTCCAGGAGGGACATCAGCGCGAAGCGCTGCGGGACCGGCACGGACGGCCCGCCCGCGATCCGCTGCGCGTCGCCCGCGGTGAGCAGCGGCGAGACGGTCAGGCAGAGCTCGTCGAGCACCCCGGCGGCCACGAGTTGGCCCAGCAGCCGCGGACCGCCCTCGGTCAGCAGCCGGGTGTGCCCCAGTTCGGCGAGGGCCTGGACGGCCCGCGCGGGCTCCACGCCCATGCCGTCGCCGGCGATCACCACCCGGGCGCCGGCCCTCTCCGCGGTCGCGACGCGGTCCGGGGCCGCCGCCGCTCCGGTCAGGACCAGGGTGGGCACGAGCGGGGAGGTGAACAGCGGGAGCGAGAAGTCCAGGTCCAGGCTCGCGGTGACCACGGCGATCGCCGGGGCCGGGCCCTGTCCGGCCGCCTCCCGCCGCGCGGCGAACTCGGCACGCGCGCGGGCCGGGCGGTACCCCTCCTGCCGTACCGTTTCCGCACCCACGACGACCACATCGGCGAGGGCCCGCAGGGTGCCGAAGATCCGCATGTCGGTGGCGTTGGAGATGGGCTGGGACCGGCCGTCGTGCTGGGCGGCCCCGTCCAGCGTGGAGACCATGTTGCCCCGCAGCCAGGGCCGCGGCTCCCCCGGCTCGGGCTCGGGGTAGGCGTAGGCGTCGGCGATCTCGTCGAGGCTCCACTCGCGGTCCGGTGCCGTGTGGTTCGTTGCCGTGTGGTCCGGTGCCGAGCGATCCGGTGCCGAGCGATCCGGTGTCGCGTGGTCCGGTGTCGCGTGGTCCGGTGTCGCCCCCTCGCCGTAAACCGTGGCTGTCTGGTCGGTCACAGGGAACAGGCGTCGCATACGGTGCAGTCTGGCACGAGCCTTACCATGGGGAACCGTGTCCTCCTCCAGCTCCGCCACCGGCCTCGACCCGATAGCCGAGGCGACCCCGCTGTCCCTGTGCGCCCGTGAGCCGCACGTCCCCGCGGACCGGCTGGTCGCCGAGATGGTGCCGCCGCCGCGCTTCGACTCGGTCCGCTTCAGCACGTACATCCCGGACCCGAACCAGCCCAGCCAGACCGAGGCGGTGGGGGTCCTGGAGAGCTTCGCGGCGGGACTCGGCGGGGCACCCGCGGCCGGCACCGCCAAACGGGGCTTCCTGGGTTTCGGCAGGGCGAAGGCGCCCAAGGCCCCGGCCGGCCCGCGCGGCGTCTACCTCGACGGCGGGTACGGCGTCGGCAAGACCCACCTGCTGGCCTCGCTGTGGCACGCGACCCCGGCCGAGCCCGCGCTGAAGGCGTTCGGCACCTTCGTGGAGCTGACCAATCTCGTCGGCGCCCTCGGCTTCCAGCAGACCGTGAAGACCCTCTCCGGGCACCGGCTGCTGTGCATCGACGAGTTCGAGCTGGACGACCCCGGCGACACCGTCCTGGTCTCCACGCTGCTCGGCAAGCTGGTCGACGCAGGCGTGGCGCTCGCCGCGACTTCCAACACCCTGCCGGGCAAGCTCGGCGAGGGCCGGTTCGCGGCCGCCGACTTCCTGCGCGAGATCCAGGGTCTGTCCGCGCACTTCCGCACCCTGCGCATCGACGGCGAGGACTACCGCCACCGCGGCCTGCCCGAGGCTCCGGCGCCGTACTCCGAGGAACAGGTGACGAAGGCGGCGTACGCCACCGAGGGCGCCTCGCTCGACGACTTCCCGCGTCTGCTGGAGCACCTCGCCAGGGTCCACCCGAGCCGGTACGGCGCCCTGACCGACGGCCTGAAAGCGGTGTGTCTCACGGACGTGCGGCCGATTCCCGACCAGTCGACGGCCCTGCGCCTGGTGGTCCTCGCCGACCGGCTCTACGACCGCGAGGTCCCCGTCCTCGCCTCCGGGCTGCCCTTCGACGGGCTGTTCAGCGAGGAGATGCTGAACGGCGGGTACCGCAAGAAGTACTTCCGGGCCATCTCCCGGCTCACCGCCCTGGCCCGCGACGCCAAGCGGCTCGTCGAGCCCGCCTAGTCGATCACAGCGCTCGGATCAAGGTTCGGTTCAAGCCACTCGACCCACGCTTTTGAGGCGCACTTCCGCGCGAAACGCTGAGTTAACCCTGCAAACAACTTTGCAGGGTTAACGTGTTTCTTGACCAGCCGTTGACCAACCGTTGGTCCGGACTAGAGGTGTGGAGTGCCCGGAGGGAGGCGCATGTTCCGAGGTACGACGGTACGGACCGTGGTTTCGATCCTCGCCGCCGTCCTGCTGGCCCTCCCGTTCTTCACACCAGCGTCTCCCTTCGCACACGCGCACACCAATCGTCACACCCAGGCCAAGGATCAGCCCGGAATCAAACCCTCCGGCACCTCCGCGCGCGACGAGTCCGTCACGTCCAGCGCCTGCGACCGGTCCCGGGGACCGCTCGACCCCTTGCGCACCCGCGACCGCCTCCGCGCCGGCACCACGGCCGACTCGGCCTCCCAGGAGTCCGAGCGCGCCCCGCTGGCGCAGGATCGCGCGGCCACACGCCGGCACACCGGCCCGGCCGCGCCGTATCACCGTCCGTCGAGATCCTCGGCGGACCGCTCTCCGGCGGCACTCCAGGTCTTCCGCTGCTGAGAGAGCAGCAGAACAGCAGTTCCCCATCTGTCCTGCCCGTCCGACGCGTCCCCCACGACGCGCCAGGAGGAGTCACCACATCATGCAGCCCCTCATCGACAACGCCCGTACGTTCGGACAGCGCCCTGAGGAGTTCGCCAGGCTCGCCGAAGGCCAGTCCCCGCAGGTCCTCTTCATCACCTGCTCCGACTCGCGGGTCGTTCCCGCCCTGATCACGGGCGCCCGCCCCGGCGAGCTCTTCGAGCTGCGCACCGCGGGCAACATCGTGCCCCCCTACGGTTCCCAGCCCCCCACCGGCGAGGCCGCGACCATCGAGTACGCCGTGGAGGTGCTCGGCGTCCAGGACGTCGTCGTCTGCGGTCACTCGCACTGCGGTGCCGTCGGCGCGCTGGTGCGCGGCGACGACCTCGACGCCGTTCCGACCGTACGCGACTGGCTCGCGCACGCCGCCGGCGCGCCGTCGGCCGCCGACCCCGACGACCCGGCCGTCGCCCGGGACGTGCAGCACCATGTGCTCGCCCAGCTGCTGCGACTGCGGTCCTACCCGTGCGTCGAGAAGCGGCTGGCGGACGGCCGGCTGCGGCTGCGCGGCTGGTACTACGAGGTGCACACCGGTGCCGTGCGCGAACACCGCGTCGACACCGACGCCTTCGAGGCCCTGTGAGCGCCGCGATGACCCAGCAGACGAACCCGCGCATATCCAAGTACCCCCACCTCAAGCAGGACTTCGCCGCCTCGCTCGTCGTCTTCCTGGTCGCGCTGCCGCTGTGCGTGGGCGTGGCCGTGGCCTCCGGCGTGCCGGCCGAGCTGGGCCTGGTCACCGGCATCATCGGCGGCATCGTCACCGGCATGATGCGGGGCTCCAGCCTCCAGGTGTCCGGTCCGGCGGCCGGTCTGACCGTGCTGGTCTTCGAGGCGGTGCAGGAGTTCGGGCTGCCCGCGCTCGGAGTGATCGTGCTGGCCGCCGGGCTGCTCCAGCTCGCGATGGGCGCCCTGAAGCTGGGGCGCTACTTCCGGGCGATATCCATATCCGTCGTCGAGGGCATGCTGGCCGGAATCGGTCTGGTGATCATCGCCGGCCAGCTGTACGCGGCGGCCGGGCTGAAGGCCCCCGCCTCCGGCCTCGACAAGATCCTCGGGCTTCCCGGTGCCGCCGTCGACGCGGTGGGCAGCACCGAGGCGCTCGCCTCGCTCGCGGTCGGCGCCGGCACCATCGCCGTCATGCTGCTGTGGAAGCGGCTGCCGAAGGGCGCGCAGTCCGTGCCGGGCGCGCTCGCCGCGGTCGTCCTGGCGACCCTGGCCACCCTGGCGTTCAGCCTGCCCGTGGCGACCGTCGAGGTGAACGGCCTGCTGGACTCCGTCCAGCCGCCGGGCTCGGACGCCTTCGCCGAGCTGGCCAACCCGGCCCTCCTCGGCACGATCCTCGCCTTCACCCTGATCGCCTCCGCGGAGAGCCTGTTCAGCGCCGCCGCCGTGGACCGGCTGCACGACGGTCCGCGCACCGAGTACGACAAGGAGCTGATGGCCCAGGGCGCGGGCAACGCGGTGTGCGGCGCGCTCGGCGCGCTGCCGATGACCGCGGTGATCGTGCGCAGCTCGGCCAATGTCCAGGCCGGGGCGAAGACCAAGGCCTCCCGGGTGCTGCACGGGGTGTGGCTGCTGCTGTTCGCGGCGCTGCTGCCGTCGGCCCTGGCCCTGATCCCGCTGCCCGCGCTGGCCGGCATCCTCGTGCACGCGGGCTGGAAGCTGATCCCCTTCCGCGCCGTCGCGTCGCTGTGGCGGGGCCACCGCGGTGAGGCGCTGATCCTGGTGGTCACCGCCGTGTCCATCGTCGCGGTCAACATGTTCGAGGGCGTGCTGATCGGTCTGGCGCTGTCCGTGGCCAAGACCGCCTGGGAGGCCTCGCACATCAAGCTGGAGGTCATAGACAAGGGCGCCGGGCCCGTCCAGGTGTACCTGTCGGGCAACGCGACCTTCCTCAGGCTGCCGAAGATCCTCGACAGTCTGGAGGGGCTCCCGCAGGACCGCCCGGTCGAGCTGGACCTGTCCGGTCTGCACCACCTCGACCACGCCTGCCGTACGGCGCTGGAGAACTGGGCCGAGCGGCACAGCGCGGTCGGTACGGAACCGGTGAAGGTGACGACAGAGGTCTGACCTCAGCGCTTCCTCCGGCTTCTTCCCGTGGCCGGGTCCAGGGCATGGCCTCGGACCCGGCCACGGACATATCGTTGCATAAGCGGTCTTTCCAGGCCTCTGAGGCGGAGGAGGTCGTCATGCTCGAGGAGCTGCTGACGGCGGCCGTGGCGGTCGGCGCCGGAGCGGTCGCGTACGTCGCGGCGGCCGCGCGGATCGTCAAGCAGTACGAGCGCGGAGTGGTCTTCCGGCTCGGCCGGGTCATCGGTGCCGTCCGCACGCCCGGCTTCACGATGGTGGTGCCGGTCGTCGACCGGCTGCGCAAGGTCAACATGCAGATCGTGACGATGCCGGTGCCCGCGCAGGAGGGCATCACCCACGACAACGTGACCGTCCGGGTCGACGCGGTCGTCTACTTCCGGGTCGTCGATCCGACGGCGGCGATCGTCAACGTCGAGGACTACCGCTTCGCCGTCTCGCAGATGGCCCAGACCTCGCTGCGGTCGATCATCGGCAAGAGCGAACTGGACGACCTGCTGTCCAACCGGGAGAAGCTCAACGAGGGTCTGGAGCTGATGATCGACAGCCCCGCGGTGGGCTGGGGCGTGCAGATCGACCGGGTGGAGATCAAGGACGTGTCGCTGCCGGACACGATGAAGCGGTCCATGGCCCGCCAGGCCGAGGCCGACCGTGAGCGGCGGGCCCGGATCATCAACGCGGACGCCGAGCTCCAGGCCTCGAAGAAGCTGGCCGAGGCGGCCCAGCAGATGTCCGACACGCCGGCCGCGCTCCAGCTGCGGCTGCTGCAGACGGTGGTGGCGGTGGCCGCCGAGAAGAACTCCACGCTCGTGCTGCCCTTCCCGGTGGAGCTGCTGCGCTTCCTGGAGAAGGCCCAGCAGCAGCCCCTCGCGCCGGGGCCGGACCGGTGACACCAGGGGCACGCGTGGTTCCCGGGGCGCACGCGGGGTGATAGACACGGCGGCGTCACCGTCCCTGTCCGCCAGCAGGAAGGTCACCCCATGTCGGAACCCCGTCGCACCCCGACCCGCCGTCAGATGCTCGCCGGCACCGGTGCCCTGGGAGTGGGCATCGCGTTCGCCGGGGCGCTGCCCGAGCTGTTCCCGCAGAGCGCCGCCGCACAGAACCTCGGCCACGACGGCTACGGCCCCCTCGTCCCCGATCCGGACGGCCTGCTCGATCTGCCGGAAGGTTTCCGCTACCGGGTGCTCTCCCGTGAGGGCGACCCGCTGCGCTCCGGCGAGGGCCCCGTCCCCTCGCGCCACGACGGCATGACGGCGCTGCCCGGCCGCGGCGGGCGGGTCCATCTGGTGCGCAACCACGAGAACCGCGCCGACGCGAAGATCCCCGTCCCCGCCGTCAAGGGCCTCACCTACGACCCGGCCGCCAAGGGCGGCTGTACGGCGCTGACGCTGGACGCGCGGGGCGAGGTGGTCGCGGAGCGCGTCGCGATCGCCGGGACGGCCGTCAACTGCGCCGGCGGGCCGACCCCCTGGCACACCTGGCTGACCTGCGAGGAGACCGAGGACCGGGCGGGCACCAACGGCTACGCCAAGGACCACGGCTTCGTCTTCGAGGTCGACCCCGCCGACCCGCACCGCACGGGGGCCGTCCCGCTGACCGCGATGGGCCGCTTCCAGCACGAGGCGGTCGCCGTCGACCCGTACAGCGGCGTCGTCTACGAGACGGAGGACGCGTTCGACAAGCCGTTCGGCCTGTTCTACCGCTTCCTGCCGAAGAAGCCGCTCGGCGGCCCCGGTTCGCTGCGCGCGGGCGGCCGGCTCCAGGCGATGCGGGTGCCCGGCGTACCGGACCTGTCGTCGATCCAGGAGCCGGGCACGGCCTTCGACCGGATCGAGTGGGTCGACGTACCGGACCCCCTCGCGGCCGGGACACCCATCCGCCTCCAGGACTTCGGTCCGAAGGGCATCACCCACGCCCAGAAGCTGGAGGGCTGCTACTGGGGCCGGCGGTACGTGTACTTCGTGTCGTCGTTCGCGCGCGGCGCGGAGGGCTCGGCCGCCGACCACTTCGGCCAGGTCTGGCGCTACGACCCGCAGCGCCGGCGGCTGACCCTGGTGATCGCCTTCGGCCCCGACACGGACATCCAGCTGCCCGGCGAGTCCCCCGACAACATCTGCCTCGCCCCCGGCGGCGGCCTGATGGTCTGCGAGGACGGCAGCGGCGCCCAGCACGTCTACGGCGTCACCCGCGCCGGCGAGGTGTACGCCCTGGCCCGCGGGCGCCAGAACATCGGCACCCCCGAGGAACCGGAGTGGGGCGAGTTCGCCGGCGTCGCCTTCTCCCCCGACGGCCGCACGATGTACGTCAACTGCTACGCCCCGGGGACGACGTTCGCGGTGACGGGGCCCTGGCGGCGCTAGGGCGTGCGAGGGGCGCGTCGCCCGGGCCAGGGCCCACCCGGGTGACTCGGCCCAGGACGCGCCCCCGCTTCCTCGTACTATCCGCTTTCCCGCTCATACCTTCGTACGGTGATCCCTTCCGTACGCCGTCTCGTCGCCCTCTGTGCCCTGGGGGCCGCGCTCACCGCCTGCGGCACGGACCGGGCCCCGCAGGTGACGCGCCCGGCGCCCGCGAGGCCCTCGCCCGTCCCGTCCGGGCCGCCCACGCTGGCCCCGGGGCCGGCCGGGCTCACCCCCGTCTTCCGGCACGCCCCCCGCACCCGCGACAAGGCCGTCGCCCTCACCTTCGACGCCGACATGACCGCCGGGCAGGGGGCGCGGGCGGCGGCCGGGGAGCGGTTCGACAACCCCGGGCTGATCGGGGCGCTGCGCGCGCTGAGGGTGCCCGCCACCGTGTTCATGACCGGCCGCTGGGCCGAGGAGTACCCGGACCAGGCACGTTCCATCGGCCGCGACGCCCTGTTCGAGGTCGCCAACCACTCCTACAGCCACTTCGCGTTCACCGACGACTGCTACGGCCTGCCGACCGTCCCGGAGCACCGGATGCGGGCGGACGTCGAACGGGCGTACGCGGCGTTCCGCACGGCCGGGGTGCCGGACGCGAAGCCGTACTTCCGCTTTCCCGGCGGCTGTTACGACCGGCGGGCGCTGCGCGCGGTGGCCGGGGCCGGGGTCACCGCTGTGCAGTGGGACGTGGTGAGCGGCGACGCGTTCGCGACGGACGCGGACGCCGTGGCCCGGCAGGTGCTGGACGGGGTGCGGCCGGGGTCGGTGGTGGTGATGCACTGCACCCGCAGCGCCGCCCCGGCCACCGAGCGGGCGGTGCGCGCGATCGTGCCGGAGCTGCGCGGGCGGGGCTACCGGTTCGTGAAGGTGTCCGAGCTGATCGGGGCCGCCGGCGGCCGGGGGTGAGGCCGGTGCGCGCTCGTACGCTGGAGACATGAGCGAGGACAGCGACAACGCCTACTGCCTGATCGACGCGACCAGGCCGCCCAGGGCCGACGGCCCGCCGTACGCGGAGTGCGTGCTGTGCCGGGAGCCGACGGAGTACCCGGAGTCGTACAAGGGGATCACGCTGTGCCCGGTCTGCGAGTGGCAGGAGGCGCAGCGCACGGCCTGCTCAGGCTGACGACCGGCGCGCGGTGAGCGCGCAGGCGGCGGCCGTCGCCGCGGCGGTGACGAGCGCCGCCGCGAGCAGGGGCAGCAGGGGCGGGCTGACGGTCGCCGAGCGCGACCCGGTGACCAGGTTCTGGACCGCGGCCTGCGCCGGGGAGCCCGTCACCACCAGCGCCAGCAGGGCCGCGAGCAGCAGCGTGGGGACCGCCCGGCCGGGTGAGCGCAGCACCGGCCAGGCGGTGAGCGCTCCGACGGCCGCGCCGAGCAGGGCGCAGGTCAGGGCCGCGAGGAGGCCGGCCGCGCAGGCCTCGGGGAGCGGCACGCGCCGCTGGTGGTCGGCGCTGACCGGGTCGCTGATCAGGGTCACCACGGCCGTGGCCGCCAGCCCGAGCGCGGCGGCGGCGCCCAGGGCGACCAGCAGGGCGGCGAGGTGGGCCCGTGCGGGTCCGGCCGCCGCGGCGACGACGGCGCGGGCCGCCGGGGGCTCGTTGGTCACGCAGATCCGCACCAGCCAGGCGGCGACCGGCAGCAGGGCGGCGGCCGTGTAGCCGAGCGAGTCCAGCACCGGCTGGCCGCTCTGCACCCCGACGCCCAGGAAGGCGGCGTACAGCAGGAACGGCGGCAGCCAGCGGCGGGAGTGGACGAGCAGGGCGGACTGGTAGCGCAGGAGGGCGGTCATCGGCTGCCTTCGGTTTCGCGGTCGTGCGGGAGGGGGGCCGGGCCGACGCTCACCACGTGCCGGGGCGGGCGGGCCGTCAGCAGGGCGCGCAGCAGGAGGTCGGAGCGGGACGCGGGCGCGGTGAGGCGGTGGGTGCCCGGGGTGATCTCCTCCACCGCGGTGGCGAGCCGGTGCGCCTCGGCCGGCGGCGACCCGCCGGGCGGGCCCTGCGCCACGACGACCACGTGCGGCCCCTCGGACGCGGCGGGGGCGTGCGTACGGCGGTGCAGGGTGCCGTCGCGGACCGTGTACACGGCGTCGGCCGTCCCGGCGAGCCGGCGGGGGTCGTGGTCGACGAAGACGACGGCCGCGCCGGCGGCCGTGCGCTCGGCGACCGCCCGCTCCAGCTCGGCCCGGGCGTCGGCGTCCAGGCCGGTCCAGGCCTCGTCCAGGACGAGCAGCTCCGGCTCGGCGAGGAGCGCCTGGGCGACGGCGACCTTCTGGCTGCTGCCCTTCGACAGCCGGGCCATCGGGGTGCGGGCGTAGGCGGTGGCGCCGAAGCGGTCCAGCCACTCGTCCGCGGCGCGGCGCGCGGCCGTGCGGCCGAGGCCGTGGACGGTGCCGAGGTGGGTGAGGTAGCCGGCCGCCGTGAAGGGCAGGGCGGCGGGGAAGCGTTCGGGGACGTAGGCGGTGCGGGGCCGGCCGCTGAGGTGGCCCTCCGTCGGGGCGTCGATGCGGGCGAGGAGGCGGAGGAGGGTGGATTTGCCGGTGCCGTTCGCGCCGTCGACGCGGGTGAGGCTGCCGTGGGGCAGCTCCAGACGCACGGCGCGCAGGATCCAGGGGCCGCGTACGCCGTAGCGGCGGCCCACCCCGTCCAGATGTAATACGCGGTCCATGGGAGGCATCTTCTCGTAGGGGCGTCCAGGTACCCTGCGCCACGTGAGTGAGAGCCCCTTCCGGACCGAGCCGAACCCCCGTGACCACGCGCCGCAGTTCGTGCTGCCCCTCGTCGTACGGATCGAGAAGGCCGACCCCCCGGCCCGTACCGACGCCCTGGAGACCGCCGCGCGGGCCGTGCTGGTGCTGCTGAGCGACGAGCGGTCGCTCGGGGACGGGGAGTGGGCGGGTGTCGTGCGGGACTGGCAGGACGCCCGGATCCGGAAGGTCGTGCGGCGGGCCCGGGGGGCCGAGTGGCGGCGGGCCGGGGCGCTGCCGGGGATCACGGTGACCGGGAAGGAGGCGGAGGTGCGGGTGTTCCCGCCCGTGCCGCTGGACGGCTGGCCGAAGGAGCTGGCGAAGCTCCAGGTGTCCGGCACGGACCTCGACGATCCGCAACCGCCGCCGGCGGCCGACCCGGGGGCGGTGACGCTGTGGATGAGCCCCGAGGTGGAGATGTCGGCGGGCAAGGCGATGGCCCAGGCCGGGCACGGGGCGCAGCTGGCCTGGTGGGAGCTGTCGGACGGGGAGCGGACGGCCTGGCGGGACGCCGGGTTTCCGCTCGCCGTGCGCACGGCCGACCCGCGGCGGTGGCGCGAACTGACCGCGAGCGGACTGCCCCTGGTCCGGGACGCCGGCTTCACCGAGATCGCGCCCGGCAGCTGCACGGTGATCGCCGACCACCCGGCCCTGCGGTGACGCCGGGGCCCGTCGAACCTCAAATGTTGCTCTGAAGGAGGGCGGTGGGCGGTTCGGGCCCGGGCGGCGGGGTGATATCCCCGTCACCACGGAGGGGGCCTGGACATCGGGAGGGGACCATGGCGCGACTCGGGACGGGAATCGGCTGGCGGCCGGAGATCGCGGACGCCGTGGAGCGGATGCCGGGCATCGACTGGGTCGAGGTCGTCGCGGAGAACGTGTGCCCCGGCCACCTCCCCGACTCCCTGCTGCGGCTGCGCGAGCGCGGGGTCACCGTGGTCCCGCACGGCGTCTCGCTCGGGCTCGGCGGCGCGGAACGGCCCGACGAGGGGCGGCTCACGGCACTCGCCGAGCGGGCCGAGGCGCTGGGCGCGCCGCTGGTCACCGAGCACATCGCGTTCGTCCGGGCGGGCGGCCCGCTGACCGCCTCCCCGCACCTGGAGGCCGGCCACCTGCTGCCCGTGCCCCGCACCCGTGACGCGCTCGACGTGTTGTGCGAGAACGTGCGCGTCGCGCAGGAGGCGCTGCCGGTGCCGCTGGCCGTGGAGAACATCGCCGCGCTCCTCGCCTGGCCCGGCGAGGAGTTGACGGAGGGTCAGTTCCTGTACGAGCTGGCGGACCGCACCGGCGTGCGTCTGCTCATCGACGTCGCCAACCTGCACACCAACCACGTCAACCGCGGCGAGGACCCCGCCAAGGCGCTCGCCGAACTACCGTTGGAGGCCATCGCGTACGTCCATGTCGCGGGCGGCTTCGAGCGGGACGGGGTCTGGCACGACAGCCACGCCCACCCGGTGCCCCGCCCGGTCCTCGACGTCCTGACCGACCTCGCCTCCCGGGTGGCGCCGCCCGGTGTGCTCCTGGAGCGCGACGAGAACTTCCCCGAACCGGCCGAGCTGGAGCGGGAGTTGGCCTCCATCCGGGAGGCCGTCGAGATCGGGGGGCGTACCCGGGGCGCGGCGGCGGGCGAGGCGGTCCGGTCGGCCGGCGTGACGGACGCGCCCGTCGCCGAATCCACCCGTCAGCGTCTCGGCCTCGCCCAGGCCTCGCTGCTGTCCGCGCTGGTCGCCGGGACGCCCGTCCCGGAGGGCTTCGACCGGGTGCGGGTGGGGGTGCAGGCCCGGGCGCTGGCGGCCAAGCGGGCGGACGTGGTGGCGAAGGTGGCCCCGGAGCTGCCGGTCATCCTCGGCCGCGCCTACCGCCCCGCGTTCCTCGCCTACGCCCAGACCCGCCCGATGCGCGCGGGTTACCGCCGGGACGCCCTGGACTTCGCGGAGCACCTCCTCCTGGGCGACACCCTCACGGAGGGCCGGGGCAGGCGCGAGCTGCGGCACTGGTGGCTGGACCGCTCCGGCCCGGCGCCGAGGCAGCGGTCGCGGTGGGGACGGGTCGGGCAGATGGGGCGGGCGCTGATCCGCCGCTGAGGGCGACGCCGTCCGCGGGAGCGGCGGCACCCGGGGTGCGGGACCGATGCGACGCGGCAGTAATATTCCAGTCCCGCACCCGGAAGCGAACTGGCGTGCGGTGCCGTGAGCAGGAGGCACCATGCGACCGCGACCCCCGATCCAGGGCAGAGGCATTTTCAGCGGCACCGGCATCATCATCGCGTGCCTGGCGGCGACCCTCGTGGCGCTGGTCCTGCCGTTCTGGTCGTACGAGGACCGGTCCGGGACGGACGCGGACGTACTGAACGCGGAGACGGTGGCGACGCTGTACGGGCCGCTGTCCGGGCTCGACCGGGAGTTCCTCACCAAGGTCCGGCTGGCCGGGCTGTGGGAGCTGCCGGCCGGTCAGCAGGCGCAGGCGAAGGGCACGACCGAGGCCGTACGGACGGCGGGCCGACACCTCGTCGAGGGGCACACCTTCCTGGACGAGCGGGTGCGCACGGTCGCCGCGCAGCTCGGGCTGGCGCTGCCGAACGAGCCGGACGACCAGCAGAAGGCCTGGCTGGAGCAGCTGGACGCGGCGCGGGACGTGGACTACGACCGGAAGTTCGCCAACATCCTGCGCCTCGCGCACGGCCGGGTCTTCTCCGTCGTGGCGCAGGTGCGGGCGAGCACCCGCAACGCGCTGGTGCGCGGCCTCGCCGACGACGCCAACGCCACCGTGCTGGACCACATCCGGATCCTGGAGGCCACCGGGTACGTCGACTTCGACGCCCTGGCCCGGGACATGGCGGCCACGGGCGCCGCCCCCACCGCCGCCCCGCCGGGCCCGGCGGCCGACCCGGGACAGGTGGTTCCGCTCACGCCGTCACCGGAGCGGAGCCACCCGCTGCCGCCGGCCCGCGACCGGCCCGCCGACCCCGTTGTGTCAGCAGACACCGTGTCCCCGGCAGGTCGTGTCGCTTTACACGAGGCCGGAGCCCTTCGTGCTGGTGTGTTGCGGCGATCCATTGTGTCCTTTTCCCGCACGACCACATGATCGAGATCACACCTGTTCGTGCTGGGTGGGCGAGGAGTCGCAGCAGCCGATGTGGCCGCAGTTCGCACAGCGCCGCAGGGGGCCAGACTGTCTGTCGAAGTGTTGGCCCGGGATGCATGGACTCCATCAACGCCGAACACGACGCCCCAGAACCTTTCCGCGTTAGGCGCCGGCATGGAGGTGGGCCGCCCACAGGAACGGGACCTGGGTCCGGTTGAGCTTCCCGGGCAGGTCGTCGCCGTCGCGTATGCCGCGCACGGCTTGGTGCAGGGCCCACGCCGCCCCACTGGTGTCGATGACTCCGTCCTTGTTGCGTAGGTGGGTGTAGAAGGCGTCGGCGATGGTGACGGCGATCTGGTCGTCGATCTCCCAGAGGGTGCCGATGACGTGGGGGAATCCGGCGAGCTGGAAGGCGGAGGTCAGATGGATGGCTTCGTCGAGGAGGTCTGGGGTGTCGATGGCCGCGGTGCGGCAGGCCGAGAGGTAGGCCAGCTGGGCGCCGTCGAGGCGGACGGGGGCGAGGCTGGCGACGGTGAACGGGTCGCTGTCGTGGTCGTGGAGCAGCAGGTGGCTTCGGGAGGGGTCGGTGGGGTGGCTGGCGCCGTGGCAGGCAAAGTGCACGATCGGGTTGGTGGGTAGGTGGCGCAGGACGGCGGGCTTGGTCGGCGCGTCGGGTGAAAGCGTGGCGGCGTGGCTGGCCGGGTCGGGTTCGCTCAGCATCAGCGTGCGGGGCAGGTGGCGGCGTAACACCTCGGCTTCGGCGCTGACGTAGTTCAGTCGGCCGTGGCCGGGCAGACCGGGAGTGGTGGGCATCGCCACAACCAGCCCCTGTTCAGGTACGTCCTGGGCCGAGGTGCGCTGGCGGGCGTAGCGCAGGGCACGAACCGTGGGGGTGTAGGAAGAGACAACCCGGTCCATGACGGTACGCCGGTGCGGGTCGCCCGCCGGGTCGGCCTGGTAGCCGGCGGCGTGCAGGGGCAGGAGCCCCAGCAAGCCGCCTGGCACCCACCACACCCGAGGCCAGTCGGCTTCCGCCGGGGGTTGGCCGTGGTAGCCCAAGGCTTCGAGGACAGGTCCGGCGGCGGCATCCCACAGCCACTCCAGAGTCCGGACCATGACGGCCTGCGCCTGGCGCCGCTCGGCCCTGTCCGCGCCCGAGGCCGCGGTGTGCAGAGCCTGTTGGAAAGAGGTGACCGTCGCTGCCAGGACGCTGCCGCTGAGTTCGGGGAGTTCTTGGTGGGTGATGCCATCCTTGGTCAGGAGCAGGGCGTCGCTTCGCTCCTGGGTGATGTTGAAAACCACGACGGGGCCGTACCGGGCCTCGGTGAGGAGTTCCTCTGTGGTGGGCGGCAGCCCGAAAGACGCGAAGCCATCCAGGCCGCGAATTGTGTCCAAGACCGCAGCAAAGTCGCGGACCAGCTGGTGCCGGTCCTGCACAGCACGTATCCCTCGCGGCGCGGATGCGATGCCTTCCGTGTTCGTGCTGGCGATGGTGGAGGTATCCGCTGATTGGTCGAGTCGATCGCGAAGCTCGACGAACCGCCTGGCCAAGTCGGGGTGCTGTTGCTGCAGGTCGGTCAGGTCACTGCGGACATCCAGCGCCTGGCTGAGCAGCACTGCTCGGCCCGCCTCCAGCAGCCGCAGCGCCCGTGTCGCACGCTCCTGCGGCGTCCCCCGGGGGTCGTCGAGAGCCAGAGCGGCCGCAACTGCGGCCAATCCGGCTAAGCCACCGAGTACATGTTGTTGATCGCTACGCTGAAGTTGCCGGGGAGTTACTTCCGGTAGCAGCAGCACTGCGGCTTCCGCCATATCCGACGCCATCCTGACATCAGACTCGACGATCAGCGAAGCCACCGCCCAAGCCGCCCGAATACGGAGCGCGGGCGCAGCCGAGACAACCGCCCACGCCTCGGCGAACGCGGACGTCGCCTCCCCCAGCTCGGCAGCATCTTCCGTGCGCTCGAACCTGAGCAGCAGCGCGGTCCCCAGGTTGGACAGGTATGCAGCTTGGTCGGGGTGGCCAGCGGGGGTGGCCTCCACTGCCTCCCGTAGTGCGGTGATGGCGGCGTTGAGGTCCACCAGATCGCCCGTGCGTTCGTACCGGGCCCGCAGCGTAGCCCCTAGGTTGTGCAGAGGCGTTTGGTCGGGGTGCTTGGTGGGGGTGGCCTCGACTGCCTCCCGCAGTGCGGTGATGGCCGCGTTGAGGTCCGCCAGATCACCGATACGTTCATACCGGGCCCGCAGCGTGGTGCCCAGGTTGGACAGGGCCGCGGTCCGGTGGGGGTGGCCAACGGGGATGGCCTGCACGGCGTCCCGTAGCGCGGTGATCGCCGCGTCCAGGTCGGTCGCATCTCTCGTGCGCTCGAACCTGAGCAGCAGCGTGGTCCCCAGGTTGGACAGGGGTGCGGTCCGGTGGGGGTGGCCAATGGGGGTGGCCTCGACTGCCTCCCGCAGTGCGGTGATGGCCGCGTCGAGGTCCGCCAGATCACCGATACGTTCATACCGGGCCCGCAGCGTGGCGCCCAGGTTGGACAGGGGCGCGGTCCGCTGGGGGGGGCCAACGGGGGTGGCCTGCACGGCGTCCCGTAGTGCGGTGATCGCCGTATCCAGGTCCGCCGGATCACCGAACCGCTCGAACCGTCGCGACAAAGTACTTCCCAGGTTGGACAGGCGGCCAGCCCGGTCAGGGTGGCCAACGGGAGTGGCCTGTGCCGCCTCCTGCCCGGCGGTGATGGCGGCGTTGAGGTCCGCCAGATCACCGGTACGTTCGTACCGGGCCCGCAGCGCGGTCCCTAGGCCGGACAGATCGTGTGCCCGCTCGGGGCGGTCGACGGGGGTGGCCTGCACAGCCTCCCGCAGAGCTGTGATGGCCGCGTCGAGGTCCGCGGGATCACCCGTGCGTTCGTACTGGGCCCCCAGCGCGGCTCCTAGGTCGGACAGGGGCGCGGTCCGGTGGGGGTGGCCAACGGGGATGGCCTGCACGGCGTCCCGTAGCGCGGTGATGGCGGCGTTGAGGTCCGCCGGATCGCCCGTGCGTTCGTACCGGGCCCGCAGCGTGATCCCTAGGCCGGACAGATAGTGTGCCCGGTCGGGGTGGTCGATGGGCGTGGCCTGCACAGCCTCCCGCAGAGCTGTGATGGCCGCGTTGAGATCTGCCAGATCGCCCGTGCACTCGAACCGGGCCAGCAGCACGGTCCCTAGTTGGGACCGGCGTTCTGCCCAATTGGGGTGGCCGACGGGGGTGGCCAGCACAATGCGTTCCCACAGGTCCACGTCCGAGTCGAGCAGGCCAGGGTCAGTGGAGACGGGTTCCTGACTGAACAGGACGGTGGCGTACGGCTCCGCGGCGTCAGCGAGCTGTGGTAATAGGGGTTCCGGAAGATCATCGACACCGACCAGAAAGCAAGGGATGAGTACTGTGACCGCCGCTGCCTGCATCACTCGGCCAAGCTCATTGGGCATAGATAAGGACTCGAAGTACCACATCCAGCCGACCGCATGCCGGACCGGAAGATCTAGTGGGGCGCTGCTCTGGAGGAGCTCAAGGAGTTGCCCCATCTCGGCGCCCGCTTGCGGTTGCAGCGCCAGGGAGACATCGCCAGTGTCGCGGATCCGCTGAAGCCGGGCCTCAACCGCAGCAAGCGCTTCTTCACGCATCCTGTTCTTCCCTCCATCTCGATGCGATGCTTACCTCATCATCCTTTGATGCAGAGCAAGTTGACCCGAGCTGCCTGCTACTGGTGCTGATACACCATGCAGCCCGGACAACTCTCGGCAACGCGAGAAGTTCGATGGGAATGGAGCGAGTAATCCGTTGGCAGCGCGCATCAGCGCAGAGACCCGCGCCTGCAACGAGAACGCCATCCGGGCCGCGATGGGCCCACCGGTTGATCACAGTCGTGACCCGAGGGCCAGCCGAGTCTTCGAGGAGAAGATCGTCGTCTGTCAAGAGCGGCATGAGGTCCGGGATGACTGGCTGACTCGACAGGCCCCCAGGATTCCCAACCGGTCGATGAGAAGTAGGTCATGAGCACGCCGGTGACCGTACGTATGGGACGCGATCATCTGCAAAGCGCAAACTACGAGGTCCCGGCCCTGCGCATCCTCGATGAGACACGACAGTTCTGCCTACAGAAGTCACGGGGAACAGCTCCTGAGGGCCGACGGCCCGGGCAAACGGAACGTCACATACCCACAACGCTCGGTCCGGATCGTGAACAAGGCATGGCGTTCGCGCGTGTGTCTGGCATAGAAACGCGGCATGTTCTGGGTCCTTCTCCTGCTGCTGGCCTGGGCCGTCGCCGGTGCCGCGTGCACACGGCTGTGCCTGGCCGCCGTCCGTGCCGCGGCCGTCGACCCGGACCAGGGCCGGGAACATGATCTGACGCTGTACGAGGCGGCGTTCCTGTCCGGCGGCCCGGGCCGGGTCGCCGACCTGACCCTGGTGTCCATGGCCCGCCAGCGGCGGCTGCTGCTCGCCCACACCGGCTGGGCGACGGTGGTGGACCCGCGCGGGCGGGACGAGATGGAACGGTCGGTCATAGGGGCCATCGGGCCGGAGGGTCAGTCCCCCATCGCGCCGGTGCGGACCGCCGCGGCGACCGCGGACGCGGTGCGCGGTCTCGCCGACCGGCTGGTCCGCGCGGGCCTGGCGGTGCCCGACGGAGCCCGTACGACGGTGGCGGCGGGGGTACGGCAGGTGCGGGCGGCCGCCGTGGCGGTCCTGGTGCTCGGGTGCGTCGCGCTGAGCATGCCCGTGCCGTCGGACATGCCGCGCACCCTGGTCGCCCTCTGGTTCGCGCTGCCCCTCGCGCTCACCCTGAGCTGTCTGGCCATCGCCCGGGTCGAGGTCCACCCGTACTCCCCGTGGGCCTCCCCGGCCGGCCAGCGCCTCCTGGGCGCTCTGACCCACCGCGCCGACCCCGACGGCGACGACCGCACCTTCCTGACCACCGTCGCCGTCCGCGGCGTCCGCGCGATCACCGAGCCGGACCTGCGAGCGGCCTTCACCCACCGGGAGCCGTACCGGCGGGGCTGAGGGTCCCTCAGCAGGGGCACACGGGGGCATTGGGGCCGACACCCGCGGACGGTGCTTGCCTTCGACCGGAGGCGCACCAAACATCCCTTTTGTCGCCGCCGCGCACCGAAGGGACACGCGATGAGAGCTGCCGCCCTCTACCCGGCCGCCGGAGCCCTGCTCCTGACCACCCTCTCCGCCGTCCCCGCCGACGGGGCCCCGAGGGCCACCGCCGCGTCCGGGGTCGCGGTGGCCGCCGCCCGCGCCGCGGCGGAAGGCATCGACTTCGGCCACTGCTCCGACGCACGGAAGCTGCCCGGCAGCATGGAGTGCGGCACGGTCAGCGTCCCGCTCGACTACGCGCGGCCCCACGGCCGGCAGATCGAGCTGACCGTCAGCCGGGTGAAGGCCACCCACCGCGACCCGCGCAACAGCAAGCGCCTCGTGCCCCGGCAGGGCGCGCTGGTCTTCAACCCGGGCGGACCGGGCGCCTCCGGTCTGCACTTCCCGCTGATCGGGCTGATGCCGCAGTGGCAGCGCATCGGCGCCGCCTACGACCTCGTCGGCTACGACCCGCGCGGCGTCGGCCGCTCGGCGCCGCTGTCCTGCCAGGACCCCAAGGAGTTCTTCAAGGGCCCCTCCCCGGCGCCGACCCATCCCTCGGAGTCGTACAAGCGCGAGCGCGTCGCGCAGGCGAAGGCGTACGCGCGGGGCTGCGCGCAGCGGGCGGGCAGCGCCCTGCGGCACTACAACTCCCTGAACAACGCCCGCGACCTGGACGTCCTGCGGGCCGCGCTCGGCGAGAAGCAGCTGACGTTCATGGGCGCGTCGTACGGAACCTACTTCGGGGCGCTGTACGCGACGCTGTTCCCGGCGCATGTGCGGCGGATGGTGTTCGACGCGGCGGTCAACCCGGACCCCGCGCAGATCTGGTACCGCAACAACCTCGCCCAGTCGGCGGCGTTCGAGAGCCGCTGGGCGGACTTCCGGGAGTGGGTCGCCAAGCACCACGCGGTGTACGGGCTGGGCCGGACGGCTCAGGCGGTGCTGAGCCGCTACGAGCGGGCGCAGGCCCGGCTGGCCGCCGAGCCGGCGGGCGGCAGCGTGGGACCCGCGCAGTTGAAGAGCGCGTTCCTCCAGGCCGGGTACTACGACGACTACTGGCCGTCCCGGGCCGAAGCGCTGTCGGCGTATCTGAAGGGCGACCCGAAGCCGCTCATCGCGCTGGCCGCGCCGGTACGGGAGGCCGCGGCCGAGGCGGAGAACTCCAGCGCCGTCTACACGGCCGTCGAGTGCAACGACGCGCCCTGGCCGACGGACTTCACGGTGTGGGACCGGGACAACACGCGCCTCGCGCGCGTGGCGCCGTTCGAGACGTGGGACAACGTGTGGACGAACCTGCCGTGCGCCTACTGGCCGGCGCCCCGGCAGCAGCCGCTGGACGTGCGGACCGGGCCGGGCGAGCTGCCGCCGACGCTGATCCTGGCCGCCGAGCGGGACGCCGCCGCGCCGTACGACGGGGCGCTGGAGATGCACCGGCGGCTGTCGGGCTCGGTGCTGGTGACCGAGCGGGACGCCGGCACCCACGGCATCGCGGGCGGGCCGAACGGCTGCGTCAACGGCCATCTGGAGGCGTACCTGCTGGAAGGGCGGCTGCCGGTGCGGCGCGCCGCCTGCGCACCGCACGCGGAGCCCGTGCCGGGCGCCCAGCGGGAGGCGGCCGGGACACCGCGGGCCGTGCGCCGCTGACCCCGCACCACCGACCGGCGCCGCCCCGCTCCCTGAGGGAGCGGGGCGGCGCCGGTACGTCTTAGGCCAGGCCGGCGACCAGCTCGGCCACCGACTTGCGGCGGCCGGTGAAGAACGGGATCTCCTCGCGGACGTGCCTGCGGGCCTCGGAGGCGCGCAGATGACGCATGAGGTCCACGATGCGGTACAGCTCGTCGGCCTCGAAGGCCAGGATCCACTCGTAGTCGCCGAGGGAGAACGAGGCGACCGTGTTGGCGCGCACGTCGGGGTAGCCACGGGCCATCTTGCCGTGGTCGGCGAGCATGCGACGGCGGTCCTCGTCGGGCAGCAGGTACCAGTCGTAGGAGCGCACGAACGGGTAGACGCTGACGTAGTCGCGGGGCGTCTCGTCGGCCAGGAACGCGGGGATGTGCGAGCGGTTGAACTCGGCGGGGCGGTGCAACGCCATGTTCGACCAGACCGGCGTCAGCGCCCGGCCCAGCCGGGTGCGGCGGAAGAGGTTGTACGCCTCCTGGAGCTGGTCGCTGGTCTCGGCGTGCCACCAGATCATGAGGTCGGCGTCGGCGCGCAGACCGGACACGTCGTAGGTGCCGCGGATGGTCACGTCCTTGGCGGCGAGCTGGTCGAACAGCTCCTGGACCTCGTCGGCGTAGCCGGAGCGGTCCTCGGGCAGCACGTCCTTCAGCTTGAAGACCGACCACAGCGTGTAGCGGATGACCTCGTTGAGGTCCTTGGCCAGCTTGCCCTTGTTCGGGATCCTGCGGGGCTCGGTGGTGGGGGCGTCGTCACTCATGGTCCTCATTCTCCCGCTCCGCCGTGCAGACTCTGCACCGGGTGGGCGGTGAGTTCCCGCACGGCGCGCAGGTCACCGCCGATCTGGTCGACCGCCGCGTACGCGCTCGCGACGCACGCGGGGATGCCGACGCCGTCGTACGGGGCGCCGCAGACTGCGAGCCCGGGGAGCTTCGCGACGTGGTCGCGGACGCGGGCCACGCGCGCGTGGTGGCCGACCGGGTACTGGGGCAGTCCGTCGGTCCAGCGGGTGACCTCCGTGCGCAGCGGCATGGCCTCCAGACCGGTCGCCGCCTTCAGGTCCCGCCGGGAGACCTCGACCAGGTGGGCGTCGTCGCGCTGGAGGATCTCCGTCTCGCCGTACCGCCCCACGGAGGTGCGCACGACGACCACGTCCGGGTTCTCGGCGGCGATCCAGCCCCACTTCTGGGAGGCGAACGTCGACGCCTTGATGGTGCGGCCGTCGACGGGCGGGACGAGGAAGCCGCTGCCGTCGGGCAGCGAGACCTCGCCGCGGCGGTAGGCGAGGGTGACCAGCGCCATGGAGGCGTACTCGACGGCGCGCAGCTCGGCGGCCGCGGCCGGGCACTCGGCGGACAGCAGCCCGGCGGCGGCGGGCGCGGGAACCGCGACGATCACCGCGTCGGCGTGCAGTACCCGGTCGCCGGCCGTCACCCGCCAGCCGCCGTCGGCGGTCCGGCGCAGCTCCGTCGCGGGGGTCGCGGTGAGGATCTCGCCGCCGCGCGCGGTGACGGACCCGGCGACCGCCAGGGGCAGGGTGCCGACGCCGCCTTCGAGGCCCATGAACACCGGCCCGGTCTGCCGGTTCGCCTCGGCCTTCGCCTGGATGTCGCGCACGGCCTCGGTCAGAGAAGGGTGCGCCCGGGCCGCCTGGAACAGCTGCGGCACGGCCGAGCGCATCGACAGCCGGTAGGCGTCACCTGCGTAGACACCGCCGAGGAGCGGCTCGACGAGGCGGTCGACGACCTCGCGGCCGAGGCGCTGCGCCACGTACTCCCCGACCGCCACGTCGTCCCCGATCTCGGTGGGCGGCAGGTCGGCGTCGCGCTCGATGCGGGCGAGGCCCTCCTCGGACAGGACGCCGGCCAGGGCGGAGGCGCTGCCGGGGACGCCCATGACATGGCCCTTGGGCATGGGGCGCAGGGCGCCTCGGGTCCAGATCGAGGCGGTGGCGGTGGCGGGCGGCTGGAGGCGGTCGGCGAGACCCACCTCGCGCGCGAGGGCGACGGCCTCGGGGCGGCGGGCCAGCATCGACTCGGCGCCCAGGTCGACGCGGACGCCTTCGAGCTGCCCGGGCCGCAGCTTGCCGCCGAGCCTGCGGTCCGCCTCCAGTACGGTCACGCGCGCGCCGCGCTCCAGCAGCCGGTGCGCGGCGGCCAGACCCGCGATACCGGCTCCGATGACGACGACATGCCCGGTGCTCGGCCTCATGGACGGCGCCGACCCGGCGGTACCCGTTGCGCTCATGTCCCCCACTCTCTCAGACCCCACCGACACCCCGGCCGGGCCACGGTGTCCGGTCCGCGTCCCGACCGTGACCTCTTCGGAACCGTTCCCCGCCAACGTCCCGGCCCGCCCGGGCGTCGAAGGAGCGACAGTCGTCCGACGACCCTCGGGGGTACGCCCGCATGCGCACACGACACACCGCACGCACACGCCGTTCCGTACGGCCGGTCCACGCCCTGGCCGGGATCTGGCTGGCCGCGGCCCTCGCGCTGACCGGATGCAGCGGCGCGAACGACATGGACAGCGCCTCCGGGGCGAACGACAAGGCGGCCGCCGCCGACGAGGCCGGTGCCGCTGCCGCCGCGCCCGCCGAACAGGGCACGGGCGCGAGCGGCTCCAAGGCCACCGCCGCCCCGAAGCTCCCGGTGAACCGCATCATCCGCACGGCCTCCCTGACCGTGCAGGTCAAGGACGTGCCGAAGGCCCTCGACGACGCCCGCACCACCACCGAGAACGCGGGCGGATACGTCGGCGACGAGACCACCACCCGCGACGAGGAAGGCGCCGAGCACACCCGGGTCGTCCTGCGGGTGCCGGTCGAGAGGTACGACACCGTCCTCGACGGCCTCCAGGGCTCCGGCAAGCTCCTGGAGCGCACGGCGAAGGCGCAGGACGTCACCGACCAGGTCGTCGACGTGGAGAGCCGGATCACCTCGCAGCGCGCCAGCGTCGCCCGGATCCGTGCGCTGATGGACCGGGCGACCCAGCTCAGCGACGTGGTCACGCTGGAGGGCGAGTTGAGCCGCCGGCAGGCCGACCTGGAGGCGCTGCTCGCCCAGCAGGCGTCCCTGAAGGACCGCACCAGCATGGCCACCATCACGCTGACGCTGTCCCGGACACCGGTGGAGGTCGAGGCCCAGGACGACGACCCCGGGTTCGTGGACGCGCTGGCCGGCGGCTGGGACGCGTTCGTGACGGTGCTGCGCTGGATCGCCGTGGCGTTCGGCGCGGTGCTGCCGTTCGCCGCGGCGGCCCTCGTGCTCCTGCTGGTGTGGCTGCGGCTGCTCAAGGGCCGGCGCCGGGTTCGGCCGAGCGAGCCCGGGCAGGACTGAAGTCCCGCCGGGCCGTAGCGTGTTCGCATGAGCATGAGCGAGAAGGCGCGTGGTACGGGCCCGGGGCGGGAGCGGCTGGTGGTGATCGGCGGGGACGCGGCGGGCATGTCCGCGGCGTCCCAGGCCCGCCGGCTCAAGGGGCCCGAGGAGCTGGAGATCGTGGCCTTCGAGCGCGGCCACTTCACGTCCTTCTCCGCGTGCGGCATCCCGTACTGGGTGGGCGGTGACGTCACCGAGCGGGACGATCTGATCGCCCGCACGCCCGAGGAGCACCGCGCGCGGGGGATCGACCTGCGCCTGCGCACCGAGGTCACGGAGATCGACGTGGCCCGGCAGAGGGTACGCGCGCGTGACGTCGATTCCGGCGCGGAGTCCTGGACGTCGTACGACAAGCTCGTCATCGCGACGGGGGCGCGTCCGATCCGGCCGGACATGCCGGGGGCCGACGCCGAGGGCGTGCACGGGGTGCAGACGCTGGACGACGGGCAGGAGCTGCTCGACACGCTCACACGCGCGCGTGGGCGGCGCGCCGTGGTGGTCGGCGCCGGCTACATCGGCGTGGAGATGGCCGAGGCGCTCATCAAGCGCGGCTTCCTGGTGACGGTGGTGAACCGGGGCAGCGAGCCGATGTCGACCCTGGACCCGGACATGGGGCGGCTGGTGCACGAGGCCATGGAGGGGCTGGGCATCACCATGGTCGACGACGCGGAGGTGACGAAGCTGCTCACCGGCGAGGACGGCCGCGTCCGGGCCGTGGTCACGCAGGACGCCGAGTACCCGGCGGACGTGGTCGTGCTCGGCATCGGCGTCCGCCCGCAGACCGCGCTCGCCCGGGCCGCCGGTCTCCCGCTGGGCGCCCACGGGGGCCTGCTCACCGACCTGTCGATGCGGGTGCGCGGCCACGAGAACATCTGGGCGGGCGGCGACTGCGTCGAGGTCCTGGACCTGGTCTCCGGCCAGGAGCGCCACATCCCGCTCGGCACCCACGCCAACAAGCACGGCCAGGTCATCGGCACCAACGTCGGCGGCGGCTACGCCACCTTCCCCGGTGTCGTGGGCACGGCCGTCAGCAAGGTCTGCGACCTGGAGATCGCCCGCACGGGCCTCCGCGAGAAGGACGCCCGCCGGGTCGGCCTGCGGTTCGAGACGGTGACCGTCGAGTCCACCAGCCGCGCCGGCTACTACCCCGGCGCCTCCCCCATGACGGTCAAGATGCTCGCCGAACGCCGCACCGGACGGCTGCTGGGCGTCCAGATCGTCGGCAGGGAGGGCGCGGGAAAGCGCGTGGACATCGCGGCGGTCGCGCTCACGGCGGGCATGACGGTGGAACAGATGACGGCCCTGGACCTCGGTTACGCCCCGCCGTTCAGCCCGGTGTGGGATCCGGTGCTGGTCGCGGCGAGAAAGGCGGCAGCCAAGGTGCGGGACGCGGGCGGGGGGCGATGAGCCGCGTTCCCGGCCCGGGCGGGGCGGCGATCCACGCCTCCGGCCCGGGCGCGGGGCGGTGAGCCTCGTTCCCGGCCCGGGCGGGAGGGTGGTGAGCCTCGTTCCCGGCCCGGGCGGGAGGGCGGTGCGCCGCGGGCGCTCCCGCGCCGTGCGTGGGGGCGGTGAGCCGCGGCGCTCCCGCGCCGGGCGGGGGCTAGGCCGTGCCGCTGATCCTCGGCAGGGTCGACACCGCGGCGGGCTGCTCCGCCGGCTTCGCGTGCGCGGCCGTCGCCGGCCGGGACCGCAGCCGGTGGCTGACCGCCTCGTCGAGCGTCACCGGCCGCTGCATCTGGGAAGCGAGCCTGCCCGCCTCCTGGCCGAGCCGCGCCACGTCCTCCCAGGGGAGGCGGATCACGAGTGCCAGCTCCGCCTCACCGTCGGGCGTCGCGTGCATGGCAGGGGTAACCCGGTCGTTCATCGCCTGTTCCTCACGTCGTCCCCGCGGTCCGCCTTCCCCGGACCGCGGGCGGTTGCCGAGACATACGCACGCCCCGGGCGGGACGTTCACCGATTCGCCGAACGGATCGGGGGCAGTACTTCCTTGTGGTCATCCCCGTCCATGACGTGAACCCCGCGCGGCGCACCCCGGTGGTGACGTACGGGCTGATCGCCGTGAACGTCTTCGTGTTCGTCTTCATGCCGGGTCTGTCCGGGTCGGTGGCGGGCGACAGCGCACTGGCGCAGACCTGCCATCTGCACGCGTTCCTGGATCAGTACGCCGCCGTGCCGCGCGAGCTGATCCACGATCAGCTGCCCCGGCTGGTCCCCACGGGCGAGGTGCGGGACGGCGGGTGTGTGCTGGGCCCACCGGACTACGACAAGTCCCCGCCGCTGAGCGTCCTCACCGCGATGTTCCTGCACGGCGGCTGGCTGCACCTGCTGGGCAACATGCTGTTCCTGCTGATCTTCGGCAACAACATCGAGGACCGCATGGGCCACGTCCGCTTCGCGCTGTTCTACGGCGCCTGCGGCTACGCGGCGTCGTACGGCTTCGCGCTGCTGAACGCCGACTCGGCCGACCCGCTGATCGGCGCGTCGGGAGCCATCGCCGGGGTTCTGGGCGCCTACCTGGTGCTGTTCCCGAAGGCCAGGGTGTGGGTGCTGGTCCCGTTCCTGATCTTCCTGCCGCTGCGGCTGCCGGCCTGGCTGGTGCTGGGCTTCTGGTTCGTGCTCCAGGCCTTCTATTCCTCCGGCGAGGGCGTCGCCGACGCGGGCACGGTGGCGTACGCGGCGCACATCGTGGGCTTCCTCGCGGGCATGCTGCTCGCCTGGCCGCTCAAGGCGGGCACTCCGCCGCCGCCGGAGCCACGGGGGCTGCTGTTCGGCAGGCGGGCGCGGCCAGGATGGTGAGAGCGACCGCACTCGGGGCACGTCCGGGCGCCAAGGTGATCACGACCAGGGGATCATCGGTGCTGATCCGGACTGCACAGGCAGCGTCACGCCCTGTCCGGTGCGACGTCTCAGGAAGGACAGCCACACAGGCCGGGCAGCGCCGCGTACCACCGCGATCGCGGCACTGCCCGCACTATGCGGCTCACCCGCCGGGGCCGACCTGCCGCGGTGGCTGAGCCGGTGCCGGAATGCTCCCCGTATCCATGCCTCCGGGGTCCGGGCCGCCGCCCACCCCCGGCCAAGGCCGTTCGTCTGCGCCGGGCAGCCAGACGGCATCCGCTTCGCAGCGGCGGACGGCGACGGCTCGCGCCGTGCGCAGCGCTGCGACCACAGCCCTCGCGGGACCAAAGGTCCTGGACCCGGGAACGGCCGCATCTAACACATGCGTGCACCTGCTGACAGGGCCGTTCGGGCATGATGGGCGAGGTGCCGGCGGCACCGATTCCGGAGGGAGCGGGGATGGCGGAGAATCCAGCGACGGAGCGCAGGGGCCGCCCGGCGACACCCCAATTGCGACTGGATGAGCTGCTGGAGGGCCTTCAGGCACAGGTGGAGCAGGTTCGCTCGGCCCGGGACCGGGTGCACACGCTGTTGGACGCGGTCCTCGCCATCGGCACCGATCTGGATCTCGATGTCGTGCTGCGGCGGATCACCGAGTCCGCAGTCACCCTGGTGGACGCCCAGTACGGGGCCCTGGGCGTGCTGGGCGAGGAAGGGAAGATCCGGCAGTTCATCACGGTCGGCATGGACGAGGACACCATCCGCACCATCGGTCACTATCCCGAGGGCCAGGGCATCCTGGGGCTGCTGATCAAGGAGCCGGAGCCGCTGCGGCTGGCCGACCTGGGCCGACACCCCGACTCGGTGGGCTTTCCCGCGGGCCATCCGCCGATGACGACGTTCCTGGGCGTGCCGGTGCGGGTGCGCGACCAGGTCTTCGGAAATCTGTACCTGACCGACAAGCGCGGCGGGGCGGAGTTCGACGACGATGACGAGGCGGTGCTGCGCATGCTGGCGGCCGCGGCGGGCGTCGCGATCGACAACGCGCGCCTGTACGAGGACACGCGCCGCAGGGAGCGGTGGCTGGCGGCGAGCAGTGAACTGACCCGCAGTCTGTTGTCCGGCACCGACCCGGACCAGGTGCTGCACCAGGTCGCCGCGACCGTCAGGGCTCTGTCGGACGCTGATCTGGTGACGCTGGCGGTGCCGTTCGACGGCGGCGACGAGCTGGTGATCGAGGCGGCCGACGGCGAAGGCGCCGAGCGGGTTCAGGGGCTGGTGCTGGCTGCCACCACACTGGCCGCGAAGGTCTACCAGTCCAACGAGCGGATCACCAGCGGTGCGCTGTCCGACGAGCCGCAGGCGGGAGGCGGCTCCGCGGCACGGATCGACCTGGGGCCCGGTTTCCTGCTCCCGCTGGGAGGTGGCGAGCATGTCCGAGGCGTCCTGCAGGTCGCCAACCGGGTCGGCGGAGCCGAGTTCTCGGACGCCACCACCATGATCAGCAGTTTCGCCGACCAGGCCGCACTCGCGCTGGAGATCGCCGAGCACCGGCGCGAAGCGGAACACCTGGTGGTGCTGAGCGACCGCGATCGCATCGCCCGCGACCTGCACGACCTGGCCATCCAGCGGCTGTTCGCCTCCGGGCTGACCCTGAACTCGGTACTGGGCCGCGTCTCCGACCGGCCCCAGGTGGCCGAGCGTGTCCAGCGGGTCGTCGACGACCTCGACGACACCATCAAGACGGTACGGGGCACGATCTACGCGCTGCGCGAGCGCGACCGCTCCGACGGCCGCGGCGGACTGCGCGCAAAGCTCCTGGCCGAGACCGACCAGGCCGCCGCCGTGCTGGGATTCAGTCCCGCCCTGCGTATGACTGGTCTGCTGGACACCGACGTGCCCTCCGACTATGCCGAGCACCTCGTCGCCGTGCTGAGTGAGACGCTGTCGAACACCGCCCGGCACGCGCACGCCACCGCCGTCGAGGTCACCACCGAGACGGATGGCAGCCGGCTGCGGCTGCGCGTCGCCGACAACGGAACCGGCATCGACCCGGCCGTCACCCGGCGCAGCGGCCTGGACAACCTCCGCCGGCGCGCCGCCGACCTCGGCGGCAGCTTCGCCCTCACCCCGAACCAGCCCACCGGCACCATCGCGGAATGGACGGTGCCGCTGCCCGCACAGGCCCAAGCCTGAACCCGCGTTCCAACGCGTCAGGAGAACGCCCGCGATGCCGCACGTGTCCTGAAGGGACAAGCAACGCCCGGCCCATGAAACATGGCCGTCGGGCCGCGTCGCCGTCACGCAGCCGCCTCGGGCCCACCCGCGTCCCGTGGGTGGGAGCACGCTCGCCGTTGAACAGCCCGCGGATCCCGGAGAGTTGTCCCTCCGGGACATCGAAGGAACACCAGCCAGGTCGGCCCGACCCCTCTGACGGTGAACTGCCGCTCTTCGACTTCATCGGCTGGACCATGTTGTCCGTCCCTTTCCTCTTCAGGGGGGTACTGCTCCACCGGGATCGCACGCGCACCACAGTCCCCTTGCCGGCGATACGGCATCCCGGAACCACTGTCCGCACCAAGAGCCACCGGCGGCATGGACCATCAGTCCCTACCGGCGGACAGACGGTCCCCGAGTCCGGACCCGGACGTCCCTCCACACCGCCCCCTGCACCGCGTTGCCCGCGCGGCTCCGGCGGAACAGCGGCAGCGATCGGCAGGCCCCCATCCCGCCCAAGGGGTAGGGCCGGTCGGCCCTACCCCCTCCCCGCGACCGCGGGGACTATGGACTGATGTTCCATGACAACGCCTTTCGCGCACTCGACCGGCAGGAGTGCCTGCGCCTGCTTGCCAAGGTGCCGGTCGGCCGCGTCGTCTACACCCGGCAGGCACTGCCCGCGGTGCTCCCCGTCAACTTCTCCCTGGGCACGGACACTTCCGTCCTGCTGTGCACCTCGCCGGACTCGGACCTCGTCCGCGCCATCGACGGCGTTGTGGTCGCCTTCGAGGCGGACGAGCTCGACGCGGCGACCCGGTCCGGCTGGAGCGTGGTCGTCACCGGCCGGGCCACCGTGGTGACCGATCCCGCCGAGCAGGAACGGCTGTCGCAGGCCGGCCCCATCTCCTGGATGCCCCTGCGGGACGCGGTGTTCGTACGGATCGAGACCGAGATGGTCACCGGACGCGAACTCAGGGGGCTCGGCACGTAGTGAGGCGCAGCCCGCCGCGGCCGTGCCCGCCGGGCGTCTGGCGCCTGCGGCGTGGAATGGGCGTGGGCCGACGGTGCGGAGTCAGCCTAATCCAGGGTGTAGGCGGCTCGGTCCGGTCCCCACAAGGGGCCGACGGGCGGCTTGCGACGGACGGCGGAATGCCTTCGGCCCTCACGGTCCTTGAGACCCGCTCTGCCTGGTCTGCAAGACCTTCCCATAGAGCGGCGTCCCGGCGTCTCCGCACCACGACGAGACCGCGCCTGCCGTGAGCGTCGCGGTGATGACGTGGACACCGGGCTGATGCCTCCGTTTCCCCGGGCCCTTCGAGGCCTCTGTCACCCTCGCGGCAGGTTGCGCAACCGCCCATGACGGCGCTGGTGTCGGCGTCCGCGGACGCCGACCCGCTGGTCATCGGATCCCGGGGCCTCGGCGGCACCCCACCCGGCGGGCCGATTCCAGTGTCTGCCCGACGGCAGCGCCGAGCACCCGGAATCAGCGCGCCGACGTGGCCAAGGCGGAACGCGATGGATCAGGCCCGTGGGAGCGTGCGGGCGACGTACTCGGTGAGGTCGAGCAGACGGTTGGTGTAGCCCCACTCGTTGTCGTACCAGCCGAAGACCTTCACCAGCTCGCCGTGCGCCTGCGTCAGCGGGGCGTCCAGGACGCACGAGGCGGGGTCTCCGACGACGTCACGGGAGACGATCGGGGCGTCCGAGACCCGCAGGATTCCCTTCAGCGGCCCGTCGGCGGCCTCCCGGAACGCGGCGTCGACCTCGTCAGCGGTCACGGGCCGCTCAAGGATCACGCTCAGGTCGGTCAGGGAGCCGTCCTCGACCGGCACGCGGACGGCGATGCCGTCCAAGGTCCCGGACAGCTCCGGCAGGACCAGGCCGACCGCGCGGGCGGCGCCGGTGGACGTGGGGATGATGTTGACGGCGGCGCTGCGGCCGCGCCGCAGGTCCTTGTGCGGGCCGTCGAGGACCACCTGGTCGTTGGTGTAGCCGTGGATGGTGGTCATCAGGCCCTTGACCAGGCCGAAGTGCTCGTCGAGGACCTTGACCATGGGGGCCGCGCAGTTGGTGGTGCAGGAGGCGTTGGAGAGGACGTGGTCGTTCTCCGGGTCGTACGTGCCCTCGTTGACGCCCATCACGATCGTGGCGTCGACTCCCTTGCCCGGTACGGAGAGCAGTACCTTGCGGGCGCCTGCCTTCAGGTGCAGGCCGGCCTGCTCGCGGGTGCGGAAGCGGCCGGTCGACTCGATGACCAGGTCCACGCCGGCGTCCGCCCAGTCCAGCTCGGCCGGGTCACGCTCCGCGGTCACCACGATGCGGTGGCCGTCGACGGTGGTCGAGTCGTCGTCGTGCTCCACGGTGCGGCCGAGGCGGCCGTACGTCGAGTCGTACGCCAGGAGATGGGCCAGCGCCTCCGGCGAGGTGAGGTCGTTGACCGCCACGACCTCGACCGGTGCGCCGGTACCGCTCTCCGCGCGCTCCAGCGCGCAGCGCAGGTAGTTGCGTCCGATGCGGCCGAAGCCGTTGATGCCCACGCGCACGCTCATGTCCGTCGCCCTCCCGATCAATGCTGCCCGGCGGTGTCCGGGTGTGCTGCCAGCCTGGGGGCCGGGGAGGGGGTCCGGCTTGGGCCGCACGGGGGTCAGGTGAGGGACGTTCGGCCCTGCGGGTTCCGACTGCGTGGGGAGGCTCAGTGTCCGTCGTGCCGCAGCCGGTCCTGGGCCTGCGTGGCGATGACCGCGGCCTGGATGCGCCGCTCCACGCCGAGCTTGGCGAGCAGGCGGGAGATGTGGTTCTTGACCGTCTTCTCGGCGAGGTAGAGCCGCTGGCCGATCTGGCGGTTGGTCAGGCCCTCGCCGATCAGGGCCAGGATCTCCCGCTCGCGGGCGGTGAGCCCCGGCAGGGCGTCCGGCTCCTCCTCCGGCTGCTGGTCCTGGCGCAGCCGGGCCATCACCTTGGCGGTGGCGCTCGGATCGAGCAGGGACTGGCCGGCGGCCACCGCGCGGACGGCCGAGACCAGGTCCGTGCCCTGGATCTGCTTCAGCACGTACCCGGAGGCGCCGGCCATGATCGAGTCGAGCAGGGCCTCCTCGTCGTCGAACGAGGTCAGCATCAGGCAGGACAGTTCCGGCATGCGGGAGCGCAGCTCGCGGCAGACGGTCACGCCGTCGCCGTCGGGCAGGCGCACGTCGAGCACGGCCACCTGCGGGCGCAGTGCGGGTACGCGCACCAGGGCCTGCTCGACGGTGCCGGCCTCGCCGATCACGGTGATGTCCGGCTCGTCGTTCAGCAGGTCGCGCACCCCGCGCCGTACCACCTCGTGGTCGTCCAGCAGGAAGACCCGGATCGGGTTGTCGGTACCGGGGCGCTCGCTGTCCGCCATCGACGGCTCCTGTCCTGTGTCGTCTGTTTCTGGAACCGGAAACCGCCGGATGGGCGGGACCGGTCCCTCCCTGTCGCAGATCCTGTGCGATTCCGGGCCGAACGGCCAGGGCCGACCGGCCCTTTTCGCTCTACCGTTCCCGCTTTCCCGCACGTACCGGTTTTGATCGCCTGCCCGGCGCCGGACGGTGCCGAACGCGGAGAAGACCGGAGGTCTCTCCCAACCTGCGCGACCCAGCTGTGTCGGACATAGCCCGATTATCGGGCAGCTGGCCCGCCAGGAAGGCGGCATCACGGGTCAGGCGGAGAAGGCACTGTCCGCTGCTCTCACGCCGTGGCGCGAGAAGTACCCGCAGGTCCCCGTCGCCCACACGGTCGATCTCGCCCGCCCCTCCGGAGTCGTGCTGAGAAGGCCGCCGCGCAGGCCGGACTCGTGGTGGTCGGCCGCCGGGTGCACCGTCCGGCGCTCGGTATGCGCCTCGGGCCGGTGGCCCATGCGGTTCTGCACCACGCCGCGGCCTCGGTCGCCGTAGTGCCCCACGACTGAGGGCCGGATTCCGCTCGGTTTGAGGGCCGAGCGGCCCTACAGGCGGGGACGTCCAGGACCTGCCCACCGCGTCGGAGCCCGTTCGACGCTGGAACCGCACCGACCAGACAGACCCGAGGAGCGTCACATGAAGGCAGCAGTCGTCCGGTCCTTCGGCGAGCCGTTGGTGCTCGAGGAGCGTCCCGATCCGGAGCCCGGCCCCGGACAGGTCCGCATCCGCCTGGAGGCGTCAGGACTGTGCCACACCGACATCCACGCCGCCCACGGTGACTGGCCGGTCAAGCCGACCCCGCCGTTCGTCCCCGGCCACGAGGGCGTCGGCATCGTCGAGGCGCTCGGCGACGGGGTGACCCACCTGGCCGTCGGCCAGCGGGTGGCCGTGCCCTGGCTGGGCTGGGCCTGCGGGCGGTGCGAGCACTGCCTGTCCGGCTGGGAGACGCTGTGCGAGAAGCAGCAGAACACCGGCTACAGCGTGGACGGCGGCTACGCCGAGAAGATGCTCGCCCCCGCGGACTTCGCCGCTGTGGTCCCCGACGGTATCGACCCGCGCGACGCGGCCCCGCTGACCTGCGCCGGCGTGACGACGTACAAGGCCCTGAAGGTCGCCGACGTACGCCCGACCCAGCTGGTGGCGATCTCCGGGATCGGCGGGCTCGGCCACCTCGCCGTGCAGTACGCGAAGATCGCCGGAGCCACCGTCGCCGCGATCGACGTCACCGACGACAAGCTCGAACTCGCCCGGGAACTCGGCGCGGACATCCTCATCGACGCCCGCAAGGAGGACCCGGCCGAGGTACTGAAGCAGCACGGCGGCGCCCACGCCGCGATCGCGCTGGCGGTCAACGAGCAGGCGTTCGCCTCCGTCTACGGCGGCCTGCGGCGCGGCGGCAAACTGGTCATGGTCGCCCTGCCCGCCGACGGCACCATCCAGGTGCCGATCTTCGACACCGTTCTCAACGGCACCTCCGTGATCGGCTCGATCGTCGGCACCCGCCAGGACCTGGACGAGGTGTTCCAGCTCCACGCCGCAGGACGCACCGAGGTCATCTACGAGACTCGTCCGCTGGCCGCCGTCAACGACTCCATCGCCGAGGTCCTCGACGGGCGGATCAAGGCACGCATCGTCTTCGAGATGTGACCCGCCCTCGCATGGCTGCTGCGCCCCATGCACCGACCGGGGCGCAGCTCGGTCAGTGGTCAAGGCCCGTACATCCCCCTGGGAAGCAGGAAGGAAGAACACCGTCATGGTCCGTTACGTGTACGACTTCACCGTGGGCGGCCGTGACATGGCCGGCCTGCTCGGCGGCAAGGGCGCCAACCTGGCCGAGATGACCCGGATGGGCCTGCCGGTCCCGCCCGGCTTCACCGTCACCACCGAAGCCTGCCGCGCTTTCCTGACCACCGGCACCGAACCGAACGGCCTGGCCCGCGAGATCTCCGATCACCTGACGGCATTGGAGGAGGCAGCCGGACGGCGGCTCGGGCAGCCCGACGATCCACTACTGCTGTCCGTCCGCTCCGGGGCCCGTTTCTCCATGCCCGGCATGATGGAGACGATCCTCGACATCGGCCTGGGCGACGAGTCCGTGCTGGGGCTGGCGAAGTCCTCCGGAAACGAGCGCTTCGCCTGGGACTCCTACCGCCGACTTGTGCAGATGTTCGGCAGCACCGTCATGGGCGTCGACAGCGCGCTGTTCGAGAAGGCCCTGGCCCGCCTCAAGGAGGCCCGCGGTGCGGCGGACGATCTGGGACTGGACGCGGCCGATCTGGCCGGGCTCGTCGAGATGTACAAGGAGCTGATCCGCCAGGAGACGGGCGAGTACTTCCCCCAGTCCCCGGCCGAGCAGCTGCGCCGGGCGGTCCTGGCCGTCTTCGCCTCCTGGAACGGCGAACGCGCCCGCCTCTACCGCCGCCGCGAGCACATCCCCGACGACCTGGGCACCGCCGTCAACGTGCAGACCATGGTCTTCGGCAACCTCGGCCCCGACTCCGGCAGCGGCGTCGCCTTCACCCGCGACCCGGCCACCGGCGCCCGAGGCGTGTACGGGGACTACCTGTCCAACGCGCAGGGTGAGGATGTCGTCGCCGGCATCCGCAACACCGTGCCGCTGGACGAACTGGGCCGCGTCAACCCCGAGGCGTTCGCCCAACTCCGCGACCACATGCGGACGTTGGAGGCCCACTACCGGGATCTGTGTGACATCGAGTTCACCATCGAGCGGGGCCGGCTGTGGATGCTGCAGACCCGGGTGGGCAAGCGCACCGCCGAGGCCGCGTTCGCCATCGCCGCCGAGCTGGCCGACGAGGGACTCATTACCTCCGACGAGGGTCTGGCGCGCGTCAGTGGCGACGGTCTCGCCCGTCTGATGTTCCCCCGCTTCGACACCTCTGCCGTCGGTGAGGCGCTCGCGCACGGCATCCCGGCTTCCCCGGGTGCCGCCGTCGGTGCGGCGGTGTTCGACTCCGCCGAGGCGGTACGGCGTGCCGCCGCCGGGGAGAAGGTCGTCCTCGTACGGCAGGAGACCACCCCCGACGACCTGCCCGGCATGGTCGCCGCCCAGGCCGTGCTGACCAGCCGGGGCGGCAAGACCAGCCACGCGGCGGTGGTCGCCCGCGGCATGGGCAAGGTGTGCGTCTGCGGTGCCGAGGAAATCACCGTGGACCTGCCGGGCCGCCGCTTCACCGTCGGCGGCACCACCGTCGAGGAGGGCACGGTCATCTCCGTCGACGGCTCCGACGGTGCCGTCTACGCCGGCGCGGCTCCGCTGGTCGACTCCGCGGTGATGCGGTACTTCGAGACCGGCGCGCCGGGTGAGCGGTCGGCCAGGCTGGTCGGCGCTGTCGTCGGCGCCATGCAACACGCCGACGGCGTACGGCGGTTGGGCGTGCGGGCGAACGCCGACACTCCCGAGGACGCGGCCCGCGCCCGCCGGTTCGGAGCGGAGGGCATCGGGTTGTGCCGCACCGAGCACATGTTTCTCGGCGATCGCCGGCAGCTGGTCGAGGCGATGATCCTGTCCCGTACCGACGCTGAGCGCGAGCGGGCGCTGGACGCGTTGCTGCCGCTGCAACGGCGGGACTTCATCGGGATCCTGGAGGCGATGGACGGCCTGCCGGTCACCATCCGCCTCCTTGACCCGCCGCTGCACGAGTTCCTGCCCGACCGCACCGAACTCGCCGTCCGCCTCGCGGCCGCCGAGGCCCACGGCACCCCGCCCAGCGCGCACGACGCCGAGCTGCTGGACGCCGTGAACCGCATGCACGAGGAGAACCCGATGCTCGGCCTGCGCGGCGTACGCCTGGGCCTGGTGGCGCCGGGCCTGGTCGCCATGCAGGTACGGGCCATCGCCGAGGCAGTCGTCGAACGCAAGCGCGCGGGCGGCGACCCGCGGGCCGAGATCATGGTGCCGCTGATCGACACGGTCAAGGAACTGCGACTCGTGCGCGAGGAGGTGGAGCAGGTCCTGGCCGACGTCTCCAAGGAGTCCGGCGTTCCCGTCGAGTGCCCGGTCGGCACGATGATCGAGCTGCCCAGGGCCGCGCTCACCGCGGGCCGGATCGCCGAGGAGGCGCAGTTCTTCTCCTTCGGCACCAACGACCTGACGCAGACCACCTGGGGCTTCTCCCGCGACGACGTCGAGGCGGCGTTCTTCTCCGCCTACCTCGACAAGGGCATCTTCACGGTCTCCCCCTTCGAGACCATCGACCGCGAGGGCGTCGGCCGACTGGTCGAGATCGCGGTCGCCGAGGGCCGTGCGGCCCGGCCCGGGCTGAAGATCGGTGTCTGCGGCGAGCACGGCGGAGACCCCGATTCCGTGCACTTCTTCCACGGCGTCGGACTTGACTACGTCTCCTGCTCACCGTTCCGTGTCCCGGTCGCCCGCCTGGAGGCCGGACGGGCCGCACTGCCCGAGACGAAGACCAGCGACAGCCGGTGACGCACGCCCGCGGGACCGGGGGTGAAAGACCCGGCCTCGGTCCTGCGGGCCGCCGACTGCACGTGACCCCGCGCACCCGGTTCGCCGACACCGGGACACTTCGATCCTTCGTCCGCCGAGGTGGTGCTTCGGACCCGGCCGTCAGTGCCCGTCGGTCGCGTCCGTCGGGCGACCGAGCCGTGTCCGGCCGTCCGGGGCCGCAGCGCGCGCGTGCTCCACCGCCTCGGCCACCAGACGGTCGGCCATGTTCCGGGTCCCGCCGTCGGGCGGGCCCAGCGGTGACGGGCCCAGGGGCACGTGCGGCGCGGGCCAGAAGAACGCGTGCACCACCCGTAGCCCCGCCCCGCGCAACCGCGCCTCCCGAGCCGCTGCCTCCACCGCGGCGAGACTGAGAGGGCGGTTCGGCCCGGGAGCTCGGGACCGGTTGGCCCTGCCCCGTCAAGCCCGTGCGCGGGAGGCTGAAGAAGCATCGACGGGTCGGCTACCCGGGGCAGTCCAATCCGGTGGCCCGCGACAGGCACCAGCGGAGAAGGGAACTGCCGTGAAGACCGCCAAGGTCGGTGAGGTGATGACCGCAGAGGTCATCCAGGCGCACCGGGAAACACCGTTCAAGGACGTGGCACGGCTGCTGGCCCGGTACCGAATCAGCGGCCTTCCGGTGGTGGACGCCGACGACAAGGTTCTCGGCGTCATCTCCGAGACCGACCTGGTGCACCGGCAGGCGGCGAAGGCCGAACGGGACCGGGAAGGCCGCCTCCGGCTGCCGGCACTGCGCCGGAAGGCACGTGTCGCCGCTGCCAAGGCCCGCGCCATGACCGCCGGGCAACTGATGTCGACACCCGCGATCACCGTGCACCCGGAACAACGCGTCGCGGACGCCGCACGGGTGATGGAGCGCGACCACATCGAACGGCTGCCCGTGGTGGACGAGGAGGACCGACTGATAGGCATCGCCACCCGCCGTGACCTGCTGCGGGTCTTCCTGCGCACGGACGAGGAGATCCGGCAGGAGATCATCGACGAGGTCCTCACCCGTGCCATGTGCCTGCCGCCCCGCACCGTCGTCGTCTCGGTCCACGACGGGACGGCCACGCTGGAGGGACGCCTGGAACGCCGCAGCGACATCCCGGTGGCGGTCCGACTGACCTGGCGGGTGGACGGCGTGGTGGGCGTGATGAACAGCCTCACCTTCCGCGACGACGACACCCGCCCACCCGAGAAGCACCCCTCCCGCCGGACCGCCCACCACTGGCTCCCCGAGCGGTGACCCCTCATCGTCAGGTCGCCGACCGGCCCCGACACCCCGGGACGCTCGGCCCCCGGTCGGGACCTTCGACGCCTGGGTGGCGGCTCCCGGCTGCGGGACGGTGGTGGTGGGAGCGGTACCGATGATCCGCAAAGCCCCGTACCCCCGCTCGGGCCCCCGCGGTGCTGCTCCCCACACGGCACGCTGCCGGTCTTCCGGCCCCCGACCTCGACGATGGAGGCGCAACCCCATGACCCGACAGGACGCCCGAACCCGCCCAGCCGCCCCGGGCGGCGAGCCGTCCGAGACCGTCATCGCCGTCGACCGGCTGGTCACGAACGGGCTCAAGGCGCTCGCCGACTACGAGGACCTGACGCAGGAGCAGGTCGACCACGTCGTCAAGAAGGCGTCGGTCGCCGCACTGGACCAGCACACGGCACTCGCACGGCTCGCGGTGGAGGAGACCGGCCGGGGTGTCTTCGAGGACAAGGCGGCCAAGAACATGTTCGCGTGCGAGCACGTCACGCACAGCATGGGCCGGATGAAGACCGTCGGCGTCATCGCCCGCGACGACATCGAGGACATGGTCGAGATAGCGGAACCGGTGGGTGTGGTCTGCGCGATCACGCCGGTCACCAATCCGACCTCGACCACGATCTTCAAGGCTTTGTTGGCGCTGAAGACCCGCAACCCGGTCGTGTTCGCCTTCCACCCCTCCGCCCAGCGGTGCAGTGCCGAGGCGGCCCGGATCGTGCGTGACGCGGCCGTCGCCGCAGGCGCGCCGGAGCAGTGCATCCAGTGGATCGAGACCCCGTCGGTCGAGGCGACCGGCACGCTCATGCGCCACCCGGGCGTCTCGCTGATCCTCGCCACCGGCGGCAACGCCATGGTCAAGGCCGCCTACTCGGCGGGCAAGCCCGCCCTGGGTGTGGGCGCCGGGAACGTCCCCGCCTACGTCCACCAGAGCGCCAAGCTGCGCCGCGCCGTCAACGACCTGGTGCTGTCGAAGTCGTTCGACAACGGCATGATCTGCGCCTCCGAACAGGCCGTCATCCTCGACAACGAGATCTACGACGAGGCGCTCGCCGAGTTCCGCACCCTGCACGCCCACCTGGCGACCCCCGAGGAGAAGCGGAAGCTGGAGGCGTACCTCTTCCCGGCGGACAAGTCCAACAGCGGCTGCGAGCCCAAGGTCAACGCGGCGGCCGTGGGACAGAGCCCGGCGTGGATCGCCGAGCAGGCCGGCTTCACCGTGCCCGCCGGCACCTCCCTCATCCTGGTCGAGGCCGAACGCGTCGGCCCGGACGAGCCGCTGACCCGCGAGAAGCTCTGCCCGGTGCTCGCCGTCCTGCGGGCCGGCTCCGAGCAGCAGGGCTTCGCCCTGGCCGCCGACATGGTCGCCTTCCACGGCCAGGGTCACAGCGCCGTCATCCACACCGAGGACCGAGAGCTGGCGGAGGCGTACGGCAAGCGCATCAAGACCGTACGGATCATCGTCAACGCGCCCTCCTCCCAGGGCGCCATCGGCGGCATCTACAACGGCCTCCTGCCGTCCCTCACCCTGGGCTGCGGCTCCTGGGGCAGCACATCGGTGTCCGACAACGTCTCCGCCGCCCAGCTCCTGAACGTCAAGCGGGTCGGCACGCGCCGCAACAACCTGCAGTGGTTCAAGGTCCCGCCGAAGATCTACTTCGAGCCGCAGGCCATCCGCTACCTGACCTCCATGCCGGACGTCCACCGCGTCACGATCGTGACCGACGCGGTCATGACCCGCCTCGGTTTCGTCGACCGCATCGACCGCGTGCTCCAACGCCGTCCCGAGCCCGTGACGCTGCAGATCATCGACAACGTCGAACCGGAACCCAGCATCGACTCCGTGCAGCGCGGTGCCCAGCTCATGCGGGACTTCCGCCCGGACACGATCATCGCGCTGGGCGGCGGCTCGCCCATGGACGCGGCGAAGGTGATGTGGCTGCTCTACGAGCACCCGGACATCGACTTCGCCGACATGCGGCACAAGTTCTCCGACATCCGTAAGCGCGCCTTCCGCTTCCCCGTCCTGGGCGAGCTCGCCCGCCTGGTGTGCGTGCCCACCACCTCCGGCACCGGCGCCGAGGTCACCCCGTTCGCGGTCATCTCCGACCCGGCCACCGGCAAGAAGTACCCGCTCGCCGACTACGCGCTCACCCCGAGCGTGGCCATCGTCGACCCCCTCCTCACCACCGCCCTGCCCCCGGCCCTGGCCGCCGACAGCGGCTTCGACGCCCTCACCCACGCCATCGAGGCGTACGTCTCCGTCTACGCCAACGACTTCACCGACGGCCTCGCCCTGCACGCGATCCGGCTGGTCTTCGGCCACCTCGAAGCGGCGGTGAACGACCGCGAGGACTCGGCTCAGGCCCGGGAGAAGATGCACAACGCCGGCACCATCGCGGGCATGGCCTTCGGCAACGCCTTCCTCGGCATCGTCCACGCCATGTCCCACACCCTCGGCGCCACCTTCCACATCGCCCACGGCCGCGCCAACGCCGTCCTGCTCCCCCACGTCATCCGCTACAACGGCACCGTCCCCACCAAGCTCACCGGCTGGCCCAAGTACGAGCACTACCGCGCCCCCGAACGCTTCCAGGACATCGCCCGCACCCTCGGCCTGCCCGCCGCCACCCCGCAGGCCGGCGTGGAGTCGCTCGCCTGGGCCGTCGAGCGACTGCGCGACGCCGTGGGCATCGAGCCGTCGTTCCAGTCCCTCGGCGTCGACGAGCGCGCCTTCCTCGACGCCCTGCCCCAGCAGGCCCTCAACGCCTACGAGGACCAGTGCGCCCCCGCCAACCCGCGGATGCCCATGCTCGACGACATGCAGGACCTCATGCGAGCGGCCTACTACGGCCCGGACCGGACAGTCGGCGCATAGTCCAGAAGCTGCCGGCGCCTGTTCAGAGCGCCCGCAGGCCGTGCTCCCGGAACTGCTCGCGCACTCGCTCAGTCAGGTCCGGGTGCGGCGCGGGTGTGTCGCGCAGCGGGAAGGGGATCCCCAGCGCGTCGTACTTGTGGGCGCCGAGCTTGTGGAACGGCAGGACGTCCACCCGGTCGACGTTGCCCAGCCCGGCGAGGAAACCGCCGAGTCCGTCGATGGCCGCCGGGTTGTCGGTCCAGCCCGGCACGAGGACGTAGCGGATCCACACCGGGACGCCGAGGCGGTTCAGGCGGGTGGCGAAGCCGAGGGTCGGGGCGAGGTCGCCGCCGGTCAGCTTCCGATAGGCCCGGATGTCGAAGGACTTGATGTCCAGCAGGACCAGGTCGGTGTCGGCGAGGAGTTCGTCGGTGGCGCGGGCGCCGAGGAAGCCGGAGGTGTCGAGGGCCGTGTGCACGCCGAGTTCCTTGCAGCGGTGGAAGATCTCGGCCGTGAACGCGGGCTGCAGCAGGGCCTCGCCGCCGGTGAGGGTCACTCCCCCGCCCGCGGTGGTGATGAACGGCCGGTACTTCTCGATCTCGGCCATCACCTCGTCGACTGTGGTCTGCTTACCGTCGCGCATGTGCCAGGTGTCAGGGTTGGCGCAGTACAGGCAGCGCAGCGGGCAACCGGAGAGGAAGAGTACGAACCGGGTCCCGGGACCGTCCACTCCCGTGGACAGGTCCCAGGAGTGGATTCGGCCCGTCACCGGCTCAACGGTGGTGTTCACAGCGATCCGTGGAAGGTGCGACTGATCACGTCGAGCTGCTGCTCGCGGGTCAGGCGGACGAAGTTGACGGCGTATCCGGAGACCCGGACCGTCAGCTCCGGGTACTCCTCCGGGTGTTCCATGGCGTCTTCGAGCGTCGCGCGGTCAAGGACGTTGACGTTCATGTGGAATCCGCCGGAGGCCATGTAGGCGTCGAGGATGCCGGCCAGGTGCGCGGCGCGCTCGTCCGGGTCGTGGCCCAGGCCCTCGGGCGTGATCGTCGTCGTGAGCGAGATGCCGTCGCGGGCCTGCTCGTACGGCAACTTGGCCACCGACAGCGCGGAGGCGGCCACCCCGTGGCGGTCCCGGCCGTTCATCGGGTTGGCGCCGGGCGCGAAGGGCTGTCCTGCGCGGCGGCCGTCGGGGGTGTTGCCGGTGTGCTTGCCGTACACCACGTTGGAGGTGATGGTCAGCACCGACTGCGTGTGCTCGGCATCCCGGTATGTGGGGTTGCGGCGCACCTTGGCCATGAACGACTGGACCAGGTCGGCGGCGAGGGCGTCCGCGCGGTCGTCGTTGTTGCCGTACGCCGGGTACTCGCCCTCGATCTCGTAGTCGACGGCCAGCCCGGTGGAGTCGCGGATCACCTTCACCCGGGCGTGCTTGACGGCCGAGAGGCTGTCCGCCGCCACGGAGAGCCCGGCGATGCCACACGCCATGAAACGGTGCACGGGGTAGTCGTGCAGGGCTATCTCGATGCGCTCGTAGGCGTACTTGTCGTGCATGTAGTGGATGACGTTGAGCGCGTTGACGTACGTGGCAGCCAGCCACTCCAGCATGCGGTCGTACGCCGCCGACAACTCCTCGTACTCCAGGTGCTCGCCCATCAGCGGTGGCATCGCGGGCGCCACCTGCTCGCCGGTCATCTCGTCCCGGCCTCCGTTGATCGCGTACAGCAGCGCCTTGGCCAGGTTGACCCGTGCCCCGAAGAACTGCATCTGCCGGCCCACCGCCATCGCCGAGACACAGCAGGCGATCGCCGTGTCGTCACCGGTACGCGGACGCATCAGGTCGTCGGACTCGTACTGGATCGCGCTGGTGTCGATGGAGACCTGGGCGCAGAACCGCTTGAAGCCCTCGGGCAGCCGCGGCGACCACAGGACGGTCAGGTTCGGCTCAGGGGCCGGGCCGAGGTTGTACAGGGTCTGCAGGAAGCGGAAGGACGTACGGGTGACCAGGGGGCGGCCGTCGGTGCCGATGCCGCCGATGGACTCCGTCACCCAGGTCGGGTCGCCGGAGAACAGGGCGTCGTACTCGGGGGTGCGCAGGAACCGTACGATCCGCAGCTTGATCACGAAGTCGTCGATCAGCTCCTGGGCGCGGGTCTCCGCGAGGGTGCCCTCGTCCAGGTCGCGCTGGAGGTAGACGTCCAGGAAGGTGGAGGTGCGGCCGAGCGACATGGCGGCGCCGTTCTGCTCCTTGACCGCCGCCAGGAAGCCGAGGTGGAGCCACTGCACGGCCTCGTGGGCGGTAGCGGCGGGACGGGAGACGTCGCAGCCGTACGAAGCCGCCATCTGCGTCAGCTCGCCCAATGCCCTTATCTGCTCGGCCAGTTCCTCGCGGTCGCGGATGACGTCGGGTGTGGAGGGATGCGCGTCCAGCCGGGCCCGCTCGGCCCGCTTGGCCTGGATCAGCCGGTCCGTGCCGTACAGCGCGACGCGCCGATAGTCGCCGATGATCCGGCCGCGGCCGTAGGCGTCCGGCAGGCCGGTGATGATGCCGACCTTGCGGGCGGGGCGCATCTCGGGGGTGTAGGCGTCGAAGACGCCGTCGTTGTGGGTCTTGCGGTAGGTGCTGAAGACACGGGTGACGAAGGGGTCGGCCTGGTAGCCGTACGCCTTCAGCCCGTTCTCGACCATCCGCAGCCCGCCGTTGGGCATGATCGCCCGCCTCAGCGGGGCGTCGGTCTGCAGACCGACGATCAGTTCGCGGTCGCGGTCGATGAAGCCCGGCCGGTGCGAGGTGATCGTGGACGGCAGGCCCGTGTCGACGTCGAGGATGCCCCGGCGCCGCTCCTCGGGGAACAGACGGGCGACCTTGCCCCAGACGGCGAGCGTGCGCTCGGTCGGCCCGGCCAGGAACGTGGAATCTCCTTCGTAGGGCGAGTAGTTGGCCTGGATGAAGTCGCGCACGTCGATCTGGTCCCGCCAGTGTGTACCGGCGAAGCCTCGCCATGCCTCGGTCGCCGCTCGTGCTCCAGCTGTCACCGTTGCCGTCATCGCCGGTCTCTCCCTCACTCTGCCCGTGGAACTTCTTCGCCTTTGATGCTCGTCGTCGGCGACGCCCCCGGGGAGGGCCTCTCGGCGCACCTGGGGCGCGCCACCCGTCCCTCGCGTGCCGGGCCATAGGTCCCTGTCAGGCCCTGACAGGGCGAACCCGGCATCGCCCGGCCGCTGACGCACATGCGACCGGGGCACCTCCGCTCGTCGGCGGAGGTGCCCCGGTGTGACGAGCGCGCGGTCCTCAGAGGAGCCAGCGGTTGCGGCTGACGAACGGCAGCCGCGCCCACGCCCTGCCCAGTCCCCAGGTGGCGCCGGCGCCCGCGGCCGCCAGGGCGATCAGGACGACGGCGTAGATGAGGTGGTAGTCGGCGAACGGGTTGGTCGACATGCTCGCCGAGCCGTCGGACAGGTGCTTGGCCGGCGGCCATTCGGCGATCCACATCAGCGCCATCATCGCGGTGCCGGCGACCGCCGCGAGCCGCAGGCCGATGCCCGCGGTCAGGGCGAGGCCGATGCCGAGCAGGCCGAGCATGAACAGCCAGTCGGCCCAGGTGGCGCCGGCCCAGTCGTGGAAGGTGGACTCCATCGGTCCGACCGCGACGCCGCTGAGGAAGCCCATGGTGGTGGACGACTCTCGTTGCACCTTCAATGTCCCGCGTCGTCGACGCCCGCCGGAGGGGCTGCAGGGCCCTGAACAGCGGGCCGAACGGCCCCCGATTCGGGCCCCGTCGGCGTCGGTCAGCCGTCCCAGGACCAGTCGGCGACCTCTGGCAGGTCGGTGCCGTGGACGCGGATCCAGTCGTGGTGGCGCAGGCGGGTGTCCTCCATCCGCTGCCGTACCGCTGCGGCGCGCACGGCGAGGCCGGGGACGCGGTCGATGACGTCCATGACGAGGCGGTAGCGGTCCATGTCGTTGCGGACGACCATGTCGAACGGAGTGGTCATGGTGCCGATCTCCTTGTAGCCGCGCACGTGCAGGTTCTTGTGGCCGGTGCGGTCAGCCAGTCGAAGCAGGGCTGTTTGCTAAAACCGGGCAGTAGGGTCCATCGGCCCTATCCACTCCTCGTCCTTCCCTGTTGTCTCGGACCATGTCCGCTATCGACCCCAGGTCCGCGCCTCACCACACGGAACGCACCGTCGGTGACACAACCGTCGTGGAACTGCGCGGCGAGATCGACATCTTCACCGCGCCGCACATCGCGGCCCAGCTGGAGGCCCTGACGGCCGGCCCGCACCCCGATCTGGTGCTGGACCTGCGCTCGATGGCGTTCATCGACTGCACCGGTCTGGGTGTCCTGTGCCGGGCTCGGAACCGAGCCGTGGCCCGGCACGGTCGGTTGCGGCTGGTCACCGACAACCGCAGCTTCCGGCGCATCCTTCGCATCGTGGGCCTGGCCGGCGTCTTCGAGCTGCACCCCAGCCTGAGTACGGTCCTGACCCCTGCAACGGAGGAGGTCACCGCGCCTGCCGCCGGGGGCTGAAGGCCAGGCGGACCGGCTGGCGACTCGCCATCACGCCGTCGAGCACCGTGCGCGGGGCGCGCCGCGGGGTCGCGGAGCCTTCCGGGCCGTATCCGAAGCGGATGAGCATCTGCGCGTGACCGGTCCGACCGGGAACCGGACTCATGGACCTGCGCAGGTCCGGCCACTCCAGCGCCTGGTGCAGCAGGGACGCGCGCAGGCCGTCGGCCGTGGCGAGGAGCCACACGTGCTGCAGAGCCTGCCCCGCCCGCAGCCAGTCGGCGCGACGGTCGTGCTCGGTGATCAGCACAGCGATCTGCGGGCCGGCCTCGAACGGCCGGGCGACCAGCCGCTCGGTGTGCCGTTGCGCGGTGAAGTTCCGCATGGGAAGGAGTTCGCGGGTGTCCTGAGGGCCGAGCACCGCCCGCGGCAGTCCTACGTCGGGAATGGGCTCCAGGTTTCGGTGCACCCAGCGGCTGTTCTCCGTGGCACGGTCGGTGTCGAGGCGTTGCGGCGCTCGGCCTCCGCGGTCAGGCGGAGCAGACGCGCCGTCCCGGCGGCGTCGGGGAACCACAGACGCGCGCCTTCCACCCGGGCGGCCTCTCCGAGTTCGTTGCGCAGGTACGAGGGCAGCGGCCGGCCCGAGAACGGGAGGCGGCTGCTGTGCCTGCGCCAGATCGCCTCGTAGAGGTCGGCCCGATGGCCGGTCCTGGACACCGGGTCGGTGTGCCGCAGGCCGCGCTCAGGGACGGCGCGTACCTGGAGGGTGAGCGTCTCGGGGGCCAGGCCGAAGCGCCACGGCTGGGTGTTGTGGATCGAGGGCGCGGCGACCGCGGCGGCCACGGACCTCTCCACCATCGCGGCGTCCAGGGACGGGGATGCGCTGTGCATGATGCCCTCCTCACGAGTCGGCGCGCGACAGATCGTGCCGTCCTCCGAGCGTGGGTCCCTGACCACGATCCGGTGAGGGGCCGATGGTCCCGCCCTCGGGGTCCCGGACGGGCCACACCGGCCTGAGTATCATTCCGGCGGTATCTCAGCCGAGGTCCGACCTTCCGTGGACGATCTCGTACGCCGCGTCCAGGGCGCCGATGGCGGCCAGTCCCCCGGTGCGTTCGACGAACCGGGCGGCGGCCTCCGTCTTGGGACCCATGGAGTCGGCGGGAAACCCTGCGCGGCGCAGGTCGTCGGGCGTGGCGTCGAGGACGGGCTGCCGTTCGGCGGTGCCGTAGCCGGTGTAGACGCACGGAACGTCGGTGAGGATGAGCAGGAAGTCGGCCTTGAGTTCCTCAGCGAGCAGGGCGGCGGTGAGGTCCTTGTCGACGACCGCGTCCACTCCGTGCAGCGCGCCGGTGTCGCTGTCGGCGGTGACGGGCACACCTCCGCCGCCGGCACAGATGACCAGCGCTCCGCAGGTGAGCAGGTCGTGGATGGTCTCGGTCTCGACGATGCCCTCGGGCATGGGTGAGGCGACGACCTGGCGCCACCCGGTGGCGTCCTTGGCTATGTGCCAACCGCGCCTTCGCGCGAGGGTGCGGGCGACGTCACGCGGGTACACGGGGCCGACGCGCTTTGTGGGCCGCGCGAAGGCGGGGTCGTCGGCCCGGACCAGGGTGTGGGTGACGAGCGCGGCGATCTTGTGGCCGGGCAGCGCGTCGTGCAGGGCCCGGACCAGCAGCGAGCCGATCAGACCCTCGGTCTGGGCACCCAGCAGGTCCAGCGGGTAGGGGGCGGTCAGGACAGGGTCGGCCGCGCTCTCCATGGCGAGCAGGCCGATCTGCGGTTCGTTGCCGTGGGTGAGAACGACCTCGTGTTCGAGGGCGAGAGCGGCGACGGCGGTGGTCACCCGGTCGATGTTCGCCTGCTGCACAGCCGCGTCGGGGCGATCACCCCGGCGCAGCAGGGCGTTGCCGCCGAGAGCGATGACGATGCGCATGGCTTTGGGTCCTCCAGGGGCCACGAGTGCGGCCTTGACGGTGTGCAGCCGATTCGTTCTGCGCCCGGTGGAAGTCGGGCGGGTGAGGGATTACGCACCGCCGGCGCTTCGACTCCATGGCGGGCAGGGCGTGCCTGACGTTCGGGCTGCCGGCGGCGGCCGGCGGTGACCGGTGTCTTGCCATTGACCTGATACGGCAGCGCCGGGCTTCTCCGGCTCAGCGATGGACCGCGATTCGATCAGGTCGGCAGGGCGGCTCCGTCGCCCGCCCGAGGGCCGGCCGACGATGGATGCGGCGCCGCTGTGCCCGCAGCACCAGCGCGTCGAGCGCGGCGCTGAGAACAAAGGTGGCCGCGGTGAAGATCACCAGGAGAACGGCGAACAGCCTCCAGAACTCCGAGGTCAGTGACGTGCCCACCATGTACCCCCTCGGGTTGGCTCTTTTCTCCATCGAACCTCCGGTCCCGTCCAGGCGCAGGGTCCCGAAGGGCCCGGACTCGGTGCCGGGCGGCCCAGTCATGGGGCCGGGTGGCCCATCGCCCGATACGAGACACGGGAACACGCTGGACGGGGCAGTTTCGTACGCCCGTACAGGAGGCATGTCATGAACGCTCCCGCCACGGCCGGCATGCTTCAGGCACTCCCGACCGAACACAGGCAGCGGCTGATGCGCTGTGCCCGGGAGGTGTCGTTCCCCCCAGGGCACCCGGCTCTTCGAGGAAGGGGGCCGCGCCGACCGGTTCTGACGGTGTACTGGCCCACCGTCTGCGCTCGGCCCGCACCCGGCTGCTGGACCTGTACGCCCCCTACGGCAGCGGCAGCCTCCTGTGACGGCGCCCACGACTCGAAGCACGACCGCTACCACCAGGGAGGGATGATGCACGGCACCCCGCACATCGTCAGCGACGTGATGACCCACACCGTGGCCGCCATCGGCCGCGGCGCCGCCTTCAAGGAGGTCGTGCGGATAATGCACGACTGGAAGGTCAGCGCCCTGCCCGTCCTGGAGGGCGAGGGCCGCGTCGTCGGCGTCGTCTCCGAGGCCGACCTGCTCCTCAAGGAGGAGTTCCGCGACGAGGACCCCGACCGGCACACCCAGCTCCAGCGCCTGACGGACCTCGCGAAGGCCGGCGCCGTGACCGCCGGGGAGCTGATGACCGCGCCGGCCCTCACCGTGCGTGCGGACGCGACGCTCGCGCAGGCCGCGCGAGTGATGGCACGCGCCAAGGTCAAGCGGCTTCCGGTCGTCGATGAGCTGGGCATGCTGCAGGGCATCGTCAGCCGCGCCGATCTGCTGAAGGTGTTCCTGCGCGACGACGAGGACATCGCCGAGGAGGTCCGCCGGGAGGTGGTGTCGTACCTCTTCCCCGCGCCCACGTCGGCCGTACGGGTGGCCGTGCGGGAGGGGGTCGTGAAGCTCGGCGGCCGTATCCGGGACACGTCCCTGGTCCCGGTGGCCGCACGTCTGATCCGGGCCGTCGCGGGGGTCGTGGACATCGAGTTCGACCTCTCCGAGCACGACCGTTCCTCCGAGTCGACCACGGTACCGTCAGCTCATGGCGAGAGCGCCTGGCCGTTGTGACCCGTCCCGAACGGCGGCGGTGAGACGTCCGCAGCGCAGGCAGGGCTCGCTGCATTGACTTGCTCCTCGGGCTGAAGCCCAAGGGTTCTGGCCTTCCCTGACTGGTTGCTGTGCCGCTACGCGGCAAGGTTTCCGGTCGGGAATCCGTGGCTTCCTGCTTCTTCGCGCTGTGCCGGGATTGCTCCTGGTCTTACCGGCGCTCCACAGGCTGACACCGCCAGTCCGGCGGCCGTCTTGATGTTGCGTGCGGCATTGGTGTCCCGGTCGTGGACGGTACCGCAGGCGGTGCAGGTCCATTCCCGCACATTCAGGGGTTTGGGCCCGTCCACGGCGCCGCAGGTGGAGCAGGTCTGGGAGGTCGGTTCGAACCGGCCGATCTTCACCAGGGTGCGTCCGTACCGGGCGGCTTTGTACTCCAGCATGCCGATGAACTGCGCCCATCCAGCGTCGTGCACGGACTTGGCCAGGCGCGTGCGAGCCAGTCCCACCACTGACAGGTCCTCCACGGCGATCCCTTGGTTCTCGCAGATCAGCTTCGTGGAGAGCTGGTGGTGGAACTCACGGCGTGCGTCGGCAACTTTGGCGTGGGCGCGGGCGACCTTCAGGCGGGCCTTGGCCCGGTTCTTCGATCCCTTCTGCTTGCGGGACAGCTCCCTTTGGGCCTTCTTCAGCTTCTTCTCAGCGCGCCGCAGAAAGCGCGGGGAGTCGATCTTCGTGCCGTCGGAGAGGACCGCGAAGTGGGTCAGGCCGAGATCGATACCGATGCTGCGGTCGGTCTCGGGCATCCGGGCCGCGTCGACGGCGGGGTCAGTGTCGATGACGAAGGAGGCGAAGAACCTGCCTGCCGCGTCCCTGACGACGGTGACGGAAGTGGGCGTGGCGGGCAGGGCGCGGGACCATTTCACCTTCACCGCGCCGATCTTCGGCAGGTTCAGACGGCCACTGTCGGTCATGTTCCAGCGAGCGTTGGCGGTGAACCGGATCGACTGCCGTGCGTCCTTGCGGGACTTGAAGCAGGGCGCACCCAGTTTCGGGCCCTTGCGGGTGCCCTTTAGGGAGGCGAAGAAGTTGCGGTACGCGGTCTCGGCGTCCCGCAGGGACTGCTGGAGCACCACCGCGGAAACCTCACTCAGCCAGGAGCGTTCCTTCGTCTGCTTGGCCTCGGTGATCAGCTTCCGGGACAGCTGACCGGCCGTCGGGAACGGCTGCCCGGCCGTGCGGGCGTCCTCGCGGGCGCGGACCGCGTCGTTGAACACGACGCGGGCGCACCCGAACGCCCTGGCCAGCGCGGCACGCTGAGCGACGTCGGGGTACAACCTGAAGGCGTACCGGAGCTGCATGACGATCACACTAGGCACGTCGAACCCACGTCGTCATCGGGAACATACGAGCGACCAGTCACCGTCACGACGCAGGTCCGGCTCCGCCGGAACGCCACTGCGACGCTCCGCGTCCCAGCCACAAGATTCGCTTCACCCCCGGCCTGAAGGCCGGAGCACTGCGAATGAATCCCTGTAGCGTGCTGTCCGGAGTCCCCCAGGTCCCCGTATGTCCCAGGCGATGGAGGCGGCATGGCTGGCGAGAAGGCGGCGACGCTGCCGCGCAGGACGTATGAGAAGGAACTGCTGCGCCTGCAGACGGAGTTGGTGAAGCTGCAGGAGTGGGTGCGGGCCGAGGGTGCCCGGCTCGTCGTCATCTTCGAGGGACGGGACGCGGCGGGCAAGGGCGGCACCATCAAACGGGTCGCCGAGCACCTCAACCCGCGCGTGGCCCGAATCGTGGCCCTGCCGAAGCCGACCGAGCGCGAGCGCACCCAGTGGTACTTCCAGCGCTACATCGAGCACCTGCCCGCCGCCGGCGAGATCGTGCTGTTCGACCGGTCCTGGTACAACCGCGCCGGAGTCGAGCACGTGATGGACTTCTGCACCAAGGAGGAGCACCAGCTGTTCCTGCGCCAGTGTCCGATCTTCGAGCGGATGCTGGTGGAGGACGGAATCCTGCTGCGCAAGTACTGGTTCTCCGTGAGCGACGACGTGCAGCAGGAGCGGTTCCGGCAGCGGCTGGAGGACCCGACGAAGCGCTGGAAGCTCTCGCCGATGGACCTGGAGTCGATCACCCGCTGGGAGGCGTACTCCCGGGCCAAGGACGAGATGCTCGTGCACACCGACATCGCCGAGGCGCCGTGGTACGTCGTCGAGAGCGACGACAAGCGGCGCGCCCGGCTGAACATGATCGCGCACCTGCTGAGCACCGTGCCGTACCACGAGGTACCCCCGCCGGTGCTCGACCTGCCCCCTCGTCCGCCGTCGACCGGCTACGTACGGCCGCCGCGCGATCTGCAGACCTACGTCCCCGATCACGCGGCGAGCCTCTGAGGCCGTTCGTCGTATCAACTGCGCTGCGGCACAACGGCGACCGGGCAGGCGGAGTGGTGCAGCACCGTGTGGGCGACCCGCCCGAGCTGAAGCCCGAAGGTCTGCTTCTGCCGCCGCGCCCCGACGACCACCAGGTCAGCGGTGGCCGAGGCGTCGAGCAGCACCTTGCGGGCCGGCCCCTCGGCGGTGCGCCGGTGCACCTCCACGGACGGGTGCTCGGCGGCCATCTCGTTCAGCGCGGCCTCCAGCGTCTCGGCGGCCCGCTGTTCGTGCAGGTGGGCGGGCTCTCCCGCGAGGAGGGGGTGGTCGGTGGTCTCGTGCGCGGGGCACCGCCAGGCCCGTACGGCCTCCAGCACGGCCCCGCGGCGCTCCGCCTCCTCGAAGGCGAACCGCACGGCCGCCGGACCGTGCGCCTCCTCGCCGACACCGAGCAGGATCCGCCCGTGCGTCACAAGCTGTGCCCTCTTGTCCCGGCCGCCGCGCAGCACGATCACCGGGCAGGTGGCGTAGGCAGCCACGGTCAGGCTGACGGAACCGAGCAGCAGCTCGGCGATGCCGCCCCGTCCCCGGCTGCCCAGGACCAGTGCAGAGGCGTGCCGTCCCTCCCGCACCAGCGCGTACTCCGGCTCCTCGGGCAGTACCTCGGTGGACACCTTCAGGTCCGGTTGCCGGGTGCGCGCCCGCCGGGCGGCGCCGTCGACGATGCCGTCGGCGAGCACCTGCTCGGACGGCTTGCCGAGGTCCTCGGCAAGCGCTGCACCCTCGTACCACTGCCACAGCGAGGCGTGCACCAGCCGCAGCGGCACCCCGCGCAGCACGGCCTCGTCCGCCGCCCAGTCGACGGCCCGCAGACTCGGCTCGGAGCCGTCCACGCCCACTACCAGGGGCAGTTCCAGGGCGGTGCGGTGTACCTCGTTCATGAGGTTCCTCCTCGTGGACTCGGGAGCGTCAGTCGTGTGCGACGACGGCGACGGGGGCGGTGGCGTGGTGCAGCACGGCGTGCGTGACGGGGCCGATGTGGGCGCCGAGCGGGTGACGGCGGATCCTGCGGCCGACGACGACCAGGGACGCCTCGCGGGAGGCCTCGACCAGGTGAACGGCGGCACTGCCGGAACGGGACTCCTCGATGACCTCGACGGCCGGGTACGTCTCCTCCCAGCGGTGCAGCACCTCGGCCAGCGTGGCAGCGTCCTGCTTGCCCAGCATGGCGTTGAGCTCGGGGTCTGCGGGCAGGCCGTACGCGAAGTACGGCGGCAGGTTCCAGGCGTGGACGACCCGCAGGGGTGTGACACGGCGGGCGGCCGCCTCGAATGCGTAGGCGATCACCGCGTCGTCAGGGTGGTCGGTGTCGAGCCCGAGGACGACGGGCCCGCCGACGGCCTGCTCCCTGTCACGGACCAGAATCACAGGCTGCTCGGCGTGCGCCACGACGGCCTGACCCACGGAGCCGACGAGGAATCCGCCGATGCCGCTCAGCCCTCGGGAGCCGAGGACCAGTAGCTCGGCGTCCTTCGCCGCATCGGTCAGCACCTCGGCGGGCCTGCCGGGGACCTGCTCCATGGACACGTCCAGTCCAGGGTGACGAAGCTTCAGCCCTTCGACCACCTCGCGCGGGATCTTCCCCCGGCCTCCGACCGGGGGTACCGCCCTCTCGCTTCGCTCGCTCCAGCGCTGCTGCGTCTCGGCTCCGAGGAACTGCGCCAGAGCCATGGGCTCGGGGACCGCCTCCAAGGCGTGGACCAGCTTGAGCGAAAGACCACGCCGCTTCGCCTCACGGGCCGCCCACTCCGCGGCGGCACGGCTCTCGGGCGAGCCGTCGAGACCTACGACAACATTGCGGATCACGGTTCTGCCTCCTCATCGGGGATTCGAACCAGCGTCGTGGCGTGGGAGCCGGTGGGACAGGGGCCGCAGGTCCCCGACCGGGGCCAGTGGGCCCTGCGGGCGGCGGCAAGGCGGCGGCACGGTGTGTGCCAACGGCCCTCTTCCAAGGACCCGTTGGACAGCGATCAGGAGTTCCCCGCCCTGGGCGCGGGCGCGCTGCACGGCTTCCCGGTCAGCAGCAGCGCCACCCGTACCGCGCTGGCCTCCTCGGCGGGCGCCCGCAGTCAGGTGTACCCGCTCGTCGCCGGCGCGGCCGTCCTGGCCGTGCTGCGCTACGACTCCCCGCTGTTCTTCGCCAACGCGGAGGACTTCCACCGCCGGGCCCTGACCACGGTCGACGAACAGACCAGCCCGGTCCGCTGGTTCGTCCTCAACACCGAGGCCAACGTCGAGGTCGACATCACCGCCCTGGACGCCGTCGACGCACTCCGCCGCGAACTCACCGGCCGCGGCATCGTCTTCGCCCTCGCCCGCGTCAAGCAGGACCTGATGGATGACCTGACGGCGTACGGCCTCACGGACACCGCTGTCAGCATGACCTGCAGGACGTACGGGTCGACGCGCGGGTCCAGAAGGGAGAGGAACGCCCGGTGCCCGGCCAGGTGCTTCTTCTCGCCGCCGGAGCCACGGGGGCTGCTGTTCGGCAGGCGGGCGCGGCCAGGATGGTGAGGCCGGGCCGGTGGGGCGGCCCGAGCGGGCGGGCGGCCAGGGGGTGCCGATCGTCGAACGGCCTGATCGCCGCCGGCGGCCCGGGGCCGCCGGCGGCGGAGTCGGCGGTGAGCGCCGCGCCACGGGGGGAGCGCGGCGTTCCGTCCGCCGGTCGGGGGTCCGCCAGGCCGTGGACGCAACCCCCGGTAACACCGTGCCCACGTCCACTCGAAGCCCGCTGGGATGTCCCTGGTGCCTGCGGTGGGTGCCGCGCTGGTTGCTCGCTCCAGCGGTCCTCGAGGCGGGCCCTCTAGCTTCGGGGCCCGGCACGTGGCGAAGGGAGGCCGTGGTGCGCAGGGTGCGGGCATGGCTGGGGCGGGCATGGCACGACATGGCGGCGGGACTGGTCGCCGTGGGGCACTGCTTCGGCGCCCTGACCCCGCCCGAGTGCTACGGCTTCGCCCCGTACGGCCTCCCGCCGACGCTGCCGGCGAACGACGGCCCGCGAACGCCGGGCCCCTCGGTGCCGGGCCCCGTGGCGGGCCACCCCGAACGCCTGGTCACGACCCCGCTCTCGGCCCTCCCCGCGCACGAACGCGCCCTGTGGGGCGACCTGGCGGACGTCTGGGACCGACCAGGCCCGGGGTGACGCGCCCGCGTCGGCGACCCGAGCCTGCCTGCTGACCCACCTTCGCCCCGGGAGTCCCGGCATCCGCGCTCCCGGTCCGCCGGCACCACCACGCCCGTCCGGGCGGCGGGGCCCGCCGCCCGGAAGCTCCGGTCCCGGCCCGAGCCGGTCGACGCGCGCCCTGCCGCTTCCCGCCCGTCGGCAGGCCACCCGGCGCGGAGCCGCCGCCGAGATCACCGACCTGAGCCGCTCGGATGCGGGTTCCGGGTTCCGGGACCCGCGAAGCACCGGGCGACCCGACCACTCCCTCCCGCACCACCGCTGCCCGAGCGGGTCGGGAGCACGGCGCGGCGGGTCGGACGCGGGGTGTGGCTGGTGGGGGCACGCGGCCGGTTGAACGCGGGGCGCGGCCGGTTGAACGCGAGGGCGCGGCCGGTTGGCCGCAGGCCCCGCCGGCCAGGCGCAGGGCCCGGCCAGTCAGGCGCAGGGCGCCGCCAGTCAGGCGCAGGGCCCCGCCCACCCGCCGGCCGAGGCCGGCGCCCCCGTCCGGCAGACCGGGGCATCCGGCACCCGGCAGCCCGGACGACCGGAGCATCCGGTATCCGGCAACCCCGGCCCAGGCCGTCAGACAGGTAACCGTCAGGCAGGTGGCCGCCAGCAGGCAGCCGTCAGGCAGGCACCCGGCAGCCCGGGCCCGTCACCGACGCCCCCGCCGCTCAGCCCCCGCCGACCGGCTTCGTATCCGGCCCCTCGGACCCACCGCGCCCCGCCGCTCCACCGGGACCGCCCTGCCCGCCAGGTCCGCCAGGACCGGCACCCGGCCCTCCCGGTCCGCCGCCCGGGCCCCCCGCCCCCCGCGCCGGCAAGCGGTCGTTCTTCAGCAGCAAGGACAAGGCCAGTCCGAGCAGGAGGATCGGGACCGCGGAGAGGAAGACGGTGGACATGGCCCTGCCGTAGACCTCGGAGACCGCGTCGGCGGTGCCGGGGGCGAGGGAGGCGGTGCGGGCGGGGTCCCAGGTGCCCGAGACGATCTGGTCCGCCGTCGTCGCGGGCAGCAGGTGTGGCGCCTCGGAGGCGAGCCGGGCGTTGAGGATCGAGCCGAAGACGGTGGCGCCGAAAGCCGTGCCCAGGTTGCGGGCGAGCCCCACCGTGGAGGTGCTGACGCCCATGTGCTCCCGGGGCGCGGTGCTCTGGGCGACGAGCGTGGTCACCTGCGAGGACAGTCCGACGCCGATGCCCATGACGGCGAGCAGCAGCGCGACGGTCGTGACGCCGGTGTCCTCGGACGTCAGTGACATGACCGCGGCGGCCCCCGCGGCCAGCGCGGTGCTCGCCACCGGGAACCACTTGTAGCGGCCGGTCTTCGCGATCACCTGTCCCGCCACCACCGTGGCCACCGCCATGCCGATCATCGCCGGCAGGAAGAGCAGGCCGGTGCGGGTGGCGCTCACGCCCAGCGCCGCCTGGTAGAAGAGCGGCACGAAGTTGACGCAGCCGAAGAAGGCGAAGCTGACCCCGAACGCCACGGCCACGCAGATGGTGAACGTCCGGTCCGCGAACAGGCCGAGCGGGACCACCGGTTCGGCCGCGGACCGCTCCTGGCGCAGCCACAGCACGGCCAGCAGCACGGCGCCGGCGTAGAGGGCGAGGACCGCCGGGTCGCCCCAGCCGTCCCGTCCGGCGAGGTCGGTGCCGAGGACCAGACAGCCGATGAGGAGACAGAGCAGCACCGTGCCGACGTGGTCGACGCGCGGCCGGACCGCTCGTCCCGCGCTGCCCGGCAGCAGGATGGCGAGGCCCGCGAGCGCGAGGAGCCCGAGCGGGATGTTGACGTAGAAGATCCAGCGCCAGCCGAGCTGGTCGGTGAGCACACCGCCGACGAGCGGTCCCGCCAGGTTGGCGATCACCATGACGCCCGCGAACCAGCCCTGGTACTTGGCGCGCTGACGCGGCGGCATCAGATCGCCGAGCACGGAGAAGGCGCTCACCTGGAGCCCGCCGCCACCCAGTCCCTGAAGGGCGCGGAAGGCGATGAGCTGGCCCATCGAACCGGCGGCTCCGCAGGCGATGGACCCCACGAGGAAGATGACGACGGCGGAGAGGTAGACCGTCCGGCGACCGAACAAATCGCCGAGCTTGCCGTAGATGGGCATGGACACGCTGAACGTGAGCATATACGCCGTGAACGTCCAGCCGTACAGGTTCAACGCGCCCAGGTCAGCGGTCAGACTCGGGCCCGCCGTGGCGACGATCGACTGGTCCAGCATCGACATCGCACTGGTCAGCAAGAGGGACGCAAGGAGGAGGGGGAAGCGCGACGGCAGCGGTCGAGAAGGCGCGGGTGTGGGGGCGGCCGCTCCGCTCGGGCGGCCCGAGCCGGTGTGCGTCATCGGGACTCCTTGTCAGGCACATACACAGCCGATCGGCAACTACATGCTTTTAGCACATGAATGCCATGTGTAGCATAGTTCGGCAGAGCCTTGCGATGTCGAGGGGGTATTGAGACAGACATCGGATCGCCAAGCACCTGTCGAGCGCACCTCAAGCAGAAGTCAAGGGGCCAACCCCAGGCTCACGACGAGCATCAGGCCGTGTCAGATGCGATCAACGGGAGGGCCAGTGCTGCAGATCGGGTTACTCGGAACCCTGCAAGTCGTCCATGAGGGCGTGCACGTCACGCCGTCCGCCCCGAAGGTACGTCAAGTCCTCGCGCTGTTGGCCCTCAGGGCCAACACCACGGTTCCGCTCCATCAACTGGTAGAGGAGCTGTGGGAGGAACGCCCGCCGTGCAGCGCCGCCACCACCCTTCAGACGTACATCTACCAACTGCGCAAGCTGCCCGGACTCTGCGAGCCGCGGCCCTCGGGCGGCACCGGAGGCTCCCCGGCGCTGCTGACCACCCCGGGCGGCTACCGGCTCTCCCTGCCCCAGGGCTGCCTGGACGCCCAGCAGTTCACCGACCTGGCGACACGCGGGAGACAGGCCATGGAGCGCGGCGCGGTCGCGGAGGCCGCCGACCTGCTCCACGGGGCGCTCGCCGTCTGGCGTGGGCCGGCCCTCAGCGATCTGGCCCCCGGCCCGATCGTCGGCATCGACGCCCTCCGGCTCGAGGAACAGCGCTACGAAGTCCTGGAGGAACGGATCGACGCGGATCTGCTCCTCGGCCGCCACCACCGTCTGATCAGCGAACTCACCGGACTGGCCGCCGACAACCCGACCCGGGAGGGGCTGCACGCCAAGCTCATGCTCTCGCTCTACCGGGCGGGCCGGCGGCCGGACGCCCTGGAGGTCTTCCAGCGCATCCGCCGCGTCCTCACCCGGGAGCTGGGCCTGGAGCCCTGCGCGGAACTCCAGCGGCTGCACCAGCAGGTACTGGCCGGGGATCGCGGGCTCGACCTGCCCGTGGAGCGGGCCACCGTGATCGGCGCGCACGCGGCCGTCGCGGACTCCGAGCCGCCGGTGACGCTGCCCCCCGATGTGCCGCTGCGCGGGCGGGCGGCCGAGATCTCCCGGATCACCCGGCTGCTGACGGAGCCGGGCGGCACGGACCGCGCCCGCTGTGTCGCCGTCGCCGGGCCGCCCGGCGCGGGCGTCACGGCCCTCGCCGTCGCCGTCGCCCACCGCCTGGGCGACGCGTTCCCCGACGGACGGCTGTACGTGACCTTCGGGGACCCGGCCGCGCCGCGGACCGCGGAGGACGTCCTGGCGGATCTGCTCGAGGCGGTCGGATGCCGGCGCTCCGACCTGCCCACGACCAGATCCGGGCGGGCCAGGATGCTCCAGGCCTGGCTCGCCCCACGCCGAGTCCTGCTGGTGGCCGACGACGTGGCGGCGGCCCACCAGGTCACCGATCTGGTGCCGGGGCACGCCGGGTCGGCCCTCCTGGTGGCCGGCTACCGACGCCTGTGCGGCGGTCAGCTCGGCACGCCCGTGGACGTCCCGCCGCTCCCCGCGGACCTGTCGGGGGAACTCCTCCTGGAGGCCCTGGGCGGCAACCGTCTGCTGGACGACCCCTCGTCGCTGCGCAGGATGGTCGACCTGTGCGGCGGCCTGCCCGGCCCGGTCCTGGAGGCCGCCGACCTGCTCGCGCTGCGTCCGCACTGGTCGATGCGCCAGCTCATCGACTGGATGGGCCGGGACCGCCCGACGACGGTCTCCCCGCAGCGCCCGCACCCCTTCCACCACGTCGTGCGGCGCTGTCGCGGCCTCGCCCCGCATCTGCGCGAGGTGCTCGGCAAACTGGCCGGGGCGGGTGAGGGCGTGCTGACGGTGGAGAACGCGGCCCACGTCCTGGGGACGGGCCTCGACGAGACCGAGGAACTCCTCGAAGAGCTGGTCGAGTTCCTCCTGCTGGAGGTGGACCTCGTCAGCGACGGCTCGTCGGAACGGTACTTCCAGTACCGCCTCCCGGCCCTGCTGCGGACCGCCCTGCGCGTGCCCATGACACCTGCCTACACCTGACCGCCACCCCCCATGGCTCAGGGGCGCCCTTCCTGGGCGCCCCTGAGTCGTGCCCGTCGGGGCCACCGGCCCGGGCTCACAGCTCCAGGCAGTCCCCGTGGGCCAGCAGCCAGCTGTTGACCTGGAGCGCCATCTCGACGTTCATGCGGTGCAGCCAGTCCCGCGTCTCCGCCTCACCCTCGGGGCCGACGACATGCCGCGCCCGGTCCAGGTCCAGCAGCGGCAGCACGGGCGAGGCCGGATCGGCCAGCACCTCCGCGAACTCCGCGTGCAGGGCCTTGGTGTAGGTGCTGTCCTGGCTCACCGGGAAGGGCGCCTTGGGCCGCTCCAGCACCTGCTCGGGCAGGAGGTCCGCGACGGCCGCCCGCAGCAGGCTCTTCTCCCTGCCGTCGAAGGTCTTCATCGCCCACGGGATGTTGTACGCGTACTGCACGAGCCGGTGGTCGCAGAACGGAACCCGCACCTCCAGACCGGAGATCATGCTCAGCCGGTCGTTGCGCTCCAGCAGCCGGGGCAGCCAGTGGGTCAGATGGAGATGGCAGATCTCGCGGGCGCGGCGCTCCTCCGCGTCCTCCCCGGCCAGCCGGGGGATGCCGGCCATGGCCTGCGCGTACCGCTCCGCGTAGTAGGCGCCCATGTCGAGCCGGTCCTTGAAGGCGGCGGACAGCAGCCCCTGCCCCAGTCCCTCGCGGGTGCCCGGATGCCACTGCTCGAAGGCGACCCAGGGGAACTGCTCCTCGTACGCCAGGTCGGGGATGTGCACCCAGCTGTAGCCGCCGAAGATCTCGTCGGCGCTCTCGCCGGTGAGCGCCACCTTGGTGTGCCGGCGCACGCCCGCGAAGGCCTGGTACGTCGAGGTGTCCATGTCCCCGAACGGGGCCGGGACGTCCTGGGCGCGCAGCACGCTGCGGCGTGCCGTCGGGTCGATCAGGTCCGCGGTGCTGAGCTCGATCTCCAGGTGGTCGGCGCCGATGTGGTCGGCGACGGCCCGCGCGTAGGGGGCGTCGGGGGCGCTGCGCACCAGGTCGGGCTGGAAGTTGTCGCTGTAGCCGCTGTAGGTGACGGTGGCGGTGCGGACCGGGCCGCCGCCCTCGCGGGCCAGGGCGCGGGCGGCGAGTGCCGCGACGGTGCTGGAGTCGAGACCGCCGGAGAGCAGCACGCTCAACGGCACGTCGGAGACCAGCTCGCGGGAGACGCTGCTCTCCAGCAGCTCCCGCACGGTGCGCACGGTGTCGTCGAGGCCGTCCTCGTGCGGGCGGGCCTCCAACTGCCAGTAGCGGCGCAGCCGTACGCCGCCGGGGCCGTAGGTCAGGGTGTGACCGGGCGGGAGGTCGCGGATGTCGCGGTAGACGCTCTCGCCGGGAGCGCGGGCCATCGAGAACAGCACCCGCAGCCCGTCGAGGTCGACGGTCGGACGCACCGCGGGGTGGGCGAGCAGCGTCTTGGGTTCGGAGCCGAAGACCAGCCCGTCGGCGGTCGGCGCGTAGTAGAGCGGCTTGATGCCGAAGCGGTCCCGGGCCAGCAGCAGTGTGCGGCGGCGCGGGTCCCACACGGCGAAGGCGAACATGCCTTCCAGGTGCTCCACGCACCGCTCGCCCCACTCCAGGTAGGCGTGGAGCACCACCTCGGTGTCGCTGCGGGTGACGAAGTGGTGGCCGCGGCCGGTCAACTCGGTGCGCAGCTCACGGAAGTTGTAGACCTCCCCGTTGTAGGCGAGTACCGCGGCCGGGTCCTCGCCGGCCGCGGTCGCGTCGGTCCCGGTCCGTCCGTCGGGCCGGGCGGTCATGGGCTGGCGGCCACCGCTCACGTCGATGACCGCCAGCCTGGTGTGGATCAGTGTCGCCCTGCCGTCCGCCCAGACGCCGGAGTCGTCCGGGCCCCGGCAGGCCATCGTCCGCGCCATGCCGGCCGCGACGGCGGGCTGCTGCCCGGCCGGTCCGTCCTCGCGGCCGGCCCAGCCTGCGATGCCGCACATAGGGGATCTCCTTCCGTGGCGTTCGGTGCCTGGGTTCCAAGATCTCCCCGGGCGCTCGAATCCACGTGGAGGGGCGCTGGACCCCCGTGCGCCGGCCGGGCGGCCGGTGTCAGGCGGTCCGGGCGTCCCGGCGGAAGGCCGGGACGAGGATCGCGCCCACCGAGAGGTGCAGCAGCACCAGCGTGACCCGGTTGCCCGCCTCCAGCCCCTCGCCGAACAGCGGCGCGAAGAGCGAGAGGACGAGGACGAGGAGCGCGGCGACGGTCCACAGGACGCGGGCGCGGGCGGTCACCCGTTCCAGTACGGCCAGCAGGGCCCAGCCCAGCAGGGAGACGACCGCCGTGCCGATCAGCACGGCCGGGAGGGCGAGTTCGGTGGTGGTGGTCGAGCCGGGGCCGTCCGGCACCCGCAGGTCGATGTCGAGGACCGAGTGGGCGACCAGCCAGATCAGCCCGCCGACGGCCACGGTGGCCAGGACGGCGAGGGCTCGGGTGCGCACCGGGCCCGCGGTGCGCGTGGCCGTGGAGTTGCTGGACATCTGTGCCTCCTCAGGGCTTCGTGGGACGTTCGAGCCGCGCCCGCATGATTGCCACGAGCACATGAATGACTTTCTCACATAAGTGTCTCACGCCCAGGAATGCACGGTCCAGTCGTATGCGAGTAGCCTCGAACTTGTGAGTAATAAGGACACCGTGGTGAACGAGGCCGTGCTCAACGCCGTGGAGCTGGCGATGATCCGGATCCGGCGGCGCCAGTCCCGGCGCAGTCTGGCCAGGCCGGTGGTGGAGGGCATGGCCGAGCCGCTGGACCTCAACACGCTCGCCGTCATCGACGTGGTCGACGAGGGGTCCAGCGAGGGCGACCGGGACGTCACCGTCGGTTTCGTCGCGGACCGGCTCGCCATCGACCCCTCGCGCGCCAGCCGGATCGTCGCCGACGCCGTCCGGTCCGGCTTCGTGCGCCGGATCGCCTCGCAGGAGGACGGCCGGCGCAGCTGTCTGGAGCTCACCGGGTCGGGCCGGGCCGCCGTGGCCGCCGCCCACCGTACCCGCCAGGACTTCTACTCCCGGGTGCTGGAGGACTGGGACCCGGACGAGCAGCAGGAGTTCGCCCGGCTGCTCACCAAGTTCGTGCTCTCCCTGGACGACACCGACCGCGGCTGACCGGCCGGGGGCCCTGCCACCGACCGCGGCCGACCGCCGCGGCCCCCTGTCACCGTCCACCGTGTTTCGAGTGGGCTTCGAGTTCGCCCCGGAACGCTGATCGCGCCACGAACCCGCTACCGACGGCGCATCAGAGCCCCGCTGCCGTGGGGCGGACGCGCCTTGTCCCGAAGGAGGCGCGACGGTGAGTACGACAGACCGGACCGGGCGCGAGAGGGTCGCGGAGGCGACCGCTCCCGCCCGACCGCCCGCCCGGGCGGTCCGCCCGGCTCCCCCGGCAGCCGCGACCGCGGCGCCCGTTCCCCGCCCGCCGGCGGCCATCGGCTGGGCCTACGCCATGGTGATCGTGGCGACGCTCGCCGCGATCGCGAGCAATGTCTTCGAGATCGCCCACCAGGTCGAGACCGGCGCCGCCGGCGCGGCGACCACCGGCGACCTGGCCCTGACCATCGCCTTCTGCGCGCTGTTCGGCTTCTTCGCCGAGATGCTGCGGGCCGGCCGTCAGTGGGGCCGGGTGCTGCTGACGGTGTTCACCTCCCTGGGCCTGCTGTTCACCGGCCTCGGGCTCGCGCAGCTCGGCGGCCGCCCCCTGGTCGGGCCGCTCCAGGCGAGCCTCGCCGTCGCCAGCCTGATCCCCTCCGTCGTCGGCCTGGTCCTGCTCTACGTGCCCTCCGTCAACCGGTGGATGGCGAGCGTGCGCGAGGAGGGCCGTACGATCTCGCAGCGCCTGCGCAAGGCGGTCCTCACGGCCCATGTGGCCATCTCGGTCGGCTGGCTGGGGCTGGTGACCGGCATGTTCGCCATGTCGGTGGCGGGCGCCACCACGCACAACGCCGAGCAGCAGGCCTCCATGTACCGCACGATGTCGATGCTCGACGAGATCTTCCTCGGCATGACCAGCATGTTCGCGCTGATCACCGGGATCGTGGTGGGCGCGGGCACCAAGTGGCGGCTGCTGCACCGCAGATGGGTGGCGGTGAAGTTCTTCCTGACGATGGGCGTCATGGTGCTCGGCTTCTCGGTCATCCACCAGCTGATCCTGCGGGCCAACGAACTCGTCGACGAAAAGGCCCCGGTGCGCGGCGGCGAACTCGACACCGTCGGCTGGAGCATGGCCGGCTCGGCCCTCCTCGCCCTGCTCTGCCTGGTCTTCATGACGGCCGTCTCCACGTACAAGCCCTGGGGCCTGACCTCCCGGGGCCGCCGGCACTCCCCCGCGAAGACCACCCGTGCCCCTCGAAAGGACGTCCACGCGTCATGATCACTCTCCAGGACACCCAGGTCCTGCGCCACAGCCGTCTGCTGGGCGTCGGCACCTACCGGCCCGAACGGTCCGTGCCCAACACCGAGATCGCCGAGCGGACCGGGCTCGACCCCGACTGGATCGAGAAACGCTCGGGCATCCGCTCCCGCCGTTACGCCTCCCCGGACGAGACGCTGCCGACGATGGCGACCGCCGCCGCCGAGAAGGCGCTCGCCGCCGCGGGGATCGGCGCCGACCAGCTCGGCGCGGTCATCGTGGCCACCATCACCTCCATGGAGCAGATGCCGGCCGTGGCCGTGGAGGTCGCGCACCGGCTGCGGGCCGAGCGGGCCGCCGCCTTCGACGTCTCGGCGGCCTGCGCGGGCTTCTGCCACGCGGTCGCGCTCGCCAGTGACCTGGTGCGCATGGCCCGCGCGGACCACGTCCTGGTGATCGGCGCCGAGCGGATGACGGACATCCTCGACCACTCCGACCGCGACACGGCGTTCCTCTTCGCCGACGGCGCCGGCGCGGTCGTCGTCGGCCCGTCCGACGAGCCGGGCATCGGACCGGTGGTGTGGCACGCCGACGGCTCGCGCAACGCGGCGCTGAAGATGACCTCACCCTGGCACGACGGCACCGGGGCCCGCCCGGACGCCCGGCCCGCCATCACGATGGCCGGCTGGAAGGTCTTCCGCTGGGCGACCGGCGAACTCGTCCCCGCCGCCCGGCGGATGCTGGACCTCGCGGGCGTCACCGTGGACCAGCTCGACGCGTTCATCCCGCACCAGGCCAACATGCTCATCACGGACTTCGTCGTCGAACAGCTGGGCCTGTCCGAGCGGACCGCCGTGGCCCGGGACATCGTCACCAGCGGCAACACCTCGGCCGCCTCGATCCCGCTGGCCATGGACGAGCTGCTGTCCACCGGCCGCGCCCCCAGCGGCGGCCTCGCCCTCCTGACCGGCTTCGGCGCCGGCCTGGTCTACGCGGGGCAGGTGGTACGCCTGCCCTGAGCAGGCCGTATCGGCGACAGGAAGCGGGCACCCGGTTCGGGTGCCCGCTTCCTGTGGTACCACGACCAGCCGCACGACCAGCCGCACGACGGGTTCCACGCCCAACCCCACGCCCACGCCGTACGCGGACACCCGCGCCCAAGGCACGCGGACGCCCGCACACACGCCTGTGCCGTGAGGAGCGGTGCTCCTCACGGCACAGGGCGGTGGTGGTGGGGCCGCGTCAGTAGCCGGCCTCCACCGCGAACAGGGCGAAGGGGCTCGGCCGTCCGGTGTCCTGGTAGGGCCGCAGCGGCGAGGTCGTGCCGCGGTGGCCCGCGCCGGCCTCCCAGTCGCGGAACGCGGCCAGGCTCTCCCACTCGCTGAGCACCGCGTACGCGCCGGGGTCGGTGACGTCGCGCAGCAGCTCGTTGCCCAGCATGCCGGGCGTGTCCGCCAGCTCCTTGCTGATCCGGTGGTACGCCTCCTCGACCGCGGGCACCTGCTCCGGCGTGGCCCGCAGGTACAGCAGGATCCGCACCCGGCCCGGCGCCCCGGTCATCCGGCGACCTCCACCAGGTGCATCATCGCCAGCGAGCCGCCCGTGCGGTACGGGTGCAGCTTCTCGCGGTGCCGTACGTGTTCGGCGCTGCTCTCGAAGGCGAGGAAGGAGTCCCGGTCGGTCCAGTCGCTCACCACGTAGTAGACGGACGCCTCCTGGGCGCTGCGCGCCAGGGTGTGGCCCAGGTTGGCGCGCTGGGCGGTGACCTCCTTGCTGCCCTCGGCCCACACCTTCTCGAAGTCCGCCTCCAGGCCCGGCTTGACCTGGACGGTCAGCAGCACCCGGAAGGCCCCGGCCCGCGCGGCCACCTCACACACCCCCGTCGACGTGCAGCGTCTCGCCGTTGACGTACGTGGACAGGTCGCTCGCCAGGAACAGCACGGCCCCCGCGATCTCCTCCGGGCGCCCGAACCGGCCGAGCGCCATCATCCGCAGGTAGCGCTCGTTGTAGGCGGCGCGCTGCTCGTCGGTCAGCTCCTCGGGGTCGGTGGTGTCGATGACGCCCGGGGCGACGACGTTGAACCGGATGCCCTTGCCGCCGAGTTCCTTGCACAACGTGCGGGTCAGACCGACCAGGCCCGCCTTGGAGGCGGTGTAGTGGCCCCGCAGCGGGATGCCGGCCATGGCGCCGCGCGAGCCGACGTTGATCACCGACGAGCCCTCACGCAGCAGCGGCAGCGCCTTGCTGATCACCATGAACGGGCCGGTGAGGTTGGTGCTGATCACCCGCTCCCACTCCTCGAACGGCAGCTGGGCGAAGGGGATCTGGCTGATCACCCCGGCGTTGTTGACCAGGATGTCCAGCGTCTCGAAGCGGTCGCGGACCTCCGCGAGGAGGGTCTCGACGCCCTCGGCGGTGCCGACGTCGGCGCGCACCAGGGTGTGCTCGCCCCCGATCTCCTTCAGCTCGCGGGCCAGGCTCTCCGCGGCCTCGCCCTCCTGCCGGTAGCAGGTCACCACCGACGCGCCGGCCTTGGCGAGCGCCAGCACGACAGCCCGCCCGATGCCCCGGCTGCCGCCGGTGACCAGCGCGTTCTTGCCCACCAGTCGAAGTTCCATGCCATCCTCCGTTCACTCGCGACCGTGGCCGCGCCGTCGTGTCGTACGGTCCGTACGGGTCCGTCCGTCTGTGTGTGCGGTCGTGCGCGGTTCACCGGGCGGGCTGGACGGGGCGGCACTCCAGGACCGCCCAGCGCCCGGGAACCGGCTCGTTCACCAACTCGAAGCCGGCGCCGTCCAGCAGCGCCCGCCACTCGGGCTCGCTGCGTTCCCGGCCGCCGAACCGGATGAGCATGTCCAGGTCGAGGAGCTTGCCGCGGTCCCACTCGTTGGCGGGCCCGACCAGGAACTCGCAGATCAGCAGCCGGCCCTCGGGGGTGTCGGCGAGGGCGTCGCGGATCCGGCCGAGGATCGCGGCGGCCCGCTCGTCGTCCCAGTCGTGCAGGACGGCCTTGAGCACGTACGCGTCCCGGCCCGCCGGGAGTTCCGCGAAGAAGTCGCCGGGGACGACCTCGACGCGGTCCGCGACCCGCGCCTCGTCGAGCAGCTTGTGCGCCTCGGCCACCACGGCCGGGCGGTCGACGAGCGTGCCGCGCACCTCGGGGTGGCGGCGGAGCACCTCGGAGAGGAAGTAGCCGCGTCCGCCCCCGATGTCGGCGATCCGGCCGAAGCGGCCGAAGTCGAAGCTGTCCAGCAGCATCCGGGTGGTGGCCCGGCTCATCCCGGTCATCGCCCGGTCGAACAGCGCCCCCGCCTGCGGGTCCTGCTCCAGGTGCGCGAAGAAGCCGTGCCCGTAGGCGGCCTCGAAGGCGGGCTGCCCGGTGCGCACGGTGTGCATCAGCGCCCCGTAGGAACGCCACAGCATCTCGTCGCCGTTGTAGAGCACCATGTCGCGCTGGCTGCCGGGCACATCGGCGCGCAGCACCTCGCCCAGGTCGGTGAGCGCGTACCGGCCGTCGGGCTGTTCGGCGAAGACGCCGAAGGCCGCGGCGACGCGCAGCACCCGCCCCAGGGAGTCCGCGTGGGTGCCGGTCCGTCCGGCGAGCTCCGCCACCGTGAGCGGGCCGTCGGCCAGCTCGTCGGCGACGCCCAGCTCGGCGACGACGTGCAGCACCCGGGATATCCGTTTGCCGTCGGTCAGCAGCAGAAGCCGTACGTGCGGCGGCAGCGCGGCGGTCATCGCCGGGCCGACCACTCCGGTCATGGTGTCCACACCTTCTCCTAGGGCGGTGTCGTGACGTGCGGGGCATGCGGGGAGGTCGCGGGTCGACGGGTCGTCAGATGAGTGCGGCGGCGGCGCTGACGTTCGCCAGCAGCGCCGCGACGGCGAACGCGCCCCGCACCCGGTTCCAGCGGATCCAGCGCTCGCGCGGGTCGCGGCGGTCGAAGTCGGCGGGCAGACGCTGCGGGTCGAGCGTCGACAGCCACCGGTTGATCGGCACGTTCTTGGTGAGCGAGACGGTCATGGCCGCGGCCAGCAGCAGCGCCCCGAGGGCCGCGAGCAGCCGGACGGCGCTGGTGGGGGCCGTGGCCACCAGGGCGATGTCGCACAGCAGGCAGCTCAGCAGCGACACCGGCATGAACGGGTCGAAGCGGGTGACCAGGCCCTTGTGCACCGGGACGTACATCGCGGTGGGCAGCGTGGTGAACAGCGGGGCCGCGAGCACGGAGATCGCGAGACCGCCGGCCGCGAGACCACCGGCGAGCAGCGCCGCGGGCATCAGTACCTGGACCGGATCCACCACAGTCCCCCTCCCGACCTGGCCGCCGTCCGATACGGCGGACCGCTGCCCCGACTCTCGGAGGGCCAGGTCGAAGGGGACTCGAAGACGGCTCGACGGGCCGGGGGCGGGCCGCGCGGGGCGGGCCGTCGAGCACCCCTCCACAGCGAATCGAGCAGGTGTGGCCAGGGTGACCTGGTACATCCACCACGGACCGGGAGTCGTGATGCTCAAGGAAGTACTGACCGGGGTCGTGCTGATCGGAACGGGAACCGTGACGGGCATCTTCGTGGCGGTTCTGGTCAGTGTGGCTCCCGCCATGGCGGCCATGGACCGCGCCGAGTACCTGCGGGCCCACGCCCTGCTGGGCAAGGGGTACCACCCGCTGATGCCGATCCTGGTCAACGTCGTCACCCTCAGCGGGTTCGCCCTCGCCGTGCTCGCCGAAGGGCCTGGCCGGGTGCTGTTCCCGGCGGCGTCGGTACTGCTGATCGGGGTGCAGGCCGTCTCGCACCTCGGCAACGTGCCGATCAACCGCTCACTGGCCGGGCTCGCCGCCGAGGGCCCCTGGCAGGACCCCCGGCCGCTGTGGCGCGCCTGGCACCGGCTGCGCACGGCACTGGCCGCGCTGGCCCTGGCCACGGTCACCGTGGCGGTGCTCGCTTCCCCCTGACGCACTCCGAGAGGAGAAATCCCCATGCCCCTGAACGCCATCACCTACCGGGTCCGTCCCGGACACGAGGAGGAGCTCACGGACGTCTTCGCCCCGCGCAACTTCACCCGGGTCGACTCGCCCGTCATCAAGGACACCTCCGGCGAGACCATCGGCATGCTGCTAGGCACCGGCCTGTTCGTCCAGGGCGACACCCTGGTCCGGGTGATCCACCACGACGGCGTCTCCGCCGACCGGATCGCCCGGCACATGTCGGTGCAGAAGGGAGTGCACGAGGCGGAGCGGGCGATCCTGCCGTACCTCTCCGAGCCGCGTGACACCGAGACCCCGGAGGGTTTCCGGCGGCACTTCCACCGCAGCTTCATGACCGTGCTGGAGCAGCACAGCCCGGACGAGCGGCCCGCCGCCGGCACGGTCGCGCTGCGCTATCCGCTGCGCCGGGGCGCGGGCGCCGAACTCGCCGCGACCCGCGCCACCGCCAACCGCCGGGCGACGCTGCTGCTGTCGCCGGAGCACCCGACGATCGTGCGCACCGCGCTGTTCCTGCACGAGGACGCCCTGGTGCGGGTCGTCCAGTACGACGGGCATCCGTACGACGTGGTGGGCTATCTGACGGACCGCTGCTTCGGCGACCGGGCCGAGACCTGGCTGGAGCCGTATCTGCTCGACACCGTCCGGCCCGCCCACCCGGACGCGTACCTGGCCCTGGTGCACGAGCAGGCCATGCTGTCGATCGCGCACATGTCCGTGCTGGGAGTGGACTGACGCTCCCTGAGAACCGCACATCGGAAAACCGCCGCCGGACCCCAGGCCCGGCGGCGGTTCTCGTTTCGTGGTGCTGTCGCGTCAGACCTCGGGGTGGTCGAACCACTCGCCGAGCTTGGTGCCCATCAGCGGGCTGCCGCGCAGCTTCAGCTTGCCCGTCAGGAAGGCCTTCGCGCCGGGGAGCTTGCCGACGCCCATGGCCAGCATGTCGGGGAACTTGATCCCGATGGTGATGTCGGGGCTGTCGTGCCGGCCCTTGTCGGTCCGGCAGGTGCCGGCCTCGACCTGCACGTAGTGGAGCTTCTGCCCCTCACCGGAGGCGATGTCGAACTGGAAGACGCCACCCTGGCCCTTGGCCTTCTCCGGGTTGAACTCCGACACCAGCAGCTCGAAGATCAGCGTCAGCGCGGCGTCGAGACCGCCCTCCCGCCGCGCCACCGCGGCCTCCAGCTCCTTGGCCGGCACGGACTCCACCAGCTCGATCAGCTCGGTCACCTGTTCCTGCTGCACACTCATCCGTTCCTCCTGGAACCTAGGCTTCGGCCGTCGCGGCCGGTGACAGTGCGTGGAGCGGTTCGAGCAGCCGCATCTCGCCGCCCTCCCGCAGCGGCCAGAGCACCTTGAGGTACGCCTGCTGCTCGGCGCTGCGCTCGAAGGCCCGGAAGGACGGCTCGTCCGTCCAGTCCGTCAGGACGGTGTAGCTGCCGGGCTCGGCGGTGTCGCGCAGCAGCTGCTGGCCGTGGTTGTCGGGGAACCGGCGCACGGTCTCGGCGTGAGCGCGCCACAGCTCCTCGAACTCGGCCTCGTGCCCCTCGGCGACCCGGATCCGCAGCAGGACCCGCAGCCCGGCCGCCGTCACGGCCCCACCGCCGTGCGGCGCGCCGCGGCCTCCTCGACCAGCCCCTTGATCCGGGCCATCTCCCGGCGGGTGTTGGTGTTCAGCCGCTCGGTCATCTCCGGGTCGCCGAACGGCAGCCCGGGGCGGACCGTGAACTCCTGCCGCCAGCGCATCTCCACACCGGAGTCGGTCTCGGTGTAGGTCCAGAAGATGTCCATGTGCTCGAAGGGGCCGGTCTCGATCCGGCGCGCCCGCACGGTGCGGGTCTCCGGGTCGGGCGTGCGCTCGGAGACCCAGCTCCACACCGCCCCGTTCTCGTCGGGGTGCAGGGTGAGCCGGAAGCGCACGGTGGCGCCGTCCCGGCCGAGGATCTCGGCCGCGGAGTACTCGGAGAACAGTCGGGGCCAGGACTCGACGTCGTTCGTCATCTCCCACACCAGGTCCATGGGCGCGTCGATGACGACGGTGTTGTCGGTGTGCGCCATGTCAGACCGCCGAGAGGCTGGCGTTGACGTAGTCGATCACGTCCTGGGGCGCGTTCATGCCCTCGATGGCCTCGTCCGGTATCTGCAGGCCGTACTCGCGCTGGATCTGGCTGGCGATCTCCAGGACCGCGAGCGAGTCGTAGCCGATGTCGGTGAAGGCGGTGCCGAGGTTGTCCGGGGTGAGTTCCTCGGCGTCGCCGGTGCACCGGCTCATGACCGCCTTGAGGTCGTCGAAGGTCATGGTGGCAGGCATGGGTTCCTCCTTGGTACGGGTGATGGATGGCGGTGCGTGAAGAGATGAGGAGATGCGCGAGAGGAGGGCGGAAGCCGGGGTTCAGGCGGTCCGCAGCACGACGGCCGCGTTGAACCCGCCGTAGCCGCGGCTGAGTACCAGCGCGGTGCGCAGCCGGGCCTCGCGGGGCCGGTCGACGACCAGGTCGAGCCGGTGCTCGGGGTCGGGACGGACGTTGACCGACGGCGGGATCACCTGGTCGCGCAGGGCGAGGACCGCGGCGGCCACGTCGAGGGCGGCGCCGCCCGCGTAGAGCCGGCCGGTCATGGTCTTGGGGACCGTCACCGGGACCGCCTCGGCGCCGAACACCGCGGTGAGGGCCTCGGCCTCCTGCCGGTCCAGCTCGGGCACGCCGTAGCCGTCGGCGAACACGACGTCGACCTCCGGCGGTGTCAACGACGCGTCGGCGAGGGCGAGTTCGGCTGCCCGGCGCAGTCCGGGCGGGCGGCCGGAACCGGGCCGCGGATCGAAGGTGGCGGCGTAGCCGGCGACCTCGGCGTAGATCCGGGCGCCCTCCCGGGCTCGGGCGTCGTCGCGGTTCTCCACCACGAAGATCGCGCCGCCCTCCCCGGGGACATAGCCGCGCGCCTCCGGGTCGAAGGGGACGTAGGCCCGCTCGGGCCGGTGTTCCTCGCTGAGCCGCCCGTTGGAGAGCTGACAGACCAGCCCGTACGGCGACAGCGAGGCGTCGGTGCCGCCCGACAGCACCAGCCGGGTGCCCTTGGCGAGCACCCGCCGGGCCTGGGCCAGCGCGTCGAGGCCGCCGGCCTGCTCCGAGCAGAGCACCCCGCAGGGACCGCGCATGCCGTGCCGGATGGACAGCTGTCCGGTCGTCGCCGCGTAGAACCAGGCGATCGACATGTACGCGCCCACGGCCTGCGGGCCCTCGCGGTACAGCTTCTGCAGCTCGCGCTGGCCGAACTCGACGCCGCCCGAGGAGTTGGCGGTGATGACCGCCATGTCGAGGTCGGCGAAGTCCTCGGGGACCACGGCCGCGTCGGCGAGGGCCTCGTTGGTCGCGGCGAAGGCGTACTGCGTCATGGCGTCGGTCTCGCTGACCAGGCGCTGCGGGGCGTGGTCGGCCGGGTCGAAGCCGGTGGCCTCGCCCGCGACCCGCACCGGGTAGCGGTCGGGGTCGAAGCGGCTGATCCGGCCGAGGCCGGACGTCCCGTCGAGGGTCGCCCGCCACCAGCTCTCGCGGTCCTGTCCGTTGGGCGCCACCACGCCCAGTCCGGTGATGACGGGAGCGCTCACCCGATCCTCCTCGGGGAGGTGAGGACCACCGCGCTCTGGAACCCGCCGAAGCCGCTGCCGACGCTGAGGACGACGTCGAGGTCCGCCTCCCGCGCGGTGCCCGGCACATAGTCCAGGTCGCACTCGGGGTCGCGTTCCTCGTAGTTGGCGGTGGGCGGGACCGTACCCCGCTCGATGGCCAGGGCGCTGGCCGCGATCTCGATCGAGCCGATCGAGCCGAGCGAGTGCCCGACCATCGACTTGATGGAGCTGACGGGGATCCGGTAGGCGTGCTCGCCCAGGCTGCGCTTGTAGGCGGCGGTCTCGTGCCGGTCGTTCTGCTTGGTGCCGCTGCCGTGGGCGTTGGCGTAGTCGATCTCGTCGGGGTTGATCCGGGCCTCGTCGAGCGCGGCGGTGATCGCCTCGCCCATCTCGCGCCCGTCGGGCCGCAGGCCGGTCATGTGGTAGCCGTTGGCGCGGGCCGCGTAGCCCGCGACCTCGCAGTAGATGCGGGCGCCCCGGCGCCGGGCGTGCTCCAGCTCCTCGATCACGAAGACCGCGGAGCCCTCCCCCAGCACCAGCCCGTTGCGCCGCCGGTCGAACGGGCGGCAGGCGTGCTCCGGATCGTCGTTGCTGGTGGAGGAGGCACGCAGGGTGTCGAAGCAGGAGACGGTGATCGGGTAGATCGGCGCGTCCGTGGCGCCGGCGACCATGACGTCCGCCGAGCCCTCCCGGATCAGGTCGACGGCGTACCCGACGGCGTCGATGCCCGCGCAGCAGCCGGAGCTGACCACGGTCGCCGGGCCCTCGGCCCCGGCCGCCCACGCCACCTCGGTCGCCAGCGAGCTGGACATCACGTACGAGTACAGGTGCGGCTTCATATAGCCCTGGTCGACGAGCCACTGCCGGCCGTTGTCGCTGACCGTGCGGTACTCCTGCTCCATGGAGATGGCGTTGCCGACACCGTTGCCGACGCTCACCCCGATGCGGTGCGGGTCCTCGGCGGCGGTGTCGAGCCCGCTGTCGGCCAGCGCCTCCCGGGTGGCGACCAGAGCGAACTGGCCGGCCCGGTCGGTGCGCCGGATCTCCTGGTACGACAGCCCGGCCCGCTCGGGGTCGAAGTCGCACTCCGCTCCGATCCGGCTGCGGAACGGGGTGGGGTCGAAGAGGGTGATGCGCCGGGTGGCCGTCCGGCCCTTGACGATCATCTCCCAGAACGCCTCACGGCCCGGCTGCCCGGGGGCGACGACACCGATACCGGTGATCACCGCGCGTCCGGTCATGCGGCACCCCCCACTTCGGGCAGCGTGCCCTCGCCGGGCAGCGGCTCGCAGTCGACGTGGCCGAGTTCCGGGCGCGGGGCGAGCGGGCTGAGGAAGAAGGCGACGAACGCCTGCTCCGTGCCCGGGTTCTCGATGCGGTGCCGCACCCCGATCGGGACCATGAAGGACTCGCCGGGCTCCAGGACCAGCTCCCGGCCGTCGATCCGCAGCAGCAGCCGGCCGCGGATGACGTGGAAGAACTCCTCGGAGTAGGGGTGGTAGTGCTCGGAGACGAACTCGCCGGGCTCCAGGGTGCCGACGCCCATGAACCCCGAGGTCGCTCCGCAGGTCTTCGGGCTGAGCAGGACACGCAGGTCCCCACCGCGCTTGCGGTTGGGTGGTACGTCGTCGATGGCGATCTTGATGAGGTCGGTGGTCTGCATAGGTGCTCCAGCTGGGGACGTGTGTCCCGGGCCGCCTGGGGAGGGCGGGCCGGGGTGCGGCGGACGTCTCGGTTCAGGCGGTCCAGGTGTAGAAGGGCTCGGCCATCGAGTCCTTGGGCTCCCGCCAGGTCGGGGAGTACGGCGTCATGAACTCCTGGAGCCGGGTGTTGATGTCCTCGTAGAGCGGGTGGCTGCGGGCCCGGTAGAGGTTGTCGTTGATGGGCTGCTCCGCCTCCACCAGGTGGAAGTAGAGGCCCTGGAAGCGGAAGAGGGTGCGCCGTTGGACGCCGATCATGTGGGGCAGCTCGGTCGCGTCGGACTCGGCGAAGAGCGCGGCGACCTTGTCCGCGTCGTCGTGCTGCATCCGCGCGACGATGAGCGTGCGATGCGCCATGGGGACTCCTTCGGGTAGCGCCCGCAGCGGTGGGTCCGTGGGGCGTCGGGCGGGTCCTTCGAGCGGTCGGACCTGCCGCTTTTGATGCTGGACGGGAGGGCTTGAGGCCCCGTCCAGGGCAACTCGACGTCAGATTTGAGCCGTTCTGCGGTACAGGAGCAGCGCGGTGACGACGGCCGTGGCGGCGAAGCCGGCCAGGTACACCCACAGCGGCAGGACGCCCACGAGGTGCGAGAGCTGGCCGCCCGCCCCGGCGCCCAGCGCGGCGCCCAGGTAGAAGAGCCCCATCATGCGGCTGCGGTGGCCCTGCGGGGCGCTCTCCGCCGTCGCGCTCAGCCCGACGGGCCCGAAGACCAGCTCGCCGCAGGTCATGCAGAGGAAGGCGGCCAGCAGCCAGAGCGCGGACACCCGTACGTCGCCGCCGTCCGCGAGCCGGGCGCCGACCGCGAGGACAGCGAAGCCGGCCGCCGCGCACAGCAGTCCGGCGGAGAACTTGCGCACGGTGCCCGTGCCCGCCGCGAGCCGCAGCCACAGCCAGGCGAAGAGCGGTGCGAGCAGCAGCAGGAACAGCGGGTGCGCGGACTGGAACCAGCTCGCCGGCACGGTGAACCCGGCGATCTCCCGGTCGGTGTGCTCCCGGGCGAACAGGCTGAAGACCGAGCCGAGTTGGCCGTACATCGCCCAGAACAGCACCGACGGGACGAAGATCTTCCGGTAGCCGCGGACCCGTTCGCGCTCGGCCTCGTCCAGCCCGGCCCCGCGCAGCAGCCGCCGGAAGTACCAGACGGGCACCACCAGCGAGGCCAGTCCGCACAGCGCCAGCACGGGGCGCAGCGGCAGCCCGCCGGCCGCCGTGACCGCGGTGATCAGCAGGGCGGCGACGGCCAGCGCCGCCCAGGCGCCGCGCACCAGCCGGCGCAGCGCGGCGGGCGGCAGCGGATGGGCGGGTCCGGTCCGGGCGCCGCGCAGCGTGGGGGCGCCGTGCAGGTACTGGAGCACGCCGAGGAGCATGCCGACGGCCGCGGCGCCGAAGCCCAGGTGCCAGTGGACGCGTTCGCCGAGGGCACCGGTGACCAGTGGGCCGATCAGCGCGCTGACCTGGACGCTCATGTAGAACACGGAGAACGCCGCCTGCCGCTGCGCGCTGCCCGCCCCCGGGTTCATCTGGTCGAACATCACGGGGAGGTTGGGCTTGAGCAGTCCCGTGCCGCAGGCGACCAGCAGCAGGCCCAGGTAGAAGGTGAGGTGGGCGGGTACGGCCATGCAGGCGTGCCCGGCCGCGATGACGAGGGCGCCGCCGAGCATCGCCCGGTGGGTGCCCAGGACCCGGTCGCCGAGCCAGCCGCCGGGCATGGCCGCCAGGAACGACGCGGAGATGTAGAGCCCGAAGAGGGCGCCGGCCATGCCGTCCGACAGTCCCAGTCCGCCCTCGGCGGCCGGCGCGGTGGCGTAGAGGAAGAGCAGCGCCTGCATGCCGTAGAAGCTGAACCGCTCCCACATGTCGGTCATGAACAGGGTGCTGAACCAGCGCTCGCGGAACAGTGCCCGGACCGGGCGGGTGGCGGCGTCGGCGGCCGGGCCGGGGACGGTGGTGCTCTGCGTGGTCACGTCCGCCCCCTCACAGTGAGATACCGCCGTCGATCTGCACCACCTGGCCGGTGATGTAGTCGGCGGCGTCGGAGAGCAGGAACGCGACCAGCTCGGCGACGGACTCGGCGCTGCCGAAGCGGCCCATGGCGACCTTGCCCAGGGCGGCCTCGCGGGCCTTGGCCGTCATGCCGTCGAGCATGTCGGTCTCGATGAACCCCGGCGCCACGGCGTTGACCCGCACCCCGTAGGGGGCGACCTCCTTGGCGAGGGCGCGGGTGAGGCCGTTCAGGCCCGCCTTGGCCGTCGCGTAGTTGGCCTGGCCGGGGTTGCCGTACACGCCGATCACCGAGGAGACGTTCACCACGGCGCCGGCCCTGCGGGTGATCAGTCCGCGCAGCACCGCGCGGCACATGTGGAAGGCCCCGTCCAGGCTCGTGCCGACCACCGAGTGCCAGTCGCCCTGCGACATCAGCGCCATGGGGCGGTCCCGCAGCACACCGGCGGAGTTGACCAGCGCGTACGGGGGCAGGCCCAGCTTCTCCTCGGTCTCGTCGGTGAATCTGCGCACCGCCTCGGCGTCGGTGACGTCGCAGACCACGTGGTGGACCGCCGCCCCGGCCTCGGCGACGAGCCGGGTGGTCTCCAGCGCCGCCTCGTCGGCGGAGCGGGAGCAGAACCCGATGTCGTAGCCCTCCTGTGCGAGCCGTACCGCGACCGCGCGTCCGATGCCTCGTGAGCCGCCGGTCACCAGCGCGCAACGCCTCTCGGCCATACCGTGTCCCTTCCTCGTTCCCGTCGAAAGCGTCGAAAGCATCGGCCACCGGGCTCAAGGCAGGCTCGAAGGGCACACGGCACGCTGCGCGCATGGTGGAGATCCTCTTCGAACAGAACCTGCTGTGGGCCGTGCTGGCGGCGGTCTTCTGGGGCTTCGCGGCCCGTGGCGCCCGCCGGCTGGCGACCCGCCCGACGGTCCGCTCACTGCGCCGCCGGGCCCGCCTCGGGCTGGTCCTGGTGGGCGTGTCGCTGCTGGTGCTGGCGGTGCGGGTGGCGCTGGCCGTCGCCCTCGCCGCCACGGCGGGCCGGCCGGCTGCCGCCGACTTCCTCCTGTTCGCGGCGGTGCCCCTGGCCGTGGCGGGCACGGCGGTCGCGGCCCTGTCGGTACCGGCGTACTGGCGCCTGTCCCGCACCCGTGTGCCGGCGCCGGCACAGACCCCGGAGCGGCCGTCCGCGGCCCTGGCCTCGACGGGAGTGCCGGCGCGGTCCCGAGACGGCGGCCCCGGCACGACCGCCGGGCAACCCGCCCTGACGCCGGTCGCGTCGGCCGACTCGCCGGGAGACCGCGCACTCGACGCCGTCGGCCCGAACCTCCCCGCCGGGCGGCGCCCCCCGGCACCGGCAACCCCCACCGACCCGACCGGAGACGGCGCCCCCGCGCCGAGTCCCGGTGGCCGGGGCACGCCCGCCGGGCGGCGTCACCCGGCGCCGGGCGGCCCCCGCGGGAGCGGCGGGCACCCGGCCGACTCCGCTCCGCCGGGTGTCCCCGCCGGGTTGCGGTCCGCCGCCGCGAGTGGGCGGCTGGTGGTGCCCGTGCGGGTCTGCTGGGTGGCCGCGCTCGCCGGGGCCGCGCTGACGCTGCATCCGCCGGCCCCTCCGTACGCCGGGCTGTTCGTGCTCGAACTCGTCCTGCTGGCGCTGGCCGCCGCCGGGCTGGTGCTGTGGCAGCAGCGGTGGCGTGCGGTCGTCGGGGAGCCCGGCTGGCGGCGGCCGTCGCGGGCGCGGCGCCTGGTGCGCTCGACGGCGACGGTGACCGCCCTCGCCGTGCTGTGCGCCGGGGGCTGGACCGTCGCCGCCGAGCGGAGCCGGCTGCCGGGGCGTCTGGGCCAGGCGCACCACGAGCACGCCTACGACACCGGCGGCGGCCCGGCGCCGGGACAGGCCCCGGTCCGCGATCTGGCCGGCCTGACCGGCCCCCGCACGGGCACCCCCGACCGGCGCTTCACGCTCACCGCCACCGAGCGCACCATGCGCCTGGCGTCGGGCGAGAAGGTGGCCGCCCTCGCCTTCAACGGACAGCTCCCCGGGCCCGAACTCAGAATTGTCAAGGGCGAGTTGGTGGAGGTGGTGCTCGTCAACGGGAACGTCGGGGACGGAGTCACCGTGCACTGGCACGGCGTCGACGTGCCCGCCGCCGAGGACGGCGTGGCCGGCGTCACCCAGGACGCGGTCGGCCCCGGGGAGCGCCATGTGTACCGGTTCCGGGCGCCGCGCGCGGGCACCTTCTGGTACCACGCGCACCAGCAGTCCAGCACGGCGGTGGCGCGTGGCCTCTTCGGCGCGCTGATCGTGGACGAGCCGACCGGCCGACCGGCGGGCGTGGACCGTACCGTCGTCGCCCACGCCTGGAGCGTCGAGGACGGCGAGGTCCGGGCCGACGGGAACGCCGCGCGGCGCGGCGGCGGGGGCGCGCTCAGCGGCCGCAACGGAGTCGGCGGCGTGCTGCGCACCGCGTTCGGCGACGACACCCGGCCGCGCCACGAGAAGGTCCCGGCCGGCACCCCGGTCCGGCTGCGCCTGGTCAACGCCGACAACTGCCCCCGCACCTACTCCCTCGCCGGCACCGCCTTCCGGGTCGCGGCGATCGACGGCAACGACATCTCGGCGCCCACCGACCTGCGGGGCACCCGGCTGCGCGTGGCGGGCGGCGGACGGTACGACGTGACGTTCCGCCAGCCGGACGGTCCGGTGCACCTGACCGTGGTCGGCGACGCCAACGCCTCGGCCGCCAGCCACGGCTTCGAGGGCTGCGGCGAGGACGGCGCCTACGGAGCGGGGCGGGCCGAGACGGCGTCCCTGCTGCTCGACCCCACCGGCACCGCGCAGCCGCCGCCCCCCGCCACGGGCCCGCTCTTCGACCCGCTGCGCTACGGCTCCCCCGCGACCGGCACCGCCGCCGCCGGGATCGGTCCCGGCACCCGCTACGACCGTGACTTCCACCTGGTCCTCGGCAACAGCTTCGGCTTCTACGACGGCCGGCCCATGGTGCTGTGGACCGTCAACAACGCCGTCCACCCGGACATCCCCGCCCTGCTGGTCCGGGAGGGCGACCGGGTCCGCGTCACGTTCGTCAACCGCAGCCTCGACGACCACCCCATGCACCTGCACGGCCACCGCATGCTCGTCCTGTCCCGCAACGGGCAGCGCACGACCGGCAGCCCCTGGTGGACCGACACCCTGAACGTCGCTCCCGGCGAGCGGTTCGAGGTCGCGTTCCGCGCCGACAACCCCGGCCTGTGGATGGACCACTGCCACAACCTCGACCACGCCCGCGACGGCATGGTCCTGCACCTGGCCTACGACGGCGTACGGACCCCCTACGAGGCGGGCAGCTCCACCGGCAACCTGCCGGAGTGATCCGCCGTCGGGCCGGCCCACGCCGACAGCCGCTCGCGTGCCGCGCGCACCGCACGCCGGTCCTCCTCGGGCCCCAGCGCCCGAGGGGGCAGCGTGGCGAGGACCGCGCTGCGGCCCGAGCGCACGGCCCGGTGCCCCCGGGCGAGCACCGTCAGGCTCTGCGCCGGGCCGGCCTCGACGAGCAGCCGGTCACCGTCGGCGAGCACCCGCTCCAGCGTCCGCCAGAACAGCACCGGGGCGGTCGGCTGCCCGGCCCAGAACGCGGCGTCGACCGCCTGCTCCGCGCTCAACGGCCGCGCGGTGTATGCGGAGTACAGCGGCGTACGGGGAGGCGCGAGCGGCATGCCGCGCACCAGGGCCTCCGTCTCGGCCACCAGCGGCGCCAGCGCCGGGCTGTGGTACGGGGTGCGGGTGGCGAGCCGCCGGAAGGTCCTGCCGTCCGCGGTCAGCCGCCGGGCGACGGCCTCCAGGGCGGCCCGTGGACCGGAGAGCACCGTGTGCCGGGGCGCGTTCACCGCGCCCACCACCACCCCGTCCGTCAGGCATCCGGTCAGTTCGCCGGGCGCCGCCGCGACCGCGAGCATCCCGCCCGCCGGAGTGGTCCGCTGCAACCGGACCCGCTCCCACAGCAGCCGGACCGCGTCGTCGAGCCGGAACACCCCGGCGAGCACGGCGGCGGCGAACTCGCCCATGCTGTGCCCGAGGTACGCCGCCGGACGCACCCCCCAGCTCTCCACCAGCCGCCCCATCGCGTAGTCCACGGCGAACAGCAGGGGCGCGGAACGGGCATCGGACTCCATCGGCACGGCGGGCCGCTCGGCCAGCCAGTCGGCCCTCGCGGCCTCGCCCGGCGCGCCGAGCAGGGCCAGGACGGAGTCCACCGCGTCGGTGAAGACCGGCTCGTGCCCGTAGAGTCCGGCCGCCATCTGCGTGTGCTGCGCTCCTGTTCCCGGGAACATCAGGACCACGGAGCGGCGCTGAAGGTCAGTCATGGCGCCAGGCTGGACCGCCCGGATCGAGCCGCTCTCCACCGGCTCTCGCGGAAGCCGTCGAGTCCGCCTTGAGCGGCCGGGCGCACGCTGCACTCCATGAGCGTTGTCGACGAAACGTCCCCGGCGTCGGTGACCACCCGGACCACGGCGGGCACCGCCACCGCCGTCGCGGACGCCACCACCACCCCCGTCCCGGACGCCACCGCCGCCCCCCGTGACGGTCATCTCCGCGACCGGGTCGCGGAACTCGCCGCGCTGCACGAGAGCGTGCGGTGCGGCCCGAGCGAGCGGGCGACCGAGGCCCAGCACGCGAAGGGCAAGCTGACCGCGCGCGAACGTCTCGCGCTCCTCTTCGACGAGGGCACGTTCGCCGAGATCGAGGAGCTGCGCCGGCACCGCGCCACCGGCTTCGGACTGGAGAACCGCCGCCCCCACACCGACGGCGTCGTCACGGGCTGGGGCCGGGTGGACGGCCGTACGGTGTTCGCGTACGCCCATGACTTCCGTATCTTCGGCGGCGCCCTCGGCGAGGCGCACGCGCAGAAGATCCACAAGCTGATGGACCTGGCCGAGAGCGCGGGCGCGCCGATCGTCGGCCTGTGCGACGGCGCCGGCGCGCGGATCCAGGAAGGGGTCACCGCGCTGGCCGGCTACGGCGGCATCTTCACCCGCAACGTGCGCAGCTCGGGGGTCATCCCCCAGATCAGCGTGGTGCTGGGGCCGTGCGCCGGGGGCGCCGCGTACTCGCCGGCGCTGACCGACTTCGTGTTCATGGTGCGCGGCACCGCGCAGATGTTCATCACCGGGCCGGACGTCGTGCAGGCGGTCACCGGGGAGGTCGTCACGCACGAGGCGCTGGGCGGCGCCGACACCCACGCGTCGCTCTCCGGCGTGGCCCACTTCGCCTACGACGACGAGCCCACGTGCCTGGAGGACGTACGCCATCTGCTGTCCCTGCTGCCGTCCAACAACCGTGAACTGCCCCCGCCGCGGCCCACGTCGGACCCGGCCGACCGCCGCACCGAGGCGCTGCTCGACCTGGTCCCGGCGGACCCCGGGCGCGCGTACGACATGCGGGCGGTGATCGCCGAGGTCGTCGACGACGGCGACTTCTTCGAGGTCCAGGAGAACTGGGCGACCAACGTGGTGTGCGCGCTGGCGCGGCTGGACGGGCAGGCGGTGGGCATCGTGGCCAACCAGCCCGCGTCGTTCGCCGGGGTGCTGGACATCCACGCCTCGGAGAAGGCCGCCCGCTTCGTGCAGACCTGCGACGCCTTCAACATCCCGCTCGTCACCCTCGTCGACGTCCCCGGCTTCCTGCCCGGCGTCGACCAGGAGCACGGCGGCATCATCCGGCACGGCGCCAAACTGCTGTACGCCTACTGCAACGCCACCGTGCCGCGGGTGCAGCTGATCCTGCGCAAGGCCTACGGCGGCGCGTACATCGTGATGGACTCCCGTTCGATCGGCACCGACGTCTCCCTGGCCTGGCCGAGCAACGAGATCGCGGTGATGGGGGCGGAGGGGGCGGCGAACATCGTCTTCCGCCGGGAGATCGCGACGGCGGCCGATCCGGAGGCGACCCGCGCCCGGCTGGTCAAGGAGTACCGCGCCGAGCTGATGCACCCCTATTACGCGGCCGAGCGCGGTCTCGTCGACAGTGTGATCGACCCGGCCGAGACGCGGGCCCGGCTGATCGGGGCGCTGGCGATGCTGCGCGCCAAGCACGCGCCCCTGCCGGCCCGCAAGCACGGGAACCAGCCGCAGTGAGCGGCGCCACCGTGCGGGTCGTCCGCGGTGCCCCGCGCGCGGAGGAGCTCGCCGCCCTGGTCCTGGTCCTGCACGCCCTGGCCGCGAAGGACGCGGCACGGGCCGCCCGAGCCGCGTCCCCGCGGGCGGCCGACTGGTCGCGCCCGGCCGCCCCGCTGACCGTCGCGTCCCTTTCCTGGGCCACCCGCCCTCCCCCGGCCTGGCGGGCGGCCTAGTACTCCAGTCTGCTTTCGCGATCTTGTGGTGGCCCGGCTGGGAACGAGTACGGCCACCGCGTGATCGTCGGGGGTTGTGTGGACTCCTGAAGATCGTGCGGTGGCCGCAGGCCATAGCGTAGACCCTGCCCGATGGCGGGCGATGTTCGACCAGACCATGGCCCGGATCGCGGGCCGCTTCGGGCGAGTTGAGCCACGGGCCACGGCCCGCGCCTATCTACGCGGGCTGCTGTCGAACGCCGAGCGCAAAAACTGCCGGCAGACGGCCGAGCAGGCCGGTCACGCCCGGCCCGGGCCGATGCAGCGCCTGCTGCGGTACGCCCGCTGGGATGCCGATGCCGTCCGTGACGACCTGCGCGCCTACGCCGCCGAACACCTCGGCACCGACGACGCGGTGCTGATCGTGGACGAGACCGGACCCGAGGCCGCGCGAATGCTGCGCCCGCGACCGTTATCCGCGGTCCTTCCGGCGCAGCTGCTTCGCTTGCTCGACGCCGCTGCTGTGAGCCGTGATGGCCTTGGCGTGGTTCTTGTCGGCTGTGATGGCCGCGCGGGCCTTCAGGTCTGCGATGAGCCGTACGGCCACTTCGCGGAGGTCGCCGCTCATGGCGACGAATTGGACCAAGTGCTGGAGGGCGGCGAGGCCCCCGGCACGGGCCGGGATTGAGAGGACGGTGTCCTCCGCCAGCACGGCATCGACAGCCCGGCGCTCTGCGGTCATATTCCGGGTGCGCCGAAGGCGGTCGTTGAACGAGCCCTTCCTGCCGAACGGGGCGAGTCGTTCAGCCAGGCTGTCGAGGTCATGGCCAGGCTTGCGGTAGTAGGGCCGGTCCTCGCTGCCGGCGTTGCGGAAGTCCAGGAGGCTAGAGAGGAAGAAGCCGGCGACCTTCTCAGGGTCGGGCGTCAGGCCGGCTCCCATCCAGCGCTCGACCGACGCGGCGCCCCGGACTTCCATGACCAGAGACCAGCCGCTGCTGGTGCTCCAGTCGAAGTGGACGTCCATCACGTCCTTCGGTGTCGACGGACGCGGTCTGTCGCACGGGCTGGCGCTGATGAACCTGCTCGACGGTCCGGGCCACCTGGCGCGGGACCGGCTCAACAGTGTCACGCTCGTTTCGGCGCCGGGCCACGGCTTCCACCCCGGGTCGGGTGTCAATGCCGACTTCCGGTTCACGGTGACCGCGGACGGCGGGGTAGCCGTCGATGATCGGTGTGTCGGCTTCGCCGAGGCCGGCGGGCGGACGCTGACCCTGCACGGCTACCTGATCGCCTTCGACGGGCGCGGTCTGCCTCACGATCTGGTGCCGATGTCCCTGCCGGAACAGGGCGGCGTCCTGCCCCGGGACCGGGTCAACGAGCTGACCCTCGTCCCGGCGGCGACCTATACCCTGAGGGCCGACAGGGAGCCGTTCACCGAGTTCCGCTTCGACGTCGCCACGACAGGAGCGGTCAGCCCGGGGTGACGGGCTTTATGACCAGGCGCTTGGCCAGGAAAGGCGCCACCCCCAGCTGGACAAGGAAACCGCTGCCAGCTCCCCATGCCGGCTAACTCAGAGCAGCGAGGCCCTTCTCCAGATCGTCGAGGTTCATGACGGGCTCGAAGGTGACCTCCGCGCCCATCTCCTGAAAGAACGGGTCGGCGATGGAGGGCAGTTGCGAGCTGTCCTTCATGTCGAAGACCATGATCATGGTGCGTCCGCCCTCGGGGGTGAAGTAGGCGGCCTCGGGCTTCAGCTGCTCGATGGTCGACTTCACCGACTGGGGCATCGCTCCGCCCTTGGTCACCTTGTTCGACATCTGGGTGTCCATGCGGGCCTTCATCATCATCCGCATCGCATGCTCTCCTCGCGCACCATGACCTGCGCGGTTCCGTCCGCGCTCGCTGGGATCCGGTGCATCCCACTCAGCTTTACCGCAGCCGTTCGCGGGCGCCAAGATCTGCTGGGCCCTACGTGAAAACCCCCAGCCGCGATCGCCTGGGGGTCCGTGCACCGGTGCCCCGGGCGAGTGAGCAGCGCGCTGACCTGCCGTGGTCGGGCAGATGGTCGGGGCTGTGGTCCGGGCGTGTCGCCGGAGTAGCAGAAGCGGCAGCTCACACCCTGGCCCGGCGTGCGGGGCTCGCCGGGGCGCGGGTCGCACAGGGCGCGGCCTCCGGGGAACTGCCCGAGCCCGGTGGACAGGGCCACGCCGTCGTCGACTTCCACGGTCCGCCATCCGTGGATGCCCAGCAGCAGGCCGTCCAGCGGTCCGCCCACCAGTTCGGCGTAGCCGCGTCCCGGCTTCGGGCCCGGATGGTCGTGGTCGGCTCCGTAGATCCGGCCGCGCAGCAACTGCTCGTCTCCATTCATCCGTCCAGCCTCGCAGCCGCCACCGACAGCACCCCGCGCGGCGGCGGGCCCGGCCCGTGCCTTGGTTCATCCAGGCCCCGGTGTCCTAGCTCAGACACCAGCCGCAAGGTAACCGGCGGGTAGCTTTCGCGTCGTCAGACAGCCCGCTAAAGGCTGTCCCGTAAGTGATCTCCGTTCACGTGCGGGACAGCATCCTGTCCCGCTGCGGACCAGAGATGTGCGGCAGACTTCGGTGAACAGGCGCGGTTGCGAGGACGGGGAGGGCGCATGGAACATGCCGGTGGGTCGCTGTTGGGTTGCAGGCCTTCAGTGCTGGACGCGCTCAGCGTGGCCGGGTGGACAGCGGATCGCCAGGTCGCAACTGGGGAGTGGACACATCAACTGACGGCGGCGGGGTTCGAGCTCAACGACGCGGCGCTCGGGGTTTGGGCGGAGTTCGGCGGACTGACGATCGCGAGCTCCCCGGCGCGTGTCCCCGGCTCGTCCCTGCACATAGACCCTGTTGACGCCTGCATCGACACAGCCGCGGAAGCCTCCAGGTTGAGGCTTAGATATGCGGAGAACTACAGCCCTCTGGGCATGTGGTCGGTCCAGTACAGATCATACATTGCAGCAAGCGGGCGCGTCATTGCTGTGGGACCGAATGTCCTCTGGCACCTGGGTTCAACCTTCGCAGAGGCGCTGGCCTACGTAGTGGATGGAGACGGCGGCGCCGATCGTACAGAGCGGGCAGACTGGCTCGCCAACTGTCGATGAATCGGTCCCTCGCGCACTGTCCGCGGGGCGCTGGCCGACAGGTGAGACGATCCTGCTGTGGCTGGTGGGATCACGGCGTCGGAGTCGTCCTGGATATCCCCGTTCACCGGGCTGAGTCCGCGTCAGTTCGGCAAGCTGATCACCGCGCTACGGCGCGAGGGTGCGGACCCGGTCCGCAAGGGCCAGCCCTGGAGCCTGCCGCTGGAGGACCGGCTCCTGCTGGTCGCCACGTACTGGCGGACGAACCTGACCCTGCGGCAGCCTGCCCCGCCGTTCGGGGTCTCAAAGTCCGCAGCCAGCCGCATCATCGACCACCTCGGGCCGTCGCTGGCACCACAGCAACGCAAACGGTTCCGCAGGGACACAGTGCTGATCGTGGACGGCACCCTGGTACCCACCCGCGACCACAAGGTTGCCGAACAATCGAAGAACTACCGATACTCCACCAACCACCAGGTCGTCATCGACGCCAACACTCGCATGAGCGTCATTGTGGGCCGACCAGTGCCTGGCAACCGCAACGACTGCAAGGCGTGGGACCTGTCCGGCGTGAAGGCCGCCGTCGGCAACACCATGGTGATCGCGGACGGCGGCTACAGGGGCACCGGCCTGGTCATCCCACACCGCCGCGAACGCGGTAAGGCCGAACTTCCGGCCTGGAAAAGAGGAGCACAACACCTCCCACCGCAAGGTCCGCACCCGCGTCGAGCACACCTTCGCCCGGATGAAGGGCTGGAAGATCCTCCGTGACTGCCGCCTGAAAGGCGACGGCGTCCATCACGCCATGCTCGGCATCGCCCGCCTGCACAACCTCACCCTCGCAGGGTGACAAAGAAACGAGCAGGTCAACAGGCACATCTGAGATCATTTACGGGACAGCCCTTAGGTATCAAGGACCGATTGTTGGCAGGAGTTGCACCACACCAACCGAAGGGGACCCGTCGATCTTGTAGAACGCGCGGACTCTCCATCGTCCTGCGGGCACGGGCACCGGGGCTTCATCCGGCTGACCCTTGCCATCCGGGTAGGGCACGCCGAGGTCTTCGCCGGCCTCGACTGAGTCCATCAGAACCGCGGGGCCGTCGGTCTCCCAGACTCCGCAGTACTCCCATGGCGTCGCCTCATCGCTCAGGACAGCACCGGCTGCGGCGACCAGCTCGGCTTCGGAGTTGGCGCCGAGCCACCGCACGAAGACCCTTCGTTCGGGTAGGTAGCAGGTCGTGGCTGGTTCGTCTCCCAGCACCAGCACGGATGTGCTCTCGGCATCACCCAGGCTGATCACTTCGGCGGACCCCTCGACGGCGCAGGCCCGGTCGTAATCGTCCGGCTGGTCGGTGCCACCGACGATGATGCCGCCCTCGGTGCAGCCGCTCCACTGGTGCAGCACGGACACAGGAACGACGATCAGCGGGCCGCCCATGGACTCCACCCATGTCAGGTCGAGCCTGTCGCGATTGGTGTTGTCGCTGTCACTCATGCACGCCGTCTGCCTTCATCCTGTGACAGGGCGAGACGCCTGACATCTGGACTGACCTCAACCCAGCACTCTCCCAGCTCCTGGGTCGACGGTGGACGGGATGGGAGCACTCCGCGCACGCCACTACGACGGCTGCCTCGCAACCGCCGGCCTGACCCTGGAGGACTGACGTAACTCATTCCTCCTCCCAGTTCGCGTAGTCGCCCATCGCCACGTCATCGCACAAGGTCTCCCACAACCCGTTGTCTGCGAGTGCGGTGGCATCGAGAGCAGCGAGGAGCCGACGAAGCTCGTCCGCCACCTCCTGGAACCTGTCCTCCTCGTCTTCCTCGTAGAACGGGAAGCGGGCGATAGTGCCCGCGACGCACCGGTGGAAGGCCCCGAGATCCCTGTTCACGTGCCAGGCGGTCGCGGACCCGATCTTGGGGATCTGCACGACGCGACGCGAAGCCACATCGACGCCGAGCCGACCGAACAGGCCGCTGGACCCAAAGACGACCAACCCGCTCTCACCGATCCCGTCCAGGAGTGTCGCCTCAGTCAGCGGTTGGTACTCATAACCGATCAGCCCTGCTGGCACGCCGATTTCCCGCAGATCGGCGGCGATCTCAGCAGGCACCCCTGGTGAGCAGCCGATACGGACCACGGCGTACTGGGGCAACGGCAACGGCGGGAAGTCTCGGATCACGCGAGCATCATCCTCGTGCTCCGGCCACACCGGGAAGGCGCGAGCTGACCCCTGCCACCCTGCGGCGGGCCCCCGACATCACTCAATCAAGTTCAGTATCCGGTGAGAGCGAGGTTGTGGAGGCGGGCGATGCCGAGCATGGCGTGGCGGACGCCGTCGCCCTTCAGACGGCAGTCGCGGAGGATCTTCCAGGTCTTCATGCGGGCGAAGGTGTGCTCGACTCGGGCGCGCACTTTGCGGTGGGAGGCATTGTGGGCTTCCTTCCAGGCCGGTAGCTCAATCTGGCCGCGTTCTCGGCGGTGCGGGATGACCAGGCCGGTGCCGCGGTAGCCGCCGTCTGCAATCACGGTGGTGTTGCCGACCGAGTTCTTGGCCCCGGACAGTTCCCATGCCTTGCAGTCGTTGCGGTTGCCGGGCACGGGCCGGCCGACGGAGACGACAAGGCGTGAGTCGGCGTCGATGACGACCTGGTGGTTGGTCGAGTAGCGGTAATTCTTGGACTGCTCCGCCACGCTGTGGTCCCGTGTCGGCACCAGGGTGCCGTCCACGATCAGCACAGTGTCTCTGCTGAAGCGACTGCGCGGCCGCAGCGCGAGCAAGGGCCCGAGCTGGCTAACGATCCGGCCCGCGGCCGACTTCGAGATCCCGAACAGGGGAGCCAGCTGCCGCAAGGTCAGGTTCGTCCGCCAGTAGGCGGCGACCAGCAGAACCCGGTCTTCCAGCGCCAGACTCCACGGACGGCCCCTGCAAACCAGGTGCGGGCCTCCGCGCCACAGCACGGTGATCAGTTTCCCGAACTGCTTCGGACTCAGCCCGGAGTACGGCGCTATCCATGACGGCTCCGACGCCGTGATCACAGCCCCCACAAGTAGATCATCTCAGCGGTGAGCCCAGCATCCCTGCGCGCTCCAGATACACGGGCCGTGGCTCTACCGGGCCAAGGTCAGTAGAGCCATCGATCCAGGAGTCCCGGCCAGAGAAGCCCTTCGTAGCCCTCGAAGGCCGGAGGGTCGATCTCCTTCAGCTCCTCGGCCAGCCGGTTCAGCTCGGCGAAAGCCTGCTCTTCCTCCTCTTCGGAGAGGTACTCCTCGGGGCCATCCGGTTCGCTGAGAAGCTCTGAGGCGGTGACGCGACTGCCGTAACGGTGAAGGACGTCGAGCCACACGTCGACACACGAGTTGGCGAACCATGCCTCCCCGTCCGGCATGACGAAGTAGACCGCCCCGGTCTCCGGCTCGACGCCGAACGATGACCGCTCGGCCGGCTCATCGAGGTCCGCCTGCTCGGTGAGACGGTAGAGCGGGCCGCGGGACGTGAGCAGGACCGGATCAGCCTCGCTCTGAATCACGACTCGCTCGATGAGACGTGGAGCTACCGGAATGCCCACCTCGACGAGCTGTACCTTCAGGAAGTCCGGGATCCGCCAGCCAGCCACAACGTCCCGTCTGGCTCGCGTGACACGGCCCAGACCGGCCCACTCGGTCAGCTGGTCATACGTCGCCATCGAACGATCCTCTTCGATCGGCTGCGGTCCTTACCCTATCGAGCCGGTCTCTGCTCAGAGCACGGCCGCACTTGCGGGACAGCCTTTAGCCCGAATTCCCGGCCACCGGAAACAGCCGTACGCCCCCGCGCACCGTTCTGATCGATTTGTGGAACGCGGGGAGAGGCGCAGAATGTGAACGAGCGCGCGAATACGGTCACCGGAGGGAACGAGTGACGTGCCGCCTGCGACGAGCCAGCACGTGACCACCTGCGCGCCGTCACCGGATGACGCGGAGGCGCTGAGCAGGGTGCATTTCACGGCCTGGCTCGAGAGCTATCCGAATCCTCGTTTCGGGATCGACGAGGACTGGATCAGACAGGCCGTGGGCCGGCTGGTCACGCCGGAGGGCGTCGCCCAGTGGCGGCGGGCCGTCGAGGACGCCCGCGACCACCCCGACCTGCATTTCTGTCGCGTGGCGCGCACGGTCACCCGCGCGGTCGGGTTCCTGTGCGGGCATCGGGCCGAGGCGGAGGTCGCGAGCATCGGCCCGATGTACGTGCTCGCCGAATTCAGCGGCCGGGGAATCGGCAGCCGGCTCATGAACGAATATCTGTCATGGGTGGGCGAAAGACCGGTATGCCTCTGGGTGACCGTCTACAATACGCGGGCCATCCGCTTCTACACCCGCCACGGCTTCGAGATCTCGGGCGAGCGGCGGCAGTGGCGGGGAAAGATGCCCATTGTCCGCATGATCCGTCACCCGGAGTGGGCCTAAGTGGATTCGAACCACTGACCTCTTCCTTATCAGGGAAGCGCTCTAACCGACTGAGCTATAGGCCTTTTGCGACAATCGCGCCGACAGATTATCAGACCACCAGGGCCGGTTCGGACCGCCCGGGAGCACCCCGCCCCACGGCCCCGTGGCCGCCCCGGAACCGACTTGCACGGGCGGTCGGCCGGTGGGGTAACCTCGGGGCACAGGCGTCGATCCGGCCATCACCGGGGAGCCTCCGGAAGAAACGGACCGCCACCCGGCGACTCCCGAGTAGAACCGGACGGGAGTGGCCCGTCACAGCCTCAATCGAGCGGTCGTCCGTGCGTGGACGGCAAGCGGGGTGGTACCGCGGCGTCCCAGGCCGGGACAGTCGTCCCCGCAGGCAGAGTCCGCACGCCGCGCGAGGAGCACCGCAATGGCTGACCGTCAGCCCGACCCGGCACAGTACCCGAACGTTCCCGCCCAGCCGTCCTTCCCTGAGCTCGAGCACGAGGTACTGAACTTCTGGGAAGCCGACAACACGTTCGTCGCGTCCGTCGAGTCCCGCCCCGCGGGGGACAAGAGCAGCAACGAGTACGTGGTCTACGACGGTCCGCCGTTCGCCAACGGACTGCCCCACTACGGGCACCTGTTGACCGGCTACGTCAAGGACGCCATTCCGCGCTACCAGACCATGCGCGGCAGGCGTGTCGAACGCCAGTTCGGCTGGGACACCCATGGCCTCCCCGCCGAGGTCGAGGCCGAACGGCAGCTCGGCATCGGGCACAAGTCCGAGATCGAGGAGATGGGCATCGAGGCCTTCAACGAGGCCTGCCGCTCCTCCGTCCTGCGCTACACCTCCGAGTGGCGCGACTACGTCACCCGGCAGGCGCGCTGGGTGGACTTCGACAACGGCTACATGACCTCCGACCTCTCCTTCATGGAGTCGGTCATGTGGGCGTTCAAGCAGCTGTGGGACAAGGGGCTGGTCTACTCCGGGTTCCGCGTCCTGTGGTACTGCTGGCGCTGCGAGACGCCGCTGTCCAGCACCGAGACGAAGATGGACGACGTCTATCTCGACCGGCAGGACCCCGCCGTCACGGTCGGTCTGCGGCTGTCCGCGCCGAACGCGCCCGAGAACGACCTGAACGGCGCTCTCGCGCTGATCTGGACGACCACTCCGTGGACGCTGCCGTCGAACCTCGCCGTGGCGGTGAACCCCGACCTCGACTACGTGCTCGTGCAGACCGACGCGGAACACGGCGGCGAGCGCTATGTCCTCGCCGAAGCCCGGGTCCCGCACTACGCCCGGGAGTTGGGCGAGGAGCCCACCGTCCTGCGCCGGCTCAAGGGGTCCGACCTGCTCGGACTCTCCTACACCCCGCCCTTCGACTTCTTCCTCGGCCGGGAGAACGCCCACCAGGTGCTGGCCGCGGACTACGTCACCGTCGAGGACGGCACCGGCCTGGTCCACATCGCCCCGGCGTTCGGTGAGGAGGACAAGGCGGTCACCGACGCGGCCGGGATCGAGGTCGTGATCCCGGTCGACAGCCGCGGCGAGTTCACCACCGAGGTGCCCCCCTACGCGGGCGCGCAGGTGTTCGACGCGAACAAGGCCATCATCAAGGACCTGCGCGACGGGGCGCCGTACGTGCTGGGCGTGCTGCTGCGGCACGAGACGTACGACCACCCCTACCCGCACTGCTGGCGGTGCAACAACCCGCTCATCCAGCGCGCCGTCGACTCCTGGTTCGTCCGGGTCACCGCGTTCCGGCAGCGGATGGTCGAACTCAACCAGGACATCAACTGGGTTCCGTCCAACATCCGGGACGGTCAGTTCGGCAAGTGGCTGGAAGGCGCCCGCGACTGGAACATCTCGCGCAACCGGTACTGGGGTTCGCCGATCCCGGTGTGGGTCTCCGACGACCCGCGCTATCCGCGCGTCGACGTCTACGGTTCGCTGGACGAGCTGGAGCGGGACTTCGGGGTGCGCCCGACCGACCTGCACCGCCCCTACATCGACCAGCTGACCCGGCCCAACCCGGACGACCCGACGGGCAACTCCACCATGCGCCGGGTCCCGGAGGTCCTCGACTGCTGGTTCGAGTCGGGCTCCATGCCGTTCGCCCAGGTGCACTACCCGTTCGAGAACACCGAGTGGTTCGAGGACCACTACCCCGGTGACTTCATCGTCGAGTACAACGGACAGACCCGCGGCTGGTTCTACACCCTGCACGTGCTCGCCACGGCCCTGTTCGACCGGCCCGCGTTCTCCTCGGCGCTCGTCCACGGCATCGTGCTCGGCGACGACGGTCAGAAGATGTCGAAGTCGCGGCGCAACTACCCCGACGTGCGGGAGGTGTTCGAGCGCGACGGCTCCGACGCCATGCGCTGGTTCCTGTTCTCCTCGCCCATCCTGCGCGGCGGGAACCTGGTCGTCACCGAACAGGCCATCCGCGAGGGCGTCCGCCAGGCGATCCTGCCGCTGTGGAACACCTGGTACTTCCAGTCCCTCTACGCCCGCGCGGCCGGCCACCGCGGGACGTGGCGGACCGACAGCGGACATGTGCTGGACCGGTACATGCTGGCCCGGACGGCCAAGCTCGTCGACGGGATCACGGCCGCCATGGACGCCCTGGACATCGACGGGGCGTGCGAGCAGCTCCGTGACCACGCCGAGGTGCTGACCAACTGGTACGTGCGGCGTTCCCGGAAGCGGTTCTGGGACGGCGACGCCGACGCCCTCGACACGCTGCACACCGTGCTGGAAGTGACCACGCGGGTCGCCGCGCCGCTGCTGCCGTACACCACGGAGAGCATCTGGCAGGGACTCACCGCGGGACGTTCGGTGCACCTCACCGACTGGCCGTCCTCCGGTGACCTGCCCCACGACAGCGACCTGGTCGTCGCCATGGACCGGGTGCGCCAGGTGGCGTCGGCCGCGCTGTCGCTGCGCAAGGCGCGCGGTCTGCGCGTGCGGCTGCCGCTGACCAGGCTGGTCGTCGCGGCCACCGACGCGGACTCCCTCGCGCCGTTCGCCGACATCCTGCGCGACGAGGTCAACGTCCGCGGCGTCGAGCTGACGACCGATGTCACGGCGCACGGCCGGTTCGAGATCGCGGTCAATCCGTCGGCGTGCGGTCCCCGCCTGGGTCCGGACACCCAGAAGGTGATCCGGGCGGTGAAGGCGGGCGAGTACGTCCAGCACGCCGGCGGGGTGACCGTCGCGGGGATCGAGCTGCTGCCCGGCGAGTACACCGAACGCCTCGTCGCGACCGACCCGGACGAGACGGCCGCCCTGCCCGGCAACACCGGACTGGTCGTGCTGGACACCACGTTGACGCCGGAGCTGATGGCCGAGGGCCTGGCGAAGGACGTGATCCGGCTGGTCCAGAAGGCGCGCCGGGAGGCCGGCTTCGACGTCTCGCAGCGGATCGCGCTGACGCTGGACGCCCCGGAGTCGGTGCTCGACGCCGTCCGCGCGCACGAGACGCTCCTCGCGGGCGAGGTACTGGCCTCGTCCGTGACCTACGCGGAGGTGACGGACCCCACCCTCACCGAGGCGGTGGCCGACGGCGCGCGGGTGAAGGCACGCGTGGAAGCGGTCTGACCCTGTTCCCTGGGCCGCGACGACGGGTTCCCCGCACGTCGCGGCCCACGGGCACCGGGGGTGCCGGACGGGCGGGTCTCAGATGGCCGCCTTCAGCTCGTCGGGCAGACGGATGACCGGGGGCAGGACGGGGGGCTCTCCTGGAACGGCCGCGAAGGCGCAGGCCAGGTGGAGGGTGGGCACGCCCACGGGGGTCACCTCGTGGAACCACCCCGGCGGCACGTAGAGGGCGTCACCGGCGGCGAGCTCGCCCTCCCAGAACAGCCCGGCCCGCACCCGCCGCAGCTCGTCGGGGGTTCCGCCGGCCTCACCGCGGGCGGCCGCCTGGATCCCCTCCTTGTAGGCGGTCGACTCCGGGCCGCGCACCGCGGGACGCGTGGGGCGGTAGATCCTCCAGTGCTTGCGGCCCGCCAGTTGCAGCACGAGGTTGTCGGTGTAGTCGTAGTGGAGCGCGAGCCCCTTGAGGCTGCCCCACGCGGCGTAGGCGTTGACGTAGACCGGGGCCCCGGGGCGCGACAGCTCGGCGGCGAGTTCGGCCAGCGGGGGATGCACCTCTTCCAGTGCCTCCACCCGCAGCGTCGCTCCCGCCAGACGTCGCCGCAGCTCGTCCGGGGACGTCCGGCGCGGCGCACGCCAGATGGACTCGCCGTTGGTGAGCACACAGACGCGGCTCATCCCGGGGTCCGGCAGCGACAGGTCCTTCTGGATGGTGGCGCTGCCCGGCCCCTCGAAGCACGACGTGGCCAGAATGCGTTCCAGGTCGCCCCAGGTCAGCAGCTGTTCCAGAGCCGGGATCGAGACGCGCCGCGGCTCGTCGCCCGGCGCGGCCGCTCCGGCCGGGAAAATGGTGTCCAGCAGGCTCATGCCATCCTCCGGAGAATCGAGTCGACGCAGCTGGTCGCGTTACGGCCGAAGAAGTCCGTGAAATGCGTGTCGACCGCGTACTCGCCCGGATGGGCGGCGGTGAAGTCCCCCAGGTCCGAGGACTTGCCCACGCTGTCCTCCACCACGATGTAGTCCCCCTCCTCCAGCCGTTCGTGCACGTACTCGAGCACGCCGCGGACACCGACGTGCGCGTCCTCGACGATCAGCCGCGGTCCACGCGCCAACGCGTCGGCCGGCACGATCTCGTCGATCCGGCGCGCGTCTCCGGTGAGGAAGTCGACGCGGGGATGGGCGACGGACACGGGCTGCACGTCGACGGAGACCACCCGGCAGTCCAGACCGTGCAGTTCCGCGAGATCGGCCATCCACAGGGCGCTCGCGCCGTTGCCGGAACCGATCTCCAGGACGACCGCCGGGCGCAGTTCCGCCAGGAGCATGGGCACGAGGGCGAAGTCGAACGCGCTCTTGAACAGGTCGTGTCCTCGCCAGCGGGTCGGCCGGGCCGTGCCCTGGCTCATGATCAGCACCTCGTCCGGGATCTCGCTGCGGCGGTGCGGATCGAGACCCGTGAGGTCGACGGCGTGCCGCTCGGCCCACGGGACGAAGCGTCCGGCCTCCCACGCGGCGCTGTGGCGGGCGAGCCGGGCCGCCCACCGCGGATCCCGCTCCTCCGCCTGGCGCAGCACCCGCCGGTCGTAGTACGTCGGAATCCCCTGCTGGCTCTGGTCCACCCGAGCGCGCGTGCGGCGCATCAGCTCGTCGATCGTCATCGTGGCTCCGTTGCTTGGCTGATGAGATGTACACCCCGGTCCAGCACGCGCTGCCGCCAGGCCGGCGAGACGGGCGCGAACGCGTGGGCGAGACGGGTGCGCGCCCAGACGGACCGCGGATCCTCGCGGCGGCCCCAGAACCACGCCCGGTTCTCCTGGTGGAGTGCCGCGACGACCTCCAGGGCGGAGACGGTGCCGAACTCGGCCGCGCACAGCGTGTACGCGCGGTCCGGCAGGAGTTCCTCGCACCAGTTCCCCAGGCCTCCCTGCACCCGGTAGTGCCGCACCTGCTCGAGCGCCGGGCGGGCGTCCGGGCCGAAGCGCCGGACCAGCGCGTCGGCTTCCGGCGTGCCCTGCCGCCGGGGAAGCAGCAGCTGAAGTCCGCCGCTGGTGCCGAGCCCCGTGTGGATGTCGAGGTGGAGGACCTCGCCGGCGCCCGCCGTCCAGCGGGGCAGGTTCTCGCGCAGCAGCTCCTGGAGCGCGGCGGGCCCCGAGCCGCCGTAGAAGAGTCCGCGGGGCGTCTCGTACTGGCCTCCGCTGACGGCCTGGAAGACCGCCTTGCGTCCCTTGCGCGCCGCGGCGAACAGGGCCTTCGGCAGGACCGGGTCCCAGCGGTTCGCCGGGCGGGGCGGGACCAGCCACGGCGCGACGTCCCGCCAGCCCGGGGGCGAGCCGGTGTACTTCTCCCCGGCCAGCAGGAAATTGCGGTTCAGGTCGATGTTGTCGGCGTCGACGCGCCGCTGCCACGCGAACCCGAACGGGTTGAGGATGTGGATCAGCACCACCCGCGTGGACGGCCCGGGCAGCCGCTCCAGCCACGCCCGCTGGATGGCGGAGCCGGCCACCCCCTCGACGCCGTGCAGTCCCGACGACACGATGACGCAGCGCTCCGCGTCGGAGGGCCCGAGCAGGGCCACGTCGACGGTCAGCGGCTCGCCCGCTGGGCTGCGGCCGCCGTGCGGGATCCGTTCCACCTCACCGTGGCGTCGCGCCAGGGTGCGAAAGGCGCCACTGGCCTCTTCCCACCCGTACAGCCAGCTCATATGACCTCCTCAAGGAGTACCGCGAGGTCTGTGCAGGGCTTCACGCCGGCCGCGGCGAGGTGCCGCCAGCTGTCCCGCCCGTCCAGCCGGCCGCCGCGCGGCCCGGCCGGATCGAGTGCCCCGCCGTCGCGTGACGCCCGGAGCAGTTCGAGATAGGGGGCCAGCGGATGGCCGGGATCGCGGCTGACGGCCGTCTCGACCCGGCGCAGCCACTTCTCCGGGGGCAGCGTCTCCAGCGCCCCCACCGCCTCGGCGAGTTGCCGGATCGTCGGGGCCACCGGCTCCTGGAGGTGCCAGGTGCGCGGCGGGGTGCCCAGGGCGGCGACGACGGCCGCCGCCGCCGCCCCGCGCCGGATCAGGGGGAGGTCGACGTCGACGTCCGGGAAGGCCCCGGTCGCCCGGCATCCGCGCACCAGCGCGCCGACGTAGTCGTCCAGCTCGGTGCGGCGGTCGACGACGAGGGCCAGACGGTGGACGTGGGCCCGGCCGCCGCGCTCGACGAACGACCGCACGAGGCTCTCCGCGGCCCACTTGCTCTGGGCGTAGCCGCCGCGGACCGGGGGGTTCGCCGGCAGTGGCGTGTCCTCGGGGAACGCGTCACGGCCGTGGTCGCTGAAGACGGACAGACTGGAGACGTAGTGCAGGACCGCGCCGTCGGCGCACAGGTCCAGTACGCGGCGAGTGCCCTCCACGTTGGCCGGCGCGAGCGTCGCGTAGTCCTTGACGTAGGAGACGTCCGCCGCCGCGTGGACGACCGTGCCGAACCGCGTGGTCGCCGTGTCCGGGTCGAGGCCGGCGAGGTCCCCTGCCCAGGCGAAGGCGCGGTGGGCGTGCTGTTCGACGCCCTCGGCGCGCAGCAGCTCGGCGAGCCGGGCGTCGGCGTCGCCGCGCAGCAGACAGTGCACCTCGTGGCCGCCTTCGAGGAGTTGCGCGAGCAGCGCGGAACCCACCATGCCGGTCGCGCCGGTGAGCAGCACCGGCCCCGGCCGGGGTTCGCGGGGCGTGCCGGACCAGACCGCGTCGGCGCGGATCCGCGAGGCCAGGGGGCGGCCGCCCAGGAGCGCGTGGACGACCCGGCGGCGGGGGCCCAGGTCCAGCGCGGCGCCCAGCCGGGCCTCGTCGACCGTCCCGACCGGGCAGAGGGCGAGGTCGTGGCCCGCGGCCTCACCCGCGAGCAACTGGCCCATGTAGCCGGCCTCGAGCGTGGCGAGCCGTGTGGCCGTCTCGCCGTAGAGGGGTTCGAGGGTGTCGAGATCCGCCACCAGGACCACGGCGAACGCCGCGCCGTGCGCGAGCGACCGGTTGGGGCCGGAGTCCGCGGTGGCGGGCTCCCACGGTGTCTCGGAGACCCGGGTGAGGCGTCCGGCCGCGCCGTCGAGGAACCAGCTGCCCGCCAGGCCGTCCACCCTGCCGTCGGCGACCTGGAGGTAGGTCTGCACGCCGTGGGCGCCGCCCGCGGAGGGGTACAGCCGCGTGCCGTCCTGGGATACGAGGAGGGCCAGCAGCCGTTCGAGGGCGTCGACGGGCAGCGGTTCGGGCACGAAGTCGCGGTGGCTGCGTCGGCTGTGCAGGGACTCGGAGGCCGACACTGTCGGCAGGTCGCGCGTGGGTCCGGCGAGTTCCCGGTGGCCCTGGCGTTGCTTCGCCCGGGCCCGCTCCCGCGGATCCAGCGTCACGGCGGGCCCGGCGTCCTCGGCGTGCAGCAGGGCCGACAGGCCGCGCACCGTGGGGTTGGCGAACACGTCACGGACCGGCAGCCGCCTGCCCAGCCTGGTCTCCACGAGGGTGAGCATGCGGATGGCGAGCACGCTGTCGCCGCCCAGCACGAAGAAGTCGTCGTCGACCCCGGCGTCGGGCTGCCCCAGGACCTCACGGAAGAGGGCGAGCAGCGTGTCCGAGGCGGGTGTCGCCGCGGCGGGCGCCGGCGCCACCTCCAGGGCCGTGCGGTCGACCTTGCCGTTCGCGGTGAGCGCGAGCGCGTCCACCAGGTGGATCTGCCGGGGCACATGGGCCTCGGGCAGGCGCTCGGTCAGATGGCGCCGCACGGACGCCTCGTCCGTCGCTCCCACGACGTGCGCCACGAGGTGGCGCTGTCCGGACGGGCCCCTGGGCGCGGTGACCGCGACCTGCCGTACGTCGGGATGCTCCAGTACGGCTGCCTCGATCTCGCCGAGTTCGACGCGGTGCCCCCGGATCTTGACCTGTCCGTCCCGGCGGCCCAGGAACTCGATCGTGCCGTCGGGGCGGAACCGTCCGAGGTCACCGGTCGCGTAGTAGGGCTCTCCGGTCCCGGGGTCGGTCCAGAACGCCGCCGCCGTGCGGGCGGGGTCCCCTCGGTAGCCGCGGGCGACGCCCGAGCCGGAGATGTGGATCTCCCCGGTGACCCACTCCGGCCGCGGAGCGCGGCGGCCGTCGAGGACGTGCATGCCCTGGTTCCGCAGCGGACGCCCGTACGGCACGCTCGGCCACGTCGGATCGTGGTCGCCGATCTCGTGCGCGATCGACCAGATGGAACCCTCTGTCGCGCCGCCCAGGCTCACCACCCTGCACTCGGGTGCCACCGCCCTGATCCGGTCGGCGAGGGTGACGGGGATCCAGTCCCCGGACAGCAGCGCCAGGCGCAGGCCGGGCAGCTTGCGGCCCGTCGCCTCCAGGTGCTCGACGAGCATCTCGGCGAGGGCGGGCACGCTGTTCCAGACGGTGATGTCCTCGCCGGTCATACGGTCCGCCCAGGCGGCCGGGTCGCGGGAGGCCTCGGGGTGGACGACGGCGCCGCCGGACAGCCAGCTGCCGAAGAGGTCGAAGACGGAGAGATCGAAGTGCAGCCCGGACAGGCCGAGCACGCGATCGCCGTTCAGTTCGAACCGGTCGCAGATGTCGGCGAGCGTGTTGACGGCGGCCGCGTGGGGGATCTCCACGCCCTTGGGCGTCCCCGTCGATCCGGAGGTGAACAGGATGTACGCCAGGTCCTGCGGGCCGGCGAGGTCGGGCGGGGCGGCGAGCGGTGCCTCGCGGTCGTCGTCGGACAGGGGGATCCGGGTCAGGCCGGACGCCCAGTCGGACGACGTGACCGCCCGGCGGGCGCCCGCGGTGCGCAGTACCGCGTCGATCCGGCGCTGCGGCCAGGCGGGGTCGATCGGGACGAACGCGCCGCCGGCGGCCATCACGCCCAGCGCCGCGGCGGCCTGGCGCCAGCCGTGGCGCGACTCGACGGCCACCACGTCGCCGACCGTGAGCCGGTCGTCCAGCAGCCGCCGGGTCACCGCGCCCGCCGCGGCGGCCAGGTGGCGCCGGGTGACCCGCTCGCCCTGCGGGGTCACCAGGGCGAGCGCGTCGGACACGTCGTCGGCGAGCAGTGTCCGGTGCAGCAGGGACGGGCCCGGCGCCGGCCAGGCGGTCGCCCCGTACGCGTCCCGGGTCCGCTGCTGGTCGGGGGGAAGCCCTGGGGTGGTGGTCGACCACTCGCCGCGCGCGATGCGGCGCAGCGTCGCCTCGAAGCGTTCCATCATGGCGTCGACGACTCCGGGGCGGAACAGCCCGTCCACGAAATCCCAGGTGCTGACCAGCGCGCCGTCCTCCTCGCGGACCTTGTGGTCGAGCCACACCTGCGAGGTCTGGGTCAGGGCGTAGGCCACCTCGCCCAGGCTGCCGCGCTGCGGGGCGTCGAGTCCGAGGGTGCTGGTGAACACCACCGGGAAGGTGTGCGGCCGGCCCAGGCGGCGCAGCGCCCGGACGCAGCGCACCGCGTCGTAGGCGTCGCTGTCGAGGGCTTCCCACAGGCGTCCCTGGAGGGTGGCGGCGAACTGTCCCAGGTCGTCGGCCGGTCCGGCCTCGACGAGCCGGGCGCTGGTGAAGTCGCCCACGACGAGGTCCACGTCGGGGTGGAGCGGAGGCCGGTCGAAGAAGGTGACGGCCAGCGCGAAGTCGGGTTCCTCCGCCCAGGCGCCGAGCACCCAGGCGAACGCGGAGAGCAGTGTGCCCGCCGGGGTCAGCCCGTGGGCCGTGCCGGCCTCGCGCACCGAGCGCCAGACGCTCGCGTCGAGCCGTAGCTCGCGCCGGTCGAACCGCACCGTGTCGAGTTGTTCGGGGTCGACGGCCAGGGGCAGCTGGGGGCCCGCCGGGAACGACGCGGCGCGGGAGGCGAACTCCGCGTCCTCCCGTGTGCGGTCACGCCGGGCCAGGGCCAGGGCGAGGTCCCGGTAGGCAGGGCCGGGCGGCGGCAGCTCGCGCCCTTCGAGGAGGGTGATCAGCTCACGGGCCAGGAGATACACGCTGTGGGCGTCAGCGATGAGCGCCGGGACGCTGATGTGCACCCGGGCCCGGTCGTCCAGGCGTGAGACCCAGACGCGCACCAGTGGCCAGCTCGCCGGGTCCGGCCTGTGGTGGGAGCGCTCGGTGCGGCGGGTGGCGAGGGCGGACTCGGGCGCGCCCCTGAGGTCCTCCACCACGACGGGGAACTCGCCGGGGTCGGTGAGGACACGCTGGCGGCCGTCGGCGTCGAACACCGCGCGCAGCATGTCGTGCCGTCGGACCAGCGCGCGGAACGCGTCGACGAGCCGGTCCACGGGGACCGTCGTGTCGATCTCCACATAGCCCTGCGTGCCGACGCTGCCCAGGGCCATGTCGTCGCGTCCGCCGACCCAGTAGGCCTGCTGGAGTTCGGTGAGCGGGAACGGCTCCTCGGCGGCCGAGGGGTCCGCGACGAGGACCGCGGTGTCCTCGCGGGCCGGTTCGGCGTCCCGCAGCGCCACCTCCAGCGCCGCGACGGTCGGATGGTCGAACAGCGTGCGCAGCGGTACGTGGACCCGCAGCCGGTCCTCGATCCGCCGGCACAGGGTGATGGCGAGCAGGGAGTGGCCGCCCAGCGCGAAGAAGTCCGCGTCGGGGCCCGGTACGGGGACGCCCAGGACCTCTTCCCAGACGGCGGCCAGGGCGGCCTGCGCCGGGTTGTCGAGGGACCCCGCCTCCAGGGGGGACCACTCGAGGCTCGCGAGGGCCTTCCGGTCGAGCTTGCCGTGGGCGCTGAGCGGGAGGCGCGGCACGACGATCCAGCGGGACGGCAGGAAGGGCGCCGGCAGGGTCTGCGCGAGTTCGGCCGCCCATGTCTCGGCCTGGCGCGGGGCCGCCTGGGCGGCGCCGTCGCAGCCGGCGGTGGGCACGATCCACGCCTCGACGAGGTCGCCGTCGAGCCGGCAGGCCGCGACGTCGACGCCGGTCAGGGCCGAGAGGTGGGCGTCGATCTCCAGGAGCTGGACGCGGTGTCCGCGGACCTTGACCTGGTCGTCGAGCCGCCCGAGGTAGGCGAACCGGCCGTCGGGCAGCAGTTGTGCGCGGTCCCCGGTGCGGTAGCCGTCGGGCGTGAACGCGGGGTGGTCCGGGTGTCCGAGGTAGCCCTTGGCCAGCCCGGCGCCGGTGAGCACGAGTTCGCCGCTCTCCCCCGGCTCGGCGCACGTCCCGTCGGACAGCCGCCGGATCCAGGCTCCCGTCCCGGTGATCGGCCGTCCGATGGTGGGTTCCACCGGCTCGGTGTAGTCCTCGAAGAACGCGTTCGACGTGCTCTCGGTCGGTCCGTACATGTTGCAGACGCGTTCCACCTCGGTGAGGAGGTTCGCGAGCAGGTCGGACGGGAGCGCCTCACCGCCGAGGTTCACGGTGCGGACCGTGGCGGGGAGGGCTCCGGCGGCGAGCACCGCGCGCAGCGCGGACGGCACGGTGTAGACGAGACGGACGGGCGCGGGGGGCGGCTCCTCGACGAGCGCCACGATGTCCCGCATCACCACGACGGAGCCTGGCCCGGCCAGCGGCACGTACAGTCCGAAGACGGACATGTCGAAGCGGATCGGGGCGGTCAGCAGGGCGCCGGTCAGCTCGTCGTCGCGGAACGCGGTCCGGGCCCAGCCGATGAGCGCGCGCACACTGTCGTGTCCGACGGCCACGGGCTTGGGGACTCCGGTCGAGCCCGAGGTGAAGATGATGTAGGCGAGTTCCTTCCCGTAGGGCTCCTCGTGCCGCTCGGGGCCGTCCTGGAACGGGTCGAGCCGGGGCACCTCCAGGTCGGTGTCGGCGACGGCCAGCCGTACGTCGGCCAGGTCCAGTTCGAGACGGCGCCGGGCGGCCGGGACGCCCGCGTCGAGGGGCACCACGGTGCAGTCCGCGAGCAGCACGCCGTAGACCGCCACGAGCATGGCGCAGCCGGGAGGCACCTGGACGCCGACCCGGGACCCGGCGGGCACGCGAGCCCGGACGGCGGCCGCCAGCCGGCGCGCCGCCCCGAGGAGTTCGGCGCGGGTGAGCGTCCCGTCGGGGCCGGTGACGGCGGTGTCCGAGGGGTGCCGCACGGCGTGCTCGACGAAGGCGGCGAGCAGGTGCGGGCCCCGCGCGAGGACGGCCGTTGTCGGTTCGACGCGGGCGAGGGCCGGTGCCGTGGCGCCGACGAGACGGTGCAGGCTGTCGCGGACCGCGGCGGCGAGGCGAGCCGCCTCGTCGTCGGTGAAGAGGCCCGAGTCGACGTCGAGCTGGAGGGCGAGGCCGTCGGGGCCCTCGGTCGCCACGAGGGTGGCGGGGAAGCGGGCCTGGCCGCCGTCGAGTTCGAGCCGCCGCCACCGCGACGGCCCCTCGGACGCGACCTCGGGCAGGTTCTGGTACAGCAGGGCCGCGTCGACGAGCGGGTCCGTGCCGGGCCGGTGTTCGGTGGCGTGCCGGGCCACGAGCCGGGCGTAGGGCACCTCGTGGTGCGCCAGCGCCTGGCGGGCCTGGTCGCGGACCGAGTCGAGGACGCCGTCCGAGGGGAGGCGCACCCGGAACGGCAGCAGGTTCACCAGGGGCCCGACGAGGCCTTCGAGTTCGTGACGGTCGCGATTGGCGTGGTGGAGCCCGACGAGGAAGTCGTCCTGGCCCGACCACCGGCCGAGGGCCTGGGCGAAGGCGGTGAGGACGACCTCGAAGCGGGTCGCCCCGGAGGAGCGGCACACGGCGCGCAGCGCCGGTTCCACGGCCGCGTCCAGCGGGACGGGGTGGACGCCGCGCCGGCCGTCGGCGACACCGCTGCCGAGCCTCAGCCGCGGCGGCAGGTCCCGCAGCGTCTCGTCCCACCAGCGGTCCTGTGCGTCCAGGTCGCCGCGGGCGAGGCGCTGTTCCGTCCAGGCGGCCCAGTCGCCGAGCTGGAGCGGCCGGCCGTCCGGGACACCGTCGAGCAGCTCACGCGCCAGGACGACGGTGGAGCTGCCGTCGGCGATGGCGTGGTGGCAGGCCAGGAGCAGCACATGGTGTTCGGGCCCCACGGTGAACAGCACCGCCCGCATCAGCGGTGCCCGGCGCAGGTCGAGCCCCTGGTCGAGGATCTCGCGGGCCTGACGCAGGGCGTCCGCCTCGCTGGTGACCGCCCGGGTCTCCAGGCCGACGGCGCGGTGGTCCCACACCACCTGCACGACCCGTCCGTCGCGCTCGTCGAGGGAGGTGCGCAGCGCTTCGTGCCGTGCGCACAGCGCCGCCAGCCGGGAGCGCAGTTCCGCCGGGTCGAGCGGTCCCTCCCACCGGACGAGGGTGGGGATCATCCAGGTGCCCGGTGTGTCGGACAGCTGGTCGAGGACCCACAGCTGGGCCTGGAGGGGGGCCGCCGGCAGCACCGCCGACCTGGGTACCGCGCGGCGCACCGGGGCCTGGACCAGTTCGCCCAGCAGCTCGACGCCCGCCAGCACCTGGTCGTGGGGGACGCCGAAGTCGATCAGGCACGCCACCTCGTCGGCGCCGGCGGCGCGGAGTCCGGCGAGGCGGTCACGACATCGGTCGAGGTCGCCCACGAGTCCGCCGTGGTCGACCATGCGTTCGGCCGACCGGAGCGCGAGTGCGCGGGCGTCCGCCTCCGACGGGCGCAGCGCCTTGTCCGCGCCGCGCGCGTGGGCCTGTTGCAGCACGAGGTTGTTCCGCGCGTAGTCGGCGTAGGCCGTGACGGCGGCCGTGCGGGCTTCGCCGTCGTCCTTCCCGACGAGGGTGTGCGTCATCACGGTGACGCGTCCGCCCGGTCGGTCGCCGCGGGCCCGGCGGTACCGGGCGGCTCGTTCGGCGAGCTCGTCCAGGGACTTGTAGTTGAGATTGGTCAGGACGTGCAGCCCGTGCCGTCCGGCGAGTTCGAACGTCTCGGGTGACTGGGAGGTCAGCCACAGTGGCAGGTGCGGCTGCACGGGCCGCGGCCAGGTCCCCACGGTCACGTGCTCGCCGTCCCCGTCCGGGAGTTCCAGTGTCTCGCCCTCCCACAGTCTGCGCAGGGTGTCGATCTGCTGGAGCAGACGGTTCTTGCGCTCCGCGTAGGCCCCCCTGGCCAGTACGAAGTCACGGCGGTGCCAGCCGGAGGCGATGGCCAGGTCGACGCGGCCGTCGGAGAGCTGGTCCACGACCGCCCATTCCTCGGCGACGCGGATCGGGTCGTGCAGGGGCAGGACCACGCTCCCGGCCCTGAGCCTGAGGTTGCGGGTCCGGGCGGCGAGGTGCGCGGCGAGGACGGCGGGGTTGGGGAAGGCGCCGCCGAACGCGTCGAAGTGGCGCTCCGGGGTCCATACGGCTTCCAGGCCCAGCTCGTCCGCGCGCAGGGCCGCCTCCATGAGGAGCCGGTAGGTGGCGGCCGGGTCGGCGGCGTGACCGGAGAAGAAGAAGAGGCTGAGGCGTGGGGTGTCGGCGGCGGGCGTGGGGCGGCTCGCGGGCTGAGCCCGCCAGTGCCGTTCGGCGCGGGGGACGGCTTCCGGGGCGGGCTGGGCGGGCGTCTCGGCCAGCGCCGCGACCAGCGCGAGCGGGGTGGGGTGGTCGAACAGCGACTGGAGCGGCACCGGTCGGGACAGCCGGTTCTCGAGTCGCCCCGCCACCCGGAGGGCGTCGAGGGAGTTGGCGCCCAGGTCGAACAGGCTGTCCTCGGGCCGTACGGCCGTGCCGACCACCTCCGCGAAGGTGGCGAGGACCGTCGAGAGGACGGCGTCCGAGGGGCCGTCGGCGGCCGTGCCGGGGCGGGGGGAGCGGTCCGGTTCCCGCAGTCCGGCGCGGAGGGCCGCACGGTCGACCTTGCCGTTGGCCAGCAGCGGGAGCCGGTCCCGTACGTGGACGCCGGCCGGGACGAAGGCGCTGGGCAGCCGGGAGGCCAGGGCACGCATCAGTACGTCGCCGTCGAGGGTGGCGGGGGTCGCGAACGCGTGCAGGCGGACGTCCGTGCCGTCCTGGACCGCGAGCACTTCCGCGGCCGTCACGCCGGGCAGGCCGGCGAGGACGGCCCGGACCTCTCCGGGCTCGACCCGGACTCCCCCGATCTGCACCTGGTCGTCGACGCGTCCGACGACCTCGATGCATCCGGAGGGCCGACGCCGGCCGCGGTCACCGGTGCGATAGCCGCGGCGTCCGTCCCAGGTCAGGAACCGGCCTCCGCCGTCGGGATCCCGGTGGTACCCGAGGGCGAGGGCCTCGCCGGTGAGGACGATCTCCCCCTCGGCCCAGGGGTCGTCGGCCGGTTCCCCGTCGGCGCCGCGGATCCACACGTCGGTGTCCGCCACGGGAAGGCCGACCGGGACGCGCGCCACCTGGGCACCGCGCTCGGCGAACCACTGGAGCCCCGTGGTGCTCTCGCTGGGGCCGTACCCGTTGACGAGAACGCATCCGGGGGGCGCGGTGCGGGTGAAGAGGTCCACATCGGACGGGAGGACGGCCTCCCCGCCCAGCACCACGGCACGCAACCGCCCCGGCAGCCCTTCGGCCGCGAGCAGCCGGAACAGGCTGGGGGTGGTGTGCAGGACGGTGGTGTCGGGCAGCACGTCGTGGCGCAGGGCCCGCAGCCCATGGCGCCTGGGGGAACCGATCACGAGCGTGGCCCCGACCACGGACGCGGCGAAGATGTCCATCACGGCGGCGTCGAACGCGAAGGAGGCCGTCATGCAGATGCGGTCGGAGGGGCGCAGCCCTATGGAGGACGCGAAGCGCCGCGCGTGGGCCAGGACGCCGGAGTGGCTCTGCACGACGGCCTTCGGCTCGCCGGTGGTGCCGGAGGTGTGGAGCAGGTAGGCGATCGTGTCGGCGGCGGGCGGACCGGGAGGGCCGGTGACCGGTACGGGGCCGTCCGGGAGCGGTCGCGCGCCGGCATGGGCCATGCGTTCGGCGTGGCGGGGGTCGGTGCGGTCGAGCGGGACGTACGTCCGTCCGGCGCGCAGGCAGCCGAGCATCTGGGCGATGGTCCGCGCCCGGGTGTCCGCCACCAGGGCGACGGGGCCGGCGGGCATGCCGTGGGCCAGGCGCGCGTAGCGCTCGGACTCGGCCAGGACGCGCTCCGCCGGCCAGTGGTCGTCGCCGTCGACGATGGTGGGTCCCGCGGCCAGGATCGCCTCGACCAGGCTCCCGGCCGGTACGGGTGGTCCGCCGACGCGGGCGCGCAGGGCCCGCTGTTCGAGCAGCTCGCGCTGTCCGAGCAGCCGGGCGGCGTCGTCGTCCATGCCGTCGGCCAGCGTCACGAGCCACTCCGCGAACCGCTGGGCGAGCAGGTCCACGGTGGTGTCGGTGAATCCCCCGGGGGGTGTCGCGAGCCGCAGCTCGATGTCCTCGCCTGGGACGACCGCCACGACCAGCGGCACATCCGCCTGCTCGTCCACCGAGATGTGCCGGATGTCCAGCGGGGAGTCGCTGAGCACGGCCTGGTCCAGGGGATAGTTCTCGACGACGAGCACCGAGTCGGACGACGACAGACCGGCGGCCCGCGCCACCTGGTCGAGCGGCGTCCAGCCGTGCCGCCGGTCGGTGACCAGCTCCTCCTGGACGCGTGTGAGCAGCGCGTGGACCGTCTCGCGCGGCTCGAACCGCACCCGGGTGGCGACGGTGTTGACGAACATGCCGATCATGTCGTCCACGCCGGGCAGGTCCGCCGGACGGCCGGAGAACAGCGAGGCGAACGTGACGTCCCGGGTGGCGTCCGGCTCGGCGAGACAGGCGGCCCAGCCGACTGCGGCGAGGGTGCCGAGGGTGACGGCCCGGCTCCGGCAGGCGGCACGGACCCGGTCGGTCGCGTCCCGGCCGAGCCGGATCCTGCGCTCGCCGCCCGTTCCGCCGGTCTCGCCGCCGACCCGGGTGAAGGAGGCGCCGTCCAGCCGCGTCCGCCAGTGCTCTCGCGCGGGTGTCGGGTCGGCGGCGCGCGACCACCTGATGAACTCACGGAACGGCGCGGCCGGCGCCAGCCCGGTGGCGTCCCCGGTCAGGGCGGCGCGATAGCGGTCGTCGACCTCCAGCAGCACCCGGCCGAGGCTCCAGCCGTCGAGCAGCAGATGGTGGAACGTCCAGATGAGCACGGCACGGTCGGGCAGCGGGACCAGGACGAGACGGAAGAGCGGCGGCCGTGCGAGGTCGAACCCGCGGTCCCGCTCCGCCCGGGCGAGCGCGGCGATGTCCTGCTCGGCCCGCTCACGCCGGTCCTCCACGCGCCAGGGCAGGGGGAATTCGGCGTGCACGACCTGCTGGGGCTCGGAGAGCCCGGCATGGTGGAAGGTGCTCCTGAGCGCCGGGTGGCGGCGACACAGCTCGCTCCACGCCTGCCGCAGCGCCTCCGGGTCCGGACAGGCGCCGAACTCGATCCGCAGTTGCTCGACGTAGGCGCCGGACTCCGGTTCCAGCACCGCACGGACCAGCATGCCCTGCTGAAGCGGCGTGAGACCGTGAATGTCCTCGACCTTAGTCATCCGTGGCCTCCAGACCAGCGAGAAGGGCGCGAAGCTCATCGTCGGGAAGTCCGCTGTCCGGGAAGTCGGCCGCACTGGCGGCGGCGGCCCGCGTCGTGTGCAGCAGGCTGTCCAGCGCGGACTGCAGAGCGGTCAGCCAGGTATCGGCCCCACCGCGGTGGTTCAGTTCGGCGTGCAGCCGTCCGGCGGTGGTGTACAGGGTCACGCGCCGCTCGTTGGGCCTGGGCAGTTCCGGGTCGCGCAAGGGGAGCGTGGTGTCCCGGACCAGTTCGAAGCGGGAGGAGGACTCGTCGCCCAGCGCCCCGAGCGGGTTGACCACCAGCGACGCCGACCGGCCGGAGCGGGCGTGGGCCGCGGCCGACGCGATGCCGCCGTCCGGCAGTTCCCGCAGTTGCTTCTTCACCTCCACCAGGACGTCGACGGGCGAGCCGGGGGGCAGCGCCAGCGGTATCAACGCGGTCAGCCATCCCGCCGTGCGGCTGAGGTCGAGCGTGCCGAGCATCCGGCCGTGGCGCTCCACCTCGATGTCCCAGCGACCGCTCACGCTGCCGTTGGCCCAGGCGGCGGCCGTCACGAGCAGTTCCTCCTCGGTGCAGCGCAGCCGCTCCAGTGCCGCCCGCAGGTCTTCGGCGCCGGGCGTCAGGACGCGCGTCGTCAGCTGTCCGTCACGCTCGACCCCGGTCTCCGCCGGTGCGGGGAGCTCCGGGAGCGTGACCGGCGGCAGCTGCGCCACGGCGTGGCACCAGGTCGCGTAGTCGGTGGGCTCGGCCACGAGCCTCACTTCATGCCCGGCCTCCAGCGCGTCGAGGGCTTCTTCCAGATCACCGACGATCACCCGCCAGGACTGCGCGTCGACGACCGTGTGGTGGGCACACAGGACGAGCGTGCCGGGCAGCAGGGTCGCCCGCAGCAGCGGGCCGTCGGTGGTGAAACCGCGGCACGCGGTCGCCAGGTCCGAGCCGTGTTCCAGCACATGGCCTCCGCTGCCGCCGTCCAGGGTGGAGCCCAGGGCCGGGTGCGTGGTGACCACCGCCGCCAGGGCGCGGTCGAGCAAGCCCGGGTCGAGGGGGCGCCGCAGGCGCAGCAGCACCGCCTGGTTGAAGTGCGGGGGCAGCCCCCTGGCCTCCAGCCAGGTACGCATCGGGGCCGGGGGCGTGGGGCCTTCGGGTGCGGAAGCGGGGGCGGCCGGGGCGGCCAGGTGCCCGGACAGGGCCCGGAACGTCGCGTCCTGCGCTATCGCGGCCGCCGGGAGCCGCCACCCGGTGCGGGACACCAGGGCGCAGACGCGCAGCCAGCTCACCGAGTCACCGCCGGAGGCGAAGAAGTTCGCGTCCGGTCCGGCCGGCGGAGCGCCCAGCACCTCCTCCCACGCCCGGGCGAGCACGTCCGCGTCGGTCGGCACGGCCTCGGGCGGGGCTGCCGCCGGGACGTGCGCGACCAGCGCCGAGCGGTCGATCTTCCCGTTGGGCGACAGCGGCAGGGCCGTCAGGAACACCAGGGCGTGCGGGACCATGTGGTCCGGCAGCTTCTGGGAGAGGTCCCGGCGCAGTGACTCCTCGCAGGCCTCGGCGCCCGGGCGGGGCACGACGAAGCCCACGAGCCGGCGGTCGCCGCGCGGGTCGCCACTGAGCAGCACCGCCGCGCGTTCGACGGCGGGCAGCGCCTCCAGCGCGTGCTCGATCTCGCCCAGTTCGACGCGGTAGCCGCGGATCTTCACCTGGTTGTCGACCCGGCCGAGGATCTCGATGGTGCCGTCGGGCAGCCAGCGGCCGAGGTCCCCGGTGTCGTAGAGCCGGACGCCGTCGCGGTCCACGAACCGCTCGGCGGTGCGTGTCTCGTCGCGCCAGTAGCCGTCGGCGAGACCCAGTCCCCCGATGAACAGCCTGCCCGCCACATGGACCGGGCACGGCTGGAGGCGGTCGTCGAGGACCTGCATCGTCTGGTTGGCCAGGGGGCGTCCGTAGGGGATGCTCGCCCAGCTCTCGTCGACCTGCTCGACCCGATGGGCGATCGACCAGATGGAGGCCTCCGTGGCCCCGCCGAGGGACCATACGGCCGCTTCGGGGGCGACGGCGCGCAGCCGCGACGGCAGCCGCAACGGGATCCAGTCGCCGGAGAGCATGAAGGTCCGCAGGTCCGGGGGCGAGAGATCGGGGTCGGCCTCCAGGGCGTCGGTGAGCATCTGCGCGAGGGCCGGTACGGAGTTCCACACCCGCACCCCGTGGGCCCGGGCGGCCCGGATCCAGGACGCGGGGTCGCCCCGGTCGGCGGGGTAGACCACGGCGGCTCCGCAGCGCCAGCTGCCGAAGAGGTCCCACACGGACAGGTCGAACGCGAGAGCGGAGAGGGCCAGGACGCGGTCCTGCGGTCCGAACGACATCCGCCGGCCGATGTCGACCAGGGTGTTGACGGCCGCCTCGTGCCGGATCATCACGCCCTTGGGCCGTCCGGTGGATCCCGAGGTGTAGATGACGTAGGCCAGGTCGTCCGGCCGGGGCAGGCGGCGGGCCCGGGCGGCGGGCAGGTCCTCGAGGGCGATGCCCTCCGTCCAGGAGCCGTGGGTGCGCAGCACGCACTCGGGCCCGGCCTCGTCGAGGATCTGCCGGATCCGCCCGGCCGGCTGGGAGGGGTCCACGGGCACGTACGCGGCGCCCGCGAGCAGGACGCCGAGCGCCGCGACGGCCTGCTGCCGGCCGTGCGGAAGGACGATCGCCACCAGGGCGCCGCGCGGTGTCCCCCGCTCCAGCAGCGCGGCCGCCACCGCCTCGGCCCGCGCGAGGAGTTCCGCGAAGGTGAGGGTGCCCGCGTCGTCGACGACCGCCGGCGCGTCGGGGGTGCGCGCGGCCGCGGCCAGCACACCGTCGACGAGCGTCTCGCGGACGACCGGTGCCCCGGTGGCGTTGGCGCGGGCCTGGAGGTGGCGCTGTGCCTCCGGGAGGAGGTCGGGCGCCGGCCCGTCCCAGGGGTCCCGCACCAGGGAGCGCAGGAGGGCGGACCAGGCGTCGAAGAGCGCGTCGAGCACTCCCGGCTCGAACATCTCCTCGACGCCGTCCCAGTTGTAGTGCAGACGGCCTCGGTGCTCGTAGACCTGGAGGTCGAGCCACACCTGGGGGGTCTGGGAGATGCCGTGGACCAGCTCACCCAGCCACTCCCAGTCGAACTCGCGGCCGAGTTCCGGGGTGGTGAGCGCGCTGGTGAACACGACGGGCATGCCCACCGCGTCCAGCCGTCCGGTGCGCCGGGCCAGCTCACGGGCCAGATGGACACCCGAGACGGAGCCGTGCGCCAGCTCCTGCCAGAGCCGGGCCTGGACGTCCCGCGCGTGCCGGTGGAAGGTCTCCCACCGGGCGTGCATGGCGTGCGGGAGCACCGAGGTGAAGTCGCCCAGCAGACGGTTCACGTCCGGGTGCACCGGCAGGCGCCGGAAGACGGTGACGTTGAGCGCCAGCCTGTCCTCGGCGCTCCAGCGCGCGAGGACCCAGCCGAACACGGCGAGCAGCGCGGCCGACGGAGTGACCCCGGACGCGGCGGCCCGCCGCCGGAACTCCGCCCACTCCTCCGCCTCGAGCCGGCCGTGCCGCCGGGTGAACCCGGAGCCGGTACGCCGTGCGAGCGGCAGCCGGGGAGCGGCCGGGAACGCGTCCAGTTCGGCGCGCCACCACTCCAGATCGGCTTCGCTGGGCGCGCCTTCGACGCTCACCACGTAGTCCCGGAAGGTCAGCTCGAGCGGCTCGGCCTCCCGCAGGGGGTCGTCGTAGAACTCCTTGAGCTCGTCCAGCAGCAGGACGCGGGACCAGGCGTCGCACACCCAGGCGTCGAGCCCGACGTGCAGCCGGATCTCGTGCGGCAGCAGGCTCGCCCGGACCTCGATCAGCGGCCATTGTTCGAGGGGACGCACGCGGTCGGCCATCTCGTGCCGCCAGGCGCGCACACCGGCCTCCGGATCGGCGGCGTCCCGGAGGTCCTGGACGGCGATCCGGAACGGCGGCGTCTGAGGCAGCACGCGTTGGCGGCCGTCCTCCGTGGCCACCGTGCGCAGCGAGGGGTGGCGGTCCATCAGCCGCTGGAACGCCCGCTCCAGGCGCGGCAGGTCCACGTCGATGCCGCAGCTCAGTTCCCGGTAGGTCTGGGCCGCGGCACCGCCCAGTTCGAGGAAGTCCCGCCGGCCGACCCAGTAGGCCTCCTGCACCGGGGTCATGGGGAACGGTTCGTACGCCGCGCCGGGTGCGGGGACGACCGTCGGCAGGGCGGCGGCGGGCGGCGCGGACGACGACAGCCCGCGGCGGGCCAGCTCGCGTGGCGTGCGGGCCTGGAGGATCTCCGCGAGGGGTATCTCGCGGCCCAGCGCCCGCTTGAGCGCGGCGGCCAGTTCCAGGGCCTTCAGCGAGTGACCGCCGTGCGCGAAGAAGTCCGCGTGCATGTCCAGGTCCGGCTCACCGAGCGTGGTCCGCCAGGCCTGGAGGACCGCTGCCTCCAGGGCGTCGGCGGGGGGTTCGGCGGTGACCGGGACGTCGTCCACCAGTTCCGGCAGGGCGCGCAGGTCGACCTTGCCGTTGGGGTGCACGGGGAGCGTCTCGCACGCCATCGCACGCTCGGGCACGAGGGCGGCGGGCAGCCGGTCGGCGAGCGCGTCGCGCAGGGCGCTCCACGGGCGGTCGGCGACGAACCAGGCCACGAGGCGGTGGCCGCCCTCGGCCGTGGGTTCGGCCCGGACGGCGGCCTGGCTCACCCCCGGCAGGCCGGAGAGCACGTCGGCCACCTCGGCGGGATCGACGGCGACGCCGTGCACCTTCACCTGGCGGTCGCCACGGCCCAGGATCTCGATGACCCCGTCGAGGCGCGCCCGGCCGAGGTCTCCGGAGCGGTAGGCGGTCTGTCCGCTGCCCAGGGGGTCGGGGACGAAGCGCCGCGCCTGGGCGACGGGCTCGTTGGCGTAGCCGGCGGTGGCGAACGGCGTGCGGATCAGGATCTCTCCCGGCTCCCCCAGGCCGCAGGGGGTGCCGGCCGCGTTCAGGAGGGTGACCGCCGTCTGCGGCAGGGGGCGGCCGATCGGCTGGACCCCTGGCTCGGGTGTCTCCGGCACACGGAAGAAGATCTTGGTCTGGGTGGTCTCGGAGGGGCCGTAGAAGTTCAGTACCTCGTAGTCGCCGGGGAAACGCTCGCGGAACCGGGCGACCAGGGTGTCGCTCAGCGGCTCCCCGGCGAAGAAGACGCTGCGCAAGGCGGGCAGCGGTGTCGTGTCGGTGGTGGCGAGCCAGCTGCGCGCGAGCGTGGGGACGAGGTGCAGCCGGGTCACTTCGCGGGCGGCCAGCAGGGGTGCGACGCGGTCTCCGCTCACGTCGGCGGGGTCCTCCAGGAGGTGCAGCACACCGCCCGAGGTCAGCGGCAGCCACACGTCGCGCAGCGCCATGTCGAAGGCGAGGTTGGTCAGCAGGACGAACCGGTCCTCGTCGCCCACCCCGAACTGCCGTCGCTGCCAGCCGAGGAAGTGGGCGATGCCGCGGTGGGTGCCGACGATCGCCTTGGGCGTGCTGGTCGAGCCGGTGCTGAAGACGACGTAGGCGGGGGCCGCCGGGTCGACGGGCACGATCTCGCCCACCGTCCCGCCGATCTCGACGAGGGTGCCGAGCTCGGCGTCGCGCTCGTCGTGGCCGTCCGCGCGCACCACCACGCGTGCCGCCGACTCGCGGACCATCGTCGCCAGCCGGCCGGGCGGGAGACGACGGTCCAGGTGGAGGACGGCGCCGCCCGCGAGCATCGTCCCGAGCGCGGCCGCGACGGTGTCGAACGCGGCGCTGCCGAGCACGCCGACGACGTCGCCCGGGCTCGCGCCGGCGGCCTGGAGGGCGCCCGCCACCCGCAGGGCTCGCGCCTGGAGATCGCCGTAGGTCCACGCCGTGTCCCCGCGCCGCAGGGCGATCCGGCCGGGATCGACGTCCATGACGGCGCCGGGCAGCGACCCCACCTCGGGGGTGGGCAGCGGATCGGCGAGCACCGGCAGGCGGTGATCGGCGCGCGGGGTGCGCAGCGACCACTCCAGGCAGCGGCTCCCGGGGCTGCGGACGAGCGCGGCGAGGGCGAGTTCCAGTTGCTCGGCGAACTCCTCGGCGGCGTCGTCCCCCAGGAACGAACGCTGCCGCAGCAGCACGAGGCGCAGTCCCTCGTCCTCGACGGCCGTGATGGTGAGAGGCACCTTGGCCTCCGGCGGGCACGTGTCGAGGGAGGTGCCGCGCAGGGTGAGGCCGCCCACCCGGGACGGCACCTCGAGGTGGTCGAGGACCACATCCACTTGGACGGCGTCGCGGGGCAGGCCGAGGCGCGACTGGAGCGACTCCAGCGGCAGCGAACTGTGGCCGCGCAGGTCCTGGAGTTCACGGGTGAGCTGCCGTACCAGTTCGACACCCGTGGTCCCCTCGGACAGGGATGCCCGGGCCCGCTGCATGGAGACGAGGCAGCCGACCGTGCGCGTCCACGGGGGTGTGCGGTTGGCGAAGGGCACGCCGACGGCGACCTCGTTCTGCCCGCTGAGGCGGCTCAGCACCACGGACACGGCCGCGAGGACCAGGGTGGCCACCGTGGTGTCGAGTTCCCGTGCCCGCCGCCGCAGCGCGTCGACGTCGGCGACCCGCCGTGAGGTGAGCGCGGCCCCGCTGTCCTCGGGGCGGCCCCAGGGAAGCCGTACCGCGCCGCCCGAGGGTCGTGCCCGCCAGAACGCGAGGTCGTCGGCGTCGTCGCCGGCCGCGAGCGTCGTGCGCTGGCGCGCGGCCCAGGCGAGCGCCGAGGGAGGGGCGGGCGGGAGCGGGCGGCCGGCCAGGAGGGCGTCCAGTTCCTCGATGAGGACACGCACCGACCATCCGTCGATCACCCGGTGGTCCCAGGCCAGCTCGACGTGGTCGGCTCCGCGCCGCACGGTGAACGGCCGTCCCGCCGTGAAGTCGGGGCGTCCTTCCGTCGGCGTCCACGGCACCCGCCGCTGGCGGCCCTGTGTGTCGGGCCCCGCGGTGGAGAGCACGGGGTGCCGCTGGACCAGGGTGGCGATCGCGGCCTCGACATCGGCTCCGGGGGGCACGCCGAGGGTGACCGAGACCGGCGGCAGCCCGGACGGGGACATCTGGGCCAGCAGCCACAGCCCCTCCTGCTGGAGGGAGAGCGGGGCCTCGTCGGGCTCCGGCAGCGGCTCCGTCGCCCGCGGCGCCCGGGCGACGAGGCCGGCCTGGGCCTCCAGGGTGCCGGCGGCGAGCAGGTCGACGGGTGACACGTGCACACCGAGCCGTTCCGCGATGCGCACGGAGAGTTCGACGGCCAGCAGGCTGGCCCCGCCGGTCGCGAAGAAACTCGCCCCGGCCGACGCGACGCGCACACCGAGCAGTTCCTGCCACAGGTCGGCGAGGAGTTCCTCCTGCGGGCCCGAGGGCGCCCGGCCGGCCTCCGAGGCGCTCCACCGGTGGGCCACCGGAAGTTCGCCCGCCTCCCACGCGGCCCGGCACGCACCGCGCTGAAGCTTGCCGCTCGTCGTGCGGGGCACGGCGCGTCCCCGCACGATCACCAGTTCGTCCGGTTCGAAGGCGAGCGCCTCGCGGAAGGCCCGGCGCACCCGTTCGACGACGTCGTCCGCGGCGCCTCGCGCCTCCAGGGCGAGCACCAGGCGTTCCGGTTCCCCGGGGGCCGCGAAGGCGCACGCCGTCAGGACGCCGTCCGCCTCCTTGGCGATCATTTCGAGGTCGTGCGGGTGGTGGTTCTCACCGCGCAGGATCACCAGGTCCTTGGAGCGTCCGCGGATGTAGAGCTCGCCGTCGTGCAGGACGCCGAGGTCGCCGGTGCGCAGCCAGCCGCCCCGGCCGTCGCTGGTGCTCAGGTCGCAGTTCTCGCTGTCGGGCGATCCGTGGTAGCCGTCGGTGACGCTCGGCCCGCGGACCCAGATCTCCCCGGTACCGGTGACCGGGGCTCCCGTCCCGTCCACGATGGCGACTTCCTCGACCGGGCGGCCGCAGCTCACGCCGTGGCCGGTCACGCGGGGTGCCTCGGCGACGGAGTGCGAGGAGACGAGCAGCGTCGATTCGGCCAGGCCGTAACAGGGAGTGAAGGCCTCCGCCCGGAAGCCGTGGCCCGCGAACGCTGTGGAGAAACGTTCAAGCGTCCGGGGTGAGATGGGCTCCGAACCTGTGAACGCGACGCGCCACCGGCTGAGGTCGACGTCCTTGAGGCGTTCGGGGTCGATCCGGTCGGCGCACCAGGAGTACCCGAAGTCGGGGCCTCCACTGGTGGTGACACCGAAATCGGAGACGGCTCGCAGCCAGGCACCGGGGTCGCGCACGAAGTGCTCGGGCGACATCAGGACGACGTGCAGCCCCATGCGCAGGGGGTGCAGGAGAGTGCCCACCAGGCCCATGTCGTGGAAGAGCGGGAGCCAGCCCGCGACCACGTCGTTCTCGTGCTGGTCGAAGGCCCGTTCCATCGCGGCGAGGTTGGCGTCGATGTTCACCGTGCGGACGCGCACGCCCTTCGGCGCCGCGGTGGACCCGGAGGTGTACTGAAGGACGGCGAGGTCACCGGGCTCGACGCGCGGATCCGGTTCCCGCTCCAGGTCGGGCACCGACGCGCCGGGCACCGTGTTCCTGCTGAAGGTGAGCGCGCAGCCGGCGTCCTTGGCGATCTGCTGGAGCCGTGCCTCGTTGCGCGGGCCGGCGGTGGACGGGGCCGGGACGGCGACGCGCCCCGACATCAGGACGCCCACCAGGGCCGCGACCAGCTCCTCCCCCGTCGGCAGGGCCACCAGGACCCGGTCGCCGGGAACGGTCGCCCGGCGGACCTGGTCGGCCACGCTGCCCGCGCGGCGGAACAGCTCGGCCCGGGTGAGGGTGACGGGCTCGGCATCAGGGGTCACGAACGTGACGGCGGGCGCCTGCGGACAGCTTTCGAGGTGCGTCAGTGCGTTGTGCAGAAATGTCACAGCAGCCTCCGGAGGCATGCGCTTACGACCTGGTCGGCGACGGCTGGATCGTCCAGCACCGCCATGTGCCCTCCGGGATGACGGAACAGGTGCATGGCGTCCTTGGTGTGTGTCGCCCAGCGGTGGAGTCCGGCGTCGTCGAGGGCGTCGTCGACCCCGGCGAAGACGAGCAGGGGTATGTCGATGGGCTGATCGGCCAGCGCGGGGAAGCTGTCCACCAGCGCCAGGTCGCCGCGCAGCGCCGGCAGGAAGAGCGCCAGGAACTCCGGCTGCTCCAGGATCTCCGGGGGCACGGCGCCCCAGCGCCGGTTGACCGCGAGCGCCAGTTCACGGTCCGGCAGACGGAGCAGATCGGCGTGCGTCTGCGCACCGCCGCCCGGCGCGATCTCCCCGGAGACCACCAGCGCGCGAGCCGTGCCGGGGGTCGCGGCGCACAGACCGTAGGCCAGGAGCGCGCCGAGGCTGTGCCCGAACACCACGGTGGGCAGCGGCGGCAGGGCCCGGACGGCTTCGGTCAGTCCGGCGAGCGCCTGCGCCGCCGAGGTCAGCGGTGGTTCCGCGAGCCGCGTCTCCCGCCCGGGCAGCCGCGCGACGCGCAGCTCCACCTCCTCGGGCAGTCGGGAACGCCAGCCGAACCACGCCGCCGTACCGCTCCCCGCGTGGGGCAGCACCAGCAGCCGCCTCGTGGCCGTGGTACCCGTCGCCGGTGCGGAGGGCAGCCAGACGTCCGCGTTCATCCGGCCGCCCGTCGACACGCGGACCGGCCGTCCAGCGGCCAGCCCGTACGCCGGCGGTTGGTGCTCAGCACGTCGTCCGTGACCAGGCGCCAGGCCTCGGCACGGCGCACTCCGGCCACCGCGAGACGTTCGTTCAGCCGGTCGGCCTCGTAGGCCACGACGTCCGCGGGAAGGGGCATGCCGCCCGGGTCGAGGATGCGGACGGCGCCGTCGAGGTCCCGCGCCGAGACCATCCGGCCGGCGTTGAACCTGCTCGGCGAGAAGGGCACGTCCAGATAGCCCCGGGCGAAGGCCTGCTCGACGCAGGCGCCGAGGTCACCGGGCGCGAGTGACAGGACCGCCCGCAGCAGGGACCGCACCGACGCCTCGATGCGCTGGGCCTCGGCCGCGTCCCGGACGTAGGCGGCCCCCTCGGCCTCGTCCACTCCGCGGGCGGCCAGCGCGAGGCCGCGGGCGTTGTCGTCGACACCCGGAATCCGTACCGCCTCGCACGGCGTCTTCACCACGATCCGGTCCGCCCCCGCCAGCGCGGCGGTCTCGGCGGACGTCCGGATGAGTTCCTCGGCGTCGTCGGGATGCCTCGGGAAGGCGCCCATGTACTGGTGGAACACGGTGGCCACCCGCACGTCCCGGCCGGCTCCGAGCAGTTCCCGGCCCAGTGCGCCCATGACCCGCACGGCGGCCACGTCCTGGGCGCGGCAGCCCTGCTCGGCGTAGGCGAGCGAGACCGAACGCACACCCGCCTCGACCGCGAGCATGCCCTCGAGCAGGTTGGTGGTGATGGCCACGCACGGCGGGATCAGGGTCGCGGTGAGCGTGCCGAAGAACTCCCGGTCGAGGACGACGCCGAGTTCGGCGTACCGCGCGGTGAGGCGGTCCACGTACCTCCACCGGTCGATCGAGACGGCCAGCGGGAGTTCCGCGTAGTAGGGGATGTTGTAGCAGATCGCCCCGCCTTCGAAGGCGGTCACGCCGCCCGCGTAGCTCAGCTCGGCCAGGAGGCGGGGGTCGCGGGCGCTGTGCCGGGTCTGCAGGGGGACGGGGCACTCGGCGCTGATCTCCCTCAGCGTCTCCACGCCGTGGTTCACGACCGGGAACCCGTTGAGTTCCCCGCGCCCCGACATGACCCGCTCGGCCTCCGCGTAGCGGCCGTCCCTCGTCATGGAGTCGACCTGGAAGGAGAGCACGTCGGCTCCGGCCGCGTGCAGTTCCGCGAAGAGGCGCCGCTGGTCCCCTCGGCCTCGCACCCCGGACCGGGGGTGCAGCAGAGGACGGGGCGCGCTGCCGTGCAGTTCCGCCAGCGACGGGCGGTCGGCGAGCACGGCGGCGTTCTCCTCCATGTCGCGCGCCCCCTCACCGGTCGGCCACTGGCCGAGCACCGCATCCCGGCCCTCGATCGACGGCTCGGCGCGGCGAGGTGGCAGCAACACGGGGCTGTAGGCCCTGAGTTGACGTCCCGCCAGGTCATCGCGCAGGGCGGCGACAACGACGTCCGTCTCCACGAAGTCCGTGTAGACGCGGGTGAAGCCGAGGCGCCGCAACGCCTCGGTGTCCCCGTCGATCGCCGGATGCCCGCCCAGATACCACAGGCAGTCGTCGGGCAGCTCCGGCACGTCGCACAGGTAGTGCCCCGCGTGACCGTCCATGTTCGACACGAGCACGGCGTCACAGTGCCGCGCGGCGGCGGCGAACCGGCCGAAATCGTTCTGGATCCCCAGGTCGCACACCTGGAAACCCGCCGACGTCAATGCGTGTTTGAGGACGAACAGTCCAACGGAGTGGCTGTCGGCACCGAGTCCGCCGACCGCCAGCGCCGCCCCCGCACGGCGTACACCCATCACTTGGGACTCCCATCGATGATCACTCGGCGAGCCCGAGAGGTTCGCACTCGCCCCACCGAAAAGCAGGCCCATGTGATCACCCGAAAACGTTCGGCCGCCACCCCTCCATCGCGTGTTCAAGCTCACGTTTCACTCGTGAATGCCATTCAACTCCGGCTGTGAAAAGGGAAGTTGGCGTTCAGGTCATTGAGTCAATTTCTCAAGACCCCTGCCTGAACCGGAGTTGACGAACGAGGTGCCGTCGGCGCCCGGTCTGGCCTGCCAGTTCTCCGATCTTGGAGCGTCAGGGGCGGACGTGGGAGCGGGCCCACAAGGACCGGCCCCTCTGTCGGAGAGTGACGTGCGAGGACAGGTTCCCTGAGTGTTTGCGACGCAGAATTCCTGGCCTCGGCGCCCTCATGAAGCCCGCTCGGGGACTGGCGAGAATGCGCCGTTCACGAGCCGGCGCTCCCGCTCGACGGGTCACCCTCGCAGACCCCCGGACACCTCACGGACCGGGCGTCCGCAGGAATCCGTCAGCGCCGGGCGGCGTGGGCGGGGGAACGCGACGACGGAGCCTCCCGGCTGTCTCCGGGAGGCTCCGTCAGGGGTGGCGATGAGTTGGGGGGACGTCGGGACCCGCCCCGCCGAGGCGGGTCCCCGGTGGTCAGCGGGCCGTCTGCGTGTGGACGTACTCCACGAGCCGGGTGAGCGCGTCCGGGTCGGTGGAGGGCATGACGCCGTGGCCGAGGTTGAAGACGTGTCCCTCCAGGCCGGCCGCCGCGTCCAGCACCTCGCGGGTCTTGGCCTCGACGGCCTCGCGGGTGGAGAACAGCACGGTCGGGTCGAGGTTGCCCTGGAGCGCCTTGCCGGGCCCGACGCGACGGGCGGCCTCGTCGAGCGGGACGCGCCAGTCGACGCCGACGACGTCCGCGCCGGCGTCGCCCATCAGCTTCAGCAGTTCGCCGGTGCCGACGCCGAAGTGGATGCGCGGGACGCCGTACCCGGCGACGGCCTGGAAGACCTTCGCCGAGGCGGGCATCACCGAGCGGCGGTAGTCGGCCGGGGCGAGGGCGCCGGCCCAGGAGTCGAAGAGCTGGACGGCGGAGGCGCCCGCCTCGATCTGCACCTTCAGGAACGCGGCCGTGATGTCCGCGAGCCGGTCCAGCAGATCGGCCCACAGCTGCGGGTCGCCGTACATCATCGCCTTGGCGTTCTCGTACGTGCGCGACGGGCCGCCCTCGACGAGGTAGCTCGCGAGGGTGAAAGGCGCGCCGGCGAAACCGATCAGGGGCGTGGCGCCCAGCTCGCGGGTGAGCAGTCCGATGGCCTCGGTGACGTAGGAGACGTCCTCGGGGGTGAGGTCGCGCAGCCGGGCGAGGTCGGCGCGGGTGCGGATCGGCTGCTCGACGACCGGGCCGATGCCGGGCTTGATGTCGAGGTCGAGGCCGATGGCCTTGAGGGGGACGACGATGTCGCTGAAGAAGATCGCCGCGTCCACGTTGTGCCGGCGCACCGGCTGGAGGGTGATCTCGGTGACCAGCTCGGGCCGCGTGCAGGACTCGAGCATCGGAATGCCCTCGCGGACCTTGCGGTACTCCGGCAGCGAGCGCCCGGCCTGCCGCATGAACCACACGGGGGTGTGCGGCACGGCTTCACGCCTGCACGCCTTCAGGAAGGCACTGTCGTACGTCGCTGTCGGCTGCTGGCCCGTGGGGGATGCGTTGGCACTCACGACGGCAAGTCTCGCACGGCGCCGAGGGCCACGTGGTCGCGCCCCAGCGGGTGTCTTGCCCTGCGCGAGGCCGCGCTTCCCCTTAATCTTCCCCGCATGGCTGCGGCTCAGGGACGACTGTCGGACGGCACGGGCGGAATGGACGACGAGAGGGGCACCGGGGAGGGGGACCGACGGGACGATGGTGCGCCGCCGCCCTTCCGGGCCGCGGTCGACGCGCTGCGGGCCGCCCGGCTGCGGCCGCAGATCGAGGTGGAGCCGTCGCCGGCCCCGCAGCGGCTCGCCCCCTTCGCGTACGCGCTGGAGGCGACCGTGGTGGACGGTGAGCAGGACCTCGCCGACGGCCGGCTGGTGCTGCTGCACGACCCGGCCGGGCACGACGCCTGGCACGGCACCTTCCGGCTGGTGACGCTGATCCGGGCGGAGCTGGAGCCGGAGATGGCGGTCGACCCGCTGCTGCCGGAGGTGTGCTGGTCCTGGCTGACCGGCGCGCTCCAGGCGCGCGGACTGACGTACGGCGAGCCGAGCGGGACCGTGACACGGGCGGGTTCGCACTACTTCGGCGGGCTGTCGGAGCGTCCGGCCACCTCGCAGATCGAGATCAGGGCCTCGTGGACGCCCCGGGAGGGCCTCGGCGGGGTGCCGGACACGGGGGCGCACCTGGCGTCCTGGTGCGACCTGCTGGCGCAGGTGGCGGGGCTGCCGCCGGCCGGCCCGGGGGACGCGTCGGTGGTGACGCTGCCGCAGCGGCGGGGCCCGCAGTCGCGCTGACCGCCCCCGCCGACCGCCCCTGCCGCCTGTCCTTGCCGCCCCCCGGCCCGTCCCTGCCGTCCTTCCCTGCCGACCGTGTCTCCCGCCGGCTGTCGTCCACTGACCATCTCTTTGTCGATACGGCCACTTTCAGTCAGGAGTGACCCCTCGAACGACCCCATTCGATCGCCGAACGATCGACAGCGTGTCCGAATTAAGCAGATTGATACTCACTAAATCGTGATCTTTCTCTAAAGGGCCACAGGTTTGATGCCGAAGACGACTGTGACCTTGGAAGTCGTCCCCACCATCCAGGAGGCCTGGTGTCCGTTCTCCTCGAGCAGCCCGCAAGCCTGGTCGCCTACCGCCCGAACAAGCCCACCGCCATGGTGGTCGTGGCCGATCCCCGCGTCCGCTCCACCGTCACCCGCCATCTGTGGGCGCTCGGTGTGCGCGATGTCATCGAGGCCTCGTCCATCGCGGAGGCTCGTCCCCGCATCGGCAACCCCCGCGACATCTGCGTCGCCGACGTCCACCTCCCCGACGGCTCCGGCCTCACCCTTCTGTCGGAGACCCGCGCCGCCGGCTGGCCCAACGGGCTCGCCCTCTCCGCCGCCGACGACATCGGCGCCGTCCGCAACGCCCTCGCCGGTGGCGTCAAGGGCTACGTCGTCACCGGCACCCGCACCAACGTCGGGCTCCCCACCCGGCCCGGTGCTGCCCCCATCGGCGCGGCCGCCGCCCGCCTCCACCGCCGCCACCCGGGTGCCCCGAGCCACCCGGGCGGCTACCGCGAGCTGTCCGGTCGCGAGGTGGAGGTTCTGCGGCTGGTCGCCGAGGGCCAGTCCAACAAGGCCATCGGCGTCTCCATGGGCCTGTCCGCGCTGACCGTCAAGAGCCACCTGGCCCGCATCGCCCGCAAGCTGGGCACGGGCGACCGCGCCGGCATGGTCGCGGTCGCCCTGCGGACCGGCATCATCCACTGATCACCGATCCCCGTAGCCCGATCGCCCACCCACGCGGCCCGATCACCGGTCGCCCGCCCGAGAGCCGCCGGGCCCTTGTCCTGATCCCCCACCCACCTGACTGGTTCACGACACTGTGACGCCCGTCGACGGAACGTTCCGTCGACGGGCGCCGTCGATACACGGATACCCTTGACAGGTGACCGACGCCCAAGAAGCCGCAGCAGCCAGCTCACTGCGAACCACCGGGGGCGCCCCTCCGGACGACGACGGATCCACTGCTTCCGGGGCGCCGACACCTCTTCTCGAACCGCGGGACGGCATTCCCGAGGTGATCGCCGACGAGGCCTCCCTCGCGGCGACGATCGCCGCGTTCGCCGCCGGCTCCGGCCCCGTCGCCGTCGACGCCGAGCGGGCCTCCGGCTACCGCTACGGACAGCGCGCCTATCTGGTTCAGCTGCGCCGTGAGGGGGCCGGCACCGCGCTGATCGATCCCGTCGCCTGCCCCGACCTGTCCGCCCTGGGCGAGGCGCTGTCCGGCGTCGAGTGGGTGCTGCACGCCGCCACCCAGGACCTGCCCTGTCTGCGGGAGATAGGCATGGTGCCGACGCGGCTGTTCGACACCGAGCTGGCCGGGCGGCTCGCCGGTTTCCCCCGGGTCGGCCTCGGCGCGATGGTCGAGGGCGTACTGGGCTTCGTCCTGGAGAAGGGCCACTCCGCCGTCGACTGGTCGACGCGCCCGCTGCCCGAGCCGTGGCTGCGCTACGCCGCCCTGGACGTCGAGCTCCTCGTCGACCTGCGCGACGCGCTGGAGAAGGAGCTGGACCGGCAGGGCAAGCTGGAGTGGGCCCACCAGGAGTTCGAGGCGATCGCCTCGGCCCCGCCGCCCGAGCCCCGCAAGGACCCCTGGCGCCGTACGTCCGGCATGCACAAGGTGCGCCGGCGGCGGCAGCTCGGTGTCGTGCGCGAGCTGTGGCAGACCCGGGACCGGATCGCGCAGCGGCGGGACGTGTCACCGGGCAAGGTGCTCTCGGACGCGGCCATCGTGGAGGCCGCGCTCGCCGTTCCGGCCGATGTGCACGCGCTCGCCGCGCTGAACGGCTTCGGGCACCGCATGGGGCGGCGCCAGCTGGAGCAGTGGCAGGCGGCGGTCGACCGGGCGAAGGCGCTCAGCGAGGCGCAGCTGCCCCAGCCCGGGCAGCCGGTCACCGGGCCGCCGCCGCCGCGGGCCTGGGCCGACAAGGACCCGGTGGCGGCGGCCCGGCTGAGCGCGGCGAGGTCGGCCGTCTCCGCGTTGGCCGAGCGGTTGAACATGCCGCAGGAGAACCTCGTCGCGCCGGACACCGTTCGGCGCGTCTGCTGGGAGCCGCCGAATCCGCTGGACGAGGAGTCGGTCGCGGCGGCGCTGTTCGGGCTGGGCGCCCGGACGTGGCAGGTGGAGCAGGTCGCACCGGTGCTGGCCACGGCGCTCTCCGCGCAGGTCAAGGAGGCCTAGCCGCTGCGGCCAGGGCGCTGTCCGCAGCGGGGCGGGCAGGCCCGGTCCGCTGCGGTCACGGCACTGTCCGCGCGGGTCAAGGGGGCCCGGTCCGCCGCGAGGGGCGGATCGGGCTCATCTCGACGCCCCTCTCATGAAGCCGTTGTAGATGTACTTCTGCAGCGCCAGGAAGACGATCAGGGTCGGCAGGATCACCAGGACCGCTCCTGCCGAGATCGTCTCCCAGTGGGCGGCGTAGGGGCCCTTGAAGCGGAACAGCGACGTCGAGATCACGCCAAGATCTTGCGAGGGCATGTAGAGGAAGGGGATGTAGAAGTCGTTGTAGACGGCGATCCCCTTCACGATCACGACCGTCGCGATCGCCGGCTTCAGCAGCGGAAAGATGATCTTCCGGTAGATGGTGAACGCGTTGGCGCCGTCCAGGCGGGCCGCCTCGTCCAGGGAGACGGGGATCGAGCGGACGAACTGCAGGAAGATGTAGATCGACACGATGTCCGTGCCCATGTAGAGGGCGATGGGGGCCCAGCGGGTGTCGAACAGACCGAAGCCGTGGACGATCTGGAAGGTGGCGACCTGGGTGGTCACCCCCGGGACGAGCGCGGCCACCAGGAAGAGCGCCAGCACCAGCCTGCGGAACGGGAAGGTGAAGCGGTCGATCGCGTAGGCGGTCATCGAGCCGATGAGGACCGTCCCGCCGACGGAGATCACCAGGATGAAGGCGGTGTTGCCGAAGGCCGTGAGCATGCCGCCGTCCTGGAACGCCGTCACGTAGTTGTCGAAGTTGAGGGGATCGCGCGGGAGGGTGAGCGCCCCGCCGTCGTTCGCCGTCTCCCGCTCGGTCTTCAGCGACGTCAGGAAGACGACGCCGAGCGGGAGCAGGACGACGACCGCCGCGAGGACCAGCGACAGGTACACGAGGGTGCGGGCAACGGCGCGGCGTGTCATACGAGGTCCACCCTGTCGTCGGGGACGAGGCGTCGCTGCACCCAGGTGACCGCCAGGATGATCAGCAGCAGGACCACGGCCGCCGCCGATGCGAGCCCCGTCTTGTTGAACTGGAACGCCAGCTTCACGGTCTGGATCACGAAGGTCTCGGTGCCGGTCGCCCCGCCGGTCATGATGTACGGGATCTCGAAGGCGGAGAGCGATCCTGAGACCGAGAGGATCACCGTCAGGGTCAGCACCGGCTTGATGCCGGGCAGGATGATGTGCCGGAACTGGTGCCACCGGTTGGCGCCGTCCAGCTCCGCCGCCTCGTAGATCTCCCCGGGGATGGACTGGATCGCGCCCAGGAACAGGACGAAGTTCATGCCCAGGTAGCGCCAGACCGACACGCCCGCCAGCGAGGTGTTCGCGGAGAACGGGGTGCCCAGCCAGGCCTGGTCGGCGTGGTACCCGAACAGGCCGAGGACCGTGTCGAGGGTGCCGCCGTCCTGGAAGAAGTAGAGGAAGACGAAGCCGATCGCCACGCCGTTGACCAGGGACGGGAAGAAGAGCACGCCCTTGAAGAAGTTCCGGAAGCGGACGTTGTAGCTGAGGATCGTCGCGAAGTACAGCGCGGCGACGATCTGGATCACCGACGCGGCCAGGTAGTAGCCGCTGACGAAGAACACCTGGAAGAGGTCCTCGCGGGTGAAGATCTCCCGGTAGTTCTCGGCGCCCGTGTAGTTCAGCTCGGGGCTCACGCCGTCCCAGTCGGTGAAGCTGTAGGCCACCATGTTGGCGATCGGCGCGTAGGTGAAGGTGACCAGCAGGGCGAGGGGGGCGAGCAGGAACAGCCAGGGGGTCACCACCCGCCGGACGCGTGCGCGGCGCGGGACCCGCCGTGGAGGGGTGGACTCCAGGGCCGGCGCCACGGCCCCGGAGTCCGCCTTCTCGGTGGTCTCCGTCATCAGGAGCCCACGTTCTTCCGCGTGTCGGTCCACTTCTTGCCGAGGCCCGCGAGGAAGTCGTCCAGGCTGCCCTTCTTCGCGCCGCGCGCGAGGTCGACCAGCTCCTGCCGGTACTCGGGCTTGTAGATGCCGACCTCCGACTCGTCGTCGATCAGCTTGACCTCGGCGCCCGCCGAGTCGTCCAGCTCGATCAGCTTCACGCCGGCGTCCTCGTACGGCTTGAGCACGGCGGGCATCGAGGCGTTCTGGAGCGGGGAGATGGCCAGGTTGTCCCGGTCGTAGCCGGACTTGTCGGTGAACCAGTCGATCCAGGCGCGGGCGGCCTCCTTGTGCTCGGAGTGGATGTTGACGGCCTGGTTGTAGTCGGGGCCGATGGTCGAGCAGAACGCGCCGTCCTTCTGGGCCGGGAAAGGCATGAAGCCGATGTCGTCGGGGTTCACGCCGGCCTTCTTCGCGGCGTCCTGGAACTGGACGATGGCCCAGGTGCCGAGCCACTGCGTGGCGATCTCGCCCTTCGCCAGCTGCGGCTTGGACAGCTCCCAGTTGGTGGTCGTCGGGTCCTTCTCGGCGAGGCCCCGCTTCACGATGTCGTAGAGCAACTGGTCGCCCACGCGCAGGTCGGAGCCGTTCGCCCACGGGTCGCCCTCGGCGAGCTTCGCGGTGGCGCGCGGGTCGCAGGAGACCGAGCCGTTGACGTACGTCCAGGAGGTCAGCGGCCACTGGGCGGCGAAGTTGGTGTAATAGGGGGTCGCGTCCGTCTTGTCCTTGATGGCCTTCAGGGCGGCGAGGAACGCGGCCGGGGTGGTGGGCCACTCGGTGACCCCGGCCTCCCGCCAGACTCTCTTGTTGTAGACGAAGCCGGGCATCACGCCGACCGGGCTCTGGCCGTAGACCTTGCCGTCGACGGTGGTGAAGTCGGTGAAGCGGTACTTCTTACGGCGCTCGGCCTCGGTGCCGAGGGACGCGAAGAACTTCGGGTAGTCGTCCTTCTTGATCACCGCCGGGATCAGCAGGACGTCCCCGTAGTCCTCGGTGTTCATCCGGATCTTGATCTCGGACTCGTAGTTGGTGAGGGCCTGGAACTCGACCTTCACCTTCGGGTACGTCTTGTTGAACTCGGCGGCGTACTTCTTCATCGTGCCGTCCTGCACGAGGTCGGTCCGCACGGTGAGGACCGTGATGTCTCCGCTCACTTGCGACGGGTCGTCGGGCGCCTTGGCCTCCGCGCCCTTCGAGGTGCCTGCTGTACCGGTGCAGCCCGGGAGCAGCAGGGCGGCTCCCGCGACGACGGCGAGGACTGTACGGCGGTTCATGTGCATCAGCTCCGTTCTTGGGACGGACGAGCACGAGCGGGTTGGCTGATTCGGCACTCTGACAGCGCTTTCTCAACCGGTAAAGTCCCATTCCCGCCAAGGCTTGGGCAGATGGCAACCATCGCTCGGATTTACCGGTTTAGGGAGTGCGCATGCTGGAGGCGACACCGCTCACCGACGGCTGGATCCTGCGGCACGAGGGGGCGGAACTCCCGGCCGCGGTGCCGGGCTGTGTGCACACCGATCTGCTCGCGGCCGGGGTGATCCCGGACCCGTTCCTCGGCCGGAACGAGACCGACGTCGCCTGGGTGGGGCGGCGCGCGTGGACGTACGAGACGCGGCTGCCGGAGGTGGCGTCCGGGCACGAGCAGACCGACCTCGTCTTCGAGGGGCTGGACACGGCCGCCGAGATCCTGGTGGACGGCCGGCTCGTGGGCCGGGTCCGCAACATGCACCGCTCCTATCGCTACGACGTGACCGGCCTCGGGGGGCCGCTGACCGTGCGGTTCCGCTCCGCCTACGCGGAGGCGGAGGCCGTGCGCGGGCGGCTCGGCGAGCGGCCCGCCGCGTACACCGAGCCGTACCAGTACATCCGCAAGATGGCCTGCTCCTTCGGCTGGGACTGGGGGCCGACCCTGGTGACGGCCGGGATCTGGCGGCCGGTGCGGCTGGAGCGCTGGTCGACGGCGCGGATCGCCCGGGTGCGCCCGCTGGTCACCGTCGAACGGGGCGTCGGCGTCGTCGAGCTCTGTGTCGACGTGGAGCGGACCCGGGCGGAGGCCGCGCTCACCCTGGAGGCCCGGGTGGGCGGCCGACGGGTGCGGGCCGAGGTGCCGGGCACGAGCGCCGTCGTCCGGGTGGAGGTGCCGGACGCCGAGCTGTGGTGGCCGCGCGGGTACGGCCGACAGCCGCTGTACGACATGGAGTTGACGCTCCACCATGACGAGGCGCCGCTCGACGTCTGGCGCCGGCGGGTCGGCTTCCGCGAGGTCGGGCTGGACACCTCCGCGGACGCGCACGGCACCGGCTTCACCCTCGTCGTCAACGGCGAGCGGCTCTTCGCGCGGGGCGTGAACTGGATCCCGGACGACGTCTTCCCCTCCCGGGTCACCCGCGAGCGCTACCGGGAGCGGCTGCGGCAGGCCGCGGACGCCGGAGTGGACCTGGTGCGGGTGTGGGGCGGCGGGATCTACGAGAGCGAGGACTTCTACGACGCCTGCGACGAGCTGGGCCTGCTGGTGTGGCAGGACTTCCCCTTCGCGTGCGCCGCCTATCCCGAGGAGCAGCCGCTGCGCGGCGAGGTGGAGGCGGAGGCCCGGGAGAACGTCGTACGGCTGATGCCGCATCCCTCGCTGGTGCTGTGGAACGGGAACAACGAGAACCTGTGGGGGTTCCGGGACTGGGGGTGGCAGGAGCGGCTCGGCGGGGACTCCTGGGGCGAGGGGTACTACCTGGGCGTCCTGCCGCGGGTGGTGGCCGAGCTGGATCCGACCCGGCCGTACACGGCGGGCAGCCCCTGGTCGGGGTCGTGGCGGCGGCACCCGAACGATCCGGCGCACGGCACCCACCACTCGTGGGAGGTGTGGAACCGGGAGGACTACGCGCGGTACCGCGCGGACGTGCCGCGGTTCGTGGCCGAGTTCGGCTGGCAGGCGCCGCCCGCGTACGCCACGCTGCGGCGGGCGCTGCCGGGCGAGGGGCTCGCCCCGGACTCCCCCGGTGTGCTGCACCACCAGAAGGCCGAGGACGGCAACGGCAAGCTGGAGCGCGGGCTGGCCCGCCATTTCGCCGCCTGGCAGGGGGACTTCGACCGCTGGCACTACCTCACCCAGGTCAACCAGGCCCGTGCGGTGGCCGCCGGGATCGAGCACTGGCGGTCGCACTGGCCGGTCTGCGCGGGCACGGTCCTCTGGCAGCTCAACGACTGCTGGCCGGTGACCTCCTGGGCGGCGGTCGACGGGGACGGCCGGGAGAAACCGCTCTACCACGAGCTGCGCCGGCTGTACGCCGACCGGCTGCTGACCCTGCAACCTCGCGAGGGCGGGCTGGTGGCGGCGGCCGTCAACCAGGGCGCCGGGCGGTGGACGGGCACGCTGGAGCTGCGGCGGATGACGGTCGCCGGGGACGTGCTCGGTTCGGCCCGGGTGGAGCTGGCCGCGGCGGCGCGGACGGTGGCCGAGGTGCCCGTGCCGGCGGAGCTGACGCCGGCCGGGGCGAAGGAGTTCCTGGTGGCCGACGCGTGGGAGTCCCCCGGTTCGAGCGGGGGCGGGCCGCGGGCGCTGCACTTCCCGGTGCCCGACCGTGAGGTCGCCTACCCGCGGCCGGAGTTCGAGGTGTCCGTCGTGCCGGGCGGCATCGAGGTGAGCGCCCGTACCCTCGTGCGGGACCTGCTGCTCCAGGCCGACCGGCTGGATCCCCGGGCGCGGGCCGACCGGGGGCTCGTGACGCTGCTTCCCGGGGAACGGGTGACCATCGGGGTGGCGGGCTGGGAGACTCCGGACGCCGACGCCGCCCGCGCGGCCCTGTACTGCCTGGAGCCCATGACATGACCGCACCCCGTGTCACCATCAAGGACGTCGCCGCGCGCGCCGGCGTGTCCAAGGGGGCCGTCTCGCTCGCCTTCAACCGCAAGCCGGGGCTGTCGGAGGCGACCCGGGACCGCATCTTCGCGGCGGCGCGGGAGCTGGGCTGGGAACCGAACCTGACCGCGCGGTCGCTGTCGAGTTCGCGGGTGGACGTGGTGGGGCTCGCGATCTGCCGGCCGGCGCGGATGCTGGGCCTGGAGCCGTTCTACATGGAGTTCGTCTCCGGGGTGGAGAGCGTGCTGAGCGAGCGCTCCTGCTCGCTGCTGCTGCGGCTGGTGCGCAGCCCGGAGGAGGAGGTCGGCGTCCAGGAGTCGTGGTGGCGGGGCCGGCAGGTCGGCGGGTCGATCCTGGTGGACTTCCGGGCGGACGATCCCCGGGTGGCGGCGGCCGAGCGGCTCGCGATGCCGGTGGTCGCCGTCGGGCATCCCTCGCTGACCGGGGGCCTGACCTCGGTGTGGACCGACGACGCCACGGCCGTCACCGAGGCGGTGCGCTATCTGGCGGCGCTCGGGCACCGGCGGATCGCCCGGGTCGGCGGGGCGGCGGCCCTCGGGCACACCGTCATGCGGACCGCGGCCTTCGACGAGGCGGCGCGCGCGGTGGGACTGACCGGAGCCTGGCAGGTCGACACCGACTACTCCGGGGAGGCCGGCGCCCGGGCCACCCGCTCGCTGCTGGCCGCCGCCCCGCCGGAACGTCCGACGGCGATCGTCTACGACAACGACATCATGGCGGTGGCGGGTCTGTCGGTGGCGGCCGAGATGGGGCTCGCCGTGCCGCGCGACGTGTCCCTGCTGGCGTGGGACGACTCCCAGCTGTGCCGTCTCACCCATCCGCCGCTGTCCGCGATGAGCCACGACGTGCACGGATTCGGCGCGGAGGCGGCCCGTACGCTGTTCGGGGTGATCACCGGGGAGGGCCCGGGGTCCCATCCGGTGCCGACGCCGGTCCTGACGCCGAGGGGGTCGACGGCGCCTCCGACGGTGTGACCTTCACCGCTTGGGGCGAGGGGGCTGGGCAGCCTGGTTACTCATAAGTAGCATGGGTGCTGAGCGCGCGCTCAGCGTGCCGCAGCAGTGCCATCCCGCACCCTGGAGGAGAGCCATCGTGCCTCGTACCGTCAGGGACGTCGTCTTCGTCGACGGCGTCCGTACCCCGTTCGGCAAGGCGGGCCCGAAGGGCATCTACCACGAGACCCGCGCCGACGACCTCGTCGTGAAGGCGATCCGGGAGCTGCTGCGCCGCAACCCCGGTCTCGACCCGAAGAAGATCGACGAGGTCGCCATCGCCGCGACCACGCAGATCGGCGACCAGGGCCTGACCATCGGCCGCACGGCCGGGATCCTGGCCGGTCTCCCCCAGTCGGTCCCCGGCTACTCCATCGACCGCATGTGCGCCGGTGCCCTGACCGCCGTCACCACGGTCGCCGGCTCCGTCGCCTTCGGCGCGTACGACATCGCCGTCGCGGGCGGTGTCGAGCACATGGGCCGTCACCCGATGGGCGAGGGCGTCGACCCCAACCCGCGGTTCGTCAGCGAGAAGCTGGTCGACGAGTCCGCCCTGTTCATGGGCATGACCGCGGAGAACCTGCACGACCGCTACCCGCAGATCACCAAGCTGCGCGCCGACGAGTACGCCGTGCGCTCGCAGGAGAAGGCCGCCAAGGCGTACGCCAACGGCAAGATCCAGGCCGACCTGGTGCCGATCTCCGTGCGCCGCACCAACCCCGAGGGCGGCGAGACCGGCTGGGGCCTGGTCACCGCCGACGAGCCGATGCGCCCGGGCACGACCCTGGAGAACCTCCAGGGCCTGAAGACCCCGTTCCGTGTGCACGGCCGGGTCACCGCCGGCAACGCGGCCGGTCTGAACGACGGCGCCACCGCCTCGCTCATCGCCTCCGAGGACTTCGCCCGCGAGAACGGCCTGCCGGTCAAGATGCGCCTGGTCTCCTACTCCTTCGCGGGTGTGGAGCCGGAGGTCATGGGCTACGGCCCGATCCCGGCCACGGAGAAGGCCCTCGCGCAGGCGGGCCTGTCCATCTCCGACATCGGTCTGTTCGAGATCAACGAGGCGTTCGCCGTCCAGGTCCTGGCCTTCCTCGACCACTACGGCATCGCCGACGACGACGAGCGCGTCAACCAGTACGGCGGCGCCATCGCCTTCGGTCACCCGCTGGCCTCCTCCGGTGTGCGTCTGATGACGCAGCTGGCCCGCCAGTTCGAGGAGCAGCCGCACGTCCGCTACGGCCTGACCACCATGTGCGTCGGCTTCGGCATGGGCGCGACGGTCATCTGGGAGAACCCGCACTTCGAGGGGGACAAGTGAGCACCACCGCCGAGCTTTTGAAGCAGGCCTCGGAACTGTTCCCGGACGAGGTCGTCACGAGCGCGCACGTACGCCACCTCGACCTGCCGTCCGGCGCCGGGCGCTTCGCCCTGATCACGCTGGACAACGGCTTCGACCACACCAAGCCGACCACCTTCGGACCGGCCTCGCTCGCGAACCTCGACACCGCGATCGACCAGGTCGAGAAGGAGGCCGCGGACGGCGAGATCGTCGGCGTCGGCATCACCGGCAAGCCGTTCATCTTCGCGGTCGGCGCCGACCTCAAGGGCGTCGAACTGCTGAAGGAGTACGAGCACGCGCTCGCCATCGGCAAGGGCGGCCACGAGGTCTTCAAGCGCCTCGCCGGCCTCGCCGTGCCGACCTTCGCGTACTACAACGGCGCGGCCATGGGCGGCGGCGTCGAGGTCGGTCTGCACTGCACCTACCGCACGGTGTCCGCGGCCCTCCCGGCGTTCTCCCTGCCCGAGGTCTTCCTCGGCCTGGTCCCCGGCTGGGGCGGCTGCACGCTGCTGCCGAACCTGATCGGCGCGGAGAAGGCCGTCTCGGTGATCATCGAGAACAGCCTCAACCAGAACAAGCAGCTCAAGGGCGCGCAGGTCTACGAGCTCGGCATCGCCGACGCCCTGTTCGAGGGCGCGGACTTCCTTGAGCAGTCGCTGATCTGGACGGCGTCCGTCCTCAAGGGCGAGATCGTCGTCGAGCGCCCGGTGATCGACCGCGGCGAGGCCTGGGACCAGGCCGTCGCCAAGGGCCGCTTCATCGCGGACGGCAAGGTGCACGGCGCGGCCCCGGCCGCCTACCGCGCCCTGGACATCGTCGCCGCCGCCAAGAACGGCGACCTCCAGCAGGGCTACGACGCCGAGGACAAGGCCCTCGCCGACCTGATCATGGGCGGTGAACTGCGCGCCGGCATCTACGCCTTCAACCTGGTGCAGAAGCGCGGCAAGCGCCCGGCGGGCGCCCCGGACAAGAACCTGGCGCGTCCGGTCACCAAGGTCGGCGTCGTCGGCGCCGGTCTGATGGCCTCGCAGCTGGCGCTGCTGTTCCTGCGCCGCCTGGAGGTCCCGGTCGTCCTCACGGACATCGACCAGGAGCGCGTCGACAAGGGTGTGGGCTACGTCCACGCCGAGATCGACAAGCTGCTCGGCAAGGGCCGGATCAACCAGGACAAGGCCAACCGCCTCAAGGCGCTGGTGACCGGTGTCCTGGACAAGGCCGAGGGCTTCTCCGACGCGGACTTCATCATCGAGGCCGTGTTCGAGGAGATCGGCGTCAAGCAGCAGGTGTTCGCGGAGGTCGAGGCGGTCGCCCCGGCGCACGCGATCCTCGCCACCAACACCTCCTCGCTGTCGGTGTCGGAGATGGCGTCGAAGCTCCAGCACCCCGAGCGGGTCGTCGGCTTCCACTTCTTCAACCCGGTCGCCGTGCTGCCGCTGCTGGAGATCGTGCGCGGCGAGAAGACCGACGACGCCTCGCTGGCCACGGCGTTCGCCGTCGCCAAGAAGCTGAAGAAGACCGCGGTCCTGGTGAAGGACGCCCCGGCGTTCGTCGTGAACCGCATCCTGACCCGCTTCATGGGCGAGGTCCAGAACGTCATCGACGAGGGCACCCCGGTCGCGGTCGCGGAGAAGGCGGTGGAGCCCCTGGGCCTGCCGATGTCCCCGCTGGTCCTGCTGGAGCTGGTCGGCCCGGCCATCGGCCTGCATGTCTCCGAGACGCTCAACCGGGCGTTCCCGGACCGCTTCAAGGTCTCCCCGAACCTCAAGGCGGTCGTCGAGGCGGGCAAGCGCGGCTTCTACGTCTACGACAGCGGCAAGCCCGAGCTGGACCCGGAGGTCGCCGCGCTGCTGAAGCAGGGCGATGTCGCCCTCACCGAGGAGCAGGTGCGGGCGCGGGTCCTGGAGGCGGTGGCGCAGGAGATCGGGCTCATGCTCGACGAGGGCGTCGTCGCCGAGGCCCAGGACATCGACCTGTGCCTGATCACCGGCGCCGGCTGGCCCTTCCACTTGGGCGGCATCACGCCGTACCTGGACCGTGAGGGTGTGTCGGAGCGGGTGAACGGCAAGCGGTTCCTGGCTCCGGGCGTGGCGTCGATCCCGGCGTGACGCCCGCCCCGCGGGGCAGGTGAAGAGGGCCTCCGCCGTCATGGCGGAGGCCCTCTTCTCACGCGCTCGCGTCGTCCTGTCGTTCGGCCGCGGCGAGCCGCGCCCTCAGTTCGGCGTTCTCCGCCTCCAGGGCCACCATGCGCTTGCGCGCGAAGTACAGCTCCAGGACGGCGTCCTGGAACTCGGCGACGAGCTGTTCGGGGGTCAGTTCCATGGGGGTGCGCCTCACGCCAGCCGGACGGGTGTGCTGTTGATGCCCTTCCAGTACAGCTTGCCGCCCTGGGCGTAGAGGGAGCCGCCACCGGCCGTGGCGGGCGCGTTGTTCGGCTCCGTGTCGACGTCCGCGAGCCGCACCGCGCCCTCGGCGAGGATGGCCGAGTGGGCGTTGGCGCCCTGGACCACGTGGAGTTGGGACTCGGGAGCGTTGCCACGGCCGACGCCTATGCCGGTCAGGCCGTTGCCCTTGACGACGAAGTCGTCCAGGCCCTTGTTGTTGCGCAGGACGAGCAGCGCGCCCTTGGTCGGGCCGGTGGTGGCGGTCACGAAGATGCCCTGGGCGGCGGTGCCGCCCTGATCGACGGTGCCGGTGGTCTTCAGGTCGATCGACAGGGCGGACCCGTCGGCGTCCGAACCGTCGAGGTAGCCGTTGTGGGTGATCTTCAGGGTGCCGCGCGCGGTCTCCGCGCCGGCCAGGTTCATGGCCGAGGTGGCCGGGTTCTTCGAGGTCACGTTGAGCGCCGAGGCCGGTCCGGAGGTGGCGGCGCAGTTGATGGTGACCGTGTACGCCGTCGTCGACGAGCTCCAGAAGTTGGCGGGCGCGGCGTAGTCGGTGTACTCGCCGTCGGCGGCCGCCTCCGTGCCGGCCGCGACGGTGACCGCGCCGGCGGTGAAGGCGCCGAGGAACACTCTTCGTCCCACTGCCATGGGTGTACTCACATTCCGTGTCGTCGATCCGCTGTCGCCGGTGCGTTCCGTCGAAAGCGCTGTGGGGATCATGTGATCACCCCGCACGAGACGAGCACAACGCCGTTCCGGCCGCTGAGGAGGGCCCGGGGACCGGGGCGCCACGCCGGTCACCGTCGCCCGCGCACGGCACGAGCAGAGCCCGATCGCGCCCCCGCCCAGCGCCCGGCACGAGCACACCCCGGCCGCTCCGTCTCACACTTCCTGCCACGCCTTCAGCGCGAGTCCCGGCTCGTCCTTGCGGCGGGTGACCAGCAGGCGGCCGGACGACGGGGAGAGGGTCGCGGCGGCCACCCGGTTCTCGTGGTCCTTGGCGAGGGCCACCTCGGCGTCCGGTGGCAGGCCCGGGCCGGACTCCGTCCACCAGGCGCCGGCCGCTTCCTCCTCGGTGGGGTAGGCGGCGAAGGCGACCCGGCCGCTCGCCGAGCGCTGGGCGAGCAACGTGCAGTCGTGGCCGTCGAGTTCGCAGCGCACGGCCGCGACCGGGCCGGGACCCGCGGCGGCGAGCACCGGGACCGGCTTGCTGCCGGGGCGCCACGCGCACACGTCACCGGACTCGTCGGTGAAGAAGAGGGTGGTGCGGTCGGCGGAGGTGGCCAGGGCCCGCAGCGTGCGGGGGCGGACCGGTACCTCCAGCGTCTCCTCCCACACCGGGATCGTGCCGGGCTTCGCCTGCCGGTAGTACAGGATCGCGCCGGAGACGGCCGCGTACGCCTCGACGCACCCGGACTCCGCCGTGACCGCCACCGGCGCCCCCTGCACGCCCTGCCCCTTGAGGTCGCGCCACGGGTCCCAACCGCCCCGCTCCTTCTGCGCGACCATGCTGATTCCGGTGCCGACGTTGCGGACGAAGACATGCGCCCGGCCCTGGGCGTCCACCGCCACGGCGGGCGTGCCGGTACGCTCGCCCTTCTTGTTGGGGTGGCCGATGGGAGACCAGTCCAGGGCCGCGAGCAGGGGCCGGTAGTGGGTGGAGTGCACCAGGACCGACTCCCCCGACCCGGTGGACCGCCAGGACGCCAGGTGGGCGTACCCGTCGGCGCCGTGGCCGACGGCCACGCCGGGATGCACCTTGTCGTCGCCGCCCACCTCGCGAGGCGGATCCCAGGCGCCGCCCGGGATCCGCTCCGCCCGGCACAGGGCGCCGTCGTCCGACGTCAGGTAGACACTGAGCCGCCCGTCGCGGCCGCGTATGAGCCATTCGCCGTTCACCCGCTCACTGTATGTCGGCGGCTGCCCGGTCATGTCGCGTGGGGCGGGTCCGTGGCGACGGGCGTGCGACCCTGGGCCCCATGGACGACAACACCCCCCTGCTCGTGATCGTCGACGCCGCGAACGTCGTCGGGTCGGTGCCCGACGGGTGGTGGCGGGACCGGCGGGGCGCCGCGGAGCGGCTGCGCGACCGGCTGGCCGCCGACGGGCTGCCGGGGCACACCGGACCCGAGGAGATCGTCCTCGTCGTCGAGGGCGCCGCGCGCGGGGTTCGGCCGGTGCCGGGTGTGCGGGTGGAGTCGGCTCCCGGCAGCGGCGACGACCACATCGTCGACCTGGTCGCCCGCGCGGGAGACCGTCCCCGCCTGGTCGTCACCGCCGACCGGGAGCTGCGCCGCCGGGTCGCGGAACTGGGCGCGCGGGTCACGGGGCCGCGCACGGTACGGGGCTGAACACGCGCGCCGGCCCCGCGCGTTCCGCCGGAGCGGGAGGCACGGGGCCGGTGCGGGGCGTCGGCGTCAGCGGCCCTCGGCGGGGCCGGGCCCCGCCACCTCGTCGACGGTGGTCTCCTCACCGCGTCCCAGCCGGCTGTGGGAGCGGCCGTAGATGAAGTACACGACGAAGCCGGCCGCCATCCAGATGCCGAACCGCACCCAGGTCTCGGCGGGCAGATTGATCATCAGCCACAGGGAGGCGAGCACGGACAGGATCGGGATGACCGGGACCCACGGGGTGCGGAAGGCCCGGTGCAGGTCGGGGCGGGTCCGGCGCAGGATGATCACGCCGATCGCGACGACCACGAACGCGAAGAGCGTGCCGATGTTCACCAGTTCGGCGAGTTCGCTGAGGCTGGTGAAGCCGGCCAGGATCGCGATGACCACACCGAGCAGGATCGTCGGCCGGTGCGGGGTCTTGAACCGGGGGTGGACCTGGGAGAAGAAGCGCGGCAGCAGCCCGTCGCGGCTCATCGCGAAGAAGACGCGGGTCTGGCCGAGGAGCAGGATCATGCAGACCGTCGTCAGGCCGACGGCGGCGCCGAAGCTGATGAAGCCCGCGTACCAGGGGTGCCCGGTGGCCTTGAAGGCGTCGGCGAGCGGGGCGTCCACGGACAGCCGGCTGTAGTGCTGCATGCCGGTGACGACGATGGACACCAGGACGTAGAGGGTGGTGCAGATGAGGAGGGAGCCGAGGATGCCGCGGGGCATGTCGCGCTGCGGGTTCCTGGTCTCCTCCGCGGCCGTGGCCACCACGTCGAAGCCGATGAAGGCGAAGAAGACGACCGAGGCGGCGGTGAAGATGCCCATGACGCCGAAGTTGGACGGCGCCCAGCCGAAGATCAGCTGGATGAGGGGGGAGTCGAGACTCTCGCCCGCCTCCACCTTCTGCGCCTTCGGGATGAACGGGTCGTAGTTGTCGCCCTTGACGAAGAAGGCGCCCGCGATGATCACGGTGAGGACGACGGTCACCTTGATGGCGACCACGATGGAGGTGACCCGGGCGGACAGCTTGGTGCCGAGGACGAGGATGCCGGTGAGCACCAGGACGAGGGCGGCGGCGAGGATGTCGAAGCCGAACCCGTCGGCGCCCTCGCGCCCGCTGAGCGCCTCCGGCAGCTGCCACCCCGCGTTGTCCATCAGCGAGGCGACGTAGCCGGACCAGCCGACGGCCACCACCGCCGTGCCGAGCGCGAACTCCAGGACGAGGTCCCAGCCGATGATCCAGGCGGGGAACTCCCCCAGGGAGGCGTAGGAGAAGGTGTAGGCGGAGCCCGCCACCGGGACGGTGGAGGCGAACTCGGCGTAGCAGAGCGCGGCGAGCGCGCAGGCGACACCGGCCGCGACGAAGGCGAGGGCCACGGCGGGACCGGCGTTGTTCTTCGCCACCGTGCCGGTGAGGACGAAGATGCCGGTGCCGATGATGACACCGACGCCGAAGACGGTCAGATCCAGCGCGGACAAGGATTTCTTGAGCGCGTGCTCTGGCTCCTCGGTGTCGAGGATGGACTGTTCTACCTTCTTCGTCCGGAAGAGGGTGCTGCTCACGGGGTTACCTCCCACGCTGTGTCGTCCTCGACATGATCGAGAGGGGGCGTAGTGCGTATGCCCCGGCGCGGGCGCGTTCACGCAAATGGGCCGACCGCACCACCCTTCACAGTGGCACGACCGGCCCATTCGGGCGGGTTCGGCTAGGCCCTGTCGTTTGGATCAGGCCGGCTGTGAGGCGCGGTGCCTGTCAGCCGACCCGAGCGGGGCCTGGTGCGTGCAGATGCAAGGCGGAGGAGGGAGTCGACGCGATGGGGGCCCCTCCCGCGCGAGCGAAGCCGAGCGTGGGGGAGTCGGCGAATGACGACAACGCCGCAGATGTGCGTGCCAGGTCCCGCGACGCCGGGACGATCCAAACGACAGGGCCTAGGCCGTGTTTTAGAAGTCCCCGTGGAAGAGGGAGCGGCGTTCGGCGCGTGCTCTCGGCATGCCGGGCGTCGCGACGCTGCGGGTGAATACACCCAGGCCCTGGGCCGCCGTCCAGGCCCTGGTCGAGCACGGGTTTTGCGCACCTGAAGAACTGGCGCGCGCTGGCCAAGGTCCGCCTTACAAGTCGCGCAAATCGGGAGCCTGTTGATCTATTTCTTCCCTTCAAATCGGTTGACATTCAGGGGTGGAATGTCCGACGTTCAGCCGTGACCCACCGATGCGCCACAGGGACGGAGAGATGGCACACAGATGACTTTCAGAGGAGGGAACCCGAAGCCAGGGCGCGGGAGGCGCCCGGCGGCGCCTGCCGCGGTGGACGCGGGCCCGCGGTATGAGCTGAGGCAACCGGTCCGCGCGAAGAGCGTCTCGGAGCAGGTGCACACCGCAGGGCGGGTCAAAAATCTGGGGAAGACGGTGCAGTTCAGCTGGCCCGGGGTGTACTTCGAGGGCCGCTTCCGCGGGACCGGGATCGGGGTGGTACTCGACTGCGCGGCCGCCGACTACGACGTCCAGGTCGACGGGGCCACCGTCGCCACTCTGGTCACACCCGGCGACACCACGCACTGGATCAACGGCCTGCGGGACAGCGAGCACACGGTCCGGGTCGTCAAACGCAACGACACCCCGGGGGACACCAGCACTTTCGGAGGCTTCGTCGCCGCGCCCGGGGGCGCCGTACTGAGCAAGCCGGCGCCCCGGGACCGCCAGATAGAGTTCATCGGGGACTCCATCACGGTGGGCTACGGCAATGTCTCGGGCACCCGCGACTGCAATCCGGAGCAGCTCAAGCGGAACACCAACACCGACGTGAGCCACGGCGCCCTCACCGCCCAGCAGCTGGACGCCGATTACCAGATCAACGGCTTCTCCGGCCTCGGCATGGTGCGCAACGTCGCCGGCATCTCCCCGGACGTCACGTACCGGACCTACTACGACCGCGCCCTGCTGAACGTGGACGGCGACGTCTGGCAGAACCCGGGAACGTGGCGCCCCCAGATCGTGGTGGTCAACCTCGGCTCCAACGACTTCTCCGACCTCACCCCCGGTGAACCGTGGACGCCCGACAGCCTCGCGGCCGCCTACCGCACCGCCTACGGCGAGTTCCTCCGGAAACTGCGGACTCGCTACGGTGCCGGCACCACCCTCGTAGCCGTCGGCTTCGACAGAAACGCCGAGCATGTGCGGCAGGTGGTCGAGGCGCGCAACGACGCCGGCGACAGCCAGGTCCACTACTGGTTCCTCGAACAGTCGGGCCTGGACTTCCTCGGATGTGACGGGCACACCTCGGCTCACGACGACCGGGTGATCGCCGGCCGGCTTGCCCCGTTCCTCAGGAGCCTGCCGACGGGATGGTAAGGGACGTGGCCACCCGTGAACCGGGCCAGGGACTGCTGCCCGCCGCCGGAACCCCCTGTGTGCCCTGCCGCTGGCCGACTTGATCACCTGAGTCGAGAGCAGCAGCACTAGCGAAGGCTACGGGGGTCCGCTGTGGGACAGGCTCACCGCGGCAGCGGTCCCCGGCCCCACTGTCGGGTCTGGCCGCCGAGTGAGGAGCTGATCTCGTAGCCGAACTGGGCGTCGCCTTACGCGGCGCTCATCGCCGCTGTCTCCCCTCGATCCGCTGACCTGATCCCGGCCAGAATGACGTGCGGGATCGAGACGTTCGACAGGTCACAGCCACTCGTTGATCGCGGCGATGAGGACGGTCGCTTTGAAGCGGACCGCGAGCTTGTCGAACCGCGTGGCCACGGCCCGGTTCCGCTTGAGCCGGTTGATGCCGCACTCGACCGCGTGCCGGGCCTTGTAGTCCTCGCGGTCGAAGGCCGGAGGACGCCCACCGGCCGCTCCCCGGCGTTCACGGTGGCCTGCCTGATCGGCAGGTTCCGGAATCGTGCAGCGGATCCCGCGCTGCCGCAGACAGGCACGGTTCGCGCGCGATGAATAGCGCTTTATCTCCTCGCACCCGCAGCGGACGAACCCGGGGCCGCCCCAGTCCGAGACGAGGAACCCGGATGGCTTCCAGCACGGCTGTGAACTGCGGGCTGTCACCCCGCTGCCCTGCTGTGACCAGCAGCGACAACGGCCGCTGGCCTTGCTCACAGGCCAGGTGAATCTTCGTGGTCCAGCCGCCGCGGGACCTGCCCAAGCCGTGATCGCCAGGTTCGCTCTGGTGGCCGCCCGGCGGTTCTTTCTGTGCTTGGCCGTCCCGCCGGGCACCGGCCGCGTGCTGATGTGCCCGGCAGATCGTGGAGTCGACGTTCACCTCCCAGGTGATCAGCCCGACTGCGTCCGCCCGCGCTTGCAGTCTGGTCAGTACCGACGACCAGACCCCATTGCGTTGCCAGCGGCGGAAGAGCCCGTAGACCGTCTGCCACGGACCGTACTCCGCCGGCAGATCCCGCCACGGGGCCCCGGTCCGAACCCGCCAGCGGATCCCATTGATCAGCTTCCGCTGGCACACCGACGGCCTGCCCAACACCGCGACCGGCAGCAACGGGCACAACACTGCCCACTGGTCATCAGAAAGATCCCCTCGCCCCACACCGAGATCATCACGGTACGAGGCGAGACACTGGAGCCACTTCTAAAACACGGCCTAGTCGCGGGCGGGCTGCACCGAGTCGACCTCGGTCGGAGTGCCGGTGTACCGGCCGTCGAGCCGGGAGACCAGGCCGGTGACCTGGCGGGCGATGTCGGGGGCGGTCAGGCCGATCTCGGCCATGACCTCGGCCCGGGAGGCGTGGTCGAGGAAGCGCGGCGGGATGCCGAAGTCGCGCAGCGGGACATCGACGCCGGCGTCGCGCAGGGCCTGCGCGATCGCCGAACCGACGCCGCCGACACGGGAGTTGTCCTCGACGGTGACGACCACGCGGTGCCGCTCGGCGAGCGGGGCCATGGCCTCGTCGACGGGCTTGACCCAGCGGGGGTCGACGACGGTCGTGGTGATGCCCTGCCGGTCGAGCAGGCCGGCGATCTCCAGGCACATCGGCGCCAGGGCGCCCACGGAGACGAGCAGCACGTCGGGGGTGTCGGTGCCCGGCTCGCGCAGCACGTCCATGCCGCCGACGCGTCCCACGGCGGGTACGGCGGGGCCGACGGCGCCCTTGGAGAAGCGGACCACGGTCGGCGCGTCGTCCACCTCGACGGCCTCCCGCAGCTGCGCGCGGACCTGGTCGGCGTCGCGCGGCGCGGCGAGCCTGAGGCCGGGCACGACCTGGAGGATCGACATGTCCCACATGCCGTTGTGGGAGGCGCCGTCGGTGCCGGTGATGCCGGCCCGGTCCAGCACGAAGGTCACGCCGCACTTGTGCAGGGCGACGTCCATGAGGACCTGGTCGAAGGCCCGGTTGAGGAAGGTGGCGTAGACGGCGAAGACGGGGTGCACGCCCGCGTGGGCGAGGCCCGCCGCGGAGACCGCGCCGTGCTGCTCGGCGATGCCGACGTCGTAGACGCGCTCCGGGAACCGCTTGGCGAACCGGTCGAGGCCCACCGGCTGGAGCATGGCGGCGGTGATCGCGACGACGTCCTCGCGCTCCTCGCCGAGCTTGACCATCTCGTCGCCGAAGACGGAGGTCCAGTCCGCGCCACTCGTGGCGATCGGCAGGCCCGTGTCGGGATGGATCTTGCCCACCGCGTGGAAGCGGTCGGCCTCGTCCTGGAGGGCGGGCTGGTAGCCGCGGCCCTTCTCGGTGAGGCAGTGCACGATCACCGGGCCGCCGAAGCGCTTGGCGCGGGCCAGCGCCGACTCCAGCGCCTCGATGTCGTGCCCGTCGATGGGGCCGACGTACTTCAGGCCGAGGTCCTCGAACATGCCCTGCGGGGCGATGAAGTCCTTCAGGCCCTTCTTCGCGCCGTGCAGGGTGTCGAAGAGCGGCTTGCCGACGACCGGCGTGCGGTCGAGGATCTCCTTGGTGCGGGCGAGGAAGCGCTCGTAGCCGTCGGTCGTGCGCAGCGTCGCCAGGTGGTTGGCGAGGCCGCCGATGGTCGGGGCGTAGGAACGCTCGTTGTCGTTGACGACGATGACCAGCGGGCGGTCCTTGGCCTCGGCGATGTTGTTGAGCGCCTCCCAGGCCATGCCGCCGGTCAGCGCGCCGTCGCCGATGACCGCGACGACGTGGCTGTCGCGTCGCAGGAGCTGGTTGGCCTTGGCGATGCCGTCGGCCCAGCCGAGCACCGTGGAGGCGTGGCTGTTCTCGATGACATCGTGCTCGGACTCGGCCTGCGAGGGGTAGCCGGACAGGCCGCCCTTCATCTTCAGCTTCGAGAAGTCCTGCCGGCCGGTGAGCAGCTTGTGCACGTAGGACTGATGGCCGGTGTCCCAGAGCACCTTGTCCCTGGGGGACTCGAACACCCGGTGCAGGGCGATGGTGAGCTCGACCACGCCGAGGTTGGGTCCGAGGTGGCCGCCGGTCTTGGAGACCGCGTCCACGAGGAAGGTCCGGATCTCCTGTGCCAGCTGGTCCAGCTCCTCCAGGCTGAGCCGGTCCAGATCGCGCGGTCCCCTGATGCGGGTCAGCAGCGGCACCCGTGCCTCCTTGCAGTAGAGCTGATCGAGCTGTTGCCGGGCTCGTCGAGTCTAATGTTCCGCCCCGACCGGCGGAGCCCGGCCCATGCGTCATGGGTCACGCGTCGGCCGTACCCCGGAACGGCCTTCTCCATGACACGCCTGTGCCCGGCACGGGAAAGTGCCGGGCACAGTGGGGTGGCCGGAGCCGCCAGGCCCTGCCTTTCGGCCGGCCTGATCCAAACGAAAGGGCCTAGCCGCGGCCCGCGGCCTTCTGGCTCCTGCGGGAGATCGAGTCGATGACCACGGCGCCGAGCAGAACGCCACCGGTGATCATGTACTGGATCGAGGTGTTCATGTTCAGCAGGTCCAGGCCCGTCTGGATGGACTGGATGACCAGCATGCCCAGCAGCGCGGACCACACCGTGCCGCGGCCGCCGAAGAGGCTGGTGCCGCCGATGACGGCCGCCGCGATGGCCAGCATCAGGGTGTTGCCGCCGCCGGCGCTGAGCGTCGCGCTCGCGGTCTGACCGGCGAAGAACATACCGCCGACCGCCGCGAAGCCGCCCGCGATGGCGAACACGGTGATGCGGATCATCGGCACGTTGATACCGGCGCGCCGCGCCGCCTCGATGCCGCCGCCGACCGCGAAGACCTGGCGGCCGAAGGTGGTGCGGCGGAGCACGAAGTCCACGACGACCAGCGCCGCCAGGAAGATCACCAGCGCGTTGGAGACGCCGGCGGAGTTGTTCAGCACCGCGGCGGCGGCGAAGGACGCGACGGCGAGCGCGCCCACGCGCAGCAGGATCTCGCTGGTCGGCCGGAACGGCACACCCGCGGCCTTGCGGCGGCGCTGCTCACCGAAGTTGCCGACGAGGGTGAGCGCGACGCCCAGCCCGGCCAGCAGGTAGGCGCCGATGATGGCCTGGTCCATGAAGAAGGAGCTCTGGCCGAGCAGGTGCACGGGGCCGGAGTCCGACGGGATGTTGATGGTGCCGCTGGAGCCCAGCAGCCACAGCATCAGACCGTTCCAGCCGAGGAAGCCGGCCAGGGTCACCACGAACGCGGGCACGCCGATCTTGGCGAAGAACCAGCCGTGCAGGGCGCCGATGGCGATACCGGTGAGGATGGTCAGCAGCAGCGACAGCCAGGCGTTCATGGTGTGGTCCACCACGAACACGGCGAACAGGGTGGACGCCAGGCCGCTGACGGAACCGACCGACAGGTCGATCTCACCGAGCAGCAGCACGAAGACCAGGCCGATGGCGAGCATGCCGGTGGCCGACAGGAAGTAGCTGATGTTCGAGAGGTTGTCGGCGCTGAGGAAGCGGTCGTTCTGCAGCTGGAAGATCGTCCAGATGACGATCAGGCCGATGACCACCGGCAGCGAGCCCAGCTCGCCGCCCTTGACCTTGCGCTTGAACTCGGTGACGTAGCCCTTCAGGCCCTCTTCGCGTACCAGCAGGCGCGGGTCGACGACGGGGACCGGAGCGGCCGTGGGGTCGTCGGCGGGGGCGACGGTGGTCTGCTCCTCCACCACGCCCTCGGTCTTGCCGGCCTTCTTGACCTTCGTGGCCTCGTTCTTGGAGTTGTCGCTCTTCACGGTCTTGGACGTGTCGCTCACTTTGCCGCCTCCGCGGTGCGACGCCCCGCACGACGGGTGACGGCGTTGTCCGTGGCACCCGTGATCGCGGCGATGATCTCTTCGTGGCTGGGGTCCTTCACGGGGAAGGAGCCGTTGTTCTTGCCCAGGCGCAGCACGGCCACGGTGTCCGCGACCGCCTTGACGTCGGCCATGTTGTGGCTGATGAGGATGACGCCGAGGTCGCGCTCGCGCAGCCGCTCGACCAGGTCGAGGACCTGCGCGGTCTGCTCGACGCCGAGGGCGGCGGTGGGCTCGTCGAGGATGACGACCTTGGGGTCGCCGATCAGGGCGCGGGCGATGGCGACGACCTGGCGCTGACCGCCGGAGAGACTCGCGATCGGGATGCGCACGCTCGGGATCCGGATGGAGAGCGTGGACAGCAGCTCGCGGGCGTTCTTCTCCATCGTCACCTCGTCGATGACGCCGCGGTGCAGCAGCTCACGTCCGAGGTAGAGGTTGCCGACCACGTCGAGGTTGTCGCACAGGGCGAGGTCCTGGTAGACCGTCGCGACGCCGAGTCCCTGGGCGTCGTGCGGCTTGGTGATGCTGACCGGCTTGCCCTGCCACTCGATGACGCCCTCGTCGATGGGGTGGACACCGGCGATCGTCTTGACGAGGGTCGACTTACCTGCGCCGTTGTCGCCCACCAGGGCGACGACTTCTCCGGCGTGAACCTCCAGATCGACGTCGGTGAGTGCCTGCACCGCACCGAATCGCTTGGAGACTCCGCGCAACGCCAGCACGGGCGTAGCGGACACGTGAACCATCTCCTTCGCCGCCTGACCGGCGGGGATGCCGCGCTGTGGGACAGGCGCGGAGGGGTGTGCGCTCGGCGCCGGTGGGCGACGAGGCACGAGGTTTACAAGATGAACATGGACGAGTGCGTCGCGCTCGGCGACGGTTCCGTCCGACGCCCGCCCCGCAGCGGGGTATGAAGGTGGGGCAGGCGCCGGCGGGGTCTCGCGGGACCGCTCGGCGGTCGGGGCTCGAGTCCCGTGCGGGACTCGAGCCGGGTGCGCGGGGTGCGCGCGACTACTGCAGACCGGCGGCCTTGCAGGCGGCGGCGTACTCGGCGGAGCAGATCTCCTGGACCGTGTACAGCCCGTCCTTGACGACCGTGTCCTTGATGTTGGCCTTGGTGACCGACACCGGGGTCAGCAGCTGGGAGGGCACCTTGTCGCCGGAGCCGCTGGTCAGGGTCTGGGTGGCGAGGGACTTGATGTCCTTGCCCTCCAGCAGGTTCACCGCGAGCTGGGCGGCGGCGTCCGCCTCCGGCTTGAAGGCCTTGTAGACGGTGGAGGACTGGGTGCCGGCGACGATGCGCTGGATGGCCGCGAGCTCCGCGTCCTGACCGGTCAGCGGGATGCCCGTGATCTTCGCGCCCTTGAGGGTGTTGGCGATACCACCGGCCATGCCGTCGTTGGCGGAGTAGACGCCCGCGATGTTCTTCGCGCCGAGCTGGGTGATCGCCGCGGACATCTTCTGGGCGGCGACGGTGTCCTTCCACAGGCCGGACTGCTCGTAGGCGATGGTCACCTTGCCGTCGAGGGCCTTGTGCGCGCCTTCCTTGAACTGGGCGGCGTTCGGGTCGGCGTCGTCACCGTTGATCATGACGATCTTCGACGCGGGGGTCGCCTTGGCGCCGAGGGCCGCGAGCAGGGCCTGGCCCTGGAGCTCGCCGACCTTGACGTTGTCGAAGGAGACGTAGGCCGAGACCGGGCCCTGGGCGAGGCGGTCGTACGCGACGACCTTGACGCCCTTGTTCACCGCGGACTGGATGGAGGACTTGATCGCGGCGGAGTCCTGGGCGGAGACGACGATGACCTTCACACCCTTGGTCACCATGCTGCTCATCTGCTGGGCCTGCTTGGCCGGGTCGGCGGCGGCGTTCGCGTACTGGACGTCGCAGTCGGAGCAGAGCTCCTTCACCTTGGCCTCGAAGAACGGCTTGTCGAACTTCTCGTAGCGCGCCGTCACGCTGTCGGGGAGCAGCAGGCCGATCGACTTGCTGTCGGAGCCGCTGCTGCCGGAGTCGTCGTCGCCCGCCTTGCCGCACGCGGCAATCGACAGGGCCATGGAAACGGCGGTGGCGCCGATCACGACTCTACGCATCGTTGCGTTCATTTGGGGTGTGCCTCCCTGACAGGGCCGCAACGCTGCGGCCGAGGTGGCTGGAAGTCAACTCGGCCACACGTGCGACGTCAAGAAGTAAATACTTAACGAGATGGCAACGGCGTCATTCGTTCTCTAAGTGAAGGCAGGCGCGGTGGCCGAGAGGGTGCCGTCCAAAAGTGTCGAATCGCCCATCTCGCTGAGTGCGAGAGCGAGCGCTCCGAGCACCTCCGCACGGCCCCCGAGTGCCCCCGGGAGAACGGACAGCTGCCGCGCCGCACTGGGGATCGCATAGCGGCCGACGGACTCTCTGATGGGGCCGAGCACCAGCTCACCGGCCTCGGCGAGATCACCGCCGAGGACCACCCGGCTCGGGTTCAGCAGGTTGCATAGATTGGCGACTCCACTGCCGACATGGCGGCCGACGTCGGCGATCACCCGACGACAGCCCGGGTCCCCGTCCCGCGCCAGCCGTACGACACCTTCCAGGGTCAGGTCCGTTCCGTGGCTGGACTGGAGGAGCGGCAGCACATAGCGCGCGGCCGCGAAGGTCTCCAGGCAGCCCCGGTTTCCGCAACGGCAGACGGGGCCGGATTCATCAAGTGTAATATGTCCGATTTCTCCTGCCGTGCCACCGGGTCCTCGGTAGATCTTCCCATCGATCACCAGGCCGGCCCCGACACCGCTCGCGACCTTGATGTAAGCAAGATCACGTACGCCTCGGCCGCTGCCCCAGACCATCTCGCCGAGGGCGCCGAGGTTGGCGTCGTTGTCCACGTGGACGGGCACCCCGAGCCGCCCCCGCAGCTCCTCGGCGGGTCTGGTGCCGATCCAGCCGGGCAGGATGGCCGACGAACCGAGCGTGCCGGACTCCACGTCGATCGGGCCGGGGACGCCGAGACCCACCCCGGCGATCTTCGCGCGGTCCACCCCGGTGGCCTCCAGCAGGCGGTTGACCAGCTGTTCCGCGCGGTCGAAACCCTGCGTCGAGGAGGCGTCCACGTCCAGCGGCTCGGACTCCTCCGCCAGCACCTGGTGGGCGAGGTTGCCGATCGCCACCCGCAGATGGGTGTGGCCGAAATCGACGCCGATGACGATGCCCGCGTCACCGCTCAGGGAGACGCTGCGGGCCCGCCGGCCGCCGGCCGAGGTGGGGGTGACCTCGACGGTCCCGCCGTCCTTCAGCTCGCGAACGATGTTGGAGACGGTCGCCGCCGACAGACCCGTCGTCCGGGCGATCTCCGCCTGCGTGAGGGACCCCGCCAGACGTACGGCCCGTACGACCCGCTCGAGGTTGGCTCGGTGCAGTGACGACTGCGACCCCGGAGTCTCCACGACGACCTCCTGCGCGCGGGACCGCTACAGCGAGGCCCCGTCTATGTCCAACTAGTGAACTCTAAGCTGAGCCGCTCGGGTCGCGTCCCGTCAAGAGGTTGAACGGTTTCCACCTGGTTGCACACAGTGGCGAGCGCCGTTCCCGAAGGCGGGAACGGCGCGCGTTCGGACGGCTGCGCTGCGCTACTTCAGCGCCCCGGCGGTCAGGCCCTGCACCACCTGCCGCTGGAGGACGATGTACGCGGCCAGCACCGGCAGCATGGCCATGACCAGCCCGGCGAACAGCCCCGACCAGTCGCCCTTGTAGCCCTGGCTGACGGCCAGCTGAACCAGACCCTGCGTCAGGACCCGTCGGTCGGGGTCGGTGTTGAGGACCGTGGGCAGCATGTACTGGTTCCACTGGCCCAGGAAATTGAAGATGCCGACGCTGATCAGGCCGGGCCTGGCCATGGGCAGCATGATCTGGAAGAACGTCCGGCTGTGCGAGGCGCCGTCGACGAAGGCCGCCTCCGCCACCGAGGTGGGCAGCGTGCGGAAGAACGCCGTCAGGAAGAACACCGTGAACGGCAGCGAGTACGCGATGTAGACGAGGATCAGGCCGTGGATCGTGTTCAGCAGCCCCATGTTGTTCACGACGTAGAACAGCGGGACCAGCGCCAGCATGATCGGGAAGCTCATGCCGCCGATGAACAGGTAGTAGATGAAGCGGTTGCCGGGGAAGTCGAACCGGGCGAGGACGTACGCCGCCATCGAGCCGAGCACCAGGGTCCCGACGAGGGACCCTCCCACCACCAGCACGGTGTTCAGGAAGTAGTCGCCCATGTGGGCCTCGGTCCACGCCCGGGCCCAGTTGTCGAAGCGCAGCCGGTCCGGCAGCGACCAGGGCGAGCCGAAGATGGCGCGGTCGTCCTTGAAGGAGGTCATCACCGCCCACAGCAGCGGCAGCACCACCATGACCGCCCACAGGACGAGGACGCCGTGCGAGAAGACGTCGAGGACACCGCCCTCGGTCCTCCTCGGCGGCCGCGGCTTCCCGTCGGCGGGTGGGCCGGCCTCGGTGACGGGGGCGCCCGGCTCGGCCGGCACGGGCGCGGGGGTCTGCGTCGTCTTCATGCTCAGTACTCCAGCCGCTCGCGCCGCCCGAGCCGCATGACGACGGCGGCGAAGGCCAGCGTCACGACGAGCAGGGCGACGCCGATGGTGGTGGCGTAGGCGGCCTGACCGTCCCGGAACGCCTTCTGGTACACGTACAGGACCAGGACGGTGGTCGAGTAGTCGGGGCCGCCGGGGCCGGTCGTCATGATCTGGACGACCGCGAACGACTCGGCGCCGAGCGCGAGGATGCCCAGATAGACCCAGCCGGACTGCACGGTGTCCCACAGCAGCGGCAGGGTGACGCGGAAGAAGGTGGTGGCCCGGCCCGCGCCGTCGAGCAGCGCGGCCTCGTACAGCTCCGCCGGGACGGAGGCCATCCCGGCGGTGAACAGGACCACGAAGAAGCCGACCGTGGACCAGACGAGCACCGCCATCACGCACCACAGCGCGAGGTCGGGGTCGCCCAGCCACAGCGGCTGGACGCCGTCCAGCCCGATGCCCCGCAGCAGGGAGTTGACGGCCCCGCTGTCGGGGTTGTAAGCGAAGGCGAACAGCAGCGCGACGATGGCGATCGACAGCACCTGCGGGAAGAAATACACGATCTTGTAGAAGGCGGAGCCCCGGACACCGGTGATCACCGGGCCGCCCTTCCTCCGGCGTCCGCCGGCATTGATCATGAACGCGAAGAACAGCGCCAGTGCGATCGTCACCAGCGGCAGTACGAGCGCGAACGACAAGCTGTGCTGCAAGGACTTCCAGAAGATCTCGTCGTCCAGCATCCTGCGGTAATTGTCCAGGCCGACCATCTCGAATTCGGGGCTGAGGCCGGTCCAGTCCGTGAACGAGTAGTAGATGGACTGGACGAAAGGCCACACCACGAAAAGCGTGTACAGTCCCAGCGGCAGCGCCAGGAACCCCACGATGAACCGGTATTTGCCGTGCTGCATCGCCACTCCGGTGCCGTGAGTCCGCCGATTACCGGTGCTTGTAGTGCTTGATCGAGGTGTCCTTGGCGGTCTCGTCGGCGAATGCCTGGATCTTCTTGACGGCCTCGGCCGGGGTGAGCCGGCCGGCCATCATCTCGCCGATTCCGGAGACCCCGATCTTCTCCTTCTGCAACTGCACGTACCAGTCCTGGAGTCGTGGATTCAGCACGTTCCGGCCGGCTTTCTCCAGCGCGGCGACACCCGATTTGAGGCCCGGGGTGAGGGTGATACCGTCGGTGCCGCCGTTGTAGGCGGTCAGCGACTTCACCTTGGCGGTGAAGTTCTTCGACGACGCCTCACTGAGCATGATGCGCAGCTGCTCCATTCCTCCGGCGGCGTTCTTCGCCTTGGCCGGCACGATGAACGGCTCGCCGCCGGAGGCCCAGAGGGTGCCGAAGGGCATCTTGTCGGAGGAGTCGATGCCGGTGGGCGCCGAGACGGCCAGGTCGAAGCCGGCCGGGATGACGTTCGCCGACTCATTCTCCACCCAGGAGCCGTTGGGGATGAACAGGGCCTTGCCCCGCGCCCACGCGGTCTGCGACTGGATGTGGTCCAGACCCGGGGTGCCTTTGAGGACATAGCCCTTGCGGTACAGCTCGTAGTAGGCGTCCAGGCAGGTCTTCACGGCCGGGTGCTTCCAGGCGTTCGGCTCCAGGTTGTCGATGGCGTCGAGGACCTCGTGGCCACCCACCTTGCCGATCATCGGGTACAGCGAGAAGGGAAGGTAATAGGGGTACTTGCCCGCGTATGTCCAGCCGGCGATGCCCTTCTTCCTGGCCTTCGCGCAGACCGCGAGCATCTCGTCCCAGGTCTCGGGATAGGCGGCGTCCAGCGCGTCCAGGGCCTTCCGCGAGTACCAGACGCCGTACACCGTGTAGGCGTAGTACATGATCCAGACGGGGTCGCCGTCGAGCCGGCCCATCTCGACGATGCCGGGGCGCAGTGTGTCGCGGACCTTCTTGGCCGGGTCGTCGTAGGAGGGCGCGTCGAGCAGTGGGGTGAGGTCGGCGAGCTGGTTCTTTCCGGACAGGACGCCCATGTCCATCTGTTCGGCGCCGGAGTTGTCGATGAGGTCGGGCGGGGTGCCCTGGTTGAAGCGGGGCTGGAGCGTGGACTGGACCTTCTGGGTGGCCGAGAACTCCACCTTGGCCTGAGGGAAGTTCTTCTCGTAGATCCTCACGGCGTCCTCGGCGTACTCCTTGCCGAAACCGCCGTCGAACAGGACGAATTCCATCGGGGCGGTCTCATTGACGCCGAGAGGGTTCTTCGCGGTTTTCTCGCCCTCCTCGGCCTTGTTCTGGCCACCGCCGCCCCCACTGCTGGCACAGGCGGACAGGAAACCCATCGCGGGAACGGAGATGAGGCCGAGTGCGGCGGAGCGTCTGATCAGATCACGGCGGTCGACTCCTGCGGAGTCGTGGTGCTCGGAGGTTGATCCCATGGTCAAGTCCTCGCCTTCTCCAGGAGAATCGCCGACAGGTATAGTCCACTTCTGGCCGCCTGAGCAAGATCGAACGCAGAGTTCACCGTCGGTCTTTTCCGAGTTGAGACCTGGCGGAAATATGAGATCACCGCGGGCCCGCGGTCGGAAAAGCGCACGACATGCGCGCGGAATGGCGCGATCAACCTCCTTGACATCACCCGCCACTTGGCCACCTACTGATTTCCGGCGCGACAGAGGGGACAACCTTGTCCCCCGGTCGAGGGTGCGGGCTGTTCGACGACCGAGTCGCCCTGGCGGGAGGTCGAGTTGTTGTCATGATCGTGTAACCGAGGGCGGTCGGCCGCTGACCGGGGCTTCACCCGTCCTCCACAATGATCGGGCCGCCGGGGGAACGCGTCGGGCGGCCGTCACCACCAGGGGGAGAACGACATGGGCATCATCGGACGGTTCACGGGTCTGCTCGCGGGCGCGGCGCTGGGCGCGGGGGCGGTGTTCGCCACGGCCGCACCGGCGCAGGCGTACAGCCCCAACCCGACGTTCCAGGCCTACTACGCCGACACGGACGCCTGCCCGTGCAGCGGCGGCAACCTCACCGACCCGTTCGGCGGCACGACCTTCGCCGCCGACGCGGGCGGCTACGCGGTGAAGATGGAACTGGTCGACGCGGGGGCGTTCGTCGGCAAGGTGGAGTTCCACCCGAACGACGAGAAGCTCGCCGTGTACGACACCAGCAACGACGGCGACACCTTCTACGTCAAGGTGGGCTACAGCCACGACGGCGCCCACCACGCCCTGGGCACCTTCAGCGCGCCCGGCACCAGCGCCACCGTCGACTCCGTGATCCAGGACTTCGAACTGCCCGAGGGCGCCACCGTGGACATCTCCGTCTACGACGACGCCGCCCTCACCGACCTCATCGGCGCCGCCCGCGGCGTCGGTTCGGCTATCGCCTAGGAGGCCCCGTGCCGCTTCCCGTGCCCGTCCTGCCCGAGGGGGTCGACGCAGCGTGGCTGCCGCCGCGGGCGCTGCGGTCGGTGGGTTCCCGGCGGACGCTGATCCTCGGATCGGGTCCGCTGGTGGAGACGGTGCACGGTGAGGTGGCCGACGCCTGCGGACGGTTCGGCGGGGAGGTTGTCCGGGGGGAGCCGTCCGGCGCCGCGTACGACCTCGTCCTGGAGCTGACGGACGCGGGCCCGGCGACCGGACCCGGCCTCGGCCTCGGCGAGGAGGGTTTCGCCCTGCGGCGCGAGGACGGCACCACGACCGTCACCGCGTCCGGTCAACGGGGGCTGCTGTACGGCCTGTTCCATGTGGTGCGGCTCGGTGAGGCCGCGTTCGGCGGTGAGCGACGGCCCGCCGAGACGCACCGGCCGGCCATGGCACTGCGGATGCTCGACCACTGGGACAACGTGGACGTGCATCCGGTCATGGGACAGGTGGAGCGCGGGTACGCCGGCGGGTCGCTGTTCTGGCGGCAGGGGCGGGCCCGCGGCGAGGTGGAGCGCGTGCGGGCCTACGGACGGCTGCTCGCGGCCTGCGGGATCAACGCGGTCGCCGTCAACAACGTCAACGTGCACGCGACCGAGGCGCGGCTGCTGACCGACCGCCTCGGTGAGGTCGCCGTCCTCGCCGACGCGTTGCGGCCCTACGGGATCCGCACGCATCTGTCGGTCACCTTCGCCGCGCCCGTCGTGCTGGGCGGGCTGCCGACCGCCGACCCGCTGGACGCGCGGGTGCGCGCGTGGTGGGCCGAGGCCGTGCGCGGGGTGTACGCGGCGATCGGGGACTTCGGCGGGTTCGTGGTGAAGGCCGACTCGGAGGGCCAGCCGGGGCCGTTCACCTACGGCCGCTCGCACGCCGACGGCGCGAACATGCTGGCCGCCGCGCTCGAACCGTACGGCGGCACGGTGCACTGGCGGGCCTTCGTCTACGACCACCGGCAGGACTGGCGGGACCGCTCGACGGACCGGGCGCGGGCCGCGTACGACCATTTCGCGCCGCTGGACGGACAGTTCGCGGACAACGTCCTGCTCCAGGTCAAGCACGGGCCGATGGACTTCCAGGTGCGCGAGCCGGTCTCGCCGGTGCTGGGCGCGCTGCCGCGCACCCGGCTGGCGGTGGAGGTGCAGGCCACGCAGGAGTACACCGGGCAGCAGCGGCACGTGTGCTGGCTGGGCCCGATGTGGAGCGAGGTGCTGCGGTTCCGCCCGGCCGTCTCCCGCGTGGGCGAGCTGGCCGACGGCCTGGTCGCGGTCTCCAACGTCGGGGACGACCCCTTCTGGACCGGGCACCCGCTCGCGCAGGCCAATCTGTACACCTTCGGGCGCCTCGCCTGGCAGCCGGACGCGGATCCGCTCCATGTGCTCGACGAGTGGATCGGCCTCACCTTCCCGGGCGCGCCGCGGCGGCTGTCGGCCGGCCTGCACGCCGTGCTCGACGGTTCGTGGCGGACGTACGAGAAGTACACCGCGCCGCTGGGTGTGGGCTTCATGGTGCAGCCGGGGCACCACTACGGGCCGAGCGTGGACGGCTACGAGTACAGCCCGTGGGGCACCTACCACTTCGCCGACCGCGACGGCGTGGGCGTGGACCGCAGCGCCGCCACCGGAACCGGTTACGCGGCGCTGTATCCCACGCCGTGGGCGCAGCGGTACGAGTCGCCCGCGACCTGCCCCGACGAGCTGCTGCTGTTCTTCCACCATGTGCCGTACGGGCATGTGCTGGCCGACGGGACGACGGTGATCCAGCACATCTACGACACCCATTTCGAGGGCGTGGAGGAGGTGGCCGAGGCGCGCCGGGTGTGGGCGGGCCTCGCGGACCTGGTGGACGCCGCGTGGCACGCGCGCGTGGCGGAGCGGTACGAGGAGCAGCTCCGGTCGGCGCGGGAGTGGCGGGACCAGATCAACAGTTACTTCTTCCGCAAGTCCGGGGTGCCGGACGGGCGGGGGCGGGTCATCCACTGAGCCGCAGGACGGCCACCCCCAGGGGGTCGAGGACGAGGGGCGCGCCCTGGTCGACGTGCTTGCCGGTGAGCAGGTCGGTGGCGGTGGCGTGGGCGGTCAGCGGGGCCGTTTCGGGGGCGTGGTTGAGGAGGAACAGCAGACGGGTGCCGTCGGGGGCGACGCGGGTCGCCGTCTCGACGGCGGCATGGTCGGCGTAGGGGCCGATCAGGTCGTGGCGGGCCAGGACGCGGCGGACGACGTGGTCGACGCCGGGCTGGTCGAGGGCGGTGGCCACGTACCAGGCCTCGCCCGCGCCGACGGTGTGCCGGGTGACGGCCGGGGTGCCCGCGTAGAAGTCGGCGCCGTAGGTCCCGACCGGCTCGGCGCCGCGCGGCTGGACGATCTCGAAGACCAGGCGGGCGGTGGTGCGGAAGCCGCCGAGGTCGACGGGTTGGACGACGTCGCGCGGGCGGGCGTCCCACTCGTCGACGCGGATGCCGAGCAGCGGGGCGAGCGGGCCGGGCACATCGGTGAGGAAGGCGCGGTCGTGGACGTCGCAGCGGGCGGTGAGGAAGGTGGCGAGGACGGTTCCGCCGCGCCGGGCCAGGGTCTCCAGGCGGTCCGCGAGGTCGTCGCCGATCAGGTGCAGGACGGGGGCGAGGACCACGTCGTAGCGAGTGAGGTCGGTGGTGACGGGGACGACGTCGACGTCGGCGCCGGCCTCTCGGGCGGCCCGGTAGTAGGCGTGGACGACGTCCGGGTAGCGGACCAGGCGGGAGGGGCCGTCGGAGATCTCCAGGGCCCACCAGCTGTCCCAGTCGAAGAGGAGGGCGGTGCGGGCGGGGGTGCGGGCGCCGAGGGAGACGGCCCCGAAGTCGGCCAGCTCGGCGCCGACGGCGGCGACCTCGCGGAAGACGCGGGTGTCGTCGCGGCCCGCGTGGCCGATGACCGCCCCGTGGTACTTCTCGCAGGCGCCGCGTGAGGCGCGCATCTGGAAGTAGAGGGTGGCGTCCGCGCCGTGGGCGATCGCCTGCCAGGTGGCGAGCCGGAGTTCACCGGGGCGGCGCAGCGGGTTGACGTCGCGGCAGGCGGTGGTGGAGGGGGTCTGCTCCATCAGCCAGAAGGGGGCGCCGTCCTTCAGGCCGCGCATCAGGTCGTGGCCGAGGGCGGCGCGGGTCGGCGGGGCGTCCAGCGGCGGATAGCTGTCCCAGGAGGCGAAGTCCAGGTGGGGTGCCCAGCGGTGGTAGTCGAGCGGGCGGTACAGGCCCATGAGGTTGGTGGTGACGGGGGTGTCCGGGTCGTGGACGCGGATGGCTTCCTTCTCGGCGGTGAAGCAGCCGAGCAGCGCGTCGGTCATGAACCGCTGGTAGTCGAGGGTGACGCCCTGGAAGGCGGTGTGGTCGGGGCCGCGCCAGTGCTCGGTGAGGGCGCTCGGCGGCTCGATCTCGGCCCAGTCGGTGTAGCGGTGCGACCAGAAGGTGGTCCACCAGGCGTCGTTGAGGGCGTCGAGGGTGCCGTGCCGTTCGCGCAGCCAGCCCCGGAAGGCGTGGGCGCACAGGTCGCAGTAGCAGGCGCCGCCGTACTCGTTGTTGACGTGCCAGGCGAGCAGCGCGGGGTGGTCGGCGTAGCGTTCGGCGAGGCGGCCGGCCATCGCCGTGGCGAGCCGGCGGTACGCCGGTGAGCTGGGGCAGAAGTTGTGGCGCTGGCCGTAGCGGTGCCGACGGCCCTCGAAGTCGGTGCGGTTGACCTCGGGGTACTTCTTCGCCAGCCAGGGCGGCAGGGCGGCCGTGCCGGTGGCCAGGCAGATCCGGCGACCTTCGGCGGCGGCGCGGTCGACGACGCGGTCCAGGACGGTGAAGTCGTAGGTGTCCTCGGCGGGCTGGGTGAGCGACCAGGAGAAGACGCCGACGGTGAGGGTGTCGATGCCGGCCCGGGTGAACAGGCGGTGGTCGTCGTCCCAGACCTCCTGCGGCCACTGCTCGGGGTTGTAGTCGCCGCCGTACGGGATCTTGTCGTTCATACGGTGAAGTCCTCCTCGGTCTCGGCGATCACCGGGCGGGCGGCGTGCAGCAGGGAGAGCAGCAGCGGGGCGGCGAGCAGCGCGGGCAGGGCCTCGGTCAGCAGGGCCGTCGTCCCCGCGGTCAGCACCAGCAGGGAGCCGGCGGCGAGGGTGACGCGGCCCCGCCGGACGAGGAAGTACCCGGCGAGGCGGGCGGTGTCCCGGGCGCGGAAGGCGAACAGCGAGGTGAGGACGAGGGCGTGCGCGCCCCACAGCAGACAGACGGCGCCGATCACCGCGAGCAGGACGGCCCACCAGCCGGGCAGACCGGTGGCGGAGAAGTGGGTGAGGGTGAACGCGATCACGGTCAGCCAGGCCAGCAGCGGCGTCCACAGCTTCAGCGCGGGCAGGGTGTTCAGGCGCAGGCCGCGCCGGTAGACGCGGGCCGGGTGCAGGTCGGTGAGGTCGCGGCTGCGGTGGTGCAGGGCGTACACGGCGGCGGAGGCGGCCGGGCCGAGCGGCAGCAGGCAGACGGCGGCGAGGGGCAGGTTCGCGGGGTCGGGGCCGAGGAGCAGCAGTCCGGCGAGGCCGGGTGCGGCGGTGGCGAGCAGCAGGGCCTCGACGGTGAGGACGGTGTGCAGGAGGGCGGCGGCGCGGGACAGGACGCCGGTGCCGAAGTCGGCGGTGCGTACGGTGCTCACGCCGCCTCCCCGCCGAGCAGCCGCCGCTCGTCCCACCAGGGCGGGGTCTCGTCGGTGAGCGGGGTCAGCTCGACCAGGGTGACCTCGTGGCGGGCCAGGGTGAGGCGCAGGTCGGCGCGGCCGTCGGTGAGCGGCAGCCGGGTGTGGCCGCGGGCGGGTTCGGCCGCCTGGTGCAGGACGTCCAGCTGGCCGGGTCTCGGTGAGCGGGGGCTGCCCATGTGCCGCCAGGCGGTGTAGGCGTTGCCGTGTTCCTCGTCGACGGTGGAGCGGCGTACGAAGGCCTCGCCGCGGGTCGCGACGGGCACGGACAGCCGCAGCTCGTGCCGGTCGGGGCCGGGGGTGCGGCCGGTGGGGTCGACGGGCGCCCAGGCCAGGACGGTAACCCGGCCGTCGGTGTGGCGGGTGACGAGGTGGTCGTCGCCGCGCGCCAGCAGCAGCGGCCCCATCCGCGCCATGAACGCGTACAGGTGGTAGGTCGGCTTTCTGACCTGGCGGTGGGTGAGCAGGCCGAAGCCGCCGTGGAAGAGCGCGGTGGGGACGCCGACCTCCTCGAACATGTCGCTGAAGGTCCAGTAGGAGAAGGAGTCGACGAGGTCACCGCCGGCGGCGAGCACCGGGGCCAGGTAGGCGGCGTGGAAGGCGGTGTCGTGGACGGGGTTGTCGGGGCGGTAGGAGGAGTTGAACTCGGTGATGTGCACGGGGAGTTCCGCGTACCGCGTGTCGCTGAGCTGCCGCCTCGGGGTGGCGAACTGGTCGAGGAGGCGGTCGGCGGGGTCGAGGGTCTGGTGGACGCCGAAGGGGACGTGCCGGGCCGGTCCGGAGGTGTAGGCGTGCCGGGAGACGAAGTCCACGGGCACGTCGTGCGCCGCGGTGAACTCCACGAACCGTGTCAGCCAGTCGTCGGCGCCCGGGGAGATCGCGGGACCGCCGACCTGGAGGGCGGCGTCCACCTCCTTCACGGTGTGCGCGGTGACCTCGTACAGCCGGTGGTAGGCCTTGGCGTCGGCGTGCTGCCAGAAGTCGGGCAGGTTGGGTTCGTTCCACACCTCGATCGGCCAGGTGCGCACCTCGTCGAGGCCGTAGCGGTCGACGAGGTGGCTGAGGGTGGCGCGGACCAGGTCGGCCCACTCGCGGTGGGAGCGGGGCGGGGTGACGTTGCCGCGCCACCAGAAGACGGTCTGGTCGCCCGACGCCAGCTCGGCGGGCATGAAGCCGAGTTCCAGGAAGGGGCGGACGCCGCGGGCGAGAAGCGCGTCGACGACCTGGTCGACGTAGGTGAAGGAGTGGTGGACCCGCCGTTCGCCCTCGTGCTCGTAGGGGCGGTACACGCCCATGCCGTCGCTGAACAGGCCGTGGCCGCGGATGTGGCGGAAGCCGATCTCGCGCTGGAGGAGGGCGAGGGAGTCCTGGTGGTCGCGGCGCAGGGCGAGTTCGATCCGGCCGGTGCCGACGCAGTGGCGCCAGGCGTCGGAGAGCCGGCCGGCCGGTTCCGCGGGGACGCGGATCACCCGTGCTCCTTCTTGAAGCGTTCGTACGCCTTGTTGTGCAGGTCGATGAACTGGTCCATGTTCTTCGCCTTCAACTCGGCGACGTAGTCGTCCCATTCGCTCAGCGGGCGCTTGCCGAGGGCGAACTGGAGGGTGTTCTGGAAGACGTGGTCCCGCAGCGGGGTCTCCCACAGCGTCGCCTGTTCCTGCTCCACCGACTGGAGCGGGTGGGCGGGGTCGACGGGCAGCTGCTTGCGCTGGGCCATGGCGTCCTGGAACTTCTTCTCGTCCGGGCCGAAGGAGGAGGAGACCAGGGACCAGCTGCCGCCGTAGGCGAAGACACCGTTGGAGAACCCGAAGTCCTTCTGGAGGTCCTTGGGGGCGCCCGGGTCGGACCCCATGAGGGAGATGCCGTCCTTGACCTCGTACCGGCCGCCGGACTCGGTGTAGGTGACGTCCCGCACACCCCATTTGGCGAACCGCTGGCCCTCGTCCGAGTACCACAGCCAGTCCACGAACTGCATCAGGGCGACGAAGCTGTCGCTCTTGAGGGCCTTGCCGGAGATCATCAGGCCGTTCTCCAGGCGGACGCCGCCCAGGACGACCGGCCCGGCCGGCCCGAGCGGGACGGGGACCATCTCGATCGTGGCGCCCTTGACCTGGCGTTCGAGGTTGTAGCGGTAGTTCTGCACCAGCTCCTGCGGGTTGCTGCTGATCACGAAGGACTTCTCCGCGAGCAGCTTCTTCACCGCGTCGTCGTCGGTCTGGGTGAAGCTCTCGGGGTCCAACAGCTTCTCGGCGACCAGCTTGTGCAGGAACTCCAGGACCTGGCGGTAGGCGTCGGTGGCGCCGGTGAAGACGTACCTGCCCTGCCGCTGGTCCCAGGTGGTGTTCAGGTACGACCAGCCGGCCCGGACGCCGTAGGCCTGGCCGAGGTAGCCCAGCAGCGCGCCGGCGGAGTTCGGCGGGTTGCTCCAGCGGTCGGAGAACGGGTAGCGGTCGGGGTACTCAGCCTTGAGCGCCTTGAGGACGGCGTACACCTCGTCCCAGGTGGTGGGCAGGCTCAGGCCGAGGCGGTCCAGGACGTCGGTGCGCAGCGCCATCGAGTAGCCGGCCCTGGGCCTCTCGTGCAGGCCGGGCAGCAGGTAGTACTTGCCGTCGGACTGGCGCAGCGAGTCGATCTCGGGCTGGAGCCCCCATCTTTTGACCTTGTCCTGGAAGTTGGGCATGAGGTGCACGTAGTCGCTGACCGGGAGGATCGAGCCCGAGGAGACGAAGGGGGTCTCCTGTCCCGGGTAGGTCTTGGGGATCAGCAGCGGGGCGTCGCCCGCGCCGATGAGCAGGCTGCGCTTCTTGTCGTAGTCGCTGGAGGGGACGGTGGTGGGCTTGAGGGTGATGCCGGTGCGCCGGGTCAGTTCCTTCCAGAACAGCCAGCTCGACTTCAGCGGGTAGTTGGGCATGTTGTTGTGCAGCAGGGAGAAGGACAGCGCCTTGCTCGCCTTGAACTGCTGGCCGACGCGGTACTCCTTCATCGCGCCGTTCTGCTTCTTCGACAGGTCCTTGGTGTCGCCGCCGTCGTCGCCGCTGCCGCAGCCCGTGAGGGTGGCGAGGCCGATGAAGCCGGCGGCGGCCAGGATCTGACGCCGCGACAGGTTTCCTTGGTTCTTCACGGACACTCCCTTGTTCCGTAAGCCGTTGGAGCCTTCGGTCGCGCTCAGCCCTTCACCGCGCCGAGCATCACGCCCGAGACGAAGTAGCGCTGGACGAACGGGTACACGCACAGGATCGGCAGCGAGGTCAGCACGATCGTGACCGCCTGGATGTTCGCCGCGACCTGGCTGCCCTGTTCGGTGGTGGCGCCGGCGTTGGTGGCGCCGGTGGCGCCCGCGATGAGGTTGCGCAGGTAGACGGTGACCGGCATCAGATCCGCCCGGTCCATGTAGAGAAAGGCCTGGAACCAGGAGTTCCAGAAGGACACCGAGTAGAACAGCACCATCGTGGCGATGACCGCCTTGGACAGCGGCAGCACGATCCTCAGCAGGATGCCGTAGGTGCTCAGCCCGTCGATCTCCGCGGCCTCCTCCAGTTCGGACGGCAGGCTCTCGAAGAACGCCTTCATCACCAGCAGGTTGAACACGCTGATCGCGTTCGGCAGGGCGATCGCCCACACCGAGTTCTTCAGGCCCAGGCTGGTGATCAGCACGTAGTTCGGGATGAGACCGCCGGAGAAGAACATGGTGAACACGGCGATCCCGACGAGCGCGCCGCGCCCCTTGAGGTGCTTCTTGGACAGCACGTACGCGTAGCAGGTCGTCAGGACCATGGCGACGGCGGTCGAGACGACGGTGTAGAAGACCGTGTTGCCGTAGCCGCGCCAGAACGTGTCGTCGGTGAACACGATCCGGTAGGTGGTGAGGTCGAAGCCCTTGGGCCACAGCGTCACCTCACCGGCGCGGATCTGCCGTTCCCCGCTGAAGGAGCGGGCGATGATGTTGACGAAGGGATAGAGCGTGACGACGACCACGCCGGTGAGGATCACCCCGTTGATCCCCTGGAAGACGCGGTAGCCGCGCGTCGGCTGGTTCACGGAGGTCCGTGGGCGCCCGGACCGGGGCGTCAGGAGGCTCACCACAGGCTCGTTCCCACCGTGCGGCGCGAGAGCAGGTTCGCGGAGGTGATCAGCACCAGCCCGATGACCGCCTCGAACAGGCCGATCGCGGCGGCGTAGCTGAAGCTGTTGGACTCGACGCCGGTGCGGTACAGGTACGTGGAGACCACGTCGGCGGTCGGATAGGTCAGCGGGTTGTACAGCAGCAGGATCTTCTCGAAGCCGACCGCCAGGAACGTGCCGATGTTGAGGATCAGCAGGGTGATCATGGTGGGGCGGATGCCGGGCAGGGTGACGTGCCAGATCTGCTTCCAGCGGTTGGCGCCGTCGATGCGGGCGGCCTCGTAGAGGTCCTCGTCGATCGTGGTGAGCGCGGCGAGGTAGAGGATCGTGCCCCAGCCGGCGGTCTGCCAGATCTCGGAGCCGACGTAGACCGTGCGGAACCACTCGGGTTCCTGGATGAAGCGGATCGGGTCGTGGCCGAACCAGCCCAGGACGTGGTTGACGGGCCCGTCGGTGGCGAGCATCTGCATGGTGATGCCGGCGACGATCACGATCGACAGGAAGTGCGGGAGGTAGGACACCGACTGCACGAACCGCTTGAGCGCGGTGCGGCGCACCTCGTTGAGCAGCAGCGCCAGCACGAGCGGGACCGGGAAGCAGAACACCAGCGTCAGCGCGCCGATCCACAGGGTGTTGCGGAAGACCTGCCAGAAGGTGGGGTCCGACAGGAACATCTCCACATAGCGCAGGCCCACCCACTGCTCGCCGAAGATCGAGCCGCCCGGCTCGAAGCGGCGGAAGGCGATCACGTTGCCGATCATCGGCAGGTAGCGGAAGACCAGGAAGAACAGCAGGGGCAGCACGGCCAGCGAGTACAACTGCCAGTCCCGGCGCAGCGCCCGCCGCCAGCCGCGCCGTGCCGTGGGCCGCGCGGGGCCCGGGGCCCGTCGCGCGGGCGGCGGGTGCTGGGTGCCTGGGGGTGGAGCCGGTGTGGTGGAGGTGCTCATGCTCGGGCCTCCCGTTAGGGGACGCGGTACCGAAACTTTCGAGCTCTTACCGGTAACTTCGCGGCAACTTAGGGGTACTCAGAAAGCGCTGTCAATGGGTTGCGCACGAGACGGCCGAGACGAGTGGGAAGCGTTGGAACACCTCGTCGGCGGGGTAGAACACGGGGGTTCACGCCCGCCCGTGTCCGCAAGTTTCCAGGTTGCCACCGACTCCTGCGAGGTGCCTGCCCGTGCCCGCGTTCGACCTGCCGCTCAGCGAACTGGAGCAGTACCGCCCGGAACTGGAGGAGCCCGTCGACTTCGACGCCTTCTGGCACGACACGATCGAGGAGGCCGCCCGGCACGAGCCGTTGGTGTCCGTGCGGCCCGTGGAGAGCGGCCTGCGGCTGACCCGGACCTGGGACGTGACCTTCCGGGGCTTCGCCGGTGACCCGGTGCGCGCCTGGTTCAGCCGGCCGGCCGGTGCGGACGGCCCGCTGCCCGCGGTCGTCGAGTACGCCGGCTACGGCCGTGGCCGCGGCCTCCCCCACGAGCGGCTGACCTGGGTGAACGCCGGGTACGCGCACCTGCTGATGGACAACCGCGGCCAGGGCGACCAGTACGGCAACGGCGGCGCCACCCCCGACCCGCACGCCACCGCGCCCGGCGGCCCCGGCCCGGCCGTGCGCGGCCTGCTCGCCCCGCACGATTACCACTACCGGCGGCTGATCACGGACGCGGTGCGGGCGGTGGCGGCGGTGCGCGCGCTGCCGGGCGTGGACGGGACGCGGACGGCCGCCGTCGGCAACAGCCAGGGCGGCGCACTCGCCCTCGCCGTCGCGGGCCTGGTCCCCGACCTCGCCGCCGTGCTGGTCACCGCCCCGCTGCTGTGCGGCATCCGCCGTGCCCTGGACCTCACCGACGCCGGTCCCTACGGCGAGATCGCCGCGTACCTCTCGGTCCACCGGGGCGCCGAGCGGTCCGCGTACCGCACGCTCTGCTATGTGGAGGGCGTCTCCTTCGCCCGCCGCGCGCAGGCCCCCGCCCACTTCGGCACGGGCCTGCGCGACACGGTCTGCCCGCCCAGCGGCACGTACGCCGCCTTCAACCACTACGGGACGGCGACCGGCGCCACCGCGCCCAAGGAGATCCACGCGTACCCGTACAACGGGCACGAGGGCGGCGAGGCGGAGCAGGTCCGCCGCCAACTCGGCTGGCTGCCAAAGGTATTGGGCAGCTGAGACGTTCTCTCACCCGCCGACGACGGCCCCCTCCCGCAGTTCCAGCCGGGTCCCGGTGAACCGTGCGCGCATCCGGCGGTCATGGGTGACCAGGACGAGCGCGCCCGTGTAGTCCGCCAGGGCCGCCTCCAGGTCCTCCACCAGGGCCGGGGAGAGATGGTTGGTCGGCTCGTCCAGGAGCAGCAGGTCCACCGGTTCGGTCACCAGCCGGGCGAGCTCGATGCGGCGGCGCTGGCCGTACGACAGCTCCCCCACCCGGCGGCGCAGTTCGGCGGGTTCGAACAGGCCGAAGGAGAGCAGACGGGCGGCGTGTTCGTCCCGGTCGCCGGGGCGGCCGTGGGCGTAGGCGGCCAGCACCGTGAGGTGCGGCGGCCAGGGCGTCTCCTCCTGGCGCAGGTGCCCCACCCGGCCCGGGACGCTCACCGTGCCGTGGTCCGGGCGCAGTTCGCCGGCCAGGAGCCGCACCAGGGTGGTCTTGCCCGCGCCGTTGGGGCCGGTGATCAGCAGCCGCTCGGCCGGGCCGACGCGCAGCCGCGGCACGCGCAGCCGGCCGGCCACCTCCACAGCGTCGAGGGCTGCCGCCGGCGTCTCCCCCGGTTCGGCGGCGGTGGTGAGCCGGGCCGTGAAGGTCAGCGGGGTCGGCGGCGGGGTCACCGGGTGCGCGGTGAGCCGTTCGACCCGTTCCTTGGCGTTGCGGATGCGGCTCATCGCGCCGTGCGCACGGCCGCGCGCCCGGAACGCGCCGTGGCCGAAACCGTCCAGGCTCATCTTGCGCGGGATGGCTTCCAGGCGGACCACGTTCGCCGCGGCCAGCCGGCGGCTGCGGTCGAGCTCGGCACGCCACTCGTCGTACTGCTGCTGATGGCGGCGGCGTTCGGCGGCCTTGGCGGCGAGGTAGCCGGCGTAACCGTTGCCGTGGCGGGAGACCCGGCCGCCGTCGACCTCCCACACCGTGGTGGTGAGTCGTTCCAGGAAGACGCGGTCGTGGGTGACGGCGACGACGGTGCCGCGGTGGGCCCGCAGGTGCTCCTCCAGCCAGTGGACGGCCCGGTCGTCCAGGTCGTTGGTCGGTTCGTCGAGCAGCAGCAGCTCCGGCCGGGAGGCGAGGGTCGCGGCCAGCGCCAGCCGTGAGCGCTCCCCTCCGGAGAGCGTGCCCAGCCGGCGGTCGCGGGCCAGCCCCGGCAGCCCGAGCCCGTGCAGCGCGGTCTCGACGCGGGCGTCGGCTCCGTAGCCCTCGCGGGCCTCGTACCGCTCGGTCAGCCGGGCGTACGCGGCGAGCGCGTCGTCCAGCCGACCGCCCTCGGGGGTCTCGGCGAGCGCGTCCTCGGCGCGCCGCAGTGCCGTCTCCAGCTCCCGCAGCTCGGCCAGCGCCAGATCGACGGCGTCCTGGACGGTGGCCCACGGGGGCAGGCCGAGGGTCTGGGCGAGGTAGCCGGTGCCGCCGGGCGCGGCGACGGTCACCTCGCCGGTGTCGGGCTGCTCCGCTCCGGCGAGCAGGCGCAGCAGGGTGGACTTCCCGGCCCCGTTGTCGCCGACGACGCCGGCCTTCTCGCCGGGCGCGAGGCTGAGGGAGATCCGGTCCAGCACGGTGTGGTCGTCGTAGCGCTTGGTGACGCCGCGCAGGGAGAGCTGGGAGGAACGGGTAGAGGGGGAGGAAAGGGAGGTTTGTGGCGCACGCATGTGAAGCCCCTGTTCTCGGCCGTGCCGATGGAACGGATTCGACGAGGAGTCGAGGAGTCGACGAGGAATTCCGAGGAATCGACGAGCAGTCGACGAGAATCGCCGAGGAATCGACGACGCCACGACGGCGGAGCGGTGCTCTACGCGGTCGCGGCGGGGGCTGTCACAGAGTTCCCATGCGGACGAACGTACGTGACCGGCCGGCCGTGGGCAATGGATTTCCGGCCGATCACGTGCGTCGGTGCGAGGACCCGGCGGGTGTGCGGCCCACCGCCCGCCGGGTCCGTGCCGGGTGCGGCTCAGCCGACCCGGCAGGGCAGGCTCGTGGCGGTGTCACCGCCCGAGCCGGTGACGACGTACCCGAAGGTCGTGCTCCGGCCCGGACTGAGCGAGCCGTTCCAGCCGGCGTTGTGGACCATCACCGCCTGGCCGTTGTACGTCGGGGCGCCGTTCCACAGGCTGTCGACCTTCTGGCCGGCGGGCAGCGTCCAGTCGACCATCCAGCCGAGCATCGGGACGTCGCCGGTGTTGGTGACGGTCACCTCGGACTGGTAGCCGCCGCTCCAGCTGCCGGTCGTGCGGCGGGTGGCCGTGCAGGTGCCGGGCACGGGCTCGTTGGGGTCGCCCGGCTGGTGAATGCCCGTCACCTCGCCGTTGCCGCCGTCGAAGACGACGTCGGAGCAGGAGTAGAAGGTCTCCTGGCTGTCGGAGCGCTGCCAGACCATGTAGATGATGTGGCGGCCCGACTTGTTGGCGGGGAGCTTGCCGCTCCAGGAGTAGTTGGCCTCGACCGTGCCCGGGCTGCCGTTGAGCGGCGGGTGGTCGACGGTGAGGAAGGGCTGGTCCTCCACGTCGTTCCAGGTGAGGGTCTTGGTCGGGTCGAAGCCGTCCTTGGTGATGTAGACGTGGAACCAGCCCGGGTGGGCGGCCCAGGCGTTGTAGGAGAAGTCGATCGTGGCGCCCGAGGTGAGATGGGTGAGCGGCCAGTCGTTGCGGGGGGCGTTGAAGCCGGTGAAGTTGGTGTTGCCGCCGCTGCACAGCTGCCCGTCGGGCACGAAGCCGCGGGTGCGGCCGGCGCCGTCGGAGCGCAGCACGGAGAACCAGTTGTAGAACGGCGTGGTGCCGCTGACCTGTTGGGCGTTCTTGCAGGCCGGGTTGACGGGTTTGATCTCACCGGTGTCGGTCAGCCCGTCCTGCCAGCACAGGAAGGTGCGGCTGCCGGGCTTCATGGGGGTGCCGTGGGCCTCGGCCCGGCCGCCGGCGGAGACGATCAGGCCGAGGGCGGGGAGGGTGGCCGCGACGGCCAGGAGAACCAGGAACAGGGCCTTGGTGCGTAATTTTGTCATGATCATGACAGGAGAAGACATGACGGAGTCTGTCCTTCCACGTACGGACCGTGCGGGAAAGGGGGTGCGGATGTGTGAAGCGGGAGCGATCCCGGGGCGGGTTCCGGTCCACCAGAAGTGGGAGCGCTCCCACTCCACCTGTGGCGGAAGGTAGCGCCGGACGGCTCACTTGTAAACGCCTCTCGCACCACCTCTCGGCACCGGCCGAGCGCGTAAAACAACCGAAGTATGGATATGGGCTTATACGGCGAACCGCGCGACTGATCGGGTGCGCCCGGGATGCCGGGCCTGACGTGCTGGGAGGGGTCGGGCATGGGCGGGCAACCCTTGTACCTGGAGCCACGGTCGGGGCCACGGCTGCGCTCGTTGCTGGACTCCGCGGAACTGCTCCACACGCTCACGGACGCCCTCGGCTCCCCGCTGAACGTGGTGGTTCCCGAGCAGATCGCGGAGAACCTGGAGCGGTTCCGCGCCGTGTACGGCCGGCACCATCTGGCGGGCCAGGTGTTCTTCGCCCACAAGGCGAACCGCTCCAGCGCCCTGCTGCGGCGGCTGGCCGCCACGGACGCGGGCGTGGACGTCGCGTCGCTGGGCGAGCTGCGACACGCTCTCGGGGCCGGGTTCCCGCCCGACCGGATCATGGCCACCGGGCCGAAGAGCCCGGAGTTCCTGTGGCTGGCCGCGCGCGTCTCGGTCACCGTCGGCGTCGACTCCCCGGGCGAGCTGGAGCAGCTCGCCGCGCTCGTGCGCAAGCACGGTCTGCCCCGGGTCCGGGTCCTGCTGCGGCTGTCGGGGTTCGAGGCGCCCGGCGTACGGGTGCTGAGCCGGCGCAGCCGGTTCGGCTCGCCCGCCGGGGAGCTGGAGCCGCTGCTGGACGCCGTCGAGCGCCATCGGGACGTGCTCGACCTGACCGGTCTGGCGTACCACCTGGACACGATGGGCCTCGCCGAGAAGGCGACGGCCCTGGAGGGCTGTCTGCGGGCGCTGGAGCGCTGCCGCAGCCGGGGCTTCACGCCCCGCGCGGTCGACGTGGGCGGCGGTTTCGGCGTCGACTACCTGGCCGACGGCGGGCAGTGGGAGCGGTACACGAGCGAGCTGACCGCCGCCGTCCTCGGCACCCGCCCGCCGCTGACCTGGGGCGGGCACGGCTACGGCCTGCGCAACGAGGCCGGCACGGTGCGCGGGACGCTCGGTCTCTATCCGGCGCACCGGCCGGTGGCCGGGGAACGCTACCTCGACGCCCTGCTGGCGCATCCGGCCGCCGCGCTGGGCGGCCGGCCGCTGGCGGAGCTGCTCCTTGAGCACCTGTACGACCTGCACATCGAGCCCGGGCGGGCGCTGCTGGACCAGTGCGGGCTGACCCTGGCGAGGGTGCTGGAGGTGCGTCCCGGGGAGCCCGGCGGGGAGCTGCTCGTCCGGCTGGCGGCGAAGGCCGACGACGTGGCGCTGGAGGAGCACGGTGTGCTGATGGACCCCGTGCTGCTCCCCCGGGACCCGGCCGGTGACGGCACGGGGCCGGTGGCCGTGCATCTCTTCGGCAGCCGGTGCCTGGAGACCGACCTGATCACCCGGCGGACGGTGTTCCTGCCGCGCCGCCCCGAGCCGGGCGACCTGATGGCCTTCGTGAACACCGCCGGCTACTGCATGGACTTCCACGCCACCCGCGCCCAGCTCCAGCCGGTCGCCCGCAAGGTCGCCGCCTGGCAGGAGGGGGGCGCCTGGCGCTGGTGCCTGGACGATCAGTACTGGCCGACCGCATCCATGGGGGGCGCGAAGTGAGGTACGACAGCATCACCGAGGCCATCGGCAACACGCCGCTGGTGCGCATCGACCCGGAGGTGCACGGTCTGCGCAACCTCGACCTGTACGCCAAGCTGGAGCTGCTCAACCCCTTCGGATCGGTCAAGGACCGGGCCGCCTGGAACATGGCCCGCCCGCACCTGGCGTCGGCCGCCGCGCACGGCAGCCAGGTCGTCGAGCTCTCCAGCGGGAACACCGCCAAGGCGCTGGCCGTCCTCGCGGGGATGCACGGTCTGACCTTCAAGAGCGTCACCAACCGGATGCGGGTGCCGGAGATCAAGGACCTGCTGCTGTTGCTCGGCGCGGAGATCGAGGAGCTGCCGGGGCAGAGCGAGTGCCTGGACCCGACCGCGACCTCCGATCCGCTGACCCTCTTCCACCGGACGCTGTCCGAGCCGGGCGGCGCCTATCTGCACACCGACCAGTACTTCAACCCGCGCAACACCGAGGCCCATCTCACCGGCACCGGCCCGGAGATCGTCAAGGACCTCGGCGGCCGGGCCCCGGACTGGTTCATCGCCTGCGTGGGCACCGCCGGCTCCTCCACCGGCGTGGCCCGGGTGCTGCGGGAGAACGACCCCTCCGTACGGGTCGTCGGACTGGTCGCGGCCAAGTCGGACTTCGTCCCCGGCATCCGCACCATCGACGAGGCGCACGAGGTGGGCCTGTTCGACCCCGGCACCTACGACACGATCGAGGCGGTCACCTCCGACGAGGCGATCGAGGGGATGCTGACGCTGAACCGCCGCTGCGGCATCCTGGCCGGCCCCACCGGGGGCGCCGCCTACTTCGGCGCGGTACGCCAACTACGCTCGGTCGACGAGGAGCTGACGGAACGCCAGTCGGCGGTGTTCATCGTCTGCGACCGTGTGGAGAGCTATCTGAGCTACGTCCGGCAGCGGCGCCCCGACCTGTTCGGCCGCCCCCGCCGGCAGAACTCGCCGGCCGACCTGTCCGAGGCGGAGATCCGTACGGCGCCGGCCGTCGACGTCGCCGAGGCCCAGGCCTGGATCGCCACCGGCCGGCCGCTCGTGGTCGACCTGCGCAGCTCCTTCGCCTACGCGGCGCTGCACATCGACGGCTCGGTGAACATCGTCGACGAGCTGTTCGAGGAACTCCTCCGCGGCGGCCTGCCCTTCAGCCGCAACCGCCCGGTCCTGCTGGTGTGTCCGGTCGGTGAGAAGTCCGCCCGCTACGCCGCGCTGCTCACCCGCATGGGCCACCCCGACGTCCGCAGCCTGACCGGCGGCGTCATCGCCTGGCGCGACGCCGGCGCGCCCCTGGTCCGGGACTGACCGCCATGACCCTGAGCATCCGACAGCCCTTCGCGGCAGCCGACCTGACGGAGTGGCAGCGCGCGCTGCGCGCCCAGTTCCCGATCATCACCGGGCATCCGGACCTGGCCTACCTGGACAGCGCGGCCACCGCGCAGAAGCCGCAGGCCGTCCTCGACGCCGTGCACACCTATCTCACGACCACCAACGCCAACGCGGGGCGCGGCACCTATCCGTGGGCCAACCGGACCACGGCCCTGGTCGAGGAGACCCGCGACCGGGTCGGGCGGTTCCTGGACGACCCGGCGCCGGAGCGGTCGGCCGTGCACTTCACCAGCGGGGCCACCGAGGGGCTGCGCGCCGTCGCCCGGGACTGGCTGCCGCGGTTCCTCGCCGACGGGGACGAGATCGTCGTGCCCGTCGCCGACCACCAGGCCAACATCACCCCCTGGCTGGAGGCCCAGGAGCTGCTGGCCCGGCAGGGCGTCCGGGTCGAGGTGCGGCCGATGCCCTACCAGCGGTCCTCCGGCGACTACGACCACACCGGGCTCGCGGAACTGGCCGGGCCGCGCACCCGGTTCGTCGCCGTCACCCACGTCCACCACGTCTACGGCGGCGACATGAACGTGCACCGTATCCGTGAGGCGGTCGGCCCGGACGCGGTGATCTGCCTGGACGCCGCGCAGAGCGTGGGCCATCTGCCGGTGTCCGTGACCGCGCTGGACGTCGACTTCGTCGTCTTCTCCGGGCACAAGGCCATGGCCCTGCCCGGCTCCGGGGCCGTCTGGGCCCGCCAGGCGCGCGGGCCGCAGTTCGCCCCCGGCGGCTGGGCGGGCACCCCCAACACCGTCGGCATCGCCTCGCTGGCCGCCGCGCTGGACTGGCTGGACGGCGCCGGCACCGACCGGATCGAACGGTGGACGGTCGCCCTGGCGGCCCGGCTCACCGAGGGGCTGCGCCACCTCGACGCCTACGAGATCCTCGGCTGTCAGACCAGCCTGGCCGCGCACTCGACCGTGCAGCGGCGGCGCGGGATCGTCAGCTTCCGGCACCGTGACATCCCCTCGGGGGACCTCGGTTTCGTGCTGTTCAGCCATGGCTTCATGGTCCGCTCCGACCAGCACTGCCAGGGCGCGGCCGGGGAGCGGACCGGCTCGGTGCGGGTGAGTGCGCACGTGCACAACACCCCCGAGGAGATCGACCGGTTGCTGTCCGTCCTCGCGACGCTGGGGTGACGGAGGGCTCTTCCCGGGGCTCTTCCGGAAAAGGAGAATGGGAACCGTTTCCACCTGTAGGGTCGGGTGGGACGGGACAGCGAGGGCGAGACGGCAAGGTGGCACGACCGGATGGGGCTGAGTCTGGCTACGGCGGAGCGATGGGTGGAGCGCTGGGAACGCCAGCAGCAGCGGTACGCCGTCGACCGTGAGGAGCGTTTCACCGTGATCGCCGATGTCGTCGAGCACGGCGTCGCGGGCCGCCCGGCCCGGCCGCTCGTCATCGACCTCGGCTGCGGCCCCGGCTCGCTCGCGGCCCGTCTGGCCCAGCGGCTGCCGAACGCGGACATCGTGGCCGTCGACCGGGATCCGCTGCTGCTGGAGCTGGCCCGCACCCATCACGCGGACGCGGCCCGCTATGTCGACGCGGAGATCGGCGCGGCGGGCTGGACGGCGGCGCTGGGCCTGGACCGCCCGCTGGACGCGGCCGTGTCGACGACCGCGCTGCACTACCTGGGCCCGGAGGAGCTGCGCCGCACCTACCGTGAGCTGGCGGCGCTGCTGCGGCCGGGGGGGGTACTCGTCAACGGCGACCACTTCCCGCAGGGCGCTCCCGCGCTGGCCGAGGTCGCGGAGTACGTCGGCCTTCGGCGGGCGCAACGGCAGCGGGCGCACGTCCACGAGGACTGGTCGGCCTGGTGGACGGCCGTCGGGGAGGATCCCGAACTGACCGACCTCCTCGCGGAACGCGCTCGCCGGCCGGCCGGGCTGGTCTCCTCCGCGCCCGTCCCTCTCGACACCCATCTGCGGCTGCTGCGGGAGGCGGGGTTCGGGCAGGTGGGCGTGGTCTGGCAGTACGGCGACAGCCATGTGGTCGTCGCGTTCCGCTAGGCGCTGTCCGCTGGGAGGTGGCGGGGGGGTTTCGGTTCGCCGAGGGTCTCGTGCGGCCGTGCGGGTGCGTCGTGGCTGGGCGCGCGGTTCCCCGCGCCCCCATCGGTGCTGGCGCCACCGAGGTCTTCGGGGTGGGCTCGGCGAAGGGCCGCACCCCCGTCTTCCGGGGATGCGGCCCTGCCGTACCGCTTGGTCGCTGACTACTTGCGGATCAGGCTGCGCAGCACGTACTGCATGATGCCGCCGTTGCGGTAGTAGTCGGCCTCACCGGGGGTGTCGATGCGGACGACCGCGTCGAACTCGACGCCGGTGTCGGTGGTGACCTTCACCGTGCGCGGGGTGCGGCCCTCGTTCAGCTCGGTGACGCCGGCGATCGAGAAGGTCTCCTCGCCGGTCAGGCCGAGGGACGCGGCGGAGGCGCCCTCCGGGAACTGGAGCGGCAGCACGCCCATGCCGATGAGGTTGGAGCGGTGGATGCGCTCGTACGACTCGGCGATGACGGCCTTCACGCCGAGCAGGGCCGTGCCCTTGGCCGCCCAGTCGCGGGACGAGCCGGAGCCGTACTCCTTGCCCGCGAGGACGACGAGCGGGATGCCCTGCTCGATGTAGTTGCGGGAGGCGTCGTAGATGAAGGAGACCGGGCCGCCGTCCTGCGTGAAGTCACGGGTGTAGCCGCCCTCGGTGCCCGGCGCGATCTGGTTGCGCAGGCGGATGTTGGCGAACGTACCGCGGATCATGACCTCGTGGTTGCCGCGGCGGGAGCCGTAGCTGTTGAAGTCGCGGCGCTCCACACCGTGCTCGGTGAGGTACTTGCCGGCCGGGGTGTCGGCCTTGATGGCGCCGGCCGGGGAGATGTGGTCGGTGGTGACCGAGTCGCCCAGCTTGGCCAGCACACGGGCGCCGGTGATGTCGGAGACCGGGGTGGTCTCCATCGTCATGCCCTCGAAGTACGGGGGCTTGCGGACGTAGGTCGACTCCGGGTCCCACTCGAAGGTGTTGCCGGTCGGGATCGGCAGGGCCTGCCACTGGGCGTCGCCCGCGAAGACGTCCTGGTAGGACTTGTTGAACATGTCCTCGCCGATGGCGTTGGCCACGACGTCGTTGACCTCGGCCTCGGAGGGCCAGATGTCCTTCAGGAAGACCGGGTTGCCGTCCTGGTCGGTGCCCAGGGCGTCCTTGGTGATGTCCACCTTCATGGAGCCCGCGAGGGCGTACGCGACGACCAGCGGCGGGGAGGCCAGGTAGTTCATCTTGACGTCGGGGTTGATACGGCCCTCGAAGTTCCGGTTGCCGGAGAGGACCGAGGTGACCGCGAGGTCGTGGTCGTTGACGGCCTTGGAGACCTCCTCCGGCAGCGGGCCGGAGTTGCCGATGCAGGTGGTGCAGCCGTAGCCGACGAGGTTGAAGCCGACCTTGTCGAGGTACGGGGTCAGGCCCGCCTTGTCGAAGTAGTCGGTGACGACCTTCGAACCCGGGGCGAGGGTGGTCTTGACCCACGGCTTGCGGGTCAGGCCCTTCTCCACGGCCTTCTTCGCCACGAGCGCGGCGGCGACCATGACGTACGGGTTGGACGTGTTGGTGCAGGAGGTGATGGCCGCGACGGTGACCGCGCCGTGGTCGATCTCGTACGTCGAGCCGTCGGGGGCGGTGACGGTGACCGGGTTGGACGGGGCGCCGTTCGGGGCGACGGCCGGGGCGTCGGAGGCCGGGAAGGACTCCTGGCCCGCCTCGTCCACGACGTCGACGTAGTTGCGGACGTCCAGCTTGAACTGCTCGGCGGCGTTCGCGAGGACGATGCGGTCCTGCGGGCGCTTCGGGCCGGCGATGGACGGGACGACCGTGGAGAGGTCCAGCTCGAGCTTCTCGGAGAAGTCCGGCTCGGCCTTCGGGTCCAGCCAGAGGCCCTGCTCCTTGGCGTACGCCTCGACGAGCGCGACCTGCTGCTCGCTGCGGCCGGTGAGCTTCAGGTAGTTGAGGGTCTCGTCGTCGATCGGGAAGATCGCGGCGGTGGAGCCGAACTCCGGCGACATGTTGCCGATGGTGGCGCGGTTGGCGAGGCTCGTCGCCGCCACGCCCTCGCCGTAGAACTCGACGAACTTGCCGACGACACCGTGCTTGCGCAGCATCTCGGTGATGGTGAGCACCAGGTCGGTGGCGGTGGTGCCGGGGGTGAGCTCACCGGTCAGCTTGAAGCCGACGACGCGCGGGATGAGCATGGAGACCGGCTGGCCGAGCATCGCGGCCTCGGCCTCGATGCCGCCGACGCCCCAGCCGAGGACGCCGAGGCCGTTGACCATGGTGGTGTGCGAGTCGGTGCCGACCAGGGTGTCGGGGTAGGCCTGGCCGCCCCGGACCATGATGGTGCGGGCCAGGTGCTCGATGTTCACCTGGTGGACGATGCCGGTGCCGGGCGGGACGACCTTGAACTCGTCGAACGCGGTCTGGCCCCAGCGCAGGAACTGGTAGCGCTCCTTGTTGCGGCCGTACTCCAGCTCGACGTTCTGCGCGAAGGCGTCGTTGGTGCCGAACTTGTCGGCGATGACGGAGTGGTCGATGACCAGCTCGGCCGGGGCCAGCGGGTTGATCTTCGCCGGGTCGCCGCCGAGCTCCTTGACGGCCTCACGCATGGTGGCGAGGTCGACGACACAGGGAACGCCGGTGAAGTCCTGCATGATCACGCGGGCCGGCGTGAACTGGATCTCCTGGGAGGGCTGGGCCTGCGAGTCCCAGTTGCCGAGGGCGCGGATGTGGTCGGCGGTGATGTTCGCGCCGTCCTCCGTGCGGAGCAGGTTCTCCAGCAGGACCTTGAGGCTGTACGGCAGCCGGGCCGAGCCCTCCACCTTGTCCAGCCGGAAGATCTCGTACGACTCGTCGCCCACCTGCAGCGTGCTGCGGGCGTCGAAGCTGTTCGCCGACACGACAGTCTCCTTCATTGATGTGCGCGTACCACCGCATCCTGCCGCCACGCGAGCTTGGCCGATCCGCTAAGGTAAGGCTAAGTTAGGTCACCCTTACTGCCAGACCGATGATGCGTGCGGCTGCGGTGCGCCTCGGCAGATATCTCGATGTCGAGATAACTCTAGTACATGGGGGCTGGTTGGTCATGCCTTGGGGCGGCCGAGCCGGGGTAGACGAGAGCGGACGAGGCACACGGGAAGCGCCGGCCGAACCGACGAAGGAGGCCCGATGCCCCTCACCTTCCGCAAGAGCTTCCGGATCCTGCCCGGCGTGCGGCTGAACATCAACCGGCGGTCGTGGTCCATCACGACCGGCGGCGCACACGGCCCGCGCCATACGCACAGCAGCACGGGGCGCCGTACGACATCGGTGGATTTGCCCGGACCTTTCGGATGGCGCCGCACACGCTCCGCCAAACGGCGCTGACACCGCGTCAAACCCGTTCACCTGAACGGACCCCCCAAGAGGCGACATCTCATATCTGAGATAACCTCAGCCTCATGGCAGACGACTACCTCGTACGCATCGGCAAGCTCATCCGTGACGCCCGGCAGCACCGGGGCTGGACACAGGCGCAGCTGGCCGAGGCGCTCGGAACCAGCCAGAGCGCCGTCAACCGGATCGAGCGGGGCAACCAGAACATCAGCCTTGAGATGATCGCTCGTATCGGTGAAGCCCTCGACAGTGAGATCGTCTCACTGGGCTACGCGGGGCCGATGCATCTGCGGGTGGTGGGCGGCCGGCGGCTGTCCGGCGCCATCGACGTCAAGACCAGCAAGAACGCCTGTGTGGCCCTGCTGTGCGCCACGCTGCTCAACCGGGGGCGCACGGTGCTGCGCCGCGTCGCCCGCATCGAGGAGGTCTACCGCCTCCTGGAGGTGCTGCACTCGATCGGCGTGCGCACCCGCTGGATCAACGACGGCGTCGACCTGGAGATCGTGCCGCCGGCCGAGCTGGACATGGCGGCGATCGACGCCGACGCCGCCGTCCGCACCCGCTCGATCATCATGTTCTTCGGCCCGCTGCTGCACCGCATGGACCACTTCAAGCTGCCTTACGCCGGCGGCTGCGACCTGGGCACGCGGACCATCGAACCGCACATGATCGCGCTGCGCCGGTTCGGGCTGGACATCGCGGCGACGGAGGGCCAGTACCACGCCCGGGTCGACCGTTCGGTCCGCCCGGACCGCCCGATCGTGCTGACCGAGCGCGGGGACACCGTCACCGAGAACGCGCTGCTGGCCGCCGCCCGGCACGACGGCGTCACCGTCATCCGCAACGCCTCCTCCAACTACATGGTCCAGGACCTGTGCTTCTTCCTGGAGGCGCTCGGTGTCCAGGTCGAGGGCATCGGCACCACCACGCTCACCGTGCACGGCGTGCCGGACATCGACGTCGACGTCGACTACTCCCCCTCCGAGGACCCGGTCGAGGCGATGAGCCTGCTGGCCGCCGCCGTCGTCACGGAGTCCGAGCTGACGGTACGCCGGGTGCCGATCGAGTTCCTGGAGATCGAGCTGGCCGTCCTGGAGGAGATGGGCCTCGACCACGACCGCACCCCCGAGTACGTCGCCGACAACGGCCGTACCCGGCTGGTGGACCTGACCGTGCGGCCGTCCAAGCTGGAGGCGCCGATCGACAAGATCCACCCGATGCCGTTCCCCGGCCTGAACATCGACAACGTGCCGTTCTTCGCGGCGATCGCGGCCGTCGCGCAGGGCAAGACCCTGATCCACGACTGGGTCTACGACAACCGCGCCATCTACCTGACGGACCTCAACCGCCTAGGCGGACGGCTCCAGCTGCTCGACCCGCACCGCGTCCTGGTCGAGGGCCCGACGCGCTGGCGCGCCGCCGAGATGATGTGCCCGCCCGCCCTGCGCCCCGCGGTGGTGGTACTGCTGGCGATGATGGCGGCGGAGGGCACGTCCGTGCTGCGCAACGTGTACGTCATCAACCGCGGCTACGAGGACCTGGCGGAGCGGCTCAACTCGATCGGGGCACAGATCGAGACGTTCCGGGACATCTGAGCGCCTTCAGGAACAACGCCGCTAAACCCCTCCTGACCTGCGTGTATGTAAGCCAGGAGGGGTTCTGCTTCGCCTGTGGGACTTCTCAGGGACTTTTGGGTCGAGGCCGTGCGCATCATGCCCCTTACCGCTCCCCCACCGTCATACTGGAGGCATGTCCTCCAGCCCACAGCACCCCGCACCCGATCCAAGCGGCCCCTCGGGGGCGGTCGCCGAGGATCTCGCGCTGTACCGGGAGAAGTTTTGGCGACGTCTGCCGGAGTCGCTGGACGAGCTGCATGGCCCGGCCCAAGGGGTCGTAGAGCTGCCGCTGCACATGGCCTGGTCGGGGATGACCTCGTACGACATGAGCAAGCCCCGTCAGCGCATGGGCCTGTACCGCACTGTCCTGCACGAGGGCCTGCACGACGATCTGCCCCAATTCCTCAACCGGGATCTTCTCCTCCAGATGTGGCCGGTGCTGCGCACACTCGTCGGCCGCACTGTGCGCACCGTCTGGGAGGACGCCTTCCCCCAGCTCGCCTCCCGCACCCGGGCGGCTGCGTGACGGACATGCCGGAGCTGCACACGCGGCTCCTGGCGGATGTGATCGCGCTCGGTTCCCCGTATCCATTGGTTCTCACCGGTGGTTACGCTGTGCGGGCACACCGCCTCGTAAACCGCCCCAGCCAGGACCTCGACGTCGCCACCGAGAATCCGGCACCCATGGCCGACATCGTGGCCACGCTCCGCGCTGGGCTGGAAGCCCGCGGCTGGAAGGTGCACGCGCTGGAGACTGCCCCGCTGTCCGCCCGCTTCACCGTGTCCGATCCGGCCACCGGGCAGGAATGCGAGGTCGACATCCTCAAGGAGATCTTCTGGCGGCCGGTCGCCCAGAGCCCGTACGGGCCCGTCCTCGCGGAGGAGGACGTGATCGGGACCAAGGTCCGCGCCCTTGCCGACCGCGGAGCGCCCCGCGACCTGATCGACGTGTTCGCAGCCTCCCGCCGCTGGGCCAACGCTGAGCTCGAGGAGTTCGGCCGACGTCATGCCCGCGGCCGCTTCGAGCGCGAGGATCTGCAATCGAACCTCGCGGGCGCCGAGTGGACCGATGACGAAGCCTTCGCCGCCTATGGGCTCAGTGACGCCACCATCACCGCTCTCCGCTCCTGGGCCGTGGAGTGGGCCGACGACCTCGCGGCCCGCCTCCTCGAAGAGGCCGATGATCCGGACATCGACTGATCACGTCCGGATGAGATCTCGTCTGGAAGCGATCAGAGCAAGAGCCGAGAAGCGAGTAGGTGGGACAGCGGTAGTTACGGGCTTCAAGCACGCCGGGCAGACCCTGGGGACGCCCCTCGCTCGTCCCGACACGCTCGGCCTCCATGGTTTCGGCCTGGAAGCCGGCGCGAGCAAGTCAGCGTGCCGTGCGCGCCATGCTGCAAGCACTGCGCCCCTGCCCGCCCCGTGGTCCACCGGCTCCCAGACGTCACGGGCCAGCTGGCCAATCTCGATCAGGGCATGGCGTTCTAACGGCCTGACCCGCGATTGAGATCAGGTTGTGCTGGCCTGGTGGTTCGGCTGGTGGTGATTCAGCAGGCCGTCGCGCTGAGGGGCACGAGTTCGGTGCTCGTCTTGCGCCGGGCGGCCCGCCGGGCTACTCGGTCGGAGACGAGCCCGGCGATAGCCCGGTGGGTGTCGCCGTAGTACTCGCGGCGTCCGGTGTATCGCTGGAGGGGACGCCACTGCCGGTGTTCTGCGTTGGCGTGCTCGACACAGATCCGGCGGGAGGACTGGCGGCGGCGCATTTCGCGCCATCCGTACCGCTCGCTCAGCGGCCCGTCGTCGAGGTCCTTCGGCTTCCTCTGCGGCGCGAAGATCTGGTCGGGAAACTCGTTGGCCAGGCCCCGGTAGCCCTCGTCGACCTCGGCTTTGACCGTCGGGCGTTGGCGGAGCTGCTCGGCGATGCCTTCGGTGCGCAGGGCGGTCTGGTCGTGCATCCGGCCGGGCCGCTCGGCTCCTGACCACAGGGTGCGGCCCTGGTGATCGCTGATCGTGGTCGTCTCGATGGTGTTCTGCCTGCGCTTGCCGGAGATGAAGGCACGCCTGCCGGGGCGGTTCGCCTGAGGGCGGCGGCATAGAGCCGAGAGAGTGGCTGCGGGCAGCGGGGCTTTCCTGGAACTTTCCTGGGACTTCCGGCTGCATCAACGGGCAAGAGCGTGAAACAACTCAAAGGCCATTACTGCAAGTCAGCGACCCGCGACCGCCCATTGCAGCAGGTCACGCGGCCCGCTGGTCTCCTCCGGGACATCTGACGCGACTCCGGATGGACGCCGCCGCATCCGTTTTTGGCCAGTACGAACACTGGTCGCGGTGGATGCGGCGGCTCTTCCGGCCGTGCCGCGCTCGGCTACACCTCCGAGGTGCCCGACACGAACCCCACGAAGGGCGCCCAGCCCTCGCGGCCCACGGCGAAGGGCGGGCGGGACACGTCCTTGGAGTCACGGACATGAACGGCGTGTTCGGCGATCGCGATCTCCACGCAGTCATCGCCCTGGCTGCCGCTGTAGCTGGACTTGAACCACGTGAGTTCCGTCGCACTGCCACTCATAGCTCTCCTCGGAGTCGCTCCAGCAAGGCCCGGGATTCGTCGGGGCTGAGGGCCTGTGAGCGCAGTGTTTCATAGCGTTGGCAGAGGACACTCACCTCTTTCGGGTCGGAGATCAACCGACCGTTCTCCTGCCCTTCGGAGTAGCAGAGCCGCTGTCCCGCGGGGGTCTCCAAGATCCGCACCGGCCCATCCAGGCACGGGTGCAACCCCGCCTCAAGCGGCACCACTTGAAGCGTCACATTGCGCGGAGCGGTGCGCTCAAGGACATGGTCGAACAGCTCGCGCATCGCCTCCGAGTCCCCGAACCGCCGCCGGAACACATGCTCCTCCACGATGAAGCTGAACGGCACGGTGGGCCGTTCCCACATCATCCGCTGGCGGTCCATCCGTGCGGCGAGGAGCGCCTCCAACTCCTCGTCGGTCCGCAGCGGGATCGTGCCCTCGAACACCGCCCGCGCATACGCCTCCGACTGCAACAACCCCGGCACCAGCCGGCACTCGTAGGTGCACAGACTCACCGCCTCCCGCTCCAGCCGCGCCCATCGCCGGAACCATGCCGCGAGTCCCGGCTCGCCCCGGGTGAGATGGCGCGCGCCCTTCCGCAGCGCCCCGGTGTTTCCGGTCGCCCCCTCCCCGCGCTCGACGAACGCCTCGTCCGGCATCCGACGGCCCAACTCCACCGACGCCACCGTGTGCTTGGAGTACCGCACGATGTCGGCGAACTCGCTCCGGCTGAGCCCCGCGTGCTCCCGTAGGGCCTGGACGACCGCGCCGAACGTACGCAGGCTGTCCGACGGATGGGGTTCGCGCTCCCACTCCCCCGTCGGAACCGCCTGGTCGGCCCCGCCCGTGGCCGCCTCCCCTTCGACGATGTCCATCCGCCGCCCCTCTCTCCAGCCGCTCGGGCCCGCACACGTTCAGCGCACAGCGTGGCTGGTGGGCCAGCGCACTGTCTACTCACTGTGCTCGTACGCTGACTCAGCGTACGCGGGTCGGGACGGGGCCAGCCGACTTTCCTACTTTTCCTATCGAATTACTAGGGAAGCCTTGACGGTGTCCGTGGCGGGTGCGCAGCATGTGCAACGGCAGTCTCTGCGGCCGACCTTGAGGAGAGGCACCTCCATGGGCACAGCCCCGGCCCCGTCCGCCCTCGTCCCCGAGTCCGACCGGACCGGGCCCGGCCGTGCGCACTGGCTGCGCGTGGCCCGTGAGACGGCGGACGACCTGGCCACGGACGCGGTGGCCCGGGAGCAGGCGGGCAAGGCGCCGTTCGACGAGGTGTCCCGGCTGCGCGAGGCGGGGCTGCTGACGCTGCTCGCGCCGGCCGAGGCCGGAGGGGGCGGCGCGGACTGGCCCACCGCCTACGCGGTGGTCCGGGAGATCGCCGCGGCCGACGGCGCGATCGGCCAACTGCTCGCCTGCCACTCCTTCGTGTCGTGGAGCGCGCGGTTCCTCTCCCGGCCGGCCGTCGCCGCTCAGCTGGAGCGTCGGTCCACGGCGGAGCGGTGGTGCTGGGGTGGCGGTCTCGCCCGGCAGGAGCCGCCGCTGACGCTCACCAGGACGGCCGGCGGTCACGCCCTCCACGGTCGGCAGAGCTACGTCACCGGGGTCCTGGTCGCCGACCGCGTCGCCGTGCGGGCCGTGCGGGCCGACTCGGGTGAACCGGTCGCCGTCGTCGTCGACCCCGCCCGTCGCGGCATACGGATCGACGACGACTGCGAGCCCTTCGGCCAGCGTCTCGCGGCCGGCGGCAGTGTGGAGTTCGACGCCGTACCGGTCGCCGCCGACGACGTGCTCGGCTCCCTGTCCGCGGACGAGGACGTCCTGTCGCCCCGGGCGGCTCTGGTGTCGCCGGTCGGGCGGCTGCTGTCCGTCCAGCTCCGCCTCGGCATGGCCGAGGGGGTGCTCGCCGAAGCCCGCGAGTACAGCAGGGCGGGCCAGTCGGCCTGGCATCCCGCCTGGCCGGTCGGCTCCCCGCAGGACCCGCACACCCTGACCGCCTACGGGGAACTCACGGTCCTCACCCGCTCCGCGTCCGCCCTCACCGACCAGGCGCTGCGAGCCGTGCACGACGGGCTGGAACGCGGCGAGGACCTCACCTACGACGAGTACGCCGAGACCTCCGTCCTCGTGGCCATGGCCGAGGCCGCCGCCTCCAGGGCCGCTCAGGAGTCCGCCGCCCGCGCCCTCGACATCATCGGCGCCCGCTCCGCCGCCGCACGGCTGGGCCTTGACCGCTTCTGGCGCAACGCCCGGGCCCACACCCTGTACGAGCCGGTCGCCCACCGGCTCCGCGACGTCGGCGACTACTTCCTCAACGGGGCGCACCCTCCGTTCGTCCTGCCCATCTGACCGCGCGCGGCGCCGTGTCACCTACGGCCCGGAGGACGTGCCGGGTGGCGGCGGCCGGTGACCGCCATGCGGGATAATGGGCGCATGCGGATCTCAGCCAGGGCGGACTACGCGGTACGTGCCGCGCTGCAGCTCGCCGCGTCAAGGGACGACGGGCCGCTGAAGGCCGAGGCCATCGCCGACGCACAGGACATCCCGCACAAGTTCCTCGAAGGCATCCTGAACGACATGCGTCGCGGTGGTCTCGTGCTCAGCCAGCGCGGCGGCAACGGCGGCTACCGGCTGGCCAGGCCCGCCGAGGAGATCAGCATCGCCGACGTCATCCGGGTCGTGGACGGGCCGCTGGTCTCGGTGCGCGGGGTCCGCCCCCCTGAGCTGTCCTACACCGGCCCCGCCGAGTCGCTGCTCCCCCTGTGGATCGCGCTGCGCTCCAACGTCCGCGAGATTCTTGAGGGTGTGTCACTCGCCGACGTGGCGGCCGCCCGGCTGCCTGCCGACGTGTCCGCGCTGACCGACGCCCCGAGCGCCTGGGTGAACCCCTGACACCGAGTCATCCCGAAAAGCGAGATGACCGCGTCCAGCATGTGAATGCCCTCTTGGGTGCGACGTCGCCTTCTGCCACGATCCCTAGGAATCCGGTAGGAAAACTAGGGATGCAGGGGGTGGAATGGACGTGCTCGACCGCGCAGGCCTTGTGCTGTCCCACCAGCACCTTCTGCCGCACTGGCCCCGCCGCCCCCAGCGGTCCCTGCTGACGTCGCGGCGCCACATCGATTTCGGCCACGCGTCGAGCGCCCTCTGTCGGTCCGTCTGACCCGTCGCGGAACCCGCTCCCACCCCGCCCGGGCGGACGGGAGCCCTTCCACCGACAGCGCCACCCGTGTCCCCCACGATCCACGGGCCCCACACCTCGCGTTCCCACACTGTCCGAACGCTTCCGGACACCCCGGATCCGCCGTATCCCGGATCCCCCCGCTCTCCTGCCCGTCTCCCCTTCGCCGAGAGGACACCTCCGTGTCTGCCGCAAGACCGCTCACCCTCCTGCGCACCATCGCCGTCATGACCGCGATCCCCCTCCTGCTGACCGCCTGCGGCTACGGTTCGAAGGCCAGTGACGACGACCAGCGGACCGAGGTCGCGGCGGACGCCAAGAAGCTCTCCGCCGACGAGGTGCGGATCGGCTACTTCCCCAACCTCACGCACGCCACCGCCCTGGTGGGCGTCCAGGAGGGCCTGCTGCAGAAGGAGCTCGGCGGCACCACGATCAAGGCCTCGACCTTCAACGCCGGCCCCTCGGAGATCGAGGCGCTGAACGCCGATTCCATCGACATCGGCTGGATCGGTCCGTCGCCGGCGATCAACGGCTACACGAAGGCGGGCGGCAAGAACCTGCGGATCATCGGCGGTTCGGCGTCCGGCGGGGTCAAGCTGGTGGTGAACCCCGCGAAGATCAAGACGTTGAAGGACGTCAAGGGCAAGCGGATCGCGACCCCGCAGCTGGGCAACACGCAGGACGTGGCGCTGCTCAACTGGATCTCGGAGCAGGGCTGGAAGGTCGACGCGGAGAGCGGCAAGGGTGATGTGTCGGTGATCCGTACCGACAACAAGGTCACCCCTGACGCCTACAAGTCGGGTTCGGTCGACGGCGCGTGGGTGCCGGAGCCGACGGCGTCGAAGCTGGTCGCCGAGGGTGCCAAGGTACTGCTGGACGAGGCCGACCTGTGGCCGGACAAGATGTTCGTGATCACGAACATCATCGTCCGGCAGGAGTTCCTCAAGGAGCACCCGGACGTCGTCGAGGCCGTGCTGCGCGGCTCGGTGAAGACCAACGCGTGGATCAACGCCAACCCGGACAAGGCGAAGGCGTCCGCCAACGCGGCCCTGAAGGAATTGTCGGGCAAGGCGCTGCCCGCCGAGATCCTCGACCCGGCGTGGAAGTCCATCACCTTCCTCGACGATCCGCTGGCCGCGACCCTCGACGC
>NZ_BQUN01000096.1:0-91752 GCF_026008495.1 Streptomyces sp. A012304
CCGCCACGACGCGGCCGCCGTGGCGATCGGCAGGCGCGCCCTGGGGCACCCGATCCGGCGACGGACGGCACCGCCCCCTGCTCACCGGAGTGATGAGCAGGGGCATCGGACCGTCCAGGCCCGACCGGAGGCCCCGGGGCGTGAGGAACCCCGCCCCCGCATCCCCGGACCACGGACACGATCCGTGCACGCCGGACGCGGAGCGAACGCGGGAGACCAGGACGCCCAACACCGTTCGGAGCGTCCGGCTGAGCATGGGTTCTGGCAGCAGGACTCACTCCCGCTCAGTCTTTAGGAACGGTCGCTCAGTGGTTGCGCGGGAAGCCCAGGTCGACGCCGGTGGGGGCGTCCGCCGGGTCCGGCCAGCGGGTGGTGACGACCTTGCCGCGGGTGTAGAAGTGCGTGCCGTCGTTGCCGTAGATGTGGTGGTCGCCGAAGAGCGAGTCCTTCCAGCCGCCGAAGCTGTGGTAGCCGACGGGGACCGGGATCGGGACGTTCACGCCGACCATGCCGGCCTCGATCTCCAGCTGGAAGCGGCGGGCCGCGCCGCCGTCCCGGGTGAAGATCGCGGTGCCGTTGCCGAACGGCGAGCCGTTGATGAGGGCCACGCCCTCGTCGTACGTGTCCACGCGCAGCACGCACAGCACCGGGCCGAAGATCTCGTCCTGGTAGGCCTTGGCCGACGTGGGCACCTTGTCGAGGAGCGAGATGCCGATCCAGTGGCCGTCCTCGAAGCCCTCGACCGTGTAGCCGGTGCCGTCGAGCACGACCTCGGCGCCCTCGGCCGCCGCGCCCTCGACGTAGGACGCCACCTTGTCGCGGTGGACCTTGGTGATCAGCGGGCCCATCTCGGAGGTCGGGTCGTTGCCGGGGCCGATCTTGATCTTCTCGGCGCGCTCGCGGATCTTCTCCACCAGCTCGTCGCCGATGGCGCCGACCGCGACGACGGCCGAGATGGCCATGCAGCGCTCGCCCGCCGAGCCGTAGGCGGCGGACACGGCGGCGTCGGCGGCGGCGTCCAGGTCGGCGTCCGGCAGGACCAGCATGTGGTTCTTGGCGCCGCCCAGGGCCTGCACCCGCTTGCCGTTGGCGGAGGCGGTGGTGTGGATGTAGCGGGCGATCGGGGTGGAGCCGACGAAGGAGACGGCCTTGACGTCCGGGTGCTCCAGGAGCCGGTCGACGGCCACCTTGTCGCCGTGGACGACGTTGAAGACGCCGTCCGGGAGACCGGCCTCCGCGAGCAGCTCGGCGATCCTGATCGACGCCGACGGGTCCTTCTCGCTCGGCTTCAGCACGAACGTGTTGCCGCACGCGATGGCGATCGGGAACATCCACATCGGGACCATCGCCGGGAAGTTGAACGGCGTGATGCCGGCGACGACACCGAGGGGCTGGCGGATCGCCGCCACGTCCACGCGGCTCGCCACCTGCGTCGACAGCTCGCCCTTCAGCTGCACGTTGATGCCGCAGGCGAGGTCGACGATCTCCAGGCCGCGGGCCACCTCACCGAGCGCGTCGGAGTGCACCTTGCCGTGCTCGGCGGTGATCAGCTCGGCGATCTCGTCGCGGTGGGCGTCCAGCAGCGCGCGGAACTTGAACAGGATGGTCGTGCGCTGGGCCAGCGAGGACTGGCCCCAGGTGGCGTAGGCGTCCTTCGCGGCGGCGACCGCGGCGTCGACCTCGTCGACCGTCGCGAACGCGACCTTCGTGGTGACCGCGCCGGTCGCCGGGTCGGTGACCGGCCCGAACGTACCCGACGCCCCTTCGACGGTCTTGCCGCCGATCCAGTGGTTGACGATCTTCGTCATGCCCAGTTACTCCTTCACAGATGGCGGCGTCGGGTAGACACGTGCCGTTCGTACAGCTCACGGGCCTTGACCGCCGACGGGCGGGTCGCGGTCTCGGCCACAGGAACATCCCACCAGGCCTGCGCGGGGGGCGCCCCCGACACAGTGTCTGCGGTTTCCGTCTCCACGTAGACACATGTGGGAGTGTCGGCGGCGCGCGCCTCGGCGAGCGCCTCGCGCAGCTCGCGGACGGTCTTCGCGCGCAGCACCCGCATGCCGAGGCTCGCCGCGTTGGCGGCCAGGTCGACGGGGAGCGGGGCGCCGGTGAAGGTGCCGTCGTCCGAGGTGAACCGGTAGGCGGTGCCGAAGCGTTCGCCGCCCACGGTCTCCGACAGACCGCCGATCGAGGCGTAGCCGTGGTTCTGCACGAGCAGGATCTTGATCGCGATCCCCTCCTGCACGGCCGTGACGATCTCCGTCGGCATCATCAGGTAGGTGCCGTCGCCGACCAGCGCCCAGACGTTGCGCTCGGGCGCCGCCAGCTTCACGCCGAGTGCGGCCGGGATCTCGTAGCCCATGCAGGAGTAGCCGTACTCCAGGTGGTACTGGTCGCGTGAGCGGGCCCGCCACAGCTTGTGCAGGTCGCCGGGGAGCGAACCGGCCGCGTTGATGACGACGTCCGACTCGTCGACGAGCGCGTCCAGCGCGCCCAGCACCTGCGGCTGCGTCGGGCGCACGTCGGGCTCGTCGGCCTCGTAGCAGGCGTCGACGCGCTGCTCCCAGCGCTCCTTGTCCTCGGTGTACTCGGTGACGTACGGGTCCGCGACCCGATGGCCGTGGATCGCCAGGGCCTGGGTCAGCTCCTGGAGGCCGCTGCGGGCGTCCGCGATCAGCGGCAGGCCGGCCAGCTTGTGGCCGTCGTACGCGGCGATGTTGAGGTTGAGGAACCGGACCCCGGGGCGGGCGAAGAGCGTGCCGGAGGCGGTGGTGAAGTCGGTGTAGCGGGTGCCGACGCCGATCACCAGGTCCGCCGTGCGGGCCAGTTCGTCGGCCGTCGCGGTGCCGGTGTGGCCGATTCCGCCGACGTCCTGGGGGTGGTCCCAGCGCAGCGAGCCCTTGCCGGCCTGGGTGGAGGCGACCGGGATGCCGGTGGCCTCGGCGAACTCCGCGAGGGCCTCCTCTGCGCGGCTGTGGTGGACGCCGCCGCCCGCGACGATCAGCGGACGCTTCGCCGCCCTGATCGCGCGGACCGCCTCGGCCAGCTCGGTCGGGTCGGCGCCGGGGCGGCGGACCACCCAGGTGCGCTCGGCGAAGAACTCGTCCGGCCAGTCCCAGGCCTCGGCCTGGACGTCCTGCGGCAGGGCGAGGGTGACCGCGCCGGTCTCCACCGGGTCGGTCAGCACACGCATCGCCTGGAGGGCCGCCGGGATCAGGGCCTCGGGGCGGGTGACGCGGTCGAAGTACTTCGACACCGGGCGCAGGGTGTCGTTGACCGACACGTCTCCGGCGTACGGCACTTCGAGCTGCTGGAGGACCGGGTCGGCCGGGCGGGTCGCGAAGATGTCGCCGGGCAGGAGGAGGACCGGGATGTGGTTGATCGTGGCGAGGGCCGCGCCCGTGACCAGGTTGGTCGCGCCGGGGCCGATCGACGTGGTCACCGCGTGCGTGGACAGACGGCCCGACTGGCGCGCGTACCCGACGGCCGCGTGGACCATGGACTGCTCGTTGCGGCCCTGGTGGAAGGGCATCTCGTCGGCGTACTCGACGAGCGCCTGGCCGAGGCCCGCGACGTTGCCGTGGCCGAAGATGCCCCAGGTCGCGCCGATCAGCCGCTGCCGTACGCCGTCGCGCTCGGTGTACTGGGCGGCGAGGAAGCGCACCAGCGCCTGGGCGACGGTGAGCCTGGTGGTCATCGGTAACCCCCTGTGGTTTCTACGTGGTCCGGGTGGAAGCAGATCCGCCACTCCCGTGTCTCACCGGGCCCGGCCATGACGTTCAGGTAGTACATGGCGTGGCCGGGCTGGGCGATCGCCGGGCCGTGCCATCCGTCGGGGACGAGGACGGCGTCGCCGGAGCGGACCTCGGCGAGGACGTCCGCCCCGCCCGCCCGCGAAGGGGACACGCGCTGATAGCCGAAGCCGTTCGGGCCGTCGATCTCGAAGTAGTAGATCTCCTCCAGCTCCGATTCCTCGCCCGGCCGGTGCTCGTCGTGTTTGTGCGGCGGGTACGAGGACCAGTTGCCGCCGGGGGTGATGACCTCGACGGCGATGAGCTTGGCGCAGTCGAAGGCGTCGGCGGAGGCGAAGTTGCGCACCAGGCGGGCGCAGGTGCCGCTGCCGCGTTCCTCGACGGGGACCTCCGGCGCGGGGCCGTAGCGGGCGGGGAGTCGTCGCTCGCACTTCGCTCCTGCCAGGGCGAAGCGGCCTCCCGCGCCGGAGGCGATCTGGACCCGGGCGTCGCGGGGAACGTACGCGAAGTCGGTGACCGACGCGAAAACGCTCTCCCTGCCCAGGAGTTGGAACTCTTCATCCGCTGTTCGCACGGTACATCCGCCCTCCAGCGGAAGCACGATCCACTCGCTGTCCCCGGTGGTGAAGGAGTGGGCGCCGCCCGGCTCCAGCTCGACGATCCGCAGGCTGCTGTGGGTCCAGCCGGCCCGCTTCGGGTCGATGGCGAGCACATGGTCGGCGTCGGCGGTGGTACCGCGCGGGATGTACAGGTCGTCGCTCATCGTGCCCTCACAGCAGTCCTACGGCGGTGTCCACGGCGGCGGCCACGTCCCCGTCCGCCGGGTACAGCAGCGAACGTCCGACGACCAGGCCCCGGACGGTGGGGAGTTGCAGCGCGCCGCGCCACTTCTCGTACGCCCCGTCCTGGTCCTCCCCCACCTCGCCGCCCAGCAGCACGGCGGGCAGGGTGGAGGTGGCCATGACCTCGGCCATGTCGTCGGGGTTGTCGGTGACCGGCACCTTCAGCCAGGTGTAGGCGGAACTGCCGCCGAGGCCCGAGGCGATGGCGATGGACTTGGTGACGGCCTCGGCGGACAGGTCGTTGCGCAGCCGTCCCTCGGAGCTGCGGCGGGAGATGAACGGTTCGACGAAGACGGGGAGCCGGCGGGCCGCCATGGCGTCGATCGCGCGGGCGGTGGACTCCAGGGTGTTCAGGGAGCCCGGGTCGTCGTAGTCGATGCGCAGGAGCAGCTTGCCGGCGTCGAAGCCGAGGCGCTCGATGTCCTCGGCGCGGTGGCCGGTGAAGCGGTCGTCGAGTTCGAAGCTGGCGCCCTGGAGGCCGCCCCGGTTCATCGAGCCCATGACGACCTTGCCGTCGAGGGCGCCGAGCAGCAGCAGGTCGTCGAGGATGTCGGCGGTCGCGAGGACGCCGTCGACGCCGGGCCGGGAGAGCGCCAGGCAGAGCCGTTCGAGGAGGTCGGCGCGGTTGGCCATGGCCAGCCTGCGGCCGCCGACGCCGAGCGCGCCGCGGGCGGGGTGGTCGGCGGCGACGATCATCAGCCGGCCGCCCCGGTCGAGCAGCGGGCGCCGGGTGCGGCGGGCGGCAGCCTCGGCGATCGCCTCGGGGTGGTGGCTGCGGGTGCGGACGAGTTCAGCGATGTCGACGGTCACCGGACGGCTCCTGCCGTGAGCGCCGCCTCGACCTCGTCCGCTGTCGGCATGGCCGAGGAGCACTCCAGGCGGGAGGCGACGATCGCGCCGGCCGCGTTGGCGTGCCGCATGATCGTCTCCAGGTCCCAGCCGGCGAGCAGGCCGTGGCAGAGGGAGCCGCCGAAGGCGTCACCGGCGCCGAGGCCGTTGAGGACGTTCACCGGGAGCGGGGGGACCTCGGCGGACTCGCCCGCGCTGTTGACGGCGAGGACGCCCTTGGGGCCCTGCTTGACGACGGCGAGTTCGACGCCGGCGTCGAGGAGGGCGCGGGCGGCGGCGTGCGGCTCGCGCACCCCGGTGGCGACCTCCACCTCGTCGAGGTTGCCGACGGCGACGGTGGTGTGCTTCAGCGCCTCGGCGTAGAAGGGGCGGGCCGCGTCCGGGTCGGCCCAGAACATGGGGCGCCAGTCGAGGTCGAAGACGGTGATGCCGGCCTTTGCGCGGTGGGTGAGGGCCGCGAGGGTCGCCGTACGGCTGGGCTCCTCGCTCAGTCCGGTGCCGGTGACCCAGAAGACACGGGCCTCGCGGATGGCGTCCAGGTCCAGGTCGTGGGCGTCGATCTCCAGGTCCGGCGCCTTGGGCTGCCGGTAGAAGTAGAGCGGGAAGTCGTCCGGCGGGAAGACCTCGCAGAAGGTGACGGGGGTCGGCAGCCCGGGCACCGGGGTGACCCAGCGGTCGTCGACGCCGAAGCCGCGCAGGGCCTCGTGCAGATAGGTGCCGAAGGGGTCGTCGCCGGTGCGGGTGATCACCGCGGTGTCGCGGCCGAGGCGGGCGGCGGCGACGGCGACGTTGGTCGCGGAGCCGCCGAGGAACTTCCCGAAGGACGTGACCTGCGGGAGCGGCACACCCGTCTGCAGCGGGTAGAGGTCCACTCCGATCCGCCCCATCGTGATCAGGTCGTACGCCATCGGCTTCCCTTCGCTTCGACTCCTCCCCGGTTGTAATGCCGCACCCCGAGCCCTGTCAATGTTTTGTCCAGACATTCGGACCAGACCTTGACACCCCTTGTCGCGACCCGCACTCTGGCGGCCATGACGTCGTTGTCACCGCAGCCCTCGCTCTCGCGCATCCGGATCGGATCGGCCCCCGACTCCTGGGGTGTCTGGTTCCCCGACGACCCCGCCCAGGTCCCCTGGCAGCGCTTCCTCGACGAGGTCGCGCAGTCCGGCTACGAGTGGATCGAGCTGGGCCCCTACGGCTATCTGCCGACCGATCCGGCGGTCCTCACCGAGGAGGTCTCCCGGCGTGGCCTGAAAGTGTCGGCCGGCACGGTCTTCACGGGCCTGCACCACGGCGAGGAGGTCTGGGAGAAGACCTGGGCGCATGTCGCGGACAACGCGGTGCTGGCCCAGGCGATGGGCGCCTCCCACCTCGTGGTCATCCCGTCCTTCTGGCGGGACGACAAGACCGGTGAGGTACTGGAGCCGGACACCCTGACGGCCGGGCAGTGGCGCAACCTGACCTCGCTGACCGAGCGGCTGGGACGGGAGGTGCGGGAGCGGTACGGACTGAAGATCGTCGTCCACCCGCACGCCGACACCCACGTCGACACCGAGGAGAACGTCGTCCGGTTCCTGGACGGCACCGACTCCGACCTGGTCTCCCTGTGCCTGGACACCGGGCACTACGCGTACTGCGGCGGCGACAGCGTCAAGCTGATCGAGACCTACGGCGAGCGGATCGGATACCTGCACCTCAAGCAGGTCGACCCGGAGATCCTCGCGGACGTGCGGGCCAAGGGGACGCCGTTCGGGCCGGCGGTCGCCCAGGGCGTGATGTGCGAGCCGCCGTCCGGGGTGCCGGCACTGGGCCCCGTACTGGAGGCGGCGCAGAAGCTGGACGTCGACCTGTTCGCGATCGTCGAGCAGGACATGTACCCGTGCGACCCGGACAAGCCGCTGCCGATCGCGCGGCGGACGCGGGCGTTCCTGAGGTCCTGCGGAGCGTAGGCCCCTGGCGGGGCGGGGTGTTTGTGTCACCCCGGCCACAGAAGTCCCTTTCGCGTCACACCTGTCACGGGACGTCCACAAAGCCTCCCTTCGTGGTCACCGTGTGTCGCCGATCGGGCACAGAGAGGGTGATCGCCAGCGCAGGCGCGGAATCCCCCCGGACGGCCTCCCGGTCGCCGTCCGCGCCGGCAGGGAGGTGCCCCCATGACCGACCGACGGCTCTGGTCCTACAAGGAGATCGCGGCGCACATCAAGGTGCAGCCGGACACCGTGCGGTCCTACCGCAAGCACGGACTGCTGCCCCCGCCCGACCACGTGGAGGGCGGCAAGCCCTACTGGTACGTCGACACCGTCCACGCCTGGGTGGCCTCCCGACCGGGCAACCGGGCCCGCGGACTCGGGTAGCCGGCGGGTTTCAGGCCCACGGCTCGATGACCGTGACGCCCGCCCCGGGCGCCGTGCCCATCGCCGCCAGCGCGGCCGGTACGGCGTCCAGTGCGATCGTCGAGGTCACCAGCAGGTCGGGGCGGAGCACGCCCGCCCGGACCAGCTCCAGCATCTCCGGGTAGGCGTGGGCGGCCATGCCGTGGCTGCCCAGCAGTTCGAGTTCCAGGGCGACGGCGCGGGCCAGCGGGACGGGTGTCGTGCCGTCCGCCGACGGCAGCAGGCCGACCTGGACGTGCCGGCCGCGGCGGCGCAGGCCGTTCACCGAGGCCGCGCAGGTCGCGGGCGAGCCCAGGGCGTCGAGGGAGAGATGGGCTCCGCCGCCGGTCACCTCGCGCACCGCCGCCGCCGTGTCCGGGGTGTCCCGCGCGTCCACGCACTCCGCCGCGCCGAACGTCCGTGCCAGCTCCAGGGCGCGCGGCGAGACGTCGACGGCGACGACCCGCGCCCCCGAGGCCGCCGCGATCATCACCGCCGACAGTCCCACCCCGCCGCAGCCGTGCACGGCCACCCACTCCCCCGCCGCGACCCGGCCCTGCCGCACGACCGCCCGGAACGCGGTGGCGAACCGGCAGCCGAGGGAGGCGGCGGTGCCGTGGGAGAGGCCGTCGGGGAGGGCGACCAGGTTCACGTCGGCGTGGTCCAGCGCCACGTACTGGGCGAAGGAGCCCCAGTGGGTGAAGCCGGGCTGGCTCTGGCGTTCGCACACCTGGTGGTCGCCCGCCGCGCAGGACGGGCAGGCGCCGCAGCCGCACACGAAGGGCACGGTCACCCGGTCGCCGGCCTTCCAGCGGTCGACCCGGGCCCCCACCTCCTCGACCACCCCGGCGAGTTCATGGCCCGGGACGTGCGGCAGGGTGATGCCGGGGTCGTGCCCCATCCAGCCGTGCCAGTCGCTGCGGCACAGCCCCGTGGCCTCGACGCGCACCACCACCCCGTGCTCCGCGGGCCGCGGGTCGGCCACCTCCCGCACCTCGGCCGGCTCGCCGTACCTCTCGAACACCACAGCCCGCATGCGCCTTCACCCCGCCCTTCGTCCGGCTCCGCATCGCAGATCATCGCGAACGCTAGCCCGGAGCGCGCCCGGCCGGACGAGGACCCTCCTTGGGAAATACCCCCTAGGGGTATAATGTCGGAGTAGTGGAGGCCCTTCCGTGGACCCCCTCAGCCCCACCCGCCTCGATGAGGAGTAACGACATGACCGCCCCCACCGACACTCCAGGTACCCTCACCACCGTCTACAAGGTGAGCGGCATGAGCTGCGGCCACTGCGAGGGCGCCGTCTCCGGGGAGATCTCCCAGATTCCCGGCGTCAGCTCGGTGAAGGCCGTCGCCTCCAGCGGTGAGGTCACCGTGGTCTCCACCGCCGCCCTGGACGAGGAGGCCGTGCGGGCCGCCGTCGACGAGGCCGGCTTCGAACTGGTCGGCAAGGCCTGAGCACCCCACGCATTCCCCCTGACCGGGCCCTGCCGACCAGCTGATACTGGCTCCGCACGGTCCGGTCCGTCGTCTGGAGCCCGGACATGACCAGCACCACCACCGCCGAGACACCGATAACCACCGAGACAACCGGGACAGCCGAGGTCGAGCTGATCATCGGCGGGATGACCTGCGCCTCCTGCGCGGCCCGCGTCGAGAAGAAGCTCAACCGCATGGAGGGCGTCACCGCGACGGTCAACTACGCGACCGAGAAGGCGAAGGTGACCTATCCCGCCGGGATCGTGGTCGCCGACCTGATCGAGACGGTCGTGAAGACCGGCTACACCGCCGAGGAGCCCGCGCCTCCCGCACGGCAGGAGGCCCCGCCGGCCGACGCGGATCCCGAACTCACGGCCCTGCGCCACCGCCTCGTCGTCTCCGCGCTGCTCGCCGTGCCCGTCGTGCTGCTCGCGATGGTCCCGGCGTTCCAGTTCGACAACTGGCAGTGGCTGTCGCTGACCCTCGCCGCGCCCGTCGTGGTCTGGGGCGCCCTGCCCTTCCACAGGTCGGCCTGGACGAATCTGCGGCACGGCGCCTCCACCATGGACACGCTCGTCTCGCTCGGCACGCTGGCCGCCTTCGGCTGGTCGCTGTGGGCGCTGTTCTTCGGCGACGCGGGCATGCCGGGCATGCGACACCCCTTCGAGCTGACCGTCTCCCGCACCGACGGCTCCTCCGCGATCTACCTGGAGGTCGCCGCCGGTGTCACCGCCTTCCTGCTGCTCGGCCGCTACCTGGAGGCCCGCTCCAAGCGGCGCGCCGGGGCCGCCCTGCGCGCGCTGATGGAGCTGGGCGCGAAGGACGTGGTCGTGCTGCGCGGCGGCCGGGAGGTGCGGATCCCGGTGGACCGGCTGGCCGTCGGGGACCGGTTCGTCGTACGGCCCGGAGAGAAGATCGCCACCGACGGGACCGTCGTCGAGGGCGTCTCCGCCGTGGACGCGTCCATGCTGACCGGGGAGTCGGTGCCGGTGGACGTGGCGGCCGGGTCCCCGGTGACGGGCGCGACGGTGAACGTCGGTGGACGGCTCGTCGTGGAGGCCACCCGGATCGGCGCCGACACCCAGCTGGCCCGGATGGCGAAGCTGGTCGAGGACGCGCAGACCGGCAAGGCCGAGGTGCAGCGGCTGGCCGACCGGATCTCCGGGGTGTTCGTCCCCGTGGTGCTGCTGATCACGGCCGCCACCTTCGGGGCCTGGCTGGGGCTCACCGGTGACACCGTCGCCGCGTTCACGGCCGCCGTCGCCGTCCTGATCATCGCCTGCCCGTGCGCCCTGGGGCTCGCCACGCCGACCGCGCTCATGGTCGGCACCGGGCGGGGCGCCCAGCTCGGGATCCTCATCAAGGGCCCCGAGGTCCTGGAGTCGACCCGCCGCGTGGACACCGTCGTCCTGGACAAGACCGGCACCGTCACCACCGGCCGGATGACCCTCCAGGAGGTGTACGCCGCCGAGGGCACCGACGAGACGCTGCTGCTGCGGCTCGCGGGCGCCCTGGAGCACGCCTCCGAACACCCGGTCGCCCGGGCGGTGGCCGTGGGCGCCGAGGAACGGGCCGGGCGGCTGCCGGCGGCCGAGCACTTCGAGAACGTGCCCGGGCGGGGCGTCCGGGGGCGGGTCGAGGGCCATGAGGTGGCCGTGGGCAGGCTGTTCGACACGCTGCCCGAGGAGCTGGCCCGTGCCAAGGACACCGCCGAGCGGGGCGGGCGTACGGCCGTCGTCGTCGGATGGGACGGGGCGGCGCGCGGGGTGCTCGCCGTGGCCGACGCGGTCAAGGACGGCAGCGGTGAGGCGGTGCGGCAGCTGCGCGCGCTGGGGCTCACGCCGGTACTGCTGACCGGGGACAACCGGACCGTGGCCGAGACGGTCGCCGCCGAGGTCGGCATCGACGAGGTCGTCGCGGAGGTGCTGCCGGAGGACAAGGTCGACGTGGTCAAGCGGCTCCAGGGCGAGGGGCGGGTGGTCGCGATGGTCGGGGACGGCGTCAACGACGCGGCCGCGCTCGCCACCGCGGATCTGGGACTGGCGATGGGGACCGGGACGGACGCGGCGATCGAGGCGAGCGATCTGACGCTGGTGCGCGGGGATCTGCGGGTCGCCGCCGACGCGATCCGGCTGTCCCGGCGGACACTGGCGACCATCAAGGGCAACCTGGTGTGGGCCTTCGGATACAACGTGGCGGCGCTGCCGCTGGCCGCCGCGGGGATGCTCAATCCGATGCTCGCGGGGGCGGCGATGGCGTTCTCGTCGGTCTTCGTGGTGACGAACAGTCTGCGGCTGCGGACGTTCCGCTGACACCGGGAGGAAGACGCCCGAAGTTACCGGCGGTTAGGCGATATCCGTAACAATCGTGCCCCTGGAGTCCTGCGCGAGCCTCACATAAGCTCTTCACAAGGCTCGCGCATCATCCTTACGCATGGGCCCCGATCGCTGTATCCGGGCTCTTGCGTATCTATCAGGACATATGCAAGAGACACAGATCACAGTGATGTGAACGTAACCATCGAAGGGGTTCGAAGGTCTAAGTTGACGGTGTCAGGAAGCGTCTTGGGGGGCGCCGACTGGCATCTGGGGATGTCTTGGGGGACTTCCTCAGAGATGCGTTGCCGGGGCACGCACACCGGGAAGCTTTGAGCGGCCCTCCCGGCGTGCGCTGTCCCGGCAGATCGCACACGACGGCAGGAGTGCGGCGAGTTCTGCTCGTTCCGCTCAACCCCTGCCGTCGTCGTTCCACAACCGCATATGGCACCAGCGAATTCAGGCGCTGTGTCCTCACAGACGCCCGGCCGGATCCCGTGGGGGGAATCCGCACCGGGACATGGGAAGGCGCCCTGGTCGTCGGCCCGTGGGGGGACCGGCGCACCAGGGCGCCTTCTGTCATGCGCGCACGTCGTATCGCGTGCCGACCACACGAACAGGGGCCGCCCTGACGGACGGCCCCTCAGCCCGCGGTCGCACATTCCACCGCAACGGACACCGGCGGAAGCACCCCGCGAGGCCCCCCGCCGGCAGGCGTCAGCGCTGCTCGACCGGAACGAAGTCGCGCTCGACCACGCCGGTGTAGATCTGGCGCGGGCGGCCGATGCGGGAGCCCGGCTCCTTGATCATCTCGTGCCACTGGGCGATCCAGCCCGGCAGACGGCCGAGGGCGAACAGGACCGTGAACATCTCGGTCGGGAAGCCCATGGCCCGGTAGATCAGGCCGGTGTAGAAGTCGACGTTCGGGTAGAGGCTGCGCGAGACGAAGTAGTCGTCGGAGAGCGCGTGCTCCTCCAGCTTCAGCGCGATGTCCAGCAGCTCGTCGGACTTGCCGAGGGCCGAGAGGACGTCGTGCGCGGCGGCCTTGATGATCTTGGCGCGCGGGTCGAAGTTCTTGTAGACCCGGTGGCCGAAGCCCATCAGGCGGACGCCGTCCTCCTTGTTCTTCACCTTGCGGATGAAGGAGTCGACGTCGCCGCCGGAGTCGCGGATGCCCTCCAGCATCTCCAGCACCGACTGGTTGGCGCCGCCGTGCAGCGGGCCCCACAGGGCGTTGATGCCGGCGGAGATCGAGGCGAACATGTTCGCCTGCGAGGAGCCCACCAGACGGACCGTGGAGGTCGAGCAGTTCTGCTCGTGGTCGGCGTGCAGGATGAGCAGCTTGTCCAGGGCGGCGACCACGGTCGGGTCGAGCTCGTACTCCTGGGCGGGGACCGAGAAGGTCATGCGCAGGAAGTTCTCGACGTAGCCGAGGTCGTTGCGCGGGTAGACGAACGGGTGACCGATCGACTTCTTGTACGCGTACGCCGCGATCGTCGGAAGCTTGGCGAGCAGACGGATCGTGGAGAGGTTGCGCTGACGCTCGTCGAACGGGTTGTGGCTGTCCTGGTAGAACGTCGACAGCGCCGAGACGACCGACGACAGCATGGCCATCGGGTGGGCGTCGCGCGGGAAGCCCTTGTAGAAGTTCTTGACGTCCTCGTGCAGCAGGGTGTGCTGCGTGATGTCGTTCTTGAAGGAGGCCAGCTCGTCGACGGTCGGCAGCTCGCCGTTGATCAGCAGGTAGGCGACCTCCAGGAAGGTGGAGCGCTCGGCCAGCTGCTCGATCGGGTAGCCGCGGTACCGCAGGATGCCCGCTTCGCCGTCCAGGTAGGTGATGGCGGATTTATAGGCGGCGGTGTTGCCGTACCCGCTGTCCAGGGTCACGAGACCGGTCTGGGCGCGGAGCTTGCCGATGTCGAAGCCCTTGTCGCCGACGGTGCTGTCGATCACCGGGTAGGTGTACTCGCCGTCGCCGTACCGCAGTACTACAGAGTTGTCGCTCACGTCATCCCTCACCGACGTTGTGCCTCTTCTTCGAGGTGCCCTGACTGTCTCTACCATCCCCCATTTGGCGCAGGAGAGTGCACTCGGGGTCGACCATTGGGCTTATCGACGGCACTCAGTGCCGCCAACTTGCTCATCCTGCCGCCTTCGTCCTGCTTCCGGAAGTGCCTTGTGACCTTCACGACTCATTTGATCGATCATTTTTTCCGTTCCCTCACGGAGAGGAGCCCGAGAGGCGGAAATCGAGGGCCGTGCAGCGCCGGCCGGCCGACACGGTGCGCACCGCCTGGGCGATCGCCTTGCGTGAACCGACGAGGACGACCAGCTTCTTCGCCCGGGTCACCGCTGTGTACAGCAGATTGCGCTGGAGCATCATCCATGCCCCGGTCGTGACGGGGATCACCACGGCGGGATATTCACTTCCCTGTGAACGGTGGATGGTGACCGCGTACGCGTGGGCCAGTTCGTCCAGTTCGTCGAAGTCGTACGGCACCTCCTCGTCCTCGTCGGTCAGCACCGTCAGACGCTGGTCGACCGGATCGAGCGAGGTGACCACGCCCACGGTGCCGTTGAAGACACCGTTCTTCCCCTTGTCGTAATTGTTGCGGATCTGAGTGACCTTGTCTCCGACGCGGAAGACCCGGCCGCCGAACCGCTTCTCCGGAAGGTCGGGGCGGCCGGGGGTGACCGCCTGCTGGAGCAGCCCGTTGAGCGTGCCGGCGCCGGCGGGCCCGCGGTGCATCGGCGCGAGGACCTGGACGTCCCGGCGCGGGTCCAGACCGAAGCGGGCCGGGATGCGGCGGGCGGCGACATCCACCGTGAGCCGGCCGGCCTCCTCGGTGTCGTCCTCGACGAAGAGGAAGAAGTCCTTCATGCCGTCGGTGACCGGATGCTGCCCGGCGTTGATCCGGTGCGCGTTCGTCACCACGCCCGACTGCTGGGCCTGGCGGAACACGCGTGTGAGGCGCACCGCCGGGATGGGGCTGCCGTCGGCGAGCAGATCGCGCAGCACCTCGCCCGCGCCGACGCTGGGCAGTTGGTCGACGTCCCCGACGAAGAGCAGATGGGCGCCCGGGGGTACGGCCTTGACCAGCTTGTTGGCCAGCAGCAGGTCCAGCATCGACGCCTCGTCGACGACCACCAGGTCGGCGTCGAGCGGGCGGTCGCGGTCGTAGGCCGCGTCCCCGCCGGGTTTGAGTTCCAGCAGGCGGTGGACGGTGGAGGCCTCGGCGCCGGTCAGCTCCGAAAGGCGCTTGGCGGCCCGGCCGGTGGGGGCGGCGAGGACGACCTTCGCCTTCTTGGCGCGGGCCAGCTCCACGATCGAGCGCACGGTGAAGGACTTGCCGCAGCCGGGTCCGCCGGTGAGGACGGCGACCTTCTCGCTCAGCGCCAGCTTCACGGCCGCCTCCTGCTCGGGCGCGAGATCGGCCCCCGTACGGTCCCTCAGCCACGCCAGCGCCTTGTCCCAGGCCACCTCACGGAAGCCCGGCATCCGGTCCTCTCCGGTGCGCAGCAGGCGCAACAGCTGCGCCGACAGGGAGAGTTCGGCCCGGTGGAAGGGGACCAGGTAGACGGCGGTCACCGGGTCACCGCCGTCCGGGTCGGGCACCTTCTCGCGGACGACGCCGGGATCCTCGCCCTCCTCGGGCTCCCCCGCCAGCTCCGCGAGGCACTCGATGACCAGGCCCGTGTCGACCTGGAGGAGCTTGACCGCGTCGGCGATCAGCCGCTCCTCGGGCAGGTAGCAGTGGCCCTGGTCGGCGGACTGCGACAGGGCGTACTGAAGGCCTGCCTTGACGCGCTCCGGGCTGTCGTGCGGGATGCCGACGGACTGCGCGATCCTGTCGGCGGTGAGGAAGCCGATGCCCCAGACGTCGGCCGCCAGCCGGTAGGGCTGGTTCTTCACCACGGAGATGGAGGCGTCGCCGTACTTCTTGTAGATGCGCACGGCGATGGACGTGGACACCTCGACGGTCTGGAGGAAGAGCATGACCTCCTTGATCGCCTTCTGCTCCTCCCAGGCGTCGGCGATCTTCTTGGTGCGTTTGGGGCCGAGGCCGGGGACCTCGATCAGGCGCTTCGGCTCCTCCTCGATGATCTTCAGGGTGTCGAGGCCGAAATGCTGCGTGATGCGGTCGGCGAAGACCGGGCCGATGCCTTTCACCAGTCCGGATCCCAGGTAGCGGCGGATGCCCTGGACGGTGGCCGGTAGAACGGTGGTGAAGTTCTCGCAGATGAACTGCTTGCCGTACTGCGGGTGTGAGCCCCAGCGGCCCTCCATGCGCAGGGACTCGCCGACCTGGGCGCCGAGCAGCGCGCCGACGACCGTGAGGAGGTCGCCGCCGCCTCGGCCGGTATCGACGCGCGCGACCGTGTAGCCGTTGTCCTCGTTGGCGTACGTGATGCGCTCCAGGACGCCTTCGAGCACGGCCGGACGCCACTCACCGCTCCCCGTTGGTTGGGCCATGATGCGACCGTACCGCCCGGGTCCGACAGCGGCGGCGGGCCGTGGGCGAAGAGGCGTCAGCCGGCCTGCGAGACCACGTGGTCGATCACCTTCTTGAACTCATCGGTCGGGGAGAACTCCACGAACTCGCAGTCCTCCAGGGCCAGCGGGACATGACCGGGCGCCCAGTAGTAGGCCTGGCCGGCCTCGTAGAGTTCCTCGCCCGTGGGCGTCAGCATCCGCACGCGGCCCTTGAGCAGGTAGCCCCAGTGCGGGCACTGGCAGGCGTCGTCGGGCATGCCCTTGAGCGCGGGGCCCATGTCCGTGCCCTGCGGCAGGCGGATGTAACCGACCGACATACCGCCGCCGATCGGCATCATGCGCAGCTCCACCCCGTCGCCCTCGAGGGCCAGGGGGACGTCGTTCCGACTCGCCGAGGTCATGGCTCCTCCGCTTCCGGCCGTGCGGGCCTTGAGAGAGCTCCCCCTGCTTCCAGCGTGGACCCGCGCCGCCCGGCCCGCGACCACGCTCATCTGAGCGCACTTCATCACGGTTCGATTTCGGCCACGCGAGGGGCTTGATTCACGCCGGTGTAATCGATTCCAATCCTCCGTACACATCGATGTAATCGATTCCACGCCCGTTCACGGCGTGCCCTGTCGAACCCACGAGGAGGTGGACCGGCGATGGCGAGCATCAAGGACGTCGCCGCCGAGGCGGGCGTCTCCGTCGCCACGGTGTCCCGCGTCCTGAACGACCACCCGTCGGTCAGCGAGGACGCGCGCACCCGGGTACTGGCCGCCGTCGAGACCCTGGGCTACCGCCCGAACGCCGTCGCCCGGTCGCTGCGCACCGACCAGACCCGCACCCTCGGCCTGGTCATCAGCGACGTGATGAACCCCTACTTCACCGAACTGGCCCGCTCCGTCGAGGAGGAGGCCCGCGCGCTCGGCTACAGCGTGATCATCGGCAACGCCGACGAGCGGCCCGACCTCCAGGACCACCACGTACGGACGCTGCTGGACCGCCGGATCGACGGTCTGCTCGTCTCCCCCACCGACGGCGGCTCGCCGCTGATGCTGGACGCCGCGCGCGCGGGGACGCCGATGGTCTTCGTCGACCGGTGGATCCCGGGCGTCGAGGTGCCGGTGGTCCGGGCGGACGGACGGGCGGCCGTACGGGACCTGGTCGCGCATCTGCACGGACTGGGGCACCGCAGGCTCGCCATCATCGCGGGCCCGGCCGCCACCACCACCGGCAGCGAGCGCGTCGAGGCCTTCCGCGACGCCATGGCCGAACACGGACTCCCGCTGCCCGACGCGTACATAGGGCAGGGCGACTTCCAGGCCGAGAGCGGACGCCGGGTCACCGAGGGCTTCCTCGACCTGGCCGAGCCGCCCGAGGTGGTCTTCGCCGCGGACAACCTGATGGCGCTCGGCGCGCTGGACGCCGTACGCGCGCGTGGGCTGCGCGTTCCCGACGACATCGCGCTCGCCGCGTTCGACGACATCCCCTGGTTCGTGCACACCGATCCGCCGATCACCGCCATCGCCCAGCCCACGGGCGAGCTGGGCCGGGCCGCCGTGCGCGCGCTCGTCGACCGCATCGAGGGCCGGACCCCACGGTCCGTCACCCTCCCCGCCCGTCTCGTCGTACGCCGCTCGTGCGGCGAGAACCCTGCACAGGACCCCGCTGTGCAGCCCCCCGTACAAAGGAGCCAGTCGTGAGCAACCCGGACGAGTTGCTGCGCATCGAGGGCATACGCAAGACCTTCCCGGGCGTGGTCGCGCTGGACGGCGTCGACTTCGACCTGCGCCGGGGCGAGGTGCATGTGCTGCTCGGTGAGAACGGCGCGGGCAAGAGCACCCTCATCAAGATGCTCTCCGGCGCCTACCGCCCCGACGCCGGGCGGATCCTGGCCGGCGGCGAGGAGGTGCGCATCCACGGCGCGCAGGACTCCGAGCGCCTCGGGATCGCCACCATCTACCAGGAGTTCAACCTCGTACCCGATCTGACGGTCGCCGAGAACATCTTCCTGGGACGGCAGCCGCGCCGCTTCGGGATGATCGACCGCAAGCGGATGGAGGCCGAGGCCGCCGTCCTGCTGGAACGGGTCGGCGTGAACGTGTCCCCACGCGCGCGTGTACGTGAACTCGGCATCGCGCGCCTCCAGATGGTCGAGATCGCGAAGGCGCTCAGCCTGGACGCACGCGTACTGATCATGGACGAGCCGACCGCCGTGCTGACCTCCGAGGAGGTCGAGAAGCTCTTCGGGATCGTGCGCAGGCTGCGCGAGGACGGCGTCGGCATCGTCTTCATCACGCACCACCTGGAGGAGATCGCCGCCCTGGGCGACCGCGTCACCGTCCTCCGCGACGGCCGCAGCGTCGGCCAGGTCCCCGCCTCCACCCCCGAGGACGAGCTCGTACGGCTCATGGTGGGCCGTTCCATCGAGCAGCAGTACCCGCGCGAGCGCGCCGACACCGGCGCCGCCCTGCTGTCCGTCGAGGGGCTGACCCGCGACGGCGTGTTCCACGACGTCAGCTTCGAGGTGCGCGCCGGTGAGGTCGTCGGCATCGCGGGCCTGGTCGGCGCCGGTCGTACCGAGGTCGTCCGGGCGGTGTTCGGGGCGGACCCCTACGACCGGGGCTCGGTGTCGGTCGAGGGCGCCCGGGTCCCCCGCTCCGACGTGAACGCGGCCATGGCCGCCGGGATCGGGCTGGTGCCCGAGGACCGCAAGGGGCAGGGGCTGGTGCTCGACGCCTCCGTCGAGGAGAACCTCGGGCTGGTGACCATGCGGTCGGCCACCCGGGCCGGGCTCGTCGACCTCAAGGGCCAGCAGGCGGCCGCCGACCGGATCGCCAAGCAGCTCGGGGTGCGCATGGCGGGCCTCGGCCAGCACGTGCGCACGCTCTCCGGCGGCAACCAGCAGAAGGTCGTCATCGGCAAGTGGCTGCTGGCGAACACCAGGGTGCTGATCCTCGACGAGCCGACGCGCGGTATCGACGTCGGCGCCAAGGTCGAGATCTACCAGCTGATCAACGAGCTGACGGCCGCCGGGGCCGCCGTCCTGATGATCTCCAGCGACCTGCCCGAAGTGCTCGGAATGAGCGACCGGGTCCTGGTGATGGCGCAGGGCCGGATCGCCGGTGAACTCCCCGCCGGGGAGGCCACCCAGGACGCGGTGATGGCGCTCGCCGTCAGCACCCCCGCCACCCCCGCCGCATCCAACACCATCGCTACTACTGAATCGGAGGCCGGCCGTGGCCGCTGACACGCTCAAGAGCACAACGGGCGCCGGTGGCGCCGCGGCGGTCCGCCGTCTGCTCCTCGACAACGGCGCGCTCACCGCGCTGATCGTCCTCGTCATCGCCATGTCGGCGCTGTCGGGCGACTTCCTCACCACCGACAACCTGCTCAACGTGGGTGTGCAGGCCGCCGTGACGGCGGTCCTCGCCTTCGGTGTCACGTTCGTCATCGTCTCGGCGGGCATCGACCTGTCGGTCGGCTCGGTCGCGGCGCTGTCGGCCACCGTGCTGGCGTGGAGCGCCACCGAGCAGGGCGTGCCGGTCCCGATAGCGGTCCTCCTGGCCATCGTCACCGGCATCGCGTGCGGTCTGGTGAACGGTTTCCTCATCGCGTACGGCAAACTGCCGCCGTTCATCGCGACGCTCGCGATGCTGTCGGTGGGCCGCGGTCTGTCGCTGGTGATCTCCGAGGGCTCCCCGATCGCCTTCCCCGACTCCGTCTCGCACCTCGGGGACACGCTCGGCGGCTGGCTGCCGGTGCCCGTGCTGGTGATGATCGTGATGGGTCTGATCGCGGCGTTCGTGCTCGGCCGGACGTACATCGGCCGCTCGATGTACGCCATCGGCGGCAACGAGGAGGCGGCCCGGCTCTCCGGGCTGCGGGTGAAGAAGCAGAAGCTCGCCATCTACGCCCTGTCGGGTGTGTTCGCCGCCGCCGCGGGCGTCGTGCTCGCCGCCCGGCTGTCCTCGGCGCAGCCGCAGGCCGCCGACGGCTACGAACTGGACGCGATCGCCGCGGTCGTCATCGGCGGTGCCTCGCTCGCGGGCGGCACCGGCAAGGCGTCCGGCACGCTGATCGGCGCGCTGATCCTGGCGGTGCTGCGCAACGGCCTCAACCTGCTGTCCGTGTCGGCGTTCTGGCAGCAGGTCGTCATCGGTGTCGTCATCGCGCTGGCCGTGCTGCTGGACACCGTGCGCCGCAAGGCGGGTGTGACCCCGGTGGCCGCCGGTACCGGCGGCGGCAAGGGCCGGCAGGCGATGACGTACGGGCTCGCGGCCGTGGTCACCGCGGCGATCGTCGGCGCGACGTCGTTCCTGCACGGCGGTACCTCCGCGGCTGCCGCTCCGAAGGTCGGCCTGGCGCTGTCCACGCTCAACAACCCGTTCTTCGTGCAGATCCAGTCGGGTGCGAAGGCCGAGGCGAAGAAGCTGGGTGTCGACCTGACCGTCACCGACGCCCAGAACGACGCCTCGCAGCAGGCCAACCAGTTGCAGAACTTCACCAGTTCCGGCGTCGACGCGATCGTCGTCAACCCGGTGGACTCGGACGCGGCCGGCCCGTCCGTGCGCGCCGCCGACCAGGCGAAGATCCCGGTCATCGCGGTCGACCGCGGCGTCAACAAGGCCACGGTGGACGCGCTGGTCGCCTCCGACAACGTCGCCGGCGGTGAGCTGGCCGCGAAGACCATCGCCGAGAAGCTGGGCGGCACCGGCAAGATCGTGATCCTTCAGGGGCAGGCGGGCACCTCGGCGGCCCGGGAGCGGGCGGAAGGTTTCGCCAAGGGTCTGAAGGCGTACCCCGGCATCCAGGTGCTGGCCCAGCAGCCGGCCGACTTCGACCGCACCAAGGGCCTCGACGTGATGTCGAACCTGCTCCAGGCCCACCCGGACGTCCAGGGCGTCATCGCCGCCAACGACGAGATGGCGCTCGGCGCGATCAAGGCGCTCGGCGCCAAGGCCGGCAAGTCCGTCCAGGTCGTCGGCTTCGACGGCACCCCGGACGGTCTGAACGCCGTCAAGGGCGGCACGCTGTACGCGTCCGTCGCGCAGCAGCCCTCGGAGTTGGGCAGGATCGCGGTGGACAACGCGCTGAAGGCGCTCCAGGGCAAGAAGGTCGAGGAGACGGTGAAGGTGCCGGTGAAGGTGGTCACGAAGGAGAACGTGACCGGTTTCAGCGGCTGAGGTCCGGAACGCGGCCGGGTGGCTCACGACGAGCCGCCCGGCCGCTCAACCGTTCGATCGGTCGGACCGGTTGAACTGGTCGGATCGGTCGGACCGGTCCGATTGGTTGGACAGGTTGGATCGGTCGGAGCGGTCCGACTGGTTGGACAGGTTGGATCGGTCGGGCCGGTCCGATTGGCTGGACCGGTTGAATCGGTGGGAGCAGCGCGATCGGTCCGATCGGTTGCATTGGTGCGATGGGGAGTCAACTCATGTACGACTACGACCTTCTGGTCGTAGGGTCGGCCAACGCCGACCTGGTGATCGGCGTAGAACGGCGGCCCGGGGCCGGGGAGACGGTCCTCGGGTCCGACCTGGCCGTCCACCCCGGCGGCAAGGGCGCCAACCAGGCGGTCGCCGCCGCCCGCCTCGGCGCCCGTACGGCGCTGCTGGCCCGGGTCGGCGACGACGCCCACGGACGGCTGCTGCTCGACTCGCAGCGGGCGGCCGGCGTCGACACGATCGGTGTGCTGGTGGGCGGGGCGCCGACCGGGGTCGCGCTGATCACGGTGGACCCGTCCGGCGACAACAGCATCGTCGTCTCGCCGGGCGCGAACGGCCGGCTGACCCCGCAGGACGTGCGGGCGGCGGGCAGCCTCTTCCACGCCTCGCGGGTGGTCTCGGCACAGCTGGAGATCCCGCTGGAGACGGTCGTGGAGGTGGTGCGCAGCCTGGCGCCCGGCAGCCGCTTCGTGCTGAACCCCTCCCCGCCGCGCCCGCTGCCCACCGAGATCCTCGCGGCCTGCGACCCGCTGATCGTCAACGAGCACGAGGCGAAGGTGCTCCTCGGCGAGGCGGCCGTGGGCGACGAACCCGAGGACTGGGCGCGGCTGCTGCTGGCGAAGGGCCCCCGGTCGGTGGTGGTGACGCTGGGTTCCGAGGGAGCGCTGGTGGCGTCCGCGGAGGGCGTCACACGCGTGCCGTCGGTGCGGGTGGACGCCGTGGACACGACGGGCGCCGGCGACTCGTTCACGGCGGCCCTGGCGTGGAAGCTGGGGGCGGGTTGCGCTCCGGCCGAGGCGGCGGCGTACGCGGCCCGGGTCGGGGCGGTGGCGGTCACCCGGCGGGGCGCGCAGGAGTCGTTCCCCACGGCGGAGGAGGTGGCCGCGCTGTGAAGAAGGCGGGCATCCTCAACCGTCATCTCTCCGGCGCGCTCGCGGAGTTGGGCCACGGGGACGGGGTGCTGGTGTGCGACGCCGGCATGCCGATACCCGATGGCCCGCGCGTCGTCGACCTCGCCTTCCGCGCGGGTGTGCCGTCCTTCGCGGAGGTCCTGGAGGGCCTGCTCGCCGAGCTGGTCGTCGAGGGCGCGACGGCGGCGGAGGAGATCCGGACGGCCAACCCCTCGGCCGCCTCCCTCCTGGACACCCACTTCCCCGAACTGACCCTGGTCCCGCACGAGCGGCTGAAGAGCCTCTCGGCGGGAGCCCGCCTGGTGGTACGGACGGGAGAGGCCCGCCCGTACGCGAATGCGCTGCTGCGGTGCGGGGTGTTCTTCTGACGCGCGCTGACGAACCGCGCGAAGCCCCACGGGAGCCTGGTCGGATGACCGGGCCCCTTCGCTTGCCTCGCCGCTGTCCGAAATCGCGTCAAGTCGCGGTCAGCCGCGTTGCGTACGCAACCGGCGATGCGAAAGCATGCGTGAACAGGCCATTGACGCTTGCGTGACGCGTGGGGGTGGAGGACGTGAAGTTCAACTGGCGCCACCTTCCATTTGCGCTTCAATGACGGGTCGGTCACCGTTCCACCGAACGCCCCCGTATTCCCGTAAGGATGTCAATGTCGACGCTGATGCGCGCTCCGCGAGAATGTGGTTCATGGTTCTGGGATCTCGAAGAGACAGGGTCTGCCGGCTTGGAACCCGCCCTTGCCGTGGCTACCAGAATGACAGGAGTCCTGGCGAGGCACGACCTTTTGACGCCACACAAACTCGAATACGACTGGTACGTGCTGGGGTCTGGCGGCATCGGCATCCGCTCCCAGTTGGCGCTCACCGTCCCCCTGGGGGACTGTCGACTGCCGGATCGGGTCATCAGCAGCCGGCCGTCGGGGTACCCAAAGGCCGATGTCGATGACATTCATGTAGTCGGGTCAGGAATCTGGCTCGATGCCGAAGGAGAACGCCGTCGAGAGCCCGGACTGATCGACCTTTCCGTCTCTCCGGCTCCTGTGGGCTTGTCCGCCACGCTATCGGTGCATCACGACATCTGGGGCTGGTTCGACTTTTCTGGACGCCCTCATCCCGAGGTGTATCGAGGTAACGCTCCGCGGCTGGCAGCAGCTCTGCAGGAGCTCAACTCCACTCTGGGAGTGCAGGGCGAGCCAGGTGAAGTCACCTACTTCGGCTTCGCAACGGAATCCGGCATCGGCACTCCGGACGCCCTTGCAGACGGAAGTGGTCCGAATGTCACGGACCGGCTCTGACTTCCTCGACAGGTGCTGTCCATGATGTACCACCTGATGACCCGCGCCGACGATGCGCCTTCACGTCTGCCCGCGATCCTTGCCGAAGAGTTCCGCGTCACGTTGGCAGAGACTGATGTGTCGGCAGGATCGGAGTGGGAGGACAGGAACTGGGACGCCGTGGTCACATGCGAATACGAACCTCTTCAGGGTGACTTGTCCTGGTCACTGACTATCTACGCGGCCAACGAGGTCCGGCATCAGCCGTCGGAGGCGGCACTGGCCTCGGCGGTGGCCCGAAGTCTCTCCGCTTCGGTGTTCGTCGAGTGGGACTCCAGGTTTCCCTGGATGCGAAGGGTAGCGCTGCCTGAAGGCGGTCACACACTGGCTCGGGTGACGCAGTCGGGGGAGGATGGCCCCGGGTACTCGGTGGATGCCGCGGAATCGACCATCCCGGACGTTCCGCATGTCCCTGTGATGCGCCTCCCTGAGGTGGTACAGGCATACGACATTCCCACTCCGATCACGGATTCCGTCGAATGGGTCGGAATCGACAAGGGGTCCGGTGACCTCGCAACCCTCGTCCGCAACTGGGAACGTTTGTGCTCACGGCTGCGTACCGGCTGGCCTCCCGAAGGATGGTATTCGGCAACCCTGTACCGAGAGGACCTCGAATTCAGAAGTCGTCTCGATACAGAAATGGAGGCGCTCCCTCCCGAGGTAGACAAGAGCACTCTCCAGGAAGTCGTGGAGAAACTGGATTTCATCTATCGGAATTCGACTTCCGACGACGGCGGCTTGGCCCTTTCCGCGGCGCTGGAGGAGAGTCCCGAAAAGCTGTCGAGGCGGCCATGGTATTGGCGCCGTCGTCCTCTGGACTTGCCTTGGCTCGAGGCCGGACCGAACGAAAACGAGACACAACCCTTGTAACGGCGGACGAATACAGCGTGCGCGCTCCACATGGATGCAGCCTGAAGGGTGAGCCAGGTGAGGTCCTCCCGTTCCCCACGTCGGTTACTGACCTTGAATGCGTGATGTCGTCATGCTGGCTGGCGCCGGAGGCCGGTGCCGGTGAGGCAGCCGTCGAGGACGTCGGGGCGGTATTGGAGCTGGCGTAGGCCGCGTCGGACGGCGGTGATCAGGTCGTCGGGGTCGGCGAAGGCGCGGTTGGCTGTGGTGGTGCGTCGCAGCACGGACCAGATGCCCTCGACCGGGTTGAGGTCGGGTGCGTAGGGCGGCAGCTGGAAGACGGTGAGCCAGTCGCGTTCGGCGATGTAGCGGCGCATGCCGGCCGTCAGATGGGTGTTGCCTTGGCAGGACGGAACGTTCGCGCCGCCGCTCGGAGCGGACGGATCGGCCACGGTGGCCGAGGCGTTCACCCGGACGTCCCCGAGCGCCGGCCGGCAGCTCGTCGTGGCGTTCCGCACGACGCACCCCGCGCACGAGGACCTGGTCCTCGGCGGAGCCCTGGAGACGGCCTGGCGCACGCTCACCGGCGCGCCGCCGGCCGGATGGGGCACCGCCGAGCCGGTCAACCTGCCGTGGTCCCCGCGTCAGTTGACCGATCTGGTTCGGGACCGGGCCCCCGATCCCACACATGTGATCGTGGTCGGGCACCCTGATCGGCCCGCACTGGCCTGGATCCGCGTCACCCGTACCACAGCGGGCGTCGAGGAAGACGTGACGCTCACTCTCGGGTACCGGCAGGACGAGGCCCTGCCCCTCGAAAGGGTCGAACCGCTCGCCGAGGCCCTCGTCGTGGAACACGGCCTCACGACGATGCTGACCTCGGTGCGCCGGGCCTCACGCGACCTCACCACGGCGCCCCGGCTTCAGGCCCCGCCCGTCCCCGTCGCCTTCACCCTGGGCGCACGGGACGTACAGGGCATCGGCCTCACCCACGCCCGTCGCCCGCCCGTGGAGGTGCGCCCCCTCGCGCTCGGTCCCGCGTCCGCCCCGGCTCTGCACTACCCGCTGGGCGACGGATCAGATGCCGGTGTGTGGACCGAGCTGCGCCACCTGGCCACGCATCTGCGGAGCGGGGTAGCCGGGGATTGAGGGAGCGTGTGTGGGGCGCGGGGGCCCGGCCGGGTGGCCGGGCCCCTTTGGGTTATTTGCCTCGGTAGGCGTTGTGGAGGGTCTGGGTCAGGGTGTTGCCCTGGTGGTCGGTCAGGGTGGCGCGGAAGGAGATGGGGCGGCCGGGGGCCGGGTTGCGGGTGAGGAAACCGGTCTTGGTGAGCTTGGCCTTCTTCCAGGTGGTGCCGTCGTGGCTGGTCTCGATGGTGAGGGACTTGAGGTTCGGGCCGGCGGCGGCGCCGAGGACGGTCACCGGTATCCGGACGACGGCTCCGGCCTCGGCCGTCGTGTCGATGTCGAGGGGCGGCGAGAAGCGGACCGCGGACAGGGGCAGTGCCTGCCGGGCGGTGGTGCGGCCGGAGGTGAAGGTCCAGGTCGCCGAGACCGTGGTGGGCGCGGCGGAGGCGCCGCCGCGGGAGGCCGTGGCCGTGAGCCGGAAGTCGCCCGGTCCCGCCGGGACGGTGACACCGTTCCAGCAGCTCAGCAGGTCAGGTGAGGAAGCGACCTCGACGCCGTCGCGGTACAGCGTGGCCGAGACGGTGTCCTCGTTGCCGTAGCCCAGGTTGCCCGCGCCGTCGCTGAGCAGGTTGAGGCATCCCGTGATCTCGTCGCCGTCGCGCCAGAGGCCCTCGCCGCTCGCGAGTGCGGGGCCGAAGATCCCGACGCCCAGGTCACGGCGGTAGGACCGGCCGGCCTCGTACCGCTGTACCGCCGCGCTGTAATCCAGCTCGGAGTACCCGGTGCTGTCGAACTGGGCCAGGCCGAGGGCCCAGTCGTGTCCCGCCGTCGTCACGTACGCCGTCGTCGTCGCGGGCAGCGCACGGGTGACGCTCGGGGTCATGATGGAGCCGAAGATGCCCGGGACGATCGGCCGGACGACGAGCGCCCCCCGCTTCCCGGGGACCGTGGCGCCCAGCCGGGAGCGGATCTCCGCCAGCTCCGTGGGCTTCGTCTCGTGTGCGAAGCCCGTCGCCAGACGGTTCACCTTGCCGCCGTGGACCAGCCGGTACTCCTTCGTGCCGTTGACGTCGAACGCGTTGAACTCCTGGTACAGAGTGCCCTCGCCGGCGAAGTCCGGACCGAGGTGGGCGGTGCGCATGGTCGCGAAGGAGGCAGCGAGCATCCCGGTCGAGGTGTTGAACTCGGGGGTGACGAGCTCGGTGAACATCTCCGCGTACACCCGTTCCGCGGCCGGGTCCGGGCCGGTGAGGTCGATCGGCTTCGCGGTGCGCGCGTCCAGGGTGACGGTCGTGTCCTTCGTGACCTCGAAGTGGGGTGCCGTGATCCGGCTGCGGACCTGGTCCGAGCCGGTGATGGTCGCGTCGAGGAAGTAGACGCCCTTCGGCAGACGTGCCGTGTACTCGCCCGTCGTGGTGACCTTCGAGTAGTCCTCGCCCGCGACGCCGGCACCGGTGAGCCCGTACAGCGACGGCGCGTAGTCGGTGGCCGGCTCGCCGTCGGCGCCGATGTGCCGGACCGTCACGTCGTACGTCTCGACCTCGCGTTCCACGGCCGCCGTCGTCCGGACGGTCTGGTCCGGGCCGCGGGCCGTCACGACGGCGGTGTACACACCGTTGACGTCGCCGCCGTGCCGGGTGTCGGCCGTCAGGGCGACCGTGGCGGTGCCGTTCGCGGGAACGGTCAGCCGCTGCGCGTCGAGCGTGAACATGTCCGTCGGCGCGGGCTTCCCGTCGGGTCCGACGGCGGCCACCGACAGGTCGAAGGTGGCCGGCTCACCGCCGAGGTTGCGGTAGGTGATCCGCTCGGTGACGGGCTTGTCGTCCGGGTGCGGGTAGGGCTGCCGGGCGAAGGCCACCGAGGTGGGTTCGGCGACCACCGTCTGCCGCAGGGCCGCGGCGGCGTCGACACGGCCGCCGCCCTCCGCGAGGGCACCCTCGCCGGCCGGGTGGGCACCGGCGACGAGCGCCGCCTTCAGCCGCGCGCCCGTCCAGTCGGGGTGCTGTTGCTTCAGCAGCGCCGCCGCGCCCGCCACATGCGGGGTGGCCATCGACGTGCCCGAGAGCGTGGCGTATCCGGGCGGCTGTTCGCCGACCTGCCCGGCGATCCGGCTGCCGGACGGCACGGCGGCGGTGATGCCCACGCCGGGCGCCGTCATGTCCGGCTTGAGGACGAGGCCGTCGGCGGTGGGGCCGCGGCCGGAGGACGGGGCGATCGCGTCGTTCTCGTCGACCGAGCCCACCGCCAGCGCCTTGGCGGCGGTCGCGGGCGATTCGACGGTGCGCGCGTCGGGGCCGTCGTTGCCCGCGGCGGCCACGACGAGGATGCCCTGCTCGGTCGAGAGCCGGTCGACGGCCTCCTCCACCGGATCGACGCCCGGCCAGTCCCGGCCGCCCAGGCTGAGGTTGACGATGTCGGCGTTCTGGGCGGCCGCCCATTCCAGGCCGGCGACGACGGCGGAGTCGCTGCCGTCCCCGTCGTCGCCGAGCACCTTCGCGTCGAGGACGCGGGCGCCCGGGGCGACGCCCTGTAACGCGCCGGCGGACGTGGCGCCCGTACCGGCCGCGATGGACGCCACATGGGTGCCGTGGCCGAATCGGTCCTTCATGTCGGGCGAGTGGGAGAAGTTCCGCTCGGCCTCCTGCCGGCCCTGGAGGTCGGGGTGCGTCTCGTCGACTCCGGTGTCGAGGACCGCGATCAGCACGCCCCGGCCGTCGTAGCCGGCCTGCCGTGCGGCGGGCACGCCGATCTGGGCCGTGCTCCGGTCGAGGCTCGCCCGGCGCACGCCGTCGAGGAAGACCCGCCGCAGCCCCGGGTCGGCCGCGCGCTGTCCGGCGAGAGCCGTGCCGGAGGGCCGGGTGAGGGTCTCCCAAAGGTCGCCCGCCGAGGCGTCGGGCACGGTGACGGCCTCGGCGCCGAGCCGGGGGAAGGAGCGGCGGACGGTGGCCCCGCCGTCCGCGCGCACCTCGGACCTCAGGCTCCGGGCCGCCTGCCGGGTGGCGCCGCTCGCGGCGTCGTCCTGGTAGCCGACGATCAGCTGGAGACCCGACGCCCGGCGCTCGCGGTACGCGGCGCCGGCGAGTTCCCCGATGTCGAACAGCCGGTCGTCGACCCGGCCCGCGTCGATGAGCGGCCGGGCGTCGAGCGGGAGGACCAGGGTGCGGTCCTTGGTCCTCTCGATCCGGACGGGTATGTTCTCGCGGCCCTCGCCGCGCTCGATCCGGACGGGTTCGCCCGCCGCGCTCACGCCCACCCGGTCACCCGTGATCAGCGTGATCCAGTCGGCCACGGTGGCGGTGCCCGTGGCGCCGGGCGCTCCCGCGGCGGTCCTTGCCGTGGCGGGCCCATCGGGACCCGGCGTAACCGCGGCGGGCCCACCGCTTCCCGGCGCGGCCGTGGCGGGCAGGGCGGTGACCGCTCCCGCGGCCAGCGCGAGCGCCGCCGCCAGGACGGCCTTGCCCGGCCCGTTGTGTCTTCTGCGCAACTGTCCCCCTCGAAGAGGTGTTTCGGGCACACGAGGGAACATGTGCCTCCACTCCGGATAGACGCGGTGAGCGGACCGGAATGTGGCACCACGGATTCGCTCCGGACTCGTCTGCAACATTTGCGGAGGGCCACCGCGTCAGTGAGGTGTAGGCCGACGCGAAGGCACCGAGGGGTGGGCATGAGAAGGTCCCGGACGTGGTCCCGGACGGATGAGTTCTTGGAGTTCGCCGCAGGACGCGCCGGGCATCTGCATCGCTCCGCGTGCCTGTTGACCAGCGGCGACACACACCTCGCCGAGGACCTGGTGCAGGAGACGCTCAGCCGGATGTACGCCCTGTGGGGCCGGATGTCCCGGATCGACAACCCGGCGGCGTACGCGCAGACCGTGCTGGTCCGTACGTTCCTCACCCAGCGTCGGCGGTACTCCGCGGCCGAACGTCCGCTGGCGGAACTGCCGGACGGACCGGACCCCCAGTACGGCGGCGATCCGGCTCTGCGGCTCGCGCTGCTCCAGGCCCTTCGGGAGCTGCCGCCCCAGGACCGGGCGGTGGTGGTGCTGCGGTACTGGGAGGACCGCAGTGTGGAGGAGACGGCCGAGGCGATGAACGTGAGTTCCACCGCCGTGCGCAGCCGGTCGAGCCGGGCGCTGGCCAAGCTGCGCGCACGGCTGGGGGGCAGCCTCACCGAACTGACCACCCCGGCCTGAAACCTCCCGCCGTCCGTTCCGCTCAACGGGACACCCCTGTCGCTCCCCGTCCGCACCCACACAGGAACTGGTAACTCCGCATGCGCTTCGAAGACGAGCTCGAAAAGGTGCTCCGCGACACGGCGGGCACCTTCACCACCGACCGGCTCTCCCTGGCGGAAGGCAGTCTCGCCCGGGGCCGCCGCAGGGTGGCCCGCCGCCGTGCCTCCGTGGTCGCCGGCAGCGCGCTGGCCGTCGCCCTCCTGGCCACGGCCGGTGTCCAGCTGGGCGGTCCGGGCGGCGGCGACGGCAAGGCCCGCGGCGGGCACGCCGCCCAGCCGCGAACGACGGACGGCGCCCGGCACTTCGCGGTCACCGACCAGGAGATCCAGAACATCCTGCGCAACGGCATGGACCGCGCCGCCATCCCCGTCGTGCGACCGAAGTGGTACGGGACGGGCAGCTCCGAGGCGGCCCGGCCCGCGACGGCCAGGCTCGACTTCGACGACAGCTGGGGCGCGGCGCGGGTCACGCTCTCGGTGCGCCGCGTCGACCCGGCCGCGCCGGACCTGAAGAAGCTGATCACCTGCCCGCCCACGCAGGGCTCGCCGTACGAGGAGTGCACGACGCAGCCCGGCAACAGGGCTGTGAAGGGGTACACCGAGGCCGGCAAGGCGGGCGGGGTCAAGAAGTGGGCGGTCACGATGCTCTCGCCCAACGGGTACCTGATCGAGGTCGCCACCCATAACGTGGCGACGAAGCGGAAGGCGAAGGACAAGCAGGACCCGGCACCCATCACCCGCAACCCCCGAATGAACCCGGGCAAGTTGCGGAGCCTGGCGATGTTCGTCGACGGCTCGTTCGACCCTGACGGCGAGCCCAACTCCTTCGGGACGGTCACACCGGGATCGCAGCCCGAGTCGGGGGACATGCTGCCCGTGCTGAAGTCCCTGCTGCCCGAGCGTCTGCGCATCGACTCGGAGGGCGGTTCCGGAGCGGAGGGGCATGTCGTGGTGGCCGACCCCAGGACCGGGGACCGGACCTACATCCAGGCCACGCGGATCGCCGGCGACAAGGAGTTCTGGAACGAGACCCTGGCCGACGGCACGAAGGTGGGCACCCTGTCGTACCCCGGCGACAAGCCGGGGGTCATGCGGCTCCGCGTCGACGCGCTCCGGCCGAACGGGCTGTGGATCTCCGTCTCCGCCTACAACGCGCCGAGCCCCACGTCCGCGAAGTCCGGCGCCAAGCCCCTGGTCACGGCCGCCGAGCTGAAGGCCGTCGTGACCAGCCGGACCTGGCTGCTCGCGCGCTAGGGCGCGTATCGGGTCGTGATCAATGAGCCGACGGCGGTACCGGCACCACGGCCTACGCCGACCCGGACAACCAGCTCACTGGAATCCTGCTCACCCAGGTCGGGATGTCCACCCCGGACTCGGCGCGGCTCATCCACGACTTCTGGACCAAGCTCTACCAGGCCATCGACCACTGACACCGAGCTCGGTGTGGCCGGTCCACATGCGCAGACCACGGGCCGGCCAAGGTGACGCCCCCAGCTCGCCACCTGCGAGGCGCTCACTTCCGCTCCCCACTTGGTTCAGGACGGGAGCGAGTGGGGCACTAGCTTCGGCTGCGGATCATCGACATCAGCAGCCCGTGGGTCTCGTCGTCGGCGGCGACCACAAGCCCACGACCTGCCTCACCAATCGGGGCACCGTCGATCCCGGTGACAACGCAGCCGGCAGCCCGGCACAAAGCGATGCCTGCCGCGAAATGCACGCTCCTGGAGAGGTCGCCGCCATCGGTGACATACGCGGCGCGCCTGCCGGCAGCCACCCAGGCCAGCGCCAGCGTCGTGGATACGACGCGCGGCCGGAAACGTTCGACGAACTCGGGGTGGGCCAGCAGATCCACGGCTCGGAACCCCGGCGCACTCGGGAACGGCGGATCCAGGTTGACGTCCACCAGTCGGGTAGCGGGCGTGGGCGTCAGCAGTGCGTCGTCGGCCCCGTCACGCCGCACCCAGGCGGTCTCCCCGTCGGTGAAGAAAACCTCGCCGCTGAACGGGTCGGCCGCGGCCGCCGCCCCATCGCGCAGCGCCACGTTCACAGCCACCAACATGTTGCCGACGGCGTAGTTCAGCGTGCCACACAGGGGATCCACCAACCACTGGCGCACACCGTCGGCGGCGCCCTGCTGCCCGCCTTCCTCGCCGAGCACCGCGTCATCGGGCCGTGCGGCACGGATGACGTCGAGGACCGTCTTCTCGGCCTCCACATCGGCGGCGGTGGCAAAGTCCCCGGCACCCTTGTCGATGCGGGTGAGCCGCCGGCCGTACATGGTGCGGACCACGTCCGCGCCGGCACGCGCCCCGGCTATGGCGACTTCAGCATCGTCGGAACTCACGTATGAGTTGATCATGTCGTGCAGACTATCGAGGCGTAGCTACTGCCCCGGCGAACCTTCCCGGTCAGAGCACTAGCGCGCCGCTCCGCGGGCTCGGGCCCGGGCCCGTCAGGCCCGCGCGTACCGGCGGGCCAGCGCGTGGAACGCCTCCTTCGGTTCCCAGTGCCAGTCGGAGGCGGGGTCGTCCGGGCGGTCCACGAGCGTCTTGGTGAGGGCGTAGCTCGCCAGGTCGACGTCGTAGCGGGGGGCGTCGGGGCGGTGGGGGGCGTCCGGGGTGACGAACTCGTAGGCCATCGCCGCGTACAGGTTCATCGACGCGAAGACGTCGACCAGGCCGGTCACGTAGGCGGCCTGGGTGCGTTCGCTGCGCACCGGGTCGCCCTTGATCTCCGCGGGGTCCTTCTCGTGGTCGACGATGTCCCAGCCCATGCCGTCCGTCTGCGGGGCACCGACGTAGGCGCAGGTGCCGAACTCGGTGATCGCCAGCGGCTTGCCCCAGCGGAGGTGGCGGCCCAGTGCGCGGACGTGACCGGCGGGGTCGGGGAAGTACCCGTAGTAGTCGATGCCGACGATGTCGAAGAGCCGCCAGTCGACCTGGTCGTCGTGGGCCGCGGCGTAGCCGAGGCGGCCGTGGAAGACCGAGCGGCCGACCGCCGCGGCCCGGGCGGTGAAGCGGTCCAGGGCGCGCTGCATCTTCTCGAAGTCGACGGTGCCGCTCTGGAGGTTGCGCACCCGCTCCAGAATCGTGTCCCCCGGCACGATCCCCGGTACGAACAGCCAGAACTCGCAGCCCACGCTGAGGTCGACGCTCGCGCCCTGCCGGCGCAGCCGCTCCGCGAACCGGCCGGTCTCCGCCAGGTGCTCCAGGATGTCCCGCTGCGGCGCGTCGCCCAGGGTCGGCTGGAGCCAGACGTGCAGTCCGCGTTCGGCGGCCTCGGCGGCGGTGGCCGTGAGGCGGTCCACGCCGTCGCCGGTGACGTCGACGGTGTCGGCGTGCAGCTCGTCGCGGATCACGCGGACGTCCCGGCGCATGCGGGTGGCGCTGAAGGCGGTGCCCGGGCGCTCCCCCGCGCCCACGGTGTAGACGACACCCCGGTGGCGCAGCCCCCGTCGTTCTCCCGTGGCCCGCGCCGCCCCGGCCGGGAGCAGCCCCCGCCGCTCGTCCGTGGCCCGCGCCGTCCCGGCCGGGAGCAGCGCCCCCGCGAGCCCGGCGGAGGCCGCCCCGGCCAGGAACTGCGCGCGGTTGATTCCCTTTTCGGTCCCCGTTTTCTCCATGGCCCCACTGTGCCGAGCCGCTTCCGGCCCCGCCGTCCGCCGATGGTCTACGGCGCCGTCACCAAGGGAGGCGGCGGGGTGACGAAAGCAGACGGCCGCGCTCGCCCCCCGTCCGGCCGCGCTCGCCCCCCCCCGGGAGCGCGGGGCGGCGAGGCCCGGTGGAGCCGTCAGGCGATGACGTCCCGCACGAACCGCTGGGCGGTCTCCGCGAGGACCTCCCGTCCGTCCCGTGCCCACAGGTCGTCGTTGAAGAGTTCGACCTCGATGGTGCCGGTGTAGCCGGCGGCCTCCACGTAACCCTTCCACTCGCGCATGTCGATCGCGCCGTCGCCGATCTGGCCCCGGCCGTTGAGGACGCCCTCCGGCAGCGGGGTGATCCAGTCGGCGAGCTGGAAGGTGTGGATGCGGCCCCCGGCACCCGCGCGGGCGATCTGCGCGGGCGCCTGGTCGTCCCACCAGATGTGGTACGTGTCCACGGTGACACCGACCTGCTGGGCGGGGAAGCGTTCCGCGAGGTCCAGGGCCTGGGTGAGGGTGGAGACCACACAGCGGTCGGAGGCGAACATCGGGTGGAGGGGCTCGATGGCGAGCCGCACACCGTGCTCCTGCGCGTAAGGGCCCAGCTCCGCCAGCGCGTCCGCGATGCGTTCGCGGGCGCCGTGCAGGTCCTTCGAGCCGGCCGGCAGGCCGCCCGAGACCAGGACCAGGGTGTCCGTGCCGAGGGTGGCCGCCTCGTCGACCGCGCGCCGGTTGTCGGCCAGGGCGGCGGCGCGCTCGTCCGGGTCGATCGCCGTGAAGAAGCCGCCCCGGCAGAGCGTCGTCACCGTCAGGCCCGCGTCGCGGACCAGCTTCGCCGTCTCCTCCAGGCCGTACGCCGCCACCGGCTCGCGCCAGAGGCCGACGTTGCCGATGCCCAGCTCCCGGCACGCCTCGACCAGTTCGGGCATCGACAGCTGCTTCACCGTCATCTGGTTGATGGAGAAGCGGGTCAGGTCACCGGTCACTGGGTCACTCCGTACAGGGCGAGCAGGGTCTTCATCCGCTCCTCGGCCAGCTTCGGGTCGGGGAACAGGCCCAGGCCGTCGGCGAGTTCGTAGGCGCGGGCGAAGTGCGGGAGGGAGCGGGCCGACTGGAGGCCGCCGACCATCGTGAAGTGCGTCTGGTGGCCCGCCAGCCAGGCCAGGAAGACCACGCCCGTCTTGTAGAAGCGGGTGGGGGTCTGGAAGAGGTGGCGGGAGAGGTCGACGGTGGGGTCGAGCAGGGCGCGGAAGCCGGCCGTGTCGCCGGTGTCGAGGACGCGTACCGCCTCCGCCGCCAGCGGGCCCAGCGGGTCGAAGATGCCCAGCAGGGCGTGGCTGAAGCCCTGCTCGTCGCCCGCGATCAGCTCCGGGTAGTTGAAGTCGTCGCCGGTGTAGCAGCGGACGCCCTGCGGCAGCCTGCGCCTGAGGTCGATCTCGCGCTGGGCGTCCAGCAGCGACACCTTGATGCCGTCGACCTTGTCGGGGTGGGCCGCGATCACCTCAAGGAAGGTGTCCGTCGCCGCGTCCAGGTCGGAGGAGCCCCAGTAGCCCTCCAGGGCCGGGTCGAACATCGGGCCCAGCCAGTGCAGGATCACCGGCTCTGAGGCCTGGCGGAGCAGGTGGCCGTAGACGTCGAGGTAGTCCTCGGGGCCCTTGGCCGTCGCGGCGAGCGCGCGGGACGCCATCAGGATGGCCTGGGCGCCGGACTCCTCGACGACGGCGAGCTGCTCCTCGTAGGCCGCGCGGACCTGCTCCAGGGTGCCGGCGGCGAGCTGGTCGGTGCCGACACCGCACGCGATGCGGCCGCCGACCGCCTTGGCCTCGGCGGCGCTGCGGCGGATCAGCTCGGCCGCGCCCGCCCAGTCCAGGCCCATGCCGCGCTGGGCGGTGTCCATCGCCTCGGCGACGCCGAGCCCGTGGGACCACAGGTGGCGGCGGAAGGCGAGGGTGGCGTCCCAGTCGACGGCGGCGGGCGAGTCGGGGGACACGTCGGCGTACGGGTCGGCGACGACGTGCGCCGCCGAGAAGACCGTACGGGAGGTGAAGGGGGTGCCGGGCGTCACCAGGAGCGGTTCGGTGCGGGGCTCGTACGTCCGCAGCGCTCCGCCGCTGTCCGGGAGTCGGATGGTCACAGCGAGATCTCCGGGACGTCGAGGCGGCGGCCCTCGGCCGAGGACTTCAGGCCCAGCTCGGCGAGCTGGACGCCGCGGGCGCCGGCGAGCAGGTCCCAGTGGTAGGGGGCGTCGGCGTAGACGTGCCGGAGGAACAGCTCCCACTGGGCCTTGAAGCCGTTGTCGAACTCGCCGTTGTCCGGGACCTCCTGCCACTGGTCGCGGAAGACCTCGGTGGCGGGGATGTCGGGGTTCCACACCGGCTTGGGGGTGGCGGAGCGGTGCTGGACGCGGCAGTTGCGCAGACCGGCGACGGCGGATCCCTCCGTGCCGTCGACCTGGAACTCCACCAGCTCGTCGCGGTTGACGCGGACCGCCCAGGAGGAGTTGATCTGGGCGATGGCGCCGCCCTCCAGCTCGAAGACGCCGTACGCCGCGTCGTCCGCGGTGGCGTCGTAGGGCTTGCCGTTCTCGTCCCAGCGCTGCGGGATGTGGGTGGCGGTGAGGGCCTGGACGGACTTCACCCGGCCGAACAGCTCGTGCAGGACGTACTCCCAGTGCGGGAACATGTCGACGACGATGCCGCCGCCGTCCTCGGCGCGGTAGTTCCAGGACGGGCGCTGGGCGGCCTGCCAGTCGCCCTCGAAGACCCAGTAGCCGAACTCGCCGCGGATGGACAGGATGCGGCCGAAGAAGCCGCCGTCGATGAGGCGCTTCAGCTTGAGCAGGCCGGGGAGGAAGAGCTTGTCCTGGACGACGCCGTGCTTGACGCCGGCCTCGTTGGCGAGTCTGGCCAGCTCCAGGGCGCCGTCCAGGCCGGTGGCGGTGGGCTTCTCGGTGTAGATGTGCTTGCCGGCGGCGATCGCCTTCTTGATGGCCTCCTCGCGGGCGGAGGTGACCTGGGCGTCGAAGTAGATGTCGACGCTGTCGTCGGCGAGGACCGCGTCGACGTCGGTGGAGACGTGCTCCAGGCCGTGCCGCTCGGCGAGCGCCTCGAGCGCGTGCTCGCGGCGGCCGACGAGGATCGGTTCCGGCCACAGCGAGACGCCGTCGCCGAGGTCGAGTCCGCCCTGCTCGCGGATGGCCAGGATGGAGCGGACCAGGTGCTGGCGGTAGCCCATGCGCCCGGTCACGCCGTTCATGGCGATACGCACCGTCTTGCGTGTCACGTCGGTCCCTTCGTAGGCGTTGTGCGTGAGTGGGTGCGCCGCACGTACGCCTCTTCCTGATCAGCGTCACAGCAAGCGCTTTCTATCTGTGGAGAAGCTAGCCTCTGACCAGCGGTTCGGACAAGACCGTGTCCATCCCGAGTTGTTCGAGGGGGCGAACAGTCGGGGTCCTGGGCCGTAAGGTCTGCTCGGCACGCCCGGAACCATGCCCCAGGTGGGGCTGTCTACGTGTGCGTACGACGAGGGACCACTAGGGACCACTAGGGACGACGAGATGCGCGACCGGAGGACGACGAGATGACGGTGACCCTGGCGGACGTGGCGGCCCGCGCGCAGGTCTCCCCCGCGACGGTGTCGCGCGTACTGAACGGGAACTATCCCGTGGCCGCATCCACCCGGGAGCGGGTGCTGCGGGCGGTGGACGAGCTGGACTACGTGCTGAACGGCCCCGCGAGCGCGCTGGCGGCGGCCACGTCCGACCTGGTCGGCATCCTGGTGAACGACATCGCCGACCCCTTCTTCGGGATCATGGCGAGCGCGATCCAGGCGGAGATCGGGGGGCCGGGCGGCAGAGCCGGCGGCGAGCGGCTGGCGGTGGTGTGCAACACCGGGGGCTCGCCGGAGCGGGAGCTGACGTATCTGACGCTGTTGCAGCGGCAGCGGGCCGCGGCGGTGGTGCTGACCGGCGGGGCGATGGAGAACGAGCCGCACGCGACGGCGGTGGCGGCGAAGCTGCGCAAGCTGGCGGAGGCGGGGACGCGGGTGGTGCTGTGCGGGCGGCCGCCGGCGCCGGACACCGGGGCGATCGCGCTGACCTTCGACAACCGGGGCGGGGGGCGGGAACTCACCGAGCACCTGATCGGGCTGGGGCACCGGCGGCTGGGCTACATCGCGGGCCCGGAGGAGCGGACGACCACCCGGCACCGGCTGGAGGGACACCGCGCGGCGCTGGTCGCCGCGGGCATCGAGGAGGACCCGCGCTGGACGGTCCACGGGCGCTACGACCGGCGGGCGGGTTACGAGGCCACGCTGGAGCTGCTGCGGCGGGACCCGTCGCTGACGGCGGTCGTCGCGGCGAACGACTCCGTCGCGCTCGGCGCGTGCGCGGCCCTGCGGGAGTCCGGGCTGCGGATCCCGGAGGACGTCTCGGTGGCGGGCTTCGACGACCTGCCCTTCAGCATCGACGCGGTGCCCGCCCTGACGACGGTGCGGCTGCCGCTGGCGGAGGCGGGGGCCCGGGCGGGCCGCATCGCCATGGGCCGCGAGGAGCCGCCGCCCGGGGGGATCGCGGTGGTGCGCGGGGAGCTGATGGTGCGGGGGTCCTCCGGGGGGCCGCGGGGCTGAACGGCTCGGCCGCTCAACCGCCCGGCGGCTCGACGGCCGACGGGCTGGCGGGCGGGTTGCGCGGGCGGGCGGGCTTACGGGCGTTTTCGCGCGCGGGCTGATGGGCGTTTTCGCGCGCGTGTGAACGGGTGGGCGGACGCGTGCGGGCGGGTTGACGGCGTGCGGGCGAACGGGCGTTTTCGCCGAAGGCCGATGAGTTTTCGTCGGACCGGCGGTCTTCCCTGGCAGACAGTGAGTGAACCGAGATCAGGAGTGCGTGCCATGCGTATCGTCGTCAGCTCGTTCATCAGCCTCGACGGGGTCGTGCAGGCGCCCGGTGCGCCGCAGGAGGACACCGACGGCGGCTTCGCGCACGGCGGGTGGACCCAGGCGTACTTCGACGAGGAGGTCGTCGGCGGGGCCTTCGACGGGGTGCTGGAGAAGGCCGACGCGCTGCTGTTCGGGCGGCGGACCTGGCAGACGATGGCTGCGGCGTGGCCGGAGCGCGCGGGGGACCGGTTCGCCGACCGGATGAACTCGATCCGCAAGTACGTCGTCTCCGGCACCCTCGGCGAGCAGGACCTGACCTGGGAGAACACGGTGCTCCTGCCCGGCGCCGAGGCGGTCGCGCGGATCCGTGAGCTGCGCGGCTCGGAGGGCGGCGATCTCGTGGTCATGGGCAGCCCCAGCCTCGTCCGCACCCTGATCGGCGAAGGCCTGGTCGACGAGCTGTTGCTGGTGCGCATGCCCGTGGTCCTCGGCGGCGGAAAGTCCATCTTCCCGACGAACGGCAGCAGGCGAGCGTTCGAGCTGCTGTCCACCACCACCGCCAAGACGGGCGCGGAGGTGTGCGTGTACCGGGCGGCGGAGGGGTAGTCGTGGGGGACGGTGCCGCCCGCCCTCCCGAGGCGAGGGGTGCACCGGGGGTGCGTGACTGGACCCGTGTGGTGGATCGGGGTGAGAGTAAGGGGCATGAAGCTCGCCTTCTCTACTCTCGGTGTTCCTGGTCTGCCTCTGGCCGAGGTGTTGCGGCTCGCGGCCGGCCATGGGTATCACGGTGTCGAACTGCGGACGCATCCGGAGGAACCGGTCCATCTCGGGCTGGGGCCGGAGGAACGGACCCAGGTCGCCGCCGCCTTCAAGGAGGCCGGGGTCGAGATCCTCGGCCTCGCGGGGTACGCGCGCGTGGCCGCGCCGGGTGCGGACGAGCCGGTGATCGAGGAGACACGTGAGCTGATCGGGCTCGCGCGCGACCTCGGCGCACCCTTCGTGCGTGTCTTCCCGGGCGGCTCCGACAGCCAGTCCCCCGCCGAGGCCGACGCGGTCGCCGCCCGTCGGCTCGGGGTCGCCGCCGAGTACGCCGCCGATCTCGGCGTGCGTGTCCTGTTGGAGACCCACGACTCGCACGGCACCGGCGCCGCCGCGATGCGGATCCTCGGCCTGGTCGGACACCGGCAGGTCGGCGCGCTGTGGGACGTGATGCACACCTGGCGCGGCGGCGAGCAGCCGCAGGAGACGTACGCCGCGCTCTCGCCGTATCTCGGCTATGTGCAGGTCAAGGACATCGCCTCGACGGAGGACACGACCCCGCTGGCGCTGGGCGCGGGCGTGCTGCCGCTCGCCGAGTGCGTGGAGGTCCTCTCACGGCACGGCTGGGACGGCTGGCTGTGCTGGGAGTACGAGAAGCGGTGGTACGAGGCCGCCGAGCCGTTGGAAGGCCTGCTGGGCGCGGGACGGCACCACCTCGCCCGGCTCCTCAACGACTCGGCGTGACCGGCGCGCGGGCGGGGACGGCGCGCGGTGGTACGGCCGGGTAGTACGGCCCTGGTCGGCACTGCCCCCAGCGGTACCGCCCGCAGCAGGACGGCCCCGCGCCGGCACGGCCCGCGACGGGCGACCTGCGGCGGACGGCGCGCGGCGGGAGGCCCGCGCTGGTACGACCCGCAGCGGCACGGCCCGGCTCGTACAGCCCGCGGCGGCGCTGCCTCCGGCAGGACGGCCCCGCGCCGGCACGGCCCACGGTGGGCGATCCCGCGGTGGCGATCCGGCGATGGGCGGTCCCGCGGTGGCGATCCGGCGATGGGCGGTCCCGCGACGGGCGGTCCCGCGGTGGGCGGGCCGTAATTGTCTGGCGGGGCGGTGGTGGTGCGGGTTAGCCTCCGCGCCGTGGATCAGCAGCCCCGGGCGCTCGACGCGCCCATCGCCGCCCCGTCGGCGTCATGAGTCTCGGCCGGACCTTCCTCGACGTTCGTCCCCTGCGTACCTCTCCCGTCTTCCGGCGGCTGCTGTTCGGGCGCACGGTGTCCACGCTCGGCGGCTTCATGACCATGGTCACCGTCATGTACCAGGTGTGGGACATGACGCACAGCGCGGTCTGGAGCGGCGCGGTCGGGCTGGCGCAGGCGCTGCCGCTGGTCGGCGTCGGGCTGTTCGCGGGGGCCTGGGTGGACCGGGCCGACCGGCGCCGCGTCTATCTGATGGCCACCGTCGGGCAGGCGGTCTGTTCGGTGCTGCTGGCCGTGCAGGGCTTCACCGGGCACGTCCCGGTGGTCCTCGTGCTGGGGCTGGTCGCGGTGCAGTCGTCGTTCGGTGCGGTCGGCGCGCCGGCGGCGGGCGTGTTCGTGCCGCGGCTGCTGCCCAAGGACCAGGTGGCCGCGGGCCTGGCCCTGAACCAGGTCACCGGCCAGGCGATGATGCTGCTCGGCCCGGCCGTCGCCGGCGTCGTCCTCGGCTGGTGGGGCATCGGTGTGTGCTACCTGCTGGACGCCCTCAGCTTCGGTCTCGCCTTCTACGGCGCCTTCGGGCTGCCCGCGCTGCCGCCCGAGGGCGAGAGGTCACGGCCCGGGCTGCACGGCGTCCTCGACGGGCTGCGCTTCCTGACCGGCCACCGGGTGGTGCGCGGCGCGCTGCTGACCGATCTGGCCGCGACCGTCCTCGCGATGCCGCTGAGTCTCTTCCCGCTGGTCAACGCGGAACGCTTCGGCGGCGATCCGCGCACCCTCGGCCTGTTTCTGTCGGCACTCGCGGTGGGCGGGGTGGCCGCGACCACGTTCTCCGGTCCGCTCACCCGGCTGGCCCGCCCGGGTCCGGTGATGCTGGGCGCCTCCGCCACCTGGGGTGCGTCCCTCGCCCTGTTCGGCCTGACGTCCAGCGCCTGGGCGGGGCTCGGGATGCTGGTGGTGGCCGGCGCGGCGGACTCGGTGGCCGTGCTGTCCCGGACGACGATCGTGCAGACCCGCACCCCGGACGCGCTGCTGGGCCGGGTGACGGCGGCCGAGACCATCGTCGGGCAGGCCGGCCCGCATCTCGGCGGTCTGCGCGGCGGTGTGGTGGCGGGCTGGACCTCGGGCGCGACCGCGCTGGTCACGGGCGGGCTGCTGTGTCTGCTCGCGGTGGCGGCGGTGGGCGCCGCGACACCGGAGCTGCGGGCGGTCCGGCCGGGGAAGCCCTCTGCCCAGGAGCCCGAGGAGCCGCCGGCCACCGCTCCGGCCGGACCGTGAACGCCGTGTCCGCGTCCAGGCACCACTCCAGTGGATCCGGTGCCGGCGGTGGTGCGGGAGGGACTGCGGGCGGCGGCCTCCCGGGCGGCGAGCCGCTGAGGGCGGCCCGGCCGTAATTCGCTTGCCATGGCCACGGGTCGACGCTGCACTGTGGCCGGACATCACGAGTCGTGGTGCCGGTATCCGGAGGAGGCAGCGGCGGCAATGGAGATACGTCCCACGACCGACAAGGATTTCGACGTCTTCGTCGACACGGTCCATGCCGCGTTCGGGCGCTTCCCGGAAACCCCCATCGAGGGCGGCGGGCTCTGGTGGTCGGCGCTCGAAACGGACCGCTGCCTGCTCGCCCGGACGGCGGACGGGCGGCCCGTCGGCACCGCCGCCACGCACTCCTTCGAGCTCACCCTGCCCGGTGAGACCCTCGTCCCGGCCCCCGGGGTGACCGCCGTCGGCGTCCTGCCCTCGCACCGCCGCCAGGGCGTGCTGCGCGCGATGATGCGACATCAGCTCACCGAACTGCGGGCCCGTGGGGAGCTGCTGAGCGTGCTGCTGGCCTCCGAGGCCACGATCTACGGCAGGTTCGGCTACGGACCGGCGACCTACACGGCGCGGCTGACGGTGCCGCGCCACAAGGCCGCCCTCGCCGTTCCCCGGGCGCGTGGAGCGGCCCGGGCGGCAGCGACCGGCTCGGACAACGGCTCGGTCGAGGTGCTGCGCCGGGCCGAGTGCGGCGAGATTCTGGAAGAGGTCTACGACCGGTACCGCCGCGCCCAGCCCGGCGCCCTGTCCCGGCCGCACCGCTGGTGGGCCCTGCGCGCGGGACAGCCGCCGATCTCGCCGACGCCGCGCTACGTCGCCGTCCACCGGGACGCCGACGGTGTCCCCGACGGGTACGCCAGCTACTCGACCGAGTCCGGCACCCTGACGGTCGACGAGACCATCACCGCCGACGACGCCGTCTTCACGGCCCTGGCCCGGTTCGTACTCGAACACGACCTGGTCTCTCAGGTCGTGTTCCGGCACGTCCCGTCCGACCACCCGCTGCGCCGGCAGTTCGTGGACTTCCGCGCCGGCGAGGTGAGCGGCGACATGGACTGGCTCTGGGTGCGGCTGCTGGACGTCCCGCGTGCGCTGATGGCGCGCGGCTGGTTCATGGACGGCGAACTCGTCCTCGATGTCGACGACCCGTTCCTCGGCGCACACGACCGCTATCTGCTGACCGTTCGGGACGGCAGGGCCGACTGCGTTGCGACGGACCGGGAGCCCGACCTGTCCCTGGACATCCGCGACCTGGGCTCCGTCTACCTCGGCGGCACCGCCCCGAGCACGCTCGTGCGCGCCGGGCACATCCGGGCCCACCGCCCGGGCGCGGCCGCCCTCGCTGACGCGCTCTTCCGCGCCGAGCGCTCCCCGCACTGCCTGCACTGGTTCTGACCGCGCAGCGCCGAGGGCCGACGGCTGCTCCGCACCGTCGGTCGGGGCGCCGGCCGGTCAGGCCTCGGTACTGAACGCGGCGTCGGCGGACCGCCCCGATTCGTCGGGGACGGGGCCGGGTTGGGGCGTATGCTGTGCGTGGCAGTTTCGCGCCTGCCCGCTCCGAGTCATGGTGGCCCACGTCCATCGTGGCGGCGAAGACAAGGTTCCCCGAATCGCGCACCAGCGTTCCGCCAGGTCATCCATATATCCGCGGCGGGGTGGACGTGGGACGTCCCGCGAGTTGGAGCACACGATGACCGACGACCGTCGCCGCAAGGCCGAGATCCGGGCCCTCCAGGCAGCCACCGGGCTGCCGTATCTGGAGGCCCGCCGACAGATCACGGCCTTCGCCGAGGTGATGCGGCAGCACCCACGGCTCAACTCCTTCGGTATCGGCGTCTTCGCCTCTCATCGCCTGACGGCCGAGCAGCGCCGTGACGAACTCGCCGTCGGCCGCGAGGAGTTGGCCGGACGCGTGGCCGTGGTGGTGGAGACGGCCGCGTGGCTGCGCGAGAACATCACGCCGATCAGGACTCCTGTCGTCAGCAGCTACACCGTGAAACACGTGATGCAGCGGACGACCGGCAGGTACGCCACCAACGGCGAATTCATCGCCGCCGCTCTCGTCGCCGGCTACGCCTTCAGGTACGACCAGCCGAATGTGCTGTTCGGCATGAGCCGCCGGGATCTGAGCCGGCTGGACTGAGCACCACAGCGGGGATCCCTCCGGCCCTCTGAACGGGCCTCAGGGCCTGTTCACGCGCCGATGTCCTGCCGCAGGCGCGCGAACGCCTCGTGGAAGCCGGGGAAGGTCTTGCGGACGCAGCCGGGGTCGTCGAAGGAGATCCCGGGGGCGCGCAGGCCGGTCACCGCGAAGGACATCACGACGCGATGGTCGCCGTACGTCTTGATCTCCGCGCCGGACGCCACCGGGCCGGGCTGGATCTCGATCCAGTCCGGTCCCGTGGTCACCTCCACGCCCAGCCGCCGCAGGTTCTCCGCGCAGGCCTCCAGACGGTCGCACTCCTTGACGCGCGTGTTGGCCACGTCCTCGATGCGCACCGGCCCGGAGGCGAAAGGGGCGAGGGCGGCGAGGGTGGGCATGGTGTCGGAGATGTCCCGCATGTTCACGGTGAGGCCACGCAGTTCGCCGGTGCCGGACACGGTGGTGCGGTCCGCGCCGGTCTCCACCCGCGCGCCCATCCGCCGCAGGACGTCCACGAAGCCCAGGTCGCCCTGGAGCGCGCCCGCGCCGAGGCCGGGCACGGTGACCTCGGCGCCCGGCGTCACCGCGGCGGCCGCGAAGAAGTAGCTCGCCGTGGACGCGTCGGGCTCGATGGCGTAGGTGGTGGCCCGGTAGCCGCCCGGCGGGACGACGAAGACGTCGCCGTCACGGACGACCTCCACCCCGAACGCCCGCATCATCGCGAGGGTGATCTCCACGTACGGTGCCGACACCAGGTCGGTGACGGTGATGCGCAGGCCGGTGCGGGTCAGCGGGCCGAGCAGCAGCAGGGCGGTCAGGTACTGGGACGACTGGCCGGCGTCCAGCACCACGTCCCCGCCCTCCACCCCGGCCGCCCTGACGGTCAGCGGATGGTGGCCCTCCGCCTCCTCGTGCCGCAGGTCCACGCCGAGGTCGCGCAGGGCGCGGGTCAACGGCAGCAGGGGTCTGCGGCGCATCTGGGGCGAGGCGTCGAAGCGGTAGGTGCCGTGGCCGGCGGCGGCCAGGGTGGGCAGGAAGCGGGCGGTGGTGGCGCCGTCGCGGCAGTAGACGTCGGCCTCGGCGGCCGCGGGGCCCTGCGGGCGTCCGTCGACCTGCCAGGCGTCCGGCGTGCGTCCGACGCGGTAGCCGAGCCGGGTCAGGCCCTCGGCGAAGCCTTCGGTGTCGTCGGAGCGCAGGGGCCTCTGGAGGGTGGTGACTCCGTCGGCGGCGGCCGCCAGGAACAGGGCACGGGCGGTGATGGACTTGGAACCGGGTATGTCGACGAGGGCCATGCCCGTGATGATCCCGCGACACCATCACGCGGCGCCCGCCCGTCCACGGGGTGGACCGCCCGACCGGCACTCCGGGCACGCCCGCCGCCGTGTTCTCCAGGCGGGTCCGCCGGCGCACGGTCCAGAAACGGGAACCCGGGGCGGGGGTTGGTCGTCCAATGCGCGAGCTGTCGGATGAGTCTCCTCGGTGCGGTGTCGGCCCTCGCCGCTGGCTGCGATCGCTGACCACCCTCTCCGCCGCACCGCGGCCGGCAGTGTGCCGTCATCGGCGCGCCCCCTCCGATGCGCCGGTGGCGGCCCTCTCGCCGGGTACCGTGCAGGCTCCCCGACCGGCCCGGAAGGAGCGCACATGCCCTCCAGACGTACCGTCCTCGCCGCCACCGCCGGCCTCACCGCGGCCCTCGCCCTCGACGGCACCGCCCACGCGGACGACCGCCGGCTGCGCGCCCTGATCTCCCGGATGACCCTGGAGGAGAAGGTCGGCCAGGTCTTCGTCACCCGGGTCTTCGGCCACTCGGCCACCGCCCCCGACGAGGCCGACGCCGACGCCAACCTCGAGGAGCTGGGCGTGCGCACGGCCGCCGAGCTGATCGCCCGTTACCGGGTCGGCGGTGTCATCTACTTCGCCTGGGCGCACAACACCCGCGACCCGCTCCGGATCTCGGAGCTGTCCAACGGCCTCCAGCGGGCCGCGCTCCAGCAGCCGGGGGGAGTGCCGCTGCTGATCTCCACCGACCAGGAGCACGGCGTCGTCGCCCGCGTCGGCGGTCCGGCCACGCTCTTCCCCGGCGCGATGGCGATCGGCGCCGGCGGCTCGCCCGGCGACGCCCGCACCCTCGGCCGGCTCGCGGGCCGCGAACTGCGCGCGCTGGGCATCCGCCAGAATTACGCCCCCGTCGCCGACGTGAACATCGACCCCGCCAACCCGGTCATCGGCGTTCGTTCCTTCGGCGCCGACCCGCAGGCGGTGGCGGCCCTGGCCGCCGCGGAGATCGGGGGCTACCGGTCTGCGGGGATCGCGACGACCGCCAAGCACTTCCCCGGCCACGGCGACACGGCCGTCGACAGCCACACCGGCTTCCCCGTCATCACCCACACCCGCCAGGTGTGGGAGGAGCTGGACGCGGTGCCGTTCCGGGCGGCGATCGCGGCCGGCGTCGACTCGATCTTGACCGCGCACCTCCTGGTCCCGGCGCTCGACGACTCCGGCGATCCGGCCACGCTCTCCCGGCCCGTCCTCACCGGCCTGCTGCGCGAGCACCTCGGCTACGACGGGGTCGTGGTGACCGATGCCCTCGACATGGCGGGCGTGCGCACCAAGTACGGCGACGACCGCGTCCCCGTGCTCGCGCTGAAGGCGGGCGCCGACCAGCTCCTCAAGCCGCCGGACCTGGGCCTGGCGTGGAACGCCGTGCTGACGGCCGTACGGGAGGGGGAGCTGACGGAGGAGCGGCTGGAGGAGTCGGTGCTGCGGATCCTGCGGCTGAAGGACCGGCTCGGCCTGTTCGCCGACCCGTACGTCAGCCCGGCCGCCGTCGAGCGGACCGTCGGTGTCCCCGCGCATCTCGCGGCGGCCGACCGGATCGCCGAGCGGACGACGACGCTGCTGGTGAACGAGGGCGGTCTGCTGCCGCTCTCCCCCCGTGAGCGGCCGAGGCTGCTGGTGGTGGGCGCCGACCCGGCGTCGCCCTCCGGCACCACCGGCCCGCCCACGACGGTCCTCGCCGCGGCCCTCGGCGACCTCGGCTTCACGGCCACCGCCCTGTCCACCGGCACCAGCCCGGCGCCCGAGGCGATCGCCGGGGCGGTGACGGCGGCGGCCGAGGCCGACGCGGTGATCGTGACGACGTACGAGGTCACCGCCGGCAGCCCGCAGCGGACGCTGGTGGAGCGCCTGTCGGCGACCGGCCGCCCGGTGGTGGCGGTGGCCGTCCGCAACCCGTACGACGTCGCTCATCTGCCGTCGGCCCGGGCCTGCCTGGCGGCCTACTCCTGGACCGACGTCGAACTGCGCGCCGCGGCCCGGGTGATCGCCGGCACGGTCACGCCGCGCGGCAGGCTCCCGGTGCCGGTACGGCACGCGGCCGACCCGGCACAACTGCTGTACCCGATCGGCCACGGCCTGACGTACTAAGCGCCGGTCGCGGACCGGTGGCGGTGCGCGGTCACGGCCGCAGGGTGGGCTCGCGTTCGATGTCGCGGACGTCCAGCTTCGCGTCGAACTTCGCCAGCGGCTTCGCCCGGTCGACGGCGGCGGGTGCGACGCCCGCCCAGTCCAGGATCCGTGCCGTGGCCAGGGCCTTGTCGTCGGCGACCAGGCCGGCGACGTTGGCGCCGTGGTTCATGCCGGGCGCGGTGAGCACGTACGAGTCCTTCGCGCCCTTGCCGAGGTGGAAGGGCTCCGCGCCCCACGGGTCGTTCTGGCCGTAGACGAAGAGCATCCGGCGGGCGTTGTGACGGACCCAGGTGTCGATGTCGCGCATCGCCCACGGCTGGAACTTCATCGGGATGTCGCGGGGGACGAAGTTGCGCGGGGGCTGGTAGCCGTAGCGGATGTACTTCTTCTCGATGTGCGGGAAGTGGATGGTGGGGGCGCCCAGTTGGGTGCCCGCCTGGTAGTAGTACGGCGTGTACGGCGACAGGCCCTGGTCCGCGTAGAACGAGAAGCCCGAGATGGTGTCGACGGAGTTCCAGATCTCGTCGTCGGTGGCGTTCGGCGCGTCGGCCGGGACCGAGTCGCAGTCCGAGAGCCTGCTGTACTGCCAGAAGCCCCACACGTAGTCCAGGACGACGGCCTCGTAGGCGCGGTCCAGGCCGCCGACGGTGTCGAAGGTGAGGCCCTCCGCCGCCGCGTACTCCGCGTACTTCTTCTCCAGCGGCTCTCGGCGCACCAGCGCCTCGCGCTGCACGGCGTTCAGCCGGTCGCGGCACTCCTTGGTGCCGACGGTCGCGAAGAAGCGGTCGTAGGCGGAGTCCTCGTGGTTGACGACGTCGTTGGGGGCGACGTACGCGACGACGCCGTCCATGTCCCTGGGGTAGAAGCGCTCGTAGTAGGTGGCGGTCATGCCGCCCTTGGAGCCGCCCGTGGAGATCCAGTTCTTCGGGTAGACCGTCTTCAGGGCCTCGAAGATGCGGTGCTGGTCGCTGGCCGCCTGCCAGATGTCCAGCTTGGACCAGTCGGCCGGGTCGGGGCGGGACGGCGTGAAGAAGCGGTACTCCATGGAGACCTGGTTGCCGTCGACGATCTGGGTCGGCTCGCGGCGGCCGGGGGTGGTGGAGACGTTGTAGCCGCTGGTGTAGAAGACCGTCGGGCGGCTGACGTCCTTGTGCAGCACGGTGATCCGCTGCTGGAACGTGCCCTTGGCGGGGTGCCGGTGGTCGACCGGTTGCGTGTAGTTCAGGACGAAGAAGCGGTAGCCGGGGTACGGCTTCTCCTGGACCAGGCTCATGCCCGGTACGGAGAGCAGCCGGTCTTTGATGTCCGTGGCCTCCGGCTCGGCCGCGGTCGCGGCCCCCGCCGTGCTCAACGTGCCTATGAGCACGGTGAGCGCCAGCAGCCATCTGAGCGCCTTGCGCATGCGCGTGCACCCTTCCCTGTGAGACAGATGTGCGCCGGAAGCTATCGGAGCAACACCTGTCACACCAGAGGGCGTTGGCGAATGTCAGTGGGTCAGAAGTGGATCCAGCCGGAGGCGTACGAGCCGGTCCCGACCGATCCGGTCACCCGCACCGGGCGATTTCCGGCGTACACGCTCACCGGGTCCGAAGTGCGGGTGTGGCTCCGCGACTTCTTCACGGCGACATGGCCGCGCGCCTGCACACTGACCGAGATCCGCCTCTTGGTGCCGGGGTACTTCTGGTAGGTGATGGCGCAGATCCGGCCACCGCCCTTGTAGACGTGCACGGAGCCGGTGGCGAACGGCAGGGTCCGCACCTTCCGGCCCGTGCAGGACGCGGGCGCGGCCTGGGCGGTGCCCGGCGCGGCGAGCGCGAGCACCCCGGACGCGGTCAGCACGGCCAGCACCACCGCCAGCCGTCGGCGTATGTCCCCCCGCGCACCACTGCCCACGGTCCCCGTCCCCTCCCGCGTATGACGTACCGAACCCCGTACAGATGTACGGACGCACGTCATATGCCGGACGGTTGCACGGGCGTCACCAGGACGCGCCGACCGGCTCCTCCGGCTCGGCCTCCCCGACGAACGTCCGCCACAGGCGCGCGTAGTGCCCGCCGCGGGCGAGCAGTTCGTCGTGCGTGCCGTCCTCCGCGACCCGGCCGTGGTCCATGACGACGACCCGGTCGGCGCGGGCCGCCGTCGTCAGGCGGTGGGCGACGACCAGTGTCGTACGGCGGCCCGCCAGACGGTCGGTGGCCTGGTTGACCTGGGCCTCGGTGGCCAGGTCCAGCGCGGCGGTGGCCTCGTCGAGGAGGAGGATGTCGGGGTCGACCAGCTCGGCGCGGGCCAGGGCGATCAGCTGGCGCTGGCCGGCGGAGAGGTTGCGGCCGCGTTCGGCGACCTCGTGGAGGTAGCCGCCGTCGAGCGTCGCGATCATCTCGTGGGCGCCCACCGCCCGCGCCGCCGCCTCCACCTCGGCGTCGGTGGCGTCGGGACGGCCGTAGGCGATGGCGTCACGGACGGTGCCGGGGAAGAGGTACGCCTCCTGGGGGACGACCCCGAGCCGGTGGCGGTACGCCGTGAGGTCGAGGGAGCGCAGGTCGGTTCCGTCGACCAGCACCCGGCCGCGGGTGGGGTCGTAGAACCGGGCGACCAGCTTGACCAGCGTCGACTTGCCCGCGCCGGTCTCGCCGACGAAGGCGACGGTCTGGCCGGCGGGGATGCGCAGGTCGATGCCGCCGAGCGCCTCCTCCTCGTCGGTGTACGCGAAGCGCACGTCCTCGAAGGTGATCTCGCCGCGCAGGGAGGGGACCTCCCGCGGCTCGTCGGCGGACTCGGTGGACGTCGGCTCGCGCAGCAGCTCCTGGATGCGGCCCAGCGAGACCGTGGCCTGCTGGTAGCCGTCGAAGACCTGGGAGAGCTGCTGGACGGGCGCGAAGAACAGGTCGATGTAGAGCAGGTACGCGACGAGCGCGCCGGTCGTGAGCGTCGCGTCGTCCACCCGGCCGGCGCCCGCGATCAGCACGGCCGCCGCGGCCGCCGACGACAGGAACTGCACGAACGGGAAGTAGACCGAGATCAGCCACTGGCCCCGGATCCGCGCCCGGCGGTAGCTGTCGCTGCGCTGCGCGAACCGCGCCCCGCCGTCCCGCTCGCGGCGGAAGGCCTGCACGATCCGCAGCCCGGCCACCGACTCCTGGAGGTCGGCGTTGACCACGGCCACCCGCTCCCGGGCGAGCTCGTAGGCCTTGACGCTCGCGCGGCGGAAGAAGTAGGTGGCGATGATCAGCGGGGGCAGGGTGGCGAAGACGACGAGGGCGAGCTGCACGTCGATCACCAGCAGGGCGACCATGATGCCGAAGAAGGTGACGACCGAGACGAACGCCGTGACCAGGCCGGTCTGGAGGAACGTGGACAGCGCGTCGACGTCCGTGGTCATCCGGGTCATGATCCGGCCGGTCAGCTCGCGCTCGTAGTAGTCGAGGCCGAGCCGCTGGAGCTGGGCGAAGATCTTCAGGCGCAGGGAGTACAGGACGCGTTCGCCGGTTCGGCCGGTCATCCGCATCTCGCCGGTCTGCGCGGCCCACTGCACGAGCACCGCCAGCAGGGCCAGCAGCGAGGCCGCCCACACGGCGCCCAGCGCCGCCCGGGTGACGCCCTCGTCGATGCCGTGCCGGATCATCACCGGCAGCAGCAGTCCCATGCCGGCGTCGACGGCGACCAGGCCGAGGCTGATCAGCAGGGGCGTCCCGAAGCCGCGCAGCAGCCGGCGCAGGCCGTAGGAGTCCTCGGGGGTGACCGCGCGGGCCTCGTCGATGTCGGGGGTGTCGGTCGCGGGCGGCAGCGCCTCCACCTGGGCGAGGAGTTCCGGGGTGGCGGGCGTGCCGGCCAGGGCGGTGTCCTTGGGGTCCTTGGGCTCGCGGTCGCCGGTCCACAGCCGGGGCGTCACCCCGCGCTCGGCGTCGAACTCGGCGTCCAGTTCGTCCCGTACGGAGGTGTCCTCGACGGGGGAGGTCCGCTGGGCGTGGCCCGGGGAGACGCCGCCCAGTTCGTCCGGGTCGGTGAGCAGGCGCCGGTACAGCGGGGACCGCCGCTGGAGCTCCTCGTGGGTGCCGAGGTCGGCGAGCCGGCCGCCGTCGAGGACGGCGATGCGGTCGGCGAGGTTGAGGGTGGAGCGGCGGTGCGCGATCAGGAGGGTCGTGCGGCCCTCCATGACGTGTCTGAGGGCCTCGTGGATCTCGTGTTCCACGCGGGCGTCGACGGCCGAGGTCGCGTCGTCGAGGACGAGCAGGCGCGGGTCGGTGAGGATGGCGCGGGCGAGGGCGACGCGCTGGCGCTGGCCGCCGGAGAGGGTCAGGCCCTGCTCGCCGACCTTGGTGGCGTAGCCCTGGGGCAGTTCGGCGATGAAGCGGTCGGCCTGGGCGGCGCGGGCGGCGGCCTGGATCTCCTCGTCGGTGGCGTCCGGGCGGCCGTAGGCGATGTTGGCGCGGACGGTGTCGGAGAAGAGGAAGGAGTCCTCGGGGACCAGTCCGATCGCGGCCCGCAGGGAGTCCGTGGTCAGCTCGCGGACGTCGTGGCCGCCGACGAGGACCGCGCCGCGCGTCACGTCGTAGAAGCGGGGCAGCAGCAGGGAGACGGTCGACTTGCCGGACCCGGAGGAGCCGACGACGGCGAGGGTCTCGCCCGGGCGGATCTCGAAGCTCAGCCCGTCGAGCACCGGCCGGCCGTCCTCGTAGGCGAAGGTGACGTCGTCGAACTCGACCGTGGCGGGCGCGTCAGCGGGCAGTTCCTTGGTGCCGTCCTTCAGGGTCGGCTCGGTGTCGATCAGCTCCAGGACGCGTTCGGTGCCCGCGCGGGCCTGCTGGCCGACGGTGAGGACCATGGCGAGCATGCGGACCGGACCGACGAGCTGCGCGAGGTAGGTGGAGAAGGCGACGAAGGTGCCGAGGGTGATGTGGCCGCGTACGGCGAGCCAGCCGCCGAGGGCGAGCATCGCGACCTGGCCGAGTGCGGGCACGGCCTGGAGGGCCGGGGTGTACCTGGCGTTCAGCCGGATCGTGCGCAGCCGCCCCGCGAAGAGCCTGCGGCCGACCTCCCGCAGCTTGCCGGTCTCCTGCTCCTCCTGCCCGAAGCCCTTCACCACGCGGACGCCGCTGACGGCGCCGTCGACGACACCCGCGACGGCCGCCGCCTGGGCCTGCGCGTACCAGGTGGCCGGGTGCAGCCGGGTGCGGCTGTGCTTGGCGATCCACCACAGGGCGGGCGCCACGGCCAGCGCGACCAGGGTGAGCGGCGGCGACAGCCACGCCATGACCACCAGGGAGATCAGGAAGAGCAGGATGTTCCCGATGGTCATCGGGAGCATGAAGAGCAGGCCCTGGATGAGCTGGAGGTCGCTGGTGGCGCGGCCGACGACCTGGCCGGTGGACAGCTCGTCCTGGCGGCGGCCGTCCAGCCGGGTGAGCGTGCCGTACATCTCGGTGCGCAGGTCGTGCTGGACGTCGAGGGCGAGGCGGCCGCCGTAGTAGCGGCGGACGTAGGTGAAGGCGTAGACGAGGAGGGCGGCGACGATCAGGGCGCCCGCCCAGGGGGCCATGGCGCGGCTGTGGTCGCCGATGACGTCGTCGATGATCACCTTGGTGATCAGCGGGACGACCGCCATGACGGCCATGCCGGCGAGGGAGGAGCCGAGGGCGAGGACGACGTCCCCGGGATGACGCCAGGCGTAGCCGGCGAGTCGTCGTGCCCATCCCCGTTGCGGTCCCACGCGGGTGCCCTCCGTTTTTTCCGTCCCGATCTTCCGGAAGGCACCAACGCGGATTGAAGCGGATTTCATCCCTCCGCAACAATGGGTGAACGGTCAGACACGAACCCGCAGGTGGTAGAAGCGCGTCGTCTGGACCGCGTTCTGGTTGTCGTCGCTCACCAGCAGCACCTTCAGCCGGCCCTTCGAGTACCCCGTGATCACCATGCCCTCGATGTTGTCCAGCAGCGGATTCGGCTGCGGCTGCTTGGCGGTCGCCCCCAGGGACGGGCAGTCCACCAGGTCGGCGAGGAGGGTCTTGGCGACCGGGCGTACGCCGTCCTGGCCGGTCAGGTTCTCGACGCCGCTGGTGTCGGTGGCGCGGCGCGGGTCGGCCAGGTAGAGGCGGACGGTGTTGCCGACGCCCGCGGTGAAGCCGCGCTCCAGGACGAGGAGCCGGCCGTCGGGGGTCGCCTGGACCTCGGGGACGCCCAGGCCGGGGTCGGCGCGGTAGGCGTACTGGGCGCCGAGCCGGAAGTGGCCGCGCCACCGTTGCCAGGTCTGGAAGCGGACGGTGCCCGCGCTGTCGCCGGCCAGCGCGTACTCCATCGACGCCAGCAGCGTGCGGCCGCCGGGCAGCAGGGTCAGACCCTCGAAGGTGCCGTTGGGGACGGCACGGCCGGCCGGGGCGACCCGCAGCGCGTCGGGGACGGGCAGGCGGTCGAGTACCGCCCCCGCGGGGCTGTAACGGCGTACGGACGGCTCGGTCTCCGAGGTGACCAGACGGGTGCCGTCGCGATCCACGGCCAGGCCCTCGGCGTCGAGGGCGGCGCCGCTGTCGTCGGCGAGCGGGACGACCGACTCGGGCGCGAGGGTCCTGGCGTCCAGGCCGAAGAGGGCGGAGCGGTCGGAGAGGGCGGCCAGGGAGCCGTCCCGGTCGACCGCGAGCGCGGAGAGGTTGCCGACGAAGGCGCCCTGGTAGGTGGTCTTGTCCAGGGCGTCGGAGAAGCCGTCGATGGAGACGGCCGGTGCACAGGCCCGGTTCGGCTGGGCGTTCGCGGGCCCGGCGGCGCTGAGGCAGGTGGCCGCCGCCAGGCCGGCGGTGAGGGTGGCGAGTACGGTTCGCAGGCGCATGGCCGTCACCGTAGGACGGGAGGGTGACGTGGGGTGGGACGCACCGTTAAGGATCAGCCGCCCGCGGCCACGAGATCCTTGTGGATGACCTTCGCCACGCCCTGAATGGTCGTGATGCCGTAGTTCATGGTGCTGTTGCCGTGCGTCAGCACGGTGATCATGTAGTTGTGGCCGTTGCCGTCGAACGTGCCGACGCTGTGCACCCGCCAGCCGTTCGTGGAGCGCTGCAACCAGCCGTTCTTGACGTGCAGGGTCGCGTTCGCGGGCTTCCCGTACGGCGTGCCCCAGCGCTGCGCGGCCACCACCTGGTTCATCAGCTTCAGGGTGTACGCGCGGGCGTTGTCGCTGAGGACGGCGTTCTTGGCGGTGATGAGCTGGAGCAGCTTCTGCTCGTCGGTCACCGTGATCTGGGTCAGCCCCCAGTAGCCGTTGGCGCCGGGCTTGGTCTGCGTCATCTTCGCGGCGGCGAGGAAGCCCTTGATCTTCGTCAGGCCGAGCTGCTTCCACAGCTTGCTGGTCGCCGCGTTGTCCGACTTGGTGATCATGGCCTTGGCGAGCGAGCTCTCCGTCGCCGTCAGGGTCCGGTTGTGCTTCTTCGCGTCCCACAGCAGCGCGGCGAGGACGGTGACCTTCACGACGCTGGCCGAGTCGTAGGCGGTGGAGGCGCGCAGCGTGCAGGTCGTCTTGGTGGTGCGGTCGTGGAGGCCGACGGCGACCGTGCCCTTGCGGGTGGCGAGCGCGGCGGTGATGTCCTTCTGCAACTTGGCGGCCAGGCCCGCCTTGGCGGAGGAACAGACGACGGCCGGCGGGGCGGCCGCGGCGGGCGCGGCGGCGGCCACCCCGGTGACGAGGACGCCGGCGGTGAGGCCGGCCGCGAGAAGTCTCGCGCGTCTGGATATCCCGTGAGTCATGCGGTGTTGACACACGAGCTCGGGTGAAAGGTTGTACGGATCGGCGGATCGGCGGACCGACAGACCGACACGCCGTCAGCGGCCCCCGGCCGGACCGGTCGGGGCCGCTTCTCGCCGCTCCTCGCGTCAACTCGCGTAGACAGCTCCCGACTTGCCGGTTTCCGTCATCCAATCGACATGTCCGATTCATTTACAAGGCCGCATGTCCATGTCACTCTCCCGATTGCCGCCTCCCCATCAACCCGCGTAGATCGGACACCCACATGCTGGCGACACGCATACGCCGATGGAAGTCGGTGGCCTTGGCCACCGCCGCCGTCATGGTGGGCCTCACCGCCCCCGCCCTCACCGCGACCCCCGCCGCGGCGACCACGACGGCCTACGACTCGACGTACTACAAGAACGCGGTCGGCAAGACGGGTACGAGCCTGAAGTCGGCCCTGCACACGATCGTCACCCCCCAGACGAAGCTGTCGTACTCGGCTCTCTGGGAGGCGCTGAAGGTCACCGACCAGGACCCGAACAACAGCAGCAACGTCAAGCTCCTCTACTCCGGCATCTCCCGCAGCAAGTCGCTGAACGGCGGCAACACCGGCAACTGGAACCGTGAGCACGTGTGGGCCCAGTCCCACGGCGACTTCGGCACCTCCGCGGGTCCCGGCACCGATCTGCACCACATCCGGCCCGAGGACGTGACGGTCAACTCCATCCGCGGCAACAAGGACTTCGACAACGGCGGCAGCAGCTTCACCAACTCCGGCGGCAGCCTCACCGACTCCAACTCCTTCGAGCCGCGCGACGCCGTCAAGGGCGACGTGGCCCGCATGATCCTCTACATGGCCGTCCGCTACGAGGGCGGCGACGGCTGGCCCAACCTGGAGCCCAACGACCTCGTCACCAACGGCAGCGTCCCCTACCACGGCCGTCTCTCCGTGCTGAAGGCCTGGAACGACGAGGACCCGCCGGACGCCTTCGAGGAGCGCCGCAACCAGGTCATCTACGACACCTACCAGCACAACCGCAACCCGTTCATCGACCACCCGGAGTGGGTCGAGGCGATCTGGTAGAACTCCCGGCCCGGCCGGCACCGGCGCCGAGCACGCGGTCCGGCACCCGACCCCGGGGCCGGACCGCGGTGCGTGCGCCGGGCGGGCCGCTCGGCCGGTCCCGAACATCTCCCCCTCCCCCGCCGTACCGATCATGGGAACGGTCGTGCGACGCGTGGGAACGACAACGGGAGCGGGGAAGAGGTCATGGGCCACTGCCTGGAGATGAGCACCGGCGACATGCGCGGTGTGGTGCGGCTGCTCACCTCGGTGGAGCGGACGCGGCAGCAGGAACGGATGCTCGGCATCGTGCGGGACCGGTGCCTCAGGGCCGACGCGCGGCTGCGGGAGCAGGGCGTCGTGCCTGCCGTGTCGGTGAGCCGGGCGCTGGAGGAGCTGATCGAGGGGACGCCCAGCGCGCAGTTGTGTCCCTCGTACACCTACGCCTTCCACGAGACGGTGGCGCCGCACTTCTCCGACCCCACCGACCTCGGGGTGTGGCCGCGGCCCTCGTGGTTCTACCGGCTGGACGGCGAACTGGCCCGGTGGGGTGTGCCGTCGGAGGTGCGGCCGGTGTCGTTCCTGTTCAACGGGCCGCCGCTGCGGCTGCCGCATCCCGGTGACGCCACCCCGCAGATCGGGGTGCTGCCGGCGCAGCGGGCGGGCGCGCTCGCGGCGGCGTACGCGCCGCTGGCCGACCGTCTCGACCCCGAATTCGCCGACGTGGTGCGGAGGTTCGCGGAGCTGATGGCCTTCGAGGCGCAGGAGTGGGAGACCGCGCGGAAGCTGGGCCGCACGGACGACACCATCTTCTTCTGGCTCTGCTGAGCCGGGACGCCGAGCCGGGCTCAGCCCAGGTGGGTGGGCGCGAACATGCGCAGCACCGCCGGGAGGACGACCACCGACGGCCCGGCCGAGGCCAGCGCCTTCGCCAGGTCCGCCGCCAGGCTCCGCGGGGTCGTCCGCACCCCGGGCACACCGAAGGACTCGGCGAGCGCCACGTAGTCCGGGCCGGTCAGCTCGGTCGCCGTGGTCTGCCCGAAGGCGTCGGTCATGTACTCGCGCAGGATGCCGTAGCCGCCGTCGTCGACGATGAGCCAGGTGACGTCAAGGTCGTACTGACGGGCCGTCGCCAGCTCCGCGATCGAGTACAGGGCGCCGCCGTCGCCCGACACCGCCAGCACCGGGCGGGTCGGGTCGGCCACCGCCGCGCCCAGCGCCGCCGGGAACGCGTAGCCGAGGCCGCCCGCGCCCTGGGCGGAGTGCATGAGGTTGGGGCCCTTCGGGTCGAACGCCGACCAGGCCCAGTAGGCGAGGATCGTCATGTCCCAGAAGGACGGCGCGTCGGCGGGCAGGGCCCGGCGGACCGACTCCAGCACCTCCTGCTCCAGGGTGAGGTCCTGGGCGGCGATCCGCCGCGCGACCCGCTCGAGCAGGTCCCGTACCCGCTGTGGTGCCGTGTCGTCCTGGCGGGCCGGCACCGTCTCCAGCAGCGCCTGCAACGCCAGCCGGGCGTCCGCGTGGATGCCGAGGGCCGGGTGGTTGGACTCCAGCTTCCCGAGGTCGGCCTCGATCTGGACGACCCGGCCCCGGGGCTTGAAGGTGTGGTAGTTGGACGACAGTTCACCGAGGCCCGAGCCCACCACCAGCAGGACGTCCGCGTCCTCCAGGAAGTCCGTGGTGTGGCGGTCCTCCAGCCAGGACCGGAGGGACAGCGGGTGCGTCCAGGGGAAGGCGCCCTTGCCGCCGAAGGTCGTCACCACCGGGGCCTGGAGCCGCTCCGCCAGCTGACGGAGCTTCCTCGACGCGTCCGCGCGGACCACTCCCCCGCCCGCGATGATCGCCGGACGGGCGGCGCGGGCCAGCAGGTCGGCCGCCACGGCCGTCAGTTCGGGGCGCGGGGGCAGGTCCTCCGGGAGCGCGTCCGGGGCCGTCACCACCGGGATCACCGTCGGCGCCAGCAGCACGTCCTGCGGGATCTCCACCCACACCGGGCCGTGCGGGGCGGTCAGCGCCGACCTCCAGGCCTCCGCGAGCGCGGAGGGGATCTGCGACGGGGAGCGGACCACGTGGACGGACTTCACCACCCCGCGGAAGGACGCCGCCTGGTCGGGGAGTTCGTGCAGATAGCCGTGGCGGCCGCCGCCCAGCCCGGCCGTGGGGACCTGGCCGCAGATCGCCAGGACCGGCGCGCCGGCCGCCGCCGCCTCCTGGAGCGCGGGCAGCGCGGTCAGCGCGCCGGGACCGGTGGACAGCAGCAGCGGCGCCGCCTCGCCCGTGATCCGGCCGTACGCGTCCGCCGCGAAGGCGGCGTTGTTCTCCACCCGCAGGCCGACGTACCGCAGGTCGGAGCGGCGCACCGCGTCGAACAGGGCGAGGGCGTGCTGGCCGGGCAGGCCGAAGACGGTGGTCGCGCCGAGCCCGGCCAGGGTCTCCACGACCAGGTCTCCGCCGGTGCGGCCGGGGGGAGGGTCGAGCGCGGCCTCCGTCTGCGCGGCGGTCGGACGGAGCACCAGGTCGTGGTCGTGCGTCACTTCGCGCGGGCCTCCGCGATCTGCCGGGACATGATGGTGGTCAGTTCGTACGCCGTGTGCGACGCCGCCACCGACGTGATCTCCGCGTGATCGTACGCGGGGGCCACCTCGACGACGTCCGCCGAGACCAGGTTGCACCCGGCGAGCCCCCGCAGGATCTCCAGGAGTTCCCGCGACGTCATGCCGCCCGCCTCCGGCGTTCCCGTGCCGGGCGCGTGCGCCGGGTCGAGGCAGTCGATGTCGATGGAGATGTACAGGGGGCGGTCGCCGATGCGCTGGCGGAGCTGGTCGGCGACCTCGTCGGCGCCCCGGCGGTAGACGTCGGCCGAGGTGACGATGCCGAAGCCCATCTTCTCGTCGTCGGTGAGGTCCTGCTTGCCGTACAGCGGGCCGCGGGTGCCGACGTGCGAGAGCGCCTCGGTGTCGAGGATGCCCTCCTCCACCGCCCGCCGGAACGGCGTGCCGTGGGTGTACTCGGCGCCGAAGTAGGTGTCCCAGGTGTCGAGGTGCGCGTCGAAGTGGAGCAGGGCGACCGGGCCGTGCTTCTTCGCGACCGAGCGCAGCAGCGGCAGCGCGATGGTGTGGTCGCCGCCCAGGGTCATCAGGCGGGCGCCGCTGCCGAGCAGCTCGTCCGCCGCCGCCTCGACCGTCTCCACGGCCTCGTGGATGTCGAACGGGTTGACGGCGATGTCGCCGCCGTCCGCGACCTGGGCGAGCGCGAAGGGGGAGGCGTCCTGCGCCGGGTTGTAGGGCCGCAGCAGCCGGGACGCCTCGCGGATCGCGTTGCCGCCGAAGCGGGCGCCGGGCCGGTAGGAGACGCCCGAGTCGAACGGCACGCCCACGACGGCGATGTCGGCGCGGCCGACCTCGTCGAGGCGGGGCAGCCGGGCGAAGGTCGCGGGGCCGGCGTAGCGCGGGATCCGGGAGGAGTCGACCGGCCCGCGGGGCGTCTCGTTGCTGCTCATGACCTGCCTTCTTTCCCGCGCTCCGGCGCGTGCGTACGACTCTACGGGCATCGACCCTAGGTGGCCGGAGCGCGGCTGCGAAGTGTACGTTTCCTCCATCGAGAGTGGCCTTGATGTAAGGAACGCACACCGTGTCCGATCCCGCCGTCCCGCCCACTCCCCCGGTGCCGCTGGCGGCGCTGCTGGCCCGCGAGGACCTGGCGCTGCGGCGGATCGCCGGGCCGGACGACCCCGGGACCGTGATCCACGGGGCGCACGCCTCGGAGATGACCGACCCGTACCCGTACCTGCTGGGCGGCGAGCTGCTGCTGACGGCGGGGGCGCATGCTCCCGGCCCCCGGGCGGCGGGTTCCGGGACGTACTTCGACGACTACGTCTCCCGCATCGTGGCGGCGGGCGGCGCGGCCCTCGGGTTCGGTCTCGCGCCCGTGCACGACAGCGTGCCGCGGGCGCTGGTCGCCGCCTGCGACGCCCACGGGCTGCCGCTGCTGGAGGTGCCGGAGCGGACGACGTTCTCGGGCGTGGCCCGCGCGGTCTGGCAGCTCATGGCGCAGGCCCGGCACGCCGAGCTGCGCCGGGTCACCGAGGCCCAGCAGAGTCTCGCCTCCGCCGCCTCCGGCCCGGACCCGGTGCCGTCGGTGCTGCGGCGGCTGGCGCAGCGGGTCGGGGGGTGGGCGGTGCTGTACGGGCCGGAGGGCGCGCCGGTCGCACGGGCCGGGCGCCGCCCGCGGGACCCGGTGGACGAGCCGCTGGCCGAGCTGGTCCGGGTCCTCGCGGCCCGGGGCGCGGCCACCGCCGGCGACACCACGGCCGCCGGGACCCATCTGGCCGCCTACGCGCTCGGCGCGGGCCGGGGCTTCGCGCTGGGGGTGGCCGCCCCGCGCCGGGAGCCCGGTGACCACACCATCGCCTCCGTCGCCGCCGTCCTGCTCTCCCTGCTCACCGGTGAGCGGCACGGCGGCACGGGAGCGGCCCGCTCGTCGGCGCTGGTACGGCTGCTGCTGGGCGCGTCACCGCAGGAGGTCGCCCCGCTGCTGGGCGAGGAGCGGTGTGTCGTCGTGCACGCCCGGCCCGAACACACCGCCGCGGCGGACGCCGTGGCCGCCTCCGCGCTGGGCGCGGCCCTCGGCTCCCCGCTGGTCGACCTCGCGGAGGGCGTCGTACGGGTGCTGGTGCCCGCCGGGCGGGAGCCCGGCCCGCAGCCGGGGTGGACGCTCGGCCTCAGCGCGCCCGCCGCCCCCGCCGACTGGCCGGCCGCCGACGCGCAGGCCGCCCGGGCCCTGGCCCGCGCCCGCGCCACCCGCGCGCCGCTGGTCCGGTACGGCGCCCGCACCGCCCTCGCCGGCCTGGTCGCCCCCGAGGACGCCAGGGAGCACGCGCGGGCGCTGCTCACGCCGGTCGCCGCGGCCCCGGCCCTGACCGAGACCCTGCGCGCCTGGCTGTCCCTGCACGGCAGCTGGGACCGTACGGCGGTGGCGCTGGGCGTGCACCGCAACACCGTGCGCCAGCGGATCGCGCGATGCGCCGCGCTGCTGCGGACGGACCTGGACGATCCGGACGTACGGATGGAGTTGTGGTTCGCGCTGCGGGAACCCGCCGGCACCACTGAGTGACCCACGTCCCAGCGGCCCGAACAGCGCGGACGTGCACAGGAGCCTGCCTCACAATGGACACCATGCCGATACCCGGGACGCCCAGCCGCGTCGAACTCGTCGACCACCTCGTACGGACCCGTATCGCGGGGGACGTCGCGACCCCGCGGGAGAACAACCTCTCCCACTACCGCCAGCTCGCGAACGGCAACCGTCACTACTGGCTGGGCCTGGAACTCGGCGACCGCTGGAGCGACGAGCAGGACGTGCTCGCGGTGATGGCGGAGCGGGCCGGCGTCAACGACGACCCCGAGTACCGGTACGGGCAGGACACCATCGACCCGGAGCTGACCGTCGACGCCCTGGACCGGCTGGCGGGCCGGCTGCGCAAGGCGGCCGAGGACCGGCAGCGGGTGCTGTTCGCCACCGGGCACCCGGGCGGCCTGCTCGATGTGCACCGGGCCACCGCCGCCGCCCTGCGCGCGGCCGGCTGCGAGATCGTCGTCATCCCGGACGGGTTGCAGACCGACGAGGGGTACGTCATGCAGTTCGCGGACGTGGCGGTCCTGGAGCACGGGGCGACCCTGTGGCACACCCACTCGGGGGAGCCGATGAAGGCCATCCTGACGGCGCTGGAGCGCGTCGGAGCCCCGCTGCCCGACCTGGTCGTCGCCGACCACGGCTGGGCGGGCTACGCGGGACAGCACGGCGTCGACTCCGTCGGGTACGCCGACTGCAACGACCCGGCGCTGTTCATCGCGGAGGCCGAGGGCACCGTGCAGGTGACGGTGCCGCTCGACGACCATGTCGTCAGCCCCCGCCACTACGACCCGATGACGGCGTACCTGCTGGCGGAGGCGGGGCTGGCCTGAGGGGTCAGCGCGGGACGCGGACCACGCCCTCCTGGATGACGGAGACGGCGAGCCGGCCGTCCTGCGTGTAGATGCGGGCCTGGCCCAGGCCCCGGCCGCCGTGCGTCGACGGGGACTCCTGGTCGTACAGGAGCCACTCGTCGGCGCGGAAGGGCCGGTGGAACCACATCGCGTGGTCCAGGGAGGCGCCGACGACGTCACCGACCGCCCAGCCGCCCCGTCCGTGCGCGAGCAGGACGGAGTCCAGGAGGGTCATGTCGGAGACGTAGGTGGCGAGCACGACGTGCAGCAGCGGTTCGTCCACGGCGCCGCCGAGTTTGCCGTTGGTGCGGAACCACACCTGCGAGTGCGGCTCGCGCGGCTCGCCGAACCTGCCGTACGGCGGCTCGTCGACGTACCGCAGGTCGATCGCCTCGCGGGCCTCCAGGAACCGTTCGACGATCTCCGGGTCGAGGTGGTCGTAGCCGCGCAGCCGTTCGGCCGAGGTGGGCAGGGTGACCGGGTCCGGCGCGGGCGGCATCGGGGCCTGGTGTTCGAGCCCCTCCTCGTCCGTCTGGAAGGACGCCGACAGCGCGAAGATCGGCCGGCCGTGCTGGACGGCGACCACGCGGCGGGTGGTGAAGGAGCGGCCGTCGCGGATGCGCTCGACGTTGTAGACGATGGGCGCGCCCGGGTCGCCGATGCGCAGGAAGTACGCGTGCAGGGAATGGGCGTGCCGGTCGGCGGGGACCGTACGCCCGGCGGCGACCAGCGCCTGGGCCGCGACCTGCCCGCCGAAGACGCGCGGGACGACGGCGGAGCGGGACTGGCCGCGGAAGATGTTCTCCTCGATCTGCTCCAGGTCGAGCAGATCGAGGAGATCCTGGAGTGCCTGGCTCATGGAGCGCTGTACCGGCCGGTGGGGGCGGGCGGCCTACAGGCCCATGTCCTTGGCGATGATCGACTTCATGATCTCGCTGGTGCCGCCGTAGATGCGGTTGACGCGGTTGTCCGCGTACAGGCGGGCGATCGGGTACTCGTTCATGAAGCCGTAGCCGCCGTGCAACTGGAGGCAGCGGTCGATCACACGGTGGGCGACCTCGGTGCAGAACAGCTTGGCGCTGGCGGCCTCGGCGGGGGTCAGCTCACCGGCGTCGAGGGCCTCGGTGGCGCGGTCGGCGACGGCCTCGGCGGCGTCCACCTCGGCCTGGCAGGCGGCCAGCTCGAACTTCGTGTTCTGGAAGGAGGCGACGGTCTGGCCGAAGACGGTGCGCTGCTGGACGTACTCCTTGGCGAACCGGATGGCGGCCTTGGCCTGCGCGTAGGCGCCGTAGGCGATGCCCCAGCGCTCGGAGGCGAGGTTGTGGCCGAGGTAGTAAAAGCCCTTGTTCTCCTCGCCGAGGAGGTCCTCGACGGGCACCTTGACGTCGACGAACGCCAGCTCGGCGGTGTCGGAGGTCTTCAGGCCGAGCTTGTCGAGCTTGCGGCCGATGGAGTAGCCCTCGGCCTTGGTGTCCACGACGAACAGGGAGATGCCGTGGCGGCGGTCCTCGGCGGTGGGCGCGGAGGTGCGGGCGCAGACGATCATGCGGTCGGCGTGCACACCGCCGGTGATGAAGGTCTTGGCGCCGTTGAGGACGTAGTGCGTGCCGTCCTCGGAGAGCTTGGCGGTGGTCTTCATGCCCGCGAGGTCGGAGCCGGTGCCCGGCTCGGTCATCGCGATCGCCCACATCTCCTCGCCGGAGACGAACTTCGGCAGGTAGCGCTTCTTCTGCTCCTCGGTGGCGAGCAGCTTGATGTACGGCAGGCCGAGCAGCACGTGCACACCGGAGCCGCCGAAGGTGACGCCGGCGCGGGCGGTCTCCTCGTACAGGACGGCCTCGAACTTGTAGGAGTCGATGCCGGCGCCGCCGTACTCCTCGTCCACCCGGATGCCGAAGACGCCGAGCTCGGCGAGCTTGTAGTAGAAGTCGCGCGGCGCCTGGCCGGCGGCGAGCCACTCGTCGTAGACGGGGACGACCTCGGCCTCGATGAAGGCCCGGAGGGTCTCCCGGAACGCCTCGTGATCCTCGTTGAACACCGTACGGCGCACGCCGCCACCTCCACGTACCTCGGCATGTCTAAGCGCTTGCTCATAGCACCGTACCGGCGAGTACGAAGGGCGTCCAGATCGATCGGAGGGTAACGCTCGTCACGCCGGTCCGGCGGTGCCGGCCGCCGCCGCGAACGCCCCCCGGGCCATCCGGTGCAGCAGGCTCGCCGTCGCGCCACGGCCGGGCAGGGCACCCGGACGGCCGAGGTGCGGCGTGGAGTTCAGCAGACCGAAGACCGAGTGGACGGCCGAGCGGGCCGCCGGTTCGGACAGCGCCGGATAGACCCGCCGGACCACCTCCACCCACAGTTCGACGTACTGGCGCTGGAGCTGGCGCACCAGCTTGCGGTCGCTGTCGCGCAGGCGGTCCAGCTCGCGGTCGTGCAGGGTGATCAGGGGGCGGTCGTCGAGCGCGAAGTCGATGTGGCCCTCGATGAGCGAGTCGAGGACCACCTCGGGACGGACTCCGTCGGCCTCCCCCAGGCGCCGCTTCGCGCCGGTCAGCAGCTGGCCGCTGATGCCGACCAGCAGCTCGGCGAGCATCGCGTCCTTGCCGGGGAAGTGCCGGTAGAGGCCGGGGCCGCTGATTCCGACGGCGGCCCCTATCTCGTCCACGCCGACGCCGTGGAAACCGCGCTCGGCGAAGAGCCGGGCGGCCTCCTTGAGGATCTGCTCGCGGCGGGTGGGGGCGTCGGTTCTGGTGGCCATGAGAACAATTCTAGACAGGGAGGTTAGCGGTCGTTAACCTGAAGGAAATGGTTAACGCTCATTAACAGTCGATCACTGGCTGAGGGGACCGCAAGGATGGATCAGGCACCGGAGCTGACGAGCGCGGCGGACCCCGCGTCGGAGGCCTGGCGGGCCAACGAGCAAGCCCACCTCGCCCTCGTCGAGGAACTGCGCGGCAAGCTCGCCGCCGCCCGCCTCGGCGGGGGCGACAAGGCGCGCGAGCGGCACACCGCGCGCGGGAAGCTGCTGCCCCGGGACCGGGTGGACGCCCTCCTGGACCCGGGCTCGCCCTTCCTGGAGCTGGCGCCGCTGGCCGCCGACGGGATGTACGACGGGCAGGCCCCGGCCGCCGGGGTCATCGCCGGGATCGGGCGGGTGAGCGGACGCGCGTGCGTGATCGTCGCCAACGACGCCACCGTCAAGGGCGGCACGTACTACCCGATGACGGTGAAGAAGCACCTGCGGGCACAGGAGGTGGCGCTGGAGAACCGGCTGCCGTGCCTCTACCTGGTCGACTCCGGCGGCGCCTTCCTGCCCATGCAGGACGAGGTCTTCCCCGACCGGGAGCACTTCGGGCGGATCTTCTACAACCAGGCCCGGATGTCCGGGGCGGGGATCCCGCAGATCGCCGCCGTCCTCGGCTCGTGCACGGCGGGCGGCGCGTACGTGCCCGCCATGAGCGACGAGGCCGTGATCGTGCGCGGCCAGGGCACGATCTTCCTGGGCGGGCCGCCGCTGGTGAAGGCCGCCACCGGCGAGGTCGTCACCGCCGAGGAGCTGGGCGGGGGCGAGGTCCACGCGCGCGTGTCGGGCGTCACCGACCACCTCGCCGAGGACGACGCGCACGCGCTGCGGATCGTGCGGAACATCGTCGCCACCCTCCCCTCCGGCGGACAGCTCCCCTGGGAGGTGCGCCCCGCCGTCGAGCCCAAGGTCGACCCGTTGGGGCTGTACGGCGCGGTCCCGGTCGACTCCCGCACCCCCTACGACGTACGGGAGATCATCGCGCGCGTGGTCGACGGGTCCCGGTTCGCCGAGTTCAAGGCCGAGTTCGGGCAGACCCTCGTCACCGGCTTCGCCCGGATCCACGGCCACCCGGTGGGGATCGTCGCCAACAACGGCATCCTGTTCTCCGAGTCCGCCCAGAAGGGCGCCCACTTCATCGAGCTGTGCGACCAGCGCGGCATCCCGCTGGTGTTCCTGCAGAACATCTCCGGGTTCATGGTCGGCAAGGACTACGAGGCCGGCGGCATCGCCAAGCACGGCGCGAAGATGGTGACGGCCGTGGCGTGCACGCGCGTGCCGAAGCTGACGGTGGTGGTCGGCGGGTCCTACGGCGCCGGGAACTACTCCATGTGCGGACGGGCGTACTCCCCCCGCTTCCTGTGGATGTGGCCGAACGCCAAGATCTCCGTCATGGGCGGCGAGCAGGCCGCCTCCGTCCTCGCCACCGTCAAGCGGGACCAGATGGAGGCCCGCGAGCAGGAGTGGTCCGTGGAGGAGGAAGAGGCCTTCAAGGCGCCGATCCGCGCGCAGTACGACCGCCAGGGCAACGCCTACTACGCCACCGCCCGGCTCTGGGACGACGGCGTCATCGACCCGCTGGAGACCCGGCAGGTGCTGGGGCTGGCGCTGACGGCCTGTGGCAACGCGCCACTTGCCCAAAGGGACCACACGGCGCCCCAGTTCGGCGTCTTCCGGATGTGACAGGGGGACTTGGACCGATGTTCGACACCGTACTCGTGGCCAACCGGGGTGAGATCGCCGTCCGCGTCGTGCGCACCCTGCGCGCGCTGGGCGTGCGCTCGGTCGCCGTCTTCTCCGACGCCGACGCCGACGCCCGGCACGTCCGCGAGGCCGACACCGCCGTACGGATCGGGCCGGCGCCGGCCGCCGAGAGCTATCTGTCGGTGGAGCGGCTGCTCGAGGCCGCCGCCCGCACCGGCGCCCAGGCCGTCCACCCCGGCTACGGCTTCCTCGCCGAGAACGCCCACTTCGCGCGCGCGTGCGCCGACGCGGGGCTGGTGTTCATCGGGCCCCCGGCGGAGGCGATCTCCCTCATGGGCGACAAGATCCGCGCCAAGGAGACCGTGCGGGCCGCCGGGGTGCCCGTGGTGCCCGGCGGACGGGACCCCGACCTCGCCGAGGCGGCCCGCGCGCTCGGCGCGCCCGTGCTGCTGAAGCCGTCCGCGGGCGGCGGCGGCAAGGGCATGCGCCTGGTGCGGGACCTCACCCGGCTGGAGGAGGAGATCGCCGCCGCCCGCCGCGAGGCCCGCGCCTCCTTCGGCGACGACACCCTCCTCGTCGAGCGGTGGATCGACCGGCCCCGGCACATCGAGATCCAGGTCCTGGCCGACGGCCACGGCAAGGTGGTGCACCTGGGCGAGCGCGAGTGCTCCCTCCAGCGCCGGCACCAGAAGGTCGTCGAGGAGGCGCCGAGCGTGCTCCTCGACCCCGAGACGCGTGCGGCGATGGGCGAGGCGGCGGTGCAGGCGGCCCGCTCCTGCGGCTACCGGGGTGCGGGCACGGTGGAGTTCATCGTGCCGGGCGGCGACCCCTCCTCGTACCACTTCATGGAGATGAACACCCGCCTCCAGGTGGAGCACCCCGTCACCGAGCTGGTCACCGGGCTGGACCTGGTGGAGTGGCAGCTGCGGGTGGCCGCCGGCGAGCCCCTGTCCTTCGGGCAGGACGACGTCCGGCTGACCGGCCACGCGATCGAGGCGCGGCTGTGCGCGGAGGACCCCGCGCGCGGCTTCCTGCCGTCGGGCGGGACCGTGCTCCGGCTGCACGAACCGCAGGGCGACGGCGTCCGCACCGACTCCGGGCTCGACGAGGGCACCGAGGTCGGCAGCCTCTACGACCCGATGCTCTCCAAGGTCGTCGCCTACGGCCCCGACCGGGCGACCGCGCTGCGCAGGCTGCGGGCCGCACTCGCGGAGACCGTCACGCTGGGCGTGCCGACCAACGCCGGGTTCCTGCGCCGACTGTTGGCCCATCCGGCGGTCGTGGCGGGCGAGCTGGACACCGGGCTGGTGGAGCGGGTGGTGGACGAGCTGGTCACCACCGACGTCCCGGAGGAGGTGTACGAGGCCGCCGCCGCCGTACGCCTCGACGCGCTGCGGCCCCGCGGCGAGGGGTGGACGGACCCGTTCTCGGTGCCGAGCGGGTGGCGGCTCGGGGGCGCGCCGAAGCCGGTCTCCTTCCACCTGCGGGTGCAGGACCCGGTGGAGTACGTCCCGCGCGGCACCCACACCGTCACCGACACCCATGTCCACGTCACCCTCGACGGCGTCCGGCACACCTTCCGGCGGGCCGGCGACTGGCTGGGCCGGGACGGCGACGCCTGGCAGGTCCGCGACCACGACCCGGTCGCCGCGTCCCTGAGCGGGGCCGCGCACGCTGGCGCCGACTCGCTGACCGCGCCGATGCCGGGCACGGTGACAGTGGTGAAGGTCGCCGTCGGCGACGAGGTGGCCGCCGGCCAGAGCCTGCTGGTGGTGGAGGCGATGAAGATGGAGCACGTCATCTCCGCCCCGCACGCCGGCACGGTCGCCGAGCTGGACGTCGCCCCCGGCGCGACCGTCGCCATGGACCAGGTGCTGGCCGTGATCGCACCGCACGAGGAGGAGGGATGACCGTGCGAGGACTCCCGATGGCCGTGCCCGCCCCCGGCCTGCCCGCGCGGGTGCGGATCCACGAGGTCGGCGCGCGCGACGGCCTGCAGAACGAGAAGGCGACCGTGCCGACGGCGGTGAAGGCCGAGTTCGTGCGCCGGCTCGCCACCACGGGGCTGACGACGATCGAGGCGACCAGCTTCGTCCACCCCAAGTGGGTGCCGCAGCTCGCGGACGCCGAGGAGCTGTACCCGCAGCTGACCGACCTGCCGGTGGAGCTGCCGGTGCTGGTGCCCAACGAGCGCGGCCTGGACCGGGCGCTGGCGCTCGGCGCGCGGCGCGTCGCCGTGTTCGCCAGCGCCACCGAGTCCTTCGCCAAGGCCAACCTCAACCGCACGGTGGACGAGTCGCTGGCCATGTTCCACCCGGTGGTGGAGCGGGCGAAGGCGGAGGGCGCCGCCGTGCGCGGCTATGTCTCCATGTGCTTCGGCGACCCATGGGAGGGCGCCGTCCCCGTGCCGCAGGTCGTCCGGGTCTGCCGGGCCCTGCTGGACATGGGCTGCGACGAGCTGAGCCTCGGCGACACGATCGGGGTGGCGACCCCGGGCCATGTCGTCGCGCTCCTCGACGCCCTCGCCGAGGGGCGGATCCCCGTCGGCGCGCTGGCCGTGCACTTCCACGACACCTACGGGCAGGCGCTCGCCAACACGCTGGCCGCGCTCCAGCGGGGCGTCACCACCGTCGACTCCTCCGCGGGCGGCCTCGGCGGCTGCCCGTTCGCGAGGTCCGCCACCGGCAACCTCGCCACCGAGGACCTCGTGTGGATGCTGCGCGGCCTCGGCATCGACACCGGAGTCGACCTCGGCCGTCTCACCGCCACCAGTGTGTGGATGGCCGCCCACCTGGGCCGGCCCAGCCCGTCCCGAACCGTCCGAGCCCTGGCCCACAAGGCCGACGAGGACCCCAAGGAGCAGTGATGGACCACCGTCTCTCCCCCGAACTCGAAGAACTCCGCCGGACGGTCGAGGCGTTCGCGCACGATGTCGTCGCGCCGAAGATCGGCGACTTCTACGAGCGGCACGAGTTCCCGTACGAGATCGTCCGCGAGATGGGCCGCATGGGCCTGTTCGGGCTGCCGTTCCCGGAGGAGTACGGCGGCATGGGCGGCGACTACCTGGCGCTGGGCATCGCGCTCGAGGAGCTGGCGCGGGTCGACTCCTCGGTGGCGATCACCCTGGAGGCGGGCGTCTCCCTGGGCGCGATGCCGATCCACCTGTTCGGCACCGAGGAGCAGAAGCGGCGGTGGCTGCCCCGGCTGTGCTCCGGCGAGGTCCTGGGCGCGTTCGGGCTGACCGAACCCGACGGCGGCTCGGACGCGGGCGCCACGCGCACGACGGCCCGGCTGGACCCGGAGACGGACGAGTGGGTGATCAACGGCACCAAGTGCTTCATCACCAACTCCGGCACGGACATCACGGGCCTGGTCACGGTCACCGCGGTGACCGGCCGCAAGCCCGACGGCAGGCCGCTGATCTCGGCGATCATCGTGCCGTCCGGCACCCCCGGCTTCACGGTCGCGGCGCCGTACTCGAAGGTCGGCTGGAACGCCTCGGACACCCGTGAGCTGTCCTTCGCGGACGTGCGGGTGCCGGCGGCGAACCTGCTGGGCGAGGAGGGCCGGGGGTACGCGCAGTTCCTGCGCATCCTCGACGAGGGCCGGATCGCCATCGCGGCGCTGGCGACGGGGCTGGCGCAGGGCTGTGTGGACGAGTCGGTGAAGTACGCGAAGGAACGTCACGCCTTCGGCCGGCCGATCGGCGCCAACCAGGCCATCCAGTTCAAGATCGCCGACATGGAGATGAAGGCGCACACCGCCCGCCTGGCCTGGCGGGACGCGGCCAGCCGGCTGGTGGCCGGGGAGCCGTTCAAGAAGGAGGCGGCGCTGGCCAAGCTGTACTCGTCGACGATCGCCGTCGACAACGCCCGGGACGCCACGCAGATCCACGGCGGCTACGGCTTCATGAACGAGTACCCGGTGGCCCGTATGTGGCGGGACTCGAAGATCCTGGAGATCGGCGAGGGCACGAGCGAGGTGCAGCGGATGCTGATCGCGCGCGAGCTGGGGCTGGCGGGCTGAGCCACCGGCCGAACCGCGTCCCCTGGGTCACTTCTCCCGCGTGAAGCGGACGTCGAGGCCGCAGGGGACGTCGGGATCGTTGGTGGCGCAGAGGGTCCTGCCGCCGTCGACGACGGCGAACTGGAGATGGCAGTCGCCCTTGTCCCAGTACTGGCGGGCGAGTCCCAGGCCGATCCAGGAGCCCGACGGCGCGGTCTTGTCCATGGCGTCGTCGACGAAAAAGCCCCAGCCGCCTCCGGCGGTCGCGGGGCAGTCGGCCGTGGCGAGTTTCTCGGAATCGAGACCGGTCGCGGTGAATTGCCGGTCGGCGGAGAAGGAGATTTTCTCGCCGTCCGGGCCCTTCCAGTTCCCGACGACACGTTCGGCCGAAATCTTCGCCGTCTCCTCGGACGACCCGCACGCGGCCACCAGCAGCAGGGGAATCAGGGCGGCGGCGGCCCGGCGGCCGGTCCGCGCGGCATTCATGAACACAATCGCATCCTAGGTGTGGGGTGGGACGACCGTGGGGTCGGGGCCGGTCATCGGCCCCGACCCCACGGCTTTTCACGCGAGTGCGGTTGTTCGAGCGGTTATTCGAGCCACTCCGAATAGTTCACACACTCGTTGATGGGCCACTTCTCCTCCCATGAGAAGTCCTCCGTCACAGCCGCGCCGAAGGTGTCCTCGAAGGCGGGGTTCCACGATCGCGGAATGACGTGGGTCGCGGACCGCCAGTCGGAGATGTTGGTCGCGGTGAACTTCAGCGTGACCGTCTGCTCCTTCTTGTTGATCGATTTGATCCTGCCGGTGGCGGAGTAACTGCCGAGGAACGCGTCGGCCTGGTTCTCCGTGCCGAGACCGCCGTTGGTCAGCACACCGGCGATGTCGTTCGCCGCCCCGCGCAGGGAGTTGAACTTGTACCAGGGGCTGCCCGGCTCGGGGCCGACGTCCTTGTAGCGGAACTCCTGGGCCTCCTTGGCGGCCGGAGCGCGCATGCCCTTGTCCCGGGCCTGGCCCACCAGCTTGGTCCGCCACTCACCGAACGTGTCGTCCTGCGCCAGGATCGACGTGAACGCGTCACCGCCGCGGAAGTCCTGGTGCTCGCGCAGCGGGTAGCCGCCGCCCCACAGCCAGCCGAAGAACAGGCCGCGCGAGGACTCCCAGCGGTTGGCCGCCTTGGGGTCGCTGACGATGCCCCAGTCGGGCGTCGAGGCGATCAGCTCCTGCAAGGACATGCCCTGCGGCTGGAACGGCAGGTCCCAGGACTTGGTGATGAAGTTGTACGTCGCTCCCGGCTGCCACTGGTTGATCGGCTGGCCGGTCGCGCCGGACGAGGAGGTCGGCGCGGAGCCGCCCCCCGAACCGACCGCGTCGAGCGCGGCGCCGACCAGGCCCAGCACGGCACCCACGGCACCGCCGATGATGGCGCCGATGGTCCCCAGGATCCCGCCGATGGAGTCGGACATACCGGTCGGGTCGGAGTGGGTGACGGGGCTGTTGCTGGAGTAGGCGTAACCGTTGAGGGTCTGCGGCTTCTCCGGCTCCAGCAGCGGGTCGACGCTGAGGAACCTGCCCGTCGCCGGGTCGTACTGGCGGGCGCCGAGGTGTGTCAGGCCCGTCGTCGTGTCCGTCGGCTTGCCGAGGAAGCCCTTGTCGTCGGGCCAGGTGCCGCTCGTCGTCCCGCGCGGGGCGCCGAACGGCTTGGTGTAGCGCTTGACGAAGGTCAGGGTGTCGGAGGCGATCGCCAGGCTCGACGTGCCCTGGTGGTTGCCGGCCAGGAAGGTGAGCTTGGTGCCGGTCACGCCCGCGGTGGCGGTGCGCACGGCGATCGTCGTGGCGCCCGCGGTGTAGGACCGGGCACCCGAGAGCACCTTGGTGGCGCCGCCCCCGCTCACCTTGAGCCGGACCTCGGTGACGCCCAGGTAGAGCACGGTCTCGCCGTCGGTGGTGGTGGGCCGCCGGATGAGCAGCTCACCGCCCGCGTCGTAGAGGTAGCCCGTGCCGGTGGCCGGCTTGGTGCCCGCCGCGGGTTCGCTCGCGGTGGCGAGCTTGCCCTCGGTGTCCCAGGTCAGCGTCTGGGTGGCCTGGGTGCCGGGCCGGGTCAGGGTGTCGCCGGTGTCGTTGTAGGTGTAGTTGACGGTCGTCGAGCCGCTCACCGTGGAGGACAGGGCGTGCGGCTGGCCCTTGGCCGTGCCGTACCGGTAGTCGGTGACGACGTCACCGGAGGTGCCGTGCTCGGTCTGCTTGGAGCGCAGGCCGGAGGCGTTGTACTCGTAGCTCGTCCAGTACGGCGCGGCCCCGCCGAGGTTGGCGGTGGTGCGGCCGGAGGTGGCGCAGTCGGCGGTCTTCGGGGTCCAGGCCTCGCTCAGGCGGCGGTAGCCGTCGTAGGCGAAGCACTGGTAGTCCTCCTTGCCGGTCCCGCCGAGGGTGGTGCCGTCGTGAACGGAGGTGATGTTGCCGGCGTCGTCCTGGGAGAACTTCAGCTCCTGGAGCATGTAGCCGTGCACGTCGTCGGTGACGTACGACCGGGTGAGACGGCGGGTGCCGGCCTCGTAGTCGTGGTTGACGTAGATCTTCTTGGTGGAGGTCGGGTCGGTGGCCAGCGTCATCTGGCGCAGGTCACCGAGCGGTGAGTAGGCCACGCCCTGGAGGTAGCCGGTGGTGCCCTTGGCGGTCAGCACCTGGCCGAGCGCGTCATGGGTGTACGACACGGTCTCCGACGACAGTCCGGCCACCGCGGGCTGGGCCGCCTGCTTCACCGTGCCGTCGAGGTTGTACCCGGTGGAGAACGACAGGGTGGCGGGCACGCCCGCGGCCACCAGCGGGTCGGTGGACGGCAGGATCAGCTGGTTGTTGGTGACCTTGTACAGCGGGTCGTAGGCGGTGACCTTCTGGGTGTAGGCCTTGCCGGCGACGCCGCCGTCGTAGCGGACGGCCGTGTCCTGCTGTCCCTTGGCGAGCGTGTCGAACGTCCAGGCCGCCAGCTTGTTGGCGTCGGTCTTCGTCGTCTGCCACATGCCGGTCTTGCGGCCGAGGATGTCGTACTCGAACAGCAGCACCTTGCCGCGGCTGTCGGTGGACTTCACCGCCTGGTCGAGCTCGTTGTGCTCGGTGGTGGTCGTGCCCTTGTCGGGGTCGGTGACGGTCACCTGGCGGCCGAAGAGGTCGTAGGTGTACGACCACTTGGACTGGTCGTGGGCGGTGATGGTCTCCTGCCGGTCGGCGTCGTCGAAGGTGTAGCGGGTGGTCATGTAGTCGGTGCCGGTCGGGCTGGGGCCCGCGTAGTCCCGGCGTTCGACGGTCTGGCCGAGCGCGTTGGTGACGACCGCGTTGGCGCTGCCGCCGGCCGGTGCGCTGGTGAGCACCGTGTCACCGAGGTACGTGGTGGCGATCGACCACTTGGTGACGCCGTAGCTCTTGGTGGTCGCCTTGGTGACGCGGCCCATGCCGTCGTAGACGCTGTCGGTCTGCTTGGGCGCCTGGCCGCCGTCGATCTGCACGATCGTGCCGGACGGCACGGCCATGTTGTCCCAGATGTCGGCCTGGGCGGTCACGGGCAGGCCGCGGCCGTCGTACAGGGTCTGGGCGATGACCCGCCCGCCCGCGGCCGACGGCGCCTGCACCTGGCGGGTGCGCAGCAGCGAGTCGTAGATCTCGTACGTGGTGTTGTAGCCGGAGCCGTCGCCCTTGAGCGAGGCGCTGGACACCCACGGCAGCGAGCCGGACTTGACGCTGTAGGCGTACACGTAGTTGGCGGTCTTGCCGAGCGCCCGGGAGCGGTTGGGCAGCCACACGCTGGTGACCCGGCCGAGGCTGTCGTACGCCGTCTCGGTCACCTTGCCGTTGGGGTCGGTGACCTTCAGGTCGACGCCGAGACCGAAGTCCTTGACAGTGACCGTCTTGTAGGCCTTGGCGTTGCCGACCGTGGTCTGGGTGAGCGGGCCGGCGGCCACCGGGACGTACTCGGTGGTGGACGTGGTGACGTTGTTGGCGTTCTTCAGCAGGGTGGGACGGCCCAGCGTGTCGTACTCCGTGACGCCGGTCTGCTGCCACAGCGGCTGGTCGTCGGTGCCGTACCCCTTGGCCCGGCCGGTCCAGCGCGCGTCGCCCTTGGTGGGCACCTGCGTGGCGGACCAGGTGAGCGAGTCGTAGGAGGTGGCGGTGTCGGAGACCACGTCGCCGGTGCGCGTGGCGTCGGCCGGCAGGTCCAGGGACGTGTCGGCGACGGAGCACGCCCTGCCGACGATGCGGGTCCGGGAGACCAGCGCGGTCAGGCCGGTGGCCCCGTTGCGGGCGTACCAGGTGCGGGTGCACTTCTCGTCACCGGTCACCGCGTCGTCGCCCTGGTCCTCGACGGTGCTCGGCATGCCGTAGGCGTCGTAGGTGGTCTTCGTGGTGCGGACCCGGTCGGCCGGGGTGAGCTTGCTGGTGACGTTGGTGCGGGCGTGCGAGGCGCCGACGCGGACGAAGTACGCCTCGGTGTCGGCGTACGACTTGTGCTGGGTCGCGGTCCGCTGCGACCAGGGGTCGTTGACGGTGCCGGAGACCTCGGTGGTGCCGTCGTAGGAGACGGACTCCCGGCTGAAGCCGGCGAACTGCTCGGAGTCGGTGATCTCCGCGGCCTTGACGCCGGTGACCTTGACGGTCTTGCGGGCGTCCGGGTCGGGGGTCTTGCCGTCGGTGCCGAGGACGCGGTCGCCGTTCATGCCGCGCAGGTACACCGTGACCGTCTTGGTCTGGGTGCCCTCCGAGGGGCCGGTGAGGTGGGTGACCTTGCCGAAGCCGCGCCAGTCGGACCAGGTGCGCTCCTTGGCGGGGGTCAGCGGGTTCTCGTTGTAGTGCCAGGCGCCGCCGCCGGAGTACTGGTAGGTGTGCTGGACCGCCTCGGAGCCGCCGAGGGGGTCGGTGGTGCGCACCGCGCTGACCGGGTACTTCTGGAACCAGTCGAGGATCGGTTCCGCCTGGCCGTAGGGCGACCAGTACACCGGGTAGCAGCGCTTGGTGTTCTCGTCGACCTTGGGCATGGTCTGCCCGGCCACGCAGTCGGCGGCGAGGTAGTCGACGATGGTCTGCGCGCCGGTCTCGGAGACGACCGTCTTCAGTCGCGGCCGCTCGAACGACAGGATGTCGTCGCTCGGGCTGTCCACCCGGTTGGGCAGGAAGACGTGGGAGAACTTGACCGGGTCGAGGGCGAGGTCGGTGCCGCGCTTGCCGATGTGCTTGATCTCGTCCAGCCACAGCGACTGGTCGGTGGAGTCACCGGTGTCGCCCGGGTCGAGGTAGAGGTGCTTGAACTCCCAGGCGTCGACGGCCGAGAAGGCGGGGGTGGTCGCCGCCGCGTCCCAGGCGTAGGTGGTGACGGCGGTCAGCCGCTTACGGGTGAAGAAGGACGGGCTGTCCAGGTAGGGGCACTCGTCGCCGTCCTTGCAGATCTGGTCGAACGGCACGTCCGGCCAGTTGTCCCGGGTGCTGTCGGTGAGCGAGTCGCAGCCCGTGCCGGTGGCCAGGCAGCGCTCGGCGTAGGACAGGACGATCTTGTTCGAGGCTTCCGGGGTGGCGCTGAACAGGGCGCCGGCGCGCTGCCCGTAGCGGATCTCCTTGAGATAGCCGCCGCGGACGTACTGGGTGCCGGTGTTGTCGTCGCCGAGCTTGTCGTAGTTGTTGGTCTCGTCCTCGTACCAGTAGCTCGACGCGTTGCCGTGGGTGTCCTCGACGTAGTCGAGGTTCCAGCGCCAGGCCTGCTTCTTGTCGCGCTCGGCGAAGGTGGTGCCGGAGGAGTAGCCGGGCTCGCCCTCGTCGTCGCCGAAGACCGGCACGGTCCACACCGACTTGGTGCGGACGTCGGTGGCGGCGCCGTCGAGCTTGTTCAGGCCGAAGACGAACTTGGTGCCGTCGCTGGTGGTGACGGTCCAGTACTCGCCGTTGTCGTCGCCGTTCTCGGCCCCGACGGAGCGGGTGACCTTGGAGCCGTCGTCGTTCTTCAGACGCCACTCACCCGTGGTGTCGTCCTTGACCAGCTCGGTGGCCCTGCCGTTGAGGACCAGCGAGGCGTTCTCGTACTTCCAGCACAGGTCGTGCTTGTCGCTGTGGCCGTCGTCGGTGCAGGAGCCGTAGTTGCGCTCGATGTAGGACGAGGTGATCTCGAAGCCCTCACCGACCTGCGTGCCCTGGTTGTTGCTGGTGGCGGTACGGCCGTCCACGCTGCCGGAGTCGTACGACAGCGCCAGATCCGGGCCCTTGCCCGCGGCCGGCTGCGGCGACTTCAGCGGGTAGGTCCAGGTGAAGCTGCCGGAGCTGCCGCCCGCCTCCCAGGTGGAGGACGCGGAGAGCGGGGTGGCCTTGTAGTCGCCGTCGGCGGAGGCGGTGCCGGCCGTCAGCGCGAGCATCATGGTCGGGCCGCCGGTCGACGACGTGGTGGCCGTCGGCCGCGCGGCGGTCTTCGGCGCGAACGTCAGATCGGCGGTGATCCGCTCGTCACCGCGGGCGTTGACGAAACCGACCGGGGTCGCGGCGGGGCACTTGACGGGCTTGCCGGGCTTCACCGGCTTGCCGGTCTTCGGGTCCTTGCCGGCCTTGGCCGCCGTCGGGGCGCAGTCGGGCAGGCTCAGCACGCGGAGCCGGCCCGCCCAGTCGCCACCGTAGGCGGCGGCGAACGCCGAGTAGTCGATGCCGAGCCGGGCGCGGCCGCCGGCCGCGGGGCCGGTCACCTTCAGGACCACGCCCTTGACGCCCAGGTTCCGGGCGGCCTTCTGGTCCAGCACGTCGACCTGGACCGACGTGGCGCGCCGGTCGTTCTTGCCGGTGGGCGCGCTGACGGTGACGGGCAGGGCGCCGGGCTTGGCCCGCGCCGCGCCCTTGGCGGGCACGGTCAGCCGGGCCGAACCGGCGGTCGGCCAGGTGGTGTTCCTGGCCTGGTCCTTGACGGCACGCCGGGCCGCGGTCTGGTCGGCGCGGGCCGCGGTGCGCATCGCGGCGGCCGTCCTGGCGTCGGTCTTCCCCTTGAAGGGCACGACCTTCTGGGCGCGCGGCGCGGACAGCTTGGGCCGGCCGAGCGGGTCGACGTCGTCGGCCATGGCCGCCGCGGGGGCGAGCAGACCGGGCAGCAGCCCGAGGCTGACGACCACGCTGACGCGCCGCAGCCAGGGCGCGCGGTGGGGTGAGGTCCGGTCCGGCGCGGGCCGGCCCGGGGGTTCGGGTCGTATCAAGAACGGAGTCCCTTGATGGAGAAGGAGCAGGGGGTCGGGCGCAGGCCGCCGGAACCTGCGGGAGCGCACGCGGCGGCAGCGCGTCGCGGGGCGCGCCGGACGGGCGCGCCGAGGTGCGGGGGGTTGTGCCGAGGCGGCCCGGGGGCGGGAGGTCCCGCGCCCCGGGCCGCGTCGGTGTGAGAGGGGGTCAGTCCGTCACAGGGTCAGACGGTCACAGGCCGCCGAGGACCTGCGACCGGACCTGGTCGGCGCTCATCGCGCCGGTCCACACGCGCAGTTCCTCCAGCGCGCCGGGCAGGTAGTTCCCGGTGGTGCCGCCCTTGCTGCCGCGGCCCACGGAGATCGTGCCGGTGCCGAGCTGCGCCGCGGTGAACCCGGACGCGCCTTCCGAGGGCTGGTCGAACTCGCCCACGAAGAGGTGGAGCTTGCCGTAGCGGGTCGCCGTCTTGGTGGGGTCGTTCGGGTCGGTCCACTCCCAGGCCTCCTGGGCGTCGAAGACGCCGGTGACCTGGACCCAGGTGTCGGTGGCGGCGACGTCACCGGCCGGCACCTCGGCGCTCTGGGTGACCTTGCCGTCGCTGCCGACCGCGGTCCGCGTGAACTTCCACTGGTAGACGCCTTCGGCGGGCTTGACGACCCACAGTGCCCAGGAGGACTCACCGGTGGAGGCCTGCTGTGCGGCGACCACGCCCTGGTAGCCGACCGGCTTGGTGGCCAGCTTCGCGGAGTCCAGCTGGACCCGGGTGGTGACGGTGAACGAGCCGCTCTCGTCGACGACCGGTCCGGTCGCCCCCGCGTGACCCGCGGTGCCGTCGAGGAACAGGGCGTTGTTCTCCCCGTCCAGGACCGCGCCCGAGGCGGACAGCGCCAGGTTGGGCACGCCGTACGGGCCGACCTCCTGGACCGCGGTGCCGGTCGAGGATCCCGCGTCCCAGTGCGCCACCAGCTCGTTGGCGGCGACGCCGTTCTCCAGGAGCTGCGCCTGCTGGGTGATCTCGTCGGGCGTCAGCACCCGCTGCCACACGTTGACCTCGTCGAGCCGGCCGCGGAAGTGCTCGCCGTACGTGCCGCCGACCAGCGAGCGGCCGAACTGGAGGCCGCCGGTGGAGGTCCACGGGGTGTACGCGGTCGACAGGGAGTTGAGGACCACGGGCTGGCCCTGCGGACGCCCGTTGACGAACAGCTGGATGGTGTCGTTCGTCTTGTCGGCGTCGTTCTTCGTGTTGAAGACGCCGGCCAGGTGGGTCCAGACCCGCAGCGGCGGGTTGGCGGTGTCCGCGATCGACCGAAGATAGGTCTGGCCCGTGCTCACGTCGGCCGCGGTGCGGTTGAACACCCACTTCTTGTACGACGCGGAGTAGTACAGGGTGAACGCCGAGGCGTTGGTGCCCGGGGCCGCCATCGCCACGTGCGTGGTCGTGGCGTCCGTCAGGAACGCCCAGGTCGAGATGGTGAACGAGTCCTTGGTGTTCACCGCCGGGGCCGCGGTGGCCGCGTATCCCTGCTGGTAGGCGGGGTTGGCGCTGTCCAGCCACAGCGAGTAGTCGGCGTCGCCGCGGCGGGCGAGCGAGGACCAGCCGGCGCCGCCGGTGTAGAGCGTGGCGTCGTGGCGGGTGCCCTCGGTCGCGGTGTCCTTCGCCACCGTCACGCCCGAGCCGGGCGCGCCGTCGTCGAAGTGCCAGGTGCCCGCGGCGCCCTGGGCCGGGGCGACCTTGAAGCTGAACTCGGAAGGGGCGCCCCAGCGGTTGCGGACGTCCTTGGCCTCCACGGACAGCACCTGCGTGCCGGCCAGCGACGGTGTGACGTCGTTGACGGTGACCGTGGTGCCGGTGACCGGCTTGGCCTCCTTGGCGGAGGTGGTCAGCAGCCGCCAGCGGTAGCCGGTGATGTCGGTGTCCGCGGCGTTGGGCTTGAAGGTGAAGCTGCCCGGGACGCCCGGACCGCCCTTGGGGTCGCACAGGTTGGTGGTGCACTCGGTGTACGGGGTGCCGGCGATGATCACCGGCGCCTTCGGCGCGGTCGAGTCGATCTTGAAGTAGCACCAGGGGGAGTACGAGGAGAACAGGTCGCCGGTCTTGCCGTTGTACGACCAGTGCGACTGGGTGCGGGCGCGCAGCCGGTACAGGCCGCCGTCGGCCCGGTTGGTGGTGCGCATCTTCTCCAGCGTGCCGTCCGGGTCCCAGCCGGTGTCCGGCCGGTAGTCGGACCACACCTGGTGCCAGGCGGCGTCGTCACCGCGTTCGACGACGTACTCGGCCTGGAGGGAGCCCTCTTCGTCGCCCAGGTTGTGCTCGACCGCGGTCTGCACGCGCGCCTGGACCATCGGGTCGACGCGGGTGACGATCAGCGGGTCGGAGGAGGACGTCTTGCAGTAGGCGGTGGTGCCGTCGCCGGGGATCAGGCCGACGTCGGTGGGCACGCCCGGCTTGAAGGCGTAGTTGACCTTCAGTTCGGCGTTGTCGTCGAACCGCTTCCAGGCCGACGCGTCGGACTCGTCCTTGGCCCGCAGCATGAAGGTGAGCCGGTTGATCTTGCCGTCGGCGAAGCTGCGCACCGTGGAGGTGAGGTTCTCGTCGGCCTCGTCCGGGTTGTCGTTGAACTCGATCCACTGGTCGGGCTGCTCGGGGCTGCACTGGGTGCCGCGGCCGGCCGAGACGTAGCGGTCGCCCATCTGGTCGAGCTGCGTGGGACCGGGCCAGGTGGTGCCCTCGGAGATGTTGTTGGTGCGCTCCAGGTCGACCCACTTGGGCTCGCAGCTGAAGGACCAGGTCTCGAAGGCGCGGAAGGTGGCGTCCAGGACGTACTTGCCCGCGAGCTTCGACGGCGAGAACTCGAAGTACATGCGGTTGGTGTAGTTGTTGCCGCAGTAGTACGGGCCGGAGACGCTGCACCGGCCGACGCCGTAGTCGCCGTTGAACATCCAGAACTTGTCGCCGTCCGAGGACAGCACGGTCCGCTCGGACACCCCGAGGCCCACCGACGGGTCGATGTAGACGGGGTACACGGTGTCCTTGCCGCGCAGCAGGCCGAGGTCGGGCGTGACCGACACGGTGTCGCCGCTGACCTGGACCGGCATCACGGCGCTGGCGTCGCCGGAGTGCGGCTGGGTGCCGTGCTCGACGGGGTCGGGGACCGGCGCGGGCGTGGCGGTGTCGTCGGCGGTCATGAGCTGGGTGCTCGGGCCGTCGGCGCCGGACTCGCCGGTGCCGCTCGCGGAGTCCCACATCTGGCCGGCCGGGCCCTTGAACACGGTGTTGCCGTCGGCGTCGACGGCGCGCAGGCCGCCGCCCGCGCCGGGCACCACGTCCAGGTCGGTGGCCGACGCCCGCAGCTGGACCCGGTTGAGCTTGGGGTTGGCCGCCGCCTGGGCGGACTTGACGACGAGCACCTCGCGGTAGCCCTCGGCGGTGGCGGTGAGCTCCAGGTCGACGCCCTTGAGGACCTCGGGGTAGACGGCCTTGTCGCCCTCGATGCGGGGCTCGGGCAGCTTGCCCGGCCAGTCCAGGCGCAGCGCGCCCTGTTCGCTGCCGAGGCTGATCAGGCCGGTGCCGTCGCCGCCGCCGGAGAAGGACAGGTCGACCACGGCGGCCTTGGGGCCGACGGTTCCGTCGGGCCGGCGTTCGAGGGTGGTGTCCACCGTGCGCCAGGAGCCGTCGTCGTCCTTGACGCGCTGCGGCACCGCGGACTGCACGAGGGTGAAGGTGCCGTCCGGGTTGGCCATGGTGGTGGAGTACTCGGTGCGTTCACCGGTGACCTCGACCTGCTTGCCGGTGGCCGCGGCGCGGGCGGCGGCGGTGCCGTGCGTGGTCTCGGTGGTGGCGGGCGTCGCCTCGCCGGGTGCGGCGGAAGCCGTTGCTGCGAACGCCGGCAAGGACGCCAGCAGAGCCATCGACGTGATTCCGGTTGTGAACGCGAGCAAGACCCTTGGTCTTCTTCGCCGTTGACTTCCGGCCACGTTACGCGAGTGCGATCGCACGTGCCCCCCGCATTTCTCATCCGATCTTCATATTTGCTGGGACAGTTAACGGTGTGTCGGTTCCCCGATCAAGTGTGGCCTTGGTCACATCAGAGGATTGCACTCTTTGCAGACGGGTACTCAGGCAGGCCGTTGTCCGCATGCGGGGAGCGGCGCGTTGCGCAGCCGAGGGAAATTCGACGCGAAGTCAACGAGGCTTCGATTAAGGGAAGTTGGGGCTACAGAACAGGGGTGGCACACCCTCACAAGCCCCGCACAGATTCGATTCCAAGGACCCCCACCCCTGGGCGAGATCTGAGGTTAGGCTAACCTAATCTTTCGAGTTGTCCGGTGGGTGATCCCGCCCCGTTCGAAAGCAGCCACACTCATGTCCAACGCCAGAGCCACCCACCTCTCCCGCCGCGGCATCCTCGCCGCCGGCGGAGCCCTCGGCCTCGGTGCCGCGCTCGCGGCCTGCGGGGACAGCGACGACGCGAAAAGCGGTGGCTCGAAGTCGACGGCGAGCGCCGACACCAAGTCCGGTCCCTGGACGTTCAAGGACGACCGCGGCACGAACGTCGAGCTCGACGAAATCCCCGCGAACATCGTCGCGTTCACCGGCGTCGGAGCCGCGCTCCACGACTACGGCATCCAGGTCAAGGGCGTCTTCGGCCCGACCAGGACCACCGACGGCAAGCCCGACGTCCAGGCCGGCGACATGGACATCACCAAGGTGGAGATCCTCGGCAACGTCTGGGACGAGTTCAACGTCGAGAAGTACGCGGCGCTCGCCCCCGACGTCCTCATCTCCACGATGTTCGACAACGCCGGCACCCTCTGGTACGTCCCCGAGGCCTCCAAGGACAAGATCGCCAAACTCGCCCCGAGCGTCGGCATCTCCGTCTACGACCGTCAGCTCACCGCTCCGCTGGAGCGGATGTGGGAGCTCGCCGCGTCGCTGGGCGCCGACATGACGGCGGCCAAGGTCACCGACGCCAAGAAGCGCTTCGAGGCGGCAGCCACCCGGCTGCGCGCCGCCGCCAAGGCCAAGCCCGACATCAAGGTCCTGGCCGGCTCCGCCGCCGACCAGCTCTTCTACGTCTCCGGCACCAACCTCTCCATCGACCTCGAGTACTTCAAGGCCCTCGGCGTGAACTTCGTCGAGCCGCCGGAGAGCGCGAAGAAGGCCGGCGGCGGCTGGTACGAGTCGCTCAGCTGGGAGAACGTCGACAAGTACCCGGCGGACATCATCATGCTGGACGACCGCTCCCAGGCGCTCCAGCCGGCGGCGATCACCAAGCCGACGTGGAAGCAGCTGCCCGCCGTCAAGGCCGGCCAGGTCATCGGCCGTTCGCCGGAGCCGATCCTCTCCTACGACAAGTGCGTGCCGCTCCTCGAGAACCTCGCCGAGGCCCTGGAGAAGGCGAAGAAGGTGGCCTAGGCCCTCTCGTTCGGATCGTCCCGGCGTCGCGGGGCCTGGCACGCACCTTTCGTCAACGCCCGTGCGAACACCTGATGGAACAATCGCCCCATGGCGGAAATCATCCAGAAGGACGGCACCTGGGTCTTCGACGGCGACGCCCTGCGGCTCACGCCCGGACGGGACAAGAACGTGAGCCTGTTGCGCCAGACCCTGGGGGAACTGGTCGTCCCCTTAGGCGCGTTGGCCGGGGTGTCGTTCGAGCAGGGCAAGAAGTCCGGGCGGCTCAGACTGCGGCTGCGTGACGGCGCCTGCCCGCTGCTGCACGCCACCGGCGGCCGGCTGACCGCACCGCACGATCCCTACCAGCTGCTGGTCGAGTCCGACCGTCACGGCGTGGCCGAGTACCTCGCGGACGAGGTCCGCAACGCGCTGCTCGTGGAGCAGGTCCCCGCCGGCCCGGTGGACACGTATCTGCTGCCGGGCCCGTCCGTGCCGCTGTCGGTGTCCGCCGGGGACGGCACCGCGAGCTTCGACGGCGAGCGGGTGCGGCTGGAGTGGAACTGGAAGACGGAGGAGGCCAAGGCCGCCGCCGGCGCCCGCACCCTGCCCCTCACCGAGGTCCAGGCCGTGGAGTGGCATCCGGCGGCCGGCCTGGAGAACGGCCATCTGCGCTTCACCGTGCGCGGCGCGGCCACCAAGGCCCCGCCGAAGTACGACCCCAACTCCGTGGAGCTGTGGGGCTTCAAGAAGGACCCGCTGATGGCGCTGGTCGCGGCGGCCGTGCAGGCCCGCCTCCCGCACCCGGCCGCACCCCCCGAGGACACCGCCCCGCCGCCGCGGCCGCTCCCGGCCGCGCCCGCCGAGGACGGCCATGACGCGCTGCTGCGCCGGCTGCGCGAGCTGGGCGAGCTGCACCGCGAAGGGGTCCTGACCGACGAGGAGTTCGCGCTGGCCAAGCAGGCGGTCCTCCAGCGGATGTGAGGACCGCCGCCCGGCGGTGCCCCGCCTTCCGGGCACCGCCGGTGCTACTTGGCCCGGCGCGCCACCGTGAAGTGGTCGACCCGCTCGCCGTTCTCGGCGATGCCGCTGACCCGCAGGGTGGCCTGGCGGCCCGTGGGGGCGGGGGTGACGTCCACGCGCAGGAACGAGTAGTCGAGGTAGCGCACCCGCGACCAGGCGACGGTCTCGTTCTGCTTGCCGTCCTTGCCGACCACGTAGGAGGCGATGGACTCGACGTCCTTCTCGTGGCCCTCGTAGGACTGGTCGGCGCTGAACGCGTACAGGCTGCGCCCGGCCGCGCCCGCGGTGACGTACACCACACCGTCGGTCTCGGGGTAGGCGGTGCCGCCGATCGGGAGCCGCTTGGCGACCTTGCCCGCCTTGATGACGTCGGTGCGCTCGTAGACGTGGTTGTGGCCGTTGATCACCAGGTCGACGGTGTACTTCTCGAACAGCGGCACCCACTCCTGGCGTACGCCGCCCTCGGAGGCGTGGGCGGTGGAGGTGCAGTAGGCGCAGTGGTGGAAGAAGACGACGATGAAGTCGATGTCCTTCGACGCGCGGAACTTCTTCAGCTGCGCCTCCAGCCAGGTGGTCTGGGTACCGCCCGAGAGGCCGAGGTTGGCGGGGATCTCGAAGGAGATGTCGTTGGCGTCGAGGGAGACGACGGCCGTGTTGCCGTGGGTGAAGGAGTAGACGCCGGGCAGGTGGGCGCGGTCGGGGCCGTTCTCGGGGAGCACCCAGCGGGCCTCCTCGCCGCCGTAACCGTTGGGCGAGTACCAGGCCTCCATGTCGTGGTTGCCGTACGCGACCATCCACGGGATCTGCTTGGCGACCGTCTCGGTCTGGGCGAGGAACTGGTCCCAGACGCGCGCGTCGAAGCCGGTGTCGGTCTTCAGGCCGGCGCCGGAGGGGTCGCCGTAGGCGATGTCACCGGCGTGCAGGTGGAAGGCCGGGTTCTGGCCGAGGATCAGGCTGTCGTTGGCGAGGCCGTGGTAGCCGACGCCCTGGTCGCCGAAGGCGGTGAAGGTGAAGGGCTCCTTGCGCGCGGGCGCGGTGGTGAAGGTGCCGAGGGTGCCGAGCAGCTGCGGGGCGGCCGGGTCGAACCCGGCGTGACCCACGCCGTAGTAATACGTGCGGCCGGGCCTGAGCCGGGTCAGCTTGGCGTGGACGTAGTACTGGGTGTGGTCGCCGCTCGCGCCGACCCCGGCCGGGGTGTGCAGCGTACGGATCTCGGCGGGGATCCGGTGGGAGAGGTCCCAGGGATGGGCGCCGACCCGCACGAAGGGCTTGTCGACGGCGACCGGGACCTGCCAGGAGATCGTCATCTCGGTGCGCGGGTCGGTGCCGTAGGCGAGGTGGCGGCCGAAGGGGGCGACGAGGGCGCCGTCGGCCTTCTCGGCGCGCGGGGCGGTGCGGGGCGCGGCCTGGGCGGTGGCGCCGGTCACGAACGCGCCGCCGGTGACGGCGCCCAGCGTGACGGCGCCGCCTCTGATCATCGTGCGGCGGGAGAACTTGGTGCGCAGGTACTCGTGCTGCTCGGCCATGCTCATGCGCTCGGCGAGCTGCTCGGGTACGCCCATGCGAGGAATGTCCATGGCGTCTGAAACTCGTCTTCCCGGGCGACGAGTTACGGGCGGGCGGATGGACGGCTCACGAACAGCCCCTCATGAGGCGTTCAATGTTCCCCCAAAGATCCTCAACAGGCGCCTGCCCGAATTCGGGCAGCTTTCTTGCGAAAGTGGCTCCGGTACCTCAGGATCTACCGGGTGCACGACGAACTTGTTGATCATCTGACGCGGTCCACGCCGCTGAACCGGGGCGAGGCGCTTCGGGTGATCCAGGACGTGCTCGCCTTCTTCGACGAGACGACCGAGGATTTCGTCCGTCGCCGCCACCGCGAGCTCCAGGCGCAGGGCCTGGTCAACGCGGAGATCTTCGAACGGATCGGGGCGGATCTGAAATACCGAGCGGTCGCCCCGCCCGAGCTGTCGCTCAGGCAACTGCGGCGCATCGTCTACGGCTGAACCGAAGCTTGGGGATATCTATACATGTGCGGAATTGTCGGATACATCGGGAAGCGTGACGTCGCCCCCCTCCTCCTGGAGGGCCTCCAGCGCCTGGAGTACCGCGGCTACGACTCTGCGGGCATCGTCGTCTCCTCCCCGAAGTCGGCCGGCCTGAAGATGGTCAAGGCCAAGGGCCGCGTCCGGGACCTGGAGGCCAAGGTCCCGGCCCGCTTCAAGGGCACCACCGGCATCGCCCACACCCGCTGGGCCACCCACGGCGCCCCGTCCGACGTGAACGCCCACCCGCACCTGTCGGCCGACCAGAAGGTCGCCGTCGTCCACAACGGCATCATCGACAACGCCTCCGACCTGCGCCGCAAGCTGGAGGCGGACGGCGTCGAGTTCCTCTCCGAGACCGACACCGAGGTCCTCACCCACCTCATCGCCCGCTCCCAGGCCGAGAAGCTCGAGGACAAGGTCCGCGAGGCGCTGCGCGTGGTCGAGGGCACCTACGGCATCGCCGTGATGCACGCCGACTTCCCCGACCGCATCGTCGTCGCCCGCAACGGCTCCCCGGTCGTCCTCGGCATCGGCGAGAAGGAGATGTTCGTCGCCTCGGACATCGCCGCCCTGGTCGCCCACACCCGCCAGATAGTCACCCTCGACGACGGCGAGATGGCCACCCTCAAGGCCGACGACTTCCGCACCTACACCACCGAGGGCACCCGCACCACCGCCGAGCCCACCACCGTGGAGTGGGAGGCCGCCTCCTACGACATGGGCGGCCACGACACCTACATGCACAAGGAGATCCACGAGCAGGCCGACGCCGTGGACCGCGTGCTGCGCGGCCGCATCGACGACCGCTTCTCCACCGTGCACCTCGGCGGCCTCAACCTGGACGCCCGCGAGGCGCGCCAGATCCGCCGCGTGAAGATCCTCGGCTGCGGCACCTCGTACCACGCGGGCATGATCGGCGCCCAGATGATCGAGGAGCTGGCCCGCATCCCCGCCGACGCCGAGCCCGCCTCCGAGTTCCGCTACCGCAACGCGGTCGTCGACCCCGACACCCTGTACATCGCCGTCTCCCAGTCCGGTGAGACCTACGACGTGCTGGCCGCCGTCCAGGAGCTCAAGCGCAAGGGCGCCCGCGTCCTCGGCGTGGTCAACGTGGTCGGCTCGGCGATCGCCCGCGAGGCCGACGGCGGCATCTACGTGCACGCCGGCCCCGAGGTCTGCGTCGTCTCCACCAAGTGCTTCACCAACACCACGGTCGCCTTCGCGCTGCTCGCGCTGCACCTCGGCCGCACCCGCGACCTCTCGGTCCGCGACGGCAAGCGGATCATCGAGGGCCTGCGCAAGCTGCCCGCGCAGATCGCCGAGATCATGAAGGGCGAGGAGGCGATCAAGGAGCTCGCCGAGCAGTTCGCCGAGGCCCGCTCGATGCTCTTCATCGGCCGTGTCCGGGGCTACCCGGTGGCCCGCGAGGCCTCCCTGAAGCTCAAGGAGGTCTCCTACATCCACGCCGAGGCCTACCCCGCCTCCGAGCTGAAGCACGGCCCGCTCGCCCTGATCGAGCCGGCCCTGCCCACGGTCGCGATCGTCCCCGACGACGACCTGCTGGAGAAGAACCGCGCCGCCCTGGAGGAGATCAAGGCCCGCAGCGGCAAGATCCTGGCCGTGGCCCACCAGGAGCAGGAGAAGGCCGACCAGACGATCGTCGTGCCCAAGAACGAGGACGAACTCGACCCGATCCTCATGGGCATCCCGCTCCAGCTGCTGGCGTACTACACGGCGAAGGCCCTGGGCCGGGACATCGACAAGCCGCGCAACCTCGCCAAGTCCGTGACGGTCGAGTAGTCACCGACGAGCGGTCACCGCGAGACGGACCCCCACGTGAGCCACCTTCACGTGGGGGTCCGCCCATCCGCCGGGGCCAACTCCCCGGCGCGCGCCGCGATTCAGCCGGCGGCCGTCACACCCCGGCCCGCAGCACGCCGTGGCAGGGCCGTGGGCCAGTGGGCCAGCGCCGCCGTCGCCGCGTACCAGGCCAGCGCGCCGGAGGCGACCGCGAACCAGCCGCCCGCCCGCTCCAGCCCGCCGCTGTCCGCGAACCGTCCGACGGCCAGCAGCACGAGCGCGACGGTGAACAGCCCGTACGTGCCCTGACCGAGCTGGTCCCCGCCCGCGAGGGTCAGGGAGAGCGCCACCAGGGCGAACAGCAGCAGGAAGAGCCCGGCCGCGTTGTCGGAGACCTGGGGTCCGGCCGAGACCGCCCAGGTGAACCAGAAGGCGCCGAGGACCGCGTAGGCCGTTCCGGCCGCGGTGTCGCGGTCGCGCAGGGCGAGCAGACCGGCGACGAACAGCGCGACGCCGCCGATGTAGTGGGCGATGGATACGGCGTCCGCCGCCGTCACGCCGTCGATCAGGTCGGTGTACCCGAGTCCGAACGCCAACAGGGTGACACCCAGGGCGAGTCGGCCGACGATCGTGGTGGTGCTTCCCGCAGAGACGTCGTTGTCCACGGCGGGCTCCCTTCATACGGTGTGCAGTTGTGGTGCGGTGACCGGTATATGCCCTTCACAAAAGCACAAACACCTCTACGCGCGAGTAGGTTCACGCAGCGCAGCAAGGGAGCCGGAGGTACCCAGGGCTCATCTCACCTGGGAGAACGGCGAGTTACGGAATGACAACGACGGGCCGCTTGGCCCGCTTGGCGAGCCGCCCGGCGACCGACCCGAAGATCCGCCCGACGATGCCGTGCGTCGAGCCGACGACGATCGCGTCGGCCTCGTACTCCCGCCCCACCTCTTCGAGTTCGTGACAGATGTCACCGCCGCGCTCGACCAGGATCCAGGGCACCTCGGCGAGGTAGTCCGCGCACGCGAGCTCCAGCCCCAGCACCTCGGTGCGGTGGTCCGGCACGTCGACGAAGACCGGCGGCTCGCAGCCGGCCCACACGGTGGTCGGCAGCCGGTTGGCCACATGGACGATGATCAGCCCCGCGCCGGAGCGGTGGGCCATGCCGATGGCGTACGCCAGGGCGCGCTCACTGGAGGTGGAGCCGTCGAAGCCGACAACCACCCCGTGCTTGAAGGCGGGGTCGCAGGTGGGGCGTACCTCTTCCGCCGCCAGGGGATCGGCCGCCGTGGGGTCGGCGACCGGCCGCTTGCGGTCCGCGGGTTCGAAGAATTCGTGACCGGCCATGGCTGTCTCGGCGTATCGATCCTTATACGGGTGGGACGAGCTGGAGCGGCGGAGCTGTGTCCGGGAATCATCTTCCCAACCCCATACCCCCAAGGGTACGGCGGCACGCCTCGTCGGCCCAGAGTCCCGCGCGTGGTCCGTGGGGGTTCCAGGGAGCATGCACGAGGGGGCGCCCGTAACGCAATGGTTGCTGCCCCGTACAGGCGGTTTGCACAGACTTCACTCACACCGCGCTCACCGAGTGAGTGACCGACCCGTCGAACAGGCGTTGAACCAGGTGAACCACCGCTCCAGAGAGGAGCCCGCCCCATGCCCGCATCCCGCGCGAACCCCGAGGCCCACGCCGGCGACGACAGGACGAGCGACCTGATCCGCTGGGCGGCCTTCAGCTGTCTCCTGGTCCCGGTGGTCCTCCTCTGGTACGGCACCTCCCTGGCCGGAGCCGCCGGCACCGCCCTCGGCCTCGCCGCCGTCACGGCCGCCTGCCGGCTGCTGCTGCGCCGGTCCGAACGGTACGCGGCCCGGCCGGCCGCCGAGGACCGCGCGGCGCACACGCCCCACCGCGGACGGCACCAGCGCACGGGAACGGGGTCCCACCGTGGCGGTCGTCACTCCGGCGGAAGCACACCGGTCGGCTGACCGGTTTTCACGCACGCCAACGCTTCTTTTCAGCCAACTTCCGGATACCGCGCACCCCTTGCCGTAACCACCCCCCACCCCCCGTATGACCTGCACGGAAAGGGTCTCGGGGGCCCTGTGCACCCTACGGAGATTGGCCACTGCCACAAGGCGCACTTCCCCGCACCTCCCACGAGTGCAACGCTTCGTGATCGAATGCTTCACGCCAAGTTGCCATGTCGACAATGTGCCGGGTGCCGAACTGGCCACTCCGGCATCACGCGACACAGTAGATTCGATCTTGACTGTCTACGGCGGGGGACTCGTGCAGGACCGAGGGGAAACGTGCAGGAGCGACACAACCGAGGAGCCGCGACCACCGAGGGGGGCTTAGCAGTATGAGCCACGACTCCACTGCCGCGCCGGAAGCCGCGGCCCGGAAACTGTCCGGGCGACGTCGCAAGGAGATCGTCGCGGTGCTGCTGTTCAGCGGCGGCCCCATCTTCGAGAGTTCCATTCCGCTGTCGGTGTTCGGGATTGACCGCCAGGACGCCGGCGTGCCGCGCTACCGCCTACTGGTGTGCGCCGGCGAGGACGGCCCGCTGCGGACCACAGGGGGCCTGGAACTCACCGCACCACACGGCCTGGAGGCGATCTCGCGGGCGGGCACGGTCGTCGTGCCGGCCTGGCGTTCGATCACCTCCCCGCCGCCGGCGGAGGCGCTCGACGCACTGCGCCGGGCACACGAGGAGGGCGCCCGCATCGTGGGCCTGTGCACCGGCGCGTTCGTGCTGGCGGCGGCGGGCCTGCTGGACGGCCGCCCGGCGACCACGCACTGGATGTACGCACCGACGCTGGCCAAGCGCTATCCGTCCGTGCACGTCGATCCCAGAGAGCTGTTCGTCGACGACGGCGACGTCCTGACGTCGGCGGGCACGGCGGCCGGAATCGACCTCTGTCTGCACATCGTGCGGACGGACCACGGCAACGAGGCGGCGGGCGCGCTGGCGAGGCGCCTGGTCGTACCACCGCGCCGGAGCGGAGGCCAGGAACGCTACCTGGACCGCTCTTTACCAGAGGAGATCGGCGCCGACCCGCTCGCCGAGGTCGTCGCCTGGGCGCTGGAGCACCTCCACGAGCAGTTCGACGTGGAGACGCTGGCGGCGCGCGCCTACATGAGCCGACGGACCTTCGACCGCCGGTTCCGGTCGCTGACGGGCAGCGCCCCGCTCCAGTGGCTGATCACCCAGCGCGTGCTCCAGGCGCAGCGTCTGCTGGAGACCTCCGACTACTCGGTCGACGAGGTCGCCGGCCGCTGCGGGTTCCGCTCGCCGGTGGCCCTGCGCGGCCACTTCCGGCGCCAGCTCGGCTCGTCGCCGGCCGCCTACCGGGCGGCGTACCGGGCCCGGCGGCCGCATGCGGAACGTTCAGCGCCGGACGGCGAGCCACAGGCACCCGTGGCGGCCGGGCCCTCCGGGGTCGGCGGTGGCCCGATGTCCGCGCTGCACCCGGAGAGCGGGGTGCCGCCGCAGGTACGGCGGACGGCCGGCGCGGGAGCCGTCGGCGGCCCCACGGGCTCGGCGTCCTCCTCACTGGCGAGCGAGCACGCGCGCGACGCGTACGCGGGGTCGCGGGCGAGTCTGCCGGGGGCGCGTAGCGGGATGTGAGCGACCGACGGCGGGGGCGGGGG
>NZ_BQUN01000096.1:91900-106148 GCF_026008495.1 Streptomyces sp. A012304
CGGAACCACCTCGCCGCACACCCGGCTCAGCCGGCGGCAGCTCACCGTAGGGTTGGACGCATGAACGATCGCATGGTGTGGATCGACTGCGAGATGACCGGCCTCTCGCTGTCGGACGACGCGCTCATCGAGGTGGCCGCCCTCGTCACCGATTCCGAGCTGAACGTACTCGGCGAGGGCGTCGACATCGTCATCCGTCCGCCGGACTCCGCGCTGGAGACGATGCCGGACGTGGTGCGTCAGATGCACACCGCCTCCGGGCTGCTCGCCGAACTCGCCGGCGGCACGACCCTGGCCGACGCCGAGGAGCAGGTCCTGGCGTATGTGCGCGAGCACGTCAAGGAACCCGGCAAGGCCCCGCTGTGCGGCAACTCCGTCGGCACCGACCGCGGCTTCCTGCTGCGCGACATGCCGACCCTGGAGGACTACCTCCACTACCGCATCGTCGACGTCTCCTCGATCAAGGAGCTGGCGCGCCGCTGGTACCCGCGGGCGTACTTCAACAGCCCCGAGAAGAACGGCAACCACCGCGCCCTCGCCGACATCCGCGAGTCCATCGCCGAGCTGCGCTACTACCGCGAGGCGATCTTCGTGCCGCAGCCGGGGCCGGACTCCGACACGGCGAAGACGATCGCCGCGAAGCACGTTCTGCCTGCTCAGGAGGCGTAGGAGGGGTCCGTACAGGGGCGCCGTGAAAGCCGTGCGCGAGCACCCCTTCGGACCCTGTACACTTTTTCTCGGCCGGTCGGAGAACGACAGATCACGAACACCGGTCATGGTGGGTGTAGCTCAGCTGGTAGAGCACCTGGTTGTGGTCCAGGATGTCGCGGGTTCGAGTCCCGTCACTCACCCTCCAACAGTTCAAGGGCTGATCCGTGAAAGCGGGTCGGCCCTTGGCGTTTCCCGTCACCGGCTCGACGGGCCGCAGCAGCTTCGGGGGGGTACCCCCACCCCATGTCCGGAGGCCGGCTCCAGAGACCGGGCGGCCGCGGCTCGGTAGCGTCCGTTGCTCATGAACGGACTCCGATCCTTGTCCCGCCTCACCGCCACGCCCCGTCGGCAGGCCGGCTTGCTGGCCGCTCTGACCGGCGCCTGCCTCGTCGCGTTCTTCCTCGCGCCCAACGAGCTGGCGCGCGGTTCCGTCAGTACGGCGAACGTCGGCGAGGCCTTTCGGGAGGGCTTCACGGCGTACTGGGCTTCCGGCGGCCGGGACTTTCCCGCTCAGCTGGACACCACGGTCGCGTTCTGGTTCCGCTTCCACCTCGTCAAGGCGGGCGTGTCCGCGCTGCTGCTCGCGGTGGCGGCGGCCTTCGCCGTCGTCCTGTGGCGACACTCCCGGCAACGGGCGGCGGACGGGCGGGCGGCACGCCTCTCCCAGACCCTGGCCGGGGCCCTTGTCGGGACGGTCGGGCTGTTCGCCCTCGTGGCGCTCATGGCCAATCTGCAAGGCGCGGCGGCGCCGTTCGCGTCGCTGCTCCCCCTGCTGACGACCGGCCAGGACGGCGAACTCACCGCCGCCGTCACCGAGATCCGGCAGCAGCTCGCCGCCTCTCCCGACGGCCGGCGCTCCCCCGCCCTCACCGCGATGATCGACGACTTCGCCGTCTACCACGCCGTACTGGCCGCGCTGGCCGCCGTGGTCGCGTTCGCCCTGGCCGGTGCGAGCGTCATGGCCTGGAAGCGTTTCCGGGCGTCCGCCGACGCCCGGTCGAGGCGCTCGGCGCGCACGGCCGGCCTCGCCTCGGCGCTCCTGGCGGCCGTCGCCCTCGTCATCGCCGTGGCGAACACCATGAGCGCGGCGGACTCGGCCCAGGCCCTCAGCGGCTTCTTCGCCGGAGGGTGGTGAGACGAGAGGCGCGCCCTCCCGGGGTCGAACATCACGTTCGCGTGAATCGCGCCGATCGCCGCAACCACACAGCTCCTCCACGAGTCGTACAGGCGCACATCATCATTCACGCCTCGGGGAGATCATGAACCAGCACCACCAGCCCGGCTACGGAGCGCCCCAGCAGCCGGTATGGGGGCCACCGCCCCCCGCGCCGAAGAAGGCCTCCCCCGGGAAGATCATCGGTTTCGGCTGCCTCGGTGCGGTCGGCCTGTTCGTCGCCCTCGCCGTCATCGGCGCCATCGCCGGCGGCGGCGACGGCGGGAGCGGCTCCGTCAGCGGCTCCGACAAGGCGGCCTCGCCCACCGCCCGGAGCAGCGCCCCCGCCGCCCCGCGGGCGGCGGAGACGGCGGAGGCGGCCGAGGCGGACACGGCGAAGAGCGACAAGCCGGCGACCGCGAGCCTGCCCGACCTCAGGGGCAAGGGGCTTCAGTCCGCCCAGGACCAGGCCCAGGCCGCCGGCTTCTACCACCTCACCTCCCACGACGCTCTCGGCCGCGGCCGTATGCAGGCCTTCGACCGCAACTGGAAGGTCTGTTCCCAGACCCCCTCGGCGGGCGCCCACGCCACGGACACCGAGGTCGACTTCGGCGCGGTCAAGCTGGAGGAGGACTGCCCGGCCAAGGACGCGGGAGCCGTCCAGGAGGCCGGTGCCACGATGCCCGACTTCGGGGGCAAGTCCGTCAAGGTCGCCCGGCAGGCGCTCGACAGCAGTACTAGCATCACCGTCGAGGACGCCTCCGGAGACGACCGCATGGTCCTCGTCGAGTCCAACTGGAAGGTCTGCACCCAGACCCCGGCGGCCGGTGCCAAGCTGGACGGTCAGCCCGTGACGTTCACCGCGGTCAAGTTCGACGAGTCCTGCTGATCGGCCGCGTCCACCGCCCGGCCGGCTCGCGCCCTCGCGCGGGCGGGCCGGGCGCACGCCCTCACCCGGAGGTCGCCATCGCCCCGCTCCCGTACGCCGAACCGATCCGCACCTCGCGTCTCGATCTCGTCCCGCTGCGGGTCGAGCACGCCGAGGAGATGGCCGTCGTCCTGTCCGACCCGGCCCTGCACACCTTCATCGGCGGCAGCCCCGGCACCCCCGAGGCAGTGCGGGCCCGCTACGAACGCCTCGTCGCCGGCTCCCCCGACCCGTCCGTGTCCTGGTGCAACTGGGTCCTGCGGCTGCGCGAGGACGCGCGGCTCGTCGGCACGGTGCAGGCCACGGTCACCGGGGACTCCGTCGCCGAGATCGCCTGGGTGGTCGGCACCCCGTGGCAGGGCCGTGGGCTCGCCTCGGAGGCCGCCGCCGGGCTCGTCGCCCGGCTGCGGGAGCGGGGCGTCGGTACGGTCGTCGCGCACATCCACCCCGGCCACGGCGCCTCGGCCGCGGTCGCCGCGGCGGCGGGACTGTCCCCGACGGAGGAGGAACAGGACGGCGAGACCAGGTGGCAACTGCGCCTCTGACGCCGGTCGGGAACCGATCGGTCTAGGAGGAGGCCCTTTGCACCAGCTCCGTGGCCAGCACCACCTGCCTGCGCTCCAGGCCCCGTGACGCCGCCGGGCGGCGGTCCGCGATCTCCGACAGGAGCAGGTCGAGCATTCTTCGGCCCATCTCCTCGATGGGCTGGCGGACGCTGGTCAGGGGCGGGTCCATGTGGCGGGCTATGGCGGAGTCGTCGTAGCCGACGAGGGCGACGTCCTCGGGGATACGGCGGCCCGCCTCGCGCAGGGCCTGGCGGGCGCCGGCCGCCATGACGTCCGAACCGGCGAACACCGCGTCCAGGGAAGGGTCGCGGGCGAGCAGGTCGGTCATCGCGCGGTGGCCGCCCTCCTCGGTGAAGTCACCGGGCTCGATCAGGGACTCGTCCACCTCGTGCCCCGCCTCGCGCAGCGCGGCCCGGTAGCCGTCGACGCGCCGCTGGGCGCCGTAGACGTCGAGGCGGCCGGTGATGTGGGCGATGCGGCGACGGCCGCGGGCCAGCAGATGCTCGACGGCCGAGCGGCCGCCGCCGTAGTTGTCGGAGTCGACCGAGGGCAGCGTCTCCGCGGCGGAACGCGGGCCGCTGATCACCGCCGGGATCTCCAGCTGGGACAGGAGGTCGGGCAGCGGGTCGTCGGCGTGCACCGAGACCAGCAGGACGCCGTCCACCCGGTGCGCCGCCAGGTACTGGGCGAGCCGCCGCCGTTCGCGGTCGCTGCCCGCGAAGATCAGCAGCAACTGCATCTCGGTTTCGGACAGTTCGGCGCCCACACCGCGCAGCATGTCCGAGAAGTACGGTTCGGAGAAGAAGCGGGTCTCCGGCTCGGGGACGACCAGCGCTATCGCGTCCGTGCGGTTGGCGGCGAGGGCACGGGCCGCGGTGTTGGGGACGTAGCCGAGCTCGGCGACCGCCGCCTCCACCGCCGCGCGGGTCGCGTCGCTGACCCGGGGCGAGCCGTTGATCACCCGTGAGACCGTGCCCCGGCCGACGCCGGCGCGCGCGGCCACCTCCTCGAGGGTGGGCCGGCCACCGCTCCGGCCTCGCGCTCCGTGGCTTGCCATGGGCTCCGCCTTCCCGCCGTCGTCATCACCGCTGGCCTGGAATCTAACAGTCCTGCCCGGTCGGGAGGGCTGCCACCAGGACCGTCGTCGGCCGGACCCGCCCGGTGACGGCCTCGGCCGAAAAGCATCGGTCCCGCGGTTAGCTAACAGGCAGATAACTGAACGCGGCTCTCCGCGTCACCACCCTTGACACCCCCGCCCGAACCGACGACTCTTCAACACATCACTTGTGGGAGCGCTCCCACGGTACCTGACACATACACATCCCGCACGTTCCCCGCCCGAGCCGCAGCGAGAAACTAACGGGTCCAACCATGCAGTTGGCCGGGGGGTCGGCACGTCAGGGCAACAGGAGGACGCAATGCGAGCACGTACCCGAACCTCCCGCCGGGTAGTGGTCCTGGCGGCCGTCGCGTCGTTGGGCGCCGGGCTGCTGGCCGGTTGTGCCGACGACGGCGGCAACGAGGGTTCCGACGGTTCCTCGTCCGGCGACAGCAAGGGCAAGACCACGATCACGCTGGGCCTTTTCGGCACCATGGGCTTCAAGGAGGCCGGCCTCTACGCCGAGTACGAGAAGCTCAACCCGCACATCAAGATCGCCGAGAACGTCATCGAGCGGAACGAGAACTACTACCCGGCGCTCGTCAACCACCTCACCACCAACAGTGGCCTCCAGGACGTCCAGGCCGTCGAAGTCGCCAACATCGCCGAGGTCACCGCCACCCAGAGCGCCAAGCTCCAGGACATGTCCAAGGTTTCGGGCGTGAACAAGAGCAACTGGCTGGACTGGAAGTGGGCGCAGGCCACGACCAAGGACGGCAAGACGGTCGGTCTCGGCACCGACGTCGGCCCGATGGCCATTTGCTACCGCACGGACCTCTACCAGCAGGCCGGTCTGCCCACCGACCCCGCGGAGGTCGGCAAGCTGTGGGCGGGTGACTGGAACAAGTTCGTCTCGGTCGGCGAGCGGTTCAAGGCGAAGGCACCCAAGGGCACCTTCTTCATGGACTCCCCCGGCGGTCTGATCAACGCCATCCTCGGCAGCGAGGAGGAGAAGTTCTACAACTCCTCCGGCGAGGTCATCTACAAGTCGAACCGCGCCGTCAAAGCCGCCTTCGACCTGACCGCGAAGGCCGCCCAGCAGGGCCTGGTGCAGGCGCAGACGCAGTTCCAGCCGGCCTGGGACCAGACGATCGCGAACAACAAGTTCGCCACCATCGCCTGCCCGCCGTGGATGCTCGGCACCCTGAAGGGCAAGTCGAAGCCCGAGGCGTTCGGCAAGTGGGCCGTCGCGGTGGCGCCGAAGTCCGCCAACTGGGGCGGTTCCTTCCTCACCGTGCCCTCCAGCGGCAAGAACGTGAAGGAGGCCGAGAAGCTGGTCGCCTGGCTGACCGCGCCCGAGCAGCAGATCAAGCTGTTCAAGGTGCAGGGCTCCTTCCCGAGCGCACCGAGCACCTACACGTCGACGGACGTCACCGGCGCGAAGAACGAGATGACCGGTGACCAGAACATCGGCGCGATCTTCGCGGAGGCCGCGAAGTCCGCCCCCGTCCAGGTGATCGGCGCGAAGGACCAGATCATCCAGCAGGGTCTGTCGGACAACGGCGTCATCCTCGTGACGAAGGGCAAGTCGCCGGAGGAGGCCTGGAAGACGGCGACCAAGACCATCGACAACAACCTGGACAAGTGACCCGTATGGCCACCCGTCACCACACCGCCGCGCCCCCCGTGAAGGAGGGGGGCGCGGCCCCGGGCCGCCCGCCCGCCGCCCCCACGGAGGCGGAGCAGCGGCGCCGGGCCCGGCTCTCGCGCCGCTGGCAGCGGGACATCCGCTGGAGTCCGTACGCGTTCGTCTCGCCGTTCTTCCTGCTGTTCCTGGCGTTCGGCCTGTTCCCGTTGCTGTACACGGGATGGGCGTCGCTGCACCAGGTGGAGATGACCGCGCCCACCGACATGGACTGGGTGGGGCTGCGCAACTACACCCGGATCTTCGACGACGACTTCTTCTGGAACGCGGCGAAGAACACCCTCACGATCGGGATCATCTCGACCGTCCCGCAGCTGCTGATGGCGATGGGGCTCGCCCACATCCTCAACTACAAGCTGCGCGCCTCGACCTTCTACCGGGTCGCGATGCTCGCGCCGTACGCGACGTCCATCGCGGCCGCCTCGCTGGTCTTCGTGCTGCTGTTCGGGCGCGACTACGGCATGATCAACTGGGTGCTGGACATGGTCGGGATCGGCCCGATCGACTGGCAGAACGACAAGTGGCCGTCGCAGATCGCGGTGTCGACGATCGTCATCTGGCGGTGGACCGGCTACAACGCGCTGATCTACCTGGCGGCGATGCAGGCGATCCCGCAGGACCTGTACGAGTCGGCGGCGCTGGACGGCGCGAGCCGCTGGCAGCAGTTCCTCCATGTGACGCTGCCGTCGCTGCGTCCGACGATCCTGTTCACGGTGGTCGTCTCCACGATCGGCGCCAGCCAGGTCTTCGGTGAGCCGCTCCTCTTCGACGCGAACAAGGGCGCCTCGGGCGGTGCGGAGCACCAGTTCCAGACGCTGGGTCTGTACCTGTACGAGCAGGGCTGGGTGAACCAGCACCTGGGCCGGGCCTCCGCGATCGCCTGGACGATGTTCCTGATCCTCATCGTGATCGGCATCGTCAACTACGTCATCTCGCGCCGGCTGCGCGCCAGTAGTTAAGGAGTACGGCCGTGACGACGACCCTGACGAAGCCCGAGGAGGAGGCCGCGCCTCCGTCCAAGCGCATCCGCCGCCCGCGGTCCGCGCGGGCCGGCGGCCAGATGCACGCCGGGCCGATCGCCTACGTGATCCTGGCCCTGTTCACCATCGGCTCGCTGTTCCCGCTGGTGTGGACGGCGATCGCCGCCTCCCGTGACAACAACCGGCTGGCGCAGACACCGCCGCCGTTCTGGTTCGGCTCGAACCTCTTCGACAACCTTGACGTCGCCTGGAACGACGCCAACCTCGGCGAGGCGTTCTGGAACACGACGATCGTGGCCGGCACGTCGGCCCTGACCATCGTCTTCCTGTCGACGATCGCCGGGTTCGCCTTCGCCAAGCTGCGGTTCAAGGGCCGGGGCGCGCTGATGCTGATCGTCGTCGGCACGATGATGGTGCCGCCGCAGCTCAGTGTGATCCCGCTGTACATGATGGTCGCCAAGCTGGAGTGGACCGACCAGCTCCAGGCGGTGATCCTGCCGTCGCTGGTGAGCGCTTTCGGGGTGTTCTTCATGCGGCAGTACCTGCTCCAGGCGCTGCCGGACGAGATCATCGAGGCGGCACGGGTGGACGGCGCGAGCAGCTGGCGCGTGGTGTGGCACGTGGTGTTCCCCGCGGCGCGCCCCGCGATGGCGGTGCTCGGCATGCTGATGTTCGTCCAGACGTGGAACGACTTCCTGTGGCCGTTCCTGGTGCTGAGCCAGACCGGCAACCCGACCGTGCAGGTGGCGGTCGCGGGCCTGGGCCGCGGGTACACGCCCGACCAGTCGCTGATCATGGCGGGCGCGCTGCTGGGCACGCTGCCGCTGCTGCTGGTCTTCGCGATCTTCGGCAAGCAGATCGTCGGCGGCATCATGCAGGGCGCGGTGAAGGGCTGAGCCCACACCGTGCGCGCCGCCGCGGCGTGCGGGCCGAGGCCCCGCGCCGTACGACCCGCCGCGCCGTGCGGGCCGAGGCCCCGCGGCGTGCGGGGCCTCACCTCCGACCAGCGAGCCACACGAGCCCAGGCACATTCATATGCGACACACGCAACACATGCGACACAGCAGGGCCCTTGCAGCGACATCGTTTCCCCGGGGGCCGGGTCACCGCCGCCTCAGCCCCCTTGGCACCACTTCCCCCCAACCTCGTCGGTCTCGTGACCTCGACGACCACTCATGGGAGCGCTTCCATGCCTGAGTCCGCACAGTCGGCCACCCCGGTGACCTTTCCTCCCGCCTTCCTCTGGGGCGCCGCGACGTCCGCGTACCAGATCGAGGGGGCGGTGCGGGAGGACGGCCGCACCCCGTCGATCTGGGACACCTTCAGCCATACCCCGGGCAAGACGGCCGGCGGCGAGACCGGTGACATCGCTGTCGACCACTACCACCGCTACCGCGACGACGTCGCGCTCATGGCCGACCTCGGCCTGAACGCGTACCGCTTCTCCATCTCCTGGTCGCGGGTCCAGCCGACCGGCCGGGGTCCCGCGGTCCAGGTGGGCCTGGACTTCTACCGTCGGCTGGTCGACGAGCTGCTGGCGAAGGGCATCAAGCCGGCGGTCACCCTGTACCACTGGGACCTGCCGCAGGAGCTGGAGGACGCGGGCGGCTGGCCGGAGCGCGACACGGCGTACCGGTTCGCCGAGTACGCGCAGATCGTCGGGGAGGCGCTCGGCGACCGCGTGGAGCACTGGATCACGCTGAACGAGCCGTGGTGCAGCGCGTTCCTCGGCTACGCGTCCGGGGTGCACGCGCCCGGCCGTACGGACCCGGCGGCCTCCCTGCGCGCCGCGCACCATCTCAACCTGGCGCACGGCCTGGGCACCTCGGCGCTGCGTGCGGCGATGCCGGCCCGCAACCAGGTGGCGATCAGCCTCAACTCCTCGGTGGTGCGGCCGCTGTCGCGCACGCCCGAGGACCTGGCGGCGGTCCGCAAGATCGACGACCTGGCCAACGGCGTCTTCCACGGCCCGATCCTGCGGGGCGCGTACCCGGAGACGCTGTTCGCCGCGACCTCCTCGCTCACGGACTGGTCGTACGTCCTCGACGGCGACCTGCGGGCCATCAACCAGCCGCTGGACGCGCTGGGCCTGAACTACTACACGCCCACCCTGGTCTCGGCGGCGGACGCCGACCCGAAGGGCCCGCGCGCCGACGGCCATGGCGCCAGCGACCACACCCCCTGGCCGGGCGCGGACGACGTCGCCTTCCACCAGACCCCGGGCGACCGCACGGAGATGGGCTGGACGATCGACCCGACGGGCCTGCACGACCTGATCATGCGCTACAGCAAGGAGGCCCCGGGCCTGCCGCTCTACATCACCGAGAACGGCGCGGCCTACGACGACAAGCCCGACCCCGACGGCCGCGTCCACGACCCCGAGCGCATCGCCTACCTGCACGGCCACCTCAGGGCGGTCCGCCGCGCGATCGCGGAGGGCGCCGACGTCCGCGGCTACTTCCTGTGGTCCCTGCTGGACAACTTCGAGTGGGCGTACGGCTACGAGAAGCGGTTCGGCGCGGTGTACGTCGACTACGCGACCCTGACCCGCACGCCCAAGTCCAGCGCCCTCTGGTACGGCAAGGCAGCCAGGACCGGCACCCTGCCGGCCCTCGAGACCACCTGACCCGGGAGAGGGGAAGGGCGCGGCACACCGTGGGGGTGTGCCGCGCCCTGCCGTACGGGGTGCGGGACGACTACGTCTCCCCGAACAGCTTCTGCGGCTCCCGTGCCACGACCACCCCGCCCGGGGGGACGACGGCCGTGTTCTCCGGTAGTGGCCGGCCGGTGAGGAGGTCGACGGCGCCGGGGGCGAGCGGGATCTCGGCGCCCTGGCCGGTGTGGTCGAGGAGGAAGACGTAGTCGGCGTCGGTGCCTCGGCGGCGGACGGCTTCGACGCCGTCCGGGAGGCCGTCGACCACCGGCCGCACCCCGGCCTCGGCGCGGACGCGTTCCAGGAGCGCGGCCAGGGTGCCGGCGTCGGGGAGGGTGGCCAGGTACCAGGCCCGGCCCGCCCCGTAGGTGTGCCGGGTCACCGCCGGTACGCCGGCGAGGGGGCCGTCGGTGTACGTGGTCACCGCCTCGGCGCCGTCGAGGCGGACCCGCTCCGACCACAGGGACGCCCGGCCGCCGCCGCTCAGTCCCACCGGCTCACCCGGCAGCAACGGGAACAGCTCGTCGGTGCGCACGCCGAGGGCCTCGCGGAAGGCGCCGGGGTAACCGCCCAGCCGCACATGGCAGTTCTCGTCCACCGCGCCGCTGTGGAAACCGACGACGAGGGTGCCGCCGCGCTCGGCGAAGGACGTCAGATTGGCCGCGCCCGCGTCGTCCACCAGGTACAGGCCGGGGGCGAGCACCAGGCGGTAGGCGGACAGGTCGGCGTCGGGGCGGACGAAGTCCACGGCCACACCCGCCCGCCACAGCGGCTCGTACCAGGCGCGCACCAGGTCGAGGTAGCGCACCTCGGCGCTCGGCTGCGAGGGCAGCTCCAGCGCCCACCGGGCGTTCCAGTCCCAGACGACGGCCGTCCGCGCGGTGCTCCCGCTGCCCCGCACCTCCGCCAACGCCCGCAGGTCCGCGCCGAGTCGCACCACGTCCTGCCAAATCCGGCTGTCCGTTCCCGCGTGCGGCAGCATCGCCGAGTGCCACTGCTCGGCGCCCGCCTTCGCCGCCCGCCACTGGAAGTAGGCGATGCCGTCGGCGCCGCGCGCCACATGCGCCAGCGCGTTGCGCCGCAACTCGCCGGGGGTCTTGGCCCGGTTGACCGGCTGCCAGTTGACCGCGCCCGTCGAGTGCTCCATCAGCAGCCACGGTCCGCCCGCCAGCGACCGTGTGAGGTCGCCGCTCAGCGCGATGTCGATCTCCGACTCGGGGTCGGTGGAGCGCAGGTAGTGGTCGTTGGAGACGATGTCCAGCTCCGGCGCCCAGCGCCAGTAGTCCAGCGCGTCGAAGTTGTACATCACCATGAAGTTGGTGGTGGCGGGCGTGGCCGGGGCCGCCGCGCGCAGCACGTCCCGTTCCGCCGTGTACAGCGACAGCAGCTCGTCGCTGCAGAAGCGGCGCCAGTCCAGCTGGTGGGTGGGGTTGGGGACGGCGCCCGTCGCGCGCGGGGGCAGGATCTCGTCCCAGTCGTAGTACCACTGGCTCCAGAAGGTGGTGCCCCAGGCGTCGTTGAGCGCCGCCAGGTCGTCGCCGTAGCGGGCCCGCAGCCACCTCCGGAACGCCGCCGCGCTCGTGTCGCAGTGGCACTCCGCGTTGTGGCAGCCGTACTCGTTGTGGATGTGCCACATGACGACGGCCGGGTGGTCGGCGTACCGCTCGGCCAGGGCGCGGGTGATCCGCAGGGCGGCCTCCCGGTAGGCGGGGCTGCTCGGGCAGAACGTCTGACGGCTGCCGTAGGACAGCCGTCGGCCGTCCCGGTCCACGGGCAGCGCCTCGGGGTGGGCCGTGAAGAACCAGGCCGGCGGGGCCGCCGTCGGGGTCGCCAGGTCGGCGGCGATGCCGTGGGCGTACAGCATGTCGAGGATCCGGTCGAGCCTCGAGAAGTCGAACACGCCCTCCTTCGGCTCCAGCAGCGCCCAGGAGAAGATGTTGACGCTGACCATCGTCACCCCGGCCTCGCCCATCAGGCGCATGTCCTCGGCCCACACCTCCTCGGGCCACTGCTCGGGGTTGTAGTCGCCGCCGTAGGCGATGCCCTTGACTGCCAGCTTGCGGTTCATCGGGCGGCTCCCGACAGCAGACGGCGGGTGGTCTCCACGCCCCACAGGTCCAGGGAGAGCAGACGGTCGCTGGAGGCCACCAGGCCGCCCGTCGCCGCGACGTGGTCCGCCCAGCGCTCGCGGGTCTCCACGGCGGGGCGGGCCATCAGGCAGTCGGGGTCGTTGATCCAGAGCCGGCCGTGCTGCCACTGCCGTCCGATGCCGGTGAACTCGGCCGGGTCCTGGCCGGGCTGGCTGTAGTCGTCGGCCTCGGGGCGGCGGTGCGGGGCGGTGTCGGGGCTGACCCGCATCGCGTCGAACAGGCCGATGGAGGGCAGCATCGGGGCCCCGCAGCCCAGCAGGTACGACTCCGGCCCGATGGCGTCCCGGATCAGCCGGACGCCCTCGCGGTACGCCTGGAGCGCGTCGACCCGGGTGTGCCGTACACCGTCCAGGGCGCCCGCGTACAGGAAGTCGACCTTGAAGTAGTCGTAGCCCTCGGCGCGCAGGGTGCGGAAGACGTCCGTGAGGTACGCCGCCGCCCGGGGGTGGGTGGTGTCGAGGACGTTCAGGTCGTGTCCCCAGTTGCGGCCGGCGTGCGCGAAACCGCCGTCGAGGTCGCGGACCAGCCAGTCCGGGTGCTCGGCGGCCAGGTCGCTGGCCGGGTCGACGAGGAAGGGGGCCGTCCAGATGCCCGCCCGGCGGCCCCGGGCGCGGATGGCGTCGGCGATCCGGGCCCGGGAGCGGAAACGGCCGGAGAGGGTGAGCCAGTCGCCGAGGGCCTTCTGGTAGCCGTCGTCGATCTGGACGACGTGGACGGGCAGGTCGAGGGTGTCCATCGCCCGGAGGTTCTCGTGGATGTCGTCCTCGGTGACGGCGGTGAAGTACTCGTACCAGGAGCACCACACGGTCGGAGCGCGCCGTGGCGTGCCGAGGCCGAGGCCCGCCGCCCAGTCCGCCAGCATCGACTGGATGTCCGCGCCCTCCCACTCCTTCACCGGGCCGGTCGCGCTGATCTCCGCCCGCCGTCCGTGCACGGTCAGGCGGACGGACGGCACCTCGCGGGTCGGGTCCACCGCCGCCCACAGCCGGACGGGCGAGCCGTCGCCGGGGTCGAGCGCGAGCAGGCCCTCGCCCTGGAAGACGCCCTCGGGGACGGTGACGCCGGGCCGGTAGCAGACGGTCGCCCAGTTGGTGTTCGTCGGGCGGTGGGGGGTGTCGCCGAGGGCGTAGGCGCCGCTGGGGCTCCAGGACTGCCAGCCCTCCTCGTGGACGCGGGCCCGACGCGGGTCCACGGCGACGGAGGCGACCGGGGTGAACGGGTGGTGCACGGAGGTCTCTTTCACGAGAGGGGGGCGTCAGCCCTTGTTGGCGCCGAGCGTGAGGCCGCTGACGAACTGGCGCTGGAGCGCGAAGTACACGATCAGCGTCGGGATGGCGGTGAGCAGGGCGCCGGCGGCGACCAGGTTGGGGTCGGTGAAGTACTGGCCGGAGAGGTTGTTCAGTGCCGAGGTGATCGGCATGTTCTCGCCGGTGGAGATCAGCACGATGGCCCAGAAGAAGTCGTTGTAGATCCAGATGGACAGCAGCGTCGCCAGGGCCGCCATCGCGGGCTTGCACAGCGGCAGCACGATCTGCCAGTACAGCCGCCACACGGAGGCGCCGTCGACGAGCGCGGCCTCGGTCAGCTCGTGCGGCAGCGAGCGCATGTAGTTGGCCAGCACGAAGGCGCAGAACCCGGACTGGAACGCCACGTGGATCAGCACCAGGCCGAGGGCGGAGTCGTAGAGCTTGCCGCTCATCGTGATGCCCGGCAGGTCCACCAGGAGGTACAGGCGGTACAGCGGGGTGATGATCACCTGCTGCGGGAGCAGGTTGCCGGCCGTGAAGACCAGCAGCAGCGCGAGGTTGATGCGGAAGTCGAAGCGGCTGACGTAGAAGGCGACCATCGAGGACAGGAACAGCGTCAGCAGCACCGCCGGGACGGCGATCAGCAGGGTGTTGCCGAAGTAGTGCAGCATGTCCGACTGCTGGAACGCGTTCGTGAAGTTGTCGAGGCTCAGCTTGTCGGGCCAGGAGACATAGCCCTTGTCGCTGGTCTCCGCGTACGGGCGCATGGCCGCGAGGAGCGCCCACAGCAGCGGGCCGAGCCAGGCCAGGGCCGTGACCACGAGGAAGACGTGCAGCAGGATCCGGGCGGGGCGGACGGGGGTGCGCTGTTTCGTCACCAGGGCGTGGCTCATGCGCGCCGCTCCTTCCGGAAGGTCGCGATCAGGTAGGGGATGATCACGGCGAGGGAGATCACCAGCAGGACCACGGCGATGGCCGAGCCGTATCCGATGCGGCTGGACTCGCCGATGATGTTGTTGGTGACCAGGATCGACAGCAGCTCGGTGCCCTCGGCGC
>NZ_BQUN01000096.1:106158-132468 GCF_026008495.1 Streptomyces sp. A012304
GAGGTCGAAGGCGCGCAGGGCCTCGATGATGGTGACGACCAGGACGACGGTGTTGGTGGGGCGCAGGGTCGGGAAGATGACGTTCTTGAACGTCTGCCACTCGTTCGCGCCGTCCAGCGCGGAGGCCTCGCGCAGGGCGGGGTCGACGCTCTTCAGGCCGGCCAGGTAGAGGATCATCATGTAGCCGGTGTGGCGCCAGGACGCGGCGACGAGGATCGCCCAGAGGTTGAGGTCCGGGTCGCCGATCCAGTCGATGTAGTGGCCCGGCTCGTTCGCGCCGATGAGGCTGTTGATCAGGCCGGTGTCGGGGTTGTAGACGAGCTGCCAGACGAAGCCGATGACGGCCATCGACACGACGACCGGGAGGAAGAACGCGGTCTGGTAGACGCGGCTGAAGCGGATCTTCTTGTCGAGCTGCACGGCGAGGAACAGGCCGAGCGGCGTCGGGATCAGGATCAGGACGACGAACCAGACGACGTTGTGCTGGACGGCCGGCCAGAACTGCGGGTTGTTGGTGAACAGCTCCTTGAAGTTGTCCAGGCCGACCCAGGTGATGGAGTCGAAGCCGATGCCGTCCCAGGTGGTGAAGGCCAGCGCGATCGAGGCGAGGGCCGTCACCCACACCAGGGTCACGTGCAGGATCGTCGGCAGCCCGGCCATCAGGCCGAGCGTGAGCCGGTCGCGGCGGGTCAGCAGGCGCCGGTGGCCCCGCGCGGGCCGCTTCGTCGGGGATGCCGTGCCCCGGGGCGGCACGGTGGCCGCCTCCGGGGTCTGCATGGGGGTGTCAGTGCTCATGTCGCTGTGAAGGCCGCCGTTCAGGAGGACGCGAAGATCGTCTTCTTCTGGCGCTCGATCGACGTCAGCAGGGCGTCGATGCCCTTGGGGTCGCGGACGAACTTCTGCAGCGCCGGCTGCATCACCGTGGAGGTGAAGTCGGGGCGGCTGTCGCGGTCCATGAACTGGGTGAGGTGCTTGGCGCCGGAGATCATCTCGTACGCCTTCTTCTGCAGAGGGCTGTACGAGGAGGTGTCGGCCTTGGTGGAGGCGGCGACGACGTTCGGGTCGGACTTGAGGTAGATCTGCTCGGCGGCGGGGCTGCCCAGGTACTCCAGGAGCTTGACGGAGCCGGCCTTGTTCTTCGGGGCCTTGGAGAGCATGAAGCCGTCGGTGGGCGCCTCGACGGTGTCCTGACCGAACTGCGGGTCGATCTCCGGGAAGGCGAAGAAGTCCAGGTCCTCGCGGTCGGCGGCGTTGGTGAACTGCTGGCCGACGAACGTGCCCAGCAGATACATGCCGGCCTTCTTGGACGCCAGGGTCTGCGCGGCGTCCTGCCAGGTGCGGCCGACGGCGCCTTCCTGGTGGTAGGGGAGGATCTCGGCCCACAGGTCGAAGGCCTTGCGGACCTTGGCGTCGGTCCAGGAGGCCTTGCCGGCCATCAGCTCGACGTGGAAGTCGTAGCCGTTGGCGCGGAAGTTGATCTGATCGAAGGTGCCGAGCGCGGGCCAGGCGTCCTTGTCACCGAAGGCGATCGGGACGAGCTTGTCCTTCTGCATCTGCTTGCACAGGGCGACGAACTGGTCCCAGGTGGTCGGGACGGTGTAGCCGTACTGCTGGAAGACGCTCTTGCGGTAAAAGATCGCCCACGGGTACGTGTACAGCGGGACGAAGTAGTACTTTCCGTCCTCGCCCTTGCTGAGGGCCTTCATCGCGTTGGGGAAGTTGCCGCCGATCTTCTGCCACACATTGTCGATCGGGGTGGCGAGCTTCTTGGCCGCGAAGAACTGCATGCGGTAGCCGGCGAACCAGTTGAACACGTCGTCCGGGGTGCCCTGGAGGTAGGAGTTGATCTGCTCCTGGAACGTGTTGTGGTCCTTGGTGTTCACGTCGACCGTGATGCCGGACTGCTTGGTGAACGCCGTGTAGATGTCGGCGAAGGCCTTCTTCGGCACCGCGTCGGACGCGTTGGAACCGACGGTGACCGTCTTGGGGTCGGCGGACGTGCCGCTGCCGCCGCAGGCGCTCAGCAGGGGTATGCCGGCGCCGAGGACGGCGGCACCGCCGATACCGCGCAGCAGGGTGCGACGGCTGGGGGAGACGGACGGGGTGGGGAAGAGGTCGCGCATGTACGGCTCCTGGGGACTGGTCCGGCCACGGGAGGTCCGGCTGAAAACCGATCCTGAAAACGATCAGAAATCAACTTGACCGAACACGTTGGCGCAATAACAACCGTGTGTCCGGTCATGCGTCAAGAGCAGTCACCTTGATTTGTCGAAACGTAATCGACACCACTTGTCCTGCTTCGGGGTGCGGAGTGTCCCGCTTCGGGAGTGGATCAGGGTTGGCGGGAAGTGGGGCGAGGGGCGTCAGCCGTGGGCGGAGCGACGCTCAGGAAACGGATCTGGACCGGCTGAAGACCGTGATTTTTCGGCCACTCCGGCGCCGCCGCATCCGCCCACGGTGCCCTCCGCGCGCCGAATCCCGCCCGGGCGCCGCGTCGGTCTGGAGCCACACCCGCACCTCGGCGCCGCCCAGCACGGACGACCCGATCCGCACGTCCCCGCCCGTCGACTCGGCGAGCCGGCGCACGATGTCCAGCCCGAGGCCGCCGGCGCTAGTGGAACGCGGACGGCGGTGGGGCCGGTGACGCCACCGCCGACGCGTCCACGACCGGTGCGGCGCCGCCGGTGAAGTCCAGCAGCGCGCGGCCGTGTTCGACGCGCCCCGGGTGCGGGTCGCTCGCCGCCCGGCGGGTCAGTTCGGCGACCGGCAGGGGCAGGTCGGAGGCGACGAGGACGGCGTTGCCGAACCGTTTGCCGCGCAGCACGGTCGGGTCGGCGACCAGGGCGAGTTCGGGGAAGCGGGCCGCGGCGGTGGCGATCTGGGCGCGCAGGTGCGCGAGCGGCGGCCCGTCGGCGAGGTTGGCGGCGTAGCAGCCGCCGGGTCCGAGGGTCCTGCGGACCTCGTCGAGGAACTCGGTGGAGGTCAGGTGCGCGGGGGTGCGGGCGCCGCTGAACACGTCCGCGATGACGAGGTCGGCCCATCCGTCCGGCACCTTGCCGAGCCCGTCCCGGGCGTCGACGGACCGCACCCTGATCCGCGCCCCGGGGTCCAGCGGCAGTTCCCGGCGGACCAGTCGGACCAGACTCGCGTCGCGCTCGACGATCTGCTGGGTGGAGCGGGGGCGGGTGGCGGCGACGTACCGGGCGAGGGTGAACGCGCCGCCGCCGAGATGGACGGCGTGCAGGGGCTTGCCGGGCGGCGCGACGAGGTCGATGACGTGCCCGAGCCGCCGCTGGTACTCGAAGGAGAGATACGCCGGGTCGTCGAGGTCCACGTGCGACTGGGGCGCCCCGTCGATGAGCAGTGTCCAGGCCCGCGCCCGGTCCCGGTCGGGCACGAGCTGCGCGAGCCCGCCGTCGACGGCCTCGGCGACCGCTGCGACGGCGTCCCGCTCGCGGCGGGCGTTCCTGGACCTTCCCATGCGGGCATTTTCGCAGGGCGGCGCGGCAGGGCGCTCACCGGCAGTTGTCCGCCGCCTCGATCGTCCGCGCCGCCTCTCCCAACGCCCGCCGCAGCACCGCGGGATCCGTCGCGAGGTCCGCCTCGCCGGGCGGCACCAGCCAGTCCGAGCCCTCGACCGTGGGCTCGGGGTCGAGTCTCAGTCCCCGCCCGTCGGTCTCCGTACAGGTACTGCCGGGGACGTCCCACGCGGCCGCGGTTCCCGGCGGGACGAGGAAGGCGAGGGTTCCGCCCCCGTCGTCGTGGAGTACGGGCCCCACCGCGTCCCCGGCCCCCCGGCGCAGGATGTCGACCACCTCCAGCCCGTGCCGGGTCGGCACCGTAACGAGGTCGCACGCCGTCACAGACGGCACACAAGGATCGTTGCTCTGGCTGGTCTCCATCCCGGCCTCCACCACGCAGCCCTCCTGCAGTCCACAGTGCCCAACGCGCCACGCCGTCAACGGCTACGGCGGAAGTCCGCCGCAAAGGATGGCACTTCATGGCGGATCTCGGATGAGATATCCGCTTTGTGGCCAAACACCGCGTGGCGGCCCAGTCGCAGCAGGTACGTTCTTGCCCGCCGGAGACCAGGGTGACGGGCCTCGACACACCGAGCGGTTCGCCCGGGGTCCGGCATGGTTCGACGGTTCGCACGAGAGGACCCGGCCATGGCGTCGTCAACGGTGACCCCACCCCGGCCCAACCGGCCCAACCTCGTCTTCCGCCACCTGCGCGGGCAACGCTCGCCGGCGGAGTTCGCCGCGCTGGTACGGCGGGCGGCGCGGGAGATCGGCGAGCGGGTCAGCTGCGACGCGCGCTACATCGGCCGGGTCGAGTCGGGGGAGATCCGCTGTCCCAACTACGCGTACGAGCGGGTGTTCCTGCACATGTTCCCCGGCCGCACGCTCACCGACCTGGGGTTCGCGCCCCGCTCGTCCGTACGCGGACGCGGGGCGCGCCCCACCGACGACGCGCCCCGCGCGCACACCCCGAGCCCGGCGCGCACCACCGGTGTGGCGCGGGGGGCGGATGAGTCGTGCGAGGCGCGCGAGCCGTATGACACGCAGGACCCGTACGACCCGCACCACAACCACGAGGAGAGCGACGTGCTGCGTCGCGCATTCATGACCGGCGGAGGCGCCACGGTGGCCGCCGCCTCGCTGGGCCCCTTCGGGTTCGCCCCGGACGCGTCGGCGGCGCGACGTCCCGCCCGCCGCTCCGGGGCGGGCGAGGCGAGCGCCCTGGAAGAAGCGGTCCGCAGGATCCGGCTGCTGGACGACCGGCACGGCGCCGACGGCCTCTACCAGCGCGCGGCGGCACCGCTGCGCGCCGCGTACGCGCTGCTGGACGCCGGCGCGACCCGGCAGGCGACCGCCGACCGGCTCCAGTCGGGCGCCGGGGAACTCGCCATCTCCGTGGGCTGGCTGGCGCACGACTCGGGCCGCTTCGACGACGCCCGCTCGCACTACGCGGAAGCCCTCGCGACCGCCCGGGTGAACGGGGACCAGGGACTGGAGGCGCACGCCTTCTGCAACACGGCGTTCCTCGCGCGCGACGCGGGCCGGCCCCGCGAGGCCGTCCGGGCCGCCCAGGCCGCCCAGCGCGTCGCCCGCCCCCTCGGCTCACCCCGGCTGATGTCGCTGCTCGCGCTGCGCGAGGCCGGCGGCTGGGCGGGGCTCGCCGACCGCACCGGCTGCCAGCAGGCCCTGGCCCGCGCCCAGGCCCTGTACGAGCGGGGCCCCTCGGACGCCGACCCCGAGTGGATGAGCTTCTACGGCGAGGCCGAGCTGGAGGGACTGGAGGCGCAGTGCTGGTCCACGCTGGGCGACTGGCCGCGCGCGGCCCGGCACGCACGGCGGGCGGCGCAGTCGCAGGACCCCCACTTCACCCGGAACATCGCGCTGTACACGGCCGAGCTGGCGGACGACCTCGCGCGCGGGGGACGGCCCGACGAGGCCGCGGCGGCGGGGATGCGGGTGCTGGAACTGCTGGGGCAGGTGCAGTCGTCCCGGATCCAGACGATGCTGGCGGGGACGGCGCGGGTGCTGTTGCCGCATCGGCGGGCGTCCGGGGTCTCGGAGTTCCTGGAGAGACACGCCTGCGCGCCCAGGGGCGTGTGAGGCGACCGCGGGCCGGGGCCGCTACCCCGCGAGGTGGCCCAGGTCGTTCCAGCTCTCTATCGCCGGTTCGCCGTACGCCCAGCCCAGGATCGACAGTGAGGTCGGGTTCAGACGTATGCGGGCCGCGAAGTCCAGGGGCAGGCCCAGCCAGCGGGCTCCGATGGACCGCAGGATGTGACCGTGGGCGAAGACCAGGACGTCCCGGTCCTCCGCCCGCGCCCAGGCGACGACCTCGTCCGCGCGCGCGGTGACCTCGGCGAGGCTCTCACCGTCGGGCACGCCGTCGCGCCAGATGAGCCAGCCGGGGCGGACGGCCTGGATCTCGGCGGGCGTCATGCCCTCATAGGCGCCGTAGTCCCACTCCATGAGCGTGTCCCACCGCGTGGCCCGCTCACCGAAACCGGCGATGTCGCATGTCTCACACGCGCGGGCCAGCGGGCTGGTGCGGACCTCGACGCCGGGGAGGCCGTCGAGCGGCGCCCGGTGCAGTCGCTCGCCGAGCAATTTGGCGCCGCGACGGCCCTCCTCCAGCAGCGGCACGTCGGTCCTGCCGGTGTGCTTGCCGGACAGTGACCACTCGGTCTGTCCGTGCCGGGCCAGCAGGATGCGCGGTGCCATGGCGAACCTTTCCGGGAGATCGCGAGGAGATGGAAGCGGAACCCCTCCATCATCGCTCACCCTGAACAGGGGCAACCCGGCGGGCGATCTCAGCGTCTTTGATGGCCGGGGGCGTCCGGAAGGGGCGCGAACACACGCCGTAAAGTGGCACGTCCGTGCCATCGGCACAGCAGCGACACGAAGGGGGAGGCGATCGGATGCCGCAGACCGAGACACCGGGCACCGAGGCGGTCGTGCCGACCCGGCTGCGCTGGTGGACGGAACTGCCGCTGATCCTGCTGGTGTACGCCTGCTACTCGGCGGGCCGACTACTGGCACGGGGCGACGTCACCACCGCGGTCGACCACGGCCTGGCGATCCTGCGGATCGAGAAGTTCCTGTACATCAACGCCGAACACCCGCTGAACCGCCTGTTCACCAACGAGGCGTGGATCGGTGTGCCGGCCGACTTCTGGTACGCGTCGCTGCACTACCTCGTCACCCCGGTGCTCCTGGTCTGGCTGTTCCGGTCGCGCTCCCTGCATTACCGGGCGGCCCGCACCTGGCTGATGACGTCGACCTTCATCGGCCTGATCGGCTTCACCCTGCTGCCCACCTGCCCGCCCCGGCTGCTCGCGGCGGAGTACGGCTTCGTGGACACCATGGCCCAGTACAGCTCGTGGGGCTGGTGGGGCGGTGAGGCGAGCGCGCCTCGCGGGCTGGGCGGCATGACCAACCAGTACGCGGCCATGCCGAGCCTGCACGTCGGCTGGGCGCTGTGGTGCGGCGTCATCCTGTGGCGGCACGGCGGCACCCGCGCCGCGAAGGTGGCGGGCGTCGTCTACCCGCTGGTGACGACGATCGTGGTGATGGGCACCGCGAACCACTACTTCCTCGACGCCGCGGCGGGCGCGGCCGTGATGGGCGCGGGCCTGCTGCTGGCGCCGCTGGTGATGCGCCGGGCGGACCGGCTGCGGGCGTGGAACGCGGCCCGTGTCGCGTCCGCCCCGGCCGCCGCTCAGGACGCTCAGACCTCGATTGTCAGTGGCGGATGCCAGACTTCCCCGGGTGAGCGAATTCCACGGCAGCGCGAGTCACGGTTCGGGCCCGGAGCCGAGCCGGATGCCTCCCCCTCGGACGCGGGGGACGGCGCTCCGGCAGCGGCTCGCTGAGCTGCGCGGTCCCGACGTACCGGCCAGGACGCTGGACGCCCGTGCCCTCGCGGCGCTCGCCGCGAACCCGGGGTGCAGGCGGCGCGCGATCCTCGACGGCGCCGGGGTGGACAAGGCGGCGTTGGCGAGCGCCCTGGGCTCGCCGTCGGCGTTCGGCCAGTCGCAGTTCGCCCTCACGCGCGGCAACGCCTTCGAGGCGAAGGTGAAGGCGGACGGCGGCGCGGAACTGCTGCGCCTGGTGCACGAGAAGCTGGACCGCGGTGCCGAACCGCCCGGCGCGGCGGCCGTCCCCGACCTGTCGGCGATCGGCCCGGAAGGGCGTACGGCGCGTACGGCGCTGGCGCTGCGCGAGGCCACCGGGGCGGCCGGCACCTGGACCCTGCTCGACCATCCGATGCTCGCGCTGGACGTCGCCGGCTCCCCCGCCTTCCTGGAGCCGGACGCGGTGGTGGTGCACCCGGACGGCAGCTGGACGGTCGTGGAGATCAAGTCGTTCCCGATGCTGGACGGCTCGGCGGACCCGGCGAAGGTCGGCGCCGCCGCCCGGCAGGCCGCGGTGTACGTGCTGGCACTGGAGGAGGTCGCCGCCCGCCTCGACCCCGCCCCCCGCGTGCGCCACCGCGTGCTGCTGGTGTGTCCCAAGGACTTCTCCAACCTGCCGACCGCCTCCGCCGTGGACGTCCGCAAGCAGCGCGCGGTCACCGCCCGCCAGTTGGCCCGCCTCACCCGCGTCCAGGACATCGCCGACGCCCTCCCCGAGGGCACCTGCTTCTCCCCCGAGCTGCCCGCCGACCGGCTGACGGCGGCCGTGGAGTCGGTTCCGGCGACGTACGCGCCCGAGTGCCTGTCCGCGTGCGAGCTTGCGTTCCACTGCCGCGAGCGTTCCCGCGCGGCCGGCGCGGTGACCTCCCTGGGCCGCCCGGCCCGCGCCGAACTGGGCGGGCTGACGACGGTCGCGGACGTGCTGGCGGCGGCCCGCGGGGAGGCCGGGGATCCGGACGACCCCGCGGTGGCGGCCCTGCGCCGGGCGGCGGAACTGCGCGCCGAGGCCCTGGGGGCGATGTGTCACTGATCGCCACCCTGGCCCGCCTCGAGGCCGTCGCCACCGGCCGCGCCCAGCCCGCCGCGACCGTCCGCCACCGGCACCTGTCCGAGCGGCCACTGGTGTTCGTGCCGCTGACCACCGCCGGTGAGGCCGGTGCGCCGCTGGGCGCGCTGGTGGGCACCGACCGGGACGCGCCCCGGCTGCTCGTCGTGCCGCAGCCCCGCGACCGCGACCAGCGGTTCGCGTTCCTGGCCGAACTGGCCGACGTGATCCTGCCGTACATCGACTCCTGCGCCGAGGCCGTCGAGGCCGCCGAGCGCACCGAGACCGACCCGGAGACCGGCAAGCGGGTCAAGGTCGAGGTCGAGCTGTGCGCCGACGCGCCGCAGCTGGTCGTGCCGAGCCGCGCGGGCGTCGACCTCGTCCGCCTGCTGGGCCGCTCCATGCGCTTTCGGCGTACGGCGGAGCAGGACCCGCAGACGCCGTATCCGGCGCCGCCGCGCGTGCCGCTGCTCGGGCGGTGGCTGACGCACTTCGGGGAGCGGGCCCGGGTGCCCGGCTCCTCGCTGCTGCTGGCGCTGACCGAGGTGCTGGGCCGGCACTGGGCGACCGGTCAGTCCGGTCTGGAGGACCAGCACCTGGGGGCACTGCTCGCCTGGATCGACCCGCCGGCGGGCCGGACGGGCGCCGAGGCCGCGCGCCACGCGGAGCTGGCGCGCGACGCCGACGGCCAGCTGCTGTGCCCGCCGGCCGGTCCGGCGACCGACCCGGCCTTCGACAACAAGCTGCTCGCCCCGGCCATCGAGCGCTACGACCGGGCGCGCACCGCCCTGGCCGCCGCGGAGGACGGGCTGGAGGCCGACGACCGGCTCGGCGCGCTGACCGCCGCCGAGCGGGAGATCCGGGCCCTGGTCGACAGCCGTACCCGGCCCACCTGGGACGCGGTGTGGCGGGGGCTGGACCTGCTGCGGGCGCTGCCGGAGGGGGCGCACGTGGAGGAGCGGTGGACGCGCGACCGGTGGTCGTTCACCGGCCACCGCGACCGGGTGGCGGCGGGCGAGCCCCCGCAGCCGCGCCGCGACGACGCGGTGACCGCCGCGAACAAGCTCGCCACGCGCGAGCGTGAGCAGGCCCGGCTGGAGGCGCAGGAGGCGCTGGACGATCCGCTGGTGATGGCGGGGCGGCGACTGGCCGGGGAGGCGTTCGCGGGCGAGGTCGTCGACGTGGTCATGACGTACAGCGAGGGCAAGCGGCCCAGCCCGCGCCCGCTGGTCACGGTCCGCACGGACGACCGGCCGCACCTCGCGGAGCGGGCGAAGGTGTTCCGGTCGCTGGGCGGCAAGCCGCAGACGGCGGAGTTCGTCGGGCGGGAGGACACGGCGGACTCGGCGGGCTCGGCGGGTGAGTGCCTGCTGGTGCTGCGGATCGTCGACAAGATGGGCCGCGGCAAGGAGCCCGAGGAGGGGGCGGTGCCGGAGAAGGGCGACCGGGTGTGCTTCACGCTCTTCGAGCACGAGCAGCGCGGCGGCGCGAAGCTGCCCGACCCGGAGGACACCCCGTGGACGCACGGCGGGCCGCCCGGCGAACAGGTCCTGGAAGCCGCCGATCCCGTCACCGAGGAGGACACCCTGTGACCACCGAGGCCGCCTTCGACCCCGGTACGGCCGCCGCCCGCGCCACCGACGCGATCCTCCGCGACACACTGCACGGCAGCGCGCGCGGGGTCGTCGTCGACTCCCCTCCCGGAGCGGGCAAGTCGACGCTCGTGGTGCGGGCCGCGCTGGAGCTGGCCGACGCGGGGCGCCCGTTGATGGTGGTGGCGCAGACCAACGCCCAGGTCGACGACCTCGTCGTACGGCTCGCCGAGAAGAGCCCCGAGCTGCCGGTGGGGCGCCTGCACAGCAGCGACGCCGACGCGTACGACAAGACGCTGGACGGCCTGGCGAACGTCCGGAAGTCGGCGAAGGCGGCCGACCTGGCCGGGCTGCCCGTCGTCATCTCCACGGCGGCGAAGTGGGCGCATGTGAAGGTCGACGAGCCGTGGCGGCACGCGATCGTGGACGAGGCCTACCAGATGCGGTCGGACGGTCTGCTGGCCGTGGCCGGGCTGTTCGAGCGGGCGCTGTTCGTGGGCGACCCGGGGCAGCTGGACCCGTTCGCGATCGTGGGCAGCGAGCAGTGGGCGGGCCTGTCGTACGACCCGTCGGCCTCGGCGGTGTCGACGCTGCTGGCGCACAACCCGGAGCTGCCGCAGCACCGGCTGCCGGTGTCCTGGCGGCTCCCGGCGTCCGCCGCACCCCTGGTCTCGGACGCGTTCTACCCGTACACGCCGTTCCGCAGCGGCACCGGCCACGGCGACCGTCGTCTCGCCTTCGGCGTCCCCTCGGACGGTTCGGCCGCCGACCGGGTGATCGACGAGGCCGCCGAGTCGGGCTGGGGCCTGCTGGAGCTGCCCGCCCGGCACACGCCCCGCACGGACCCGGAGGCGGTCCGGGCGGTCGCGACCGTCGTACGGCGTCTGCTGGACCGGGGCGGCGCGGCCACCTCCGAGCGCTCCCCCGACGCCACTGCCCTGACCGCCGACCGGATCGCCGTCGGCACGGCCCACCGCGACCAGGCGGCGGCGATCCGCGCGGCCCTGGCGGAGCTGGGCGTGGCGGACGTCACGGTCGACACGGCGAACCGGCTCCAGGGCCGCGAGTACGACGTCACGGTGATCCTCCACCCCCTCTCCGGCCGCCCCGACGCCACCGCCTTCCACCTGGAGACGGGCCGCCTCTGCGTCCTCACCTCCCGCCACCGCCACGCTTGCGTGGTGGTCTGCCGGGCGGGCGTCGGCGAACTCCTGGACGACTACCCGTCGACGGAACCGGTCCAGCTGGGGACGGTCGTGAAGTTCCCCGACGGCTGGGAGGCGAACCACGCGGTCCTCTCCCACCTGGAGGAACACCGGGTCCGCTGGAGACCGTGAGGGGGGGGTCGGGGTGGGGAACATCGTGGGGGGCCGGGGCCTTGGGAAGGGGTGGGTGTGCGGGGCCAGGCCCTCTTGCGTCGGCGGGGGACAATGGAAGGTGGTCCGCTCACCAGTGGTGCCATCCCGACCGCATGAGGAGGAGAAGACATGGCGGAGCCCACGCCGCGTCGGAACGAACCGCGGCTACGCCCCGCGCCCCTGCTCTTCGAGCCCGCCGAAGCGGCCGGTGACCCGGAGCACTTCTTCGATCTGGAGTCGATCGACGACCCACGGGCGCTGCTCGCGCGGGCCACGGAGCTGACGCAGGCGTTCCGCGCGGCGGCCGACCGCGCCATGGAGTTCCAGGCCATGGCGGCGGCCCAGCTCGCCGACCCGCGCCGGTTCGACCGGCTGACGCCGGCGGACATCGCCGAGCGGGCCGAGTGGACCGAGGACTACGCGAAGCGGATGGTCGAGTTCGGCCAGGATCTGCTGCGCGGCGACGTCGAGGGACGGGGGCACGTCGACCCCGTGTGAGCCCCCGGGTGAGCCGCTGTCCGACCGCCGGAACGCCGGCACATCACCGCCTGGCATATGCCGGGCGGGCAACATACCTCCTTCCCGTCCCTCCTGTCCCCATTTCCCGCAACCCTGGGGAATCATCCGCTCACAACCGGTAGACCTGGACGGTATGAGCAGGAGATGGGACGCCCCTTCGACCGACCGTTCCGACGCCGACGCCGACGCCGCCGGAGTCACCGCGGACGGCGCCGCCTGGCTGGCCTCCGCCGCGACCTACCCGCGCAGCACGCTCGCCCTCTGGGAGGAGCGGCCGCACGCCCCGGTCGTGCTGCCCTGCGGTTCCGTCTTCGACATCGTGAGCGCGCCCGCGATGTTCGGCCGGCTGATGCTGGACCGGCTGTGGAGCGAGGGGCCGGGCTCCGGGCCGGTGGCCGCGTTCCGGGGCCGGACCCTGCTGTTCGCGGCGCCGGGCACGGCCCAGCGGCTGCCCTCGCTGCTGGAGTGGGAGGAGTGGAGCGCCGACGGCCGCCCGGACGGCCGTACCGGCACCGTCCCTCCCCTGCTGTGCCACGGCAACGGCGACGCGGTGACCGTGCCCGCGCTCATCCCCGCGCCGGCCAGCGCCGCCACCCGCTGGATGGTGGCCCCGGACACCCGCCACCCCTGGCTGCCGGGCCCCGACATCCTGCTCTGGGCCGCCGTCCGGGCCGCCCGAGCAGCTGTGCGGATATCGATTTCTCACCCCGCCGACCAGGGTGCTAAGGTCTACGACGTCAGCAGGCGCCGCTAGCTCAGTTGGTTAGAGCAGCTGACTCTTAATCAGCGGGTCCGGGGTTCGAGTCCCTGGCGGCGCACGATGACGATGGCGAGACAGGTTCGCGGAAAGCGCGAAGCGGTCTCGCCATCTCTGTTTTCCCGTGTCGATGTCACGCTGCCGTGATCCGCACGGTCCACGCGCCCGACGCCGTTCGGCCCTCCACCTCCACGCGTACGTCCTCGCCCGGCACCGTGAACCTCTCGCCCAGGCCGACCGGGGCGTCCGCGAGGGGCGGATAGACCGAGTCCTCCCAGCAGGCCTCGCTGCGCGGATGGGCGTCGACCACCTCGACCGGGCCCCGGCCGGACGCCGCGCCGCTGCTGACGCGGTAGACGAGCACCCCGGCCCGGCAGGCCGAGCGGTCGTTGCCGACCGGGCCGCGCGCCTCGAAGGCGAGCGCGCTGTCGGCGCCGGTGCGCACCACCGCGAGCTTGGTGCCGTTGCCCAGCCCGAAGGCCGGCGCGCCGGAGGCGCGCAGCAGCGGCGCGCCCGGCCCGGCGGCCAGCGGCTCCAGCGTCAGCCGCGTGGGCGTCCCGGCCGGCACGCACACCACCTGGCGCGGCTCCAGCCAGCCCAGCTTCCACTTGTGCCAGGCGAACAGGTCGGGTGCCAGTCCGAACTGGCTGCCCATCAGGTCCCAGTCACCCACGTGCGTGTCCCAGTCGCCCTTGCCGTCGGCGGGGCGGTGGTAGAGGTCGGGCAGGTCGAAGACATGGCCGGTCTCATGGGCGAGGACCAGCCGGTCCGGCGGGTGCTGCTCGAAGACCGTGACGACACGCCGGATGTCCGTCCCGTCGGCCCGCAGCGGGCGTTCCATGTTGACGACCTTCGTGGCGTCCGAGTCGACACCGGGGGCGTCCGGGTCGGCGACGAAGTAGACGACGTCGTAGCGGGAGAAGTCGACCCGGCCGTCGGCGGCGGCGAGGGCGTCCCGCAGATAGGAGGCTCGGTGCTCGGCGCTCCAGTCACGCCGTATGGCGTACGCGGTGGACGGCTTCGGCATGCGGATCCAGCGCTTCAGCGGATGCGCACGCAGGGTGAACCTCCCGTAGGAGGCCTGCCGGAAGTAGGTGCTGGTGGCCGGGAAGTGGTCGGCGGCGAGTACGGCGGGCGAGGTCAGGGGGGCCCGGTCCGGGAAGGACAGGAAGATCATCACCGCGTCGAGGGCGCGGGCGGGCCGCGGATAGGCGGTGTTCCAGGTGTCCAGGCCTTCGGAGTGGTGGGCGTCGGTGCGCTTCAGGGCGCACGGAGGGGCCATGAGGGGTTCGGCGACCGAGGGGCCGCCGACGAGGGAGGTCGCGGCGAGCGCCGACAGGACGGTGAACACGGCGGCGGTGCTGCGCAGTCGGGGAGGCGGAAGCTGACGCGGCACGGAGACCTCCGGAAACGGTTCACGGGACACCGCATCCAGCCTGGGAGGATTTGTCGTACTGCGCCCTGTTTATCTGCACCAGATGAGTGAGGGCAGCCAATCCGGGCATCACTGTCGAGAACCCTCCAACACCCTGCGACACCCTCCGACACCCCGGAATACTCACGGAACGTCACAAGTGGTCGGCCGCCCGCAGAACCGGGCCACGTGCGGGCAGAAACGATCTGTCAGAAAGGCGGGTCGTTCCGGGACACTGGGCAGTGGCTGCGCAAGTCCGGGGCCAGCCTCTATGATCGGCACACTTTGCTGCGCGGACAGAGAACGAGTGCACTGCGGGAGCGAGCGGTGAGCGGAACGTCCGAAGGGCCGACGCCCGCGGCAGACCTCGACGGGTCCGCCGTCACAGAGAGTGACATCCAGGCGCCTCCCCGTAGGGAAGGCCGAGGTGAGCGGGGCGCGACGCGAGACACCGACCATGGGCCGCCGCCCTACCGTGCCGCCTTCGCGGCGGCACCGTTGGCCATGGCCGTCATCGACCGCGAGGGCCTGATCACCGACGCCAACGACGCGCTCGGCGCGCTGCTCGGCGGCGGGGCCACGGGCCTGGTCGGGCGGGTGGCGGCCGATCTGCTGGACCTGGCCTCCGACGCCCGCACCTGGCACGCCTACCGCGAGGTGCTGCGCGGCCGACAGGCGAGACTGCGCTGCACACGGCGGCTGAAACAGCCCGAGGGGCGCTCGCTGTGGACGCAGGTCACCGTCGCGCCGCTGGACGGCGACCCGGGCGGCATCCTGCTGTCCGTGGCCGACGTCAGCGCCCACCACGACCTCCAGGCGCGGCTGCGTCACCTCCAGATGCACGATCCGGTGACCCGGCTGCCCAACCGCACCCTGTTCTTCGAGCGGGTGTCGGGCGCGCTGGAGGCGGAGGCGTACGAGGAGAGCGGGACCGGCCGGATCGGTCTGTGCTACCTGGACATCGACGGCTTCAAGGCGGTCAACGACACCCTCGGCCACCGGGTCGGCGACCTGCTGCTGGCCGCCGTCGCGGAGCGGCTGACGGCGTGTGCGCAGGAGGCGGGGCGGACCCGGCCGAGCGTGCCGCTGGTGGCGCGGCTCGGCGGTGACGAGTTCGCGCTGCTGGTGGAGGACTCCACGGGCACCGAGCAGCTGGCCGACCTCGCGGAGTCCGTGCTGAAGGCGCTGCACGCGCCGTTCGACCTCGCCGGGCACCGGTTGAGCGTCTCCGCGTCGATCGGGGTCGTCGAACGGCTCGCGGCCGGCACCACCGCGACGGGGCTGATGCAGGCCGCCGACACCACGCTGTACTGGGCGAAGGTGGACGGCAAGGACCGCTGGACGCTGTTCGACCCGGAGCGCAACGCCCATCTGATGACCCGCCAGGCGCTGGCCTCCACGCTGCGGCCGGCGATCGAGCGCGGGGAGTTCCGGCTGGAGTACCAGCCGCTGGTCGGCATGGCGGACGGGCGGCTGCGGGGCGTGGAGGCGCTGGTGCGCTGGGACCACCCCCGGTTCGGGCCGTTGGCGCCGAATCGGTTCGTCGCGCTGGCCGAGGAGGACGGCTCGATCGTGCCGCTCGGCCGGTGGGTTCTGGCCACGGCCTGCCGGCAGGCCCGTGACTGGCAGTTGGAGAACCCCGACGAGCCGCCGCTGTTCGTCAGCGTCAATGTGGCGGTGCGTCAGGTGTGGGATTCGGACCTGGTCGCGGACGTGGCGGACATCCTCGCCGAGACGGAACTCGCCCCGGATCTGCTCCAGCTGGAACTGACCGAGTCCGCGGTGATGGGCTCGGCCGGGCGTCCCCTCCAGGCGTTGCAGGCGCTCAGCGACATGGGCGTGAACATCGCCATCGACGACTTCGGCACCGGCTACTCCAACCTCGCCTATCTGAGCCGGCTGCCGGTCTCCGTGCTGAAGCTGGACGGCTCCTTCGTCCGGGGCTTCCAGTACGAGGGCGCGGGCGCCCCGCCGAACCCGGCCGACGAGGTCGTCGTCGAGGCGATGATCGACCTCGCGCACCGGCTCGGCCTGACCGTCACCGCCGAGTGCGTGGAGACGTCCGCGCAGGCCACCCGCCTGCGCAGCATCGGCTGCGACACCGGCCAGGGCTGGCTGTACTCCCGCCCGGTGGCGCCGGATCGTATCTCCGAGCTGCTGGGGACGACGGCCTCCTACGCGGTCGGCAACCCGTAGGCGTCCGCGATCAGTTCGTAGCTGCGCAGGCGGAGTTCGCCGCGGTGGGCGTGGGTGGTGAGCATCAGTTCGTCGGCGGCGGTGCGCTTGTGGAGGTCGTCGAGGCCGGCGCGGACCTCGTCCGGTGTGCCGTGGACGATGTTGGCGGTCCAGGAGTCGACGAACTCCCGTTCCAGGGCGCTGTAGGTGTGGGCCTCCGCCTCCTGGGGGGAGGGGAACAGGCCGGGGCGGCCGCCGCGCAGACGGACCATGTTCAGGCCGGTGGCCAGGACCTGGCGGCGGGCCTCGCGTTCGTCGTCGGCGGCGAGCACGGACACGCCGATGAGGGCGTAGGGCTCGGCGAGGACCGCGGAGGGCCGGAAGTGGTCGCGGTAGAGGTCGAGCGCCGGGACCGTGTTCTGGGCCGAGAAGTGGTGGGCGAAGGCGAACGGCAGGCCGAGCAGGGCCGCGAGGCGGGCGCTGAATCCGGAGGAGCCGAGCAGCCAGACCGGGGGACGGTGGCGGGACTGGACGCCGCCGGGCGCGGTGGCCTGGACCGGACCGGGGACCGCGTGGATACGGCGGTAGGGGTGGCCGTCGGGGAAGTCGTCGTCCAGGAATCGGATCAGCTCGGCGAGTTGCTCGGGGAAGTCGTCGGCGCCCGCGTCCAGCGGCTCGGTGCGGCGCAGGGCGGCGGCGGTGGCGCCGTCGGTGCCGGGGGCGCGGCCGAGGCCGAGGTCGACGCGGCCGGGGGCGAGGGCCTCCAGGGTGCCGAACTGCTCGGCGATGACCAGCGGGGCGTGATTGGGCAGCATGACGCCGCCCGAGCCGAGCCGGATGCGGTCGGTGTGGGCGGCGAGGTGGGCGAGGATCACCGCGGGCGAGGAGGAGGCGACGCCCGGCATGGAGTGGTGCTCGGCGACCCAGTAGCGGTGGAAGCCGCGCGCCTCGGTGAGCCGGGCGAGGTCGACGCTGGTGCGCAGGGCGTCCGTGGCGGTGCGGCCGGATCCGACGGTGACCAGGTCCAGGACGGAGAGGGGGGCGGGGGCGGTGCCGTGCGTCGCCCCGCGGATGCCGTCGGGGTCCGAGCCTGTCGACTTCGCGCCTGCCGGCTGCTCTGTCGGCGGGTTCTCTCCCGCCCGGGTCTCGCCTGCCGTCACGGTTCCTCCTGGTCTCGGCCGTCCGCGGTCCTGCGGGCGCCAACAGGAGAGTGTCCCCGCTTATTCCCCCCGGGCCCTCGCTCCCGCCCGGTCACACCTGTACGAGCGGCTCCCGGGTGAACAGCGCGCCGAGCCCGGGCGCGTTCACCCGGCGGTCGGTCAGGCGCAGCGCCTCCCAGACGGTGACCTGGTTGGCGGTGAGGACCGGCTTGCCCAGCGTCTCCTCCAGGGCGGGCAGCCACGCGACCGTGTGCAGCGCGGTGTCGGGCAGCAGGACCGCCTGCGCGTCGGGCGTGTCGGCCCCCCGGGCGAGCGCGAACACCTCCCCCTCGCCCCAGGTGCCCACCTCCGCCGCCGTCACGATCCCGGAGCCGCGCAGCCCGGTCACCTCGATCCCGCCCGCCCGCAGGAACTCGGCGAACAGCTCCGCCACGTCGTCCGGGTAGGTCGCCCCGACGGCGACCCGGCCCGCGCCGATCTCCTGGGCGGCGTGCACGAAGCCGAAGGAGGTCGAGGAGGCAGGCATCCCGGCCGTCAGGGCGAGGGCGCGTACCTGCTCGTGGGCGCCGTCCCAGCCGTGCACGAAGCCGCCGCTGGTGCAGGCCCACACGATCGCCTCCGCCCCCGACAGCCGCAGCTGCTCGACGCCCGCCGCGAGCCGCTCCGGCGCGCCCATCTGCCGCAGCGCGTCGACGCGGTGCGCGTCCTCGCCGATGTCCGTGTGGACCAGGTCCACCCGGATGTCACTGCCCAGGAGCTGCTCGATACGGGGGTAGTCGTCCTCGGCCGAGTGGCCCGGGTAGAGGAATCCGAGTGCGGTCATGTCCAGCCTTCCTGCTGCTCTTCCGGCAGTGCGGGGGGCCACTGACGCGCCCCCTCGTCCAGCAGAGCCTGATACGGCCCCACGGCCCGGGTACCCAACCGGCGCAGCGCCGCCCACATCGTCACCTGGTTGGCCGAGATGACCGGTATGCGAAGTTCTGCCTCCAGTTGGGGGATCACGTCGTACGTCGGGAGGTTGGTGCAGGAGATGAACAGCGCGTCGGCGGCGCCGACGCCGTCAACGGGACGGCGCACCGCCCGCCGCGCCATGTCGGCGACGCTCCGGTAGGGCACCTTCCAGATGTGCCGGGTCAGGCCCATGAACGCGCGGCCGGTGACCGTGACGCCCGCCTGTCCGACGTACTCCTCCAGCGCCCGGGTCACCGACTCGGTGTACGGGGTGACCAGCGCCACCCGGCGGGCGCCCAGCTCGGCCAGGGCCTCCAGCAGGGCGCCGGACGTGGTCACGGACGGCATCGCGCCGGCCCGGGTCATCGCCTCGCACATCGCGCGCTCCCCCGCGAGCCCGCCGACGAAGCTGCCGGAGGCGCAGGCGTAGGCGACGGCCTCGGGGGTGACCGCGATCAGGGTGCGCACGGCGTCGCCGAGGGTCTCGTGCTCGCTGACCCGGCGCGCGAGATCCAGGCTCACCTCGACCGGCACGTAGGGCGTGCGCGTGAGGTGGAGCGAGACGTCGTCCGGGGTCCAGCGCCACAGCTCGCGGTCGAGCGCGAAGTCGAAGGGGGCGACGACGCCGAGGCCGCGCTGGGCGCCGGGGCCGCCGAGCAGGGTGACGTCCATGGCGGGCACCGCCCTCACCGGGAGTCGGGATGGGGCAACGGACGGACGACGGACCGGCAACGGACCGTACGGGCTGCCGTGTTGACGACGGTAGGTTCGGGTGCGAACGTGGTCAATCCGTGCACGTCAGACCCTTGGTCATCGCGCGCCGGGCGCGGGTCGCCGCAGGCCGGCCCGGTGGGCGCGTCCGCCCGGTCACGCACGTCCGCCCGATCACGCACGTCCGCCCGAGGAAGGGGAATCCGGATGTCCGCCGTCCCCACGCTCCTGGTCCTCGACGCCGAGCCCCCGCCCCGCCTGGGGCGGCTCACCGGGCGGGTGCGGGTGGTGCGCACCGACGAGGCCTCGCTCGCCGCCCGCCTGCCGGAGGCGGACGTGCTGCTGGTGTGGGACTTCACCTCGCACGCGGTGCGCGCCGCCTGGCCGGGTGAGGGGCCGCGGCCGGGCTGGGTGCACACGGCGAGTGCGGGCGTGGACCACCTGATGTGCCCGGAGCTGGCCGCGTCGGAGACGGTGGTGACGAACGCGCGCGGCGTCTTCGACGAGCCGATCGCCGAGTACGTGGCCGCGCTGGTGCTGGCGGCGGCGAAGGACCTGCCGCGCACCTGGGACCTCCAGCGGCGGCGGGAGTGGCGGCACCGGGAGGGCCGGCGGGTCGCCGGGACGCACGCGGTGGTGGTCGGCTCGGGGCCGATCGGCCGGGCGATCGCCCGCACGCTGAAGGCGCTCGGCGTGACCACGGCGGTCGTCGGCCGTGTCCCGCGCACCGGCATCCACGGGCCCCAGGACCTGGACCGGCTGCTCGCCCGCGCCGACTGGGTGGTCGCGGCGGCACCGCTCACCGAGGAGACCCGCGGCATGTTCGACCAGCGCCGCTTCGGGGTGATGCAGCCCTCCGCGTACTTCGTGAACGTCGGCCGGGGTCAGCTCGTCGACGAGGACGCGCTGGTGCGGGCGCTGGAGAAGCGGTGGATCGCGGGCGCCGCGCTGGACGTCCTCACGACCGAACCCCTGGCCGGGGACAGCCCGTTGTGGCGGGTGCCGGGTCTGCTGCTGTCCCCGCACATGAGCGGTGACACGGTCGGCTGGCGGGACGAACTCGGCGCGCAGTTCGTGGAGTTGTTCGAGCGGTGGGCGGCGGGCCGGCCGCTGCGGAACGTGGTCGACAAGAAGCGCGGGTACGTGCCCGGACACTGACGCCCTGGAGGGTGCATGACGGACCTCACGACCTTCACCGCCGGCCGGCTCCTCGACGGCTACCGCAAGGGCGAGTTCGGGCCCGTCGAGGCCACCCGCGCGGCGCTGGAGCGGGCGGAGCGGATCCAGCCGGAGGTGAACGCGTTCGTCCGGCTGCTGCCCGAGGAGGCCCTCGCGCGGGCGCGCGCCGCGGAGGAACGCTGGCGGCGCGGGGAGCCGGCCGGGCCGCTGGACGGGGTGCCGGTGACGGTCAAGGACATCCTGCTCCTCGCGGGTCACCCGACCCTGCGCGGCTCGAAGACCGTCGCGGCGGCGGGCCGTTGGGACGAGGACGCCCCCTCCGTCGCCCGGCTGCGGGAGGCCGGCGCGGTGTTCCTCGGCAAGACGACGACCCCCGAGTACGGCTGGAAGGGCGTCACCGACTCCCCGCTCACCGGCGTCACCCGCAACCCCCGCGACCCGTCCCGCACGGCGGGCGGCTCCAGCGGCGGCAGCGCGGCCGCCGTGGCCCTGGGCGCGGGCCCGCTGTCGCTGGGCACCGACGGCGGGGGCAGCGTCCGCATCCCGGCCGCGTTCTGCGGGATCTTCGCCCTGAAACCGACGTACGGCCGGGTCCCGCTCTACCCCGCCAGCGCCTTCGGCACGCTCGCGCACGTCGGGCCGATGACCCGGGACGCGGCGGACGCGGCGCTGCTGCTGGACGTCATCGGGGTGCCGGACTCCCGTGACTGGTCCGCGCTGGGCCCGGCCGGCGGGTCGTTCACGGCGGCGCTCGGCGGGGGCGTGCGCGGACTGCGGGTGGCGTACTCGCCGTCCCTCGGCGGTCAGGTCGCGGTGCGTCCGGCGGTGGCGGCGGCGGTGCGGCGGGCGGTGGAGCGGCTGGCCGGGATCGGCGCGTACGTCGAGGAGGCCGACCCGGACTTCAGTGACCCGGTGGAGGCCTTCCACACCCTGTGGTTCGCGGGAGCGGCCCGGGTGACCCAGCGTCTCGGGCCGCGCGAACGGGCCTCGCTCGACCCGGGGCTGCGGGAGATCAGCGCCCGGGGCGCCCGCTACAGCGCCCTGGACTATCTGGCCGCGGTGGACGTCCGCATGGACCTCGGCCGCCGGATGGGCCGCTTCCACGACGCCTACGATCTGCTGCTCACCCCGACGCTGCCGATCACCGCGTTCGAGGTGGGGGCGGAGGTGCCGCAGGGCTCGGGACACCGACGCTGGACGGGCTGGACCCCCTTCACCTACCCCTTCAACCTCACCCAACAGCCCGCCGCGACCGTCCCGGTGGGGGTGGACGGCGACGGACTGCCGGTGGGCCTGCAGATCGTGGCCGCCCGGCACCGCGACGACCTCGTCCTGCGGGTGGCGCACGCGCTGTACGAGGCCGGGATCACGTCCGGCGGAAGCTGAGCGTCTCGCCCGCCGCGCCGGTGCGCCACAGGTCGTTGCAGGCCTCGGCCATCTGCTCCAGGCCCTCGACGACCTGGCCCCAGACGATGCCGGGGACCCAGCCGACGTCGCCGTTCAGGAGCAGGTTGTTGCGCTCGTAGAACAGCGCCAGGTCGACCAGTGTCGTGCCGGCGCGGACCTCGCGGTCGTAGCCGTAGGCGCGGGTGCCCAACTCGGTGCCGGCGAAGGAGAAATAGCAAAGATCTCCTGGAATCGGGGTGACGGTCGGGTTTTCCAGTGGTGGTTCCGATGCCGCGAACGGCGGGAAAAGCGCGTAGATCTCGTTGCGGGCGTACTTCGCGTGATAGACGTCACCGGCCAGCGGCAGGGCGTTCCAGACGGCCGCGCAGGTGACCGGGGCGCGGTCTTCCAGCAGTTCTGCCGTGCAGTGGATTCCGTGCCGGGCCAGCGATACGTCGATGTAACGGTCAGCCATGTGGTCCATGGTGCATAACTCGTGCGGTCCCGGGTAGCCGCGCCGCCATGGCTCCACCGAACAGGCACGTCAGACAGAACGCACGCATACCGAGGCCCACTCGTCGGTCGCTGCTCGCGGGGGTGGCGGCGCTCGGCGCGGTGGGCGCGACGGGCTGCTCACGCGTGGCCACGGCCTCCTCCGCACCCGGCGGTGACCTGCTGGAACGGCTGCGCGCCCAAGGTGTCGTACGGCTCGGCATCGCGGGTGAGATCCCGTTTGGATACATCGACAGGGACGGGCATCTCACCGGCGAGGCGCCCGAGTTGGCGAAGGCGATATTCAAACGGCTCGGGGTGGACAAGGTCCAGCCGGTGCCCACCGAGTTCGGCTCGCTCATTCCCGGGCTGAATTCCCAGCAGTTCGATGTCGTGGCCGCCGGGATGTACGTCAATCCGGAACGCTGCGAGCAGGTGATATTCGCCGATCCCGACTACCAGATGCTGGATTCCTTCATCGTGCGGAAGGGAAATCCCAAGGATCTTCACAATTATCAGGACGTCGTGGAGAAGAAGGCGCGGTTCGCGACCGGAACCGGATACGCCGAGATCGAGTACGCCGTCGAGGCCGGGTACAAGGAGAGCGACATCCTCATCGTCCCGGACCAGGTCGCCGGTCTGAACGCCGTGGAGGCGGGCCGGGTCGACGTGTTCGCGGGGACCGCCCTGACCACCCGTGAGGTGGTGAAGAAGTCGTCCAAGGCGGAGGCGACCAAGCCGTTCGCCCCGCTGGTCGACGGCAAGCCGCACGTGGACGGCGGCGCGTTCGCGTTCCGGCTGACCGAGACCAGGCTGCGGGACGCCTTCAACGTGGAGCTGCGCCGGCTGAAGAAGAGCGGCGAGCTGTTCCGGATCCTGAAGCCGTTCGGGTTCACCGAGGCCGAGATGACCGACCTCACGGCGAAGGAGCTCTGCGGCGGATGACCTCCGGACTCTGGGACCTCGTCCTCAAGGGGATCTGGACGACCGTCCAGCTCCTGGTGTTCAGCTCGGCGCTGGCGGCGGCGGTGTCCTTCGTCGTCGGCATCGCGCGCACCCACCGGCGGTGGATCGTCCGCTTCCTCGCGGGCTTCTACACCGAGGTGTTCCGCGGCACCTCGGCGCTCGTGATGATCTTCTGGGTGTTCTTCGTGCTGCCGCCCGCCTTCGGCTGGCAGCTGGTGCCGATGTGGGCGGGCACGCTCGCGCTCGGCCTGACCTACGGCGCGTACGGCTCGGAGATCGTGCGCGGCGCGCTGAACGCCGTCGACCCCGCGCAGCGCGAGGGCGGGATCGCGCTCGGCTTCACGCCCGGGCAGCGGATGCGCAAGATCCTGCTGCCGCAGGCGGTGCCGGAGATGATCCCGCCGTTCTCCAACCTGCTGATCGAGCTGCTCAAGGGCACCGCGCTGGTGTCCGTCATGGGCATGGGCGACCTGGCCTTCAGCGGCAACCTGGTGCGCCTCGCGCTCCAGGAGAGCGCGGAGATCTACACGTACGTGCTGCTCATCTACTTCGTGATCGCCTTCCTGCTGACGCGGGTGATGCGAGGGCTCGAACACCATCTGAAGGCAGGTGTCCGATGAACTGGGACTGGAGTGCCGTCGGCGACTTCATGCCGCTGTTCTGGGACGGGCTGCTGGTCACCCTCCAGGCGCTGGTCCTCGGCTCGCTGATCTCCTTCTCGCTGGGGCTGGTGTGGGCGCTGCTGATGCGGGTGCCGACCCGGTGGGTGCAGTGGCCGGTCGGGATCGTCACGGAGTTCGTCCGCGACACCCCGCTGCTGGTGCAGCTGTTCTTCCTCTTCTACGTGCTGCCCGAGTGGGGCCTGACCCTCTCCGCGATGGCCACCGGTGTCGTCGCGATCGGCCTGCACTACTCGACGTACACGATGCAGGTCTACCGGGCCGGTATCGAGGCGGTGCCCGCCGGCCAGTGGGAGGCGGCGACCGCGCTGAACCTGCCGAGGACCCGCACCTGGCGTGCGGTGATCCTGCCGCAGGCGATCCGCCGGGTCGTGCCGGCGCTCGGCAACTACGTCATCGCGATGCTCAAGGACACGCCGATGCTGATGACGATCACGGTGCTGGAGATGCTGGGTCGGGCGCGGCTCTTCGCCCAGGAGCACTTCCAGTTCACCGAGCCCGTCACGGTGATCGGCGTGGCCTTCATCGTGGTCTCCTACCTCGCCTCCCTCCTCCTGCGCACCCTGGAGCGACGCCTTGTCCGTTGACACCAGCAAGTCCCCCGCCGACGCCGCCCCCCGCGGCACCGAGCTGATCCGCCTGGACAATGTCACCAAGCGGTTCGGGGAGAACACCGTCCTCGACCACCTCGACTTCTGTGTGGAGCCGGGCAAGCACGTCACCCTGATCGGCCCCTCGGGCTCCGGCAAGACCACGATCCTGCGGCTGCTGATGACCCTGACCAAGCCCGACGAGGGCACGATCACCGTCGACGGGCAGCAGCTGTTCCCCGCGCCGGAGAAGCAGGTCCGCGAGGTCCGCAAGAAGATCGGGATGGTGTTCCAGCAGTTCAACCTGTTCCCGAACATGACCGTCCTGAGAAACGTCACCGAGGCGCCGGTGACCGTGCTGGGCCTGTCGAAGGACGAGGCGGAGCAGCGGGCGCGCGAGCTGCTGGACATGGTGGGCCTCGCCGACAAGTGCGACACCAAGCCGTCCCGGCTCTCCGGCGGGCAGCAGCAGCGGGTGGCGATCGCCCGGGCGCTGGCGATGCGGCCGCAGGTGCTGCTCCTCGACGAGGTGACCTCCGCCCTGGACCCCGAGCTGGTCGCGGGCGTCCTCGACGTGCTGCGGGACATCGCCCGCAGCACCGACATCACGATGCTCTGTGTGACCCACGAGATGAACTTCGCCCGCGACATCTCCGACCAGGTACTGATGTTCGACTCCGGGCGGGTGATCGAGTCGGGCCCGCCGGAGAAGATCTTCGCCTCGCCCGAGCAGGAGCGGACCCGGGAATTTCTCAGCGCCGTTCTGTGACTACCTGCCGTGATCGAGCGATCACCGCAGGTTGCGGCGGCGGGGAATGACTGTGGCATATGCCAACGGGTGGTACCGCAGTTGAGGCGTCCGAAGCGGTATCAGATTCTCGCCGACAACCCCTCCCCGCCGCGCCCCCGGCCGTTATCGTGGACGTGATTCGCCGTCCGGATCACGGCCAGAGAAGCGACCGCAGGGGGAAGACCGTGGCGCTGAAGCACGAGCCGACCACGCCCAACCACTCCGCCCAGGACGCCCTGCGCGTCCTGGAGTCGGTGGCCCGCCACACCACCGGCGTCACCGACACCGAACTCGCCCGCGAGACCGGCCTCGGCACGGAGCGACTGACCACGCTCCTGCGGATGCTGCGCCGCGAGGGATACGTCGAGCAGATCAACGACGGGCCTATGTCACCGGGGCCACACTGGCCCGCCTGGGCTCCTCGGCCCACCGCGCGCAGGCCCTGCGCGAGAAGCTCCAGCACACCCTGGACCGGCTGCGCGACTCCGTCGGCGCCGCCGTCTACATCAGCCGGTACGTCGACGGCGAGATCAAGGTCGACCAGTACGCCGACAGCCCGGCCACCCCGGTCGTCAACGAGTGGGTCGACTTCCGCTGCTCCGCCCACGCCACCGCGATAGGGAAGAGCCTGCTGACCCAGCTCGACCACAACGGCCGGCGCGACCACCTCTCCCGGCACAAGTTGTCCCGCCTCACCTCGCGCACCATCACCAGCGACAAGCTGCTGCTCTCCCGGCTGGCCGCCCAGCCGCCCTCGGTCCCGGTGCTCGACCTCCAGGAGTACGCCGTCGGCACGGTCTGCGCGGCCGTCCCGATCACCGCCGGCTCCTCGGTGGGCTGCCTGGCCCTGTCCCTGCCCGTCGAACACGCCCACCGCCTGCGCCAGGCCGCCGACACCCTGAACCGCAACGCGACCCCGGTCCTGCTGTCCCTGGCGATCTAGGGAGCCTCCCGCGAGGACCGCCCTGGCGGGCGGTCCGGAGCACCCCCGGAGACCAGGTAGTATTTTCTTCGTCGTCAGCCGCCGAGAGGCGGAAGGCGGGAGTCATGCGCCGCTAGCTCAGTTGGTTAGAGCAGCTGACTCTTAATCAGCGGGTCCGGGGTTCGAGTCCC
>NZ_BQUN01000096.1:132478-147368 GCF_026008495.1 Streptomyces sp. A012304
GTGAAGGGCCTCTCGTGGGAGCGAGGGGCCCTTCGGCGTCCTCCCCGGTCAGCCTCCGGTACGCCCGCTCCCCCGGCGGCCGCCACCACACCGGGTCCGCGCACCGCACGCCCTCCCTCCGCAGCAGCCCGCGCTGGATCTTGTTGGTGGCGGTGACCGGCATCCGCTCCACCACCCGCACGAACCGGGGCGCCATCTTCGTCCCCAGGTCCGGCTGGGCGCGCAGGAACGCGGCGAAGGAACGCGGCTCGAAGTGCCCCGCGATCGTCGCCATCACCTGGTCCCCGGTGACCGGGTCCGGCACCGCGTACACGGCGACGGCCAGCGCGCCCTCGTACCGGGCGAGGATGTTCTCGATCATCGCGGCGGCCAGGTTCTCCCCGTCGACCCGCAGCCGGTCGTCGGTGCGGCCCGCGAAGTAGAGGTAGCCGTCGGCGTCGCGGCAGAAGAGGTCCCCCGTCCAGTACCAGCCGCCTCCCGCGGGTTCCCCTCCGCGCCGTTCCGCCTCCGCCCGCGGGTTGCGCCAGTACCCCTCGAAGGCGTTCGGGCCCCGGTTCACCAGCTCCCCGATCGCCTCGTCGCCGTTCAGCAGCCGGCCCGCCGCGTCGAACGCGGCCGGCGGGCACTCCGCGCGGGTCCGCGGGTCGAGGACGACGAGCCCCGGCCCCGCCCGGCCGACCGCCCCCGGCGGGGTACCCGGTGACCACTGGACCGCCGCCCCGCCCTCCGAGGACCCGTACCCCTCCACCAGCCGCACCCCGAACCGCCGCTCGAACGCCGCCGCGTCCGCCGGGCCCGCCTCCGTGCCGAACCCCAGCCGCAGCCGGTGGTCCCGGTCGTCGGCGCTCGCCTCGGTGGCCAGGACGTACTGGATCGCCCGGCCCACATAGGTGAAGTACGTCGCCCGGTGGCGCCGTACGTCCGCGAGGAAGCCGGACGCCGAGAAGCGGCGGCGCAGCGCCACGCCCGCGCCGGCCGTCAGCGCGGGCGCCCAGTCGGCGATCACCGCGTTGCCGTGGAACATCGGCATGCAGACGTAGTGGACGTCGTCCGGGGTGACGTCGAACTGCCCGGCCAGCGCGCGGCCGGCCGCCGCGACGCGGCCCTGGGTGCGGATCGCGGCCTTCGGCGCGCCCGTCGAGCCGGAGGTGAAGCAGAGCAGCAGCCGGTCGGAGGGGGCGGCGCGGGAGGGGTCGGGGCGGGCGTCCGCGTACGGGGCGAGCAGGGCCGCGTACTCCTCGGTGTCGGTGATCAGCAGGCGTACGCCCGGCAGGTCGAGGCCGCGCAGCAGCGGCAGGTGGGTCCGCTCGGTGATCAGCAGACGGCACTCGGTGTGCAGGATGTCCCGGGCGAGCTCGGGGCCCCGGCGGGTCGGGTTGATCCCGGCGACCGCCGCGCCCGCGAGCGCCGCGGCGGACAGCCACAGCGGGTACTCCGGGGTGTTGTCCAGCAGCACCCCGAGGTGCGGCGGCCCGTCCGGCGGCAGCAGGTCGGCCAGCAGCGCGGCCCGGGCGGCGGCGCCGGCCGCGACCTGGTGGTGGGTGAGGACGGTGTCCTCGCACCACAGCCCCGGACGGTGGTCGCCCCAGCGGGCGTGGACGAGTTCGGCGACGGTCCCGGTGGTGGACTCCATGGGCGCGCACGGTAGTTGACGTGGCGTCAGATGTGGAGGGGTGAGCCGGGGACGTCCGCGTGCACCGCCGCACGGCCGGCGGGCCCGGGCGGTGCACGCGGATGTCACCCGTGGGGGGTAACAACTGCTGCGTGATTCATCGGTGAATCCGCAACGGGTCAGAACGAGACGTCCGAGCAGGCGTAGAACGCGTTGCCCGTGTCGGCGATCGTCCACACCGCGAGGACGACATGGTGGCCGCTCAGTCCGGACGGCAGGCGTCCGGTGTGGGAGAGCGTGGCCGGCGGGCGCTGGCCGTTGTACGGGACCGTGAAGAACGGTGTGAGGTTGAGGTCGGAGCGGGACAGAGCGTGGTTCTGGTTCCAGCCCTGCTTGGTGATGTAGTACCGGAAGTCGGTGGTGGCGTGCATGGCCGTGAACTGCCAGCGGAAGGTGTGGTTCTGGCCGCCGGTCACCCTGGTCGTGGGCCAGGCGCCGCCGCCCGGCCTGGTGGGCGCGTCGAGCGCGGCGAACCGGCTGTGACCGGCGGAGCAGATCCGCCCGTCGGCCGGTCCGGAGGCGGGGAAGCCCTTGGGGCCCTCGACGCTCTGCGGCTCCCACTGGATGTCGCCGCAGCCCGTCACGGTGCCGTTCTGGCAGAGCTTCTGCCGGCTGATGGGGAGGTCGGTGTAGCCGTGGCTGCTCGCGCCGCCGGCGGAGAGCGCGAAGGCTCCCGCCGTGGTCAGCCCGAGCGCGGCGGCGTACCACTTGGTCTTCTTGCGCATGCTGCCGCTCCTGGAGAACGTGGGGAGTTCGGTGAGCCGTGCGTGCAGGTCTAGACCAAGTTTGAGATTAGGGGCGTTCGTTGAACATGTCCATACCAATCGGGGGGCTTGTTCGACGGGTCGTCAGGGCGTCTGCTCGCCGCGCCCCGCGCAGAACGCCACCGTCAGGTCCTTCACCAGCGCCTTGCGCTCGTAGTCGTCGAGTTCGACGAGCCCGCGCATGGTCAGCCGGGTGACCGTGTCCTCCACCGAGTCGACCACCGAGGTCAGCACGGAAGCCCGGTGCTGGGCGTCGAGCGCGGCGATCCGGCGACGGTTCATCGCGGCCGCCACCTCCGGGGCGTACTCCACCCGCAGCGGCTGCACCGAGTACACCTCCAGGCCGACCGCGCCCGCCTCCCGCGCGACCCGCCGGGTCAGCGCCTCCCCGGTCGCCGCGATACCGCCCCGCACGGAGCCCGGCGTCTCCACCGGGATCCGCGCGAGGGCCGCCTCGACGCACTCACGCAAGTACGCCTCGTGGTCCTCCACCCCGAGCGTGGCCCGCGCCGTGTCCCGCACCCGCCACACCACCAGCGCCACCACCCGCAGCGCGACCCCGTTGGCGTCGGCGGCCGGCATCGCCTCGCTGCGCCAGTGCCGCAGCCGGACGTCGACCCGGCGGCGCAGCAGCAGCGGGTTCACCCACAGCAGACCGGTGCGCCGGACCGTCCCCCGGTAGCTGCCGAACAGGTCCAGCACCCAGGCCCGGCCGGTCCGGCCCCGGGCCAGCCCGCCGAAGCCGAACAGCCCGAGCGCGGCCGCCCCCGTGTACGCCGCCCACTGCGCGGGGCCGAGGCCGGCACCGGCGTATGTGGGCAGCCGCAGCGCCTCCACCAGCAGCGGCGGCAGCACCCCCGCCCACCACGAGGCGGCCACACAGCCCACCGCCCCACAGGCGCCCGCGGCCACGCCCGCCGCGCCGGGCAGCACCCGGGCGGGCCGCTCCACCAGGTCCGGGTCGACCTGCGGGACGGGCCGGACCTGCGCCGGCGCGGGCCGCCGTACGCGCGGCTGCTCCCCGGTGCCCGTCCGGCTGCCCACCACCGCGGGCGCGAGCGGCACCGGCCGCGGCTCGGGCTCGTCCCGGAACAGCAGGTGGACGGGGATCTCGGTGGTCGCCTCGTTCTGGATCAGCCGCGTGGGCCGGGAGGGCGGCGGTCCCTCGGAGTCGGGCGTCTGTGAAGTGGTCGTGTTCGCGCTCATGCGTGCCTCCAGCCTCCGCGCCAGATACGCCATGCCAGTGAATGAACCGAGAGGGCCGGCCTAGGAGAACAGCCGCCGCCAGGTCTCCGGCCCCGGGAAGCCGTCGGCCGCGCGGCCGCGCCAGCCCTGGGCTCGTTGGAAGGCCTCGACGCCCCGCCGGTCCGCCTCGCCCCAGCGCGGTCCGGGTCCCGTCGCGTAGAACCTCCCGAACCCCTTCTTCGCCAGCTGTCTCCCCAGCTGGGTGACGTACGCGTTCTCCGCGCCCGGCCGGAACATGGCCCGTCCCGGGTAGGCGGGGACACCCGTCGCCGGGGCGGGGGCCGGGGGCCGTGCCGGGGCGGGGGCCGCCGGTCCGGCCGTGCCCGTCACCACGTTCCGGCCCCGGCCGGTGGCCAGCAGCGACCAGGTCAGCGGACCGGGCATGCCGTCGGCGTCCGCGCCGCGCCAGCCCTGGGCCAGCTGGAACGCCTGGGTGGCCCGCCGGTCGGCCTCCGACCAGCGTGGGCCGGGCCCCGAGGAGTAGTAGCGCCCGGCGCCGCGCTGGACGAGGAGCCGGCCGAGCAGGGTGACGTACGCGTTGTTCGCGCCGGGCCCGAAGTAGGCCCGCCCGGGGTAGGCGGGCACGGCCCCTCGGCCGGGTTCGACGCCGTGGCCGGGTTCAGCGCCGTGGCCGGGTTCTGCGCCGTGATCCGGCCCGACGTCGTAATCCGCTCCGACGTAGTAATCCGGTCCGACGTCGTAATCCGGTCCGACGTCGTAATCGGGCTCGGGTCCGGGACCGGCGCTGCCTCCGCCGCCCTCCTCCGGCTGCCGCCCCGTCCCGTCGGTCTCGCTGACGACGCCGTTGTAGCGGTAGGGGACGTACCGGTGGGAGTTGCTCCAGTAGGCGTAGGGCGTGGCCTGGCGGCGGGTGGCCGGGCGGGTCTGCTCGTAGGCGATGTAGTAGATGTGCGTGTAGTCGGTCCAGCCGCCGAAGAGGACGACGTGCGAGCCGCGCTCCGGGTCGGCCGGGTTGTGGAACAGCAGCATGTCGCCGGGCTGGAGCTCGTCCTTGGCGATCCGCGTGGCGTACTGGCCGAGACTGCCCGTCCACTCGTTGCCGGGCAGGCCCCAGGCCATCGAGACATAGCCCGAGCAGTCCTGCCGGTAGCCGTCGTACCAGTAGGAACTCATGCTGTACGGCACCTGCGCCGCGACCCAGGTCCTGGCCCGCCGGAGGATCTCCGCCCGCGTCGTCTGCGGCACCCTCGCCGTGGTCACCGGCCCCGTGGGTTTCGCCGGCCGGCCGCCCGGACCGTGCAGCGGCGCCTTGCCGCCCTGCGGCGTCGCGGGCTCCTCACCAGCGGGAAAGCCCTGCCGGTCGGGGTCGTGCGGGGCGGCGAGCGCCGGTACGGCGTGACCGGCGCCGAGCGCCGCGGAGGTCGCCGCGGCGACGACGACGGCGCGGGGGGCGGCCGGGTGACCGACCGGCCCGGCGGGCACGGGACGCGGACTCGTCCGCCGCCGGTGGGCGCATCCGGGGCAGTCGCAGTCGCTCCCGGGATCGAATTCCTCGAATACCGGAGGCTCCATGCGATTCCCCTCACACTCCAGATGGAAATGTCCGCGACTGTGCACGTTCGCCAGTCTTTCCCAACTGTCGTGCGCCCGCGCACGATGGCGGTCCGAATGATGTACGCGGGTGGTCCGCGGTCCGCCCGCGGTGGTCGCCCGGCGGTCGCCCGGGTGGCCACCCGGCTGGTCCGGAGCACCCCTGGGCGTCATGTAGAGTTAACGACGTCAGCAGGCGCCGCTAGCTCAGTTGGTTAGAGCAGCTGACTCTTAATCAGCGGGTCCGGGGTTCGAGTCCCTGGCGGCGCACCGACGAGAAAGCCCCTCGCGAAAGCGAGGGGCTTTCTGCTGGTCGAGGGCTTCTCACCGACGGTCGGAGTGGCTCAGACCGCCGTCCCCGTCAGATACGCCGACACGATCACGTTCGCCGTGTAGCTACGGGTCGCCCGGTCGAAGGTGCCGCCGCAGGTGATCAGCCGCAGCTCGGCACGGCCCGGCTCGCGGGTGCCGTAGGCCTGATGGGCGTCGAAGCGGTCGAGGGGGATCACGTCCACGTCGTCGACGGTGAATTCGGCGACCTTCCCGTCGTCCCGCATGACACGGATCGTCCCGCCGGCCACGAGCGTGCTCAGCTTGTAGAAGACGGCGGGGCGGGACTCGGTGTCGACATGCCCGACCATCAGGGCGGTGCCGACGGCCCCGGGCCGCACGCCGGCCGCGTACCAGCCGACGATGCCCGCCTGGTCGTAGGGCGGCGGGTCGATCGCGCCCCGGGCGTCCAGGCCGCGGGCCACGACCGGTGCCTGCACGCCCAGCTCGGGGATGTCCACGCGCTGTGGCAGCGCCGGGCGGAGCGGTTTCGCGGGGGACGGCAGCCCGGCGCCGGCCGGACGCCCGACCGCGGCCACGTCACCCGTGGCCGGCACGGACGCCCCGGGTCGTACGTCGGTCACCTCGCGCCCCCACAGCCACAGCCCGAGCAGCAGCAGCGCCCAAGTCACACCGGTCAGCAGACGCCCCGAGGAGCGTTCGTGTTCGGCCATGGTCAGTCCGTCCCACGGCTCCGGCGGATCGTCCGGAGCGCCACGGCGACGGCGGCGACGCCCGCCAGGACCAGTCCCGTGACCGCGTGGGCGGTGCCGGGGCCGTCCACGCGGGAGGCGTCGGCGGAGGCGAGGGGGGCGGCGCCACCGCCGCCGGCGTGCACGGGGGCGACCGGCGAGGCGGGGGTCGACGGCCGTGTCGAAGGCACGGCCACCTGGATGGTGCCCTTGACCCGGAAGTCGACGCAGGTGATCGTCACGGCGTAGACGCCGGCGTGCAGCGAGGAGCGGATCCTCGTCTCGCCGGCGAGGGTGCCGCCCGAGCCGGTCAGCCGGGCGTCGGAGACGAACGCCTCCGACACGGCGGTGGCCGTCTTCCCGACACAGCCGCTGACCCGCAGCGAGACCTCGGCGCCCGGGGAAGGGGTCGCGGGGGTCACCGAGACCTCGCCGCCGCCGGTCGCGGCGGGGGCGGCGAGGACCGCGGGTGCCGCCCGTCCGGCGGGCGCGTTGGCTGCGGCGGGTGCGTTTGGCGCGTTGGGTGCCTCCCGTGCGGCGGGTGGGTTGGGTGCCGCCGGTGCGGCGTGCGCCGCCGGGAGCAGGGCCGTGGCGGCGAGCGCGACGCCCGCACAGAGCGTTGCCTTCAGTGAACTCATGGTGAACCTCCAGCTATCTGGAGGCTCCTCCCCCGGGCGGCGCCCCGCATCTCCAGGCGCCGGGCCGCTGCTCCGAACGGGTCGCTTCGGGCGGGGTGCGGGTTTCAGATCCGGTCGACGAGATCGGCGATGGAGTCGACGACCTTCGACGGGCGGTACGGGAAGTTCTCGACCTGCTCGGGCCGGGTCAGGCCGGTCAGCACCAGATACGTCTGCATCCCGGCCTCTATGCCGGCCAGTACGTCGGTGTCCATGCGGTCACCGATCATCGCGCTGGTCTCGGAGTGCGCCCCGATCGCGTTGAGCCCGGTCCGCATCATCAGCGGGTTGGGCTTGCCGGCGAAGTACGGCTGCTTGCCGGTGGCCTTGGTGATCAGCGCGGCCACCGCGCCGGTCGCCGGCAGCGGGCCCTCGGTGGAGGGGCCGGTCTCGTCCGGGTTGGTGCAGATGAAACGGGCGCCGTCGTTGATCAGCCGGACCGCCTTGGTCATGGCCTCGAACGAGTACGTGCGGGTCTCGCCCAGAACGACGTAGTCGGGCTCGTGGTCGGTGAGGATGTAGCCGATGTCGTGCAGCGCGGTGGTCAGGCCGGCCTCGCCGATGGCGTACGCGGAACCGTTCGGCCGCTGGTCGTCCAGGAACTTGGCGGTGGCCAGCGCGGAGGTCCAGATGTTCTCGATCGGCACGTCCAGGCCCATGCGGCGCAGTCGGGCGTGCAGATCGCGCGGGGTGTACATCGAGTTGTTGGTCAGCACGAGGAACGGCCTGCCGGACTCGCGCAGCTTCTTCAGGAAGGAGTCGGCACCGGGGATCGGAACACCCTCGTGGATGAGAACCCCGTCCATGTCGGTGAGCCACGACTCGATGGGCTTGCGGTCTGCCATGTGCGGAGTCTCCTGCCGTACGCGCGAGGCGATGGTGCGTGCGTGCCGCGCTGCCGCGTACTGCGCGCAGCGCGCGGCCCAGCCTAATCACAGGCCCGATCATGAGGGAATGGGCGGGTTTCCCAGGGCTTGGCGGGTTTCCCGGGGCTTGGCAGGTTCCCAGGGCTTGGCGGGTTTCCCGGTGCTTGTGAGGAGGCGGGGCGCTGCGGCGCCTACGGCGAGGAGGAGGGCGGCGGCGCGGTGCCGCGTCAGCGGCGGCGACTCAGGAGGAGGGCCGCGCCGGCGGCGACCAGGCAGGTCGTGGTGGTGAGGATGACGGCGGGGGAGGCGAGGCCGGTTCGGGCGAGTTGCTCGGCCTCCTCGGCCAGGGAGGGCAGGCCGGTGTCCGGCTCCGGGGCGGTGGGATGGGTGCCCGGCTCGGGGGTGGTGGGATGGGTGCCCGGCTCGGGGGTGGTGAGGCGGGTGCCCGGCTCGGTGGCGGTGGAGTGGGTGCCCGGTTCGATGAGGAACGTGTAGTCGTTCGACTGGCCCACCCACTCGCCGTCGCTCCCCTGCCGCTGCACGACGGCGGCGTTGACGGTGACCTCGTCGGGTTCGGCGTCCGACGTGAACGCGAGGCGGAGCTTGACGGTGAGGGTCCGGCCGGCGGCGACGGTGAAGCCCCGGAAGGGGGTGGTGGTCTCGCCGGTGAGCACGCCGACGAGTTCGTCCGCGTCGGTCTCCTCGAAGCGGACGGCGTGCGGGTCGCCGTCGGCGTAGAACTCCAGCCGTGGCTGTGACGGCTTCAGCGTCCGCTCTGCGTCGACCAGGACGACGACCGGGTGGACCCCGGCGCAGGGACGGCGGGTGATGTTGGTGAGGTCGAGGTACCAGACGCCGTATCCGCCCCCGGCCCGGTAGGTGGCGGGGCCGCCCCGCAGGCGGGTGGTGAGCGGGAACTCCTCCAGGCTCTGCCCGACACAGCTCGGCGCGGCCTCCCTCGGGGCCGCGAACGCCTCCGACCTCGGGGCCGCGAACGCGGACGGAGCCACGGGCAGACCGACGGCAGCGGCAGCTGCGGCGGCGAGGCAGAGGGCTACGGGCGTGCACAGTCGCATGGAAACGTGAGCTTGCCGGAGGGGACGGGCCGGCCCGGCACGCCACTCCGCACGGCCGTGCGAATGCCCTCGATCGGCCGAGGTGCGCTCCCCGCGTCAGCCCTCCGCTCGGCCGAACACCGGCGCCAGCAGCAGCTGGGCCGCTCCCTCGGCCACGCTCCGGGGACCACCGGGGGCGAGGCGGACCGGTACGGGGCCCTCGGGGGTGCCCTCACGGCGGGCGCGGGCGGTCAGGACGGTGGTCACTCCGTGGACGAAGGGGGCCGGGGCGGAGGTGATCGTACGGCCGCCGAGGAGGACGAGGTCGATGTCCAGCAGGCCGACGAGGTTGGCGGCGCCGGCGCCGAGGACCCGGGCCGCCTCGGCCACGTCACCCCGGTCGATGGCCGCGAGACACAGCGCCTCGACACAGCCCCGGTTGCCGCACGGGCAGGGCGGGCCGTCCAGCTGGATGACCTGGTGGCCGAACTCGCCCGCGCCGGTACGGGCCCCCCGGTGCACGCTCCCGCCGATCACCAGGCCCGCGCCGAGCCCCGTACCGAGGTGGAGATAGGCGAAGGAGCCCCGTTCGCCGCCGACCGCGAGGCCCAGCGCGGCGGCGTTGGTGTCCTTGTCGACGACGACCGGCACCCCGAGCCGCCGCGCCAGCGCGTCCCGCAGCGGAAAGCCGTCCCACTCGGGGAAGCCGGTGACGCGGTGCAGGACGCCGTGGGTGTGGTCGAGAGGGCCGGGGAGGGCCACGCCGACACCGAGGAGCGTGCCGTACGCCGAGAGCGCCGCGCCGGCGGCCTCCTCCTCCGTCCCCCCGACGGCCCTCTCCCTCTCCCCGGCACACGTCCTGACGGCCCACTCCCTCCCGCCGATACCCCTCCTGACGACCTCCTCCGCCTCCCGGACCACCGCCCCGACGACCGCTTCCGCCCCCGCCCCCAGGTCCAGCGGCACGCACCGCTCCCCCACCACTCCGCCGTCGAGGTCGGCCAGGACCACCCGCAGTTCGTCGCGGTCGAGGTGGACGCCGACCGCGTGCCCCGCCTCGGGGACGAGCCGCAGGACCGTGCGCGGCTTGCCGCCCGTGGAGGCGCGGTGGCCCGCCTCCACCGCGAGCCCCTCGGCCCGCAGCCGCGCGGTGATCTTGCTGACCGCCTGCGGGGTGAGGCCGGTGCGCTCGGCGAGTTCCAGGCGGCTGATGCCGTCCCGGCCGGCCGTGCGCAGCAGGTCCAGCACGAGCGCGGTGTTGTGACTGCGCACGGCCAGCTGGTTCGCCCCCGGCCCGCCCGCCCCGGCCTGCCTGCCCACCCCCATGGGACCCCTGGTCCCGTCCGGACCCCTCGGCCCGACCGAGCCGCCGCCCACGCCGTCGTTCGTCCTGTTCACGCGCCCATTGTCCCCTGTGCTTGCACTTTGGCAACAGCGTTGCGAAAGTAGGCGTATGACTGCTGCTACTCCCCGCCGCGTGGGCCTCGTCGGCTACGGCCTCGCGGGCTCCGTCTTCCACGCCCCGCTGATCGCCGCCACCGAGGGCCTCGCCCTCAGCGCGGTGGTGACCTCGAACCCCGAGCGGCAGGAGCAGGCCCGCGCCGAGTTCCCGGACGTCCGCGTCGCCGCCACCGCCGAGGAACTCCTCGCCCGGGCCGACGACCTCGACCTGGTCGTCGTCGCCTCCCCGAACCGGACGCACGTACCGATCGCCACCGCCGCCCTGAAGGCGGGCCTGCCGGTCGTGGTCGACAAGCCGGTCGCCGGCACCGCCGCCGAGGCGCGGGAACTGGCCGCTCTCGCCGAGGAGCGCGGTCTGCTCCTCTCCGTCTTCCAGAACCGCCGCTGGGACAACGACTTCCTGACCCTGCGCGCGCTGCTGGAACAGGGCGAGCTGGGCGACGTACAGCGCTTCGAGTCCCGCTTCGAGCGGTGGCGGCCGCAGCTCAAGGGCGGTTGGCGCGAGTCCGGCGACCCGGCAGAGATCGGAGGTCTGCTGTACGACCTCGGCAGTCACCTCGTCGACCAGGCGCTGGTCCTCTTCGGCCCGGCCGTCTCCGTGTACGCCGAGGCCGACGTCCGCCGCCCGGGCGCGCGGACCGACGACGACACCTTCCTCGCGATCACGCACGCCAATGGCGTCCGCTCCCATCTGTACGCCTCCGCGACGGCCGCCCAGCTCGGTCCGCGCTTCCGGGTGCTGGGCTCGCGCGCGGGCTTCGTGAAGTACGGCCTGGACCCGCAGGAGGCCGCCCTGCGGGAGGGCGCCCGTCCCGGCGCCGGCTGGGGCGAGGAACCCGAGGAGCTGTGGGGCCGCGTCGGGGCCGGCGACTCCCCGCTGACCGGCGGCGGACGACCCGTACGGACCCTCCCCGGCGACTACCCCGCCTATTACGCTGCGGTGGCCAAGGCACTGATCGACGGCGGCCCGGTCCCGGTGACCGCCCAGGAGGCGGCCGCCGCGCTCGACGTCCTGGAGGCGGCCCGCCGTTCGGCACGAGACGGAGTGGTGGTGACACTGTGACCCACGAGATCACCCCGAAGTTCACCCCGGAGATCACCCCGAGCCTGGAGGAGCTCCAGGCGCAGGAACGGCGGCTGGTCTTCCGCCAGTTCACGCACGACGACGCCTGGGCGCTCGGCTCGCTCCTGGTGGAGCTGGCCCGCGAGCGCCAGGCGCCGGTGGCCATCGACATCCACCGCGCCGGCCAGCAGCTCTTCCACGCGGCGCTGCCGGGCTCCGCCCCCGACAACGACGCCTGGATCGCGCGCAAGCGCCGGGTGGTGGAGCGCTTCGGCGCCTCCTCCTACCTGGTGGGCTCCCGCTACCGGGCCAAGGGCACCACGTTCGAGGAGTCCTCCCGCCTCGACCCCGACACGTACGCGGCCCACGGCGGCTCCTTCCCGATCAACGTCGAGGGCGTCGGCGTGATCGGCGCGGTGACGGTGTCGGGCCTACCGCAGCTGGAGGACCACCGCTTCGTGGTGGAGGCGCTGGAGGAGTTCCTGGCCAAGGGGTGAGCGGCCGGCCGGAAACCCTCCCCAGGGCGGACGCGGGGAGCGGCGGCCGAACGGGTGAGCGCGGGGAGCGGCGGCAGCGACCGCGGAAACGGTTCGCCGTCGCCGTACTCCCGCGCCCGCCCGCCCATGGCCTCTCAGGCGTCCTTGAGTTCCTGCCGCTGCCTGCCGAGCCCGGAGATCTCCAGTTCCACCACGTCCCCGGCGCGCAGGAACGGCTTGGGGTCCGGCCGGCCCAGGGCGACCCCGGCAGGCGTGCCCGTGTTGATGACGTCACCCGGGTACAGGGTCATGAACCGGCTGACGTACCGCACGACCTCCCCCACGGGGAAGATCTGCTCGGCCGTCGTCCCGTCCTGCTTCAGCTCCCCGTTGACCCAGAGCCGCAGGGAGAGGTCCTGCGGGTCGGGCACCTCGTCCGCCGTGACCAGCCACGGCCCCAGCGGGTTGAACGTCTCGCAGTTCTTGCCCTTGTCCCAGGTCCCGCCCCGCTCGATCTGGAACTCCCGCTCCGACACGTCATGGGCCACCGCGTACCCGGCGACATGGGCGAGCCCCTCCTCGGCCGACTCCAGGTAGCGGGCCGTGCGCCCGATGACGACCGCCAGCTCCACCTCCCAGTCGGTCTTGGCGGACCCGCGCGGCACCAGCACGGTGTCGTACGGGCCGACGACCGTGTCCGCCGCCTTGAAGAAGATGACGGGCTCGGCGGGCGGCTCGGCCCCGGTCTCGCGAGCGTGGTCGTGGTAGTTCAGCCCGATGCACACGATCTTGCCGATCCGCCCGACCGGCGGTCCGACGCGCAGCCCGGCCGGATCCAGGGAAGGCAGCTCCCCGAACTCGGCGGCCGCCCGGATCCGGTCGAGCGCCGCGTCGTCGGCGAGCAGGGCGCCGTCGACGTCGGTCACGACGCCCGACAGGTCCCGCAGTGTTCCGTCGGCCTCCAGCAGCGCGGGGCGCTCCGCACCCGCCGTACCGACTCGCAGCAGCTTCATGATCACAATCTCCCTCGATCGCGGGGCGCCCACCGACGTGTGCGGCCATCGGAGGACTGGTCGATCGTCCAAGCCGGCAGTCCACTCCGCAATACCCGGTTCACGTACTGGACCGTCATCCGCTCTGCGGGCGGTACAGGACGGCTCGCTCCACCGCGCTCCAGGCGGTGCTGGTGACGATGTACAGCGCGGCGGCCAGCGGGACGACGGCCACCGTGACGAGGGTGAAGAAGGACAGGAACGGCATGGCCTTGGTGACGGCGCCCATCCCGGGGACCTCCTCGCCGCCGGCCATCGCCGGGTTGGTGGCCATCATGCGCTTCGAGAGGCGGTAGCTGAAGGTCGCGACCGCCGTGACGACGGCGAACAGTCCGAGGTAGACCAGCCCCGCGTCGCCGAACATCCCGCCGGCCGCGAGCGCGTCGGTCCAGCGGTCGCCCAGGGGCGCGTCGACCAGCCGGTGGGTGAGCAGCTCGTTGGTCTCGCCGCCGACCGTGGAGTGGGAGAAGACGTAGTAGAGGAGGAAGAAGGCGGGCAGTTGCAGCATGCTGGGCAGGCAGCCGGACAGCGGTGACACCTTCTCCCGCGTGTGCAGTTCCAGCACCGCCCGCTGGAGCTTCTCCGGGTCGCGGGCGTGCTTCTTTCGCAGCTCGGCGATGCGCGGCTGGAGCGCGGCCCGGGCCTTCTGCCCGCGCGCGGCGGCCCGGGACAGGGGGTGGACGAGCAGTCGTACGAGCGCGGTGAACAGGACGATCGCGGCGGCGGCCGCGGAGGCCTGGAAGAGGGGCGCGAGCAGGTCGGCGAACCGCTCGACGAGGTGGACGAATGCGGACATGAGGACGGACATGGGTGCGGAGCCCTCCGGGGGTCTCGTCGTGCCGGGGTGTCGGAATGCCGGTGGCGGCATACGGGCATGCCGGTGAGGCATGCGGATGCCGGGCCGGACATGCGGATGCCGCTGAGGCATGCGGATGCCGGGCCGGGCATGGCGGCATGACGACCCGCGCGGGGTCACCTGTGCGTGTTCTTGTGCTGCGGGTGCCCTACGCGGCGGTCGTCGCGAGGGCGTGCCCGGGTGCCCTGGGCCGGGGCCGTCCGGAGGCGTCCGGATCCCGCTGCGGCAGGAAGGCCGTACGGCGGTCCCGGTCGCGGATGGCCGTACGCACCCGGGTGGGCGGCACGGCGGGGGCGGAGCGCGCGGCGACCACGCCGCACACGGCGAGCGCGGCACCGGCGGCGGCGGTCGCGGCGAGCGCGACGGTGGCCGAGAGACCGCCGGCGTCGAAGAGGGCGACGTCGAGGAGGAAGAAGAGGAGGACGGCGGTGGGCCGCAGCGCGGCGAACCAGTCACGCATCACTGGCGCCCCCTCCCTGTCGTCCCGTCTCGCCCGGGTGTCTGTTGTCTGTCATCGGTTATACCCGACGGTCCCGCCGATGGTCATGGCCGAGGGGACCGTACCTGTGTGGAAATCAGCCTGCCCCACACCACCAGACGGTACTTGGACGTGTACTCGGGGGTGCAGGTGGTGAGGGTGAGGTAGTGGCCAGGGGCGTCGTAGCCGCGGGCGGGATGGACGGCCGAGCGCGGCACGGGACGCAGGACGTCGGTGTCGCGGGGCGAGGTCTGCGGCAGGACGGTGTCGACGGCGTAGATGTAGGTCGCCTCCGCCGTCTCGACCTCGACCGTGTCCCGCGGGCGGAGCCGGTCGAGGCGGCGGAAGGGCTCGCCGTGGGTGTTGCGGTGCCCGGCAAGGGCGAAGTTGCCCGGTCGGCCGGGCTGTTGGGTGCCGGCGTAGTGACCGGCGTAACCCTTGTCGAGGACGCCCCGCTTGCTCGTGCCCTCGGCGACGGGGACACGGAGGCGGAGACGGGGGATGGTGAGGATGGCGTAGGGCTGGGAGGGGGCGGGCCGGGAGACGGGCAGGGGCGCGATGGCACCGGCTTCGCCGTTCCCTCTGGTCTCACCGGTCTCACCGGTCCCGCCGGTTTCCCCGGGGCGGGTGGAGGGGCTGCCGTCGGCCGGGG
>NZ_BQUN01000096.1:147464-280240 GCF_026008495.1 Streptomyces sp. A012304
CCGTCGGCCCACGCGCGCTCCAGCGCCCGCACCCCGCGCTCGGCGTCCGCCTTCGCCTCCCGGTTGGTCCACCACAGCTGGTGGACGACGAGGAGCAGCACCAACACCCCGGCGGTGACGACGACTTCGGCCCCGCACCACAGCACGCGCCGTCGCCGGGCGCGCCGTCGGCGCAGGCCGTGGTGCACGACGGGAACCCGCACGCGTACCCCTCCTTCCCTCCCGGCCGCCCGCACCATAGGCGCGGTGCCGTGAGGTCTCCAGCGTCCGGGGCTCGAACACTTCCTCCACAGGTTTGAGAAAGGGCTGTCAAAACCCTCGACAACACCACAGGTCACACCCGATGCTTCCAGCCGACACCAAAAGCGGGGGACCACGGTCCGGTTGGGGACGACCGGCGAGTCGACCGAAGCGAGGGATTTCCTTGATCCGACGCAGAACACTGCTGGCCGCCACCGGCGGCGCGCTCCTGGGGAGCGGCCTGGCGGCCGGCACGGCCCACGCCGACGCGACGATCGCCGTCAACCCGTCGACGACGTACGGGACGTGGGAGGGCTGGGGCACCTCGCTCGCCTGGTGGGCGAACGTGTTCGGCGCCCGGGAGGACTTCGCCGACATCTTCTTCACCACGAAGTCGGTGTCGTACGGCGGCCGCACCCTCCCCGGCCTCGGGATGAACATCGCCCGCTACAACCTCGGCGCGTGCAGCTGGAACAGCGTGGGCGGCGAGACGATGGTCGAGTCGCCGAACATCCCCGGCTTCAAGCAGATCGAGGGCTTCTGGCAGGACTGGAACAACGAGGACCCCACCTCCTCGGCCTGGAAGTGGTCGGCGGACGCCAACCAGCGCGCGATGCTGGTGAAGGCTGTGCAGCGGGGCGCGGTGACCGAGCTGTTCGCCAACTCGCCGATGTGGTGGATGTGCCTGAACCACAACCCGTCCGGCGCCTCGGGCGGCGGCAACAACCTCCAGTCGTGGAACTACCGCCAGCACGCCTCCCACCTGGCGGCCGTGGCGCTGTACGCGAAGAACAACTGGGGGGTGAACTTCGCGACGGTGGACCCCTTCAACGAGCCGTCCTCGTCCTGGTGGACTGCGACGGGCACCCAGGAGGGCTGCCACATGGACGCGACGGTCCAGGCCGCCGTCCTGCCGTACATGCGCAGCGAGCTGGACAAGCGCGGTCTGACGGGTGTGCGTATCGCGGCGTCCGACGAGACGAACTACGACACGGCCCGCTCGACGTGGGCGGCGTTCGGTTCCTCGACGAAGGCCCTGGTGAGCCAGGTGAACGTGCACGGCTACCAGGGGTCGGGCGGCCGCCGGGACCTGCTCTACACGGACGTGGTGACGACGTCCGGGAAGAAGCTGTGGAACTCCGAGACCGGCGACAACGACGGCACCGGCCTCAGCATGGCGAGCAACCTGCTCTACGACTTCCGCTGGCTGCACCCGACGGCCTGGGTGTACTGGCAGGTCATGGACCCGACGGCGAACTGGGCGATGATCGGCTATGACGCGAACACCCTCCAGCCGGGCGCGGTCACGACGAAGTACTACGTGATGGCCCAGTTCAGCCGGCACATCCGCCCCGGGATGACGATCCTCGACACGGGCGTGAGCTACGCGGTGGCGGCCCTGGACCGCGCGGCGCGGCGCCTGGTGATCGTCGCCGCGAACACCTCCTCGTCCGCCCAGACCCTGACGTTCGACCTGTCCCGCTTCTCCACGGTGACCGGTGGCTCGGGCGGCCTGGTGCCCCGCTGGAACACGGTGACGAACGGCTCCGGCGACCTCTACACGGCCCGCTCGGACCGCTTCCTCAGCGGCAAGACCGTGAGCGTGCCGTTCGCGGCGGGGGCGGTGCAGACACTCCAGGTGGACGGGGTGACGGTGTAGCTCTGACGTTCGTCACCGGCGGGCAGTACGGTGTCGTGCATGCGCCCCGACACGCCCGCCGAGAACGTCGACCACTCCGCCGAAGCGGCACGCCTGGAGCGGACCGCCGGCCTGTACCCCGAGGACGCCGAGGCCCTGCTGCTCCAGGCCGCGGCCCACCTGGAACTGGCCGGCGACCGCCCCGCCGCGAGCACCCTCTACGACCGCCTGCTGTCCTCCGGCACCCACCTGGACAACCCCCACCTGGTCCGCGCCCTGAAGGCCTCCAACCTCTGGGAGTACGGTCACGAGGCGGAGGCCCGAGCGATCATCGACGGCATCCGGGGCGCCGCCCCCCGCGACCCGGCCCCCTGGGTGATCGTCGCGGAGGCCCTGGAGTCCCACGACGAGCTGGAGGCGGCGCAGGAGACGTTCACGGAGGGCGTGCGGCTGCTGCTGACGGACGTGGCGGAACCCCCGTACTCCACCCATCCGCTCCTCTTCGGCCGCCACCGGGTGCGCAGGATGCTGGGCGCGGCGCACGACGAATGGGACGCCCTCGCGGACGTCCTGCACTCCTCCCCCGTGTCCCTCGACGAACTCCACGACCCCAAGCGGGTCTGGTCCCTGGGCTCCGAGAACCCGGCGGAGCTGGAGGCGGAGATCTCCCGCCTGCGCGCGGAACTGGGCACCTACCGCCAGGCCCTCTCCCGCCCCTTCCCGGTCGCCGTCCTCCACTGGCCGGCGGACGAGCTGACGGAACTCGTGGCCGCCTACCCGTCCCTGGCGGCGGAGTACCCCTCCCACGAGACTCACCTCGCGACGATAGAGGCGTCCTTGCGGGAGCTGGCGACCTCGGGCACGGCGAACCTGGGCATCGTCACGGGAACGGTCCCCTCCTACGAGGCCTTCGCCGCCTCGGAGGGCACCTCCCCGGGCGACACCGACCTGCTACCGCAGTACGCGACGACGCTGGCAGCCCGAGGCAGGGCAGTGGCTTGGCCGCCGCAGCGGGGGGCGGGGTGTTGGTGTGGGTCGGGGCGGGCGTATGAGGCGTGCCACGGTCATACGCATGGATAGGCCGGCTGCTCACAGCGGTGCAGACAGGGCGAACACATAAGGTTGGGCCCTCGGCCAGGGCCCAACTCTTCTGTTAGCTGGCTGGACTGCCCTGGTTCGCCCACCACTCGCGGTGGTAGCGAACGTAATCCTCATGCACCTTGTGCTCTCTGTGCATCTTGAGCTTCGCCCTCAGACCATCACCGAACACGCCGGCGCGCACAACGACGGACCAGTTGTCTTCGATAACGACAGCTCCGATGTCCAAGCGCACGTGGCAGTTGGGGCAGAGACAGAGGATGTTGCGCTCGACGTCAGGCCCGTGATGCGGGCTTCCGAGGGGCCTGATGTGGGCGCCCTCGCTATACGGCTTCTCATCGAGGCCAACCAAGCGCAGGCCACACATCTGGCATTCATGGTCATAGAGCGCCTTGACGCGCCGCACCGTGGCCGCATCCCGCACGAGGCGCTGGACACGCATAACCCGCGCCTTGGGGAACTTTACTTCCCCGGAAAACGCCGAGGTGCCCTGAACGTCTCCGACCGGCGTCTCTTCCTGTTGCTTCAGCACCTCGGCAATTTGACGTTCAGCAGTGGTGAGCTCCTGCTCCGGGTCCGCTAGACGCTCCAAGTCGAACTGGCAGATCATGATGTCCGAGCCATCAGGCGCAGGCGACTTGGATGTGGCGTCGCGGATAGCCGTGATCTTGTACAGGCCGTCGTACCTGTATCCCACGGCGGGCGAGTACCGCTTGTCACCATTACGACCGCGGATGATCCGAATGTGATAGCCACGCTCAAAGCTCATCTTGAGCGCTGCATTGTCCCGGTATTCCCAAGATTGGCTCCGGAGCAGCGACTTGCCGTCTTTCGCCTTGTCCTTGTCAGGCGACGCACCCGTGTACTGGACCCAGGACCAGCCATCCTCGTCGTCCACGTACCCACCGTTGAGCACGATGGCGTCGGCAACGTAGGTGCCATCCGTGTCCTTGAGCTGCGAGATGCCTCGCCTGACATCGCCGTGCAGATGGACGTTCTTCACTTCCTCACGCCCACTGAAGGCCTCACCAGGTAGGACGCCGTCTATGTGACCAATGACCCGCTCTCCCATCAGGCCATACTGATCGAAGATGATCAATGATGTCACTTCATATTCCCGTTCTGACCGGTAAGTGCTCACGATGCAGGTGCGCACGCTCGCTGTCAGACGTCCCTGTTACAACTGGTCGTGGCGCAGTCAGCGATCGAGGGGGCCGCCATGGTTCAGCCAGGGGATCTGTCACAACCTGTCGCAGGTGTGTACGAAGAGCTCATCACCGAAGGCATGCAGGCACAGATCGACCAGTTGAACGCGGCCGGTTGGAAGCCGATCCACACGGAGGTCAGTGCAGAGTCCTCACCACATGTCTTGGCCCGCTACATCGCGGAGGCCGCGCGGCAACGGCTGAGTCAGTTGCCGCCGAACCAACAGGTGGTCGTGGCGAACCACATCATGCAGTCTCTGATCACTCGCGTGCCGGATCCGGATGTAGACGAAGCGGTGACCGCCATCGTCGAGGGTCCGCGGCAGCTCCTGGCCCTGGCTGAGCAGGAAGCGCCTGGCGTCTACGCCATCCGGCCTTTGACGCCCCTATCCGAAACCGCACTGATCACCAACGCTCCCGACGATCCCAGCCTGGGAGCGGAGCTACGGGCAGAGCTCGCTACAGCAGACCGCATTGATCTCCTCTGTGCGTTCGTGAAGTGGTACGGCATAAGGGTCCTGGAGGACTCCCTCCGCGCAGCGAAGGAGCGCGGCGTCCCGATCCGAGTCATCACCACGACCTACATCGGCGCCACGGACCGCCTTGCCTTGGACCGACTCGTGCGCGAATTCGGCGCCAAGGTCAAGATTAACTATGAGATCCGGTCAACGCGCCTGCATGCCAAGGCCTGGTTGTTCCGACGCAACACGGGCTTCGATACGGCATACGTAGGCAGCTCCAACCTGTCGAAGGCCGCCTTGCTCGATGGTTTGGAATGGAACGTACGGCTGTCATCAGTCGCCACACCGAGGGTGCTCGACAAGTTCGAAGCAACCTTCGATGCCTACTGGGCCGACGCCGCCTTCGAGCTATACGACCCGGAGAAAGACGGCGAGCGGCTTACCGAAGCGCTCGCCCGAGCTGGAGGAGCCCACACCACCGGAGAGCTCAAGATCAGTCTCTCTGGTCTAGAAGTACACCCGCTCCCCCACCAGAAGGACATGCTGGAACGCCTTCGTGTCGAACGGGAGGTGCGCGGCCGCCATCAGAATCTGCTCGTCGCAGCAACCGGCACGGGCAAGACGGTCATGGCGGCTCTGGACTACCGAAACATGCGCGACAAAAGCCGCGGAGAGCTCCCCCGCCTCCTCTTCGTCGCCCACCGCAAGGAAATACTTAACCAGTCCCTGCGGACCTACCGCGAGGTGCTCGACAACGCCTCTTTCGGCGAGCTCCTCCACAGCGGGCAAGAGCCCAGCGACTGGACCCACGTGTTCGCCAGCGTCCAGTCGCTCAACGTCGAGCGGCTGGAACAGTTCGACCCTGAGCATTTCGACGTCATCGTCATCGACGAGTTCCACCACGCCACCGCTGAGACCTACAGGCGGGTCATCGATCACTTCAAGCCGGCCGAGTTGCTGGGTCTCACCGCGACTCCGGAGCGGATGGACGGGCGCAATGTGCAGGACGAGTTCTTCAACGGTCGTATAGCGGCTGAACTACGGCTCTGGGAGGCCTTGGAGAACGACCTGCTGTGTCCCTTCCACTACTTCGGTGTCCCGGACGGTACGGATCTGAGGCAGCTCGGCTGGCGATCAGGTACATACGACCGCGAGCAGCTGGGGAGCCGCTTTTCGAAGGATGAGGCGCGGGCTCGCATCGTCATCAAGCAGGTCGAGGAGAAGATCTCCGACCCGGGGGCCATGCGTGCCCTCGGCTTCTGCGTGACCAAGGCGCACGCGCACTTCATGGCCGAGTGCTTCCGCCGCGCGGGATTCCAGGCAGCCGCTCTTGACAGTGACTCGTCGGCTGAGGTCCGGGCCCGCACCTTGGAGGACCTCAAGGCGGGACGCATCCAGGTGATCTTCTCGGTGGACCTGTTCAACGAGGGCTTGGACATCCCTGATGTCGACACCCTTCTTCTCCTGCGGCCCACCAACAGCGCGACGGTCTTCCTCCAGCAGCTAGGGCGCGGGCTGCGTCGTACCGCGAACAAACCGGTCCTCACCGTGCTCGACTTCATCGGTCAGCACAGGGCCGAGTTCCGCTTCGAGGAGCAGTTCCGGGCACTGACGAACCTGTCGCGCAACCGCTTGGTCGACAACATCGAGCGGGACTTCCCACTGCTGCCCTCCGGCTGCCAAATCATCCTGGAGGGCAAATCGAAGGAGCTCGTCCTCGACAACATCCGTACGCAACTCAAGGCCACCATCACCACAATGGCGAAGGAGGCCAAGGCCTACAGCACTCCGCGACTGGCGGACTACCTGCGCGAAAGTCGCCGGGACATCCAGGAGCTCTATAAGAGCGACAACTCTTGGACCAAGGTGCTACGCAAGGCTGGATACATCGCGCAGGAGGCTCCGGCCGGCGAAGCCGACCTCCTCAAACGGGTCCACGCATTCCTGCACGTCGATGACTTGGAACGCGTCCAGGCCTATCTTCGTCTGCTTGCAGATGACGCTCCCGAATACGACAGGCTGTCTGCACCGGAGCAGGCGTACGCGCGCATGCTCTTCTTCAACCTCTGGGACAACGCCGGCGGCTTCTCCAGCTACCGCGACGGGCTTGCGTCCTTGCGTGCCCAGCACGTCTTCCGTGACGAACTCCAGCAAGTCCTGTCGTACGCCCTTGAAGAGGCCGACCACTTCCCTCTCCCCCTGGAAGGCTCGCTCGCTGAGCTGCCCTTGAAGATTCACAGCTCCTACAACCGCTCCGAGATCCTCTCCGCGTTGGGAGTGGCCCGCTTGGGCGGGCAGATGCCGCGAGACTTCGGCCAGGGAGTGCGGTGGGTGGAGGAGCTGAAGACCGATGCTCTCCTCATCACCCTGGAGAAGAGCGAAAGAGACTTCTCCCCCACGGTCCGTTACAAGGACTACGCGCTCAGCCCAACTCGCTTCCACTGGGAGTCCCAGAGCACCACACCCGCCAACTCCGCCACCGGCTTGCGCTATCAGCATCACGCTCAGCAGGGGAGTCATGTCCTCCTGTTTCTGCGCCGCTATAAGCGCAGCAGCATCGGCAAGGCCGAACCATGGATGTTCCTGGGACCGGCCACGTATGCCGGCCACACCGGCAGTAAGCCCATGGCGATCACCTGGGATCTACACCATGAGCTTCCTGCCGATGTGAGTGCGTACGCCTCGATCACGAGTGGTTGAGGGCCTCCACATGCGCGATACCTCGCGCTAACGAGGAGCCCTCAGGCCGCTCCCGCCTCCGCTTCGTAATGCATCTGTGCTCGGTCAAGGAAGTCGTCCGGGTCATGGCCGCGTGCGGCACTCCAGTGGAGGAGGTCTGCGATCAGTTCGATCGCGGACTCCTCCAAACCGATTCCCCGCCCCTTCGTTCTGAGCCGTCCGCCCTGGCTTCCCTGGTAGTGCTCAAGCACCACGGCGGCGCGTTCGAGACGTAGGCAACCGCTGGGCAGCGCACCGAGCGCGAGTTCGCACCAAACCGCCTTGCCAGCTGCGGTCAGGATGGTGCCCCAATCCGCGGCCAGTGAGGCGAGCAAATGCAGGCCGCGGCCACATTCCTGCTCAGCGCAGTCCGTCTGTCGTGTGAGCGAGGGGCCTACGTGGCTCTTGTCGTGGACTTCGAGCCGGAGCCGTTCGCCCTGCCATTCGAGGATCAGGGTCGCGGATGTGCCCTCACCGACGTGCTTGACGACGTTGGTGGCCAACTCCGTGACGAGCAGCTCCGCCTCGTCGACTGCGACGGGCGCGCCCCAGTGGCTCAGCTGCCTGACCGCGGCTCTGCGTAGGAGGCGCACCTCGGCCGGCGCCGCCTCGAAAGGCAGCACGCAGCGCAGTCGCGGTGGGGTGACTTCATGGCGGGGCATGGCTGCTCCTCCCTCCGGGCCACGCGCGCACTGCGCCCGTCCGTATCTGCACGGATGCGCTGCGTAGCAGTCGATGCACGAGCAGCATGCCACAGAGAATTCTCGCCATGTAACTTCTCACGAGAATCCATCGGGTGAACCCGGTGGTCATGTCGCCGCCCCGCTGCCTAGCCTGACGAGGGATCTCCGGGCTGTCGCCCGGCGCACGGCGAAGGAGCCGCATGTCCGAACGGGCCACGACACGCCGCCGCCAACTGGGGGCGATGATGCGCAAGTTGCGCGCGCGGAAAGGGCTAACACTGGAGGAGGCAGGGCGGATTGTCGGGGTGTCGAAGGCGACGATCAGCCGGTACGAGACGCAGTCGGGGCCGGTGAAGTGGATCGTCGTCGACGCACTATGCCGCGAGTACGGGGCAACCGACGCCGAGCGACAAGCAGTTGTGCGTCTGGCAAAGGAGGCCAAGCAGCAGGGGTGGTGGAGCTCCTTCGCCGACTCCATTCCGGAGAGCATGAATCTGCTGCTCACGCTGGAGGACGAAGCTGTACGTGAAAGCCACTTCGCGTGCGTGTACGTCCCTGGGCTTCTCCAGACCCGCGCCTACAGCACGGCCGTGCAGAAGGCCAACGAAGTGCCGTTGGCGCCGGCGGAGATCGAGCGGCTCGTCGACATCCGTATGAAGCGGCAGGAGATCCTCGCCCGCCCGAATCCACCGCACCTTTGGGCGATCCTCGACGAGTCGGTGATCCGCCGGGTCGTCGGGTCGCCCGAGACGATGAGGGAGCAGCTCAGCCGCCTCCTCGAAGCGACCGAGTCCAGTCACATCACCTTGCAGATACTGCCGTTCTCCCAGGGCGCCCACGCCGCCGCGCTGGGCAGTTTCGTCATCATCGGCGGCCCTGAGTTGAGCCTCGACGTGGTGTACGTCGACTTCCACACCGGCTCGCTCTTCCTGGAGAAGGATGAGGAACTGGACCGCTACAGACTTGCGTTCGAGTACCTACGCGCACAAGCGTTGGACATGGAGGCTTCCTCCGCCATGATCCATCGGGTCCGCAAGGAGCTGTGAATGTCCGTCCCGCCTCAGTCCGCGTCTGAGCTGGCCTGGTTCAAATCCTCGTACAGCGGCGGCAACGCCACGGAGTGCGTGGAGGCCGCCTTCGTACCCGCGGGCGTGCTCGTGCGGGACTCGAAGATGGCGGGCGGGCCGCGGGTGGCGGTGTCGGCTGAGGCATGGTGCAGGTTCCTGGACGGCTCGGCGCGAATGAAGCGCACGCCGTCGTAAACGTTCAGCGGCCTCCAGGGCTGAGCGGACCCGGTGGGGGTCTCGCCTCCCTGGATGCCTGCTGCACGCGTGCGAATCCGCCGCCGTCGATGCGCAACCGGGTCAGCATGAACGTTCTGACGACCGCCAACGCCGTGGCTGAGCTTCTCGTAGACAGGAGAGCATCGGAGTCATGGGCAAGCACTCCCGACCCGGACCGCCGAACCAGCCGTCCCGCGTGGCGCCGCGCATCGACGCGGACGATCCTCTGGCCGCGTACGAGAAGCGGCGCCGGCCGCCGCTGGACGTCCACCGTCGGCATCGCCCCCTTCATGGTGGCGCCGGGCACCTCCGCCCGGACGAGCCGCGGGCCTTGGAGGAGTGGAACGGGTTTGCCTACGAGCCCGCGGGCACCGCCGCGAACTTCGCGGAGGCCCAGCGGTGGGTGAACCAACAGACGACCGACACCGCCGGCGGCCCGGTCGAGGACCACCGGAACAGCGATGAGCGGTAGCCACTGTTGGCATGGCGCCTGGGACTACTCGCCCTGCCGGAGGAAGGGCGCAATCGACTGGTAGAGGGCCTGGGGCTGGTCCAGGTGGACGTCGTGGGACGCGTCGGGGACCGTGGCGAGGGTGGTGTCGGCCGGGCGGCGGGTCCGCATCTCCGTGGCCTCCTCGGCCGGCATCGTGCCCTTCTCGCCCCGGACCACCAGGGTGGGGCACCGCACCTGGGACCACTGCTCCCAGTAGTCCTCCGTGGCCAGTTCCCGTACCGCCGCGACCATCGTCTCCTTGTCGACGCGGGGGTGGCCGCCGTCCTCGCGCCAGTCGAGGCCGTCGGCCCAGGCGGGGTGGCCGAGGAAGGCCGTCGCCTCGGCGTGGGTGGGGAAGGGGGTGGGCCAGCTGTCCAGCCAGTTCGCGATCTGCCCGGGAGTCCCGGGGTTGCGGCAGGCCGGGCCCGCCTCCACCAGGATCAGGGACGTGACCAGCGCGGGGTGGGCCGCCGCCGTCAGGAGGGCCGTCAGGCCGCCCAGGGACTGGCCCACCAGGATCGCGGGGGCCAGGGACAGGTGCTCCAGCACGGTCACCGCGTCCCGTACCGCCGCCGCTCTCGTCATGTCGGCGGGGGTGCGGGTGCTCGCGCCGTGGCCACGGGCGTCGTAACGGACCACGCGGTGGCCGTCGGCCAGGAGGCGGGCGGTCAGGTCGTCCCATTCGGCCAGGTGGCCGGCGAGGCCGTGGAGGAGGAGGACGGGGAGTGCCGTCGGGTGGGCCCGCGCCGGGATGTCGTCGCGGTAGGCGAGACGGATGCCGTCGGGGGTGGTGACGTACTCGGTCAGCTCGGTGTCCTCTCCGCGTCCTGGCCGGCGCGATCGGCGCCGCCGGCGCATTGTCGTACGCCGACGGCGGCCCTGTCATCCGGTCAGCTGCGGGAGGCCAGTTCGGCCCGGCCGAACAACAGGGCGTAGCCGGGGGGAAGTTGGGCCAGGACTCGGTCGATCAGGGCCTCGCCCACCAGCGTCGGCAGGACGCTCAGGACCGAGCCGGCGTCCCAGCGGGCCGTGGCCGGCGTGGCTCCCTCCGTACGCGCCGCGACCGTGTCCACGAACTCCCGTGCCGTGCGGGGGCGGGTGGCCGGGATCTGCGACGCGATCACTCGGCCCGCCTCCGCGGGGAGCGCCTGGGCGAGGGCGACGCGTTCGTCGCCGGTGACGTGGCCGCCGAGGGCGGACAGGACGACGCGGGTGACGCGTTCGGCCTGAGCGGTGGTGGGGTACCGGCCTGCGTCCTTCACCGACTCGATCAGCTCGGCCCAGCCGTCCGCGTGCGCGGCGGGTCTCCTCTGCGGGCCGGGGATCACGGTCCTCGCCGTCTGCGGGACGGACGTCACGGTCATCGTCAGGGCTCCTCCTTCAGGTCGGCCGGGAAGTTCTTCAAGTCAGCCTGGAAGTGGTGACGGACAGGGGCGGCGGCGCCGTCCCGCGGTCCGGAGACCGGTCGTGTCGTCAGGGACACCGGGCCGCGGGACGCGCCGCGTGGTCGGGCATGGCCGGCGTGGCCGGCCCAGCGGCGTGGCGGTCGTGGCGGGCGTAGTCGGCAGGGCCGACATGGTCGGTGTGGCGGGCTGCCGCCGGTCGGCCGCTCGGTCGATCAGCCTTCCCTCGGCTGATCGGCTGATCGGCTGCCGCTCACCCGCTCAGCTGCCTGCGTCCGCCTTCGCCGCCCGAGATCTGGATGCGGCGCGGCTTGGCCTGTTCGGCCACGGGGATGCGCAGGGTCAGGACGCCGGACTCGTACGAGGCGTCGATGCGGTCCGTGTCGAGGGTGTCGCCGAGGAAGAGCTGGCGGGTGAAGGTGCCCGTCGGGCGCTCGGCGACCAGGACCTCCGCGCCCTCGGGGGCGGGGGAACGGCGCTCGGCGCGGACGCTGAGGACGTTGCGTTCGACGTCCAGCTCGATCGTCTCGGGGTCGATGCCTGGCAGGTCGAAGTGGACGAGGAAGTCGTCCCCGGACCGGTAGGCGTCCATCGGCATCGCGGCGGGGCGTTCTGTCGTGCCGAAGACCTGCTGCGCGAGTCGGTCGAAGTCGCGGAAGGGGTCCGTACGCATGAGCATCACAGGTCCACTCCTCTCATCGGGTTCTGCTGTGCGATGCCCTACGACTTCTTATATAGCTCGCCCGAGGAAAGTTGACAAGCCTCGACTCATGTTCGGCATGATGCCTGGTCCGGGGGCTAGCCTCGGGGTGACTTCGAGGAGGCAGGTATGGCGAAGGTTCCCAGTTCGGTGATCGCCGCGGGCGGGCTCGTCGGCGGGTACGGGGTGGCCCGGTGGACGAAGAAGCGGCCGCTCGGCGGGGCCGTACTGGCCGTCGCGGGGGCCGCGGCCGCGCAGCGGTGGCGGGAGCGGGCGGGCGGGAAGGCCGCGGGGGCGCTGGGCGCCGCGTACGTCGCCGCCTTCGCCGGGTCGCATCCGCTGGCCAAGAAGGTGGGCGCCTGGCCGGCCGTCTTCGGGGTGGCGGGGGCCGTCGCGCTGGCCTCCTGGGCGGTCGCCGACCGGCAGCGCTGAGCCGACGGTCACCGACCGGCCCGCGCCCTGCCGACGGGGTCGACGATGGCAACGAGGTCGACAGGGGCGACGATCAGTCGGTGTACGGGGCGTACGCCGGGGGCGCCGTGGCGGTCGGGGTGTACGGGGCGTACGGGGCGTACGCCGGGGGCGCCGCGGCGGTCGCGGTGTAAGGGGCATACGCCGGGGGCGCCGTGTACGGCGGCTGCGGCGCCTCGTCCCGCCCCAGCGCCGCCTTCATCGTCACGCCGTACCGCGTCCGCAGTCGCCGTATCTCCCACGCCGACAGGGCCGTCACCGAGAGCGGGCCGCCCAGCAGGAAGCTGTAGAGGACCAGCGGCGGGGCGGCTACTTCCGGGTTGTCGAAGAGGCTCAGGACGAACAGGGACCACACCAGGAACGGTGAGATCAGCGCGGGCAGCAGTTCGTGGACGTCGCCGACGCGGAAGCAGGAATTGAGCGAGTGCACCGCGGCGAGCAGGGTGAAGAACGCCACCAGGAGCAGGGCGAGCGCGGCGATGAGCATGCCGACGCAGAACAGCAGGAAGGACGTCAGCCAGGCGAGGTTGCCCGCCGCGCGGATGTCCGCCCACGGGATGATCTTGGCCTGTGCCAGCTGCACGAGCAGCAGGGTGCCGCCGGCGCACACGGCGGCGCTGAGCAGAAGGGTGCCGAGCGCGGTGCCGGGGCCGCTGAGGCGGCGGGCGTAGCCGCCGCGGAGGGGGGGGCGGGCCATGCCGATGAAGACGCTCAGGGCGATCGATCCGGCGACGAGGGTGATCCCGCAGCCGATCAGCACGTTCAGCACCTTGCCGAGCAGGATCTCCTGGCCGCTCTCGGCCAGCGGGTAGGCGAACAGCATCCACACCGACGCCACGGCCCCGGCCCAGGTACGGCCGGCCTGGAGCCGCTGGACGATCGGGTCCTCGACGCGGCCGGAACGGGACGCGGTCGCCGCGGCGGCGGCAGCGGCGAGCGGGTTGGACGCGGAGCGCAGCACGCTCGATATCCCGGAACGGCCGGCAGTCACTGTGACGTCTCCCCCGAGTACGTGACGGTGGTTCACGTGTGCGTACGTGCCACGGCAGCACACATTAACGGATCATCAGTGCGGCGCCGCTATCGGCCCAACGCCCCCCGCAGCGACATTCCGTACCGTCGCCGCAGTCGCCATATCTCCCACACCGACAGGGCCGTCACCGACACCGGGCCGCCCAGCAGAAAGGTGTAGAGGACGATCGGCGGCGCGGCGACCTCGGGGTCGTCCAACAGGTTCAGGCCGAACAGGGACCAGACCAGGAGCGGGGAGAGCAGCGGCGGCAGCAGCTCGTGTATGTCGCCCACGCGGAAACTGGAGTTGACGCCGTAGACGATGAGCAGCAGCGTGAAGGGGATCCCCACGATGACCCCGATGAGGCAGGCGAGGCCGCCGGCGAGGAACAGCAGCACGACCAGCAGGTTGACGAAGAAGCCGTGGCCTGCGAAGTCGGCCATGGAGACGACGTCCCCCTTCATGCACGCCAGCATGAACCAGCAGGCCCCGAAGCTCAGCAGGATCGCGCCGATGGTGTACAGGGGGCCCGGCAGGCGGCGCGCGTACAGGCCCTTGAGCGGGGAGCGGGCCGCGCAGATGAAGGCCGTCACCGCGAGGAACGCGGTCGTGAACATGATGACGCAGGCGTAGAGCAGGTCCTCGATCTTGCCCATGACGAACTCCTCCCGCCCCTGGGTGACCGGGTAGGCCATCACCAGCCACACCGTGGCGACCAGGCCGACGGCCGTGCGGGCCCACTGGAGTCCCCGTACGACGGGGTCGTCGATGCGGTCCTCGCGGGACGGCACGGCGAGGCGCGTGGCGACGGTGTGCGGGTTGGCCATGGAGCGGAAGGGCGCGGGCGGGGTCCGCCCTGTGGTGTTCACGTGTTCGTCTCCCCCGAGTACGTGACGGTGGTTCACGTGTTCGCACGTGCCACGGCGGGACACCTTATCCGATCTTTATCCGACCGACGATCACGGGCCCCCGGCGAGACCTGACCGACGGTCACGCTCCCGGCAGGCCCGAGCGGAACGCCCGTCGGTACCCCTGCGGGCTCGTCCCGACGACCTTGCGGAACCGCTCCCGGAAGGCCGTCGGTGGGCCGAACCCCGTCCGGCGGCAATGCGTTCGACCGAGTACGCGGTTCGACCTGCTGTGGGCGACGGTCACGGTGCTGATGATCGTGCGGCCGGGGTCGACGGCGGGCGCGTAGGCGGTCGTCCGGTTTTCGTTATCGGCCGGGGTTCTCACGCGTCTCCCCGGCATGCACCTGACTCGACCTCGACAGATCAGCCGCCGGAGCATGCTGAAGGCCACCGGTGCGACGGCCGCGGTGGTCGCGGGGGCGGGCGCCGGGGCGGTCGCCGCCCCCGCCCACGCGGCCGGCACCGCCTACGCCCACCCCGGTCTGCTGCACACCCGCGCGGACCTGGAGCGCATGGCCGCCAAGGTGAAGGCCGGCGCCGCGCCCTACACCGCCGGGTACGCCAAGCTCACCGCCAACCGGCACGCCCAGAGCGGCTGGACGGCGAACCCGCAGGCGACCGTGTACCGGGGCTCGGGCTCGCCCGAGAACTACCGGACCCTCTACAACGACATCCACGCCGCCTACCAGAACGCCCTGCGCCACCACGTCGGCGGCGACAGCGCGCACGCCGACACCGCCGTGGCGATCCTCAACGCCTGGTCCGCGAAGCTCACCTCGCTGGAGGGCTCCGCCGACCGGTTCCTCGCAGCCGGGCTCTATGGCTACCAGTTCGCGAACGCCGCCGAACTCGTCCGCGACCACGAGGACTTCGACCTGGCCCGCTTCCAGAAGATGCTGACGACCGTCTTCGCCCCGCTCAGCGAGGACTTCCTGAAGCGCCACAACGGCGCGGTCGTCACCAACTACTGGCCCAACTGGGACCTCACCGCCCTCGCCTGCGTCCTCGCCGTCGGCATCTTCTGCGACGACAGCGCGCGGGTCGGGCGGGCCGTGGAGTACTTCAAGAACGGCGCCGGCCTGGGGTCCGTCAAGAACGCCATCCCCGTCGTGCACGACGACGGACTCGGCGAGTGGCTGGAGGCCGGCCGCGACCAGGGGCACGCGCTGCTCGGCGTCGGCCTCATGGGCACCGTCTGCGAGATGGCCTGGAACCAGGGCATCGACCTCTACGGCTACGACGACAGCCGTTTCCTCAAGGGCGCCCAGTACGTCGCCAAGTGGACCCTCGGCGGTGACGTCACCTACACGGCCAACACCCGCAAGAAGGGCGCGATCGGCGGCTGGTCGGGGACGGAGACCGCCTCCGACGCGGCCGCCGTCGACCCGGCGATGACCCGGCCCATCTGGGCGATGATCGCCAACCACTACACCAAACGGCGGGGGCTGTCCGCGCCGTACCTCACCCGCGCCGCCGCCCGGTCCGCCCCCGAGGGCGGCGGCGGGGACTACGGGCCCAACAGCGGCGGCTTCGACCAACTCGGCTTCGGGACGCTGGCGTACACCCGGGACCGGTCGCCGGCGCGGGCGGGCGGCGCACCGTCGGCGAGCGCCTCCCCGGCGGGCTCGGCCCCGGACCCCACCGCGTCGGCCTCGGCCTCCCCCTCGGGCACGGCCTCCCCCTCGGGCACGGCCTCCGCCTCCGGGGCGGCTTCCGTCCCGCCCGCCGGCAAGAACGGCGGCCTCGCCTCCACCGGCTCCACCGACGTCGTCGCCTGGACCGCCGCCACCGGCATCACCGCCCTCGCGGGCGGCCTCCTGCTGCTGCGCCGGAGAGGGCGGACCGGAGGCGGCGCGCACAGCGAGTAGCGGACCGGAGGCAGCGCGCACAGCGAGTAGCGGACCGGGGCCGGTCCCGGCCGGATCGGGCCCGGCCGGGCCCGGCCCGCCGGCCGCGTCACGCCGTGGCCGTCCTCGGCCCCTGGGGGTTGCCGGGGCCCTGGTCCTCCCGGGCGCTGCCCGCGCGGGCCTTCGTGCGGGCCGCCGTCGCCGCCGCCGTCAGGGGCTTGGCGATGTCCTCCAGGGAACGGCGTTCGGCGCGTACCGCGAGGAGGGCGGCGACCAGCCCGGCCGCGCACATCAGCGTGGCGCCGATCTGGAAAGCGAGGACCGTGTCGCCGACCCGGCCCGTGCCGGTGAGGTCGGCGAACAGCAGCGGTCCGCTGATGCCGCCCGCGGCGGTGCCGAGGGCGTAGAAGAAGGCGATGGACATCGCGCGGGTCTCCATCGGGAAGACCTCGGAGACCGTGAGGTAGGCGCTGGAGGCGCCCGCCGACGCGAAGAACAGCACCGCGCACCAGCAGGCCGTCAGGGTGGCCGCGCTCAGCGAGCCCCGGTCGAACAGCCAGGCCGTGCCGAACAGCAGCAGACCGGAGAGCAGGTACGTCGACGAGATCATCACCCTTCGGCCGACCGTGTCGAACAGCTTGCCCAGCAGCAGCGGACCGCAGAAGTTGCCGAGGGCGATGACGGCGAAGTAGTAGCCGGTGTCGCCGCTCGGCACGTCGAAGAACGTCGTCAGGATCGCGCCGAAGCCGAAGGTGATCGCGTTGTAGAGGAAGGCCTGGCCGATGAAGAGGGAGAAGCCGAGGATCGCCCGCCGGCGGTAGTCGGAGAAGACCGTACGGCCGATCTCGACGAAGGACACGCTGCGGCGCTGGTGGATGGTGATCTCACCCTCGGCCGGCGGCAGCGGCTCGCCCTTCTCCGCCTCGACCTCCCGTTCGATGGCGGAGACGATCCGTTCGGCCTCGTCGTCCCGGCCGTGGATCAGCAGCCAGCGCGGGCTCTCCGGGACGTGCCTCCGTACCAGCAGGATCACCAGGGCGAGGACGGCGCCGAGGGCGAAGGTCAGCCGCCAGCCGACGTTCGCCGCGAAGACGTCCGTGTCCAGCGCGACGATCGACAGCAGCGAGCCGCCGACCGCGCCCAGCCAGAAGCTGCCGTTGATGATCAGGTCGACGCGGCCCCGGTACTCCGCGGGGATCAGCTCGTCGATCGCGGAGTTGATCGCCGCGTACTCGCCGCCGATGCCGAAGCCGGTGAGGAAGCGGAAGAGGAGGAACCACCAGGTGTCGAAGGAGATCGCCGTCAGGGCGGTCGCCGCCAGGTACACCGCGAGGGTGATCATGAACAGTTTTTTACGGCCCCAGCGGTCGGTCAGCCGGCCCCAGAACAGGGCGCCTACGCAGGCGCCCGCCACATAGAGCGCGGCCGCGATGCCGGTGACCTGCCCGGAGGTGATCGGCAGTCCGCTGCCGGGCTCCGAGAGCCGGCTCGCGATGTTGCCGACGACCGTGACCTCCAGGCCGTCCAGGATCCATACGGTGCCGAGACCGATCACGATCGTCCAGTGCCAGCGCGACCAGGGAAGCCGGTCGAGGCGGGCGGGAATGCTCGTGGTGACGGTACGACCGGTCTCGGCCGGAACACTGGCGGTGCTCATGGGCTCCCTCCTCGTCGAGCGAACCTCGGCCGGGTTCCCCGACGAAGAGCGACTACGCCCCGATGCCCCGCGTCACCGTGTAGATCACCAACCCCGCCAACGACCCCACGACCGTGCCGTTGATACGGATGAACTGCAGGTCACGGCCGATGTGCGCCTCGATCTTGCGAGTGGTGTGCTCGGCGTCCCAGCCGGCCACCGTGTCCGTGATGAGCAGAGTGATCTCACGGCGGTAGGTCGTCACGACGTGGACCGCGGCGCCCTCGACCCAGCTGTCGACCTTGTCCTGGACCTTGGCCTCGGTGGCCATCCGGGACCCCAGGGACAGCAGCGCGGCCCGCACCCGCAGCCGCAGCTCGCTGCGCTCGTCCTCGGCCGCCGCGACGATCATGGAGCGGACGGCGGTCCAGGTGGAGGCGATGAGGTCCTGCACCTCGCCACGCCCCAGCACCTCGCCCTTGAGCCGCTCCACCCGCGCCCGCGTGTCGGTGTCGGACTGGAGGTCGGAGGCGAAGTCCCTCAGGAACCGGTCCAGGGCGCCCCGGGCCGGGTGGGAGGGCATGTCCCGCATCTCGGCGCAGAACCGCAGCAGCTCCTTGTAGACCCGCTCGCCGACCTTCCGGTCGACGAAACGGGGCGTCCAGCCGGGCGCGCCGCCCTGCACCGCGTCCATCACGGAGTCCGCGTGCAGCACCAGCCAGTCGTGCGCCCGGGTCACCACCAGGTCGACGACCCGCTTGTGGCCGCCGTCCGCGACGACTCTCTCCAGCATCTTGCCGATGCCGGGCGCGATCTCCTGGGCGTCGGCCCGGCGCGTGATCGCCTCCCCGACCACCGCCTGGACGTCGGAGTCGCGCAGTACCGTCAGCGCGCCCCGCAGGGCGGTCGCCAGCTCCGCCGTCACCCGGTCGGCGTTGCCCGGCTCGGCCAGCCAGGCGCCCAGCCGGGTGCCGATGCCGACCGCGCGCAGCCGCTGCCGCACGACGTCCTCGGAGAGGAAGTTCTCGCCGACGAACTCACCCAGGGAGATGCCCAGCTGGTCCTTCTTCGTGGGGATGATCGCCGTGTGCGGGATGGGCAGGCCCAGCGGGTGGCGGAAGAGGGCCGTCACCGCGAACCAGTCCGCGAGGGCGCCCACCATGCCGGCCTCGGCGGCCGCCGCCACATAGCCCGCCCACGCGCCGGCGCCCTGATGGGAGGCCCACTCGGCGAGGACGTACACCACGGCCACGAACAGCAGCAGCCCGGTCGCGGTGAGCTTCATCCGCCGCACCCCGCGCCGGCGCTCCTCGTCGGCCGCGCTGAAAACGGTCATCGCGCGCGCCGCAGCACGCACCTTTTCATCCGGTTCCGTACGATCCATCCACTCCACCCGTCCTGGTCCCCCGCGTCCCACACGCCAACATTCTCCCTTCTTGACCGACTCCTGGAACGGAACAAGAGTTCCCGACGTCTGTCATACGGGGGAGCTCGACGGTGAACTCCTGCACGACCCTTCCGGAGCCCCACCGCTCCCTCGCCCTAGGAGAACCACACCCGCATGACCGCCAAGCGTCATGGTTATGCCCTGCTGTCCGCGATCACCGCCATGATCGTCGCCCTGTCCGCCGCCATATTCGTCGCGGTCGACGCCTCGGCCGGCGACAGCGGCCCACACGCCCTCGCCGCGCCCCGCGCGGCCCACCTGCCCGGCGCTCCCGCTGCCCCCGCTGCCCCTTCCTCAACGGGAGTCTGGATCGGCACCTGGGCCGCCGCCCCCGTCGGCGGCGAGCCGCGCACCGGGACCGACGGCCTCGCGGGCCGCACGGTACGCAACGTCGTCCACACCAGCGTCGGCGGTACGAGCGCCCGCGTCACCCTCTCCAACCTCTACGGCACCCGCCCGCTGATCGTCACCGCCGCCACCCTCGCCGTCGCCGCCGGCGACGACAGCCCGGTCGCCGCCCCCGACACCCTGCGCCGGCTCACCTTCGGCGGCGCCACCACGGTCGTCGTACCGCCCGGCGAGCAGACCGTCAGCGACGCCGTCCCGCTCGCCGTGCCGCGCGACGCCGACGTCCTCGTCAGCACCTACACCCCCACCTCCTCCGGCCCCGTCACCTTCCACCCGCGCGCCCGGCAGACCAGCTACGTCGCGGACGGCGAGCACACCGAGGACGTGACCGGGACCCCGTACACCGGGCAGAGCGCCTACTGGCGGTACCTGACCGCGCTGGACGTGCTCAGCGACGAGGCCGACGGCACCCTCGTCGCCTTCGGCGACTCCCTCACCGACGGCGTCACCTCCACCCCGGGCGCCAACCGCCGCTGGCCCGACGTCCTGTCCGACCGGCTGCGCACGGCCGTCGCCTCCGGCCGGGACGCGCCGCGCTACGGCGTCGTCAACGCGGGCATCAGCGGCAACCAGGTCCTCAAGGACTCCCGCAGCGGCGGCCCCAGCGGCCTGGAACGCTTCGAACGGGACGTCCTCGGCCGCCCCGACGTCAAGGTCGTCGTCATCGACCTCGGCATCAACGACATCCTGCGCAACCGGACCCTGGCCGACCCCGACGCCGTCCTCGCCGGTCTGCGCACCCTCGTCGACCGCGCCCACGCCCACGGCATCAAGGTCGTCGGCACCACACTGATGCCCTTCCGGGGCCACCGCGGCTACACCGCCGCCCGTGAGTCCGTGCGCCGGCAGATCAACGAGGAACTGCGCTCCGGCACCGTCTTCGACGACCTCGCCGACCTCGACAAGGCGCTCCGCGACCCCTACGACCCCCGCCGGCTCCACCCCGACCACGACTCGGGCGACCATCTGCACCCCAATGACCGGGGCTACCGGAAGATGGCGGAGACGATCAGGTTCGGACAGCTGGAGGGAGCACCACCGGCGAGCCTGTAGCCCCGCCGGCGAGCCCGTGGGCGCACGGCACGAAGACCCGCGGAGCACGGACACCGCGGGTCAGTGCCCCAGATGGCGCCGCTTCTCCCCGCTCCGCTTCAGCGCCTTCTCCGACTCCCGCTGCCTCTTCCTCTCCAGCTTCTCCAGCCGCCGCTCCTCCCGCGTCAGCCTGCGCTCGACACCCACCCCGCCCCAGAAGGCGAACCCGGTCACCACCACCCGGGGCGCCCCGGGATCGCCGGGCACACCCGTCTCCCCGTCGTCGAAGCCGCCCATGACCCCGATGCCGCGCACATCGACCTGGACACCCGGCGGCACGACGACGTTCACCCCACCCATGATCGCCACACAGTTGATCACGACCACGTCGTCCGCGAAGTTCGCCTCCCGCAGATCCAGCTCCCCGCCACCCCAGAAGGCGAAGCAGGTGAAACGCCGGGGCACGGTCCAGCGCCCCTTGCGCTGGAACCCCGACATCACCGCGGCGGCCCACGTCGACGTGCCGTCGCCGCCCACGATCCGCTCCGCCCAACCCCCACCGCCCCGCGGCTCCTTGCTCAGCGACAGCCCGGGCCGCGGCGGAGTGACGCCCGGCACCGGCAGATCCCGGGTGAGCGGCGTCAGCTCGCCGTACGTCCGCGCCCGGTACGTCGCCTCCAGGCGCTCGTCGAACTCGGCCATGTCCAGCCGGCCCTCGGCGAGGGCGTCCCGCAGGACCTCGGCGACCCGCTCACGATCGGCGTCGGAGGCGCGGAGGTCGGGGAGAGCGTCGTCGGTCATACACAGCAGCCTACGAGTTCACCCTCGGCCAGGGCCACGGATTCACCCTGGACCAGGGCCACGGAAGGACCCGGCCGCTCAGGAAGCCGCGTGCCCGGCCCGCTCCGCGTACATCTTCGCGATCACCGCCTCGATGTCCGGCTCCCGCACCGACAGGTCCAGCAGCGGGTACTCCGCCGCGATCCGCGCCACCAGCGGCGCCGCCGACTGCGACGCCGGGAAGGCCAGCCACTGCCGCGGGCCCTCCACCCGCACCACCCGGGCCGCCGGCCCCACGTCGATCGGCGGGACCTCCCGCTCCAGGTCCACCACCAGCGTCCGCTCACCGCCGCCCGCCTCGTGCAGACCGGCGAGCGAACCGTCGTACACCAGACGGCCGTGGTCGATGACCATCACCCGGGAGCAGAGCTGCTCGATGTCCTGGAGGTCGTGAGTGGTGAGCAGCACCGTCGTGCCGCGCTCGGCGTTCAGCTCGCGCAGGAAGTCGCGCACCCTCGCCTTCGACACGACGTCCAGGCCGATCGTCGGCTCGTCGAGGTAGAGGACGTCCGGGTCGTGCAGCAGCGCCGCCGCGATGTCGCCGCGCATCCGCTGGCCGAGCGACAGCTGCCGTACCGGCACGTCCAACAGGGCACCCAGATCCAGCAGTTCGACCAGACGGTCGAGGTTCTCCCGGTAACGGCCGTCCGGGATGCGGTACATGCGGTGCGTCAGCCGGTAGGAGTCGATCAGCGGCAGGTCCCACCACAGCGTCGTGCGCTGGCCGAACACCACCCCGATGCGGTGCGCCAGACGCGTCCGCTCCCGGGACGGGTCGATGCCGGCCACCCGCAGCCGGCCGCCGCTCGGCGTCAGGATGCCCGTCAGCATCTTGATCGTCGTCGATTTCCCCGCGCCGTTCGGCCCGATGTAGCCGACCATCTCCCCGCGCGCCACGCTGAAGGAGATCGAGTCGACCGCCCGCACCAGCCGTCGCTCCCGCTTGAGGAAGCCGGCCTTCTTGCGCACGTCGAAGACCTTCTCGACGCCGTCCAGTTCGATGAAGCCCTCGCCGCCCATGTCCCTCAACTCCCCGTACTCCGATACGACCGCAGCCCCGTCCGCCACGCCAGCCCCGCGAGCGCACAGCACCCCGCCGCCACCAGCGGCGGAGTGAACGCCACCCACCCGGGCAGCCCCAGCGGATACGGCCGCCCCAGCACATAGGCCGCCGGCACCCAGTTGACGAAGGCCAACGGCAGCACGAACGTCACCCCGCGCACCAGCTCCCTGCCGAACACCGTCGGCGGATACTGCAACAGCGTCTGACCGCCGTACGTGAACGCGTTCTGCACCTCGGCCGCGTCCTGCGTCACGAACTGGAACGCGGCGCCCGCCACCAGCACCGCACAGAAGATCCCCGCGCCGCTGAGCAGCATCACCGGCAGCAGCAGCACCTTCGACGGACTCCAGTCGACGTCCAGCGCGACCAGCGCGTAGCCCAGCACCAGCACGCCCTGGGTGATCCGGCCGACCCGGCGCAGCGCGAACCGGTCCGCGGCCACCTGCGCGAACACCGGCGCCGGCCGCACCAGCAGCGTGTCCAGCGTGCCGTCACGCACCCGGGTGCCCAGCCGGCCCGCCGAGCCGATCGCCAGGTCGGCCAGGCCGAAGGCGGTGCCGGCCAGGCCGTACAGAAAGGCGGTCTCCGGCAGCGTGTAACCGCCGAGCACATCGACCCGGGAGAACATCAGCAAGATCGCGACAAAGTCCAGACCGGTCACCACCAGGCTGCCGAGCACGGTCATCGCGAAGGACAGCCGATAGGCCATCGTCGAGCGGATCCACATCCCGGCGATCAGCCGATAGGCCCGCAGCCCCTCCAGGACCCGGTTCTCACCCACCCTGGACCACCACCCGCCGGGTCGCCGCCGCCTGCACCAGCCGCCCCGCCGTCAACAACACCACCGCCCACCCCGCCTGAAAGGCGTACGTGCCCAGCGCCGACGTCTCCCCCATCAGGACGTCCGCCGGCATCTGGAGCTGCGCCGCCCATGGCAGGGCGCGCAGGACCTCGCCGAACGCCCCCGGGAAGACGTTCAGCGGCAGCACCATGCCCGAGCAGAACATGCCCGTCACCATCAGCATCTGGAGCGCGCCCGTGCCGTCCATCAGCCAGAACCCGCTCAGCGCCACCAGATAGCGGATCGCGAAACTGACCACCATCGCGAGCGCCACCGCGACCACGAACGCGCCCCACACCAGCGGATCGTCCGGCACCGCCGTAGGGAACACCAGCATCCCGAAGACGAACGGGAGCACCCCCCGCCCGAGCAGCTGGAACAGCGACCGCCCCAGGTCGGCGGCGAGCCACCACAGCTGGAGGTCCACCGGCCGGTACAGGTCGATGGCCACCTCACCGGTGCGGACGCGCTCCATCAGCTCCGTCTCGAAACCGCCGCCCTGCAACGCCAGCGTCGCGAAGAGCGCCTGACCGAGCCACACGTACGTGACGGCCTGCGCCTGGTCGTACCCCCCGAGGTGCGGCCGCTCGTCCCACAACGCCAGGTATGTGTAGACCAGGATCAGGCCGAAAACGGTGTTGGTGAACACCCCCGCGGCCGTGGCCGCACGGTACGTCGCGTACCTTCTGAAACCTCCCACGGCCACGGCCGCGTACAACCGCACCGAACCCACGGCACCCGTCCTCCCCGGCCGCCCGACACCAAAGCGCAGGAGCGTACTGCGCGGGCACCGGCGCGTGCCACGCGTTTTCCGCCGATCACGCGGCACCCCGCAGAGCCCGGCGGACGACACGAGCACCGTCACCCCCTGTCACGACCCGTGACGCAACACGCGCCGATTGCCGGGAACGGAACGCCAGGTGCGAGAGTCTTCAACAGGGGGCGCAGAAGGCGTACGAGACGTACGGGAACGTACGACGCGAAACAGGAGTCCGAGCAGCACATGAGCGACCAGCCGCAGCCGCAACAGCCGTCCGAGGGGGCGTCCACGGAGCCCGGGCCGGCCGAGCCTGCCGAGGGCAAGAAGCCCAAGCGGCCCAAGCGCACGGGATGGCGCCGACTGCTGCCCACCTGGCGGATGGTGCTCGGCGCGTTCGTCCTCGGCACGCTGATCGTCGTCGGGCTGTTCTTCCTCGGCTACTCCATGGTGAAGATCCCGCCCGCCAACGCCCTCGCCACCAAGCAGAGCAACGTCTACCTGTACGCGGACGGCACCGAGATCGCCCGCGACGGCCAGGTCAACCGGGAGAACGTCACCCTCGCGCAGATCTCCAAGGCCGCCCAGCACGCCGTACTGGCCGCCGAGGACCGCGACTTCTACAGCGAGTCCGCCGTCGACCCCAAGGCGATGGTCCGCGCCGGCTGGAACACCGCCATGGGCAAGGGCAAGCAGTCCGGCTCCACGATCACCCAGCAGTACGTGAAGAACTACTACCTGGCGCAGGAGCAGACCGTCACCCGCAAGGTGAAGGAGTTCTTCATCGCGATCAAGCTGGACCGCGAGCAGTCCAAGGAACGGATCCTGGAGGGCTACCTCAACACCAGCTACTTCGGCCGCAACGCCTACGGCATCCAGGCCGCCGCCCAGGCCTACTACGGCGTCGACGCCGCCGAGCTGACCGCCCCGCAGGGCGCCTACCTGGCCGCGCTGCTGAACGCCCCCAGCGAGTACGACGTCATCGCCCACCCGGAGAACCAGAAGGCCGCCGAGGCCCGCTGGAACTACGTCCTGGACGGCATGGTCACCAAGGGCTGGCTGGAGAAGTCCGAGCGCGAGGGCATGAAGTTCCCCACCCCGCGCGAGACCAGCGGCACCGACACCGGCATGTCCGGGCAGCGCGGCTACATCGTGCGGGCGATCAAGGACTACCTGATCAAGAACAAGGTGGTCGACGAGGACCAGCTCGACGCCGGCGGCTACCGCATCACCACCACCCTGCAGAAGAAGAAGCAGGACGCCTTCGTCGACGCCGTCAACGACCAGCTGATGGCCAAGCTCGACAAGAAGAACCGCAAGGTCGACACCTACGTCCGCGCGGGCGGCGCCGCCGTCGACCCCAAGACCGGCAAGGTCCTCGCGATGTACGGCGGCATCGACTACGTCAAGCAGTACACGAACAACGCCACCCGCCGGGACTTCCAGGTCGGCTCCACCTTCAAGCCGTTCGTGTTCACCTCGGCCGTCGAGAACGACTCCGAGACCCAGGACGGCCGCCGGATCACCCCGAACACCATCTACGACGGCACCAACAAGCGCCCCGTGCAGGGCTGGAGCAGCGGCTACGACCCGGCCAACGAGGACGACGTCTCCTACGGCGACATCACCGTGCGCGAGGCCACCGACAAGTCGGTGAACTCGGTGTACGCGCAGATGGCCGTCGACGTCGGCCCCGAGAAGGTCAGGCAGACCGCGGTCGAGCTGGGCCTGCCCACCGACACGCCCGAGCTCCAGCCGTACCCGTCGATCGCGCTGGGCGTGGCCACCGCGAGCGTCCTCGACATGGCGGAGGCGTACGCCACGCTCGCCAACCACGGCAAGCACGGCACGTACACCATGATCGAGAAGATCACCAAGGACGGCTCGGACGTCATCGAGCTGCCCGCGCAGAAGTCCTCGCAGGTCATCAGCCGCGAAGCCGCCGACACCACCACGAAGGTCCTGCAGAGCGTCGTCCAGAACGGCACCGCGACCGAGGCGCTGGCCGCGGGCCGCCCCGCCGCCGGCAAGACCGGCACCGCCGAGGAGGACACCGCCGCCTGGTTCGCCGGCTACACCCCGGACCTCGCCACGGTCGTCGCCGTGATGGGCCAGGACCCGGTCACCGCCGCCCACAAGTCGCTGTACGGCGCGCTGGGCCTGCCCCGTATGAACGGCGGCGGCGCGCCCACGCAGATCTGGGCGCAGTTCACCAAGGAGGCCCTGGAGGGCACCCCGGTCAAGGACTTCGACCTCCAGCTCCAGGAGGGCGCCGACCAGATCGAGTACCCGCCGTCGGCCGAGCCGGAGGAGGAGCCCACCGAGGGCCAGGACGAGGACCCGACGAGCACGCCGGACGCCCCGTCCCCGGGCCAGAACCAGGGCCGCACCGACGGCGGCACCACCACCGGCGGCGGGACCACGGGCTCCACGACGACCGGCGGCACCACCGGCACGGGCGGCACGACCGACGGCGGCACCACCGGCGGCACCTCCGACGGCGGCGGCACCGGCGACACCACCACCAGTGGCGGCACGACCGGCGAGACGACCGACGGCGGCACCACGGGCGACACCTCGAACGGCGGGACCACGGGCCTGCCGGGCGGCGGCACGAGCCCACAGCTCACCACCCGCAGGCCCGTCGGTCAGTGACCCGAGGTCGCCTTGAGCCCCACCACGGCGACCAGCAGCAGAACCACGAAGAAGATCCGCGCGGCGGTGGCCGGCTCCCTCAGCCACACCATCCCGACCACCGCCGCCCCGGCCGCCCCGATCCCGGTACGGCGCGTCTCGTCGGGTGCCTTCAAGCTAGCAAAGAAAGACGAAAAGGGCTGGTGACCACCGTCACCAGCCCCTTTTTCGCCTTCGATTCAGAGGTACAGTCCCGTCGAGTCCTCGGACCCCTCGAAGCGGTCCGCGGCCACCGCGTGCAGATCGCGTTCGCGCATCAGCACGTACGCGACGCCCCGCACCTCCACCTCGGCCCGGTCCTCCGGGTCGAACAGGACCCGGTCGCCCGGCTCCACGGTCCGTACGTTCTGCCCCACCGCGACGACCTCCGCCCACGCCAGCCGACGGCCCACGGCCGCCGTCGCGGGGATCAGGATGCCGCCGCCGGACCGCCGCTCGCCCTCGCTGGTGTCCTGCCGCACGAGGACACGGTCGTGCAGCATCCGAATGGGAAGCTTGTCGTGGTGCTCGTTTCTGTTACCGCTCACGCCATCGAACCTACCTGCCTCAGCCGGACGGGCACCCCGCCGGGTCAGTCCTTACGACGCCGGGTACCCAGGGCCAGCAGCCCCACGAGCCCGACCACGACCAGGGCGACCGGCACGACCCGCTCCAGCCGGGGCGCGCCCTCCTCGTCCACGAACTGCGCCTTCACATCGCTCACGACCCGGTTGACCTGGACGTAGGTCTTACCGAGGGTGTGGTCGACGTTGGCGACGACCTTGGCCTTGGCATCCCCGACGATCGTCCTGGGGTGCACGCGCACCCCGATCTCGTCGAGCGTCTCGGCCAGCTTTTCACGGCGGCGCCTGATGTCCGCCTCGATCTGCGCCGGGGTTCTGGTGTCCGACGTGTCCGCCACGGTGGGGCCTCCGGTGAGCCGATACCTGCTGCTTGTTCTGGACAGTCTGTCAGCTCGGCCCGGGCCCGCACCGTCAGGACCCCCGGTTACGCTGGACCGATGAGCGAGCGACTCCAGCCCGGGGACGTGGCCCCCGCCTTCACCCTCCCCGACGCCGACGGCAACGAGGTGTCCCTGTCGGACCGCAAGGGCCGCAAGGTCATCGTCTACTTCTACCCGGCGGCCCTCACCCCCGGGTGCACCAAGCAGGCCTGCGACTTCACCGACAACCTCGACGTCCTGGCCGGCGCCGGGTACGACGTCATCGGCATCTCCCCGGACAGCCCCGAGAAGCTGGCCAAGTTCCGCGACAAGGAGTCCCTGCGGGTCACCCTGCTGGCCGACCCCGACAAGAAGGTCCTCGACGCGTACGGCGCCTTCGGCGAGAAGAAGAACTACGGCAAGACGTACCTGGGCGTCATCCGCTCCACGATCGTCGTCGACGAACAGGGCAAGGTCGAACGCGCCCTGTACAACGTCCGCGCGACGGGCCACGTAGCCAAGATCATCAAGGACCTGGGCATCTGAGCCCTCCCCCCTCCAGGCGGCCCGCCCCGGCACCCCCCGGCGCGGGCCGCTCCCCGTCCCCCACGTGACCACCCACCGCCCGCTTCGTTACTCCGTACGGATCACGAACGAGTGGACGAACAAGGGAGGGGACGATGGGGACCGGTGTCTACACCAAGGAGCGGCTTCATGAGGCGGCCCGGAGTGCTCGGACGCTGTCGGAGGCGTGCGAAAGTCTGGGCGTGGAGCCGAAGAGCTGGAAGCGGCGGTACGTCTACGAGCGGATGAAGAAGCTCGGGGTCGATGTGTCGCACTTCGAGCGGGAGGGCGCCAAGTGGACCAGGGAGATTCTTGAGCCCGTGGTCGCGGCTTCGACGAGCGTCAACGAAGTCCTGCGGCGGCTCGGGCTCGATGTGGTCGGCGGCCATCACACGAACATCTCCCGACGCATCAAGGCCTACGGGCTCGACACTTCGCATTTCTCGCCCGTGGCCCGCACGGAGCGGCAGCGGTACGGCCAGCGGCGCCGGACGGCCGAGGAGATTCTCGTCGAGAACACGTCGGCTCATGCCCGGCGCGTGCCGGGCAGCCGTCTGAAGCGCGCGCTGCGCGAGTCGGGCGTCGACGAACGCTGTGCCCTGTGCGGGATCGACGGGGTCTGGCTCGGGGAGCCGCTGCCCTTGGAGGTCGATCACATCGACGGCGACTGGCGGAACAACCGGATCGAGAACCTGCGGCTGCTCTGCCCCAACTGCCACTCCACGACGGACAGCTATCGGGGGCGCGCCAAGGCCCGTGCGCGGGAGCGCGCCTCATGAGCGGCGGTAAGCGATCCCGCCGCGCCTGGTGCAGGGTGCCCCGCCCCACCCCCGGGGAGTTGCGTACGGCGGTCGCCGGATCGACCTCGCTCGCGGAGGTGCTGCGCCGTCTGGGCCGCCCCGACAGCGGTGCACAACGTGCGCTGCTCCGCGGGTGGATCGCCGAGGAACGGATCATGACCTCGCACTTTCTCGGCCAGGCGAACAGGCGAGGCAAGCCGAGCGCGAACGCCAAGCACCCCGATGAGGTGCTGGTGCGGCACGACGGCACCCGCCGGACGGCGACCAAGCGCCTCTATCGAGCGCTTGTCGAGGTGGGCGTGGCAGAGCAGTGTGCTCGGTGCGGCATCGGCCCCGAGTGGCTCGGCAAGCCACTGACCCTGGAGGTCGATCACATCAACGGCGACTGGAGTGACGACCGGCGGGAGAACCTGCGGTTGCTGTGCCCCAACTGCCATGCCGTGACCACCACCTGGTGCCGAGGCGGCCGGCGACCACGAGTGCCCCGCGGCGCCCAGTAGAGTAGGCAGCGCTGCGGGCCCGTACCCCAGCTGGCAAGAGGGCGCCGGTTTAGGTCCGGTGTGTCGTGGGTTCGAGTCCCACCGGGCCCACAGCGAAGGGACCGTCCGCCAGGGCGGTCCCTTCGCTTGTTCAGCCCAGCAGGTCCCGTACCACCGGTACCAGGGACCGGAACGCCTTGCCGCGGTGGCTGATGGCGTTTTTTTCTTCGGGGGTCAGTTCGGCGCAGGTGCGGGTTTCGTGTTCGGGCTGGAGGATCGGGTCGTAGCCGAAGCCGTTGACGCCGACGGGGGCGTGGCGCAGGACGCCGCGCAGGCGGCCCTCGACGACGCGTTCCGTGCCGTCGGGCAGGGCGAGGGCGGCGGCGCAGGCGAAGTGGGCGCCCCGGTGTTCGTCGGCGATGTCCGACAGCTGGGCGAGGAGGAGTTCCAGGTTCGCCTTGTCGTCGCCGTGGCGGCCGGACCAGCGGGCCGAGAAGATTCCGGGGGCGCCGCCCAGTACGTCGACGCAGAGGCCGGAGTCGTCGGCGACGGCGGGCAGGCCCGTCGCCCGCGCGAGGGCGTGGGCCTTGAGCAGGGCGTTCTCGGCGAAGGTGACGCCGGTCTCCTTGACGTCGGGGACGTCGGGGTAGGCGTCCGCGCCGACGAGGTCGTGGGGCAGGCCCGCGTCGGCGAGGATCGACCTGAGTTCGGTGATCTTTCCGGTGTTGCGGGTGGCGAGGATCAGGCGGGTCATGGCCCCCAGTATCGCGGGGGCCGGTGCCGGCCGCTTACGGGGTGCAGACCTTCGTCAGTTCGCCGGCCGCGTCGGTGACCGGGCTGAGGTCGGGCGTGGTGTCGCCGCCGTCGACGGCCGTGCGGACGTTGGTGACGGCCTCGCGCAGGTCGTCCACCGCCTTGTTGACGTCGGTGTCGTCCGTCCTGTCGCCGATCTTGTCGAGGTTCTTCTCGATGGAGGTGAGGGACTCGTCGAGCTGCGTGGGGTCGTTCGCGGCGTTCTCCACGGCCTGCTGGAGGTCGGTGACGCTGTCGGCGATGGCGTCGGCGGTGGCGACGCAGTCGAGCGCCTTGTTGACGGCGTCGCAGCCGGTGGTCGTCAGGCCGACGGTGAGGGCCACGGCGGCCGTGGCGGCGGCGATGGCGGTGCGGCGGCCCCGGTGGCGTACTCGGCTCGCGGACATGGCTGTGTTCCTCCCCTAGTGCAGGCCCCGGGGGCCCCCGTGTGTGCGGCCGTGGTGCCGCCGTCGTGTACTGCCCAAGACGCCGTCGCGGGCGGCGGGGTTGCCGCGCGCGGCGGCCGTCTTTGGGACGCTCTTTACTTTTCCAGGACCGTATCAAGAGCCGCGCGCTGGAGGGCGGCCAATTGTGTGCAGCCCGAAACGGCCAGGTCGAGCAGGGAGTTGAGTTCCTCGCGGGCGAACGGCTCGGCCTCGGCGGTGCCCTGGACCTCGACGAAACGGCCGTCGCCGGTGCAGACGACGTTCATGTCGGTGTCGGCGCGGACGTCCTCCTCGTAGCAGAGGTCGAGGAGCGGGACGCCGCGGACGATGCCGACGGAGACGGCGCTCACCGTGCCGGTCAGCGGCTGGCGGCCGGCCTTGATGAGCTTCTTGCCCTGGGCCCAGGTGATCGCGTCGGCGAGGGCGACGTACGCGCCGGTGATGGCGGCGGTGCGGGTGCCGCCGTCGGCCTGGAGGACGTCGCAGTCCAGGACGACGGTGTTCTCGCCGAGGGCCTTGTAGTCGATCACGGCGCGCAGGGAGCGGCCGATGAGGCGGCTGATCTCGTGGGTGCGGCCGCCGATCTTGCCGCGGACGGACTCGCGGTCGCCGCGGGTGTTGGTGGCGCGGGGCAGCATGGAGTACTCGGCGGTGACCCAGCCCTCGCCGCTGCCTTTGCGCCAGCGGGGGACGCCTTCGGTGACGGAGGCCGTGCAGAAGACCTTGGTGTCGCCGAAGGAGACGAGGACGGAGCCCTCGGCGTGCTTGCTCCAGCCGCGTTCCAGGGTGACGGGGCGGAGTTGTTCGGGGGTACGGCCGTCGATGCGAGACATGGCGCCGAGCCTAGCCGGAGATGCGGAAGGGGCTCCTCCCCCGGTGGGGAGGGGCCCCTCGCGTGCGGTGAGCGTGGGCTCACATCATGTCTTCGATCTCCGCGGCGATCGGGTCGGCGTCGGTGCCGATGACGACCTGGACGGCGGTGCCCATCTTGACGACGCCGTGGGCGCCGGCGGCCTTGAGCGCGGTCTCGTCGACCAGCGAGGGGTCGGAGACCTCGGTGCGCAGTCGCGTGATGCAGCCCTCGATCTCCTCGATGTTGTCGATGCCACCGAGTCCGGCGACGATCTTCTCAGCCTTGCTGGCCATGGCCTTCTCCCTGAATTCCCTTACCGCTTTGTCGCAGTAACCCACAGTTGGCTCAACTTTGCGAGCGATCGCGCTGGATGTACCGAAAGATGACGTCACAGCAACGAAATCGTCCGTAGCTGGTCTACACCACCTGACAGGCGGTCGCCAAACCATGAGTTCCGAGAGGGCCCGGAACGCCGACGCCGCGGTCGGTCCGGCGCGCGCCCGCTGGAACAGGCTGTTCCAGGCGTTGCAGAAGATGGGCCGCAGTCTGCAACTGCCGATCGCGGTGCTGCCGGCCGCCGGCATCCTCAACCGGCTCGGCCAGCCGGACGTGTTCGGGGACGACGGGCTGGGCTGGACGAACGTCTCCAAGGTGATGACGGGCGCGGGCGGCGCCCTGCTCGACGGGCAGTTGGGGCTGCCGCTGCTGTTCTGTGTGGGTGTGGCCATCGGCATGGCGAAGAAGGCGGACGGCTCGACGGCGCTCGCGGCGGTGACGGGTTTCCTCGTCTACTACACCGTGTTGCGCCAGTTCCCGGAGGACTGTCCCGGGGGGTCACGGGCCGTTCCCACCATCGGCTGCCAGGCCGCGGCCGACGGCACGGTGACGGTGTTCACCTATCAGAACCCGGGGGTCTTCGGCGGGATCGTGATGGGGCTGCTGGCGGCCTGGTTCTGGCAGCGTTTCCACCGCACCCGGCTGGTCGACTGGCTGGGGTTCTTCAACGGGCGGCGGCTGGTGCCGATCATCATGGCCTTCGTGGCCATCGCGTTCGCGGCGCTGTGTCTGTGGGTCTGGCCGCCGATCGGTGACGGGCTGGAGAACTTCAGTGACTGGCTGAGCGACGCGGGCGCCTGGGGCGCGGGTGTCTTCGGGGTCGCCAACCGGGCGTTGCTGGTGGTGGGGCTGCACCAGTTCCTGAACGTGCCCATCTGGTTCCAGTTCGGCAGCTACACCAAGCCGGACGGGACGGTGGTGCACGGCGATATCAACATGTTCCTGGCGGGCGACCCGGACGCGGGGCAGTTCACCTCGGGCTTCTTCCCGATCATGATGTTCGCGCTGCCGGCGGCGGCGCTGGCCATCACGCACTGCGCGCGGCCGGACCGTCGCAAGGAGGTCGGCGGTCTGATGCTGTCGGTGGCGCTGACGTCGTTCGTCACCGGGATCACCGAGCCGATCGAGTACTCGTTCCTGTTCGTGGCGCCGCTGCTGTACGTGGCGCACGCGCTGCTGACCGGGGTGTCGATGGCGGTGACCTGGGCGCTCGGGGTGCACGACGGGTTCAGCTTCTCGGCGGGGCTGATCGACTACGTCATCAACTGGAACCTGGCGACCAGGCCGTGGGGGATCATCCCGATCGGCCTGTGCTTCGCCCTCCTCTATTACGTGATCTTCCGCTTCGCGATCACCAGGTTCGATCTGAAGACGCCGGGGCGGGAGCCCGAGGAGGAGCGGGAGGACGTCACCAAGGCCTGAGGGGTCACGAGGGCCCGAGGGTATGAGACCCCGAGGGGCCGGGGAGGCCGCTGAGCGTAGCGTTCCGGTCGCAGTTCTGACGGGTTACTTATATCGCCTTCATCGTGCTACAACATGGTCTACACCACTGAGTGGTGTAGACCACCACCCGATGGAGGAAGTCTATGAGCACCGCCACCTCGCCAACGGCGGCCCCCACGAAGAAGTGGGGATCCGGCCTGTTCCAGGGCCTGCAGAAGGTCGGCCGCAGTCTCCAGCTGCCCATCGCCGTACTCCCGGCGGCGGGCATCCTGCTCCGGCTCGGCCAGGACGACGTCTTCGGCAAGGACGGCCTCGGCTGGAACAAGGTCGCGGCCGTGTTCATGACCGCGGGCGACGCCGTCTTCGCCAACCTGCCCCTGCTGTTCTGCGTCGGCATCGCCATCGGCTTCGCCAAGAAGGCCGACGGCTCGACCGCGCTCGCCGCGCTGGTGGGCTTCCTCGTCTACAAGAACGTGCTGACCGCGTTCCCGATCTCCGAGGAGAAGATCCAGAAGGGCAAGGACGTCGCCGCGACCTACAACGACCCCAAGGTGCTCGGCGGCATCATCATGGGTCTGATAGCCGCGGTGACCTGGCAGCGCTTCCACCGCACCAAGCTCCCCGACTGGCTGGGCTTCTTCAACGGCCGCCGCCTGGTGCCGATCCTGATGGCCTTCATCGGCACCGCCGTCGGTGTCTTCTTCGGCCTGGTGTGGGAGCCCATCGGTGAGGTGATCACCAGCTTCGGCGAGTGGATGACCGGCCTCGGCGCGGCCGGCGCGGGCGTCTTCGGCGCGATCAACCGGGCGCTGCTGCCGGTCGGCATGCACCAGTTCGTCAACACGGTGGCCTGGCAGGAGATCGGCTCCTTCAAGGACGCCTCGGGTGCCGTCTGGCACGGTGACCTGCCGCGCTTCTTCCACGGCGACCCGACCGCCGGTCAGTTCATGACGGGCTTCTTCCCCATCATGATGTTCGCGCTCCCGGCCGCCGCCCTCGCCATCACGCACACCGCCCGCCCCGAGCGCCGCAAGGCCGTCGGCGGCATGATGGTCTCCCTCGCGCTGACCTCGTTCGTCACCGGGATCACCGAGCCGATCGAGTTCGCGTTCATGTTCATCGCGCCGCTGCTCTACGTCATCCACGCCGTGCTAACAGCCGTCTCCATGGCCGTCACCTGGGCCCTGGGCGTGCACCACGGCTTCAGCTTCTCGGCCGGCGCGATCGACTACTTCCTCAACTGGAACCTCGCCACCAAGCCCTGGCTCATCATCCCCGTCGGCCTGGTCTTCGCCGCGATCTACTACGTGGTCTTCCGCTTCGCCATCACCAGGTTCGATCTGGCCACCCCGGGCCGCGAGCCCGAGGAAGAGGTCGAGGACCTCACCAAGGCGTGAGCCTCTCGCGAGGCACGCGAAAGGCCCCCGGAGCCCTGAACCGCTCCGGGGGCCTTCGTCATGAGGATCAGATCTCGTACGTCTTCCGCGGCGCGGCCAGCTCCACCGGCCCGTCGTACACCGCGCGCGCGTCCGCGAGGTTGACCTGCGGGTCGGTCCACGGGGGGATGTGGGTGAGGACCAGGCGGCGGGCGTTCGCCCGGGCCGCCGTCTCCCCCGCCTCGCGGCCGTTGAGGTGCAGGTCGGGGATGTTCTCCTTGCCGTGCGTGAAGGCGGCCTCGCACAGGAACAGGTCGGCGTCGCGGGCGAGTTCGTCGAGGGCCGGGCTGACGCCGGTGTCGCCGGAGTACGTCAGGGTCCTGCCGCCGTGCTCGACGCGGATGCCGTACGCCTCCACCGGATGGGCCACGCGTTCCGTGTGCACCGTGAACGGGCCGATGTCGAAGGTGGAGGGCTTGACCGTGTGGAAGTCGAAGACCTCGCTCATGGAGGAGGCCGAAGGGGTGTCGGCGTAGGCCGTGGTGAGGCGGTGCTCGGTGCCCTCCGGCCCGTAGACCGGGAGGGGGGCGCAGCGTCCGCCGTCGTGCCGGTAGTAGCGCGCCACGAAGTACGCGCACATGTCGATGCAGTGGTCGGCGTGCAGATGGCTCAGGAAGATCGCGTCGAGGTCGTAGAGACCGCAGTGGCGCTGCAGCTCGCCCAGGGCGCCGTTGCCCATGTCGAGGAGCAGCCGGAAGCCGTCGGCCTCGACGAGGTAGCTCGAGCAGGCCGATTCCGCGGACGGGAACGACCCCGAGCAGCCGACGACGGTGAGCTTCATGAAGAGAAACCTCCGCTGGCGGGAACCGAGGAATGAGGAATACGGAACACCGGGAAAGATCCTGGAACGAACGGTCGGTCTAGGGGCGACGGGGGTCGTGCGGTCCGTCGAGCGTAAGGCGCAAAACCTTCGGTCGCTCCTCCGCCAAGGGCTGTTGTGGGCGAACTCACCTGTGGTGTCACCGGTTCGGCTGGACGCGGGGCGCGTGTAGCGCGCGCAAGGGCGCGCATGGTCGGACGCGCGCCGGTAACGTCGTCAGCATGGACACGTCCTGGTGGCCGGCGCTCGCGGCGGTGGTACTGCTCGCGCTCGTCGCGACGCTCGTCGACGGCTGGGGACGGGGCCGGCGTCCGCGGGGGCGCAGGATGCGGCCGCCCGGGCGGCCGACGCGCGGTCGCGGGGCGGCGGGGCGGCCGCGGCCGGCGGAGATCTGGTGGGCGAACGTGCCGTTCGAGGACGGTCCGGGCGCGAAGGACCGGCCGTGTCTGGTGCTGATGGTGCGCGGGGACCGGGTGACCGTCGCGAAGATCACCAGCAGGTACCGCGACGAGCGGCCCGGGGTGATCGCGCTGCCGCCGGGCGCCGTCGGGGACGCGCGGGGGCGGCCGAGCTTCCTGGAGACGGACGAGGTGCGGCAGGTCCGGGTGGGTGACTTCCGGCGCCGGGTGGGAGTGGTGGACCCGGTCCTGTGGGACCAGGTCCGTCACCTGACCGCCTGACGGCCCGAGGCCCGGGGCCCGGAAGGCCCGAGGCCTCGTCGAGGGGGCCTACGCCCAGAGCTGGCCCTGGAGCGTCTCGATGGCCTCTTCCGTCGTCGCGGCGGTGTAGACGCCCGTCGAGAGGTATTTCCAGCCACCGTCGGCCACGACGAAGACGATGTCGGCGCTCTCGCCCGCCTTGAGCGCCTTCTTGCCGACGCCGATCGCGGCGTGCAGCGCGGCGCCGGTGGAGACGCCCGCGAAGATGCCCTCCTGCTGGAGCAGCTCGCGGGTGCGGGTCACGGCGTCCGCCGAGCCGACGGAGAAGCGGGTGGTGAGGACGGAGGCGTCGTACAGCTCGGGGACGAAGCCCTCGTCGAGGTTGCGCAGGCCGTACACCAGGTCGTCGTAGCGCGGTTCGGCGGCGACGATCTTGACGTCCGGCTTGTGCTCGCGCAGGTAGCGGCCGACGCCCATCAGGGTGCCGGTGGTGCCCAGGCCGGCGACGAAGTGGGTGACGGAGGGGAGGTCGGCGAGGATCTCCGGGCCGGTCGTGGCGTAGTGGGCGCCCGCGTTGTCGGGGTTGCCGTACTGGTAGAGCATCACCCAGTCGGGGTGCTCGGCGGCGAGTTCCTTGGCGACGCGCACGGCGGTGTTGGAGCCGCCCGCGGCCGGGGAGGAGATGATCTGCGCGCCCCACATGCCGAGCAGGTCCCGGCGTTCCTGCGAGGTGTTCTCGGGCATGACGCACACCATGCGGTAGCCCTTGAGCTTGGCGGCCATGGCGAGGGAGATGCCGGTGTTGCCACTGGTCGGCTCGAGGATGGTGCAGCCGGGGGTGAGGCGGCCGTCCTTCTCCGCCTGCTCGATCATGTGCAGGGCGGGGCGGTCCTTGACCGAGCCGGTGGGGTTGCGGTCCTCCAGCTTCGCCCAGATGCGGACGTCGGTGGACGGCGACAGCCGCGGCAGGCGCACCAGAGGGGTGTTGCCCACCGCGGCCAGCGGGGAGTCGTAACGCATGGGGATCGGTGGCCGATCAGGCCATGCCGCCGGCCACGGCCGGCAGGATGGTCACGGTGTCGCCGTCGGTCAGCTTGCTGTTGATGCCGTCGACGAAACGGACGTCCTCGTCGTTCAGGTACACGTTGACGAAGCGGCGCAGCTGGCCCTCGTCCACGATGCGGGCCTGGATGCCCGCATGCCGGGTCTCGAGGTCGGCGAACAGCTCGGCGAGGGTCTCACCACTGCCCTCCACCGCCTTCTGGCCGTCGGTGTACTGGCGGAGGATGGTGGGGATGCGGACCTCGATGGCCATGGCTCAGGGCTCCTGTCGGAAGGTGTGGGCAGCGCGGGATACGTGCGTGTGAGATCGCCGCGGCTCACGGCCGGGCGGCAGGGCCGGGCGTCAACAGATGGCGCTGGCGAGCCTGCACAGGTCGACGTGCAGCCGCGCCACGAGCAGGGTGCCCGGCGTCTTGTCGCTCACGTCGTAGAAAACCATGGGCTCATCGTATCGATTCCCGGTCCGGGTCCCGGAATGTGATCTCACATGACGGACCTTTTCCGGCCGGGTAGTGAGACGCCGCGGTCAGGCCGAGCGTCGTCGCGCCAGCCGGGTCGGGACCACCACGGAGGGGGTCCGGGACATGGGCTCGAACAGCAGCCGGGCCATCGGCCGGCCCGTCTCCTCCGCGTCCTGGTCGACAACCGCGGGGGAGCCCGCCGGGCCGTCCGGCACGCGAAGAACGGGTCGAGGAAGAGACGGCCCCGCGGCGGACCCGCCACCACGGCGACGGTGTCGGCGCGCTGGGTCAACACCTGCTCCGTCGGGGCGAGTTGTCGTCCGAGCTTCAGTACGCCTGGACGATCTCGACCTCCTCCTCCGTGACCTCGCCCTCGACGATGCGGAAGGAGCGGAACTGGAACTCGCCGGCGCCGTCGGTGTCGGCGGTGGAGACCAGGACGTAGTGGGCGCCGGGCTCATTGGCGTAGGAGATGTCGGTGCGCGAGGGGTAGGCCTCGGTGGCGGTGTGGGAGTGGTAGATGACCACCGGCTCCTCGTCGCGGTCGTCCATCTCGCGGTAGAGCTTGAGCAGGTCGCCGGAGTCGAATTCGTAGAACGTGGGCGACATGGCCGCGTTCAGCATCGGGATGAAGCGCTCGGGGCGGTCGGAGCCCGCCGGGCCCGCGACGACGCCGCACGCCTCGTCGGGGTGGTCCCTGCGCGCGTGGGCGACGATCTTGTCGACGAGGTCCTGGGTGATGGTCAGCATGCCGGCCAGGATAAGCAGAGGGGCCCCTCCGTACCGATGGGTGGTACGGAAGGGCCCACATGCCGGACGTCCTGAGCGGCAGCCGGAGGGGGCGCCACGAGAGCTCCCTACGGCTGGACGTCCTGGGGGGTCAGCCCACCTTCTCCAGCTCCGACTGACGGCGCTGGGTGACCTCGGGGTGGCGGGACTTCAGCACGGCCCAGCCGATGCCGAGGGCGGCGGCCCAGCCGGCCATCACGTACAGGCAGACGCGGGAGTCGGCGTCGTAGGCGATGAGGCCCGTGACGAAAAGCAGGAACGCGATGGCGATGTAGGAGCACACCGCGCCGCCGGGCGCCGGGAAGGAGGAGGCGGGCAGGCGGCCCGCGTCGACCGCGCGGCGGTAGAGGACGTGGCTGATCAGGATCATCAGCCAGGTCCAGATGCCGGCGGCGGTGGCGACGGAGGTGACGTAGCCGAAGGCCTTCTCCGGAACGACGTAGTTCAGGACCACGCCGATGCCCATGAAGCAGACGGAGACGAGGATGCCGAAGGCGGGCGTCTTGGTCGACGACAGCTTCTTGAAGGCCGCCGGGGCCTCACCGCTGTCGGCCAGGTTCCGCAGCATGCGGCCGGTGGAGTACATGCCGGAGTTGCAGGAGGACAGGGCCGCGGTGAGCACGACGAAGTTGACGATGCCGGCGCCCGCCGGGATGCCGATCTTGGCGAAGGCGGCGACGAAGGGGCTCACGCCCGACGCGAACTCGGTCCACTTCACCACGCAGAGGATGACGGTGAGCGCGCCGACGTAGAAGAGCGCGATCCGCCACGGGAGGGTGTTGATGGCCTTGGGGAGGGTCTTCTCCGGGTCCTCGGACTCGCCGGCCGTGACACCGACCAGCTCGACGGCGAGGTAGGCGAACATGACGCCCTGGAGGGTCATCAGGGAGGAGCCGATGCCCTTGGGGAAGAAGCCGTCGAAGGCCCACAGGTTGGAGACGGCGGCGGTGTCACCGGCGGAGCTGAAGCCGAAGGTGAGGACACCGAGACCGATGACGATCATGCCGATCAGGGCGGTGACCTTGACCATGGAGAACCAGAACTCCAGCTCGCCGAAGAGCTTCACGGAGATCAGGTTGACCCCGAACAGGATCACCAGGAAGACGAGTGCCGTCACCCACTGGGGAATGGCCGGGAACCAGTAGTTGACGTAGATCGCGGCGGCGGTCAGTTCGGCCATGCCGGTGACCACCCACATCAGCCAGTACGTCCAGCCGGTGAAATAGCCGAAGAACGGGCCGAGGAACTCGCGGGAGTACTCCGCGAAGGAACCCGAGACCGGCCGGTAGAGCAGGAGCTCGCCGAGCGCCCGCATGATGAAGAAGATGATCACGCCCGCGAGGGCGTACATGAAGATGAGACTGGGTCCGGCCTTGGCGATGTTCGCCCCGGCACCCAGGAACAGGCCGACGCCGATGGCGCCGCCGATGGCGATCATCTGGACCTGGCGGCTGCCGAGGCCGCGCTCGTATCCCTCTTCGGAGGTCTTCTCCGTGTCGACCTGAGCGGAGGTCATATGTGTGGTGCGCCTTTCTCCATGCCGACCCGGGCCTCTTGTCGGCCTCGGATCGGGTCTCGATCCCCCCGGACTGCTGGAGCTGGGCGGACTGCGCGAGTCCACCCGTGCCTGGCCGGCGATCAACCGGCTCGGTGGCGCACCCGGCCGAACATACGGGTGGTGTTCGCCGGGCGGTCGTGAAGATTTATCACGCCCGCAATCTTGATCGCCCGGCGGCGCTGTGGCGCATCACACAAGAAGAAGCGGCCAAACTGGACACAAAAGGGACACAGTCGGCCGCACCGGTGACGCGATCGTTATCCGGATTTGAGCGTCCGCTGAGCGAACACGAAACCTTCACACGTCGGGCGGGAAAGCCCCTCACGCCTCGGAGCGGAAGGGCCCTTCACACCTCGGAGCGCAAAGGGCCCTCTCGCGCCTCAGGGCATAAGAGTGGTGACGAGGGTCTCCTGGAGTCCGCCCAGCCACAGGTAGGCCATCACCATCGGCTTGCGCGGGTCCTCGTCGGGCAGCCGGTAGAGGAGGTCGGTGTCCTCCTCCTCGGTGATCTCCAGCCGGGAGCCGATCGCCAGGCGCAGGTCGTTGAGCGCGCCGAGCCACTGACGGGACTGCTCGGGCGACAGCTCCAGCAGGACCGTCTCCTCGCCCGCCGGGGTCAGCGCGTCCAGCGAGCGCACCACCGCGAGGGCGTTGTCGCGCTTGCCGGCCCGCAGGTCGTTCTCCGTGTAGCGGCGGAACTCGGCGGAGTGCGCCCGCCGCTGCTCGGCCTCCCGGGGCCCGGGGGTGGCCTCCGGGTCGGTGTAGGCGTCGGGGAAGAGCCGCTTGAGGACCGGGTCGGCGGGCGGTTCGCTCGGCCCCTCGGCGAACAGCTCGGCGAGCGGGTCGTCGGGCGCCTCCTCGGCGGGGCCCGGGCCGATCAGCTCCAGGAGCTGGACGGCCAGCGACCGGATGATGGAGATCTCGACGGTGTCGAGCGCGACGGCCGCGCCGCCGCCGGGGAGCGGTTCGAAGTGTCCGGGCATCAGTGGGGTGACTACTTCCGATCCTGCTGGAGGGTGGCCCACAGGCCGTAGCCGTGCATCGCCTGCACGTCGCGTTCCATCTCCTCGCGGGTACCGCTGGAGACGACCGCGCGACCCTTGTGGTGGACGTCGAGCATGAGCTTGGTGGCCTTGTCCTTGGAGTAGCCGAAGTACGTCTGGAAGACGTACGTCACGTAGCTCATCAGGTTGACCGGGTCGTTGTGGACGATCGTGACCCAGGGGACGTCCGGCTCGGGTACGGCGAAGACCTCCTCCGCCGACTCGGTGCGTTCGATCTCAAGGGGAGCGGGTGACGTCACATGGCCATGCTGCCACGCGTCACGGAAATCGTCACACTGACGAAATGGGGGTACCATGCTTGCCATGAACACAGCGGACCTTGGGCTGCCGGTGGATGTTCCCTCGACGGCACTCTTCACGGACCAGTACGAGTTGACGATGCTGCAGGCCGCGTTGAAGGCGGGCACCGCCGGGCGGCGCAGCGTGTTCGAGGTCTTCACCCGGCGGCTGCCGGAGGGGCGGCGCTACGGAGTGGTGGCGGGCACCGGGCGAGTCCTGGACGCCGTGGAGAACTTCCGTTTCGACGCGGGTGTGCTGGGCTTCCTGCGCGAGCGGAAGATCGTCGACGAGCAGACTCTGGATTGGCTGGCCGCGTACCGCTTCTCGGGTGACATCTGGGGCTACCCGGAGGGCGAGGTGTACTTCCCGGGCTCGCCGATCATGCGGGTCGAGGGCACCTTCGCCGAGTGCGTGCTGCTGGAGACCGTGATCCTGTCCATCCTCAACCACGACTCGGCGATCGCGGCCGCCGCCTCCCGGATGGCCTCCGCCGCCGGGACGCGCCCGCTGATCGAGATGGGCGCCCGCCGCACCCACGAGCTGGCCGCCGTCGCCGCCTCCCGCGCCGCGTACGTCGGCGGCTTCACCACCACCTCCGACCTCGCGGCCGGCTTCCGCTACGGCATCCCCACCGTGGGCACGAGCGCCCACGCCTTCACCCTGCTGCACGACACCGAGCGCGATGCCTTCCAGGCGCAGGTGAACTCGCTGGGCGGCGGCACCACGCTGCTGGTGGACACCTACGACGTCGCCGAGGCCGTCCGTACGGCCGTGGAGGTGGCCGGGACCGAGCTGGGCGCGGTTCGCATCGACTCCGGCGACCTGCTGCTGGTCGCGCACCGGGTGCGCCAGCAGCTCGACGAGCTGGGCGCGACCGCCACCAGGATCATCGTGACCTCCGACCTCGACGAGTACGCCATCGCCTCGCTGGCCGCCGCGCCGGTGGACGCGTACGGCGTCGGCACCCAGCTGGTGACCGGCTCGGGGCATCCGACGGCCGCCATGGTCTACAAGCTGGTCGCCCGCGCCGAGTCCGACGACCCCAAGGCGCCGCTCACGCCGGTGGCGAAGAAGTCCTCCGGCGGCAAGACCTCGATCGGCGGCCGCAAGTGGGCCGCGCGACGCCTGGACGCCGACGGTGCGGCGGAGGCGGAGGTCGTCGGCACGGGCGCGGTCCCGGCCGAGCTGGCCGACCGGCAGCTGCTCGTCCAGCTGGTCGAAGGCGGTGAGATAGTCGCCCGCGAGCCGCTGGACGTCGTACGCGAGCGGCACATCGCCGCCCGAGCGAATCTCCCACTGTCCGCGACACAGCTCTCCCGCGGGGAACCCGTCATCCCGACGGAGTACCTCCAGGGACGGTCGGGCAGCTAGGCCCGGCGCCGGCGAGAAACCCGGTGTCGGCAAGAAGCCTGGCGCCGCCCCCTCCCGCCCCGCCGTCGAAGTCTCTAGGCTCGATTACTTAACTCATAGTCGAAGGACACCCACCATGCGCCGCGCCTTGATCGTCGTAGACGTGCAGAACGACTTCTGCGAGGGGGGCAGCCTCGCGGTGGCCGGGGGTGCCGACGTGGCCGCCGCGATCACCGAGCTGATCGCGCAGGCCCCCGCCGGGTACCGGCACGTCGTGGCCACCCGGGACCACCACATCGCGCCCGGCGGCCACTTCGCCGACAACCCCGACTTCGTCCACTCCTGGCCCGCGCACTGCGTCGCGGGCACCGAGGGCGTGGGCTTCCACCCGAACTTCGCGCCGGCGGTCGCCTCCGGCGCCATCGACGCCGTGTTCGACAAGGGCGCCTACGCGGCCGCGTACAGCGGCTTCGAGGGCGCCGACGAGAACGGCGTGCAGCTCGGCGACTGGCTGCGCGCCCGGGAGATCACCGAGGTGGACGTGGTCGGTATCGCCACCGACCACTGCGTCCGCGCCACCGCCCTGGACGCGGCCCGTGAGGGCTTCCGCACCCAGGTCCTGCTCGACCTGACTGCCGGGGTCTCCCGCGACACCACCGAGCGCGCCCTGGAGGAGCTGCGGGAGGCGGGCGTGGAACTGACCGGCAAGCCGGTCGTCAACCGCTGACGGTCCCGGCGGAGGGCTGGGGCCGGGGCGGGGCCGGCGGGCGGCGCAGGAGGGCCCGGATCGGGCGCCACAGCTCCGGGGCCGTGCTGACAGCGTTGTCCGGGGCGGTGCGCCATATCAGTCCGTCCGGGTGGTGCAGGACCGCCGTGATCTCGTCCGGGGTCGGTGGCGCCGCGTTGCCCCGCAGGTAGACGGCGCGCAGGCCCAGGTTGCGCAGCCTGGTCAGGGCGCGGGCGCGGTTCTGGGCGAGGACGAGGAAACGCAGTCCCGCCGCGCCGTCGGCGGCCGGGCTGGGCAGGTTCAACGCCACCACCACCGTGCCGTTGGGCAACTTGCAGAAACCTCCTGCGGCCATGCGGTCACACCCCCGTGTGTATCGGTGTCGGCGCAGCCGTCCATGCGGCTGTCAATAAGGAAAGCACAGGAGGCACCTAAACACGATCGACGGCAACCCGCCAGGGGGTTGCCGTCGATGCGCGTCTGACCTGGGAAAACGTCGACTACTTCAGCGACGGCCCGACCTTCACCGTGATCGTGGAGCCGCTCAGGGGCTCGTGGACGATCTTGATCGAGGTGTTGGTGTCAGTGATGCGGACACCCGCCAGCGGGGTCGACTCGTCGTAGTAGCTGGACAGGCTGTCGTCGAAGAACGGAACGCCCGGACGCGCCTTGATCTTGGTGGCGACGTCGTCCTTGTGCAGCGTGATCGCGTCCGTCGGGTACCAGCTGAAGGTCGAGTCGAAGGACTGGATGCGGTTGCGCATCAGCGTGCCGTCGGACCACTTCAGCGGGGTCGGGTGGGAGTCGATCGGCAGGATCAGACCCTCACCGGGGTGCTGGCTGGTGTTGTCGTCCGCCTGGGAGGTGTCCCACTTCCAGATCAGCAGACCGTTCTGGTACGGGTAGTGCTCCACCCACTCCGGACGGGTCGTGGAGAAGCCGTAGTTGTACGGGCCGACCTTGAGGGTCTTGTCGTACGACACGTACTGGCGGTTCTCGGCGATGTAGTACTGGGCGTACTCGTCCGTGATGGACGCGCCGATGCGGGAGAAGCCGTTCGCGGTCCAGGCCGCGTCGGCGGACTCGGCGTCGTCGGCGAACAGGGTCGCGCCGTCGGCCGTCACCGTGATCCGGTCGGCCGCGAAGCCCATCTGGGCCACGCCGCCGTCGGTGGCGTAGCGGAAACGCACGCTGATCTTCTGGCCCGCGTAGGCGTCCAGCGGGAACGTCAGCTGCTTGTAGGCGTCGACCGTGCCGGTGAGCGCGGGCTTGCCGCTGCCGTCGCGCGGGATGGCGCTGCCGTCGGCGAGCTTGCCGTCGATCGGCGTGTAGCTGGCGCCGCCGTCGGTGGAGACCTCGGTGTAGAGGTAGTCATAGTCGGTCTCGATGTCCCACCAGCCGTCGAGGGACAGCGACGCCGACGACTTGCCGGTCAGGTCGACCGTGCGGGTCAGGGTGTTGCGCAGGTCGTCACCGCTGCCGCTCCACCACTGCGTGGCGCCCTGGGCCGGGGCGACCACGTCGGTCGTCTTCCGCTTCTTGGGCAGTTCGACGACGAGGGCCTGCGGGTTCTTGGTGTTGTACGACGCCACGCCCAGGGTGTGGGTGGACTTCACGCCCGCCTTGGCGACGTCGTAGTCGAGCCAGCCGAGCTGGAGCTTGTCCCAGGCGTTCATGTCGCCGGGCAGGTCGCCGATGGACTCCTTGCCGGTGCCCAGCCAGGAGCCGGAGGACATCAGCGTCCAGAAGCCGGTGGAGTTCTCGCCGCCGCCGGAGGTGTCGTACTCGTCCGGCAGACCGAGGTCGTGGCCGTACTCGTGGGCGAAGACACCGAGGCCGCCGTTCTCCGGCTGGATGGTGTAGTCGCCGACCCAGATGCCGGAGTCGCCGATCTGCGCGCCGCCGAGCTTGTTGCCGTCGGGGCCGGTGGAGCCGGAGTCGGTACCGAAGGCGTACCAGCGGTGGGCCCAGATCGCGTCCGCGCCCTGGGCGCCGCCGCCGGCGGACTCGTCCTCACCGGCGTGCACGATCTGGAAGTGGTCGATGTAGCCGTCGGACTCGTTGAAGTCGCCGTCGCCGTCGAAGTCGTAGCGGTCCCACTGGTCGAACTCGGCGAGCTCCGCCTTGATCTCGGCGGCGGTCGCGCCGGCGGCCTCGCGCTCGGCGACCCAGGCGTTGACGCCGTCCTGCACCGCGTACCAGGCGCCGGTGGCGGCGTCGTTGGATCCGTAACGGGCCTCGTTGTAGGGGACCTTGACCCAGTCGGTCACCTTGCCCTCGACCGAGTAGCGGCCCGAGGACTGCTTCTCGTAGTACTTCTTCAGCGACTCGACGCCCGGACCGGTGCCGAAGTAGAGGTCCTCGAAGTGCTTCTGGTCGTAGTCCGCCTGCCAGGCCGTGCTGTTGTTCCGGGTGCGGTCCGGCTGGGCTATCTGGTTGTGCAGCGGGCCGGGGGTGCCGCCGTAGCGGGGATCGATCTGGTCGCCGAACTCGACGAGGATCGTGAAGATCTTGTCGGTCTTCTCACGGCCGAGCTCGACGTACTTGCTGTCGCCCTTGCGGCTGTCCAGCTCGACGACCTTCGAACCCTCACGGTTCGTCACCTTCGCCTCGCCGGATATGACCTGCTTGAGGGCCTCCTCGCGCTGGGCCTCCTGCCTCTTGCTGAGCGGCCCGTCGAAGTCGTGCTCGTGGTGGACCTCGGCCGGCTGCGGGTCGTGCCGGTCCACCGCCGGGGCCTTCACCGACGGGTCGTCAGCGGCCTGGGCCACGGCGAACGTCGAGAACGTCGCCGAGACCGCCGCGAGGGCGACGACGGTGGCGGCCGTCCTGAACGTCCAGGATCTACTGGTCACTTGATGCCTCCCACTCACGCGCCCGGCAACGCGGAAGGGGATCCATGTCAAGGGAAGTCCGCGAGCGGTTATACGCGTGTAGTCAAGTGACGTCATTTGACTACTGGTTAGTCAGAAAAGACAGATCTTGACTTGAGCAGGACAACTGCATTATTGGGACCTGGCGTTCGCATTGCGGACACGTGACCGTAACGAGACGGGCGCGTGGACCCGTCCACGGAGTGGACCGCATGACTCCGTGCGCCCCCTGTGCACCGGCACCGTGGGTTAGGTCACGCTTACTGCTCGTTCCCCTCGGGCATGCAGCCGAATAGAGTCGAGATCGCCCCCGTTCCCGAGGACACGATTGCCATGCCTCGTCCGACTGTCGCACAGCTCACGTACGGTTCCTGCACCGTCATCGTCTCGACGCTCGCCATGCTGGTGCTGTCACAGACGAGTTCGGGCCCCCTGATCGCGGTCATCGCCGTCACCTCGGTCGCCCTCGGTGTACTCGTCGCCATGACGCTCCCGGTCCACAAGCGGACCCATGTCGTCGTGGCCCGCTCCGGCGTGGACGAGCCCGTGCCCGCCTCGGTCGCCGCGGCGCCCGAGCCGGTCCGGGAACCGTCGGCACCCTGAACCACATGACGCAGGGCCCGCGCCGGGAGACCGGCGCGGGCCCTGTCGTCGTGCTGTCGGGGCTGTCGGGGTGTCAGGTGGTGCTGACCACCACCGTCTTGGCGGCCTTGTCGTGCAGGCCCTGCTTGTAGGGCTTGTCGAAGTAGCTCCAGCCGCCGCAGATCGCCGTCCACAGGCAGGCGCAGCAGAACGCGAACGGCACCCACAGCACCAGGGCGCGCACCAGTGAGGTCTGCATGGACGGGGTGGAGCCGTCGTCGAGGTTGGCCACGCGCATGCCCAGCCACTTCTTGCCGAGGGTCTGGCCGTTCCTCGCCGTCATGAAGGTGTCGTAGCCGATGAAGAGGAGCGCGGCGACGAGGGACTGCGCGAGGGACTTGCCGACCTCGATCCGGTCGCCGTCCGTCTCGTACTCGTTGACGCCGAAGCCCCACGTCAGCAGCCAGACCACGACGGCCACCAGGATCAGGTCGATGATCCGGGCGAGCGTGCGCTTGCCGCTGTCGGCGAGCGGCGGCATGCCGGCGAGCGGGTCGGCGGGGCCGCCACCGTAGGGACCACCACCGTAGGGGCCGCCCCCGTAGGGACCGCCGGGGCCGCCGCCTCCGTACGGTGGGGGCTGGCCGCCGTACGGGCCGCCCGCGCCGTACGGCGGGCCCTGCGCGCCCTGGCCCTGACCGTACGGGGGCTGCTGTGGTGGCTGCTTCCGGAACGGATCGTCCTCCGGCGGCTCGCCGCCGGAACCGGGGGGCGGTTCGGTCGTCATGGCCCGAGTCGACCGCGAACCCGCCGCCCGCGCATCCGGCGAGCGGCCGTCCGGGGTACGAAATCAGGTGGGCCGACCGCGGTAGGGCCGGGTAGTCGAATCAGCCCGCCACGAACGTATGGGCCGCCTTGTCGTGCCAGCACTGACGCCACGGCCTGTCGAACAGGCACCACAGGACACCCAAGACTCCCACGCCGAGCAGGCCGGGCACGCTGTAGACGAGCCAGCGGCGCAGGGCCGCGCCGAAGGTCGGCGGCTGGTGCCCCTCGATGTCCCGCACCTCCAGGCCGAACAGCTTCTTGCCGAGCGTGCGGCCCCACTTGGCGGTCGGCAGCGCCTCGTACACGATCCCGAAGACCAGCAGCACGCCGAGGACGATGCCGAGGTACGCGGACGTCGTGCCGTCCAGCAGCCAGACGGTGACGGTCTCCCCGGTCAGCTTGGCCGCGTCGATCTTGTCGTTGACGTGCTCGACGGCCTGCGCGCCCAGGGGGACGGCGGCGGCCGAGGTGACGGCGGCGAGGACGAGCGTGTCGACGAGCCGGGCCGCGAGCCGCTTGCCGAGCCCGGCGGGACGGGCCGCCGCCTGCCGCCGCGCTGCCGCCTGGAAGGGGTCCTCGACCGGCGGCTTCCAGGGGGCCACGGGCTGGTCGTCGCCGCCCGCGCCCGCCAGCCGGTGCACCTGCTGGGCCCAGGAGGGCTGACCGCCACCGTGACCGGCGCTCATGGGGGTTCCGGCCTGCGGTCCGGCGGGCTGCTGGGGCAGGCTCGGGGCCGGCGCGACGGGGAAACCGGCGGAGGCCTGGGCGACGGGGGTACTCCCGGGGGCCTGCGCGGCGGGGGTACTAGCGGCGGCCTGCGCGGCGGGGGCGGACTGCGGTCCGGAGGCGGGCACCGCCGACTGCGCGGCCGCCGCCCGCTCGACGGCGGCCTTGCCCGCGCCGAAGCCGGGCTTGGCCGGGGTCGTTCCCGAGGGCGCCGTCCCCGCGGCGGGGGTGTGCGGCGCGAAGCCGCCCGCGCCCGACGCGGAGGCGTGCTGCGGACCGAAAGCGGGCCCACCGGCCCCGGCCTGACCGGCCGTGCCCTGCGGGCCGAACGCCCCCGCCCCGCCGACACCGTCGGCCCCGCCCGGACCCCCCTGGTCCGCCCCGGTGTCCGTGCTCCCGGCGGACGCGGCGGACGCGCTGTCCGTGGGGCTCGTGCGCGGGCGGAACACCATCGTGCCGGGATCCGGCGCGGCCGATCCGCCGGCCGTCGGGCGGCGGAAGACGAAGGTGCCCGGGTCCTGCTCCGGCCCGGCGGGCGGGATCGTCGCCGTGCCCTCGGTGCTCGCCGACTGCCCGGACGGCTGCGCCGCCGGCACCCTGGGGTCCGGGCCCTGCGGCGCGCCCCAGGAGACCTTGCGGTCCTGGTCGCCGCCGAAGCCGGACTGGTGGGCGCGGTCGGCACCCCACGAGGACCCCGGGTCGGGACGGTCGGAGTACGGCTCGTCCGGCGCCGGGTCCTCGTCGAAGAAGTGCGGGCCGGTCTCCTCCACCGAGGGACGGGCGGGAGCCGCGAGCGGCTCACCGTCGGACGGCGCCGGTCGGCTGGTGCCCGGCACCCAGGAGGCACCGTTCCAGTACCGGACGTATCCAGGGATGGACGGGTCCGGGTAATACCCTTCGCGGGGCCTGTCGTCGCCGGGGGCCGGGGTTGGGGCGCTCATGTCCGTCGTCCCGTATCTGCTCGGGGGTGGGATGGGGGCCTCCACATCTATCAGACGAGCGCAACCCCCACCGCACGTCCCGCCGGACCCGCCCCTTTCCGGGCAACCCCGTGCATGTCCTTCACACGTTCGGACCGGCCCGGAAACGCGCGTTGGGATTCCGGGCCGTCACCGGAGGGATCCCCAGCCACGGTCCAAGGAGGCGTCCGACGGCATCGGGACCAGGGCCGGAGGCGCCCCCGGCCCGCTCCCGGAGGAATGCCAGGGCACTCCCGGGAAAAAAGTTCCGCGAACCCGCGTAATGATCCGGGCCCACGCCGCTCTCCCCTGCGTACGGGCTTTCCGTGCGGATCGGCCCCGACCAGGAGCAAGAGGAGAACGGACATGCATCCCACCGTGGTGGAACGCGAGCTGGAGCTGCGGCTCGTCCTGTCGCCGGAGCGCGGCATCCCGGTACCGGCCCGGCTCGGCTACCGCAGCGACGACCCCTTCGCCGTGCACATCGTCTTCCACATCAACTCGGAGCACCCCGTCAACTGGACGTTCGCCCGAGAGCTGCTCGTGGAGGGGGTGTTCCGGGCGTGCGGGCACGGGGACGTACGGGTGTGGCCGACGAAGGTGAACGGCCGCAGTGTCGTGCTGATGGCGCTCAGCTCCCCCGACGGCGACGCCCTGCTGGAGGCGCCGGCCGCCCAGGTGTCGTCCTGGCTGGAGCGGACGCTGCGGGCGGTGCCGCCGGGGACCGAGGGCGAGCAGCTCGGCATCGACGACGCGCTCGACCAGCTGCTCGCCCGGTGAGCCGGGCCCCGGCGGACGCCGGGTCAGAAGAGCTTGCCCGGGTTGAGGATGCCCAGCGGGTCGAAGACCTGTTTGACGGCCCGCTGCATCTCCAGGCCGACCGGGCCGATCTCGCGCGCCAGCCACTCCTTCTTCAGCACGCCCACGCCGTGCTCCCCGGTGATCGTGCCGCCGAGCTCCAGGCCCAGTTCCATGATCGCGTCGAAGGACTCGCGGGCGCGCCGGCACTCGTCGGGGTCCCGCGCGTCGAAGCAGACCGTCGGGTGGGTGTTGCCGTCGCCGGCGTGGGCGACGACCCCGATGGTGAGCCGGTACTTCTCGGCGACGCGCTCCACGCCCTCGATCATGTCGCCGAGCCGGGAGCGGGGCACGCACACGTCGTCGATCATCGTCGTGCCCTTGACGGCCTCCAGGGCGACCAGCGAGGACCGGCGGGCCTGCAACAGCAGTTCGGACTCGGCGGCGTCCTCGGCCGGGACGACCCGGGTGGCGCCGGCCGCCTCGCACAGCGCGCCGACGGCGGCGAGGTCGGCGGCCGGGTCCGGGGTGTCGAACGCGGCGAGGAGCAGCGCCTCGGTGGTCTCGGGCAGACCCATGCGGGTCAGGTCGTTGACGGCCTTGACGGTCGTACGGTCCATCAGTTCGAGGAGGGACGGCACATGGCCGCCCTCCATGATCCGGCAGACGGCGGCGCAGGCGGCGGCGCCGGAGGCGAACTCGGCGGCCAGTACCAGCTGTTGCGGCGGCTGCGGCTTCAGCGCCAGCACGGCGCGGACGACGATGCCGAGCGAGCCCTCGGAGCCGACGAAGAGACGGGTGAGGTCGTACCCGGCGACGCCCTTGGCGGTGCGGCGGCCGGTGGACATCAGCCGGCCGTCGGCGAGGACGACGTCCAGGCCGAGGACGTACTCGGCGGTCACGCCGTATTTCACACAGCACAGGCCGCCGGAGCCGGTGCCGATGTTGCCGCCGATCGTGCACATCTCCCAGCTGGAGGGGTCCGGCGGGTAGTACAGGCCGTGCTCGCCGACCGCGCGGGACAGGGCCGCGTTGACGACGCCCGGTTCGACGACGGCGACCCGGTCGACCGGGCTGATCTCCAGGATGCGGTCCATCTTCGTCAGTGACAGCACGACGCAGCCGTCGGAGGCGTTGGCGGCGCCCGACAGGCCGGTGCGGGCGCCCTGCGGGACGACCGGGACGCGCAGCTCGGTGGCGGTGCGCATGACGTGCTGGACCTCCTCGACCGTGCGTGGCAGCACGACCACGGCCGGGGTGCCGGCCGGGCAGAAGCTCGCCATGTCGTGGGCGTAGGAGGCCGTGACGTCCGGATCGGCGAGGACCGCCTCGGCGGGCAGACCGTCGAGCAGCCGGTCCAGGAGGTTGCCGGTCGTCTCGTCGCGGGGCGCTTCGATACGGCTCATGATCACAGCGTCGCACCCGGGGCCATCGGTGTGAACCCCGTCTGCGGCACCCGGAGCAAAACGGGACGAGATCGGCGTACTGGCGCACAGTGAGCGCCATGGAGAGCAGGGTGGAGACCGAAGGTGGGCGACCGGGGCGGGAAGGGGACCGCTCGTGGCCGCGCCGGCGGCTGCTCGTCGGCTCGCTGGCCGGGTCCCTGGTGCTGGGCGGGCTGCTGCTGTGGCTGCTCACCGGCCCGGCGGAGCGGCGGGCGCCCGCATCGGCCCCGGGGGCGCAGGCGCACACGGCGGTCCGTACGGGGGTGGCGGCCGCGCTGTCCGACCTGGCGGTGCTGATCGACGAGCGGCGGGCCCGGGTGCGCGAGCATCCGCGCGACGCCCGCTCCTGGGCGGTCCTCGGCGCGGCCTACGTCGAGCAGGGCCGCCGCACCGCCGACGCCGCCGTCCACTACCCCGAGGCCGAGCGGGCGCTGCGCACCTCGCTGAAGGTGGCTCCGCGGGGCAACGCGCAGGCGATGGACGGGCTGGCCGCGCTGGCCGTCGCCCGCCGGGACTTCCGGGCGGCGCGGGCCTGGGCCGAGGCCGCGCGGAGGGCGGCCCCGCGGCGGTGGACGACGTATCCGCTGCTGATCGACGCCTACACGGGCCTCGGCGACCTGAGGAAGGCCCGGGCCGCCCTGGCCCGGTTGCAGGAGCTGCGCTCCGGGCCTGCGGTGATGGCGCGGGCGGCGGGCGTCTACCGGGACATGGGGTGGCGGGAGGACGCGGCGGCCGCACTGTCCGACGCGGCGGCCGGGGCGTCGACGCCCGCGGAGCGGGCCGCGTGGCTGGAGCGGGCCGGGCAGCTGGCCTGGGAGCGCGGCGACCGGGAGGCGGCCCTGCGGCACTTCCGGGAGGCGGTGCGCCTCGACCCCGACCTGCGGGCGGCGCAGGCCGGGCAGGGGCGGGCGCTGGCGGCCCTCGGGCGGATGCCGGAGGCGCTGACCGCGTACCAGGTGGCGCTCGCCCGGCAGCCGCTGCCGCAGTACGCGCTGGAGCTGGGCGAACTGTACGAGTCGCTGGGGCTGACCCAGCCGGCCCGTGCGCAGTACGACCTGCTGCGCGAGCGGGTGCGGCGGGACGCGGCCGGCGGGGTGAACGCGGAGCTGCTGATGGGCCTGTTCGAGGCGGACCACGGCGATCCGGTGGTGGCGGTGCGGCAGCTGCGGGCGGAGTGGCGGCGGCAGCCGGGGATCGCTGTGGCGGACGCGCTGGGCTGGGCGCTGCACCGGGCCGGCCGGCACCGGGAGGCGCTGCGGTACGCCGTGATCGCCACCGACAAGGCGCGGCGCGGGACGGTGCGCAGCGCGCCGTACGCCTATCACCGGGGGATGATCGAGCGGCAGCTGAAGCGGGAGGGGCCGGCCCGGCGGTACCTGGAGGAGGCGCTGCGGATCAACCCGTACTTCTCGCCGCTGCACGCGCGGACGGCCCGCACGGCGCTGGCGGCGCTGGGCGAGCCGTCGGTGCGCGACCTGCCGGAGGAGCTGTCCTGACGGCGCCGTAAGGGGTTGCCTCCGTCAGGGGCCGCCGTCGGGGGTCGCCGCTACAGGTTGCCGTCAGGGGCCGCCGCTACAGGTTGCCGCGCTTGGCCTGCTCGCGTTCGATCGCCTCGAACAGGGCCTTGAAGTTGCCCTTGCCGAAGCCCATCGAGCCGTGCCGTTCGATCAGCTCGAAGAAGACGGTCGGGCGGTCCTGGACCGGCTTGGTGAAGATCTGCAACAGGTAGCCGTCCTCGTCACGGTCGGCGAGGATCTTCAGCTCGCGCAGCGTCTCCAGCGGGACACGGGTGTCGCCGACCCACTCACCGAGGGTGTCGTAGTACGAGTCGGGCGTGTCGAGGAACTGCACGCCGGCCGCCCGCATGGTGCGGACCGTCTCCACGATGTCGTTGGTGTTCAGCGCGATGTGCTGGACGCCCGCGCCGCCGTAGAACTCCAGGTACTCGTCGATCTGGGACTTCTTCTTCGCGACGGCGGGCTCGTTGATCGGGAACTTGACCTTGAGCGTGCCGTCGGCGACGACCTTCGACATCAGCGCGCTGTACTCGGTGGCGATGTCGTCGCCCACGAACTCCTTCATGTTCGTGAAGCCCATGACCTTGTTGTAGAAGCCGACCCACTCGTTCATACGGCCGAGCTCGACGTTGCCGACGCAGTGGTCGATCGCCTGGAACGTCCGCCGGGCGGGCGGCTCGACCATGGGCGCCACCGCCACGAACCCCGGCAGGTAGGGACCGTCGTAGCCGGAGCGGTCGACGAGCGTGTGGCGGGTCTCGCCGTACGTGGCGATCGCGGCCAGCACGACCGTGCCGTGCTCGTCCTTCAGCTCGTACGGCTCGGCGACCGAGCGGGCGCCGTGTTCGATCGCGTAGGCGTACGCGGCGCGCGCGTCCGGGACCTCGATGGCGAGGTCGACCACGCCGTCGCCGTGCTCGGCCACGTGCCGGGACAGGAAGTGGCCCCAGGTGGTGGCGGGCTTGATCACGGAGGTCAGGACGAAGCGGGCGGAGCCGTTCTCCAGCACGTAGCTCGCGGTCTCGCGGCTGCCGTTCTCCGGTCCGGAGTAGGCGACCAGCCGCATGCCGAAGGCGGTGGAGTAGTAGTGCGCCGCCTGCTTGGCGTTGCCCACGGCGAAGACGACCGCGTCCATTCCCTTGACCGGGAAGGGGTCGGCCTGCCGGGCGGTGTCGGGAGTGTGGTGTGTGGTCTGCGTCATAACAAGAGCCTCACCCGGTCCGGCAAGGTGCGCAATAGTTGCCGTGTCGACTGGGCAATCTGCCCAGTGGTACGGCGGTTGCGGCAGCCGTTCTGTACAGGGTGACCATCAGGGAGGCGTGGGTGGCGATCGATCATCTGGACGGACGGATCATCGTGCTGCTGGCGCGGGAGCCGCGTATCGGCGTGCTGGAGATGTCGCGGCGGCTGGGCGTGGCCCGGGGCACCGTGCAGGCCCGGCTGGACCGGCTTCAGTCGAACGGAGTCATCCGGGGATTCGGACCGGAGGTCGATCCGGCGGCCCTCGGCTACCCCGTCACCGCGTTCGCCACGCTCCAGATCCGGCAGGGTCAAGGGGCCGACGTACGGGCGCACTTGGCGACCGTGCCGGAGGTGCTGGAGCTGCACACCACCACCGGCAGCGGGGACATGCTGTGCCGGCTCGTGGCCCGTTCCAACGCCGATCTCCAGCGGGTCATCGACCGGGTCGTCGGTTTTGATGGCATTGTCCGGGCCTCCACCGCGATCGTGATGGAGAACCCCGTTCCGCTGCGGATCATCCCGTTGGTGGAGCAGGCGGCGGAGGACCGGGAAGGACCGGGCCGCGACATGGGGTGAGGGCGTGTGAGCTTCTGGGAGTACCTGGACGACCGCCACCAGCAACTGCTCGCCGACGCCTGCCGGCACGCCGGGGTCGTCCTCCCGTGCGTGGCCGTGGCGACCGTGCTGGGGGTGCTGGTCGGCGTCGTCTCCTACCGCGGCGGCCGGGCCGGCGACCTCGCCACCGCCGCCTCCACCGTCACGGCCGTCCCGGCGCTGGCCGCGATCGGGCTGCTGGTCCCGGTGGCCGGGTACGGGACGCCCGTGGCGGTGATCGCGCTGACGCTGTACGGGCTGCCGCCGATCGCGCGGAACGCCGTCATGGGCCTGCGCGGCGTCGACCCGGCCCTGGTGGACGCGGCGCGCGGCATCGGCATGTCGCGCTCCGCCCGGCTGCTGCGGGTCGAACTGCCGCTTGCCTGGCCGCCGATCCTGACCGGCGTCCGGGCCGCCACGCGGACGCTGACGGGCGTCGCCGCCCTCGCCGCCTGCGTCTCCGGGCCCGGCCTCGGCGAGGAGATCCTCCGCGGCCTCGCCGCACCGGACCGCCCGGACGCCCTCGACCAGGTACTCGCGGGCACGCTCGGGATCGTCGCGCTGGGCCTGCTGTTCGAGGCGGGGTTGGTCCTGGTGGGGCGGCTGACGGTGGCCAGGGGGATCCGTGGGTGACGCGCACGGGGCTGGTGGGGCCTCGGTCGAGTTGGAGGATCTGAGCAAGCGCTACCCGGGCAGGCGGCGGCCCTCCGTCGACGGCGTCAGCATGGAGATCCGGGCGGGCGAGACGGTCGTCCTCGTCGGCCCCGAGGGGTGCGGGAAGTCGACGACCCTGAAGATGATCAACCGGCTGGTCGAGCCGAGCGGCGGTCGCGTGCGCATCGACGGCGAGGACGTCACCGGCGTCGACCCGGTGACGCTGCGCCGCCAGGTCGGCTACGCGATCCGCTCCTGCGGGCTCTTCCCGCACATGACGGTCGCCCAGAACATCGCCCTCGTCCCGGGGACGGCCGGCTGGCCGAAGGCACGGGTCCGGGACCGGGTGGAGGAGATGCTCCACCTGGTCGGACTGGACCCCCGCGCGTTCCACGGCCGCTATCCGGACCAGTTGTCCGAGGGGCAGCGGCGACGCGTCGGCATGGCGCGGGCGCTGGCCGCCGATCCGCCGGTGCTGCTGATGGACGAACCGTTCGGCGCCCTCGACCCGGCCACCCGCGAGCGCCTCCAGGACACGCTGATCCGGCTCCGGCACGAGCTGCGCACGACGATCGTGTTCGTCACCCACGACTTCGACGAGGCGGTCAAGCTGGGCGACCGGATCGCGGTGCTGCGCGAGCGCTCCCGGATCGCCCAGTTCGACACCCCGGAGGCGATCCTCACCCATCCGGCCGACGAGTTCGTCTCCGGTGTCGTGGGCGCGGGCGCCGCGCTGAAGCGGCTGAACCTCACCCGGGTGCGGGAGATCGGGGTCGGCGACCGGCCGACGATGAGCGTCGACGACCCGCTCCAGACCATCTTCGACCGGCTGCGTTCCCGGGGCGCGGACGAGATCCTGCTGCTGGACCGGCAACGCCGGCCCCACAGGTGGCTGCGGCGCGGCGACCTGATGCGGGCCAAGGGCGCACTGGCCCGCGCGGGCACACCCGTGCGGCGCACGGTGAGCCGGGACGCCACCCTGCGGGACGCGCTGGAGGCCGTCCTCACCGACAGCGCCGGACGGGTCGCGGTCACCGGGCGGCACGGCGAGTACACCGGGGTCGTCGACCTGGAGACGCTGATGGACTCCGTGCACCGGCTGCTGAGGGCGGACCGGCCGGCGACCGACCGGCTGGAGGCGCGAGAAGACCGAGAACGCCGAGAACGCCGAGAAGGCCGAGAACGCCGAGAACGCCGAGAAGGCCGAGAAGGCGTGTCGCGAGAGGACCGCGATGGGCGGGGCGGGGTGGCGACGGCGTGATCGTCCCCGAGGAGCTGGAGGGACCGGGGAGGATCCGGGAGGCGGGCCTCCCGCGCGGGCGCGTCACCTGGCGGAAGCTGACCCTCCTGCCCGCGTTCCTCGTCGCGCTGCTGCTCGCGACCTGGCTGTGGTTCCGGCAAGCCGACCTGGACACCGTCGCCGGGGACGCGCTGGCCCACGGCCAGGTGTCCGAGGCCCTGTGGCAGCACGTCGTACTGACCGCTGTCTCCACCTTCCTCGTCCTGGTCGTCGCGGTCCCGCTGGGCGTGCTGCTGACCCGCGGCGCCCTCCGAGGGGCCGCCCCGGTCGGGCGGGTCCTCGTCGGCACGGGTCGGGCGACGCCCGCGATCGGCCTGCTCGCGCTGCTGGTGATCTGGCTGGGCGCCGGCCCCCGGGCAGCGCTGCTCGCCGTCGTCCTCCACGCCGTCCTGCCGGTGCTGTCCCACACCGTCACCGGCCTGCGGGCGAACGACCCGGCCCTGCTGGAGGCGGCGCGCGGCATCGGCATGTCCCCGGTCGGCGTGCTCACGAAGGTGGAACTGCCGCTGGCGGTGCCCGTGATCCTGGCGGGCGCCCGTACGGCCCTGGTCCTGAACGTCGGCACGGCGACCCTGGCGGCCTTCGGCGGGGGCGGCGGTCTCGGCGTACTGATCGTCACCGGCATCACCGACCGGAGCATGCCGGTGCTGGTCCTGGGTTCGGTCCTCACGGTCGCCCTGGCCCTGCTGGTGGACTGGCTGGCCTCCCTGGCGGAGCTGCTGCTGCGGCCGCGCGGCGCGGTGGCGGGAGTGGGGCCGGGCAGGTGAGACGGTTCAGCAGGAGGACACGGGCCGCCCCGTCGCCGGTCTCCGTGGTTCAGCAGGAGGGCACGGACCCCTTGCCGGTCTCCAGGGCGATCAGCGAGTCGACGGCGCCCTTGAGGGTGCTGACCGGGATCAGCCGCAGGCCCTTGGGCAGCTCGGACTCGGCCTCGGAGCACTCGTCCTTCGGCACCAGGAAGACGGTGGCGCCGTCCCGGCGGGCGGCCTGCGTCTTCAGCGCGACACCGCCGACCGCGCCGACCTTGCCGTCGCCGTCGATGGTGCCCGTACCGGCGATGTTCCGGCCGCCCGTGAGATCACCGCCCCTGCCGTCGCCCTCGAGCTTGTCGATGATCCCCAGCGAGAACAGCAGGCCCGCGCTGGGACCGCCGACGTCGGCGAGCCGCAGCGTGACCTTGATGTTCTCGTCGGCACGGCCGAGGTGGGCGAGCGCGGCCTCGGTCGCGGCGTCCTGGGACTTCTTCATCTGCTCGGTGTTGTACCGCTGGATCTCCTCGGTGGTCTCACCGCTGGGGTACACCGAGTCGCGCGGCATGACCGCCCGGTCGGTGCGGAACCAGCCGTCGAGCACATCACCGAGCGAGACGCGCGTGTCCGGGCCGGTCGCCACGATGGTCGTCATCCGCAGCTGCCCCTCGGTCTTGCGCGTGGGCACCCCGGAGATCGTGATGACGGGCGTCCCCTTGTTCTCCCCCAGCACATTGGCCGTCGTCCCCGGCTGCGCCACGGAGAACGGCAGCGGCGCGAACCCGGCGGTGGCGACCAGCGCCACGAACGGAACCGCGGAGAGAGCGAGGGCCTGAGGCCGAGTGAGACGAGAGAGCACGGGGTCAATCTAACGGGTGGGACGGACGGGGAGACGGGGTGGCTTCACCCTGTCGGCCCGTGGTCCGCAGGGGAGGCCCGGCGCTGAGCAACGCGACCCGCCCCCGGCACCGCCCCCCGCCTCAGCCCACCGTCACCGCAACGCCTCCGCGACCTCCTTCGCCGCGTCCACCACCCGCTGCCCCACCCTCTCCGGCACAGCGTCCGCCAGCATCACCACCCCCACGCTCCCCTCGACCCCCGTCACCCCGAGCAACGGCGCCGCCGCCCCACTGGCCCCCGCCTCCAGCTCCCCGTGCGTCAGCGTGTACCCGGGGTCCCCCACCGCCCGCTGCCGGGCCGCCAGGATCGCCTTGCCCGCCGCCCCCCGGTCCAGCGGATGCCGGAACCCCGCCCGGTACGCCACGTGGTAGTCCGTCCACGTCGGCTCGACCACGGCGACGGCCAGCGCCTCCGCCCCGTCCACCAACGTCAGATGCGCCGTCGCCCCGATGTCCTCGGCCAGCGACCGCAGCGCCGGCAGCGCCGCCTCCCGTACCAGCGGATGCACCTGGCGGCCCAGTCTCAGCACGCCCAGCCCGACCCGGGCTCGTCCGCCCAGGTCACGTCGTACGAGGGCGTGCTGCTCCAGCGTGGCGAGCAACCGATAGACGACGGTCCGGTTCACGCCTAGTTTGTTGGACAGTTCGGTGACGGTCAGCCCATGGTCCGTATCGGCCAGCAGCTTGAGGACCCGCAGCCCTCGATCGAGCGTCTGGGAGGTCTCCGCGGTCACGACGCCCACTCCTTAGTGGTGAGGTCGGCGGCCCCCTCGCGGCGGATGCGTCACCGAGTCCCGTCAGTGACGCGCTTCAGAGGCCGCCGATCGGCAGATGGGCCAGGCGTGTCCGGGCCCAGTCGCTTCACGGCTGCGCTCCGCGGCGGCGCTGCCACGGGGCGTGTGCGTAGCGGGACAGTAGCGAGCGAGTTCGCTCAGCGGAAGGCTCCGTCCAGAATCCGGTCAGTGGCCGGTATGGAGTACCTGTTTTTGTCCCGATACGTACGCCCCTTTTCACAGCAAGGGCGTCACTTCATTCGAGTCGCCCACTCCTGCACCTTGGCGATCCGCTGCCGCAGCTGCCCCGCCGTCGCCTCGGCGCTCGGCGGTCCCCCGCACACCCGCCGCAGCTCGGTGTGGATCACCCCGTGCGGCTTGCCGCTCTGGTGGACGTACGCGCCGACCATCGTGTTGAGCTGCCGGCGCAGCTCCATCATCTCCTTGTGCGAGACGACGGGCCGCCGCTCGGCGGGCAGCTCCAGCAGGTCGGCCTCGGCGTCCGGCTTCTTCCTGCTGTGCGCGATCTGCTTGGCCTGCCGCTTCTGGAGCAGCAGCTGCACCTGCTCGGGCTCCAGCAGGCCGGGGATGCCGAGGTAGTCCTGCTCCTCCTCGCTCCCCGGGTGGGCCTGCATGCCGAACTCGGCGCCGTTGTACATGACCCGGTCGAAGACGGCGTCGGACTCCAGCGCCTCGAAGGGCAGCATGTCCTGCTCGCCGGTGTCCTCGTCCTGCTCCCGGTTCGCCTCGTCCATCTCCTTCTCGGACTCGGCGTACGGGTCCTCCTCGTCCCCGTCCTTCTTGGGCTTGTCGAGGACGTGGTCGCGTTCGCGCTCCATCTCGTTGGCGAAGCCGAGCAGGTCGGGCACGGTCGGCAGGAACACGGACGCGGTCTCGCCGCGCCGCCGGGACCGTACGAAACGCCCGACGGCCTGCGCGAAGAACAACGGCGTGGAGATCGTCGTCGCGTACACGCCGACCGCGAGCCGGGGAACGTCGACGCCCTCGGACACCATCCGCACCGCGACCATCCACCGGTCGGTGTTGTTGCTGAACTCGTCGATCCGGTTGGAGGCGCCGGCGTCGTCGGACAGGACGAGCGTCGCCTTGGTGCCGGTGATCTCCCGGATGAGCTTGGCGTAGGCGCGCGCCGAGTCCTGGTCGGAGGCGATGACCAGCGCGCCCGCGTCCGGGATGGCCTTCCTGACCTCGGTGAGCCGCTGGTCGGCGGCGCGCAGCACGCTGGGCATCCACTCGCCGCGCGGATCCAGCGCCGTACGCCAGGCCTGGCTGATCGCGTCCTTCGTCATCGGCTCGCCGAGCCGGGCGGCGATCTCGTCGCCGGCCTTCGTCCGCCAGCGCATGTTGCCGCTGTAGGAGAGGAAGATGACGGGCCGGACCACGTGGTCGGCGAGCGCGTTGCCGTAGCCGTACGTGTAGTCGGCGGCCGACCGCCGGATCCCGTCGTTGCCCTCCTCGTACGTCACGAACGGGATGGGGTTGGTGTCGGAGCGGAACGGCGTACCGGTGAGCGCGAGCCGCCGCGTGGCCGGCTCGAACGCCTCCAGGCAGGCCTCGCCCCACGACTTGGAGTCACCGGCGTGGTGGATCTCGTCGAGGATGACCAGGGTCTTGCGCTGCTCGCTGCGGTTGCGGTGCAGCATCGGCCGCACGCCGACGCCGGCGTACGTCACCGCGACACCGTGGTAGTCCTTGCTGAGCGGGCCCGCGCTGTACTCGGGATCCAGCCGGATCCCTATCCGCGCCGCCGCCTCCGCCCACTGCTTCTTCAGGTGCTCGGTCGGCGCGACCACGGTCACCTGCTGCACGACGTGGTGGTGCAGCAGCCAGGAGGCCAGGGTCAGCGCGAAGGTCGTCTTGCCGGCGCCGGGCGTCGCGACGGCGAGGAAGTCGCGCGGCTGCTCCTGGATGTACTTCTCCATCGCCCCCTGCTGCCAGGCACGCAGCTTGCTGGCGGTGCCCCAGGGGGCCCGGCCGGGGAAGGCGGGAGACAGATGGTGCGAGGACGAAGCGGCGGTAGTAGTCACGGTCTCCGTACGGGGGTCGAGCGGCTCGGCTGCCGCGGCTGAACGACCGGGCCACCCTACCGGCGGTCGGTCGCCGTCAACGCGCGGACAAGCCCGGCTCACCGACGGGTGGGACTCACGTCACAGCGCCCTCAGCCGCCCCGCGATCGCTCCCACGTCACTCTCCTCACCGGACGCGACGTCGATGACCAGCTCGTACGCCGTGTCCTGGTCGCAGCCGGCCAGGTCCACGCCGTTCAAGGCGAGGAAGGCGGCGGTGGCGAGCCACGCGGTGCGCTTGTTGCCGTCGACGAGGGGGTGGTTGGCGGCGAGGCCGTGCAGCAGGGCCGCGGCCTGCTCGTAGAGGTCGTCGTAGGCCGGCGTGCCGAACATCCGGGCCCGCGGCCGGTGCACGGCCGAGGCGAGCAGTCCCGCCTCCCGCGCCTCCGGGTCCCGCCCGCCGAACGCGATCCGGGCGATGTCGGTCACCTCGGCGACGGTGAGGTGCCTGCTCATTCGCCGAGCCTGCGCAGCAGCTCCGCGTGCGCCCCGGCCAGCCGCTCCGCGACCCCGCGCACCGCGCTCCGCTCCGCCTCCAGCCGCTCCCGTACGGCGTCCAGCGCGAGATCCTCGGGGCGGCGGCCGGTGGCGTCCGCGAGGTCGTCCAGAGCGTGGCGGAGGTCGGCGGTGAGGGGAACGGTCAGCTGCTGCATGCGGGAGAGCGTACGGCCATGATCACGGACCGACGACCGAATTACGCATTGCGTCATTACGTCATACGCCATCACGTCTTACGTCATTACGTTCGCTCCCGCAGCCGGGTCGTCACCCATGCCCCGACCAGCGCCACGCCGGCCATCGGCAGGAACACGGCGGCGAAGGCGGCCGGGTGGGAGCCGGAGGCGTCCGTGGCGGCGTGGGTGACGGTCCCGCCGCCGAGGGCGGCGAACGCGGCCCCGCCCGCCGACAGCAGCAGGACGTTGGACAGGGCGTCGGAGATCTGGAGGGCGGCGGAGTTCGTTCCGGCCTCCTCCGGGGCGGACAGCTGGAGCAGCAGCACGCTGCTGGAGGAGATCACCAGCCCCATCCCGAAGCACCCGAAGGCCCAGGCCACCGCGACGGTCCAGGCGGGCACGGCGTCGATGAGCACGCTGGGCGCGGCGGCGATGGCGGCCGCGACGAGCACCATGCCAAAGGTCATCAGCCGCTCCCGGTACGGCTCCACCCGCGACCGGGACTGCACCCAGGACCCCACCGCCCAGGTGAGCCCGCCGGCCGCGAGCGAGAACCCGGCGAGCGTGGGGCTGAGGCCCCGTTGGGTGACGAGCATCAGCGGCACGAACGACTCGGCCGCGATGAAGGAGCCCGCCGCGACGCCGCGCAGCAGCACGACCGACGGCAGCCCGCGCGCGGCCCGGTAGGTGCCGGGCGGCAGCAGCCCGAGCACGGCCGGCACGAGCAGCGCGACGCCCGCGGCGGCGGGCAGCAGCGAGAACGGACGCAGGTCCTGAGCGCCGTACTGGAGCAGTCCGGCCCCCAGTGAGATCCCGAAGGCGAGCCGGATGCGCCGCCGGTCGAAGGAGGCGGCCTCCGCGCCGGCGCCGACCGGCCCACCCGCCCGCCGCCGGATCTGCGGCAGAGCGAGCGCCAGCGGCAGCACGACCAGCGCCGGGATGCCGACGAACACCCACCGCCACCCCAGGTGCTCGGTGACCGCGCCGGACGCCAGCGGCCCGACGACGGACGGCACGACCCAGCTGGCGGCGAACGCGGCCATGATCGCCGGCCGCAACCGCTCCGGATAGGCCCGCCCCACCACCACGTACAGGGCCACGATGACGAGTCCCCCGCCGAGCCCCTGCACGGCCCGCCCGAGAATGAACACCCACATGGCGCCGGCGGTCCCGGACAGCAGCAGCCCGGCGGCGAAGGCGGCGATCCCACAGCTCACCGGCGCGAGCGGGCCCCGCCGGTCCGACCACTGCCCGGCCAGCACCATCCCGAACAGACTGGTCGTGAAATACCCGGAGAACGCGAAGGCGTACAGCCCCACCCCGTCCAGCTCCCGAGCCGCCACCGGCATCGCCGTCCCCACGGCGGTCGCCTCGAAGGCGATCAACAGCACGACGGACACGATCCCCACGCTCAGCGCCCGGTACGACCGCCCCAACACGGTCTCACCGGAGCCCGGACGCGCGTCCTTGGATACGTCTGCGACACCGGTGTCGCGGGGTTCGAGAGCGGCCATGCCCGCCAGAGTAAGGCCCACAACCGACAATGACCCCTGTCTCCAGCCGCCCTTCTCCGTCATCCCTTGGTCCTACGACCACACCCCTTCATGAACGGCGTATGGCAACCCCGTTGCAGCGCACCGCACAGCCTTGAACCCCATTCCCTCCGCCACCTACGGTCGTCTCACCGAGTCGGAACGGGCGAGAGAGCCCGGACCGACCGAACACGGCCGTGTGCCCGAGTGGTTGAGGGACTCGCCTGCAAAGCGAGTAACGCGGGTTCGATTCCCGCCACGGCCTCTACCTGACTGACCAGGCAGGATGAAAGGGCGGCACCCTTCCAGGGGTGCCGCCCTTTCGCCGTCCGTCTCAGTTCCCGTCTCAGTTGGCCGGTACGAGGGCGCCGGCTGCACCGTCGTCGTCATCCGGCCGGTCCCTCTCGGGTTTCCAGATCAGGCCGTCCACCTGCCGCGCGATATCCGTTCGCACAGCGTCCACCATGTGCTGGTAGCGGGCGGCCATGGCGGTGGTCGACCACCCCATGAGCCCCATGACGGCGCGCTCGGGGACCCCGAGGATGAGCAGTACCGTCGCGGCCGTGTGGCGGGCGTCGTGCAAGCGCCCGTCCCGGACGTTCGCCTCGGCCAGCAGATCCTTCCACTCGCTCCAGTCCCGGCGGTGGGACGGGCTACGGCCGTGTTCGTCGGGGAAGACCAGCCGGTTCTCCTCCCAGCGCTTGCCCGCTGCCGCCCGCTCCTCTTCCTGCGCCTTGAGGTGATTGCGGAGCAGGTCAACGAGTTGGTCGGGCAGGCCGACGGCCCGGCGGCCGGCGCGCGACTTCGTGGGCGACAGCTCCGGGTTCGTGCGCCGTCGCTGCGGGCAGTAGCCGGCGGCCTTGCGCCAGACGCGGCCCCTTCCCCTCCACCAGAGGAGACCACCTCGCATGGACATCACCATCACGGACACCGCCGGACTCGGTGGACTTCGGCGTGTCCCCGCCGACGCGCCGTCCGCCTACCTCGCTCGCCGTCGCGCTGAGCAGCGTGCGGCCTGACGCAGGCCTTGCGGAGCGCTGTCCCGCAACGGGGCAGCGCTCCGTCGTCTTCAACCGATTCAACAACCTCAAGGGAGTCCGCCCATGGCGGAAGGCAAGAAGCGCACCCGACAGCCCAACGGCCGCAGCTCCATCTACCAGGGCAGTGACGGCAAGTGGCACGGCCGCGTGACCGTCGGCATACGTGACGACGGCAAGCCCGACCGGCGCCACGTCGAACGCAAGACCCGTGCCGAAGTGACCGCCGCCGTCCGAGAACTGGAGAAGCAGCGCAACGCGAAGACGGTGCGGAAGCCGGGAAGGGCGTGGACCGTGAAGGCGTGGCTGACGCATTGGATCGAGCATGTCGCGCCTCTCGCGGTCAACGACAACACGATGGTCGGGTACCGCGTCGCAGTGCGAAAGCATCTGATCCCCGGCTTGGGAGCGCATCGGCTCGACAGGCTCAAGCCCGAGCACATCGAGGTGTTCTACGCCAAAATGCAGGCCAACGGCAGCAAGCCCGCGACCGCCCACCAGGTGCACCGAACCTTCCGTACCGCCCTCAACGAGGCCGTGCGGCGCGGCCACCTCGGCAGGAACCCGGTCCAGCTGGCCAAGGCGCCGAAGACAGGGGAGTACGAGGTGGAGCCCTACAGCGTGCAGGAAGTGCAGCGGCTGTTGAGAGCCGCCGACCGGCACCGCAACTCCGCACGGTGGGCCGTCGCCCTGGCGCTTGGACTCCGCCAAGGAGAAGTCCTGGGGCTGACGTGGAACGACGTGGACCTTGAGGGTGGGAACCATGAGCAGCAGTAAGTGGGTCAGTAGCTCGGCGCCGTACGTGGTGCCCAGGGCGGAGGGGCAGGGCGATGCGTGGCAGGAGGAGGCTGCGGCCAAAGGTGGTGTCGGCACTCAGCGCATCGTGGGAGCTGGCGAGGTGGCCGCGCCCCCGGAGGTGGCACGGCTGTTCGCGATCGCGCCCGACGCTGCTGTCGTGGTGCGACAGCGGATCATCTACCTCGATGACCAGCCCACCGAACTGACGGATACCTACTACCCGGTGGAAGTCGCACGCGGTACGCGGTTGAAGGGGACGGCCAAGATCCGTGGAGGAGCGGTCACTCTCCTCGCTGAAATGGGCTACACCGCAGGCCGCGTCCGCGAGGAAGTGTCAGCGCGGATGTCCACCGACGCGGAACGGCGGCTGCTCGGCCTCAGTGAGACAGAACCTGTGCTGTGCATGACCCGGCTGACATTGGATGCCGCAGGCCGCCCCTTCCAGGTCGACCAGTCGGTCTTCCCCGCGGCCAGGCAGCGACTCCGTTACGACCTTGAACTTTCGAACTGAGGATCTGACGTGCCCAAAGCAGAGCAGGACGCCTACGATCAGCGTCCCCTTCATGAGCGCATCGCTGCCGATCTCCGCGACGAAATCATGTGCGGCGATCTTCAGCCCGGTGCCAGCCTTCCCTCCACTCAGCGGCTCAAGGACCGGTTCGGGGCGTCCAACGCCACGGTGCAGAAGGCGCTCCAGGTGCTGAAGGACGAACGCCTGGTCTTCGGCCGCCCCGGAGCGAGCGTGACGGTGCGGGAGCACCAGCAGGAGACCATCCGGCCGGCGGACACCGGTCAGCCGGCGGCGCCTGGGGAGCAGTACTCGTGGCTCACGGTGGCTGCACGAAGAGGCAAGCGCGGAAGCATCCGCCTGCTTGAGGTCGCTGAAGTGCAGCCCCCAGCGGATGTCGCGGCAGCACTCGGCCTTGGCGAAGGCAGCGTGGCCGTAATGAGGAGCCAGGTCCTCTCGTACGACGACATACCTGTGGAGCTGGTGAAGTCCTACTACCCGGTCGAGCTGGCGCGCGGCACAGTGATGACCGAACGGCGAAAGATCCGTGGCGGAACGCCTGCCCTGCTTGCCGAGATGGGCTATCCACCCCGCCACACCGTTGATCGGGTGTCCGCCCGTGTGCCCACTCAGGAGCAGTTCGAGGCGCTGCAACTCCCGAGCGACCTACCGGTGCTGCGGACCTTCCGCGTGGTCTACAGCGACGACGAACGTCCGATCGAGGTCACAGTCATGGCCAAGGCAGGGCACCTCTACGAGCTTCAATACGAGTTCGTCTGAGCGGGCCTTGACGCAGTGAGCCACTTACATCCGAGTGCAGAGCAGGGAGGATGGCTCCGACCCGGGGACACGGACGGAGCCATCAGATCTGACAGGACCTCTGCGTCCCGAAGCAACTGGGGCGGGGGCGCGGCCTTGGGCTGGCGGGCTTCTCACCTGTGAGGATAGTTCGCAGCCGTTCGCGCTTGTCCGCCGCTGTTCGTCGGCGTTGTCACGCAGTTAGGCACTCACTGCGTCACCGATGCTACGTAGCTGACGACGTCCCCCGGAGGGCCTCGTCCAGCCGCGCTACCTAAGCTGCCGAGTCACCAGATGGCGTCTCGCCAGCTCCTGGCAGCAGGCAGGCCCCGTCTTCGCCGCGGTGAGCCTTCCGCCCGTCATCATCGAGCCCGCTTCACTGCCGTGGCGTGAGCACCGCTTTAGGAGTTCGATCCCGGCCCGCTTCGGCTGCGGTCGGCGACTGATGGGACGGCCGGACAGGGTTGCTGGTGTACGCCCCCGTCCGGCGTCGTTGATGTCAGCAGTGGATGTCAGACCTTCTGATCCGTAGCCCTACAGAGATCGTCATTGAAGGTCATACAGGCTGCGGGGAGGACCGTCAGGGCCGGTGTCGGTCGCTGGCGGTTGCTGGGGTTGCTGTACTTCGCTGCTGTACCGCATCACAGAACTACTCGGGACTCCGTCTCAGGACTCCCCTGCCGCAGCACGACGTGCGCCGGCCTGAACGGCAGACTGCGAAGGGTCGGCCCAATGACCTTGAAGAGCGCTTCGGCGTCCGCTCCATAGGCGTACAGCACGGCTTCACCCCCGCCGAACTCGTTCCCGTCGACCTCGCTAACTCCCGCCTTCTCGACGGCGGCCGCCATGGCCCGCTCAGCATCGAAGATCGCTTCGCGCTCGGCACGCGAGCCGTACTGGTCGTCACTCAGGCGGTAGTGGGCGATAACGGCTTCTTCCGGCGTCTCTAGGTCAAAGAGTGTGTCCATGCCCGCAAGATCCCACAAGCCTCTGACAACACGCCCCTACTGTGCCTGCCGCAGTGCTCGACGGCGCACGCTCCAACTGTGCTGCTGGCGCGCGGTGGTCTGTGTGCAGGGGCGTTCACCTGCGTTCATGGGCGGCTGATCGCCGGCGCGGGGATGGCTTCGGGTCTCGCTTGAACGGCCATGAAGGGGGCTGAATGAGCGCCCAGGTTGGCCATCATGTGCTTCTGTGTGCAGCGTTGCCGTCAAAGCTGCCGTCACTCCGGGCCAGGCCTCCAGGTCGGAGCAGCGCATGTAGAGGCGCCCCTACGCGGCGGCCGTGGTTCACACTGGGTCACCGGATCTTTGTCTCGCGCCATAGCAACGGCTCCGTCAAGCACCTCGCCGCACGTGACTTGTGGCGTCGATCTCCCCAAGCTGGCCACAGAGGACACGCCGCTGCGACACGATAGATCCAGTTGCATGGGGAGGAGCGGGCTACGTGAGTGAGACGTATCCATACGAACAGTTGGACGCCGACGCTCCCAACTGCTGGTGCAGAGTCATAACTAGGCGTCAACCTCTACGGCACCACGCTTTGAAGGTCAGTATGAATTGACGCTTCAACAACTTACCTGAATTAGAAACTAAGTCCACGCATTGCGTCACCCAGTCAGGAGTGGTCTGCTGGAGATAAGAGGATCGAAGCAGCGGGAGATTGCCATGGGCGTGACAGCGTTTCTTCATAATCTGCACTGCGATAGTCCGCAGGAGAGTAAGGATGAGGTTGTCATCACCGGCCCCGGGGGTCAGGTGTGGCCGTCTGCTGGCATCTTCTCGATTTCGGCGGGCCAAGACGTACCCATGAATGTTCAGGTTCCTGTAAATGGTTCAGTCACTTTGAGGCTCATCGAGAAAGATCCCCCGGACGGATCCGCAGGGGATGATCTCGGATCGGTGAAAATCAACGCGAGCGAAGCCGGGTCCGGCACCAAAAAGAAGGCGTTCCTGACCAGCGAAACTTCATACACTCTGAGCTACAGGGTCGTGTGATTGACGCAAGTCACCAGTACAAAACCGGATCGGGCGATGGAGGGTGTCATGGGTGCCGTAGCTCTGCTCGAGAATCTGCACTGCGACGACCCGAGAGAGACTGTACTCGAGGGCAACAAGGACGAAGTGGCCATCACAGGGCCGACTGGCCAAGTTTGGCCGCCGTCAGGCGCCGTCGCCATGGGAGCGGGGCAAGATGCTCAGCTCAACACACAGGTCCCCATCAACGGGGCTTCGATCGTCTTGAACCTGATCGAGATAGATCCGCCTGGACTCCCGACCGACGCGCTCGGAACAGTGCGAATCAAGGCCAGCGAGGCCGGAACAGGTAGCAAGACCGTCGAGCTCCTGACGGAAGACAGCGCATACACTCTGCGCTACAGAGTGGGAAACATCCAATTCTAGGTTGAGAGCCTGCCACCATGGTGGCGCAGGAGGCAAGAGCAGGTTGACCCCGCAACTGTGTCCACCGTGGCCAGTGCGTTGCCTAACTAGAGGGGTCCACCGATGCAGTCCAGCCAAAGGAAACCAATTTCTGACCTGGGCCACCGAAAGTCAGCTACTACGACGGGTACGCCGAAAGAGCACCCGCCACGTGTGCCTCCATCAACCCCGTACGGGCCTCAGCCACGCTTTTTCAGCACGTCACGGTCCGCACCTCCGCGTGCCTGCGCGTGGGGAACGTTCGGACGGCGCTTATCTCGGCTCTGAGCCTCTCTTGGCGGGGCGGACGACAGGTACACGTGCGGCCGTCGCTCGACCTCTTCGGCCTGGTCCTGGCGCTCGGGCTGGTCGGGTCGCTGGGTGCTCTGGCTGTCCACCTTGGCGGTGTTGCGCGCTGAGTGGCGCGGGCCGCCGGAGCGGTGGCGGAGACATGGAGCGGCGGCGGCCCGTGGCCGCCAGCGCGCGCGGCCCGCCGCAGGCGGGCCGGCTTGATGAGGTAGTGGAGATTTCGCTGCGCCAAAATGCCTGCTCGGAGTGCTGAGGCGGGTCGGCTCCGTCTCAGTTTCCGTCTCATTCATGCCCGTCCGTTGCTCACGGCGGTCCGCGCCGCCGGTGGAAGCGTGGGGATGAACGTGGGTGAACAGCTTGGGATCACGGCCTGACCAGTACGAACAGACCTGCAAAGCGAGTAACGCGGGTTCGATCCCCGCCACGGCCTCCATACGCAAGTCCCCGACGGGGAGAAAGCGTTCACCACCGCGTACCTCCACGGCGGCGGGCTACCGGGCGGGGAGGTGGCCGAGGCCCGGCCTCACCGCTCCCATCTCCTCGCGGTCGGGTGCGCTCCGGCTGTGGTGGGGCTCGGGGCGTCGGATCGATCTGGGTGTAGGGCTTCATAGTTCCCGGATGCGCCACCACCACCAGCGGCCCGCCGTCCACAGGGGCACCGCTCCGGGATCCGGCAGGGTCCGGCGCTCGAACTCGGCGTCCACGCGGAGGACCAGGCGTCCCAGGTCCCGGCGGGCGCCGTGGGGCAGGTGGTGCAGGGCTTCCTGCAACGTGTCGCGGGCGTCCTCGAACTCGAGGCCCGGCTGCCACACCTCGGGAGCGCCCAGGTAGCGGCCCGGCCGCCTGAGCTCCCGCTCGCAGCGGGACAGGGCCCGCGCGACGGCGTCGGGTTCCAGCCGTTCGTCCTCGAGGCGGCGAACGGCGGCACGCGTCAGGGCGGAGACACCGGGGATGCGCTGGACGGGAACGTGTCTGCGTGGCCGCCACCGCTCGGCGCGCACCACCTTCGGACGCCTACGCGGCATCGGCCTTTCGGATCAGCATGCCCACACCCTGTCACGGGGCGGGCCGTTCCGCAGGTGGTTGTCGTCGCCTACGCGTACAGGCCGCCGCCCGCCTCGTCCTCGAACACGCCCGGCCAGTACCGCCAGCCGTCGTCCCCCGGCAGGGCCGGGGTGCGGTCGCAGGAGAGGGGGTCGAGCACCGCCAGGGTGCGGGTCAGGGTGGCGGCGAGTTGGTCGTAGGCCTCGGTGAGGTCGTGGTCGGTGTCCAGGGACTTGGCGTGTTGGATCAGCCAGAGGGTGACGGCGAGGGTGGAGATGTCGGCGTTCAGGGGGCGCAGCCGCGCGTCCGTGCCGCTCCAGGTGAGGACCGCGCCCGTCGTGCCGTCCACGACCAGGCTCGTGTCCTCGACGAGGTGGCCGAGGCGGATCAGGTGGGCCGCGTCCGCGGGGAGGGCCGCCTCGGGGGTGTCCGCCCCGTGTTCGGTGAGCGTGGGCAGGGGGGCGTCGGTGTCGAGGGTGAACCAGGCGCACTCCTCCGGCAGGCCCACCTCGCGCAGGAAGCGGCGGGTCGGCTCGTGGGTGAGGGCGGTGGGGAAGTCGACGTCCTCGAAGCGGACGATGCGGCGGGAGCCGAACTCGTCGTCCAGGAGGCGGGGCGGGAGGTCCAGGGCCAGGCCGGAGCGGGTGCCGGGGCCGGCGATCAGGGCGAGGGGGCGGATCACCGCCGCCAGCCGCCAGAACGGCGGCACCTTGCCGTCCGTACCGGACTCGTACAGCGCCAGGAGCTGGGCCGTCGCGTCCGCGACCGCCTCGGGGCCGTAGCGGCCCGCGTAGGCCGCGAACTGGCCACGCAGCGCCGCCAGTTCGTCGGCCGCCGTGGCGAAGCTCAGCAGCGTCTGGAGGGACGGCGCCAGGGGGCGGCGGTCCATCAGGTCGGGGCGGTCGTGGAAGAAGTACGTCGTGGTGATCTCGCCCGTGGCGCCGTCGAGCAGCACCGACTCCGTCTCCGGGCCGTCGATGCCGACGAGGCCTCCGATGACGAGCTGGTCCCGCAGGTCCTCGGCGAGGCCGTGGCCGGGGTCGCCGGTGGAGTCGGCGACCGTGCGCAGACCGGCCACGCGCAGCGTGTCGAACGTCAGCAGCGCGCCGACGCCCGGCAGCCCGGGGCCCGTCAGCCAGCGGCGCGTCGGCGCGTGTGTGACGTACGGATCCAGCTCGGCCTCGGTGAAGGTGATCACCGCCGTACCGGCGGCGGTCCCGGTCGTGCCCATCGGTTCCCCCGTGCGTGAAGTGTGCCGTCACCGGCGGCGGGCCGCGTCGCCCCGCCCGCCGCTGTTCCACTTCCTCGAACACTACGCGGCACCACTGACAACGGGCCCTCGCCCGAGTAGACGTCAGACGACGCGTGCGCGTTGCCTTCCCGCCGGGATCGCCTCCACCGTCTCCCCCACCCGTCGACTCCTTGGTGTCCAGCCACAGTCCGATACGCGGGGGGGGCGGGTGCGCAGTTCCGTGTCCAGGGCGGCGACCGTCCAGCCGGCGCCGTGGCCCGTCCTCGCACGGGCCGCCGCGCGCGCGGCCACCGCCTCGGCGGACGGCGCCGGCACCACCACGTGCGGGGGGCGGGTGCGGACCGTCTCCACATACTCCGTCAGGTGCGGGCTAAGGACGACGTCCCGCACGACCTGCACGACCGCCGTGAAGCCGGCGGGCGCGTACGTGTCCGCCGCCCGTGCCGACAGCCGGTACCGCAGACGCAGTCGCAGCGCGCCGACGCCCGGCAGCCCGGGGCCCGTCAGCCGGCGGCGAGGCGTTCGGCCAGGGCCTGCGCGACCGTCGACCTGCCCGACGCCATCACGCCCGTGACGAGGACCACGCCGTTCACGACAGGTACACGCCGCCCAGCACCACCACGACCGCCGCGCACAGGAACAGCAGGACCCACAGCAGCACCTTGCCCACGCCCGGCGGGGGTTCGTAGCGCTGCGGATCCGGCTGCGGCCCGCTCACTGCGCCGTCACCACCGCCGCCTGCGGCCTTATCGGCAGCCGGTTCACCGGGCGGCCCGTCGCGGCGCGCACGGCCGAGGCGATCGCCGCCGGTGAGGTCACCACCGGCACCGCGCTGACCGCCTTCGCGCCGAAGGGGGCGACGACGTCCCGTTCCTCGACCAGCTTGACGATCCGGATGTCGGGTGCGTCCAGGGCCGTGGGGAGCGCGTAGCCGGTGAGGTCGGGGTGGCGGATCAGGCCGCGCGGGGTGCGGAGGTTCTCGGTGAGGGCGATGCCCACGCCCTGCGTCACGCCCGCCTCGATCCGGGCCTCCAGCTGCGCCGGGTTGAGGACCCGGCCCACGTCCTGGGCGACCGCCAGCTCCACCACCCGCACCGAGCCCAGCTCGATGTCGACGTCCACCACCGCGCGGATCGCGCAGAACGCCAGGCCCACGAACGCGTCGCCCTGGCCGGAGGCGTCCAGCGGCTCGGTCGGATGCGGCCGGCACTGCGCCGTCGCCCACAGCTCCTTGCCGAGCAGTTCCTCGGCGACGGTGGTCGACAGGACACCGTCGTACGAGGTGATCTTGCCGTCGGTGATCTGGAGCAGTTCGGTGGACATGCCGAACTTGTGGGCCAGGGGTTGCAGGAGCTGGGTGCGGACCATCTTCGCCGCGCGCTCCACCGCGCCGCCCGATACCCAGGTGTGGCGGCCCCGGCAGCCCGCGCCCGCCGGAGGCTGGTCGGTGTCCACGGGCGCGACGTGCACCTCGTCGACGCCGAGGGTCTCCTGCACGATCTGGCGGGCCAGGGTCGTGAAGCCCTGCCCGGTCTCGACGGCCGCGCACAGGACGGTCGCGACGCCGTCCTGGACCTTGACCGTGGCCGTGGAGACCTCGTCCGCGCCCTCCGCGCCGAGCATGTGCACCATGCCCAGGCCGTAGCCGACGCCCCGGCGCACCGCGCCCGGCTCGCCCGCGCCCTCGGGGCCGCCGGGCAGCAGCCAGTCCTCCTCGGGCGTGTCCTTGGGCAGCGCCGGCAGCGGGAACTCCTGGACCGCCTGGAGGAGTTCGGCGACCGGCGCCGGGCAGGTCACCGTCTGACCGGTGGGCAGCACGTCGCCGGTGGCCATGACGTTGCGCAGGCGCAGCTCCGCCGGGTCCAGGCCGAGCTTCTTCGCCAGCTTGTCCATCTGCGCCTCGTACGCGGCGCACACCTGCATCGCGCCCTCGCCACGGACATGACCGGACGGCGGGTTGTTGGTGCGCACGGCCCAGCCCTCGATGAAGGCGTTCGGGACGACATAGGGGCCGCAGGCGAAGGAGACGGCGGCGGCCAGGGCCTCCGAGGAGGTGTCGGCGTAGGCGCCCGCGTCCAGCAGGATCTGCGCCTCGACCTTGACCAGCCGGCCCTCGGCGTCGGCGTGGTGGCGGTATCTGAGCAGCGTGGGGTGGCGGTGGGTGTGGCCGAGGAAGGACTCCTCGCGGGTCGCCGTGAGCTTCACCGGGCAGCCGGTCTTCAGCGCCAGCAGGCCGAGCGGCAGCTGGAAGCCCTGGTCCTCGCGGTCGGCGGTGGCACCGGGCACCCCGGTGACGACGATCTTCACCCGTTCGGGGGACAGGCCGTAGCAGGCTGCGGCGGTGTTGCGGTCGGTGTGCGGGTCGGTGGAGGCGAGGTACAGCTCCACGCCGCCGTCCGGGCGCGGTACGGCGAGCCCGGCCTCGGCGCCGATCGGGGCGGGGTCGGCCCGTCCGATGCGGTACTGGCCCTCGACGACGATCTCGCCGGAGGCGCCCGGGTCGCCGTGGTGGAGCGGGATGTGCCGGATCAGGTTGCCGTCGGGGTGCAGCGGCTCGGCCTCGAAGGCCTGCTCGGGGTCGATGACCGGGTCGAGCACCTCGTACTCGACGATGACGGCCGCCGCGGCCATCCGCGCGGTGTCCGGGTGGTCGGCGGCGACGGCCGCGATGGGCTCGCCGTGGTGGCGTACGACGTCGGAGGCGAACACCGGGCGGTCGACCCTGCCGCGTCCGTGCAGCGGGGTGCCGGGGACGTCCTCGTGCGTGACGACGGCCCGGACGCCGGGCATCTCGCGCGCGTGGGAGGTGTCGATGGAGACGATGCGCGCGCGTGCGTGCGGGGAGCGCAGGACGGCCGCCCACAGCAGGCCCTCGGCCCACAGGTCGGCCGCGTACGGGAAGGTGCCCTCCGTCTTGGCGCGGGCGTCGGCGGGCGGCAGGGAGGCGCCGAGGCCGTGCGGGATCGGCTCGGGGGCCGGGGCGGCCTCCGCGGGGGTCGTCGCGGTGGCTGCTTCGTTGCTCACGCCTGGCCTCCGTCCTGGGCCTGTCCGTACGCCTGGTCGTGCGGGTGCGGCTGCGCCGGGTTCTCGAACGCCGACGGGTGGACGCCGCCGGCGCCCGGACCCGCCTGGTGCGGAATACGGGCCTCGTCGCCGTCCGTCTCACTCCCGGCCGCCGCGTGCGCCTCGCGTTCGGCGACGACGTCCTTCACGGCCTGGACGACGCCCCGGTAGCCGGAGCAGCGGCACAGGTTGCCGCAGAGCGCCTGGCGGGTCTCCAGCTCGGTGGGCGCCGGGTTGCCCTCCAGCAGGTCGTGCACGGTCATCGCCATGCCCGGCACGCAGAAGCCGCACTGCACGGCGCCGCACCGGGCGAGCGCCCGCTGCACGTCCGAGGGCTGCCCGTCGGTGGCCAGGCCCTCGACGGTGCGGACCTCGCTGCCGGCCGCGGTGACGGCCGGGACCAGGCAGGAGGCGACGAGACGCCCGTCCACCTGGACGTTGCAGGCCCCGCACTCGCCCTGCGAGCAGCCGTCCTTGGCGCCCGCGAGGCCGAGGCGCTCGCGCAGCACGTAGAGCAGCGACTCGCCGATCCACGCGTCGGTGACGGGCCGGTCGGAGCCGTTGACGCGCAGGACGTAGGAGGCGAGGGGGTGCTCCTCGTGCGGGGGCGGGGTCTCCGGGGCGGCTTCGGGTTCCGGGGCCGGTGCCTCGTCCGGTGCCGCCTCGCCGCCCGGACCACCGGTGCTGTCCGTGCCGTCCACGCGCGTGGAAGTGTCCGTGCCGTCGTCGGGTGCCGGTTCCTCCGCCGCGTCCGCGCGCGGCGGGTCGGGCTCCGCGTCGGGGCCGTCGGACATCTCGGTGGGCGCCGGTACGGCGTCCACCGCGTCCGCCGCCTCGTGGACGGCCCGCACCGCCTCGTGGGCGGCCTCCGTGGCCTCCTGGGCGGCTTCCAGGGCCTCGTAGGCGGCCTCGGGGGCGGGAGCGCCCGGGGTGGCCTCAGGGGCGGGCGGGAGAGGCTCGTACGGCTGGTCGGCGGGGGCGTGTCCGAACGCGGGCGTGTCCGGCGCCGGCTCGGGCCCGCGCCCCGGTTCGTCCGCGCCGGGGCCGGGTGTGCCGGGCTGCTGCCCCCATCCGTCGCCGGACGGGTTCGCCGGTTCCGTCGCCCAGGGTGCGGGCGCGCCGCCCGGCAGTGTCGCCGGAGGGGCGCCGTTCCACTGCTCGACCAGGGCCGAGGTGGTGAACTCGCCCGACTCGTCCGGCAGGTCGCCGCCGGCGACCGGGATCGACCACTGGCCGGTCACGTCGTGGCCGGGGGCCGGGGCGGACTCCGGCGCGGTGTCCTCGAAGGCCCACTGGCCGGTCGCGCCGGGCGTGTACGTGAACCGGTCGCCGCCGGACGTCCCGTCGGCGGGCGGAGCCGGCCACTCGGTGCCGCCGGCCGGTGCCGCCCACCCGCCCGTGCCGGTGCCCGCCGGGTCGGCGGCGGGAGGCGTGGCCGTTATCCGCGGCGGCACGTACCCGTGGCCGGGCGCGGCGAGCGGGCTGTCGCCGGAGAGCAGGGCGTCGATGCCGCCCTCGGGAAGCTTCACGAAGGCGGTGGCGCCGTCGTCGTAGTCGCCCTGGGGCAGCGGGTCCCAGCGGCCGCCGCCCGGGGGCACGCCCTGTCCGTGCCCGTCCCGCTGTCCCTGCTGGTCGTGCTGGTCGTGCTGGTCGTGCTGTCCGTGCTGGTCGTGCTGGTCGTACTGGTCGTCGGTCACGACAGCGCCCTCCCCAGTGCTCGTCGGGCCAGCGCGGCGACGGTGCGCCGCAGGTGCAGTACGGCGGGCGGAAGCTGTGGCACGGAACCGTCCTCGGCCGGGACCGGATCGGGGATGCAGGCGGCGGCGACGTACTCGCCGAAGGCGTGCAGGGCCTCGGGGACGAGCGTGCGGCTGTTGTCCCAGTCGATGAGCCCGGCGACCCACTGCTCGGCGTCCAGGGGCCTCAGCGGCATCGGCGCTATGGCGCCGACGGCGCACCGGACGCCGCGCCGGGCGGGGTCGAGGACGAGGGCGACGGACGCGACGGCCCGGCCGGGACCGGTGCGGCCGGTCGCCTTCAGGAAGACCTGGGGGGCGTGCAGCAGCGGCACGCGCACGTACCCGATGAGTTCGCCGCCGCGCAGCATCTCCATGCCCGCCAGCAGGTGCGACACGGGGATCTCCCGGCGGGCCCCGCCCGGGCCCGCGACGATCAGTGTCGCCTCCAGGGCCGCCAGGACGGGCAGCGCGTCGCCCGTGGGGGCGGCGGAGGCGATGTTGCCGCCCAGGGTGCCCGCGTTGCGGATGTGCGGCGGTCCGGCGGCGCGCGCGGCGGCGGCGAGCGCCGGGATCAGCGCGGCGAAGTCCGGGCGGCCCATGCGCGCGTGCGTGAGCCCGGCACCGAGCAGGGCGTGACCGTCCAGGTACTGCCAGCCACGGATCTCGCTGATCCGGCCGAGGCCGACCAGCGCGGCGGGCCTGAGCTGCCCGGAGTTGACGGCCGCCATCAGATCGGTGCCGCCTGCCACGGGAACGGCGGCCGGCATGGCCGCGAGGGCCGCCACCGCCTCGTCCAGCGTCGTGGGCAGCGTGACGGCCTGCGCCGCCTGCGGTGCGTGCGTGGTCAAAACCGGCTGCCCCTTCCCGCTGCCCCACCTGGTCCCACCTGTGTTGCCGTACGGTACGTGCTGACAGGGCGGACGTGGCAACTCTGGCACATCTTCGTGAGGCCCGAGCGCGGGGGTCCGCTAGGAGGCATTCGCCCACCTCACCAGCGGGATGGTCCGGTTTCGCACGCCATCGCCGGTGTGCTCGAATTGCCACTCTTCGGTGACCCTGCCGGGGTTTTTCCGTGACGCCCGCGGTCACCGCCCGGCCCACCCGTCTCACCCCTCGGGGGGCGGCCCGTCGAGCGGCCGCCCCAGCACGCCGGGCCGCCGCTGCCACGGCCGCGGACCGGCGGGCGGCCGGTAGGCCACGCCCAGGGCGTCAAGTCGCGCGTAGTGGACGCCCATCCGCCGCTCGAAGTCCGCGAAGTCCCGCTCCGCCGGGGCCGGCAGGCCGCTCCAGGCGACCTCGGCGAAGGCGGCGAGCCGCGGAAAGGCCTGGTAGTCCACGCGCGCGTGGTCCTCCGTCGCCTCGGTCCACAGGTTGGCCTGCGCGCCCAGGACGTGCCCGGCCTCCTCCGGCGTCAACTCCGGCGGCACGGGCTCGAACCGGTAGACGTCCTCCAGGGTGCGCACGTACCCGATCGGCACCGGCTCGTCCGGGCCGCCGTCCTGCCGGTGGTCCAGGTAGACGTGCTGCTCGGGGCACATGACGACGTCGTGACCCGCGCGCGCGGCGGCGATCCCGCCCGCGTACCCGCGCCACGACGACACGGTCGCGCCCGCCGCGAGACCGCCCTCCAGGATCTCGTCCCAGCCGATGAGCCGGCGCCCGCGCGCGGTCAGCCACGCGTCGAAGTGGCCGATGAACCAGGCCTGGAGCTCGTCCTCGTTCGCGAGCCCGAGCTCCTTGACGCGGGCCCGCGCGGTGGGTGAGCGCCGCCACTGCTCCTTGGGGCATTCGTCGCCGCCCACATGGACGAACTCGCCCGGAAACAACTCCAGCACTTCTTCGAACACCCCCTCGTAGAAGCGCAGGGTGTTGTCGGTGGGCGCGAGTACGTTGGGACTGATCCCCCAGGTGTCCCAGACGGTGAGGGCGGTGGTGTCGATGACATCGGTGTTGCCGAGTTCCGGATACGCGGCGATGGCGGCCTGCGAGTGGCCCGGCAGATCGATTTCCGGGACGACGGTGATATGCCGCTCGGCGGCGTAGGCGACGATCTCCCGGATGTCGTCGCGCGTGTAGAAGCCGCCGTGCGGCTTGTCGTCCCACAGTGGTGAGAACCGGTGGCCGAATTTCGTCCGCGCCCGCCAGGAGCCGACCTCGGTGAGTCTCGGGTGGCGCCGGATCTCGATGCGCCAGCCCTGATCGTCGGTCAGGTGGAAGTGGAGGACGTTGAGTTTGTGCGCGGCCATCAGGTCCAGGTACCGCAGGACGCCTTCCTTCGGCATGAAGTGCCGGGCGACGTCGAGGAGGAGACCGCGCCAGGGGAAGCGCGGGGAATCCTCGATCACCACCATCGGCACGTGCCACTCGCGGCGTCCGGGGTCGATCGGGGCACGCCGGTAGACGTCCGGATCCAGCAACTGGCGGAAGGTCTGCGCGCCCCAGAAGACGCCCGCCGCGCTGCCGCCGTCGATACGGATCGCATATCCGTCGACGACGACGCGGTAGGCCTCCGCGGCCAGCTGCGGATCGATCCGCAGCACGATGCCGTTGTCGTTCAGCCCCTCGTCGAACGGCAGTCCGGTGGCGGCGCCGAGCGTGCCGCGCAGCCAGCGCGCGACCCGCTCGGCGCCGGGCCCGGCGTGCAGCACGGTCTCCTCGTCCAGCGGGTACAGTCCCGGCGTCGGCGGCACCCACCAGCCCTTGCGCGGCGCCGGAATCAGATCCTCGAAACCCATGTCGTCAGCCCTTCACCGCTCTGCGGAAGGAAAACAGTGTGTTCGGCTGACCGAAGTCCCGCATGAGGAGGAACAGCGGGAGCATCCGTGCCTCCGCGGACACCGTCCGGGCCACCAGGAACATGATCAGCAAAGTCGTCCGGAAGTGGAAGCGGAATCGCGTGACGGCGGTCGCGGCGAGAAACGCGATCAGCGCCGAGAAGATCACCACCGTTCCCGCGACGACAAGGCCGTTGAGGAAGTGACGGCCGAATTCCTGCTGTTCGAACACGCGCCGCGAGGAATCCGGGCAGGACGGGCAGCGTCACGGCCCCGACCGGAATTTCCCTCCGCGTTCCTCCGAGGGTGACCGGCCGACGCACTCCGCGCAACGCGGAGACGGCGGCAGAACCACGCGAAGGCCCTCAGGGCGCACCGAAGCGCGCCCTGAGGGCCTTCGCGTCGTCGGACCAGGGTCCGGTCAGGCGGTCACTTGTCGCCCTTGCCCTGGTCGTCCCCTCCCGAGTCCATGGAGTCGTAGATCTCCTTGCACATCGGGCACACGGGGTACTTCTTCGGGTCGCGGCCGGGCACCCACACCTTGCCGCACAGCGCCACGACGGGGGTCCCGTCGAGGGCGCTCGCCATGATCTTGTCCTTCTGGACGTAGTGCGCGAAGCGCTCGTGGTCACCGTCGCCGTGCGACACCTGCGGCGTCGGCTCTACGAGGGTCCCCGTACCGGTGCCGCGCTCGGGCTCGAGAGTGCTCATAGGCCCCAGGGTACTGAAGCGCGCGGACATCAGTTGAGCGAAGGGTCGTCCGGGTACGTCGCCACCATCGCCAGCTCGTTGCGCTGCCGGCGCAGCACCTCGCGCCAGAGTCTCTCCGGGGACGGCGAGGAGACGTCGCCCGGCTCGGACTCGACGACGTACCAGGCGCCGTCCACCAGCTCGTCCTCGAGCTGGCCGGGCCCCCAGCCGGCGTATCCGGCGAAGATCCGCAGGCTGCCCAGCGCGGAGGCGAGCAGCTCCGGCGGCGCCTCCAGATCGACGAGGCCGATCGCGCCGTGCACCCGCCGCCAGCCCAGGGGGGCGCCGTCGGCCCCCGAGGAGCCGCCTGGGATCACGGCGACGCCGAGCGCGGAGTCGAGGGAGACCGGGCCGCCCTGGAAGACGACGCCCGGTTCACCGGTGAGATCCGCCCAGTCCTCCAGGATGTCGCCCACGCCCACCGGCGTGGGGCGGTTGAGGACGACACCGAGCGAGCCCTCCTCGTCGTGGTCGAGAAGGAGCACCACCGCACGGTCGAAGTTCGGGTCCGCCAGGGCGGGGGTTGCCACGAGCAGCCGCCCTGTGAGCGAGGACACCTCGGTCATGCCAGACATGATCCCGCATCTTCCCGTCACATGGGGAGCCAATCGGGCTCAGCGAGTGAAGGCAGCTCAGGGCGCACGGGTGCGCCGTACGCGCACGTGCCCCGCCCGTGACGGCACGTGCCCGGTGGGGAACGGTTCGTGTTGTGACACAGCTATGACGTCCCTGGGCCGTCCTCGGGCTTACAGGACGGGGGTGCGCGGCGATTACTCTGTCTCTCTCCGGCCCTTCCCCATCCCATGGAACGCGAGATACATGACCGTCAACGGCTCTGACGACGTACTGCTTGTCCACGGCGGCACCCCGCTGGAGGGCGAGATCCGTGTCCGCGGTGCGAAGAACCTGGTACCCAAGGCCATGGTCGCCGCCCTGCTGGGCAGTGAGCCGAGTCGGCTGCGCAATGTTCCGGACATCCGTGACGTGCGGGTCGTACGCGGCCTGCTGCAACTGCACGGGGTGACGGTCCGTCCGGGCGAGGAGCCCGGCGAGCTGGTGCTCGACCCGACGTACGTCGAGAGCGCGAACGTCGCCGACATCGACGCGCACGCGGGCTCCAGCCGTATCCCGATCCTGTTCTGCGGACCGCTGCTGCACCGCCTCGGGCACGCCTTCATCCCCGGCCTCGGCGGCTGCGACATCGGCGGCCGGCCCATCGACTTCCACTTCGACGTGCTGCGCCAGTTCGGCGCGAAGATCGAGAAGCGGGCGGACGGCCAGTACCTTGAGGCCCCGCAGCGGCTGCGCGGCACGAAGATCCGGCTGCCGTACCCGTCGGTCGGCGCGACCGAGCAGGTGCTGCTGACGGCGGTCCTGGCGGAGGGCGTCACGGAGCTGTCCAACGCGGCGGTGGAGCCCGAGATCGAGGACCTCATCTGCGTCCTGCAGAAGATGGGCGCCATCATCGCGATGGACACCGACCGCACGATCCGCATCACCGGTGTGGAGAAGCTCGGCGGCTACACCCACGCGGCCCTCGCGGACCGCCTGGAGGCAGCGTCGTGGGCTTCCGCGGCGCTGGCGACGGAGGGCAACATCTACGTCCGCGGCGCCCAGCAGCGGTCGATGATGACGTTCCTGAACACCTACCGGAAGGTCGGCGGCGCCTTCCAGATCGACGACGAGGGCATCCGGTTCTGGCACCCCGGCGGCCAGTTGAAGTCCATCGCCCTGGAGACGGACGTCCACCCCGGTTTCCAGACCGACTGGCAGCAGCCGCTGGTCGTCGCCCTCACCCAGGCCACGGGCCTGTCGATCATCCACGAGACGGTCTACGAGTCCCGTCTCGGCTTCACCTCCGCGCTCAACCAGATGGGCGCCCACATCCAGCTCTACCGCGAGTGCCTGGGCGGCTCGGACTGCCGCTTCGGCCAGCGCAACTTCCTGCACTCCGCGGTCGTCTCCGGCCCCACCAAGCTCCAGGGCGCCGACCTGGTCATCCCGGACCTGCGCGGCGGCTTCTCGTACCTGATCGCCGCTCTCGCGGCCCAGGGCACGTCCCGCGTCCACGGCATCGACCTGATCAACCGCGGCTACGAGAACTTCATGGAGAAGCTCGTCGAGCTGGGCGCGAAGGTGGAACTGCCCGGCAAGGCGCTGGGCTGAGCGCGCGGAGACGCCGATGGGGCGGCCACCCGGATCCGGGTGGCCGCCCCATCGGCGTTTCTGCGCCCTCGGCGGACGCGCCCCTGAAGGAGCGCGGGGAACTGCGCGACCGGCCACAGGCGGCCCGCAGTTGCCCACGGCGCTCTCGGCGGAGCGCTTACTTGCCCTTGGCGGCTTCCTTGAGCTTCGAGCCCGCGGAGACCTTCACGCTGTAGCCGGCCGGGATCTGGATCGGGTCGCCGGTCTGCGGGTTGCGCGCGGTGCGAGCGGCACGGTGGGTGCGCTCGAAGGTCAGGAAGCCGGGGATCGTGACCTTCTCGTCGCCCTTGGAGACGATGTCGCCCACGACCTCGGCGAACGCGGCCAGGACGGCGTCGGCGTCCTTGCGGGTCACCTCGGCGCGGTCGGCCAGCGCGGCCACCAGCTCACTGCGGTTCATGTTGTTACTCCCGTGTTCATCTTGCCGTTGGGGCGTGCCGTGCGGCCAGGCCGCACATGTGGCACAGCGAAGCCGATGCGCTCGCGCCCAGGGACGCATCCTGCCCCCACCTGCGGCGGGAAAGCCAATCCGGCACCCGCAGGAGTCGTGAGAACACCCTTGGGAGTCACACGAAAGCGCCTTGCCCGGCCGCAACCCTAGAGGGGCGCCCGGGAGCCTCGGTTCCGCGACGCGCCGGTACGGGGGCTGCCGTGGCGATCCTCACAGCCCCCGCTCGGCCCGACGCCGACTACGACGACACCGTGGCGCCCGCCGCCTTCGCGGCCTCGCGCACCGCGCCGGCCACCGCACCCGCGACCTTGTCGTTGAAGACGCTGGGGATGATGTAGTTGGGGTTCAGCTCGTCCTCGGTCACCACGTCGGCGAGGGCCTTCGCGGCCGCGAGCATCATCTCGGTGTTCACCGTACGCGACTGGGCGTCCAGCAGGCCGCGGAAGACACCCGGGAAGACCAGCACGTTGTTGATCTGGTTCGGGAAGTCGGAGCGGCCGGTGGCCACAACCGCCGCCGTCTGACGGGCGATTGCCGGGTCCACCTCGGGGTCCGGGTTCGCGAGCGCGAACACGATCGCGTCGTCGGCCATGGCGGCCACGTCGTCGCCGTCGAGGACGTTCGGGGCGGAGACGCCGATGAAGACGTCGGCGCCGTGCACGGCCTCCTTCAGGGTGCCGGTGAGGCCCTCGGGGTTGGTGTTGTCGGCGATCCAGCGCAGCGCCGAGTCCGGGGCGGCGTCCACCAGGTCCTCGCGGCCGGCGTGGACGACGCCGTGGATGTCGGCGACGACGGCGTTCTTGACGCCCGCCGCGATCAGCAGCTTGAGGATGGCCGTACCGGCCGCGCCGGCACCGGACATGACCACGCGGATGTTCTCGATCGCCTTGCCCGCGACGCGCAGCGCGTTGGTGAGGGCGGCGAGGACGACGATCGCGGTGCCGTGCTGGTCGTCGTGGAAGACGGGGATGTCGAGGGCCTCGCGCAGCCGTGCCTCGATCTCGAAGCAGCGGGGGGCGGAGATGTCCTCCAGGTTGATGCCGGCGAAGCCGGGGGCGATCGCCTTGACGATCTCGACGATCGCGTCGGTGTCCTGGGTGTCCAGGCAGATCGGCCAGGCGTCGATGCCGGCGAACCGCTTGAAGAGGGCGGCCTTGCCCTCCATGACGGGCAGCGCGGCCTTGGGGCCGATGTTGCCGAGGCCGAGCACGGCGGAGCCGTCCGTCACGACCGCAACGGAGTTGCGCTTGATGGTGAGGCGGCGGGCGTCCTCGGGGTTCTCGGCGATCGCCATGCAGACGCGGGCCACACCCGGCGTGTAGACCATGGAGAGGTCGTCACGGTTGCGGATGGGGTGCTTCGACGCCATCTCGATCTTGCCGCCGAGGTGCATGAGGAACGTACGGTCGGAGACCTTGCCGAGCGTGACGCCCTCGATGCCGCGGAGCTGTTCGACGATCTCGTCGGCGTGCGCGGTCGAGGTGGCCGCGATCGTGACGTCGATCCGGAGCTTCTCGTGTCCGGACGCGGTGACGTCGAGGCCGGTCACCGAGCCTCCGGAGGACTCCACGGCGGTGGTGAGCTGCGAGACGGCGGTTCCGCTCGCGGGCACCTCCAACCGGATCGTCATCGAGTAGGAGACGCTGGGCGCCGTTGCCATGGCCGACTTCCTCTGCTTTCACGTCGCTGAGTTGTGCCGTCCGATCGTCGCACCTACCGCCGAGTAGGAGTTAGCCGCGCGTGGATTGCGAACGTTTTGTTCGCCACACATTCCAGGAAGCGCCAAGAGAAGAGGCCCACGTCACAGAGTGACGCGGGCCTCTTCCCGACGTTCATGACACCGACCCGCCATGCTCGCCTCGCGGCAAGTGGTCGCTCGTGGCGACGAAGGTTGGGCCCGGGGGCTTGGATCGAGCCGGTGTCACACCCAGGCTAACAAACGGATCCGGCAAGACCATTCCCGTCCGGGACAGTTCGCGGGAATCAATTGTTCGAAGCGGCTCCCGGGTCGTCCCGGTCAGTCTCTGAGGAGGTCCGGCACTCCCGCCGCGTCGGGTTCGTCGCGCTCCCCGGAGACGACCGTCAGCTGCTGGGTCGCCCGGGTCAGGGCCACGTACAGCACGCGCAGGCCGGCCGGGGACTCGTCGGCGATCTCCGCGGGCGAGACGACCACCGTCGCGTCGTACTCCAGGCCCTTGGCCTCCAGGCTGCCGAGGGCGACGATCCGCTCGCCGAGGCCGGTGAGCCAGCGGCGGGCCTCCTCGCGGCGGTTCATCGCGACGACGACGCCGACGGTCCCGTCGACCCGCTCCAGGAGCCGTTCGGCCTCCGCGCGCACGGTCGCGCCGAGCGTGCCCTCGACTGCGGTGAAGCGAGGGACGACGCCGGTGGAGCGGACCGCGGTCGGGGACTCGGCGCCGGGCATGGCCAGGGCCAGCACCTTCGCGGCGAGCTGGGCGATCTCGGCCGGGTTGCGGTAGTTGACGGTGAGCTGGAAGCGGCGGCGCGGACGGGTGCCGAGGGCCTCGTCGCGGGCCTCGGCGGCCTCGTCCGGGTCGGACCAGGAGGACTGCGCGGGGTCGCCGACGACCGTCCAGGTGGCGTGCCGGCCGCGGCGGCCGACCATGCGCCACTGCATCGGCGTGAGGTCCTGCGCCTCGTCGACGATGACGTGCGCGTACTCGGTGCGTTCCTGCGCGAGGCGTTCGGCCCGCTCGCGCTGTGACTCCTCGCGCACCGGCATCAGCTCCTCCAGGCCGGTGAGCTGGTCCAGCGGGTCGAGTTCGCGGCGCTTCTTCGGGCGGGCCGGGGCGCCGAGGATCGCCTGGAGCTCGTCGAGCATCGCGATGTCGTGCACGGAGTGGCCGTCGCGCCGGAGGGACCGGGCGACCCGGCGGACCTCGCCGGGAGTGAGGATGCGCCGGGCCCACCGCCCGAGCCGCCGTTCGTCCGCCATGGCGGCGAGCACGGCCCGGGGCGTCAGCTCCGGCCACCAGGCGTCGAGGAACGTGATGAAGGAGTCCTCGCCGGTGACGTCCTCGTCGAAGGAGGACCGCAGTTCGGCGGCCAGCTCGGGGTCGGTGTGCCGGCCGGCGGCCCCGGAGCGCTCCCACAGGGCGTCCAGCAGCAGCTTGCGGGCGCGGGGCCGCAGCAGGTTGACCGGGGCGGTCCCGCCGAGGGCGGCCTGCCGGATCCGGTCCAGGTCGGCGGCCTCCAGCTCCAGCCGCCGCCCGAAGGCGACGACCCGCAGCCGGGTGGGCGGTCCGCCCGGGGTCGCGGCCTGGCCGTCGTCCCCGAGGGCGAGCTGTCCCTCTCCCGTCGGCCGCGGGCCGCGCAGGGCGCCGGAGGCGGCCGGGCCGCGGCCGTCCGGGCCCAGTTCCAGAGCACCGCGGGCCGCCTTGCGCAGGACCTTCAGCATGCGGTGGGAGCCCTTGGCGCGGGCCACCGAGGGGGAGTCGTAGAGGGTGGCCTCCGCGCCGTCGACCAGGGAGCCGATGGCACGGATGGCGACCTGGCCCTCCTCGCCGAGGGAGGGCAGGACGCCTTCGGTGTAGGCCACGAGCAGGGGCGTGGGCGAGACGATCAGGATGCCGCCCGCGTACCGGCGCCGGTCCTGGTAGAGGAGGTAGGCCGCGCGGTGCAGGGCGACGGCCGTCTTGCCGGTGCCGGGACCGCCCTCGACGTAGGTCACGGAGGCGGCGGGGGCGCGGATCACCAGGTCCTGTTCGGCCTGGATGGAGGCGACGATGTCGCGCATGGTGTGGCTGCGGGCCTGGCCGAGGGCGGCCATGAGGGCGCCGTCGCCGATGACGGGGAGCTCCCGGCCGTCGAGGAAGGCCGTCAGCTCGGGGCGCATCAGGTCGTCCTCGACACCCAGGACCCGGCGGCCCTTGGAGCGGATGACGCGCCGGCGCACCACCCGGCCGGGGTCGACCGGCGTGGAGCGGTAGAAGGGGGCGGCGGCCGGCGCCCGCCAGTCGATGACCAGCGGGGCGTAGTCCTCGTCGAGGACACCGATGCGGCCGATGTGCAGGGTCTCGGCGATGTCGGCGGTGTTGTCGGGGCGCACCGAGCCCTCGGCGGGCTCCACGGCGGTGTAGGCGCCGTCGGGGCCCTTCTTGCCGTCCTTGCCGAGCAGCAGGTCGATCCGGCCGAAGAGGAAGTCCTCGAACTCGTTGTTGAGCCGGTTGAGGTGGACGCCCGCCCGGAAGACCTGCGCGTCCCGCTCGGCGAGGGCGCCGGGCGTGCCGACCTGACCGCGCTTGGCCGCGTCGTTCATGAGGAACTCCGCCTCGTGGATCTTCTCCTCGAGACGCCGGTACACCCGGTCGAGGTGTTCCTGTTCGACGCTGATCTCGCGCTCCCGCACAGAGTCCTGTGCGGGGTCGTGAACCGCGGTTTCCTGTTGAGCCTGAGCGGCCACCGGGCCCCCTTCTGACGTGCTGGGCAGCCGTCAACCGTACGCGAAGGGGGCCGGTGGAGGCGAGGGGCGGGCCCCTACGCGTCGATCTCGACGAGCTTCTTGCCGTCGAAGGTCATGACCTCGAAGTGGTCGATCTCGTCGGGGGCGAAGGCCGCGCCGCCCTGGACGTACAGGGGCAGCTTGCCCTTGTCGGCCGTGGCGCCGGGGATGCCGTAGCCCCATTCCGGGACGGACCAGGAGGAAAGCGTCTCTCGCTCGCCGTTCTTGCCGACGGCGATGAAGGAGCACTTCAACGGGCCCTTGACGTTCTTCAGCTCGATGACCGCCTCGGTGCCCCAGGCCTTCTCCTGCATCGCGACGGTGCCCGAGACCTGGGTGGACGGGTCGGTGCCGGAGACCTTGGTCTGGAGGGACTCGAAGACCGACTGGGCGGAGTTGGCGGCGAGGGTGCGGGGCGTCTCGCCGCCGCTGTCGCCGCCGGAGGCCGCCAGCACGGCCAGCGGTCCGCTGACGATCAGCGCTGCCGCCGCCGCGAGCATGAAGAAGGAGCGGCGCTTCTTGGCGGCGCGGCGCTCGGAGACCTCGTCGACCAGCCGGTCCACGATGCGCGGGCTGGGCTTGGCGGACAGGGACTCGCCGATGGCGGGGGTCCCGGAGCCCGGCAGGTCCGCGAGCGCGGCCAGCATCGGCTCCATCCCGGCGAGCTCGTCGAGCTGCTGTGCGCACCACTCGCAGCCCGCGAGGTGCGCTTCGAAGGCGGTCGCCTCGGCGTCGTCGAGGATGCCGAGGGCGTAGGCGCCGACGGTCTCGTGTTCGCTCGGGCTGGGAGATCCCTGCACAGATCCCTGCATGGGCCCAGACATACCCGAACCACCCGTTCCGAACCCCCCGTACATGCTCATCACGCCGTCACCCCCCGCTCCTCCAGAGCCAGCTTCATCGACCGCAGGGCGTAGAACACCCGTGAGCGAACGGTGCCGCTGGGTATGCCCAGGGTCTCGGCAGCCTCATTGACCGTACGCCCCTTGAAGTACGTCTCGACGAGCACCTCCCGGTGGGCCGGGGTCAGGTCGTCGAGCGCATCGGACAGCGTCATCAACCACAGTGCCTTGTCGATCTCGTCCTCCGCGGGGATGACCTCCAGCGGCGACGGGTCGACCTCCTGCGGCCGGGCCTGCCGGCTTCGGTGGCCGTCGATGACGATGCGGCGCGCGACCGTCACCAGCCAGGGGCGTACCGATCCGGTCGCTCGATTGAGCTGGCCGGCGTTCTTCCAGGCACGGATGAGTGTCTCTTGCACGACGTCCTCGGCGCGCTGCCGGTCGCCGGCAACCAGTCTCAGGACATAAGCAAGGAGGGGTCCGGCATGCTCCCGATACAGAGCACGCATCAGCTCCTCATCAGGTTCCGAGGGCTGGGACATGCGATGTCGGGCCCTCGATCCACGTTCATTGGCCACGGCCGCATCCTTGCGCACGCCCACCTCCGGTGTCCGGGGGTTCCCCCACTCGGTCGCTCCACCATCCGTACGGGAGAGGAGCGTTGCGTGTTCAAAGTGAGGCGACAGTTTTCTTCGAGGTGTCATGACGAGGGGGACATGGGGGCACATTCCCACCCCTCTTTCTTTACATTCCCGCCACATGGTCAAGTGGGCGCGCGCTGCCCATGCTTCCGCGAAGGTAAACGACGTGTAATCGAAATCACTTCGGCGGCGTGGTCGCGAACACGGCATACCGGACAGGGGAGTTGGGGCCTCCGTCCGTCACGCGCGGGCGAGGGCGGCCCGTCGGCGGTGCCGGGCGACCCGTTCGCGGTTCCCGCAGACCTCGCTGGAGCACCAGCGCCTGCGGCGTCCCCGGGAGGTGTCGACGTACACGATGGGGCAGTTGTCGCCCTCGCACTGGCGCAGGCCCGCCCGGGCCGCCGGGTCGGTGAGCAGTTCCACGGCGTCCCGGGCGACGGCGGCGAGCAGCGCCGCGCACTCCGGCGGCCCGTCCAACTCCCGTACGAGGCTGCCGTCCTCTCGGCGTACGGCTCGGGGGGCCGGGGGCGCGGCGCGGGCGACGTCGTTGACGCGGACCAGGGCGGGGGTGTGGTCGTACGGGGGCAGGGTGTCGCGGGTGAGCCAGTCCCGCACCAACAGGGCGATGCTCGCGCGCAGTTCGCGGAAGGCGCCCGGCCAGGAGGGGTCGGCGTGGGTCAGCGGGGTGCCCGGCGGGACCAGGCCGGAGCCGGTGATCCAGGCGCACAACGGGGCGAGGGCGTCGAGCCGTTCGCGGGGATGGGAGGTGGCGAGGAGGTCCAGGCAGAGGCGTCCGGCGTCGAACCGCAGGTCGTAGGGGGCTGTGGCCGTTACCAGTGCCATGTGCCTGTCACCGCCTTGGGCGTTCCTCCGGGAAACCCTTCCCTCCCACAGTGCCCGGCGGGACGCCGCGCCGGAACCCCTCGCACCGTTCACCCGCGAGCCGGCACCCTGGGCGTCGGCCGAGACGCCCGTCCCTCGAGCCGTTCACCCGCGCGCGGCACCCTCGGCCCTGTCGTCCGGTCATCCCGGCGTCGCGGGACCCAGGGTGTCTTGTGGATCTTGCCGGCGCTCGAGGCCGATCCGACCCACAAGCCACCCTTAGTTGTCCGCGTACTTGGCGTCCGACGCCGGGTCCAGCGCCAGCCGGTAGCCGCGCTTCACCACGGTCTGGATCAGCTTCGGCGTGCCGAGGGCCGTGCGCAGCCGTGCCATCGCCGTCTCGACGGCGTGCTCGTCGCGCCCCGCGCCCGGCAGGGCCCGCAGCAGGTCGGCGCGGGGCACGACCCAGCCCGGCCGCCGTGCCAGGGCCCGCAGCAGCGACATCCCGGCCGGCGGCACGGGCCTCAGCTCGCCGTCGACCAGCACCGCGTGCCCCCGGATCTCCACCCGGTGCCCGGCGATCGGCAGGGACCGTGCCCGCGCCGGAAGTTCCTGGCACAGCAGCTGCACCAGCGGGCCGAGCCGGAAGCGTTCCGGCTGGACGGTGTCCACGCCCCGCGCCTGCAACGGCAGCGCGGTGACCGGACCGACGCAGGCCGGCAGCACCTCGTGGCCGAGGGCGGCGAGCAGCTCGGTCAGCAGCCCCCGTTCCTCCGCCCGCGACAGCAGCGAGGCGGCGGCCGGCGCGCTGGTGAAGGTGACGGCGTCCAGGGTGCGCGCGACGGCCGCGTCCAGGAGCCGGTCGAGGGGTGAGATGTCCTCCGGCGGCATCCACCGGTAGACCGGCACGCCGACCACCTCCGCTCCCCCGGCCCGCAGCGCCTCCACGAAGCCGGGCAGCGGCTCGCCGTGCAGCTGGACGGCGACGCGCCGCCCGTCGACGCCCTCCTCCAGGAGCCGGTCGAGCACCTCGGCCATGGACTCGCTGGACGGCGACCACTCCTCGGTCAGCCCGGCGGCGCGGATGGCGCCTTTGACCTTGGGGCCGCGCGCGAGGAGCTCGACGCCGCGCAGCCGGGCGAGGAGCTGCTCGCCGAGCCCCCAGCCGTCGGCGGCCTCCACCCAGCCGCGGAAGCCGATGGCGGTGGTGGCCACCACGACGTCCGGCGCTTGGTCGAGGAGGTCCTTGGTCGCGGCGAGCAGTTCACCGTCGTCGGCGAGGGGCACGATCCGCAGGGCGGGCGCGTGCAGTACCGCCGCGCCGCGTCGCTGGAGCAGCGCTCCGAGCTCGTCGGCCCGTCGTGCGGCGGTCACGCCGACGGTGAACCCGGCGAGGGGCCCGTGCTGATCGCCGTCCCGGGCCTGCGGCCCCTGGTCCGGTCGCTGCTGTTGCTCGTACATCACTCTCGTCCCGCTCGAGTCGTCCCACCTACATGCCGACCGAGCCTGACAACGGCTCGTGTCAGGCTCGGTTCGACTTCATGTCACCAGTGTTACGTCACACCTCGGCGTAACTGAGCTGCTGCTTCGCCTCGGAGGCGGCTCCGGATGCGGTGATCCGGCCGGCCGGGCGGCGAAGGTATACGGCCCAGGTCACCGTGAAGCAGAGGCCGTAGAAGGCGAGGAAGGCGACGAACGCGCCGGTGCCGGAGCCGTAGGAGAGGAAGGACTGCCGGAAGGCCAGGTTGATACCGACGCCGCCGAGCGCGCCCACCGCGCCGATGAGCCCCATGGAGGCCCCGGAGAGGCGTCGGCCGTAGCTCGCGGCCTCCTCGCCGGTGAGCCCCTTGGCGACGGCCTTGGCCTGGAAGATGCCGGGGATCATCTTGTACGTCGACCCGTTGCCGAGGCCGCTGAGCACGAACAGCACCACGAAGACCGCGACGAACAGCGGCAGCGACTTCTGCATGCTGGCGAAGATCAGGACGGCGGTGGCGGCGGCCATGCCCACGTAGTTGTAGAGGGTGATCTTCGCGCCGCCGTACTTGTCGGCGAGCCAGCCGCCGACCGGGCGGATCAGGGAGCCGAGCAGCGGGCCGATGAAGGTGAGGTACGCGGCCTGGAGCGGCGTACGGCCGAACTGGTTGGTGAGCACCTGGCCGAAGGCGAAGCTGTAGCCGATGAAGGAGCCGAAGGTGCCGATGTAGAGGAAGGACATGATCCAGGTGTGGGCGTCCTTCGCGGCGTCGACGGCGGCGCCGGTGTCGTTCTTCACGGACGCGAGGTTGTCCATGTACAGCGCGGCGAGGGTCGCGGAGACGAAGATCAGCGGGATGTAGATGCCGAGCAGGACGCGCGGCCCGCCGCTGGCCCCGATGACCGCGAGGGCGACCAGCTGGATGACCGGCACGCCGATGTTGCCGCCGCCCGCGTTCAGGCCGAGCGCCCAGCCCTTCTTGCGCAGCGGGAAGAAGGCGTTGATGTTGGTCATGGAGGAGGCGAAGTTGCCGCCGCCGATGCCGGCCAGCAGGCCGATCAGCAGGAACGTGTTGTACGAGGTGCCCGGTTCCATCACGGTGTACGCGGCGATGGTGGGGACCAGCAGCAGACCGGCGGAGATGATCGTCCAGTTCCGCCCGCCGAAGACGGCGACGGCGAAGGTGTAGGGGACGCGGACGACGGCTCCGACGAGGGTGACCACGGACGTCAGCAGGAACTTGTCCGCCGGGGTCAGCCCGTACTCCGGGCCCATGAAGAGCACCAGCACGGACCACATGGTCCAGATCGAGAATCCGATGTGCTCGGAGAGGACGGAGAAGAAGAGGTTGCGCCGGGCGACCTTCTCACCGGTGGCGTTCCAGAAGGCCTCGTCCTCCGGATCCCAATGCTCGATCCAGCGGCCGCCCCGCTTCGGGGCGGTCGGGGGTGCGGCTGTACCAGGGGCTGTCATGACGCCTCCACGTGCTCCGGGGCTCGGGTGGTTCGCGGTGATGAGCGGTGATGAGTCCCGAAGGTAGGGAGGGCTCGTTTCCGGACTGTGCCTGTGGGTGACCGGAAGGGAACGTTGCTCTCACCTCCGGCGCGGGCCGCGTGAGAGGTTCTGGGCAAGGATACGGGGCGGGCGGCACGGGAGCCCCCGCTCGCGCTCCCTCAGGCGCGTGGCCGCCCCCGGCCGATCGCCCTCCGCCCGAGCCCCCGCCGGGCGCGCGGCCGCACCCGGCCGATCCCTCTACGCGTGCGAGGGCGCCATGCTCATGTCGATGTCGGGGGCCCATCCCCCGGCGGGCCTTTCCAGCCATCCGTGCGCCGACGCCAGCTCGGCCGCCGCCCGCCGCAGCGCGTCGAGCGCCGGATGGACCAGCCCTTTGCGCCACACCAGTGACACCGGGGACAGCGGCACGGGATCGGCCAGGGGCCGCAGGACCGTTCCGGGCAGGGCCGGGAACCCCACCACGGCGAGGATCGGGTTCGGGGACTTCGCCATGACGCGCTGGAACTCCTCGTCCCCGACGGCCAGCGGGGCCGGCGCCGCCACCTCGATGCCCCGCCCCTCGAACAGCAGACGGGCCAGATCGGTCCACTCCGGCGTCCGGGGATTGCCCGCGCCCGCGTACACGCTCTCCCCCGCGAGCGCGGCCAGCGGCACCCGGGCCAGGCCCGCCAGCCGGTGGCCCTCGGGCAGCAGCACCGCCATCGGCTCCCAGCGCACGAGCCGGTGCTCCAGCGAGGCCCGCAGCGCCGCGTCCAGCCCCGCGTACCGTCCGAAGGACGCGTCCAGCCGGCCCGCGACGATCTCCGCCGCCGCCCCGGTCAGCCCGCTCTCGTAGCGGGCCATCAGCTCCAGCTCGGGGGCGAGTTCCCGGGCCCGGTGCAGCACCCGGCGTCCGGTCTCCAGCCCCGGGGAGTTCACATCGACCAGCAGCGGACGGGCCGGCCCGAACGCGGCCAGCAGGTCGTCCTGCGCCTGGAGCGCCCGGCGGGCCAGCGGCACCAGCCGCTCCCCGTCCCCGGTCAGCGTCACCTGCCGGGTCGTCCGCACGAACAGCTCCGCGCCCAACTCCCGCTCCAGCCGCCGTACGTCCCGGCTGAGGGCCTGCTGGGCGACGTACAGACGGGCCGCGGCGCGTGTGAAGTGCAGTTCCTCGGCGACGGCGAGGAAGGCGCGCAGGAGCCGGGGGTCGAGATGAGCGGGCATTCGGTGAACCTACAACAGGACTCACAACCCATGTGCGTGAATCGGCCGCCGGAAGGTGTTGGACCCCGTGATCATCGCCGGGGGACGGTGGGGCCATGTCCCGCCTCGCCCCCTACCACCGCCTCTTCGCCGTCCCCGGCGCCCGTGCCTTCACCGCCGGGAACCTGCTCGCGCGGCTGCCCATGGGCATGTTCAGCGTGAGCGCGGTCGTGATGATCGCCGGCCAGCGCGGCTCGTACGCCCTCGCCGGTGCCGTCACCGCGACCGGGCTCGCCGCGTCCGCGCTGGTCGCGCCGTGGATCGCACGGCTCGTGGACCGGTACGGGCAGGCCCGGGTGGCCGTACCCGCCACGCTGTTCGCGATGCTGGGGATGCTCGCTCTGGTGCTGTGCGTGCGCGGCGGCGCCCCCGACTGGACGCTGTTCGCCGCCGAGGCGGCCACCGCCACGATCCCCAACACCGGCGGCATGTCCCGCGCCCGCTGGGCGCACCTGCTCAAGGACGACCCGGACGCCCTGCACACCGCGAACTCCTTCGAACAGGCCGCCGACGAGCTGTGCTTCATGCTGGGCCCGGTGCTGGCGGCCTTCCTGTGCGGGACGCTCTTCCCGGAGGCGGGCACGCTGGTCGGCGTGGTGCTGCTGGTCACCGGCGTCCTGCTGTTCGCCGCCCAGCGTTCGACCGAGCCTCCCCCGCACCCCGGCACCGCCGCCGGCTCCCCGCTGCGCGCGCCCGGCATCCCGCGGCTGCTCGTGGTGTGCCTGGCGCTGGGGGCCGTGTTCGGGGCGATGGAGGTGGTGACGATCGCGTTCGCGGACGCGCGCGGGCACGGTACGGCCGCCGGTGTCGTCCTCGCGCTCCAGGCGGCCGGCTCGTGCGCGGCCGGGCTGGTGTACGGAGTGGTGCGGCCGTCCGGTCCGGCCGAGCGGCGCCATCCGTGGAACGTGGCCGCGATGACCGTCCTGCTGACGCTCCCGCTGCTGGCCGCGACGGCGGCCGGCTCGCTCCCGCTGCTGGCGGCCGCCCTGCTGGTGGCCGGCATGGCGACCGCGCCGACGATGGTCACCACGATGGCGCTGGTCCAGGAACGCACACCCGAGGGCCGGCTCAACGAGGGCATGACCCTCGCGGTGACCGGCCTGCTCGGCGGCATCGCCTGCGGCAGCGCGACGGGCGGCTGGGTGGCCGAGCACCTCTCCCCGCAGGCCGGATACGGCGTGCCCCTCACCGCTGCGGGGACGGCCCTGCTGCTCTCCCTCACCGCTCTCGGCCGCCCCGTCGTCGGCCGCCCGGCCATTTCCCGCCCGCCCCATTGACGTGCTCACAGCCAGCCACCTACCTTCGCCCGTCGAAGCGCTTCGACGTCACGCGTCGAAGCGATTCGACGCACCCCGCGCGACGCCCGTTCCCGCCTTGAGAAGGCTGCCTCGCCGAGGCACGCGCACCATCCGACTCCCCGGGAGGCACAGGATGTCGACGGCAAGAAGGCGTGTGAGGGCGGCCCCGGCGGCTCGAAGGGCAGCGGCTCGTCCGGCGCCGGGACCCCGCGGCCGTGGCACCACGAGGCCCCGGACAGCGCGATGGGCTCCGCCCGGTGCACCACCTGAGCCAGCGGACCGGCCGGTACGGCACCCGCCTCGGCTCGGTCGCCGTCCGCACGGTGCTCCAGGCGGCCTTCGGCACGTACCCGCTCTCCTCCGTGCTCGCACGGCTCCCCCGGGAGATCATCGAGACGGCTCGTACCGACGGCGCGAACAAGTGGCAGGTGCTGTGGCGGATCGTCGTCGTCTTCCTCCCGGTCTTCCAGCGGACCCTCACCCCGGCATCGCCGTGGGTGCCGTCACGTAAGGACACCCCCACATGAAGTTCACCGACGGTTACTGGCTGCTGCGTGAGGGCGTCACCGCCGCCCATCCGGCGCAGGTGCTCGACGTCACCGATGCCGACGGCGTGCTGGAGATCCACGCGCCGACCCGGCCGGTCCACTCACGCGGCGACCTGCTGAAGGGACCGGTCCTGACCATCACCGCGCACACGCCGATGCCCGACGTCATCGGCCTGACGCTGACCCACTTCACGGGCGAACAGCCGCGCGAGCCCGCGTTCGACCTCGGCGAAGGCCGGGCCGCCCCGCGGATCTCCTACGACGACGAGCACGCGACGCTGACCTCCGGCGCGCTGTCGGTGCGGGTGGCCCGCTCCGGGCCCTGGCACATCGAGTTCGCCGCCCACGGCCGCACCCTCACCGCCAGCGGCCCAGGAAGCATGGGCATCATGCGGGACGCGACCGGCGCCCACTACCTGCGCGAACAGCTCGACCTCGGCGTCGGAACCTCCGTCTACGGCCTCGGTGAGCGCTTCGGGCCGCTGGTGAAGAACGGGCAGGTCGTCGACGTCTGGAACGCCGACGGCGGCACGGCGACGGAACAGGCCTACAAGAACGTCCCGTTCTATCTGACCGACGCGGGCTACGGCGTCTTCGTCGACCACCCGGGCAAGGTGTCCTTCGAGGTCGGCTCGGAGACCGTCTCCCGGGTGCAGTTCAGCGCGGAGACCCAGCAGTTGACGTACTACGTCATCCACGGCCCGAGCCCGAAGGACATCCTGCGCAAGTACACGGCGCTGACCGGCCGTCCGGCCCTGCCGCCCACCTGGTCGTTCGGCCTGTGGCTGTCGACGTCCTTCACCACGTCGTACGACGAGGAGACGGTCAACTCCTTCATCGAGGGCATGCGGGAACGCGAACTGCCGCTGTCGGTCTTCCACTTCGACTGCTTCTGGATGCGGGAGTACCACTGGTGCGACTTCCGGTGGGACCCCCGGGTGTTCCCCGACCCGGAGGGGATGCTGGCCCGGCTGAAGGCGAAGGGCCTGCATGTGTGCGTGTGGATCAACCCGTACATCGCGCAGCGCTCACCGCTGTTCGCGGAGGGCAAGGCGCTCGGCCATCTGCTGAAACGGCCCGACGGCGGCGTCTGGCAGTGGGACCTGTGGCAGCCGGGCATGGCGCTGGTCGACTTCACCAGCCCGGCCGCCCGCGACTGGTACGCGGCCAAGCTGGAGGCGCTGCTCGGACAGGGCGTCGACTGCTTCAAGACCGACTTCGGCGAACGCGTCCCGCTCGACGTGGTGTGGTCCGACGGCTCCGACCCGGAGCGGATGCACAACTACTACACGTACCTGTACAACCGCACCGTCTTCGACGTGCTGCGCAAGCACCGCGGTGAGGGCGAGGCGGTCCTCTTCGCCCGGTCGGCGACGGCCGGCAGCCAGAAGTTCCCGGTGCACTGGGGCGGCGACTGCGAGGCGACGTACGCGTCGATGGCCGAGTCGCTGCGCGGCGGGCTGTCGCTGGGACTGTCGGGCTTCGGCTTCTGGAGCCATGACATCGGCGGCTTCGAGGGCACCCCGACACCGGCCCTGTTCAAACGGTGGCTGGCCTTCGGAATGCTGTCGTCGCACAGCCGTCTGCACGGCAGCTCCTCCTACCGGGTGCCGTGGCTGTTCGACGAGCAGTCCGTGGACGTGCTGCGCCACTTCACCCGGCTGAAGCTGCGGCTCATGCCCTACCTGTACGAGGCCGCGCGCGCCGCCCACGAGGAGGGCACGCCGGTCATGCGGGCCATGGTGCTGGAGTTCCCCGACGACCCGGGCTGCGCGCACCTGGAACGGCAGTACATGCTCGGCCCGGACCTGCTGGTCGCCCCCGTCTTCAACGACGAGGGGGACGTCACCTACTACGTCCCGGAGGGCACCTGGACCCACTTCTGCACGGGGCGGACGGTGAGCGGGCCGCGCTGGGTGCGCGAACGGCACGACTTCCTGAGCGTGCCGCTGCTGGTGCGGCCGGGCGCGGTGCTCCCGGTGGGCGCCCACGCCGACCGGCCCGACTACGGCCACGCCGACGGGGTCACGCTGCGCGCCTACGGCTTGGATCGCGGCGCGCAGGTGACGGTGCGGGTCGGGGAGGTGACGTTCACCGTCGTCCGGGAGGGCGACACCCTGCGGGCCTCCTCCAGTGATCCCTCGGCGCCCTGGGCGCTGTGGGCGGGCGACCGGCTCGCGCGGGCGGCGGCGGGCACCGGGTTCCTGACGCTGGAGCTGGACTGATGGTCAAGATCACCGATGTGGCGCGGCGCGCCGGCGTCTCCGCCAGCACCGTCTCCTACGCCCTCAGCGGCAAGCGTCCCATCTCCGAGGGGACCCGGCAGCGCGTCGAGGCCGCCATCCGCGAGCTGGGCTACCGCCCGCACGCGGGCGCCCGCGCCCTGGCGAGCAGCCGCTCCAACGTCCTCGCGCTGGTGGTGCCGCTGCGGGCCGGCATCCATGTGCCGGTCGTCATGCAGTTCGCGGTGTCGGTGGCGGTGGCCGCCCGCAGACACGACCACGACGTGCTGCTGCTGACCCAGGAGGAGGGCGAGGAGGGTCTGCGCCGGGTGGCGGACACGGCACTGGTGGACGCGCTGATCCTGATGGACGTCCAGCTCAGCGACCCCCGGCTGCCGCTGCTGCGCTCCCTCGACCGGCCGAGCGTGATGATCGGGTTCCCGCAGCGGGCGGCGGGGCTGACCTGCATCGACCTCGACTTCCGGGCGGCGGGCGAGGCGTGCGTGGAGCAGCTGGCGGGGCTCGGGCACCGGGTGGTGGCGCTGGTCGGGTCGCCGCCGGAGGTGTACGTGCGGGGCACCGCGTTCGCGCAGCGGGTGGTGCAGGGCTTCACCGCGGCCGCCGACCGCGCGGGGCTCGCCTCCGCCGTCCACCCCTGCGAGGCGACGCCGGCCGCCGCGCGCCGGGTCGCGGAGCGGCTGCTGCGCGAGCAGCCGGCGCTGACCGGGGTCGTCGTCCACAACGAGGCCGTGCTGGAGCCCCTGCTCGACGCCTTCGAGCAGCTCGGGCTGCGGGTGCCCGCCGATCTGTCGGTCACCGCGATCTGCCCCGACGAACTGGCCGCGTCCCTGCGGGTGCCCGTGACCTCCGTGGCCCTGCCGTCGGCGGAGGTCGGCACCCGGGCGGTGGAGCTGCTGATGGCCAAGCTGGCGGGGGCCGAGGTCCCGGAGGCGACGCTGCTGCCGCCCCGGCTGACGACACGGGCGAGCACGGCGCGGCGGGCGGTTCCGTGACCGGCCCCTTTCGCGCTCGGACAACAGAGAACCCCGCCCCTCGAAAGGGGCGGGGTTCTCTGTTCACATGGGATGACTCTGTGGAGATGGCGGGAATCGAACCCGCGTCCAACGGTGCGGAACCAGGGCTTCTCCGTGTGCAGTTCGCTGTGCTTTTCTCGGCCCCGGCGATCACGCGAACAAGTCGCCGACGGGCCCAGTCACTGTTTGATTTCCCTCTTCACCCCGTGACCGGGATCAAGGTTTAGTTCCCTAGCTGATGCCAGGATCCGGGTCGGGAACGAGCCCGGGCTGACACTCCCCTAGTAAGGGGCAGTTGCCTCGTTACCTGAGATCAGGCAACGAGGGCGAACTGCGTCGCCTTGGGAGAATCGCTCTTAACAGTGGCGATTATTTTTTTCGGCCTGTGGTTTACGAGATCATGGCCGCTTCCTCGACACGCTTCCCCTGCTTCGACATCCGTTGTCGAAACCGATCATCCCCATGTTGATTTTTCAATCGTCGTGCCCGCTGTGAGGCACAGGTGCCATCGTACGTGACCAACGCAGGTGGATGCCAGCCTATTCCCCGGGGGCCGGGCGCCCCGGGAAGCCGGCGGCTACGCGCCCCGCTGCCGCCGCTTCGCCGCGGCGATCGCCCGCTCGGTGTCCCGCCGGTCCTGCTTCTCCCGCAGGGTCTGCCGCTTGTCGTACTCCTTCTTGCCTCGCGCGAGCGCGATCTCGGCCTTCGCGCGGCCGTCCCTGAAGTACAGCGCGAGGGGCACGATCGTGTGACCCGTCTCCTCCGACTTCACCGCGAGCTTGTCGATCTCCGCGCGGTGCAGGAGCAGCTTGCGCTTGCGGCGCACCGAGTGGTTGGTCCAGGTGCCCTGGAAGTACTCGGGGATGTGGGCGTTGTACAGCCACGCCTCGCCCCCGTCGATCTGGACGAACCCGTCGGTGAGCGTGGCACGGCCCTGGCGCAGCGACTTGACCTCGGTGCCGGTGAGCACGATCCCGGCCTCGTAGGTGTCGATGATCGCGTAGTCGTGCCGGGCCTTCTTGTTCTGCGCGACGATCTTGCGCTGGCCCTTGGTCTTGTCCGCGGCCGGCTTGCCCTGCTTCGGCTGCGACTCTTTCGGTACGTACATTCCCTTGCTCATAGTGCGGCCATTTTCGCACCTGGAGGGGTCCCGGGGGAAAGCCGATTACGCGGCGCGGGAGCCGAGTGTTCAGCGGCTGTCGCCGAGGCCGCTCAGCACGGTCTCGGCCTGTTCCAGGGCCCGCCGGCCGGTCTCCAGGTCGGGGGTGATGCCCGTGCCGTCGACGGTGTGGCCCGAGGGGGTGCGGTAGTGGCCGACGGTCAGCTCGGCGACGGAGCCGTCGGGCAGCCGGCTGGGCATCTGGACCGAGCCCTTGCCGAAGGTGCGGGTGCCCACGACGACCGCGCGGCCGCGGTCCTGGAGGGCGCCGGTGAGCAGCTCGGCCGCGCTCATCGTGCCGCCGTCGACGAGCGTCACCAGGGGCTTGGTGGTGTCGCCGCCGGGCTCGGCGTGCAGGGCGCGCTGATCGCCGTCGACGTCGTAGGTGGCGACGAGACCGCCGTCGAGGAAGGCCGAGGCGGTGGAGACGGCCTCGGTGACCAGGCCGCCGGAGTTGCCCCGCAGGTCCAGGACGATCCCGGCGCCGGCCGGGGCGTCGCGCACGGCGGTGCGGACGGCGTCGCCGACGCCCTTGGTGAACGCGGCGATCCTGATGACGGTGACGCCCCCGGCGAGCGTGCGCACGGTGACCGGGTCGGTGGACAGGCGGGCCCGGCGCAGGGTCTCGGTCCACGCGCGTGTGCCGCGCTCCAAGCTGAGACGGACGGTGGTGCCGGCGGGCGCGTCCGTGGCGTCACCGCGCAGTAAGGAGACGACCTCGGTGACCGGACGGCCGTCGACCGGCCGCCCGTCGACGCTGCGCAGCCGGTCGCCCGCGCGGATCCCGGCGCCGGCCGCGGGCGACCCGGACCGCACCTTGGTCACCTCGATCCCGCCGTCGCGCTCGCGCCGCGCCTCCAGGCCGACGCCGGTGTACTGGCCGTCGAGGGACTCGGTGAACTCCTCGTACTCGCCCTCGGAGTAGACCGCGGCCCAGCGGTCGCCGCTGCGGCTGACGGCGCGCTCGGCGGCCTCCAGGGGCGATTTCCCGTCGGCCATCGCCTCCTCGGCCGCCCTGGTCACCGCCTCGGAGTGGCTGCCGGGGGCGGCCGGGCGGGCCTGCTCCGAGGCCCCGCGGCGGTCGCCGGGCAGCGCGCCGGTCGCCGCGCCCGCGACGAGCACGCTCGCGAACACCAAGGTCAGGGCGGCCCCGCGACGGAGGCGGCGGGGCGGACAGAACGGGTCACAGCCTGACATGGCGGCGAGTCTAGGCGAACGCGAAGGGGCCGCACGGTCGCTTGACCGTACGACCCCCTTGGCATGCGTCACACCTTCAGGTACTTGCGCAGCGCGAAGAACGCCGCCAACGCGGGCATCAGCAGGCTCGTGGCGAGGATGAGCGGAAGCTTCGTCAGGACGGCGTCCCAGCCGATGAAGTTGATCAGTGTCAGCTGGTCGGCCAGGGCCAGTCCGTGGTCGATGAGGAAGTACCGGGCGATCACCAGGAATCCGCAGGCGACCGTGCCGCCGATGAGCCCGGCGACCGCGGCCTCCGCGATGAACGGGGCCTGGATGTAGAAACCGGAGGCGCCGACCAGCCGCATGATGCCGGTCTCACGCCGGCGGCTGAACGCCGAGACACGCACGGTGTTGACGATCAGCATCAGCGCGACGACCAGCATCAGCGCCATCACCGCCCGCGCGGCCCAGTTCATGCCGTTCAGCAGCTTGAAGAGGTTGTCCAGGATGCCCTTTTGGTCCTGCACGGACTGCACGCCGTCCCGCCCGTCGAAGGCGGTCGCGATGACCTGGTACTTCTCCGGGTCCTTCAGCTTGATCCGGTACGACTCCTGCATCTGGTCCGGCGTGAGCGAGGCGGCCAGCGGCGAGTCACCGAACTGCTCCTTGTAGTGCTTGTACGCCTCGTCCTGCGACTCGTAGGTGACCGAGTCGACCACCGGCATCTTGTCGAGGTCGGACTTGATCTGCTTCTTCTGGTCCTCGGTGACCGCGCCCTTGGCGCAGTTGGGGTCGGACTCGGCGTCGCTCTTGTTGCAGAGGAAGATCGAGACGTTGACCTTGTCGTACCAGTAGCCCTTCATCGTGTTGACCTGGTCGCTCATCAGGAGCGACCCGCCGAACAGGGCGAGCGACAGGGCGACGGAGACGACGACGGCGAAGGTCATCGTCAGATTGCGACGGAGACCCACACCGATCTCCGACAGGACGAACTGGGCGCGCATGGCGGCTGGTTATGCCTTTCCGTGGCTCTCGGGCGGTCTCAGTGCTGGTAGCCGTAGACGCCGCGCGCCTGGTCGCGGACGAGGCGGCCCTTCTCCAGCTCGATGACGCGCTTGCGCATCTGGTCCACGATGTTCTGGTCGTGCGTCGCCATCACCACGGTCGTACCGGTCCGGTTGATCCGGTCCAGCAGTTTCATGATGCCGACGGAGGTCTGCGGGTCGAGGTTGCCGGTGGGCTCGTCGGCGATCAGCAGCTTGGGCCGGTTGACGAAGGCCCGCGCGATCGCGACGCGCTGCTGCTCACCACCGGAGAGCTCACCGGGCATCCGGTCCTCCTTGCCGCCGAGCCCGACGAGGTCGAGCACCTGCGGCACGGACTTGCGGATCTCGCCGCGGGACTTGCCGATGACCTCCTGCGCGAAGGCCACGTTCTCCGCGACCGTCTTGTTCGGCAGCAGCCGGAAGTCCTGGAAGACCGTCCCCAACTGGCGGCGCATCTGCGGCACCTTCCAGTTGGAGAGGCGGGCGAGGTCCTTGCCCAGGACGTGCACCTGCCCGTGGCTGCACCGCTCCTCGCGGAGGATCAGCCGCAGGAAGGTGGACTTTCCGGAGCCGGAGGACCCCACGAGGAACACGAACTCGCCCTTCTCCACCTCGAGGGACACATCCCTGAGTGCGGGGCGGCTCTGCTTGGGGTAGACCTTGGAGACGTTGTCGAATCGGATCACGGATGCACCACGGGTCGCCGGGGGTAGATGAGCGTGACCATACGCGAACCGGGTACGCATGCGCAGGCACCGGTTGCGGTTGCACGGAGGTTGTGCCCTTTTGTACCGTGCGGCACTTCTTGAGGGACGGCGGCCCGGCTCCCCCGAGCGCCCGCGCAACCTCCGCGGGAACCTGGCACAGTGGAGGGGAACGTTCGCGGTCCCGTGAGCGTTGTGTACGTGGAACCGGTGCAAGGAGGGCGAGCGCATGACGTACGACCGGCTGGTGTGCGCTAACTGCGCGGCGCCCGTGAGCGAGGGCCGGTGCCCCGTGTGCCGCGCGAACCGCGAGCGGATGCAGCAGGAGAACTTCTTCGCGGGCCTGAACCCGACGGCGCTGATCGCGCTGCTGGCGGTGCTGGTGGCGGCGGCCCTGCTGCTCGCCCACCAGACCGCTTAGCCCCCCGACACCGAAGGGGCCCGGAGCTGAACAGCTCCGGGCCCCTCCTCGTGCGCGCGTACGGTGCGTACGGCCGCGACTACCGTCAGGCGGCGGCCGCTCCGCCACGACCCTCGACGAGGCGCGGCAGCACGCGGAAGCCGATGCCGCCGGCGATCATCGTCGCGGCGCCGATCAGCAGGAACGCGGTCTGGCCGGCACCGGTCTCGGCCAGCTCCTCGCCACCGCCCTGGGCGGCCGCGTCGGAGGTGGAGTCCGAGGTGTCGGTCAGCGCGGAGCTGCCGGCCTCCTGGGCGGAGGTGCCGTCCGGGGTGGTGCCGGAGCCACCGGTGGTGCTGGTGGAACCGCCCGTGGCGGCGGAGCCGCCGGTGGAGTCGGAGCCGCCCGTGGACGAGCTGCCACCCGTGGCGGAGGAACCGCCGTTGCCGGAGCCACCGTTGTTGCTGCTCGAACCGCCGTTGCCGGAGCCGCCGTTGTTGCTGGCGCCACCGTTGTTGGACGAGCCGCCGTTGTTGCTGCTCGAACCACCGTTGCCGGAGCCGCCGTTGTTGCTGGCGCCACCGTTGTTGGACGAGCCGCCGTTGTTCGAAGCGCCACCGTTGTTGCCGGAGCCGCCCTCGGTGCTGGAACCGCCGATCGACACGCTGCCGCCGATCGACGCGGCACCGCCCGCGATCGAGGCGCTGCCGCCGATGGAGGCCGCCGCACCCTCGCTGGACGAACCACCGATGGACGCGCTGCCGCCGATCGAGGCCGCCGCGCCCTCGCTGGACGCGCCGCCGTTGCTGCTCGACGCCGCGCCCTCGCTCGACGCACCGCCCTCGGAGGTACCGCCCGGGTCGCACTCAGGACCGGTGCCGATCTCGCACGGGTCGCCCGGAGCGTTCTCGCTCTCGCCGGCCAGGGTCTCGACGAGGCCGCTCTCGCCGCCGTCGACGGCCGATGCCGCGCCCGCCACCGTCAGCGAGGCGCCCGCCGCGATCACGGCGCCGGCGGCTATGCGCGCGACCCGGATCCGCGTCTTCTTGGTCATATGGTTGCTACCCCCAGTAGCCGAATCGTCATGAGGCCGCGCCCGGGGCCGTGATCGACGGAGGGTAGCTGAAATGACGCGAAGTTCCCCCGGTTCACATGCGCCCCAGAGATACGCATGCCAAACTTCACCCTTCCCATTTTTCAAAGCAACGTCAAGGCCATTGCGTACGCATTGTCCAAGTAGGAAGGCTTTGCCGGGTGTCGGAGCCTGTGAGTGTGATGTAAAACCCAGACATCCAGGGCGCTCAGGGCAACGACAAAGGCAACCACCCCTGCGCCAGGGGCAGTTGCCTTGTCGACAAACCTACTTCTCCTGCTGCTTGCGCCAGCGAATTCCGGCCTCCAGGAATCCCTCGATCTCACCGTTGAAAACGGCCTCGGGGTTGCCGACCTCGAACTCGGTACGCAGGTCCTTGACCATCTGGTAAGGGTGCAGGACGTACGAACGCATCTGGTTGCCCCAGGAGTTTCCGCCGTCGCCCTTGAGCGCGTCCATCTTCGCCTGTTCCTCCTGGCGGCGCCGCTCGAGCAGCTTGGCCTGGAGGACGTTCATCGCGGTGGCCTTGTTCTGGATCTGCGACCGCTCGTTCTGGCAGGAGACGACGATGCCGGTGGGCAGGTGGGTGATGCGCACGGCGGAGTCGGTGGTGTTGACGCCCTGGCCGCCGGGACCGGAGGACCGGTAGACGTCGATGCGCAGCTCGCTCTCGTCGATCTCGACGTGGTCGGACTGCTCGACGACGGGCAGGACCTCGACGCCCGCGAAGGAGGTCTGGCGGCGCCCCTGGTTGTCGAAGGGCGAGATGCGCACCAGCCGGTGCGTGCCCTGCTCGACGGAGAGCGTGCCGTAGGCGTACGGCGACTGCACCGCGAAGGTGGTCGACTTGATGCCGGCCTCTTCCGCGTACGACGTCTCGTAGATCTCGGTCTTGTAGCCGTGCTGCTCGGCCCAGCGCAGGTACATGCGCTGGAGCTTCTCGGCGAAGTCGGCGGCGTCCACGCCACCGGCCTCGGCGCGGATGTTGACGAGCGCCTCACGGGCGTCGTACTCACCGCTGAGCAGCGTCCGGACCTCCATCTCGTCCAGCGCCTTCTTGACGGCGGCCAGCTCGGCCTCGGCCTCGGCGCGGGTGTCCGGGTCGTCCTCCTCCTCGGCCATCTCGAACAGCACGGCGAGATCGTCGATCCGGCCGCGCAGCGCGTCGGCCTTCCTGACCTCGGCCTGGAGGTGGGACAGCTTGCTGGTGATCTTCTGCGCCTCGTCCGGGTTGTCCCACAGGGACGGCGCGGCCGCCTGCTCCTCGAGCACGGCGATGTCTGCCCTCAGCTTGTCGAGGTCCAGAACGGCCTCGATCGACTCCATGGTCGAGGAGAGGGACTTGAGCTCTTCGGATACATCGACGACTGCCACGCTCCCAGCGTAACGGCTCCGCCGAGCGGGGGAGCCCGGCGAGGGCCCCTCGTCCGCCCTGGGGCCGCGCCCGGGGGCCTCGTCCGCCTGGGGTCGCGCCCCCGGCCGCGGGTTCAGGGTGACACCGGGGCCGAGTTCTTCGTGTCCTGGGGGGTCGCTCCCCCGTCGTCGCCGGAGGTCGCCGCCCAGGCGCCCACACCGATCGCCGCCGCGAGGGCCACGCCTGCCGCGCCGAGGGCGATCCGGCGGCGGCGGGCCGCCTCGCGGTTGCGGGCCGAACCGGGGCGCGGGGCCCCGGCCGCCCTGGGCACGCGGGCCGTCCCGTGCGCGCCGCCGGCCAGCTCGTCCGGGGCGGGCACCCTCATCGACGTGTGCGTGTCACGGTTGGAGTCCGGCTTGGCGCCGGGCACCAGGGGGACCGAGCCCCGCCGTACCCGCCCCAAGGGCGCGGCGGGCGCCGCGGCGGAGGATCCGCTCTCCTCCGCCGCGGCCTCCTCGGCCGGTTCGGCGTCCGGCTCGTCCACGTCCAGCGGCGGCATCCCGGCCAGCGTCGGCAGCTGCTCGCGCAGCCGGGCCGCCAGCTCCGACGCCCGCAGCCGTGAGGCGGGGGCCTTCGCCAGGCACTGCACGATCAGCTGCCACAGCTCGTCGGGGATGCCGGGCAGCGGGGCCACGGTCTCCGTGACGTGCCGGCGCAGCACCGCGCCGGGATGCCCGCCGCCGAACGGCGTGAAGCCCGCCAGCAGCTCGTACAGGACCGTCGCCAGCGCGTAGATGTCCACCGAGGCGCGCGGCGGGAGGCCCTCCACGATCTCGGGGGCGAGGTAGTCCGGCGTCCCGATGATCTTCGTGGCGCGGGTCCGCTTCGGGGTGTCGATCAGCTTCGCGATGCCGAAGTCGGTCAGCAGCGCGCGGTGCGAGCCGCCGGGGCCGAGGGGACCCTGCATGTCGAGCAGGACGTTCTCCGGCTTGACGTCCCGGTGCACGACCCCGGCCGCGTGGGCCGCGGCGAGCCCCTCGGCGACGTCCGCGACGATCGCGACGGCGGCCTCGGGCGCCAGACGCCGGTCCCGCTCCAGGCGGGTGCGCAGGTCGGTGCCGCGCACCAGGTCCATCACCAGCGCGAGGTCGTTGCCGTCGACCACCAGGTCCCGTACGGAGACCACGTTGGGGTGCTCCAGGCCGAGCAGGGCGGTGCGCTCCTGCACGAAGCGGCCCACCAGCTCCTCGTCGGAGGCGAGGTCCTCGCGCAGCAGCTTGACGGCGACGGGTCCCTCCGGCCCCTCGCCCAGCCACACCGTGCCGGCGCTGCCCCGGCCCAGGATCTGGTGGGCGGTGTACCGGCTGCCGATCTTCCGTGCCAAGACTGCTCCTACAGACGCGTGGTTGCGACAAAAGTACGCGTCCTGCGAGCCGACCTTCACCGCGGAGACGGAAATCACCCGTCAGTTGTCGACAAATCCACGAAGTCGTGGTCCGGCCGCGTCGGCGATCAGGTGCCGGAGCCGCCGGACCCGCCGGACCCACCGGAGCCGCCGAGCTCCCCGATCCATCCGGTGACCGTCTCGAACCAGTCGCCCAGCTGCTGCCAGTAGCCCTTGCCGGTGCCGATCCAGTCCTGGAGCGGGCTCAGCTCCCAGATCAGCCATCCGGCGACGACCAGGATGACGATCGTGAAGAGGCAGCCCTTCAGACAGCCGAGTCCGGGGATCTTCATCGGGTTGGCGCTGCGCCGGCGCGGCTCCCTCGGCTGACGGGGCTCGGGCGCGGGCCGCTGCTGCGGCTGCTGGGGCTGCGGCGCGTACCGCTGCGGCGGCTGCCGGCGGGGCTGCTGCTGCGGCTGCCGCTGGGGCGCGGGAGGCTGCTGGGGCTGGGGCGCGTACTGCTGGGGCTGGGGCGGGTAGCCGTAGCCCTGCTGCGGCTGCTGCTGGCGGTGCGGCTGCTGCTGCGGGCGGGCGACCTGCCGCTGGGGGCGGCGGCGCAGCGGGTCCTCGTTCGGGTCGAGGTACTGCACCTGGGTCTGCTCGTTGCGGTCGCGCGCGGCGCGCAGCTGCGACTGCCAGGGGTGCGGCTCCTCGGGCTGCTGGCCCTGCCGGCCGGGCTGGTGCGGCGGCACCGGCGGCAGGACGGCCGTCGGGTCGGCCGCGCCCGCCGGGCCCCCGGTGTGCGGCAGCACGGCGGTGGGGTCGGCGGCGCCCGGCGGGTTGCCGGGGCCCGCGGTGTGCGGCAGCACGCTGGTCGCCGCGTTCGGGTCGTACGCGCCACCCGGGGCGCCCTGGGGCGAGCCGGGCACGGTGGCGGGCGCCGGGTCGGGCGCGAGCAGCCGGCCCACGTCCTCGGCCGCGGCGATCTGCGCCGAGTTGGCGTGGACACCGATGCCTTCGGCGACGACACGCAGCCCGCGCGCGAGGCTCTCCGCGCTGGGCCGCTCGTCGGGGTTCTTGCGCAGGCAGCGCTCGATGACCGTCCACAGCGGCTCGGGGACCGTCGAGGGGCGGCGCGGCTCGGCGCTCAGGTGCTGGTGCAGGACCTCCAGGGCCGAGCTGCCGGAGAACGGCGGACGGCCGGTGACCAGCTCGTACAGCAGGATGCCGGCGCCGTAGATGTCGACGGCGGAGGTCTGCGGGCGGCCCTCGGCGGACTCCGGCGCGACGTACGCGGGCGTGCCGACGAACTCGCTGGTCCGGGTCAGGCCGGGGGAGTCGGCGAGGCGCGCGATGCCGAAGTCGGTGAGCATCGGGTGCATCTGGCCGCCGTCCTGCCGCAGCAGCACGTTGGCGGGCTTCAGGTCGCGGTGGACGACGCCGTCGGCGTGGCTCACGGCGAGCGCGTCGGCCACCTGGGCGGTGAGCAGGGACGCGCCGACGGGCGTGAAGGGGCCGTTCTCCCGCAGGTAGCGGTGCAGGTCGGGGCCGTCGACGAGGTCCATGACCAGCGCCAGCAGATCGCCCTCGACGACCAGGTCACGGACCCGGACGATGTTGGGGTGCGTCAGGCGCAGCAGGACGGAACGCTCCCGCAGGAAGCGCATCACGACGTCGGGGTCGTTCGCGAGTTCTTCCTTGAGGACCTTGATGGCGACGGTCTCCCCGGGCTGGCCGGGCACGGCCGCCTCGGCGCCCGCGGTCTCGCGCTGGCGGGCTCGCCAGACGGTGCCCGTGGCGCCGCGTCCGAGCGGCTCCTCGAGCAGGTACTTGCTGCCTACCGGCCGCACGTCATGCGCTCCCTGCTTGCTTGCGAGTGTTGCGATGTTCCGAACCACTGTAGTGCCGGGCGGTTCGAAGCGAAGGTTTGCAGGAAAGACGCCCTGGTCGTTCCTTTTGGTTGCCGAACCGGAGCGTGACCGATCTCAACTGATCGTCGGCGGGGTACGGATCAGGCATTTTTGCGGGCAGAGCCGACCAATCAAGATCACCTTTCACCGGGTGGCGGGCGCGTTGTCAGTGACAGGTGCGAGGATGCGTGCAGTACTGGCCGACGTGCTCGTGTGGGGTGGGGGGAAGTCCGCGCCCGCGCAGAAGGGACCGCTGACGGCGATGCAGATCCGGCTGACCGTCGTAGACCCGCAGGGCCCGCCCCCCGACGCGCGGGGCCGGGCCGCGAGCTGCGACGTGCTGGTCACGGCGCCCGCCGGTACGGCTCTGGCCGCGGTGGCGTCCGCCCTGGCCGCGGCGGTCTCCGGGGAGGGCGGCACCACGTCGTCCGGGGGCGCGCAGCCCGTGCTGTACGCCGGCGCGCAGCGGCTCGACACGCAGCGCTGCACGCTCGGCGAGCCGCCGTTGACCGATGGCGCGGTGTTGTCCGTGGGCGCCCCGGCCGACCCCGAGCCGCATCCCGAGGTGGACGACGCCCCGGCCCGGCTGCACGTGGTGGCGGGCCCGGACGCGGGCGGGGTGCATCTGCTGCACGGCGGACAGGTCCGGGTGGGCCGTTCGGCCGACGCCGATGTGCCGCTCGACGATCCGGACGTCTCCCGGCTGCACTGCGCGGTGACCCTGGCGGCCGACGGCCGGGTCACGGTGGCCGACCTGGACTCCACCAACGGCACCACGCTGGACGGCACGCGCGTGTCGGGCCGCCCGGTGCGGCTCGCCCCGGGCGCGCTGCTCAGGGTCGGGGAGTCGGCCCTGCGGCTGGCCCCGCCCGGCGGGCCGGGGGCACGACTGCCCACCACTCCGGACGGGGAGGGCCACGTCCGGGTGTCGTGCGGGCAGGACGCCTCCGACCCCGCGTCCGGGAGCGCCGAGGGCCCTTCCGGTCCGACCTCCCACACCTACGGCACCGCCGCCTGGGGCACCGCCACGCGCGGCGAACGGCCGACGGGGCCGGTCGCGGGCCGGGGGGTGGTCCCGGGGCAGGGCCAGGGGTTGAGCCGGGATCAGGGCTCATTGCCGGACCAGGGCCGGGGGATGGTCCCGGGGCAGGGATCGGTGCGGGGGCAGGGCCACGGGTTGGGTCCGGGGCAAGGTCAGGTGCCGGGCCAGGGCCCAGGCGCGGGTCGAAGCTCAGGACCGGACCAGGGCCCGGTCGCCGGTCGGCGATCAGTGCCGGGCCAGGGCCTGGTACCGGGCCAGGGCGGCGCCCCGCGCATCGAGAACCACGGCGCCACCGACGCCCCTCGCGTCGCCGCCTCGGAAGACACCCACGGCGGACGCTCCGGCCTCGGCTCCTTCACCCGGACGCACGAGACCGCGAGCCCCTTCGCACAGCCCCACGGCCCCGACACCGACAGCGCCGCCGCCCCGGCGGCCCGCAAAGGCATCCCCGCGCGCGACCCCGACGCCCCGCAGGGCGCCCGCAAGCGGGGCGGGCTGTCGGCGTGGGCCCGGCGGCTGACCGGCGGCCGCTCCGGTTCGCCCGAGGCGGACGGCCCCGGCACGCCGTACGAGGAGGAGGCCTCCGACGCGGCGGCACAGCCGTCGGTCGGCGCGGCCGCCGTACCGGACACCTGGCCGGACCCGGCGGCACTGCTGCTGACCGCGCTGGGCCCGGGCCCCCGCCTGTGGGAGCGCGGTCCCGATCACCCGGAGGCGCTCGCGGTGCGGCTCGGCACGGCCGACCGGGCGGCGCCCGACGGCTCGGGCCTGCTGCCCGCCGTGCCGGTCACCGCGGGCCTGCGCGAGGTCGGGTCGCTGGGCCTGGCCGGTCCGCGCCCGCGCCTGTCCGGGCTGGCGCGCGCGGTGCTGGCCCAGCTCGCCGCGCTGCACTCCCCCGACCTGCTGGAGATCGTGCTGATCAGCACGGACCGCGCGCGTTCCGAGGAGGAGCGCGTCGCCGAGTGGTCCTGGTTGGGCTGGCTGCCGCATCTGCGCCCGGCACACGGCCAGGACTGCCGGCTGCTCCTCGCCTACGACCGCGACCAGGCCACGGCCCGCGCCGACGAGCTGCTGCGCCGTCTGGAGGACCACCTCGCCGACACGGGCGGCGGCTCGGCGGCGGCCCGGTCGGTCCCCGCACAACGCGCCTCCTCCCACCGCCCCTCCTGGGCCCTCGCGGACGACGGCGGCGACTTCACCGGCCCGTACACGGTCGTCGTGGTGGACGGCGACCCGGGCGGCGCGGGCCTGCGCGAGGCGATGGCCCGGCTGGCGGTGGCGGGGCCCCTGGCCGGGATCCACGTCGTGTGTCTGGCGGAGACGACGGCCGCCTCGCCCGCCTCTCCGGTGGCGGATACCTTCGAGGCGGCGTGCGCGGCGGCGCCCACCTTCCGCTCCTGCGGGGCGGCCGGTCTGCTCAGCGGTGACGTGGCGACGGCGCTGCGGCTGCTGCGGGTCGCGCCGGGCGGCCCGGACGCGGAGCGGCCGGGTCCGGTGGGCCACGGCACGATCGGCGCCGTGGACGCGGTCTCCTCCGCGTGGGCGGAGCGGTTCGCGCGGGCGCTCGCGCCGCTGCGCCCGGACGGCACGGGCGGTGAGGGGCACCCGCGGGTGTCCGCGCCGCTGCCCTCGTCGGCCCGGCTCCTCGACGAGCTGGGCCTCGCCCGGGCCACCCCCACCTCCCTGATGGCCCGCTGGGCGGACGCGGCCGACGACACGGAGGCGCTCGGCGGCCGGGCGTGGGCCGTGCTCGGAGCGGGCCCGCGCGGGCCGGTCTGCGTGGACCTGGCCGCCGAAGGCCCCCACCTGCTGATCGAGGGCCCGCCCGGCAGCGGGCGCACGGAGCTGCTGCGGGCGGTCGTCGCCTCGCTGGCCGCCGCCGAACGGCCCGACCGGCTGGGCATCGTCCTCATGGACGGCCGGGACACCGTCGGCAAGCCCGGCAGCGGGCACGGCGAGGGCCTTCGGGTGTGTACGGACGTACCGCATGTGACCACGCATCTCACGGCGAACGACCCGGTGCGGATGCGGGAGTTCGCGCAGTCGCTGAGCGCCGAGCTGAAGCGGCGGGCCGAGCTGCTCGGGCGGTCCGACTTCGCCGAGTGGCACACGCACCGGGCGGTCTCCGGCCGTATCGTCCCGCAGCGTGGGCCCGCCGGTCCGGCGGCCGGCGCCGCCGATCTGGACGCCCCGCCGAGCTCGACCCTGCGGCTGCGGCCCGGTGCCGCGGCCCGGCAGCGCACCGAGGCGCCCCCACCGCTGCCCCGGCTGGTGGTCGTCGTCGACGATCTGGACGCCCTGGTCTCGCCGGCGCTCGGCTCTCCCGGGCGGCCCGCCGCGGGGTCCGTGATGCGGGCCCTGGAGGCAGTGGCCCGCGACGGCGAGCGGCTCGGCGTGCACCTGATAGCCGCCACCGGCCCGGGAGGCCGTACGGCGGAGTCGGAACCGGCCCGGCAGGCCACGGTACGGATCACGCTGGACGCCCCCGGGTCGGGCGCCGACGAACCGGCTCCGGGGCGCGGCCGGCTGCGCGGCGCGGACGGACTGCTCACCCCGTTCCAGGGCGGCCGGGTCACGGGCCGCATCCCCCGGACGGCGACCCTGCGCCCCACCGTCGTCGCCCTGGAGTGGCAGCGCATGGGCGATCCCCCGGCCCGCAGGCCCGTCCGCGAGCTGGGCAACGGCCCGACGGACCTGGCGTTGCTGGCCAGCGCGCTGGAGCGGGCGGCGCGGGAGGTGGCGGCGGCCGAGGTGCCGTCCCTGCTGTAGACCCCCCGTGTCCCGGGCAGCGCCCCGCCCACACCCGTGCAGCCTGCAATCACAACGCGGTCACGATCTCCCGCTTGACACGGCACGCGCACTTGCCGACCCCCGGCACCCGGCGTAGACCAGTCCCCACGGGACAGCGCTCGGACGTTCGACGAGGACGAAGAACGGGGCAGTGATGCGCAGGACGAGCAACACACACCGGAAACGCGGAACCGTGAAGGCAGCCGCCGCGATCATCGCGGGAGCCCTGGCGCTCTCGCTCAGCGCGTGCGGCGGTGACGACGGCGACGGCAGCGGCGACGCGACTCCCACCGGCAGTCAGGAGCCGGGCGGCAGCAGCCTCACCCTCCCGAAACTGAACGGCACGACACTCGAGGTCGCCGCCGTGTGGACCGGCCCGGAGCAGGCCAACTTCAAGAAGGTCCTGGCGGAGTTCGAGAAGCGCACCGGCGCGAAGGTGACCTTCGTGCCCGCGCAGGACCCGATCATCAACTTCCTCGGCTCGAAGATCGCGGGCGGTCAGCCGCCGGACGTGGCGATGCTGCCGCAGCCGGGCGCCATCCAGCAGGCCGTGGACAAGAAGTGGGCCAAGCCGCTGGGCGCGGAGGCGAAGGCGGAGCTGGCGAAGAACTTCTCGCAGGGCTGGCAGGACATCGGCAAGGTGAACGGCACCCAGTACGCCGTCTACTACAAGGCCGCCAACAAGTCGCTGGTCTGGTACAACGCCAAGGTCTTCGAGAACGCGGGCGCCACCGAACCCAAGACGTGGGCCGAGCTGCTGACGACCGCTCAGACGGTGTACGACTCCGGCGTCACCCCGTTCTCCATCCCGGGCGCGGACGGCTGGCCGCTGACCGACTGGTTCGAGAACGTGTACCTGTCGCAGGCGGGCCCGGAGAAGTACGACCAGCTCGCCAAGCACGAGATCAAGTGGACGGACCCGTCCGTCAAGCAGGCGCTGACGACGCTCGCGCAGATCTGGGGCAAGAAGGACTACGTGGCGGGCGGCGCCGACGGGGCGCTCCAGACGCAGTTCCCCAACGCCGTCACGCAGACCTTCACCGGCGGTGACCAGCCGAAGGCGGCGATGGTCTACGAGGGTGACTTCGTGCAGGTCAACATCGCCCAGACGGACGCGAAGGTCGGCACGGACGCGAAGGTGTTCCCGTTCCCGAAGGTCGGCGCCACCGCGCCGGTCGTCTCCGGCGGTGACGCGGCCGTCGTCCTGAAGGACTCCCCGGGCGCGCAGGCGCTGGCGACGTTCCTCGCCTCGCCGGACGCGGCGGAGATCCAGGCGAAGCTGGGCGGCTATCTGTCGCCGAACAAGAACGTCGACGTGGCCGCGTACCCGAACGACGTGCAGCGCAAGATCGCACAGGCGCTGGTCGCGGCGGGCGACGACTTCCGCTTCGACCTGTCCGACCAGGCCCCGCAGGCGTTCGGCGGCACGCCCGGCAAGGGCATGTGGAAGGACCTCCAGGACTTCCTGAAGAACCCGACGGACGTGGCCGGCATCCAGGCGAAGCTGGAGTCGGACGCGGCGGCGGCGTACGGGAACTGATCCGGGGATGGCGTCGAAAACGGCGGCGGGGGCTCCGGGAGCCCCCGCCGCACCTCGCTCACGCGGGAGCGTGACCGGCACCCGGCGGACGGTGGCAGCGCTGTTCCTGCTGCCCGCGCTGGTGCTGCTGGGCGCGCTCGTGGTCTACCCGATCGGGTACTCGGTCGTGCGCAGTTTCTACGACCAGTCCGGCGACGGCTTCGCCGGCGTCGACAACTACCGGGCGCTCTTCACCGACGACGGCATACGCACGGCGCTGAAGAACAACGTGATCTGGGTGGTGTTCGCGCCGACGGTCGCGACCGCGCTGGGTCTGATCTTCGCCGTGCTGACCGAGCGGGTGCGCTGGGGCACGGCGTTCAAGCTGGTCGTCTTCATGCCGATGGCGATCTCGATGCTGGCGGCCGGCATCATCTTCCGGCTGGTCTACGACCAGGACCCGGACAAGGGTGTCGCGAACGCGGTGTGGGTCGGTGTGCATGACACGTTCGCGCAGTCGTCGGCGTTCCCCAAGGCCCACCCGGGCCGGCAGTCGCCGCTGAAGGCGGAGGGCGGCGGGTTCGTCACGAAGGCGGCCGTCTCCGCGGGCGACCCGGTCGCCCTGCCCCTGGTCGGTGTCGCGCCCGACCAGATGCCCGACGACGCCGAGCGGGCCGTCGGGGCGCGGCCCGAGCCGGGCAAGGTCACCGGCACGACCTGGCAGGACTTCACCCGAGGCAAGGGCGTCGGCACGCTCGGCGCCCCGGATGCCACCGAGCTGGGCTACCCGGGCATGCGGATCGAGGCCGTCAAGGACGGCAGGGTGGTCGCCTCGACGACGGCCGCCGACGACGGCACCTTCACCCTCCCCGAGGAGGCCGACGGCGCGCTGCTGCGGCTTCCGGCGAGCAACTTCAAGGAGGCGTACAACGGGCTGGACTGGCTCGGCCCGTCGCTGGTCACGCCGGCGATCATCGGCTCGTACATCTGGATGTGGGCGGGCTTCGCGATGGTGCTGATCGCGGCCGGGCTGGCGAGTGTGCCCAGGGAGCTGATGGAGGCGGCGCGGGTGGACGGCGCGAACGAGTGGCAGGTCTTCCGCCGGGTGACCGTGCCGCTGCTCGCGCCGGTCCTCGCGGTGGTCACCGTCACCTTGATGATCAATGTGCTGAAGGTGTTCGACCTGGTCTTCATCATCGCCCCCGGCTCCTCGCAGGACGACGCGAACGTGCTGGCGCTGGAGCTGTACCGCAAGGGCTTCTCCGAGGACCAGCCCGGCATCGCCAGCGCGATCGCGGTGTTCCTGCTGCTGCTGGTGATCCCGGTGATGTGGTTCAACATCCGGCGGCTCAGGCGGGAGGTGCGGCGATGACGTCGGCGGCCAAGTGGCTCGTGGAGAAGGTCAACGGCGGTCTGGTCCGGGTCTTCCTGATCGTCGTCGGGCCGTTCTGGCTGGTGCCGACCATCGGTCTGCTCATCTCCTCGCTGCGCACGCCGGAGGACATGAGCGCGAGCGGCTGGTGGAAGGTGTTCAGCGAGCCGTCCCAGCTCACCGTCGACAGCTACCGGAAGCTGCTGGAGAACGGCGACATCACCGACTCCCTCGTCAACACGGTGCTGATCACGGTTCCGGCGACCGTGCTGGTGGTCGTCATCGGCTCGCTCGCCGGGTACGCGTTCGCGTGGATGGAGTTCCCGGGCCGGGACTGGTGGTTCCTGGGCGTGGTGGGCCTGTTGGTGGTGCCGGTGCAGGTGGCGCTGATCCCGATCGCCGAACTCTTCGGCAGCGTCGGCCTGTTCGGGTCGGTTCTCGGCGTGATCCTGTTCCACGTGGGTTTCGGTCTGCCGTTCGCGGTGTTCCTGCTGCGGAACTTCTTCGCGGAGATCCCCCGCGAGCTGCTGGAGGCGGCCCGCCTCGACGGCGCCGGTGAACTGCGGCTGTTCGTCCGTGTGGTGATGCCGCTGGGCGGTCCGGCGATCGCGAGCCTCGGCATCTTCCAGTTCCTGTGGGTGTGGAACGACATGCTGGTGGCGCTGGTGTTCACCAACGCCGACAGCCAGCCGATCACGGTCGCCCTGCAGACGCAGGTACGGCAGTTCGGCAACAACATCGACGTGCTGGCGCCGGGCGCGTTCATCTCGATGGTGGTCCCGCTGGCCGTGTTCTTCGCGTTCCAGCGGCAGTTCGTGTCCGGTGTGATGGCCGGCGCGGTCAAGTAGACGACGGGGTGCGGGGGGCGGGCCGGGTCCGGTCCGCCCCCTCGTCGTGCGTGCCGGTGTACCCCGGATGCCGTACGGATCGTAACCAGGTCACTCCTTCGGCCGTTCCCGGGCAGAGCCCCCCGCGCCGACCCATGGATGTCCCTTGCCCAGGTTCAGTGTCATCGTCCCCGCGTACCAGGTTCAGGCGTACCTGCCCGAGTGCCTCGAATCGGTGCTGTCCCAGTCGTACGCCGACCTCGAAGTGATCGCCGTCGACGACCGTTCGCCGGACGGCTGCGGCGAGATCATCGACGAGTTCGCGGCGCGCGATCCGCGGGTGCGGCCGGTGCGTCTGGCGGCGAACGCCGGTCCGGGGCCGGCCCGTAACGCGGGTCTGGAGCGGGCGATCGGCGACTACGTGCTGTTCCTGGACGGCGACGACACGCTCGCCCCGGACGCGTTGCGCGCGATCGCCGACCGGCTGAAGGAGACGGGCGAGCCGGACGTCCTGGTGTACGACCACGCGGCGGCGTACTGGACGGGCGAGACGGTCCGCGGTCCGTTCGCGGCGCAGCTCACCGAGCGGGGGCCGGCGCCGTTCCGTCTGGATGGCCGGCCGGGGCTGCTGAGGATGGTGCCGGCCGCGTGGAACAAGGCGTACCGGCGGGAGTTCGTCGAGCGGGCCGGTCTGTCCTTCCCGCCCGGCTACTGCGCGGAGTTGCCGTGGACGTATCCGGCGCTGGCGCTGGCCGAGTCGCTGGCGACGCTGGACCGGGTGTGCGTGCACCACCGCGTGCGCCGCCGGGGCGCCCGCGTCCCCACCGCCGGCCACCGGCACTTCGACGTCTTCGACCAGTACGACCGTGTCTTCGCGTTCCTCGCCGGGCGGCCCGCGCTGGCCCGGTGGCGGCCGGTGCTGTTCCACCGCATGGTCGACCACCTCGCGGCCCTGCACACCGAGCGCGTGACGCTGCCGCGCGCCGACCGCGCCGCGTTCCTGCGCCGGGCCCGCGCCCACTACCGCCGTCACCGTGTCCCGGGCGTCTCGGTGCCGCCGCGGTCCCGGATGCGTCACGCCCTGGTCGGCCTGGGCCTGCACCGCACCTACCGGGCGGTCCAGGCCGGCGAGGCGCTGCGGCGGGGCGTGCGCCGGGCGGCGTCCGGGCTGGTCCGCGCGCTGCGGTCGGCCGCCCTCCAGGTCCACTACCGGATCCAGCTGCGGCTGCCGGTACGCGCCGACCGGGCCGTGTTCGCCGCGTACGGGGGGCGTGCGTTCGGCTGCAATCCGGGCGCGTTGGAGGCCGCGTTCCGCGCGGTGGTGCCGCAGGTGCGCACGGCGTGGATCGCGCGCCCCGAGCACCAGGACGCCGTCCCGCCGGGCCCGGGCCGGCTGACCCCGGACACGGCCGCGTACTGGACGGCGCTGGCGCGTTCCAGGTACCTGGTGAGCAACGTCGACTTCGACCGCCGGCTGGTGAAGCGGCCCGGGCAGGTCCTGGTCCAGACCCAGCACGGCACCCCGCTCAAGCACATGGGCCTCGACCTGCGGGAACGCCCGGCGGCGGCGCGTGACACGGACTTCGCGGGGCTGCTGCGGGGCGTGGAGCGGTGGGACTATGTGCTGTCCGCCAACCGCCACACCACTCTGACCTGGGAGCGGGTCTTCCCCGGCGGTTACATCACGCTGGAGTACGGCCAGCCGCGCAATGACGTGTTCCAGCGGGCGACGGCCGAGGATGTGGCGCGGCTGCGGGAGGAGCTCGGCATTCCCCGCGACACGGTCGCGATCCTGTACGCGCCGACGTACCGCGATCACTGCCTGACCGGGCGCCCGCTGCTCGACCTGGCGCGGGTCCTGCGCCGGCTGGGGCCGGAGTTCGTGATCCTGGCCCGCGCCCACCCCGCGCAGCCCACCGCCGTGGCGGGCGGCGGGCGGGTCCTGGACGTCACCGGCCATCCGAGTGTGGAGTCGCTGTGTCTGGCGTCGGACGCCCTGGTCACCGACTACTCGTCGATCATGTTCGACTACGCGAACCTGGACCGTCCGATCGTGGTGCACGTCCCCGACGACGACTGGGCGGCGTACCAGGCGGCCCGTGGCACTTACTTCGACCTGCGGGCCTTCCCGCCGGGCGCGGTCGCGCGCAGCGAGGACGAGCTGGTCGACATCTTCGCCACCGGCCACTGGCGGGGCTCCCGCTCGGCCCAGCTGCGGGCCGCGTTCCGGGAGCGGTTCTGCCCGTACGACGACGGTCGCGCCGCCGAGCGTGTGGTGCGGCGGGTGGTGCTGGGCGAGACGGGGCAGCCGCCGGTGGTGCCGCTCGATGAGCGGCGGCCGGTGCCGTCGGCGGCCTCGGGGGTCACGGGCTCGCCGCTGTCGACCGTGTCGTATCCGACCGGGCGCCGCCCCGTCTCCGACCACCCCTAGGGGTGGGGGTGCCGGACCCGGTTACTCGACGACGAGCTCGACCTCGATGTTGCCGCGGGTGGCGTTGGAGTAGGGGCAGACCTGGTGGGCCTGCTCGACCAGCTTGCGGCCGGTGGCCTCGTCCACGGAGTCCGGCAGCTCGACCCGGAGGGCGACCTTGAGGGCGAAGCCCTCGCCCTGCTTGCCTATGCCGACCTCGGCGGTGACGGCGGCGTCGCTGACGTCGACCTTGGCCTGGCGGCCGACGAGGCCGAGGGCGCTGCCGAAGCAGGCGGCGTACCCGGCGGCGAAGAGCTGCTCGGGGTTGGTGCCCTGACCGTTGCCGCCCAGCTCCACCGGCATGGCCAGCGCGAGGTCGATCTTGCCGTCGGAGGAGACGGCGCGGCCCTCACGGCCGTGGGTGGCGGTGGCGACTGCGGTGTAGAGCGCGTCCATGGATGAACCATCCCTCTCGGAAGTCTGTGGTCGGGGGTGGCCGGCCCCGCACGGTGCGTGTCCGGGCCGCTCACGACGACAAGTAGAGCACACAATTCAGTTGTGCACAACTGAATGGTCCGCAAGAGCTACCCTGGAGGCATGACCCCGATGTCTCACCCGGCCTCCGCCCCCGCCCCGGCGTCCGCCGAGGAGAACTGGCTGCGGCTGGACCGCCAGATCTGCTTCTCCCTGCACGCCGCCTCGCGCGCCTTCAACGGCGTGTACCGCGTGATCCTCAAGGACCTCGGGCTCACCTACCCCCAGTACCTGGTGATGCTGGTGCTGTGGGAGGAGGGCACGCTGCCCGTCAAGAGGCTCGGCGAGCATCTGCGCCTGGACTCCGGCACCCTCTCCCCCCTGCTGAAGCGGCTGGAGTCGGCGGGCCTGGTGCGCCGGGAGCGCAGCACCCGCGACGAACGCTCGGTCGAGGTCCGGCTGACCGAGGAGGGCACCGCGCTGCGCGAGCGGGCCCTGCGGGTACCGCGCCGGATCGCCGCCGCGACGGGCTTCGACCTGAACGAGATCACCGAACTCCGCGAACGCCTGGACCGGCTCACGGGGGCACTGGACGCGGCGGCCCTCAGCGAGGAGGAGGACACGGCGCAGGAGCGGCGGGCGTAGGCGGTCGGGCGGGGCTTCTTCCCTCTGCTGCCGTACGGCGGTCGCGCCGGAGCTTAGGCTGGCCGGGTGATCGATTCCGTACGTGCGGTGGGCGCGGTCGTCGGGTCCGCCGTGGGGGACGCGCTGGGCGCGCCGTTCGAGTTCGGTCCGGAGGGCGCCTTCCGGGCCCGGTTCCCGGTCGCGGGGCACGGGGGCGAGATGTGCGGGGGCGGCGGCTGGGACCCGGGTGAGGCGACGGACGACACGCAGATGGCCGTACTCGTCGGGGAATCCCTGCTGGAGCGCGGCGGCCTGGAACCGGCGGACGTCTTCCGCAGGTTCCAGCGGTGGGCGGCCGCCGACCCCAAGGACATCGGCCTCCAGACCGAGGCCGTACTGAGCAGCGGCGACCCGTGGGACACGGCGGCCGCCCTGCACTTCCAGGTCAGCCAGCGGGGAGCGGGCAACGGCGCGCTGATGCGGGCCGCCACCTCCGCCGTGTACTTCGCCGGCGACGGCCGTGCCGCCACGATGGACGCCGCCCGCCGGCTGAGCGCCCTCACCCACGGCGACCGTGCGGCCTGGGAGGGCACGGCGATCCTGCACGAGCTGCTGCGCACCGCCCTGACCGGCGGTGACCCGCTGGCCGCGCTGCCGGCGACCCTGGCCGAGGTCCACCCCGACCACCGGGCGCGCTACGCGACCGTCCTGGCCCCCGACTGGCACCCGGACCTGGCCACCGAGTTCAACGGGGCCGTCTGGCCCTGCCTCGGCTCCGCCGTCTGGGCGCTGCGCACCACCACCACGTACGAGGACGCCGTCCGCGCCGCCGTCGACCTCGGCGGCGACACCGACACCGTCGCCGCGGTCACGGGCGCCCTCGCGGGCGCGGTGCACGGCGCCACGGCCGTCCCCGAACGGTGGACGCGCGCCCTGCACGTCCCCCTGCCCGGCTCCGGCGACCGCGTCCTGCGCACACCGGACCTGACGGACCTGGCCCACCGGTTGAGCGACGGCGGTACGAGGCCCTGAGCATGAGCCACGGGGTGGCGAGGCCCTGAGCATGAGCCACGGGGTGGCGGGCCCTGAGCTGGGTGACAACGGCACGCGGCCCCGAGCCGAGCGACAGGCGCACGCGGCCCCGAGCCGAGCGACAGGCGCACGCGGCCCTGAGTCCGAGCGACGGCGGGGCGAGGTGCTGAGCCTGAACGACAGCGGGGCGACGTGCCGAGCCCGAGAGACGGCGGGTGCCGCCCCGAGCCCGAGCGACAGGGGCACGCGGCCCCGAGCGTGGGCGCGGCGGGGCGAGGTGCCGAGCCTGAGCGACAGCGGGCCGAGGTACTGAGCCCGAGAGACGGCGGGCGCCGCCCCGAGCCCGAGCGACAGGGGCACGCGGCCCCGAGCCTAGGCGACAGCGGGCCGAGGTGCCGAGCCTGAGAGACAGCGGCACGCCGCCCCGAGCGTGGGCGCGGTGAGGCCCTGGCTCAGAGCGCCTTGATCGCCGCGGCGGTCGACCGTGCCAGCGCGTCCAGGTACCCCTTGGGCAGCTTCGGGTTGCGGATCACCACCGAGCGCCAGTACAGCGGGCCCGAGATCAGATCCAGCGCCAGCTCGCCGTCCGCGCCCTCGCTCACCTCGCCGCGCTGCTTGGCCGCGGCCACGATCGTCAGCGCGACCCCCTCCTGACCGTCCCGCAGGGCCTTCTGCACCGCTTCGGCGATCTCGGGGTTGCGGGCCGCCTCCGCCTGGAGGTCCGGGATGATCTGCGAGGCGACCGGGTGCCGCAGCGCCCGTGACGTCACCTCGTACAGCACCCGCAGGTCGCCCTCCAGACTGCCCGTCTCCGGCGCCGGCAGGCCCTGCACGGCGATCGCCGCGACGATGTCCAGGACCAGGTGCAGCTTGGAGCGCCAGCGCCGGTACACGGCCGTCTTGCCCACGCCGGCCCGGCGGGCGATGCCCTCGATCGACATCCGCGCGTAGCCGACGGCTGCCAGTTCCTCGAACACGGCCGCCCGGATGGCCTCCGTCACGTCCTCCCGGAGCACGGCCGCTCCCGCGGGGGTCCGGCGGCGCGGACGCGTCTGGGGTCCGTCGGCGTTCGTCGTCATGCGGACAGCATAGGGCGTCACGACGAAACGGTTGCGTTCCGGCGCTCAATCGGCCTACGCTCACGTTGCGACGATACGGTCCCGTCCCGACGTAAGAGAACGACAAGAGAAACGTAAGGAAACGCCGAAACGCCGGCCGGCGACACCGGACCGCCCGTGCCCACCCCCACCCCCGAGAGAAAGCAGCGGATGTGAGTCAGGTCCTCGACACACCGCCCCAGTCGCGGCCCGTGCCCCGCGAAGACCTCGCGGCCCTCGCCGCCCGTCACGGCCTCTCGGTCAGCGGCGCCCGCCCCTCGCTGCCGGAGTACGTCAGCCAGCTGTGGGCGCGCCGCCACTTCATCAGCGCGTTCGCCACGGCCAAGCTCACCGCGCAGTACAGCCAGGCGAAGCTGGGACAGATCTGGCAGGTGATGACCCCGCTGCTGAACGCGGCGGTGTACTACTTCATCTTCGGTGTCCTGCTGGAGACCAAGAAGGGCGTCGCGGACTTCATCCCGTTCCTGGTCACGGGCGTGTTCGTATGGACGTTCACGCAGAGTTCGATCATGGCGGGCACGCGCGCGATCTCCGGCAACATCGGCCTGGTGCGGGCCCTGCACTTCCCGCGCGCGGCCCTGCCCATCTCGTTCTGCCTCCAGCAGCTCCAGCAGCTGCTGTTCTCGATGGCCGCGCTGGTGATCATCCTGCTGTGCGTGGGCGTGCCGCCGGCCCCGTCCTGGATCCTCGCCGTCCCGGCGCTGGTCCTCCAGTTCGTCTTCAACGCGGGCGTGTCGATGATCCTGGCCCGGCTGGGCGCGAAGACCCCGGACATCGCCCAGCTGATGCCGTTCGTCCTGCGGACCTGGATGTACATCTCGGGCGTGATGTGGAGCATCGACAACCTGGTCAGCAAGCACAACGGCATGCCGCCCTGGGTCGCCGACCTGCTGCGCGCCAACCCCGCGGCCGTCTACATCGACCTGATGCGGTTCGCGCTGATCGACACCTTCCACGCGAGCCAGCTGCCCCCGCACGTGTGGGCGTGGGCGACCGGCTGGGCGCTGCTCGCCGGCGTGGGCGGCTTCATCTACTTCTGGAAGGCTGAGGAGACCTACGGCCGTGGCTGACAACACAACCCCGAACGGGCCCTCCGACGAGCGGATCCCCACCGTCGTCGCGGACGGCGTCGACATCATCTACCGCATCAACGGCCCCGCCGGCGGCAAGGGCTCGGCGACCGCCGCCCTCAACCGCATCCTGCGCCCCAAGCGAGCCGCGAAGGCCGCCGGCATGCGCACCGTGCACGCCGTCAAGAACGTCTCCTTCGTCGCCTACAAGGGCGAGGCGATCGGCCTGATCGGCACCAACGGCTCCGGCAAGTCGACGCTGTTGAAGGCCGTCGCCGGCCTGCTGCCGGTGGAGCGCGGCAAGATCTACACCGACGGCCAGCCCTCCCTCCTCGGCGTCAACGCCGCCCTGATGGGCGACCTGACCGGCGAGCGCAACGTCTACCTCGGCGGCCTGGCGATGGGCATGTCCCGCGAGCAGATCAAGGCGCGCTACCAGGAGATCGTCGACTTCTCCGGCATCAACGAGAAGGGCGACTTCATCTCCCTGCCCATGCGCACCTACTCCTCCGGCATGGGCTCCCGGCTGCGTTTCTCCATCGCCGCCGCCAAGGACCACGACGTCCTCCTCGTCGACGAGGCGCTCTCCACCGGTGACGCGAAGTTCCAGCGCCGCTCGGCGGAACGCATCCGCGAGATGCGCGAGCAGGCGGGCACGGTCTTCCTGGTCAGCCACAGCAACGCCGCCATCCGCGACACCTGCCAGCGGGTGCTGTGGCTGGAGCGCGGCGAGCTGCGCATGGACGGCCCCACCGAGGAGGTCATGCGGGCGTACGAGGAGTTCACCAGCGGCAAACCGGCACCCAAGCCGGCGCCGAAGCCCGCGTAACGCCCGGCAGCGCACATCTCAAAGCGCACGCCCGGCAGCACCTGTGCAAAAGGCGCCTCCGGATCCCTGCGAGGGATCGGAAGGCGCCTTCACGCGTCACCCGCGGCCCGCGCGGCCTGAGCGACCGCGGCCCGCGCGTACGGCTACGAGTGCGTCCGCAGCAGTGTCCGCATGGTCCGCATCGCCACCGACAGGTTGGCCAGGTCGAACGTCTCCGAGCCCTGGATCTCCTCCAGCGTGGTGCGGGCCCGGCCCAGGATCGCCGCGTTCTTCTGCTCCCACGCCTTGAACCGCTGCTCGGGCGTCGAGGTGCCGTTGCCGACGGCCAGGACGTCCGCGGTCAGCGCCGCGTGCGCCGCGTACAGGTCCTCGCGGATGGAGGCGCGGGCCATGGACTGCCAGCGGTCGGCCCGCGGCAGCTCGATGATGCGGTCCATCAGCTGGGTGATGTGCAGACGGTCGGCGAGGTCGTAGTACACCTCCGCGACATCCAGCGGGTCCCGGCCCATGCGGTCGGCCACCGACACGATGTCCAGCGCCGGGAACACCGACGAGAATCCGGCCACCCGGGTGGCGAGCCCGTCCGGCACACCGGCACCGGTCAGCTCGTCGTAGATCTTCTGCCACCACTCCAGGTCCGCGCCGCGCAGCAGCTTCGTCAGCTGCGACCACACCTGCTCGACCCGGTCGGCGAAGAATTCGACCGTCTCCGCCAGCTCGAGCGGCTGCGGCCGGTTGTTGAGCAGCCAGCGCGTGCCGCGCTCCACCAGGCGGCGCGAGTGCAGCCGGATACGGGTCTGGGCGTCGGCCTCGACCTGGTTGTCGAGGGCCTCCACCGCGTCCCACACCGGCGCCGAGCAGAAGATCGCCCGGGCCGCGGTCTGCGCCCGCACGATCTCCTCCAGCGAGGCGCCGGTCTCCTCCCGCAGCCGGTGCAGGTACGTCGTACCACCGGTGTTGACGGTGTCGTTGACCAGGACGGTCGTGGTGATCTCGCGCCGCAGCGGGTGGCTGTCGATGTGCTCGGGGAACTGCTCGCGCAGCGCCGTCGGGAAGTACGCGTGCAGCAGCCCACGCAGGTAGGGGTCGTCGGGCAGCGAGGTGTGCAGCAGCTCGTCCGACACGGTGATCTTCGTGTACGCCAGCAGGACGGCCGTCTCCGGACTGGTCAGGCCCTGCCCGGCGGCGAGGCGCTCACGGATCTGCCGGTCGGTGGGCAGGAACTCCAGCGCCCGGTCGAGGTGGCCCTCGCGCACCAGGTGGCGCATGAAGCGCTGCTGGGCGTGGAGCATGTCCTTGGACTGGGCGAGGGCGTTGGCGATCGCCGTGTTCTGCGCGTAGTTGTTGCGCAGGACGAGACGGCCGACCTCGTCGGTCATCTCGGCGAGCAGCTTGTTGCGCTGCTTGACGGTCATGTCGCCGTCGGTGACCAGCCCGTTGAGCAGGATCTTGATGTTCACCTCGTGGTCGGAGGTGTCCACGCCGGCGCTGTTGTCGATGGCATCGGTGTTGATCTTGCCGCCGGAGCGTGCGAACTCGATCCGGCCCAGCTGGGTCAGGCCCAGGTTGCCGCCCTCGCCGACGACCTTGACGCGCAGGTCGGCGCCGTCGACGCGGATGGCGTCGTTGGCCTTGTCGCCCACGTCGGCGTTGGACTCGGTGGACGCCTTGACGTACGTGCCGATACCGCCGTTCCACAGCAGGTCCACCGGCGCCTTGAGGACGGCCTTCATCAGGTCGGCCGGGGTCAGCTTGGTGACCTTGCCCTCGATGCCGAGGGCCTCGCGGATGTGGGAGTTGACCGGGATGGCCTTGGCGCTGCGGGGGAAGATCCCGCCGCCCGCCGACAGCAGCGAGGTGTCGTAGTCGGCCCAGGAGCTGCGCGGCAGCTCGAAGAGGCGGCGGCGCTCGGCGTACGAGGTCGCCGCGTCGGGGTGCGGGTCGATGAAGATGTGCCGGTGGTCGAAGGCGGCGACCAGCCGGATGTGCTCGCTGAGCAGCATGCCGTTGCCGAACACGTCACCGGACATGTCACCGATGCCGACGACCGTGAAGTCCTCGCTCTGCGTGTCGACGCCCAGCTCCCGGAAGTGCCGCTTGACGGACTCCCAGGCGCCGCGGGCGGTGATGCCCATGCCCTTGTGGTCGTAGCCGGCGGAGCCACCGGAGGCGAAGGCGTCACCGAGCCAGAAGTCGTAGGACTGCGCGACCTCGTTGGCGATGTCGGAGAACGTCGCCGTGCCCTTGTCGGCGGCGACCACCAGGTAGGTGTCGTCCTCGTCGTGCCGGACGACGTCGGCGGGCGGCACGACCTCCCCGGCGACCATGTTGTCGGTGATGTCGAGCAGCGCGGAGATGAACGTGCGGTAGCTGCGGATGCCCTCCGCCAGCCACGCGTCGCGGTCGGCGGCCGGGTCGGGCAGCTGCTTGGCGACGAAGCCGCCCTTGGCGCCGACGGGCACGATGACGGTGTTCTTCACCATCTGCGCCTTGACCAGGCCGAGGATCTCGGTGCGGAAGTCCTCACGCCGGTCGGACCAGCGCAGGCCACCGCGCGCGACCTTCCCGAACCGCAGGTGCACGCCCTCCACGCGCGGCGAGTACACCCAGATCTCGAAGGCGGGCCGCGGCGCCGGCAGGTCGGGGATGGCCTGCGGGTCGAACTTCATGGACACGTAGGCGTGCGGAGTGCCGTCGGCGGTCTTCTGGAAGAAGTTGGTGCGCAGGGTCGCCTTGATGACGGTGAGGAAGGACCTGAGGATCCGGTCCTCGTCCAGGGAGGCGACCTGGTCGAGGGCGGCGTCCAGCTCCTCCAGCAGCGCGTCGACGATCTCCAGTCCGGCGCGCTGCCGGTCCGGCGACATCCGCGCCTCGAACAGCGACACCAGCAGCCGGGTGGTGTGGACGTTGGTGCGGAGGGTGTCCTCCATGTAGTCCTGGCTGAAGGTCGAACCGGCCTGCCGCAGGTACTTGGCGTACGCGCGCAGCACCATCGCCTGCCGCCAGGTCAGCCCGGCGCCCAGCACCAGGGCGTTGAACCCGTCGTTCTCCGCCTGGCCGGTCCAGGTCGCGGCGAACGCCTCCTGGAACCGCTCGCGGGCGTCGTCGGCGAGCTGGTCGCCGCTGACGCCGCTGCCCGAGCGGGGCAGGCGCAGACCGAAGTCGTAGATCCAGGCGACGTTGCGGTCGGCGCAGCGCAGTTCGTAGGGACGCTCGTCGATGACCTCGACGCCGAGCCGGTTGAGGACCGGCAGCACCGCCGACAGGGAGATCGCGTCACCCTTGCGGTAGATCTTGAAGCGCCGCACGTCGGGCGCCGCGCCCACCGGCTCGTACAGGCTGAGCGCGAAGTTCCGCTCTTCGTCGAGGCGTTCGAGGTGGACCAGGTCGGAGACCGCGGAGCGCGGGGTGTGGTCGGCCTTGTAGCCCTCGGGGAAGGCGTTGTTGTACCGGCGCAGCAGCTCCGCCGCCCGCTCCTCGCCCAGTTCGGCGTTGAGCGCCTCCGCGAAGGCGTCCGCCCAGGAGCGGGCCGCCTCCACCAGACGCGCCTCGATGCGTTCCTTGTCGCTGTCGGACAGCTCCGGCAGCTCGGTGCCCTGCGGCACCCGGACCACGAAGTGCAGCCGGGAGAGGATCGACTCGGTGTTCCAGGCGGTGAAGTCGACGCTGATGCCGCCGAGCTCCTCCTTCAGGATGTCGATGATCCGCAGCCGCACGCCGGTGGTGTACCGGTCGCGGGGCAGGTAGACGAGGGCGGAGTAGTAGCGCCCGTACTCGTCCTGCCGCAGGTAGAGCCGCAGTCGGCGGCGCTCCTGGAGGTAGAGCACGGACGTGACGATGGACTGGAGTTCGTCCACCGGCGTCTGGAACAGCTCGTCACGCGGGTAGGTCTCCATGATCTGGAGCAGGTCGCGTCCGTCGTGGCTGTTGGGCGAGAAGCCGGCGCCCTTCAGGACGGCGTCGACCTTGCGCCGCACGACGGGCACCCGCAGCACCGACTCGGTGTACGCGGCGGACGAGAACAGTCCGAGGAAACGCCGCTCACCGATGACGTTGCCGTCGGCGTCGAACTTCTTCACGCCCACGTAGTCCAGGTACGACGGCCGGTGCACGGTGGCCCGGCTGTTGGCCTTGGTGAGCACGAGCAGCTTGTGCTCGCGGGCCTTGGCGCGGGCGTCGGCCGGGAGCCGCTCGAAGGAGGGGCTGACGGGGTGGGCGTCGCCGCCGGCGTGGTGCGGGTCGGCGCGCAGGATGCCGAGCCCGGTGCCGGGGACGGCGGCGAGGGAGTCGTCGGCGCGCAGCTGGTACTCGCGGTAGCCGAGGAAGGTGAAATGGTCGGCGGCCAGCCAGCGCAGCAGCTCGCGGGCCTCCTCGACCTCCGGCGCGGCGAGGTCCCCGGGCACGGACTCGGTCGGCAGGTCCTCGGCCATGCGCAGCGCGGCCTCGCGCATCTTCTCCCAGTCCTCGACGGCCTCACGGACGTCGGACAGGACGCGCAGCAGGTCGACGGCGATCTGCTTGAGGTCGGCACGGTCGGTCTCGCGGTCCATCTCGACGTGGATCCACGACTCGATGTGCGCGTCGTGCGGGAGGTCGGGGGCGGAGGGCGCCGTGTTCAGGACCTCGATGAGCTTGCCGGTGACATCCCGGCGGACGACGATCTGCGGGTGGACGACGAGGTGGATGCCCCGCCCCTGACGGGTCAGTTCGTTCGTCACGGAGTCGACGAGGAAGGGCATGTCGTCGGTGACGACCTCGACCACGGAGTGGCTGCACGTCCAGCCGTTCTCCTCGACGGTCGGGGTGTGGACGCGCACGTTCGCGGTGCCCTGTGGCCGGTTCTCGGCCAGCCGGTAGTGGGAGAGCGCGGCTCCGAAGACGTCGACCGGGTCGCGGTCGGTGAGGTCCTCGGGGGCGGTGTGCAGGTAGTAGCGCTGGAGGAACGACAGCACGGTCTCGCGGTCGGGGGTGCCGGGGGTGTCCGGGGTCCCCGCAGTGGCCTCGCCCGTCGTCCCGGTCGGTAGGTGCCCCCCGACCGGGCTGTTCTCAGCGACCCGGGCCGCCCTCTCGAGCAGCTCGGCCTTGGCTTCGTCCAGCTTGGTCTGCATTGTCCTCTGGCTCCTGTCGCGCGCCGTTGCGTGACGTAGAAGGAAGTACGGTCTCTTCCCCTGGGACGTAACGCCTCGACGCGGGGTCTCCGGTCTGTTTCGACGCTATGCCGCAAGGTGAGATGAGCGGGGGGTTATCGGCCATTCTCGACGCCCCCGCGAGGTGTGACGCTGCTCTCCGCGCCGCCCGCGTCCGGGGTGTGTACGGCGTCCTGGGGGTTCTTGCGACCCCGTCCCGCCCGCGAGGACCAGCGACCGCCACCCGGCCACGGATGTCGTCCGCGGTCACCGGGCGCAGGGCAGGGGAAAGAGCACCCCCGCGAGATATCGCGCTGATCACGCCACCAAGGCTATCGCTCCTCACCCGGGGCCCGTCATGAGCCGTATGTGTACAAAACAGGGGGTGGAAGTTTGACGTTCTGCACAGGGGCGGGGCGGGCGGCGGCGTGTGAAGGGACGAACCAACGGGCCGCCCGGTGGGCTTCGAGGGCTCGGTGGGTGGGGTGGGCTTTCAGCGGGCTTCGGTGGGCTTTCGATGGTGGGGAAAAGTCGCCTCGGGAGGCGCCCCCGGGGCACCCTGAAAGCGACCGCGCCTCTTGGCAAGGCCGCGATCCAGCGGCACGTTGCCCAGGAAGCCACCGTCCTGAGGGGAGCGCACCGACATGACCGCGAAAGTCCTCATCGTCACCGGCGACGCGGCGGAGTCCCTGGAAGTCCTCTACCCCTACCAGCGCCTGCGCGAGGAGGGCTACGAGGTCCACATCGCGGCCCCCGCCCGCAAGCAGCTCCGGTTCGTCGTCCACGACTTCGAACCCGGCTTCGACACCTACACCGAGAAGCCCGGCTACACCTGGCCCGCCGACCTGGCCTTCTCCGAGGTCGACCCCGGCCAGTACGTCGCCGTCGTCGTCCCCGGCGGCCGCGCCCCCGAGTACCTGCGCAACGACCCCGAACTGCGCAAGATCCTCAAGTCGTTCTTCGACGCGGACAAGCCGGTGGCGCAGATCTGCCACGGCCCGCTGCTGACCGCCGCGACGGACGGCCTCCGCGGCCGCCGCGTCACCGCCTATCCGGCGCTGGAGCTCGACATGCAGAGCGCCGGCGCGACCTTCCAGGACACCGAGGCCGTCGTCGACGGCACGCTGGTCTCCTCCCGCGCCTGGCCGGACCATCCGGCGTGGATGCGCGAGTTCCTCAGAGTGCTGCGCGCGAAGGCACCGGCGAGCTGACTCCCCCCGCCCCCATCCCCCCTATCCGACTCGTCCCGCCCCTGCCCTCACCACCCTCAGGCTGCCATCTCCTTCGCGACCTCCACCGCCTCCTCCAGCGTGTCCACGACCGGCACGCCCACCTCCTCCAGGCTGGACCGCCCGTGCGAGCCGCCGGTGTACAGCACGGCCCGCGCCCCCACGTGCAGCGCGGCCACCGCGTCGTCGGCGGCGTCCCCGATCACCACGGTGCGCTCCGCCTCGACGTCGCCCAGCGCCTTGAGGTGGCGCACCATGTGCTCCGCCTTGCTGCCGCCGGAGGGCCCGGTGCGCCCGTCGACCCGGACGAAGTGCGGCTCGATGCCGAAGCCGCGGACCAGCGGCACGAGCTCGTCGTGCACGTACATGCTCAGCAGGGACTGGCTGTGTCCCGCCGAGCGCCACCCCGCGAGCAGCTCCGCCGCCCCCGCGGTCAGCGAGCACCGCACCCGATGCTCGGCGTAGTACCGGTGGAAGACCTCGTCCATGATCTCCCACTCGGCGTCGGTGGGCAGTCTGCCCATGAGCCGCTCGTAGAACTTCGGCACCGGCACGCAGTACAGCGCCCGGTACCGCTCCAGCGTGATCGGTTCCATCCCCAGCTCGACGAACGCCGCGTTCGTCGCCCCGATGATCGCGTCGTTGTCGTGGAACAAGGTGCCGTTCCAGTCCCAGACGATGTGCGCCGCTGCATTCCCCATGTCCGCAAACGTACCCGCCACCACTGACATTCGGCAGCACGCGCCGGCTCGCCGGCCAGGACGCCGAACGGGCCGAGACCACCGGGCCGGGTGCTCCGCTCAGCGGCCGTCGGACCACCGGCCGGGTGCTCCGCTCACCGACCCTCCGGCCACCGAGCCGGGCACTCGGTTCACCGGCCGTCGGGCCACCGAGCCGCCGTCGGCACAGGGTTTCAGTCCCCGGAGCCCACCAGGTTCGGGATCTCCTGCGTGGCGAACCACAGCAGCTCGTGGTCGTCGGCGCCGTCCACCACGAACTGGGCGTCGTCGTCGCCGACGTCCGCCGCGGCCAGCGCCTCGGCCGCCGCGGTCACGTCGGCCTCCGCGTCCCCGGCGTCGACGTGCACGGAGGCCGCCTTGGTCAGCGGCACCCCCCGGGCCACCCGCACCTCGCCGAGCGCCGCGGGGTCGAGGCCCCGGTCGGGGTCGGCCATCGCCGCGCCGTCGGGCACGTCCACGGCGACCACGACCCGCCGCCGCGGCGCCCCCGGGTCGGCGGCCAGCAGCCGCAGCGAGGCGAGCGCGGCCCGGCCGAGCGCGGCGTACTCCAGCTCCTCGATGTCGTCGGAGAGGTACCACTCGCGCAGGGCGGGCGTGACGGCGTACGCGACGAGCGGCCCGGGCCCCAGCTCTCCCGCTTTGTGCGCCTCGGCGAGACCGGGGAGGGTCAGGGGGACGTAGACGCGCATGGTGGGCCGCTCTCTCTCGTGGTCGGATCCGCGGTCGGTACTTCGCTCGGCGCCCCGCGGAGAGCGGTGTCCGCGCCTCCGGGGGCTTCAGGATACGTGCGGGTGTCCCCTTTCGGGTCCCCGCAGACGCCCCTGACGCCGTCCACCCGGCGCCCCGGAATTCACCCGGCACACCCCGCCCACCCGGTCTTTTGCCCGCCTCCATCATCCTGATAGGTGAAGCCCTCAGGACTCGACCCGCGACCTTGCGCTCTCTTGCCGTCACTTACCGCAACCCCGTACAAGATCCACGACGGCAAGTTACCGCCCGGTAGAAAGCGGCCGGGCCCAACTGAACGGGGACACCCATGAACAAGGTCATGACGAGGGCGCAGCACACCCCCGGCACCCGCCCTCCCGGCCGCCGCGACACCCGCCGCCCCGCCGGCACCCCGCCCCGCGCCCCGAGCGG